>NZ_JBHTHD010000003.1:0-951420 GCF_042675345.1 Neobacillus sp. GCM10027624
TCTTTATCAGTATTGACCCTTCCATACCTTTTTCATTCTTTGTGGTGAAGCGCTGATTTTTGCGCTTCATGGATGGCTATCGGTTGAAGAAGTTGATTGTAAATGGAATCTTTGAAATGGAAGGCAGTCTTGAGGCAACGAGATTATACAGTGTCCGTTTGAAACAATAATGGTATTTGGAATGGGATGAGAACTGAAAGATTGTGAAAAATTGTTCTTAAACAAACGGGTGCTTATGTTATCAAGTGTTGATTATGATTTTTAGGGGGAAAAATGAATAATATAAAAGCTAGCCATTATATTAACATAGAACATATAGCTGGTGGATTTGACGATTTTAGAATTAGTGTCGATTTCGATGGAAATCTTATTTTATTAACAGAAAAAGATGCAAAAGGTAAGTATTTGCATAAGATATATCATTTTTTAAATCAAGAAATAAATGAAATCAATGTTCCTTTGGTATCGGAAGCATTTGATTTTGCTCAACCTCTTGAAGAGAATTGGTTAATGGTTAGTGCAAGAACCGACGAAGAAGAAGGGTATTTGAGGAACGCCACTTTGTTTGACATTCAAGGAAATGTATTGAAGACCTTTTCGTTTGATGATGCAATTCAAGATGTACAAACCACAAAAAATTCAGATATATGGGTAAGTTATTTCGATGAAAATATGGATTCAGGTTTAAGATGTTTTGATAAAGAAGGATTACAAACATTTAATTATCTTGATTTTGTGATACAAACAGGGAGAAAGGTTCCTTTCATAGACGATTGTTATGCTTTAAATGTAACTTCAGAAAGTACAATTATATATTATTATTATGACTTTCCACTTGTAAAATTAAATAAGACAGGCTATGATATTTTTCCAAATATACACATAAAGGGGAGTCATGCATTTGCTTTCCTGAACGATTTTGTTTTGTTTAGTCATGGTTATGATGATAGAGCACTGGTGTATTTGTATTCTTTAAGGGACAAGCAAAGAAAGACATTTCAAACCGTCGATCAGAATGGAGAAGAACTGAAATATGAATACGCCGTTGGCAGAGGAAGCAAATTGTTCTTAGTTAAGGGGAGGGATGTTTACTTAATAAATATGGAAGATGAACAGTTTTTGAAGGAAAATATTTAAAGTAACGGGTGTAAGAGTTAGAGGAATATAGCTGCTTCGGCAGCTTTTTCTTGTTCCACTAACGGGGCAGAATAGTTTAAGTATATTTCTTCACAAAGTTTTTTTATCGATTCAAATGTTTTCTCGTTTACCTGCTTATTGACAGATTAGATTTTTTGGGGGAGGGAATCGAATCGCACCATAACCGGGGTAATAGACCTAATTTGCATGTTGTAATATTGATAGCATCGAATAGGAATAATAAGCATGGTAAAGGGGGTGAAAAGGTTGGAAAAATTAAATGAGAACTTGGAACGGAAAAACACGACCGTCATCGTTGTGGATATGCAAAACGATTACTGCCATCCTGATGGAGCAATTGCTAAAAGCGGAAGCGACGTCAGCGCGGTCAAAAAAATACTGCCGAGCTTGCGCAGCTTATTAGCTGGGGCAAGAGAGCACTCTGTTCCAATCATTTTTTTGCAGACGAACCATGAGAAGTCGACTGATTCTGAGGTTTGGCTTTCCCGCTTTCCGGATGGTGTCAACCCGATTTGCCAGACGGGGAGTTGGGGAGCGGAATTTTACGAAGTTGAACCGCAGCCGAATGACATCATTGTGAAGAAGCATCGTTACAGTGGATTCGTTCATACTAGGCTGGAGTCCATATTGCGAACTCTTAAAATCGAAACCTTGATTTTAACAGGCGTCAGCACGAATCTTTGTGTGGAATCAACCGCCAGAGACGGGTTTATGCTGGATTATCGAATTGTGCTCATGAAAGATGCCTGCGCTGCTTTTTCGCAGGAAGAACACGATATGACCTTAAAAACCGTAGATACCTATTTTGGAATGGTGGCAGATACGGAACAGGTTTTTTCCTTTTGGCGGATGCACACTCCCCAATCCCCCCAGTTTTTGGCCTAAACGGTTGATGGACAAAAAAACGACCATGATTATTTTGACAAACCCCAACAATAAAAACAGTGGTAGCCTAGGATGAGAAAAAAAAGTTCTAGCCTGTCGCTGTTTTATTGATTATTGCTGCATCCCTTTTTCCTTTTGAACAAACGGGTTAATCTAATATGAAATAGTATAAGAATATTATTAGTAGGCGATACCTACACGCTATTTTATATTAGCGCGTGCTTTTATCTGTTTAAAAGTAAATTCTGCTGTATCCGGTACGGATATTTCAGTTGCACCCTCCGGCAAAAACTTTCGGTCTATTCGATATTTACCTACCCTTAGGATTAATTTATTTTGTTTCATCTTTTGATACTTTAAATTTTTTCCTCGCTAAAAATTTGAAAATAACTCCTTACTTCATCTAATGTGAGTGAAGATAGACCTCTTGGGGAATATCCTTAATTCGATCACACATCATAATTCCTTCCGTTTTAAGCCAATTAAAGAAATTACAAAAATCTCTTACATAATTAAATAAGGTCATAGAAGAGCCAATATCTTTTTTAGCATCTACATACGGCCTGTAATTTCCAAACAAACATGAAATTCGAAAGAGAAGGGTAATGGATTTTGGTTTTCACTTTATATCAACTAATAGATTAATAGACCTGAGCCAGTATCCCTTGCTTTCTTGTTCCGTAATTTTTAGCTCTATTTAGGTGCTTCTTTTGAAACTGTTTACCCGAATACGATCGTTGTTAGGTTTAACGCATTCCATAGCCTGACTTTTACTTTTCGTCACTCATATATCCTATTCTGTATTAGATTACGATTTTGAACTAAGGAAAAGAAGGTGAATCCTTTTCATTATTGTGTCAACTGACTGAAAGTACTAGCGGACTTTTGTTCAATTTACGGTAAATTTGATTCATAATAAGTAATTTCTGTAAAGTTAATTTCATGAGTTTATAAAAATTAAAAACCTAAACTTTACAAAGTTATTCTAGGAAAGTTGAAAGGAAACTCTTTGAAGTGTAAAAAAAACATACTTTAACTTTTTGTAATAATTATTAAATAATAATCAGAAAAATATTGAAATTAGGAATTTTTGGTGCTAATATTATAAATATATTTTGGAACAATGTTCCTTAATGAGCAACAAATGGCATATCATTACATTTTGGGAAGGGGGAAGTGAATTGTCCTACAGTAATAGACAAATTGTTGGTCAGAGGATTTCAAATAGAATGAATAAATTAACGGCAATCTCTGTGCTTTCAATCGGTGTAACTTGATTGTCTTTTACAAAGGAGTTTCGTGAAGGTAAGGAATTAGTTAGTAAATGGATGACGGAAGCAGGCATGATGGTACGAATTGAATCCTGCATGGGGTGATCAGCATCCTGGGTTTGGTTATCCGGGAAGTGAAGTGAATGTATTAGAATTAACAGAGCATTTACAGGTATTATTAGAAATTGGTTATATCAGTGAGGGCTCACAATATGTTGTTGTCTTTGAAGTAAAACCAGTGGAAATGAAAATTCGGATGTGGAAGGTGCACAATCCAAACGGCTTTTGTCCAAGCCTGGGCAAGAGTTTAATGCATTGTTCTTAGATTTATTCTTAATAAAAAACGATTGTGAATTATAAAAAAGGGAGGAATTTTGGCAAGTTACGCAGAATGATAAATTAAATCTTTTTTTGACAGCGTTTCCACGGGCATCTCAAAAATAATGTAAATTTTTGATTAAAAGGGAGTAAATATGTCTATCTATGAAGCTGTTGTATATAAAGATAAAGAATTAATGTCAAAGGTGAATTCTTGAATCAATCTCAAATGTGATTCATAGTTTTGATTTTGTTGTCCGAATAATTCTGAATATTATTTATATTCAGTAAGTAGTTTGTTGTTTAATGAAAGTTGCCCCGGCTTTGTGAAAAATGCAACTCCAATATTTTCTTATATCAAGGAGGAACATGGATGGGAAAATTAAGCTTCGGTAAAACAATTGCGTTAGGATTTCAGCATGTTTGTGTTATGTATGGCGGTGCTATAGCAGTCCCATTAATTGTAGCCCATTCACTTGGATTGACACAACAACAGCTTGTTTATCTTATTTCGTTTGATTTATTGTCATGCGGTATTGCGACTTTAATCCAAGTAATTGGTTTTGGGAGTATCGCCGGTATTCGATTACCCGCTTTAATGGCCGTATCCTTTATCGTTCTTGATCCTGCCATAGCAATTGGCAAGGCATATTCGATAACAGGTGTATTCGGGGCAGTTATGGTTTCAGGAATAGTAATTGCCCTTTGTGCCCCGTTTATTGGTAAGTTGGCAAAGTTTTTCCCTCCTATTGTTTCGGGTTCTGTGATTCTCATAATTGGTATTACCTTAATGCCTGTTGCGATGGCTAATGCTGCTGGCGGTCAAGGAGCTGAAAATTTTGGGGATCCAAAGAATCTGCTCATCGCTGCATTTACCTTACTCTGCTTTTTAATTTTCAACACATTTTTTAAGGGATTTTTAAAGTCAATTTCTGTCTTAATTTCGATGATCATTGGTACAGTGGCAGCTAGTTTCTTTGGAATGGTGAATTTTTCAACAGTAAGTACAGCAAAATGGTTTAACATTGTCACGCCATTTTATTTTGGAACACCTACATTCCACCTTTCTGCCATTATTACAATGGTTATTATCTCCTTTATTATTGCGATTGAAAGTATTGGCGTATTTATGGCACTTGGTGAATTTTCAGATAGGAAAATTGGCGAAGCCGATATTAAAAAAGGACTACGTGCAGAAGGAATTGGGGCATTTATTAGTAGTATCCTAAATTCCTTCAGCCATTCGACTTTTTCACAGAATGTCGGGCTGGTTATGCTTACGAAAGTAACAAATTTAAGTGTTTTGGTTGCTTCCGGGATTATTCTTGTATTTTTAGGTCTTGTACCAAAAGTAGGAGCTCTCACCACTATGATTCCTGCTCCTGTTCTTGGTGGGGCCATGATCCCGATGTTTGGCATGCTAATTGCAGCTGCATTAAAAATTATTGGGAAAGCGGATATGTCTTTGCCATCTAATCAAATTACAATTGCTATTGGCGTTGGTATCGCATTAGCAATAAAAGGTGTCCCCACTGCCTTTACTCATCTTCCACAAACTCTTCATTTATTAATTGGGGATGGCGTTGTAGTTGGTGCATTAGTTCTTGTTATATTAAACGCATTGTTAAATGGTAGTTTGCAAGAAGGGCATTTTCATGGATTCGAGAAAGTAGAAGCAGAAGCCATATTGGATGCTGAATAGAACAGGTTTTTATAAAATGGGGGCGTGAACAATGTCATTTCTGGTATCTGATTTTTTAAAGCTGCAGGTAATTGGTAGCAGCCGTATCATAGCGGGGGATCGAGGGGGAAATAACAGCATCCGTTCTGTCAGCATTATGGATGCTCCCGATACATCATGGTTAAAACGAGGTGATTTGCTGCTAACAACCGGGTATGTCTTTAAAGATCAACAGGATACTCAGATTAAATTGCTCAATGACCTCGCCGGGAAACATTGTGCTGGTTTGGCTATTAAAGTAAAAAGGTTTTTTTCTGAAATTCCTGCAGTTATGTTACAGGAGGCAGATCGCTTAGGTCTGCCTTTAATAGAATTATCATCTGATATTGTTTTATCTGACCTGCTTCTTTCGGTAACGAAAGAGATTGTAAGTTATGAAGATTTGTTTAATAAGAAAAATTCTTTAGTCTCACTAATTATGGGCCATCCACTCGAGCATGGAGATCTAGAATTAATCTCCCATCAATATAAGTTCATGCCTAACTCCAATTATATTGCGATGATGATATCAGTTAATCCCTATCATGGAGATAAACCGGTTATTAGTCAAACCACCTTTGCTCAAATGGCAAACGAGATTGGAAACAAAGTAAATGCAAAGTTACTAATGATTCCTAACAATAAAGATTTTTCAGTGATTTTAAATCCTCTTAATCTAAAAAAACCGCTAGAACTTGCCGCTATTGCAAGGAAAACTGCAAGACTTCTGGGAAATCAAATTCAAAAGAAATTTCCCAAACAAGTGATTCAAATCGGAATAGGTTCATCATGTATACAACTCTCGAGAATACATAAAAGCTATAAGGAAGCTAAGGAAGCTGTTCATTTTGGAAAAACAAATTCAGACTACAGGAATTTGGCCATTTATGAATACGCTGATTATGCACCTGAAGGTTTATTTCAGCAGTTATCAGATGACGTGTTAAAAAACTATGTTAAAAGTACACTAGAAGTGCTAACTACATATGACCAAGAAAATAACTCGAATCTGCTGCAGACCTTAGAGGCATTCCTGGAAAGCGGCGGCAAGCTGGCAGAAACTGCGAATGTTCTTTTTGTACATCGAAACACAGTGAAATTTAGGATTTTACGAATTGAGGAATTATTGGGTATTGATCTAAATGAAAGCAAGACGACATTTCGCCTCCAATTAGGGTTGCGAATTGCAAGGATGCTCGACTTGCTGCCTTGTTCAAATGAAGTTGAAATAAAGTCAATGATTTAAAGATTTTTAGGGCCGGAATGATTCCCGGCCCTTTTTATTTTTGCTCGGAATATTGGTAACTCCATAAGGCCAACTGTAATTTGAAAATATTCTCTCCATTGTTAAAATCCATACCAAGAAGTTCTTTAATTTTTGGCAAACGCTGGTGTACGGTGTTGCGGTGAATACCCAGTGTATGAGCCGTTTCTGTCGGTTTTAGACAGCTATTCAGGTATACCGATAGTGTTTTGATGAAATCCGAATGATTCAACTGATCATATTCAATTAATGGAGACAGTAAGTGAGTATAATAATTTTCTAGAACATCTTTTGGGATATATCGCAGTAACGAATAGATTTCAATTTCTTTTTCCTCTTCCATCGTCTCTTCGGACTGAACTGCTAATATTTTCCTTAGTACTGCAAGAACTAAATCAGCTATCGATTGTTCATCTGGAATTTGAAAGATGGGAAAAGAATATTCATCCGCAATTGAAATCATCTCAGAAGGCAGTGAGCGTTGTAAATGGTTGGTTTTGATTCCCAGTCCTGCACACTTCCGTTTTGCTAGATCCTGAACCAATTTAATTAATGAAGCTTCTTCATTTTTGAAAACATACCCCGTAGTTAAGACCAAATCTCCTTCTTTAAGCCAATGAATAACATCAGGGGCGTCGAAACTATTAACTGATGTTATATAGTTGGAAATTCCATTAAAACCTGCAGCGATCTTACAAGTGTTTAATGGAGGGCTGCTTAGTGCTTCTGCTAAAGTCAACTTCATGGTTCCACTTCCTTTTATAAGAAGTTTCTAATTATCAATAGTTTACCTTATGGTGTGCTCAGAGCACAATGGAAAGTAGTCAGATTTGTCAGGTTCGGCTAATGACCCTAATAATAAATCCTATTAAAATTAAATTAATCCTTAATAACTATTAAATGAGTAGTTTATTAGGAGAGAGGGGGTCTCTAAATAGAAAGGAATGAAAAATATGAGCAGGAAGCTGGCAAAAATGAATGAACTTGATCAAGCTGCTTTTACCGAAGCTCTTGGATGGATTTTTGAACATTCACCGTGGGTGGCGGAAAAGGCTTGGGTAAATCAACCGTTTCATTCTATATCTGAACTGCATCGGACGATGGTTCATGTGGTTCAGGAGGCTGATCTAAATGAAAAATTTGCTCTCTTGAGGGCACACCCTGATTTGGCAGGGCGAGTTCAAATGGCAGATGCATCAGTTAAAGAACAAGCGGGTGCAGGCCTTCATCAGCTTTCAAGAGAAGAACATGAGGAATTTCTTTTACTCAATAAGACATATACAGACAAATTCGAATTTCCTTTCATCATGGCAGTAAAAGGCCAAAACAAAGAATCCATAAAGCAGATGTTGAAAAAACGGCTGCACAATGGACCTGAGGCTGAACTTAAAGAAGCTCTGGAACAAATCTATAAAATAGCTTTGTTTCGCTTAGAGGATTTTCTTAACGCCTAGCTTAGAGGTAATAACAAAATGCCAGAGCTTTCTTCCATTCTTTTGTAAATGAACGGGCTACCGTTGATTTAGATTTTAAATGATTTAAAAATAGAAGGAGGAGTTTTTATGAGTTCAAAGGAAAGAGTTATGTATTATGGTAAAGGTGATGTATTTGTTTTCCGGACCTATCAAACCCCGCTTGAAGGTATTAAATCAATTCCTGAGTCAGGCTTTACTGGCCGCAATAACGTTATTTTTGGAATGAATGCTAAGATTGCTCTTGAAGGGGATTTTGAGGAATCATTTACGAAAGCGGACAACAGCCGTGTTGTTGCTACTGATTCTATGAAAAACTTTATTTTGCGCCAAGCAGCACAGTACCATGGACCGACTTTTGAGGGATTTTTAGCATTTGTTTGTAATCGCTTCCTTAACACTTATGCACACCTTACTGCTGTTGAAATTACTGCCGATGAAGTTCCCTTTGAAACGGTAAATGTTGCCGGACAAGATCAATTAGAGGCAAGTCCGCTAGTTTACAGACATTCAAGAAATGAATTAATCACGACTACTGTAAAGGTACAACGGACTGAGAAAGGAAATAAAATTGTAAAGCAAGAAAGCGGTATTAGGAATCTTCACTTGATTAAAGTATCCGGCAGTTCATTCTACGGTTTTATTCATGATGAATATACTACCTTGCCGGAAGCAAAGGATCGTCCGCTTTATATCTACTTAGATATCCATTATCGTTACAACAATAATGAGGATGCGGTTTCAGACGATCCGGCTGTTTATGTTCCAGCTGAACAAATTCGTGATATTACTGCTTCTGTTTTCCATGAGGCAGAAACAAAATCCATCCAAGATTTAATATACCGTGTAGGTTTACGTATTCTTCAACGCTTCCCGCAGCTTGCAGAAGTACAGTTTTTATCTAATAACCGTACATGGGAAACGATTGTTGAAATTCCAGATTCTAATGGTGCTGTATTTACAGAGCCAAGGCCACCGTACGGTTTCCAAGGTTTTGTTGTAGACCGCCAAGACCTTGAGAATGAAGGATTAGCAGTTTCTCCACAAAAGGTAGAGGCATGAGCGGCAGATTAACAACCCATGTTTTAGATTTGGCAAAAGGTATGCCAGTAAAAGGATTAAAGATAGATCTTTGGAAACTTGGACCGGAGCGTACTTTTATCAAGTCAGTAAATACGAATAGTGATGGCAGGGTGGATTCCCCCTTATTAAACGATAATCAACTAACAACCGGGGAGTATGAATTACTATTTTACGTGGCTGATTATTTTCGATCTCAAGGTGTCAATGTACCCGAGCTGCCCTTCCTTGATAAAGTCCCATTAAGGTTCGGTGTTGCGGACCCGGACAGTCATTACCATGTCCCGCTGTTAGTTGCACCAGGCGGATATAGTACCTATCGCGGCAGTTGATTAATAAATCTTCTTTACGGTTTGAAATGGAGGACAGAGTTTATGATAACAGAACGCACTCGAAGAGCCACATTAGCAGGTAATCCCGTTACACTTATTGGACCAGAAATTAAAGTCGGTGATAAGGCACCAGACTTTGAGGTTTTGGCGAACGACAGGTCAAAGGTAACTCTTTCAGATTCAAATAATATGGTACGACTGATTAGTGTCGTCCCATCCCTTGATACCGCTGTATGCGACCAGCAGACTAGACGCTTTAATGAAGAAGCGGCAAAGCTTGGTGAAAACGTCGTCGTATTAACAATTAGTGCGGATCTCCCGTTTGCCCAGAGCAGATGGTGCGGGGCACAAGGAATACAAAATGTTCAAACGTTATCGGATCATCAAAGTATGTCATTTGGCAGTGCATATGGGACCTACATGAAGGAGCATCGTTTGGAAAGCAGGGCTGTCTTTGTAGTAGATTCCCAAAATATTGTGACCTATGTGGAATACCTTTCTGAAGTAACGAATCATCCAAATTACGATGCAGCTTTAACAGCGGTCAAAGCTGCAAAATAGACTTTAGCAACAGTACTTCTCAATTAAATTACGCAGAAACACTTGGAGTAAAATTTATATTTTTAATAGTTATCTATTACAAATTAACTGAATTTACAAAAAAGTTATAAAATTTATGAGTGCGGTAAATATGATTCTAAGTTTACCGCACTTCCTTCCAATATTTATGATCTTATCTTTTTCCGGAATGGTTTAAAAATGGAGTGGTACATGTGGAAATAATGGTTTTAGGTATGAATCATAGCACAGCACCTGTAAAAATTAGGGAGAAATTTAAAATACAAAAAGAGTCTTATTCCAATTTTATTGAATCTCTGTATCGAACTGAGGGTCTTCAAGAGTGTGTAATTTTGTCAACCTGTAATCGAACTGAAATTTATGCAGTTGTAGATGAAACACATATGGTTAAGCATAAAATCATCCAATTTCTTACCGATTCTTTTGAGGCAAACAAATTACAGATTACAAATAATTTATATTTAAAAGAAAATGATGAAGCTGTAAAGCATTTATTCCGCGTTATCTGTGGTCTTGATTCTATGGTTCTAGGAGAAACTCAAATTTTAGGACAAGTTAAAGAAGCTTATACTAGAAGCCACAGTCATCAAGCAACAGGTACTATATTTAATAAATTATTTAACCAAGCCATTACATTTGCTAAACATGTTCATTCCGAAACGGATATCGGCAGAAATGCTGTTTCTGTTAGTTATGCTGCAATAGAGTTAGGAAAAAAAATTATTGGTCCTTTACATTCCAAGACTGCTGTTATTTTAGGTGCAGGTGAGATGGCAGAATTAACGGTAAAACATCTTCACGCAAATGGAGCAGATAAAATAATTGTTGTGAATCGAACATATGAACGAGCTAAGAAATTGGCAGAGAAATTTGGTGCTGGCACCAAAACAATGGACCGAATTCACGATGTACTAATCGAAGCTGATATTATTATAAGTTCGATTGATATGAAAGAACCTATCATCACTGCAAAAGATATGGAAACTATTAACCTAAAAAGAACACAACGCCCTTTATTCATGATTGATATTTCTGTTCCAAGAAATATTGATCCGAAAATTAATAACCTTGATCATGTTTTCTTATACGATATCGACGATTTGGAAAGTATTGTTGAAACCAATCTAGAAAAAAGAGCTCAAGAACGTGAAAAAATCAACGATATGATAGATCAGGAATTGCTGACCTTTAAGGCGTGGTTAAGCACATTGGACATTACACCTATTATGGCTGCCCTTCGTTCAAAATCATTAGCAATCTATGAAGAGGCTATCAGTCAAATTGAAAATAAGTTACCAGGTTTAACCGAAAGGGAACGAAAAATTATTCGTAAATATTCAAAAAGCATCGTTACCCAAATGATGCATTCACCTTTAATTGGAATGAAACAGATGGTTGCTACTAATTCAAACCAAAAAGAAATTTCGGACCTTATTATTCAACTTTTTTCTTTAGAGGAAGAAGTAGACGAACAACATAATGCGAGAAAATTTAATTCAAAGCCAAACCACCTAATTAATGTATTACATCCTTCTACTACCTTTGGGAATATTCCTGTCCACTCTTGAATAAATGTGGAATAAGGATGATATATATAAGAAAAAGATGATCATATAAAAAGGTATTAGGGGTGATTTGCAATGGAAAAGAAAAAACCGTATAAAAGCACTTCATATAGTGAGATTATGAAATCGCTTAATTCATCAAAGAAAACTCAAGATGTGAATTCAAATCTTGATATGTATATACAAATGGTCTTGGATGAAGCAATGGTCACCCGGCAAATTACGCTCCTAGAGGAAAAGATTAATGATGCTCTTACATCAATGGATAAGCCTTTATTTCTGGAATTGTCCGCTACGTATGAAAAATTAAGACACCAACAACAAAGCTTAATTGAAAAAGGTAGGCATATAGTAAAGAAACTATGAATATTGCTACTTTAAACTAGCATAAGTATTATTTCAAATTTAAATATTTTTGCAGAATTATCTGAAATAAAAATAAATTAAATTTATTATATATTAATATTGATTTTTAAATGATTTTAATTTTTAATAGGTATATAGCATATTTTAATCGCTATCAAAAATATTAACGGGGTGAAAAAAATGACTAAAGGGGAAAAAAATATGGACACGAAAGACACTACTAACATTGGAAAGTGCCCGTTTCACCATGGCGGTGCAACTTCTAACAAATCTAGTAATATGCCAAATAGAGACTGGTGGCCAAACCAGTTGAACTTGAAAATTCTGCATCAGCATGACAGAAAATCTAACCCAATGGGAGAAGAATTTAATTATGCAGAGGAATTTAAAAAATTAGATTATGATGCTCTTAAGCAGGATCTTAAAGTGCTTATGACAAACAGCCAAGATTGGTGGCCGGCAGACTATGGACATTATGGTCCATTCTTTATCCGTATGGCTTGGCACTCAGCAGGTACATATCGTACAGGTGACGGCCGTGGTGGTGCCGGAACTGGCAATCAGCGTTTTGCTCCACTGAACAGCTGGGCTGACAACGGTAACCTTGATAAAGCCCGTCGACTGCTATGGCCGATTAAGCAGAAGTATGGCAACAAGATCTCTTGGGCTGACTTAATGATTCTAACGGGTAATGTTGCGATCGAATCAATGGGCGGCAAGACATTTGGTTTTGGAGGCGGACGTGCTGACATTTGGCATCCAGAAGAAGATATCTACTGGGGTTCTGAAACTGAAATGTTGGGTGATAACCGTTACACAGGTGATCGTGAGCTTGAGAACCCACTTGCTGCTGTTCAGATGGGTCTAATTTATGTTAACCCTGAAGGACCAAACGGTAAACCAGATCCGCTTGCAAGCGCTCGTGACATACGTGAGACCTTTGCACGTATGGCAATGAACGATGAAGAAACAGTTGCACTAGTTGCTGGCGGTCATACTTTTGGTAAGGCACATGGTGCAGGAGATGCTGCTCATGTTGGTCCAGAACCAGAAGCTGCTCCTATTGAAGCACAAGGTTTAGGTTGGTTAAGCACACATGGCTCAGGTAAAGGTCATGACACCATCACGAGTGGTATTGAAGGTGCTTGGACTGCTAATCCGACAAAGTGGGATAATGGTTACTTTGATCTATTGTTTGGATATGAATGGTGGCTTACAAAGAGTCCTGCAGGTGCATTTCAGTGGCTTGCAGTAAATCCTGATGAGAAGGATCTTGCACCGGATGCAGAAGATTCATCAAAACGTGTTCCGACAATGATGACCACTGCGGATATGGCTTTACGTTTTGATCCAATATACGAAAAGATTTCTCGTCGTTTCCATGAGAATCCGGAAGAATTTGCAGATGCATTTGCCCGTGCATGGTTCAAACTAACACACCGTGACATGGGTCCTGCTTCAAGATATCTTGGCCCGGAAGTTCCAGAAGAAGAGCTTATCTGGCAAGATCCTGTACCATCCGTTGATTATGAATTAACGTATAATGAAGTAGAAAAGATTAAAACGATGATCCTGGATTCAGGTCTTACAATTACCGAGTTAGTCACAACGGCGTGGGCTTCAGCAAGTACCTTCCGTGGCTCAGATAATCGTGGCGGCGCAAATGGTTCTCGCATCCGTCTTGCTCCACAAAAAGATTGGGAAGTGAATCAACCAGAACAACTTACAAAAGTGCTTAGTGTACTAGAAGACATTCAAAGTCATCTAGATAAAAAAGTCAGCTTGGCGGACTTGATTGTACTAGGCGGTAGTGCCGCAGTAGAGAAAGCTGCTCAAGATGCAGGTTTTGACGTAACGGTTCCTTTTGCACCTGGACGCGGCGATGCAACACAAGAGCAAACTGATATTGAAAGTTTTGCAGTCTTAGAGCCTATCGCGGATGGTTTCCGTAACTATCAGAAGAAGCAGTATAGTGTAAGTGCAGAAGAGATTCTAGTAGACAAGGCACAACTACTAAACCTTACTGCACCAGAAATGACTGTACTTATTGGCGGTATGCGTGTTCTAGGTACAAACTACGGTGGTACAAAACACGGAGTTTTCACTGATTGTGTGGGTACACTTACTAACGACTTCTTTGTTAACCTGCTTGACATGGGGGTTGAATGGAAGCCTGTAGAAGGTGATATATATGAAGGACGTGACCGCAAGACAGGTGAAGTAGTGCGTACAGCAACTAGAGTTGATCTAGTGGTCGGTTCAAACTCCGTTCTACGTGCCATTGCAGAAGTTTATGCTCAAGAAGATAACAAAGAGAAGTTTGTACATGACTTTATTGCCGCCTGGGTAAAGGTAATGAATGCAGATCGTTTCGATCTTAATTAACGACTACGGGTATTCATGCAACAAAGCCCAATGAAAGTTGTTAATTATTATCCCTGTTATTCCCAAGAGGACCGACAATTTTAGTCGGTCTCTATTTTGGTGAAAAATCAACATGGAAATTACATTACCTGATTTGATCCATACACAAAAAAGAAATCCTAAAACACATATTAGTGCTGTTGTCTAATTTGGATGACAGCATTCGTGTTTTACAAGGGTAATGATTTTGAATGTTATTCTCGATTCTATCGGTGCCCTTCTATTAAACTTATAATATTCTCGAATTTACCAACATGGTGAATAAAAAAATAGAATGGAGATGTTGTAGATGATGAATCATCCACGTGTTCAACAAGGTTTTGAGGTATTAAAAAATAATGGATTAAAGCTAACCCCACAGAGAATTGCCATAATGGAGTATATGGCCACTTCTAATTCTCATCCCACCGTAGATGAAATCTGTAAAGATTTAAAGGGATTTTTGCCTAGTTTAACGCCAGCCACGATATATAGTAACTTAAAAAGTTTTAAGAAATATAATCTTATAAATGAGTTGTCCTTTGGGGAATTTGCTAGTCGCTTTGAATGGGCTACTTCCTTTCATTACCATGTTCGATGTAAATTGTGCGGAAATCTTGCTGACTTTTATTACCCAAAATTAATTCAAGTAGAAGAATTCGCCAAAATTAATTTACAATTTAATGTAACTCATCACTTTTTTGAATTACAAGGAATTTGCCCTAAATGTATTTAAAAAGGGTGTTTGAAAGTGAACGATCCTTTGTCATGTAGACATTCCATTCAGTAAAGAATATCATTATTTCTTTTGACAATGCTTCTTCAAAAGTAAGCCCTCCACCAAGTGATATCATCTTCTCGGTGAACAAAAAGCAAACGTACTTAACGCCCGACTACGAATGTTAATCACGTGAACAGATAATTCTTTGTTGCTGCTTTTTCGATATTCATCCTCTGAGTATGGTATACGTTCGGTTCGAAGATAATTGATATAACTTCGTACTTTATCCGCTGTAATTTCGATAACGTCCATAACATCTCCTGAAAGAAACACCTCATTACTTCTTGATAACCATTTATTGATCCTAGCCTTAGTCTGTTAATTTTAAAGCTGATTTAAGAATAGATGAATTAAGCGACTTGGTTAATGAAATTAAATTAATCAGCAAGGTTTTGAAGGTAAAAGCTACCTTAAAAATATGGATTACACTTTACATATTGAATGTAAAATAGATAAGATTAAGTGAAATGCAGAAACATGCTATCGTGCGGGTTATGTTCAAGGCAGTTATCGGCGAATCCCAGCAATTCTATCAGCGAAATTTAATTAAAGTACATCAATACGCCTCCAAACCAAAACATAGCTTGAAAATAAGCTCGATAATTAATAATACGCTTTTCACCCCATGTTGATACGGTTATCCATCTGTTATCAAAAGTATCTCGAGAATATCCAGTAATGGTCATCCAGTGCCATGCGTATGGATAACCCGTTTTCGGCCATAGCAGATTTAATGTAGCCACAGGACAATTACTAAGCAGCCAACTTAAATCCTTCCATTTAAATTTCACTTTTCCAGAATTTTTTCTCTTGTTTTTTTCAATCTTTTTCCCACATTATGCATTTGCGTAGGCATCAATACCATTTTTTGTTGTTTATGCAGATATATCCTTTATTACTTGATCTACATTCAATTAGTGGCCATGTACACTACTAAAAAATAAAACAAAGGCTCCAGCATATACAACGATGCTAGAGCCTTTCACATTATAGGGCTTCTTTAATAATCTTCTTGTAATATTGAACAGACAGCATTCCGAAGATAGAGTACAACGTGGCATATACAACCATGACTACAATCATCGGTGTCCACAGTTCCGTCCCAAAAAGGAACCAGCCAGATTTGACGGCAAAGTAACTGTGTGATAAGCCGATTACTAAAGGAATCCCAAAACTAAACAGCTGCTTCCCGCGAATGCCTTTCACTAAATCCCCCCGGGTAAACCCGAGTTTCCTTAAGATTGTGTAGTTAGGCATTTCCTCTTCACCTTCGCCCATTTGTTTAAAATACAAAATACAGCCAGAGGTAATCAGGAATGTTAATCCCAAAAAGCCGACGATAAACATGATCAGTCCCATATTTTGTTTTTGAAAGTTGCTCATTTCCAACCGAGAATCCATCGAGTTGTCTTCATTCCCAAACATTTCTTTGAACAGATCATTCGCCTTTGTAACATGCTCCTCATCCTTCAACGTAATCCCAATAAATAAAGAGGATTTCTTTTGGATGGTAGGCTCAAGGTTATTTTTTAACTGTTTGAAGACAGAGTCGTTGACAACCGCCACAGGAAAGCCACCGCCTGTAAAATATCTTGATACAATAAATTCTTTTTCTAAGCCTTTATACTGTAAAGAAATGGCCTCGTTTTGTCCATGCAATTTGATTTGCCCTAAATCCTTTAATGACATAAATGACTGCAGCAAATCATTATAACCGGTAAAGATTGTTTCCTCTGGTGGTAGATCCATGTCTATCACAGCCTTGTCACTGACGACCGGGAGAGGCACGCTGCTTGGGTTGATGGTTAATTCCTGCAATCCGGTTTCCATAATGGTCGATAGGTCAGCATTTACCTGAATGACATCGGCTCTTTTTTCATTAAATGGCAGATGATTTTCTTCTAATGCCTTTTTAAATTGTTCGGCATCCGTCGTTTTGGTGAAGGCAAAATCGGCAGCCACATTATTTTCAGCCATTTTTTCCGCAGAGTAGTAAGAAATATAACTTAATGACAAAAGTCCAATGGCCAAAGCGGAAACAGTAGTGATAATTGTTAATAATAAGGCGTTTGATTTCATCCGAAACATAATGGAAGAAAGTGATAAGACCTCTTTAATGTTTAAATACCCATCTTTCTTTTTCCGTATCAAATGAAAAATAAAGCTGACGGAGCCTTTGTAAAACAGGTAGGTTCCGATGATGACAGAACCAAGAATACCAATCATTGCTATGAATAATTCATTTATCGTGGTAAAATCGCCGCCAAATAATTTTGAAGAAACGTAATAGCCAACGCATACCAGAATCATACCGGTGATTCCGATTAGGATTTCCCATATCGATAATTTCATTATTTTTTGCTCAGTCGACGAGGTAATCCTAAATAAAGCCAAAATGGACTGTTTTTTTATAAATATATAATTCATCAACATTATCAAGAGATAAATGGTGCCGAACACAATCAGAGTTTGAACTAATGCCTTGGTTGAAAATCGTAAAACGGCGTCCGCATCCACTTGCGTGACTTTCAACAGAATCATCATAATAAATCGGGAAAATGAAAAGCCAAGGAATATTCCTATTACCAAGGAGCCAAAATAAAGAAAAAAGTTTTCAGTGCTCAGGATGTGGAATATTCGGCTTTTCGTCATCCCAATGAGTTGAAAAAGGCCAATTTCCTTGCTGCGCCTCTTAATGAAGATTGTATTCGCGTACAGCAGAAAGATCGTCACAATGGCGACAAGAAGAACGGATGCTGCCCGAATGGAAGCGCCACCCTTAATGGAGCCCTTTGTCGTGTCCATCGCCGGGTCATATTGCAAAGTGACAAAGGCAAAATACAAGGCAACACTAAAGACTAGGGCAAACACATATAAATAGTAGTTTTTTAGATTCTTTTTCAGATTACGGATAATCAAATGATTAACGCTCATTCTGGGTGACCCCTCCCAATACACCTTGTGTTTTCATGATGTCTTTAAAAAATGCTTGGCGTGATTGATCCCCCTTGTTCAGTTGGGTGTATATTTGACCATCCTTAATAAAAATGACTCGACTGCTATAGCTGGCAGCCACAGGATCGTGCGTTACCATTACAATCGTGGCGCCGCTGCTGATGTTTAACTGGTTCAGTTTATTTAATAAATCGGAGGCTGACTTGGAATCGAGTGCCCCTGTTGGTTCATCTGCAAAAATAATGCTCGGGTTATGAATAAATGCCCGTGCTGCCGAGGTGCGCTGCTTCTGGCCACCTGATATTTCATTAGGATATTTATTGCCGATCTCGGTAATCCCTAGCTGTGATGCCACTTCGTTGAACCTTCGGTCTGCCTCTTGTTTGGAGGCATTGGAAATGGACAAAGGCAATAAGATATTTTCTTTAACCGTCAAGGTATCCAGCAAGTTGTATTCCTGAAAAATAAAGCCTAAATGGTGCTTGCGGAACTCGGCAAGCTGTTTTTCCTTCATACGGGTGATTTCTTTTCCCTGTATCTTAATTATCCCACTGCTCACCCTATCAATTGAAGAAAGGACATTTAGCAGGGTTGTCTTACCGGACCCCGATGCACCCATGATACTCACGAATTCACCTTTTACAATTTTTAAGTCCAATCCTGTCAATACTTCCTGCTTATTAAACTTGTTACCGTAATTTTTTTGAATATTAGTAGCTTCAAGTATTTGCATAACGACACACTCCTTTATTATCCGATAGCTTCATTATAGTAAGCTTAGGTCTGCCGTTCCTTCGATTGGACGAACAAAACAACAAAAGCATATGACATTTTTGTCACATGCCGATAATATGAACAAACTCATTTTTTTGCGGAAAGGTCAAGGTAATTGTCGTTCCTATTCCAAGCTCAGAGTGAACGTTAAACTTGATCAGCAATGGCCGGGCAGCTTTTTGGGCAAGGTATAATCCCATACCGGTTGCCGAACCGTCTTGATGGTTGGCTGTAGAGGTAAAGCCTTTATCAAAAATGCGGGGCAGGTCATTTGGAGCGATACCGCGTCCGAAATCAGTGATTTTGAAACAGGTTCGTCCGTCTTGGACATAACTATTTAAAAGGATGTCAGATGCCTCGCTATATTTCACGGCATTTGTTAACAGTTGTCGGAGTATGAACGCCAGCCATTTGGCATCCGTCAGGATTTCCTCTTCTTCCAATTCCAGTTCAAAACCAATTCCCTTTTGCATGCACCATGATTGCAAGGTTCTGATTTCGTTAAAAATTAATGGTTTTAGTTTTGTGTTTTCAATATACAAATCATTTTCCATAAAAGGGATCCGCTTTTGGTGGAGTTGCTGATCCAGCAGAAGGTGAATACGTAGCCATTCATACCGTAGATCCGCTTTCAGTTTTTCATCCTCCATGCGGTCAATAATCAGCTGCATCGCTGTTAACGGTGTCTTTACTTCATGTATCCAAGATAACAGTTGGTCTTTTTCCTGTTCCAATGTTGTCCAATTAGCAGCCGCTTCCTGTGTTAAAAAATCAATTTGTTTCGTAAGGCTGTTTTCAATGATTCCTTCAAAAGGACGATAGGCACTGGGTATGCTCATAGGATCCAGGTTGTTTTCTCTTTCCTCTAAGACTTTATAGAATATCGTTTCCTTCTGATAGCGAATGGACAAGAAAATCACAAAAATAATCAACGAAACAAATACAATATAGAGAAGTGGAAGTAATGGGATTGACGTATCAAGAAACGCAACCAAAATAACCAAAATTTCCAAGGACAAAATCAGGAGAATCCAGCTCCGCCGTTCTATGAGATACTTTTTTATCATAGCGGCTGGGCCTCTTCAACAGCGATGTAGCCTTGTCCCACCTTGGTTTCAATATATTGCCCAAGACTAAGTTCATCGAGTTTTTTCCGCAGGCGGTTGACGTTGACGGTTAAGGTGTTGTCACTGACAAAGCGCTCATCGTCCCATAAGCTTTTGATTAACGCTTCACGGGTGACAATTTTATTTTTCTGCCCAATCAATTCTCTTAATATTAATATCTCATTCTTCGTAAGTTCAATCGAGCCCGCCTCAGTGGTCACCGTATTTTTTTGATATTCCACAGCAGCGCCATTCCAAGTTTTGAACTGGACTTGTTCGGTATTGTAATTATAGACGCGCCGTAAAATCGCTTGGATCTTGGCAATCAGCACATCAAAATGAAACGGCTTTTGGACAAAGTCATCCGCGCCAAGCTGCATGGACATCACCATGTCGGAAGGGTGGTCCCGAGAAGACAGAAAAAGGATCGGTACATTTGAATGGGATCGGATCATGCGGCACCAATGAAACCCATCAAATTTGGGCAGCTGGATATCAATGATCACTAAATCAGGTTTCACTTCTGTAAAGTCCTGCATCACATTGCTAAAATCCGTAACGCCAAAAACCTCATAAGACCAACCTGTTAACCTTTCTTTTATCTCATGATAAAGCGTTGCATCATCCTCAATTAGTAATAGTTTAAACACAATGTTCACCACACTTTGTTATAGTTCCATACACAAATTGTATAGCAAAATTTACCTGTATGCCAGCAGTCCATAAAGAAGCAAGGCGGTATAGTGCTAGATAAGTGAATATCAAATAGTTAACGATATTTGAAGGAGGAATACCTATGTATAAAAACGCTAATTGGCTGTGGGAATCGGGGGTTCAGTCGTAGCTGCCTTTTTTGGCGGCTTTTTCAAACAATGCCGCATAACTTTAAACACACAAGGCGATTTAGATACTAGCTAGAATCTTAGAACAAGAATTTTAGAAGCTTACAAGAATCTCAAGAATCTCTCAAGAATCTATATCTAGTGCATTTGTACAAATTGATACGTTAGCCAACAATGCTAAAATAGTTCAACAAGCTATGAGCGATTTTAGGACTAAACCTATTTTAGTTATCCCATTAAAGGGCACATTTTCTTAACAAGAAAGCGTGCTTCTTTATGTATTCGGCCATTTAATTTAATAAGAGATTGCATAAACCTTAGAAAAATTGGATAATATGTTAAAATTTCCTTGTATTATTTTTAAATAATTGTGAAAAGGGAGAGTGGAAATATAATATGAGGAATAAAGCTTTTATTGATTTAAGTCATACTATTGAAGATGGTCTTATAACTTATAAAGGGTTACCTGCTCCAATAATCTGTGATTATCTAAGTCGGGAAGAATCTCGAAAACATTATGAAAAAGGTACAGAATTTCAAATTGGAAAAATAGAAATGGTCTCTAATACAGGAACTTATGTTGATGTTCCATTCCATAGATATCATGATGGGAAAGATCTTTCAGAAACGACCATTGATAAAATGGCTGGTTTAGAAGGAATTATTGTTCATGTTGAAGAAAACAACAAAGAAATTGATGAAGAATTATTTAATGAACTTGATATTGAAGGAAAAGCTGTTTTAATTCATACAGGTTGGGACAAATATTGGAATACAGATCAGTATTTTGAAGACCATCCCTATTTAACCGAAAATGCAGCCAAATATTTAGCAAATAAACAAGTTGCATTAGTTGGAATTGATTCTGTAAATATAGACGATACGTCAGGAAAAGCTCGCCCCGTACATACGGTTTTACTAAGACAAGAAATACTAATTGTTGAACACTTGTGTAATTTAAAGGGTCTCTCAAATAAGGACTTCTTATTTTATGCCGTATCTCCTAAAATTAAGGGATTTGGAACCTTTCCTGTTCGAGCTTTTGCGGAAGTTTTAAATAAATAAGGTTAGGTGTGTATTAGTGTTGTAGAAAATAAATTAATCGTAGTATATTTTTTGTTCTGCAATTGGAGCCATTATTGAAAGTTATATGCATTATTAGAACAACAGTAATGTTTTGTTGATGCTGCAGGTTATTTTAAGAATATTGTCATGTTTCTACTTAAACTTAAATGAAATAAATGGTGCGAGATCAGCTTTTTGTTTATTAAACCAAACTAGCCAATAGAACCCTTATAGGTTGCTAGAGTTGCAGAAAAGGCTGTCATTTTGGCAGTTTTTTTTGTGAAAATAAATGGAGAAATTAGGTGATTTGATTTTTATAAGGGAAAAAAGATAATAGAAAATAAAGATAGTCTTACCAGTATGGGGTGTAAGGGAAAATGAAAAACGCCTAGATGAATAATTTTCATCTAGGGGTGTGAGTCAACAAATCATGTGTGTTTCTTATTACACTAAAGGGGGAGGTTCAAAAAAACGTGGCTGTCAAATGAAGGACTATTTGATGAGGAATCTAAGTAGTTTGCAGCTGATATTTAGGTGATCAGTTTTAATCTAAAGCAGAAATACCTACAATACTTAAACTTCCAGAGTGGGGTTAAAGAACGTATTATATAAAATGATTACAAGGGAGGCGTTGTTTATGATGCAGAAAACGATTTTACTTGTCGAAGATGATCCGGATATTAGTAATATGGTAAAAACATATTTAAATAATGAGGCCTTTAATGTTAAATGTGTTTTTGATGGCGAGGAAGCAGTGCATGCCTTTAAGCATGAGCATTATGATCTGGTTTTGTTAGACTTAATGTTACCAAAGTTAAATGGTATGAACTTTCTTCAAATGGTGCGGACTAGGAGTTACATTCCCGTAATTATTATGTCAGCAAAAGATAGCGAAGTGGAAAAAGCATTAGGGCTTAGTCTAGGAGCAGATGATTATATCACTAAACCATTTTCAATGGTTGAACTTACGGCAAGAGTGAAAGCGGTCATAAGAAGATCCACACAGTACATAGTCACTCAAATAGAACGAAATACATCAATAATCAAAGTACATGAGATTGAATTGGATATGGAGAATCTTTGTGCGACAAAGAACGGCATTCAGATCAACTTAACATCAAAGGAATGGAAGATTCTTTGTTTGTTTTTTGAAAACCAAAAGAAGGTCTTTACAAAAGAACAGATTTATCGTTCCGTCTGGGGTGACGATTACTATGGTGATGAAAATATTATAAACGTTCACATGAGTCGACTGAGAGAAAAAATCGAGGATACCCCATCGAAACCTGCCTATATTAAAACAATATGGGGGATCGGGTACAAGCTGGGAGAATTTTAAATGATTACTGTATTAAGCTGTATCATAATTGTCCTTCTTATTTGTATATTCTATCAATATCAATCAAATAATGGAAGAAAAAAGAGTCTTACTTATATAGCAGAAAAACTAAAACAGATCAAAGCCTCACAATCAAGTGAGAGAATTCTCATCGTAACTGATGATAAGCAACTCATAGAAATGTTAGATTATTTAAATCAAATTGTCGATGGCTATCAAGAGAATGTACGTCACTATAAAAAAATGAAAGCCTCGATGAAACGGATGTTGGCGAATGTCTCTCATGATCTTAAAACGCCGCTTACAGTGATCTCAGGATATATGGAAATGCTTCAAAATCAACCTAAAATTGATGAACAAGAAAGAGTACGGTTGCTAAAACAGGTACATAGTAAAACATTAGAACTCATTACGTTATTGAATACATTTTTTGACTTGACTAAGTTAGAATCCGGTGATACGGATATTCCTCTTGAAAAAGTTAATTTAACTGAGATCTGTAAAAATAATATTCTATTGTTCTATGAATGGATCCAAAATAAAGGGTTGGAAGTGGTCATTGAGATACCAGAAAAGCCAGTTTTTGCCCTTGGTAATGAAGAAGCAATAAACCGTGTATTATATAACTTGATTTCAAATGGTCTTCGCTATGGTGCGGATGGAAAGATGATCGGTTTAAAGATGTTTTATGATGAAACGAGGGTCTATGTCGAAGTTTCCGATAAAGGAAAAGGAATTAATGAAACCGAGCAGGAGCGTGTATTTGAACGTATGTACACGCTTGAGGAATCGAGAAATAAAGCCTTCCAGGGCAGTGGTCTAGGTTTAACCATTACAAAAAGACTGGTTGAAGAAATGCAAGGAGACATTTCAATACAATCCATACCATTTGAAAAAACGTCATTTACATTTTCATTGAAACGTCTTAATAAGTAGCTAACTGTTTTCTTAAGATTTTTGTAAGAATTTTGACAGAAAAAAGCAAGGGTCGCTTGCTAGAATGAAAACAGTTAGAAAACGAGGAGGGTCATCATGGACTATGTTGTACAGACAAGAAATTTAACAAAAACTTTCCAAGGGCATGATGTTGTGTCCCATGTAACAATGAACATTAAACAAGGTGAGATTTACGGATTCCTTGGACCGAATGGTGCAGGTAAGTCAACAATTATGAAGTTACTAACCAATATGATTAAGCCTTCACATGGCGAGATCACCATCTTCGGAGAACCTCTCAATCATAATTCTTTCGATTACTTGAAGAGAATAGGCAGTATGATTGAATATCCCATTTTCTATGAGAAAATGACTACAATGGAAAATTTAGAACTGCATTGTTCTTATATGGGATACCACAGCAAGCAGGCGATTCGTGAGGCTTTGGATCGAGTGGGTCTTGAAAATGTCGAGAATAAGCTGCCAAAAGACTTTTCACTAGGGATGAGACAGCGTCTTAGTGTCGCCAGAGCGATTATCACAAAGCCGGAATTCTTGATTCTGGATGAGCCCATTAATGGATTGGATCCTGCTGGGATTAAGGCTATGAGAAAGTTATTCAAAATGCTTAATCAAGAATACGGTATGACACTTTTAATTTCCAGCCACATCATTGGTGAAATTGAGCAGATTGCAGACACAATCGGTGTCATTAAAGGCGGCAAACTAATTGAAGAGGCGTCAATGGCTACAATAAAGGCTAGAAATTCAGAGTACATAGAATTGGTAACCAGCAATCAAAGAAAAGCGGCTATGGTGCTGCATGATAAATTAGGTATTAATAACTTTAAGGTGGTCGATGAACAAACTATTCGTATCTATGCCATAGAAGTACCTCAATCAAACATTTCTAAGACATTGATATTGGAAAATATCGATATTGAGTCTATTGATAAAAAACGAACAACATTGGAAGAGTATTTTATAAAAAAAGTTGAGTTAGACCAAATCGTGAGTTAATTATCGTACGAAGCGAATAGTGGACGGAGTAACATTTTAAAAGTTAAGGAGCCGATCATATTGTTTCATTTAATAAGACTTGAATCAAAAAAGTTTAAATTAGGATGGTTTGTCAAAGGTGCTATTCTTGCAAATATAATCATTTTGAGTTTTTTATGTATTATCCCTGTCGTTGAAAGAAGTGAAGGTACTGAAATGTTTAACGATGTGACAGAAATTTTTACGATAAGTGGAGCATGTGTTAGAGGTGTTTTTATCGTATTTGCAGCTGTACTTATTTCAAAAATGATTATTCAAGAGTTTAGGAATCGAACAATCCTCATTATGTTTTCCTATCCAATTAATCGTAAAAAAATTCTGAGTGCAAAATTGATTCTAATCGTATGGATGACATTCATTGCAATGACAATTTCTCATATAGTGGTGATTTTTGGTTTTATTGGATTGAATCAAATCTTTCATTTGACTCCTGCAATTAGTTTAACTTCAAACGATGTTTTGGCGGAGATAATAAAAGTAATCATGTTTAGCTTGACGACCTCAGTAGCAGCACTCATTCCTCTATATTTTGGGATGAGAAAATATTCGACACCAGCAACGATAATTTCTTCACTTTTAATCGTTAGTGTGACATGCCAATCAATAGGTCCGAATTTCTCATTAGCCAGTATTATTTATATTCCGCTTGCCTTGGCATTAATTGCTCTTAGTTTTGTTGTGTTAGCTATTCGGAATATTGACCATATTGATTTAGATTAAGTCGGATGTTCAGTGGTGATGTTTATCCGGTTTTGTTACATAAAGAAAATAAAAACTCAGCATTTTTGAACTAGAATGATCGTGTTCAGAAAAGGAGAGTTTTGTGACGAATGATCATACAAATCATATTTTTGACAGCAGTTATATTGGCCGGAACAAATGGAAAAGCCAAAAGAATTTTATCAAAATGAAAAACCAACCGAGGAATAATCACAGGGTGCGATTGCTGAAAAATAAGCAGTCGCTTTTTTACTATACTAATCTGAATAGTTCTATAAATTATTGGATGTAAATAATTAAGAAACCGGGTTAATCTTCTCATATGAAGAGAGCTTGGTTTTAAATTTGGATGTGCAAAATAGCACGCTAATAAAGGTGGTATTATGTTATTCATAACGGAGAAGTGAATAGGAGAAATTGAACATAAACCTTGTTGAGCGCAGGATATTATGAATTTTTTATGAGATAAAAAACGTTGGTCAATTTCTAACCAATGATACAAAAAAAGAGGCTCAACTTAGTTATAGCCTTCCAATGTTAAATAAACAGGGATTTATTACTTTAATAGATTAAAAATCATTGATAGTGTAAGCGTTTACATTTATAATGAAAATGGGCTGGAAGGCAAGCGTGGCCATCAATGGTATCAAGCGAAGGATGGAGCTTATACTGGAGTAAGAGCTAAAAAGGTATTTATTTTGTCTTTTTTAAGTAAGTAAGACGGACCTTTCCCGAAACACCATTTATCAAAGCAAAAAAGAATTGATTGATCAAAAAGAGAACGTTATATAGGGAAGTATATTAATTATTTGTAAAGATTAAACGAAGTCAGCAAAAATTTTATAAACCCTGATTTATAATGAATTTGAATCTATATTGTCCAAAAAAGTTTTTGTACTTCACTTTTCAGGGAGAGATGTGGATAATGAATTTTTATGAAAAGTTGCCAACTGATTTTTTAATTGCTTTTTATAAAGAAATGATGAAAAACATTGAAAACGGAGTATTAACAAAAAACATGTATTATGAATTAAGTTTAATGATTTCAGCTGCGAGTCAAAGGGGGATTACATTAGACAAACCATATGACTTTGAACACGTAGTGGATCAAGAGGCTTTGGATAATTTCATTCAATCAACGAATAAATGTACCGAAATTTTTTCGGTTACCTCTTGTGAACTTTAACTTAGTAACCTAAAAAGAAATGCAAAGAAAATCCTTTTTATAAAATACAGGATTTTTTGATCACACTTTTCGTGTAGGAATTTTCTGTAATTTTTGATATTCCGTAATAAGCTTATCTAATTATTGACTTTAACAAAGGGTGTCATTGCTATTTAAGCCAGTTTCTTTCGCAATCAGGATCAAACTCTTTCTCATCTGATTGATCATGTTTTCTAATTCTTCGGCCTCTGCGTATATCATCCTAGCTCCCCTAATTTCTGCGTTTAATCATCATCTGATCAAACACAAATCCTTATTGTCAACGGCAAAAAACACATTCTTTCAAGAATGCGCTGGCAGCTGGCAAACGTCGTGAAATTCTCCACCTTAGTCCCTTTAGCTTTGCGTCATTACGTTTCCGCAATTTTGCCCTTATACAGTTTATTTATCTATCAATCAGTATTATACAAAAAAATGTTACATAATTGGAATACTTCTGACAAATTTATAATTGGCATATTTTTACTTGATTATTTTTAAAGATGCACTGTCGTCTTCAATAAGTGAAAAAGTAACGGGTAGATTAACAAAAGGTGAAATCCTCTCTACAATATTTTTCCAACTGCAATTGGGTAAGTTTTTAAAAGCCTGTAACGATCAAAAGTTTTAGTTGGTGTTTTGATGTTGATATATCTATCCATTTTGCCATGTAGATCAACTCCATTTTTTGAATATTGGATGAAGTAGAACACCGATAAGTTAATTAATAATAATTGGTGGACAGTTAATAAAAAAACCAATGTAACACTTAAAGGGTGTTTATATGGAAGAACGAGTGTCAATTAAGGCAGCTTTTCTTTTTGCCGAAGTGTGGAAAGGCAATCATTATAACGATGCCAATCAATAAGATGCTGAGAGCCATAAGCAATTGGTTACATTGATTCATCTTTGCCGTTGCTACCAGGAAAAGACAAATAAAGCTTACCTTAGTATTCATCAACACAGCGAATAAGGTAAGCTTTGGTTTTTAGATTTATAAAAAAGCAGGTTGTTTTTCTTCTACTAGTGTTAATAGACGCTTTTTTACCTCTTCAACATTTACATTTTTTTGTGAAACACCCGTTTCCATTGCAGCATTAGCAACAGCTGCTGCTACATGGGCAGCTACCCGGCGGTCAAATGGATCTGGAATTACATAATCAGCATAAATTTCATCATCTGAAATTAATCCAGCAATTGCATACACGGCTGCCAACTTCATTTCTTCATTGATTTCTTTTGCCTGAACATCTAATGCACCACGGAAAATTCCGGGAAATGCCAAAACGTTATTGACTTGATTTGGGAAATCAGAGCGCCCCGTACCAACTACTAGTGCTCCAGCTTCTTTTGCATCCTCGGGCATGATTTCTGGTACTGGATTGGCCATGGCAAAAATAATTGGATCATGGTTCATGGAACGAACCATTTCTTTCGTCACAGAACCAGCAGCTGATACGCCAATAAATACATCCGCTCCCAGAAGAGCATCCGCTAGTGTCCCTTGTTTTCGTTCTTTATTAGTGATGCGGGCCATTTCTTCTTTGAATAGATTCATTCCGAAAGTACGTCCTTCATATATAGTCCCTTTTGTATCACATAAGATGACATCCTTTACCCCCATATGAAGCAAGAGCTTAACAACAGCTACACCTGCCGCACCGGCACCGTTTATTACGGCACGTATATCTTCAATGTCTTTGCCAACGAGTTTAAGAGCATTGATTAATCCTGCAGCGGTTACAATGGCTGTTCCATGCTGGTCATCATGAAAAATGGGAATATCGCATGTTTTTCGTAATAGATCCTCGATCTCAAAGCATTGCGGTGCTGCGATGTCTTCCAAGTTTACTCCGCCAAAAGTTGGTTCTAATAGTTTAACGACCTCAACAATTTTATCGGTGTCCATCGTATCAAGGCAAATTGGAAATGCATCTACATCGGCAAACGATTTGAATAACAATGCTTTTCCTTCCATAACCGGCATCGCGGCTTTCGGGCCAATATTTCCAAGACCCAAAACGGCTGTTCCATTCGAAACAACTGCAACGAGATTCCCCTTCATTGTGTAATCAAATACTTTGCTTTCGTCTTCATGTATGTCTAAGCAGGGCTCTGCAACACCTGGTGAATAAGCAAGACTTAAATCGTTTGCATCACGTACTGTGACTTTAGAGTAAACACCAAGCTTTCCTCGTTTTTCCCTGTGCATCTTTAATGATTCTTCACGTAAAGTTGACATACAATGTTTCTCCTTTTGTTTAAGTTTTTTGGGTTATAGAAATAAGAAGAAGGCCTACTTTTTTATTGCCATCAAAATTGTCAGAACATGATAGATTTCTAAAAACTTAATCATATCGATCATATGATGTGTCAGTACTAGTGCTGATGCATTGTTAAAAACGCAGCTAATTCTTTACTTTTCTGCTTTCTCTCTTTACGTACTCTTGCCCGCTCGGGGGCGGTTTCATGTAATTTTATTTCTTCTTCTGTTTCAGGAATGACTTCCGGAACACGCGCTGGGCGTTTATGCTCATCAAGCGCGACAAATGTTAAGAGGGCAGTTGCTGCGATTTTACGCTTACCGCTTTTTAAGTCTTCCGCTATAATTTTCACAAATACTTCCATTGATGAGGTGCCTGTCCATGTCACATAAGATTCAAAACAGACGGAATCTGTTGTTCGAACTGGATGTAAAAAATCGACTGAATCCGTTGAAGCCGTTACACATTCTTTTCGACTGTGGCGTGCCGCGGAAATGGAGGCAATTTGGTCTAAATCACTCATTAACCGGCCACCAAATAATGTATTGTGATTATTTACATCGTTAGGGAATACACGACTTGTTCGTATTACTCTTGATTCTTTACAATATTTAGCTTCCATTGACAAATCCCCCGAAATATATCAAACTATTGGCGTTTTATTTTTTTATCATTAAAGAGTTATTACCATCACTATTAAATCGTTAATAGGGATAAGAGTGCATTTCTTTGAGGAATTTTTTAGCTCCCCAGGAGGAGAATCCCTATTGAGAAGCTTCTAAAAATCCTTGATTAAAGTTCAACTTTCTAATAATAAGGATTCTGGGTCTTCCAACAACTCTTTTACCATAGCCAGGAAGCCTACAGCTTCTTTCCCATCCACAATTCGATGATCGTAAGATAGGGCAACATACATCATTGGACGGTTTTCAATTCGTTCACTATCAATTGCTACTGGCCTTGTTTGAATCTTATGCATGCCGAGAATTCCTACTTGTGGGCTATTCAAAATCGGTGTTGACATTAAAGAGCCAAAAACCCCACCGTTCGTAATCGTAAATGTTCCACCTTGTAAATCATTTAAAGTAAGGGCGTTTTCACGAGCTTTTTTACCAAGATTACCAATTTCTTGTTCGATTTCGGCAAAGTTTTTCTGGCTCGCATTGCGTACAACTGGAACGACCAAACCTTCTGGCGCTGCAACTGCAATTCCGATATCGTAAAACTTCTTGATAATTAATTCATCGCCTTGAATTTCGGCATTTAAAAGTGGGAATTGCTTTAAAGCTGAGACCACGGCTTTTGTAAAGAACGACATAAATCCAAGGCGAACCCCATGTTTATTGAAAAAGGCATCTTTCCGCTTATTGCGTAAATCCATAATAGCGGACATGTCAACTTCGTTAAATGTTGTCAACATCGCTGCAGTATGTTGGACTTCTACAAGGCGTTTAGCGATGGTTTGACGCCGGCGGGACATTTTTACTCGTTCTACTGGTTTATCAAACTCTTCATTAATTTTTTGTACAGTGGGTTTTGGACTTGCTTTTTCCAATTTTGGTTCTTCCTTTACCTTAGATGTATGCGAATAGGCTTTTACATCATCTGGCCTAATTCTTCCTAGCGGGTCATTACTGCTTACTTGGTTTAAATTGATTCCAAGTTCTCTTGCCAATTTTCTTGCAGCCGGTGAAGCAATCGGCCTTGTGGCTTTCGCTAGTTCTTTCTCTGGCTGGGCGTTTTGTTGATTTAAAGTTTCTTCAACCGGTTTTTCCGGAGCAGCTGTTAGAACTGGTGGAATGGCTCCCTCAGTTATATTCTCTTCGATAATAGCAATTACATCGCCTACTTCTACCGTATCGCCAGGTTCCTTTAATACTTTTGTAACTATACCGGAGTTTTCAGCGTTTAATTCTATATTAACTTTGTCTGTTTCCAGCTCTACTAAACTGTCTCCTTTGTTGACACTATCACCAAGATTAATAAGCCATTGTGAAATAGTTCCTTCTGAAATGGATTCTGCCAACTCTGGTACTTTAATTTCAATCATGTTTCATATCCTCCTATGTTTTAGGTTAGGTCTCTTATTAAATTAGTATTTTAACTTTGGTATCTAGCTGATAATGATTGTTAGCTTCTAATTAACTCTCTTTCTTGTTTCTTTGTATCTACTAGACTCTTATAGTTCAAAGCTTGTTGGATGATGAGATCTTGTTCCTTCTTATGGACGATTGAATCACCGACTGCAGTGCTTGAACGTTCAGGTCGTCCAATGTAACCGAATTTCAGTCCGCCGGAAGTAAGATCAAAAAGGGTAGGGGCTATATAATGCCAAGCGCCCATATTCTTTGGTTCTTCCTGTACCCAAATGATTTCCTGTAAGTTCGGATAGCGCTTTATGATTTCTTCTACTTTTTCCTTCGGAAATGGATACAATTGTTCGATGCGAACGATGTGTAACTCATCCAAGTTTCGATTTTCTTTACTTGAGTCAATTTCTACAGCTAGATCGATAGCCATCTTTCCCGTAGTTAACACTAATCGCTTTACTTTTTCTGTCCTTTTTCCGAGTTGAGACTGTTCCACAACTGTTTGGAAACTGCCTTTACTTAAATTAGTACCAGGAGAAGCGACCAGCGGGTGACGAAGCAGACTTTTTGGAGTCATAATGACTAATGGCCGAACAAACTCTGTTCCTAAGATGGATGCCTGACGGCGCAAAATATGAAAGTATTGGCCAGCACTTGTTAAGTTTGCTACCGTCCAGTTGTTTTCTGCTGCTAACTGTAAAAAGCGTTCAATACGGGCACTGGAGTGCTCAGGCCCTTGGCCTTCATAACCGTGAGGCAACAAAAGGATAAGCCCTGATTTTTGCCCCCATTTTGCTCTTGCTGATGAAACAAATTGATCAAAGAGAGGCTGTGCTGTGTTTGCAAAGTCACCGTATTGTGCTTCCCATATTACAAGTGTTTCAGGAGCAAATACGTTATAGCCATATTCAAAACCTACGACAGCCGCTTCTGACAGAGGGCTATTATGAACTGCAAACGAAGCTCGTGCTTGTGTCAGATGTTGCAAGGGTGAATAAGTTTTGTTTGTTTCAATGTCATGCAACACAATGTGACGATGAGCGTACGTTCCACGCTCAGAATCTTGTCCGGTTAGACGGATGGGTGTGCCTTCCTTTAACATTGTCGCGAATGCCAGCGCTTCTGCTACCGCCCAATCAACTTTCCCGTTTTCATTCAGTGCTGTTTCACGGCGCTCCAGTATCCGCTTCAATTTTGGATAAACTTGAAAACCTTCCGGCCATTTCAGCATTTCAGTATTTAATTCACGAAGGGTATCAAGCAACACGCCTGTCTCTAATAGTGGAATTCCTTTAGCGATAACCCCCGGAACCTCTACATCAGCAGATGGCTCATCTTGCTTCCTCTTTGACGCTTTGTCATACTCTATTTGAAGTATTTCTTGCACGGTGTGATGGATTTCTTCGACCTCTTTTTGATCGAGAATGCCTTTAATTCGCAACTGTTCGGAATACAATGCTCTTACCGTTGGATGGCTCGCGATTTTTTTGTACACCTGCGGCTGGGTGACCGCTGGGTCGTCCATTTCATTGTGGCCAAAACGTCGGTATCCGACTAAATCAATCAAAAAATCCTTTTGGAATCGAGCACGGTATTTATATGCAAGACGAACTGCTGCCAGACAAGCTTCCGGATCATCAGCATTTACATGCACAATCGGGATTTCAAAGCCTTTTGCCAAGTCACTCGCGTATCTCGTAAAACGAGAATCATGACTATCTGTCGTAAATCCGACCATGTTGTTCGCAATAATATGAATGGTGCCTCCTGTTCGATATCCTTTTAATCCACCTAAATTCAGGGTTTCTGCTACAATACCCTGGCCAGGAAAGGCAGCATCACCATGTACCAGTATCGCGAGCGCTTTCTTAACATCCCGCTCAGGATATCCTGCTTTTTGTCGTTCCTCTTGGGCTGCTCTTGTAAACCCTTCTACAACCGGATCGACAAATTCAAGATGACTTGGATTATTTGCTAAGGTGATACGTGTGCGAACATTACCGGAACCCTCCACAAATCGATTGCGGCCTAAATGGTATTTCACATCTCCTGTCCAACCCTCACTAATGTCGACTAAATCTTCCGACGGTCCCTGTTGTTTGGCGGACGAGTGCTGGAACTCAGAGAAAATCTTGTTGTATGGTTTGTTTAACACATGAGTCAGGACACTTAAGCGACCGCGATGCGCCATTCCAATCAAGACATTGCGTGCTTCATCGTCTACACCTTCGTACACCACTTCATTCAACATTGGTACAAGCATGTCTACACCTTCAATAGAAAACCTCTTTTGACCGACAAAGGTTTTATGTAAAAATTGTTCAAATCCTTCGACCTCTGTCAAACTTTTTAACAGGTTTGTTTGTTCTTTTTTAGATAAGGAGCGATGCAAGGGACCTGTTTCTACTATCTGAGTTAACCATGCTTTTTCGTCCATATGATCAACATGGTTAAATTCGTATGCTAGTGACGAGGTATAAATATTCTTTAATTGGTTTACAGCATCCCATGCAGTTTGAACGCCTTCAGGTGCCTCTTCCCAAACAAGATTAGCAGGAATCGCTATCAAATCATGGAAACTTAGCCCATATTTTTCTGGATTAAATAAATTATGATTTTGTTCATTCACCTCTAATGGGTTGATGTTTGCTACTAGATGTCCATGTGAACGAATGTCTTCTAGTAGTTTTACAACTTTCATAACTTTCTCTATACTCGCTGATTTACTAGGAACAACAGATTCATGTTCGACGTTCTCTTTCATTTGACTTGTTTCAAGAGACGGTGATCCATATTTAATAAACAGTTCTTTTAATTCTGAATCAACGGTATCTAACCCGTTAATATATAGTTCATATTGTCCTATCACATAGCCAAGGTTTGGACCATTAAATTTCTTCCATGGATTTGGCTGAATTTTCTGTTCTCCCATTAAAAATACCCCCATGATTGAGTTTTTTATGTTTTATGAGATTTAAAGAAGTAATTAACAATTGATTAAGGATTAGGATAATGCAATAATGAATTTAAATAAAATTTCAAAAAATTATATTAGTTTATAAAAAATATTTATATCAGATTATTAGGTGGGACAATGGATTACCGTGATTGGGAAATACTGAAGGAACTTTATAATCAAAAAAATCTTACAAAAACAGCTCGATTATTATTTATTACTCAACCAGCTTTAACTAGTCGGTTAAAGCATATGGAGGAAGAACTTGGTGTTAAAATCGTAACCCGTGAAAGGCGTGGAGTGCATTTTACCCCACAAGGAGAATATCTTGTCCAAAGTGCTGAGGAGGCCCTTGCTCATTATCAAAAAATAAAAGAAAATGCTCAAAATATGAGTAATAGCGAAAGTAATAAAGTGGTAGGTACGTTGAGATTGGGGGTATCCAATTTTTTCGCGAATTATGAACTTCCTCATATTTTGAAACTATTTAAAAGGCAATATCCCCATGTGGAGTTCAAGGTGATTACGGGATGGAGCAGAGACGTAACCCAACTTATACACAGTAAGGATGTTCATATCAGTTTTGTTCGGGGAGACTATGGATGGAGGGGATTATCGAAACATCAATTATTTGAAGAAACCATTTGCGTTGCTTCAAAGGATGAGTTTGAAATTATGGATCTTCCCCGTCTCCCTAGGATTGAATATAGAGGGGATTACTTATTAAAATCAGTAATTGATCATTGGTGGGCTGAAAATTATGCGCAAGCGCCTTTTATCAGTATAGAAGTCGACCAAGTTGATACGTGTAGGGAAATGGTTATAAATGGTTTAGGATACGGTATCCTTTCCAGCAGGGTACTTAGCGGGATAGAAGACTTATCCAAAGTCCAATTAACGGATCAAGAAGGAAATCCTATATTGCGAAGAACGTGGATGTATTATCATAAGGAATCCTTAGAATGGAATGTCGTTAAGGCATTCGTACATTTTATAGAAAATCATGATTGGAAATGTTCTAGTGCAAAGATAAAATAAAAGTGCTATAAAATGCATCTTAGAAGGTATAACTGAAAAAAGTATCAGTACAGCAATTAAATATTTTCCTTAAAACAAGCACCTTTTTTTAGATGCTTGTTTTTTCTTTCATTGGGGTACCACCACATGCCCATCTAGCTAAACATTAATGAATGTGTAGAATAGAGCCGTTTCAGCAAAGAAAAGTCTCTGCTTCTAAAGAAAAGCATGCCAAATAAGCATGGAATAGGAAATTAAAAAGACCTATTGATTTGTCATAAATGAAAAATCGGGGTAAAAGGAGCCTATCCAACTGCTTGTACAATTGGGGAATGAAAAGGATTTTTTTCGCATATGGATTATCAATAAAGATTGTCAAAAAAGGGGGACTTACAATTCGTTTTTTAGTTTGTGCTGCAGAAAATGGTTTAATTAAGAATTCGAGGGGGAATGGTGTGAAACCATTAGATGAAAACGTATATAAATTTCTAATGCCCTTATTTTTTTCAGGGGTTGTCTTCTTTTTGAGTTTCTACTTCTGTATATTAGGCGTTTCCCTTTATCTTTATTCCCTTCCTATCTATGCATTTTTACTGCTTATCTCTTTATTTCTGTTTTATCAAACCGATAAAAATTTACATGAATTCATGAAAAATGGAATCACAACCTTTACTCACTATACCTTTTATCATCGCTGCATTGGTATTTATTTAATGTTATCCATTGTATTATTTGGGGTATCCATTGCCTATATTCCTTTTTATTACAATGGAGGATTTGTCTTTGTTTGGTACTGTGCCCCTATGTCGATTCTTTGCTTCATTAGTTTTATACAATCTCAAAAACGAATAAAACGTTTAAAAAAGACCCTTGAACATAATGATCATCCAGAAGACATGGATCAACTTAAGTTATAACTTTCACTATTTGAAGTGTCATAAAAGAAAAAGCCCTATCTGACAATAATCGGATAGGGCTTTTTCTTTTGGAAATGGTGTTGATACCTGAATGATGTGGGGAAGGGTGGACATTTTGTCACTATTTGAACACGAAACCATGTTTTGGAATTATGCAATCAGAGTTGGGTACTCTATTAACTATTCACAAAGTGTTTAAGTTAAATACCACAACAAAATCGAAGGGGAAATGAAAGTGAGAACATGGAGTCAATATTCGATCTTGGGTTTGTTGGGAACATTGCTTCTGGCTGGTTGTGACAAAAGTAAATACATTGTTCTTGACCCAAAAGGACCCGTCGGCCAAACAGAGTTAGACTTGATTGTAATCTCTGTCATTTTATGTGCAATTGTAATCATTCCAGTCATGGTAATCTTTGTTTACATCATTATTCGTTATAAAGATAGGCCTGGAAACACTGCACCTTATCAACCTGAATGGGCTGACAGTAAAGTGTTGGAAATCGTATGGTGGGGAATTCCTGTTGTGATTGTCGCTATTCTTGGGATTTACACAGCTAAAACAGCCATTAAAGTATCGAAACCCCCTGTTACAGATGTGAAACCGATTGTTGTCCAAGTCACATCATTGGATTGGAAATGGCTGTTCACCTACCCTGATAAAAAGGTTGCGACTGTCAATTATGCGGTCATTCCTGCAGGGGTTCCGATTCAATTTGTTTTAACCTCCGATGCGCCAATGAATTCATTCTGGGTACCTCAGCTTGGAGGACAAGAATATACGATGCCTGGCATGTCAATGGGGTTGTGGCTTCAGGCGAACAAAATAGGGGAATATTTCGGAAGCGGGGCCAATTTTACCGGAACAGGATTTGCCCATATGCAGTTTAGGGTCAAAGCTGTAAGTCAAGCGGATTTCAATACATGGGCAGCCGGTTTGAAAAAAAATTCTCCTGTTCTTACAAACGCAGGGTATCAGGAATTGTCCCAACCAGGCAATGTGAAAGAATTAAGTTATTCTTCATATCCGAACAAATTATACGAAAACATCGTGAACAAAAATGGCGGAACCCTTCATCATCATATTCACAATTACGGTGAAGACACGATCATGCCAAAGAAATAGTAAACAGGAGGAAAGATTTCCATGAATACATCGCATTTTTTTGTGACTGGCGATCCGATGATTTACGGTGCGGATGTCTCCATCATTTTGGCTATCGTAGCGATTATCTTCTCGCTTACCTATTTTAAAAAATGGGGCTGGCTTTGGAGGGAATGGATCACAACGGTTGACCATAAAAAAATCGGGATTATGTATCTTTTATCTGCGCTGCTTATGCTCTTCCGCGGCGGCGTGGATGCCATTTTAATGCGGATTCAGCTGGCTGTGCCGGATAGTAAATTTTTAGCCTCTGACCACTATAATGAAATATTCACAACACATGGGACAATCATGATTTTATTTATGGCCATGCCTTTTATGTTTGCCTTATTTAATATCGTTGTTCCATTGCAAATTGGTGCCCGCGACGTCGCTTATCCCTTTTTAAATGCTGTCAGCTTTTGGCTGTTCTTTATTGGCGCCATGCTCTTTAATATCTCGTTTGTGATTGGTGGTTCAGCAAGTTCAGGCTGGTTATCGTATCCGCCTTTATCGGAAACCATGTTCAGTCCGGGTCCCGGGCAAAACTTCTGGATATGGGGAATTCAAATTTCCGGTATCGGAAGTCTGGCCACAGGAATTAACTTTGTCGTCACCATTTTAAAAATGCGGGCTCCCACAATGCGGCTAAGGGATATGCCTTTATTTACATGGTCCGTGTTAGCTTCCTCGATTGCCGTTTTAGGTGTATTCCCGATTCTTACTGTCACATTAGCCATGTTAACGATTGACCGTTTACTTGGCGGGCATTTCTTTACGATGACGGCCGGCGGTAACCCGATGATGTATGTCAACTTGATTTGGATGTGGGGTCATCCTGAGGTGTATATCGTTGTCCTGCCCGCTTTCGGGGTATACTCCGAAATTGTTGCCACATTCTCTAAAAAACGGACCTTTGGCTACAGCTCCATGGTTTATTCCATGATTGCAATCGCTATTGTTTCTTACTATACATGGGTTCATCACTTCTTTACGATGGGAGCCGGTGTAGACGTGAACATCGTCTTTGCCATTTGTACGATGATTATTGCGATTCCAACAGGGGTGAAAATATTCAACTGGCTATTTACCATGTACCGCGGCCGAGTCCAATTTTCACAGCCGATGCTTTGGATGTTTGCGTTTGTACCCTGTTTTCTTGTCGGCGGTGCAACGGGGGTCATGCTGGCGGCAGCACCTGCAGACTATCAATATCACAATAGTTACTTTTTGATTGCCCACTTTCACCAAGTGTTAATCGGTGGGGTTGTGTTCGGCTACCTGGCAGGCATGTACTATTGGTTCCCAAAAATATTTGGATTTGAATTAAATGAAACGCTCGGAAAATGGGGATTCTGGTTGTGGCAAATCGGTTTCTATGTATGCTTCATGCCGCAATATGCTCTTGGCTTTATGGGGATGACGCGCAGGATTTATACGTATAACCAATCTGCTGGTTGGGATATGGGCTGGGCTCCGCTCAACTTCATCTCTTCGATTGGCGCATTCCTGATGGGGATTGCCTTCGTCATCCAAGTTTGGCAAATTCTATACAGCGTTAAATATGGTAAACGTGATGTAACCGGAGATGCCTGGGACGGTCGGACACTGGAATGGTCGATTCCGTCACCGGCTCCTGCTTACAACTTTGCCATCATCCCTGAAGTAAGGGGAGTAGATGCCTGGTGGTACAAAAAAGAAGAAATGCGGCAGGAAGGATACAAAGAAGAAAAACCGAAATATGAACCAATTCATATGCCGAAAAATTCCGGTATTCCTTTTATCATGTCGTGCTTCTTCTTTATTGCCGGATTTGGCTTTACGTTCGAATGGATGTGGATGGGAATAATCGGATTAATCGGTGTCGCAGCCACTTTATATGCCCGTTCATTCCAATATGATACGGATTATTACATTCCAGTTGAAGAGATTGAACAAACGGAAAAAGCGTTAAGGAGTCTTAACCATTCCGTCGATGTTCCAACTGGAGAAACTTTTGGGAGGTAGTTATATGTCACAGAGCGTGACTGCTCATATGTCAGGCCATGGTACCGACCATGGCCATGCAGACCAGGAGGAATTAAAGGTTTTAGGATTTTGGATTTTTCTTGTCACCGACTGTCTCTTATTCGCGACATTTTTCGCTGCTTACGCTGTTTTACATTCCCATACAAATGGCGGTTTTACAGCAAAGGATTTCGATATTCCCGGCTTTATTGCTGAAACTTTCATCTTGTTAGTCAGTTCTTTTACAAGCGGTATTGCAGTCTTAGCCATGCATAAAGGAAAGAAAAAGGCTTTAATTGGCTGGCTGATTATAACCGCAGTCTTAGGAGCAACGTTCGTAGCCCTTGAGATCAATGAATTTGTAAGTATGGTCGCAGAAGGAGCTACCCTTACAAAAAGTGCGTTCCTTACATCCTTTTTCTCTCTTGTAGGAACCCATGGTGTGCACGTCTCGTTTGGGATTCTATGGATGATTGGGTTGATGATTCAGATTGCCAAAAGAGGGATTACACCAGTTACAACACGGAAAATTTCAATCATTAGTTTGTATTGGCATTTTTTGGATGCTGTTTGGATTTTCATCTTTACCGTTGTTTATTTAATGGGGGTGATGTAATTGTCCGCTCATGAACACGCTGAACATACTGGATCAATGAAAGCGTACGTTATCGGTTTTCTTTTATCGATTATTTTGACGATCATCCCACTTTTTCTCGTATTAAACCATTTGATGGGGAAAACAGCGCTTATGGTCAGTATTTTGATTGCAGCTGTTTTGCAATTTGTCATCCAGCTTTTCTTCTTCATGCACATTCGCGATGGCGAAGCACCAAGATACAATGCAGCTGCACTCATTTTAGGGATTATTTTCGTTTTGACCATTGTAATTGGATCTATGTGGGTGATGTCATTTAATTATGTTGTTCAATAATGGCGGGAAAGAGCTTTATCGCGTGGTGAAGGAAAGGAATACGCTGTGCGATGCAGAAATGGGATACAAAGCATGGAAGATAGGAGTGAAAAGATGGATAGTTACGGGCTTTATATCATTTGTGGTTTGTTTGCTCTGACACTTATTTTCATTACCGTTATGTTTACGAAATCAATGAAAGAATAACCAGCATGAAAAAAATGACTATCTTACTGGATAGTCATTTTTTGTGGATTATGAAAGTTTTCGAATTCGAGAACTGTCTAGCGCAATAAGCCAAGCCCCTTGGGCTTTTATAGGAATATGAATTATTCATTCATCAACCGATAAAACATAAAGGAGGAGATGCCTAATGCTGCAGCAAATAATCCGACATAGGTAACGGTATAATAATAATACGGATCCATATTTACCACCTTTCTACTCTGCGATAGTGGAGAAACCAGCTTCCAACGGCTGTTATCGGTAAGTAAAGGAGAGGTGTCCTATCAGGTATTATTTTTAGGTTTATACGAACGATCTCTGCTTTGGGTCGAGCCAAAAATGGCACCCATAATAAAAGTGAATCCCGCACCAACAAAAAAGCCAAGTGCGATGTTAAAGTGGAAATTTTCATCCATTGTCCATGGAACTCCATCGACTGTCCATGGGTGTCCAGTGAGAAATTCATAAAGCAAAAACAAAATTCCGATGGCTACTTCTGCGATTGTCAATTTAAGGGTTAATCTTCGCATATAATTGCCTCCATTACAAATTAAGATTATTGTGTTGAAATGACGGAAACACCCAAAATGGGAGCAATTGTTTTGAGGTTTTTCCGATTTTCCTTAATGAGATTTGGAATTTTGGATTGATTCTTGTTGGAAATGGCCTCAGTTAGCTCATCAAATTTTCTGTCCACATTGTCTGCATAGGTTTTGCCTTTTTTCACTGTTAATGGAGGCAAAATAGCGTCGTGAAATTCATCGTAAAGGTTTCGTGAAAGAGTTGTGGCGTTATCATAATCTCCTTTTGCGACATACTTCTCAATAGCAGAAAATCCATAAAGCAAGTCTGAAAAGGGCGCAGTTAAGGAGCGTTGGGAATAACTGATTTTTTGTGTTTGTATCTCGTTCATACTTCTGTTTTGTGAATCTCCACAACCTGTAAGACCTATTGCTGTTAGTGTTCCCATCGTCACCATAATTATTTCTTTTCTCATTCTTTAACCCCTTTTTAAAAAGTCCTGTTTAATAATATTCCCATTAAATAATTTTTTTAATATAACGAAGAAGAGTTGCACAAAATTTATGGAAAGTGACGGTCAGAGAAAGGTGTTTGGATCAAACTCTAGCATGCTATTCCATGTTAAATAAATGGATTGAGGATGGCTTGCAGGACGTGCTGCCTTGACAGGGTTGAGGTCACAGGTTCGATCCCTGTACAGGCCATCAATACAGAGCCTTGGTAACCGTTGTGTTATCAAGTTTTTTCTATATAACAGGAAATTTAGTTTGAAGTAATACAGATGAATTGATGGAAAAATAAAAAAGTCTAAATCATAACCAAACAACTAGAACAGGTTTACGCTTGTTCTTTTTTTGTTTTTTGTAAAAAATTGATCAATTGTTTTGTCGTTTTTTTATCAACGAAAATGACGTATAGAGGGGTGTGCGGGGATTATACAAAGAAGATTGTAAAACTAAAAAATCCGATTCCCTAAATATTTGAGGAGTCGGATTTTTGATTTGTCTTATTACAAAATTGTACCCGATAGCCATCCATGAAGCGCAAAAATCAGCGCTTCACCACAAAGAATGAAAAAGGTATGGAAGGGTCAATACTGATAAAGACCTTAATCCAGTCAACCAATTCATAGACTTATTCATTAAGCTCTACTCTTTTTTTTAACGATTGAGCAGGGTCTTCTTAAGAATTGTCATTTTTCTAATCTTGAGGAAGTTTATTTTCATGGTAGTTTATCAATTGTTGCTGGACTGTTTTAAGTTATGATTGCACAAAATCAATCTTTTTGTTTAAAATGTTGTCCTCTAAGACAGATGATTTATCACCATATACTTTCGTAATATGATTCTCTCCCCAAGCACATAAAGAATCCAAAATACTTTTCAAACTCCAGCCATATTCGCTAAGTTCATATTCCACTTTTGGGGGAATTTCATTATAAATAATCCGGTTAATAATTCCAACCTGTTCTAATTCACGTAATTGTTGAGTTAACATTTTTTGTGTGATGGCAGGCATAAGTCGTTTTAATTCACTTGTTCGTTTCTTACCATGTGTTAAATGACAAAGGATTACACACTTCCATTTCCCGCCTATAACCTCAAGTGTAGCTTCAACCGAAATATTATACTTTTTAGTAGACATACTTATCCTCCTACTCAATATTTATAGGTACTAAAAAGTGCCTATGTAACTTTCAGGTACCTATATAACTTTAAAGTGCGTACTTACTTTCGTGAAATACACTCCTTATAATACATCTTGCGGACATCTTCTGCCAGACTTTTTAAAGGGAATGTCCTAGAAAAATTTCACATCACTAGAAAGGAGAAAGGAACATGGAAAATAAAAAAAGTACATGGGCACTTTTAGCTTTAGCAGTAAGCGCATTTGCAATTGGAACAACAGAATTTATAAGTGTTGGTTTATTACCCCTCATTGCAAATGACATGCATATTTCCGTTACAACAGCCGGGTTAACAGTTTCTTTTTATGCCTTGGGAGTAACATTTGGAGCACCCATTCTGACTCCGTTAACATCGAGGATATCTCGAAAAGCTTTGTTGCTTTGGATTATGGTCGTTTTTATTGTAGGAAATACTATTGCAGCAAGTGCAACGAGTTTTGCAGTATTGATCGTTGCTCGTGTAATCACAGCTTTTTCACACGGAGTATTCATGTCTGTGGGTTCAACCATTGCTGCTGATGTAGTTCCTGAGAATCGTAGAGCTAGTGCCATTTCCATTATGTTTTCAGGGCTAACTATAGCAATCGTGACTGGGGTACCTTTTGGTACTTTTATTGGTCAACAATTTGGATGGAGAGAAGCCTTCATTGCAATTGTCATTATTGGAATCCTTGCTTTTATCGCAAATTGTATATTGGTCCCATCTAATCTGCCAAAAGGAACTCGTACATCATTGCGCATGCAATTCAAACCAATTACCAATGGTCGGTTACTACTTGTTTTTATTATTACTGCACTAGGTTATGGAGGTACATTTGTTGTTTTCACCTATTTATCTCCACTACTTCAGCAAATTACACATATTAAAGAAGGTGCTGTTGCCATTATTTTACTTGTGTATGGGGTTGCTATAGCAATCGGTAATATCATTGGTGGAAAGATATCGAATAAGAAACCTATTGTTTCATTATTTTATATGTTTATCATACAAGCCATTGTGCTTTTCATTTTAACATTTACAGCACCGTTTAAAGTTGCGGCATTAGTAACAATCTTGTTTATGGGACTCTTTCATTTTATGAACGTACCTGGTCTTCAAGTGTATGTCGTAATATTAGCGGAACGCTTTGTTCCAAAAGCAGTTGATGTAGCATCTGCAATCAATATTGCTGCTTTCAACGCTGGAATTACACTTGGTTCATACCTTGGGGGTGTGATTACTGATTCCATTGGACTTATCCATACTGCTTGGATTGGTGGATTAATGGTCGTTGGAGCTGTGATTCTTACAAGTTGGAGCATGGCTTTAGAGAAAAAAGATCAAAAAAATGCAAAAGCAGCCAAAACGATTATGGGAGTGAAAAATATGAGTATTTCAAGCATGGGTGAAATAAGAAAAAGAATATTAATAGAAGAAGAAACACTTCAATTTTCCTCTTTTACAAATGAAGATGCTTTTCAATTAGGTTTACTAATCGTTGAAACAGCCAAGCAAGAGGGTAAATCGATTGCTGTGGATATAACAAAAAATGAGGTGCAATTATTTCACTTCAAAATGACAGGGACGACTGAGGAAAATACCAAATGGATTGAGCGGAAAAAACGGGTCGTTTCTTTGCATAATCATAGCTCTTATTATATGCAGATACAAAGTGAGTTAAGTGGAATCCCACATCATGAAGAATACCGTTTAGATGCTTCGGAATACAGTGCGTTTGGTGGAGCATTTCCCATCCAAATAAAAAACGTAGGGGCTATTGGGATGATAACAGTATCAGGATTAACCCCTGAAGAAGATCATGAATTGGTTATTAGAGCGGTTAAAAATTATTTAAATAAACAGTTTTAGAGGAGGATACTATGCCATTAATTGAGGTAAATACTTGGCCAACCATGTCAACAGAAGAAAAAAAGGAATTCATTTATAATGTGACCGAACTTACAACAAAATTATTAAAGATTGTCCCTGACAAAATTCAAGTATTGATAAATGAACGAGAGAAAGAAAACTGGGGTAAAGCTGGGGCAGTAGCAATCGATGCTACCTTTGCTGAGAAGAGTAGGGTGGTCAATTGGGATACAAAAGAGTCTTATCATACGCCGGATAGTAACATAGATGGAATGGCTATTATCACGATTGATATTTGGAATACATTTGATCAAGATACGAAGGATAAGTGGGTAAACCAGCTTACACAAATAACCTCTAAATATACTCATGCACCTTTGGATAAAGTACTTATCGTCATTCGTGAAATGATTCCAGGAAACTGGGGACAAAGTGGTGTAACGGGAGCAGATAAAGACTTTCTTTCCAAAAGTCGGACATTTTAAAAACGCACGCATTCGAATATAAATTCAAAAAGATAATAATGGAGGTAATTTTAATGGTTAAAAATTTACAGGATACAACCACGTTGCATAACGGGGTAAAAATGCCTTGGTTTGGTATAGGAGTATTTAAAGTAGAAGAGGGACCTGAGTTAGTTAGTGCGGTAAAAGCAGCTATTAAGAATGGTTATCGTAGTGTTGATACTGCAGCTATATATGGAAATGAAGAAGGAGTCGGACAAGGAATCCGTGAAGGAATTCAAGAAGCAGGAATTTCAAGAGAAGATTTGTTTGTGACTTCTAAAGTTTGGAATGCTGATTTAGGATATGAGTCTACCATTCAAGCATATGAAACAAGCTTAAAAAAACTTGGATTAGACTATCTTGATTTGTATCTTATCCATTGGCCAGTAGAAGGTAAATATAAAGATGCATGGAGAGCAGTAGAGACTCTTTATAAAACAGGAAAAATAAAAGCCATTGGGGTAAGTAATTTCCAAACACATCACCTTGTAGAATTGATGAAAGATGCCGAAATTAAACCGATGGTGAATCAAGTAGAGTACCATCCACGTTTAACTCAAAAGAAAGTTCAATCTTTCTGCCAAGAACATGGTATTCAACTAGAAGCATGGTCACCATTAATGCAAGGACAATTATTAGATAATGAAGTTCTAACTGAAATTGCTAGTAAGTATAACAAGTCCGTTGCTCAGGTCATTTTACGTTGGGATTTACAAAATGGTGTTGTGACGATTCCGAAGTCTACAAAAGAACATCGTATTATTGAAAACTCTACCGTGTTTGACTTTGAGTTAACGAAAGAAGATATGGAACGAATTGATGGCTTGAACCAGAATCATCGAGTCGGTCCTGATCCAGATAATTTTGATTTTTAGTGAACTACTTAAATAAACTTACCAAATAAAATATTAGCAACATAACTTATGGGGTACTACCAGCAAAACAAAAGGGAAAGGTAAAAGCTGACCCAGAACACGAAAAATTATTTGGGGATGATAAGGAATGAGCAATATGCTATTTTCACCATTTAAACTGAAATCTTTAAAATTGAAGAACCGAGCTGTTATGGCTCCCATGTGCCAATACTCAGTAACTGAAAAGGACGGGAAACCTAACGAGTGGCATTATGTTCATTACGTCAGCCGAGCAATCGGAGGGACTGGACTAATCATAATGGAAATGACTGATATTGATCCAGATGGAAGAATTACGGATTATGACCTTGGTTTATGGTCAGATGACCAAATTCCAGCCTTTTCAAGAATTATTGACCAGGTTCATGCCTATGGTACAAAAATAGGCATACAGATTGCCCATGCCGGGAGAAAAGCAGAGGATGCTGCCAATCCGGTTGCCCCCTCTGCGATAAAATTCCCGGATGAAGGCTATAAAACTCCACGTGCTTTATCAACTGAGGAAGTAAAGGAAATGGTTCAGCTGTTTGCCGATACAGCAAGAAGGGCAGTGAAAGCGGGAGTGGACATGATTGAAATTCATGCTGCTCACGGGTATTTGATCCATCAGTTCCAATCACCGCTTACGAATAAACGTGATGATCAATATGGGCAGGATTTTTCCCTTTTTGGGAAGGAGGTTATCCAAGCTGTAAAAAAAGAGATGCCATCTGACATGGCCTTATCTGTCCGTATCACAGCAGTAGAATACGCTGATGGAGGCTATGATTTAGATCATGCCGTTATGTTAAGTAAAGCCTATAAAGAAGCAGGAGCTGATATTCTCCATGTTAGCAGCGGTGGTGAAGGAATTCCAGGTGAAAGAAAGCCAGGAAACTACCCAGGCTACCAGGTTCCATTTGCCCGTAAGATTCGTGAGGAGGTTAGCATTCCAGTAATTGCAGTAGGAATGCTCGAGAAACCTGCTGTAGCAGAGGCTGTGATTGGGAATGGAGATGCAGACTTGGTTGCAATTGCCCGCGGAATGCTAGTGGATCCATATTGGTCTACCCATGCAGCGATTGAATTACGGAGCAAGCAGATAAATCTACCGAAACAATATGAACGTGGTTATCATATAAAATAACGCTATTTATTGCGAGGTCAACTTTTTCATAAAGACTTGGAGAATTAAATATGTGAGATTTAAATAATAACCATAAGAAGGGTAAAGCTTTGTATTTGAACTGCCCCGTAAATGTTAGACACCAAACTAACATTTACGGGGTGTTTTTATGGCCAAATTTACAAAGGGAAAAAAGGCATTTACCCATAGCTTACTCCTTATCCAGTCGAAAAAGTCTAGACAACTGCTTAGCCAGAAATTGCGGTGTATAAGGCATATCGTTACGCAGCCAAGCTACAATCGTACCTATTAAAGCTGATGAACTGTACCAGATAGCAATATCCCTTGGTATGTCATTATTATTTTTCAATTTGTTGTTAGCTGTTTTCTCAGTTATTGCTTTCGTGAGAATAGTTAACAAGCGCTCTGTAAAGATGGGTGATCTTCTGGAATTAAGAACTACTTTATAAAATTTGTAATTCTTAGCAATATACTCAAGCAGCGTTTCTAGCTTGACAAAGTCGATGTTTTTATCAGTATTTTGGTCACCTTTTGTACTCCCCATTATCGATTCAATATCCTCAGCCATTTCCTGTGCCATTTTCTCTAGCATGTCCGGAATATCTTTATAATGAAGGTAAAACGTCACACGGTTAATGGTTGCGCGTTCAGCAATCCGATTAACCGTTATTTTATTGATATCGACCTCTTGTAGTAAATCTATTAATGCTTCCTTAATTAGTTGACGTGTGCGAAGGATACGAGGATCTTTTCGTGGTTTTTCCTGGTCTGTCATCACTAATCACCTTTCCTACTGAATGGAAATTTACAATAATTAAAGTTCTGTCTATTAATTAGGACTTACACAACAAAAATGAAATAAATGATAATTAATTTACACATCGTAAGAAATTGTCTGTTGTCAGATCAGCCATCGCAATATAAAGTAATTTATACAATGTTAATTATTAAACACATTGTAAAAAAAGTCTACGATGATTTTAGAAAGGATAGGGGAATTTTGAATAGTCATCCAAATAGCGTCACAAATTCGTTAAAAAAAGGACCTATAATGTTCATTATGATCTTAGGGGCTTTCCTTGCAACCTTAAACCAAACACTCATGAGCGTGGCTACTCCTGAGTTAATGGTTGAATTCAAAATAACAGCAGCAACTGCCCAGTGGTTAACTACGGGTTACATGCTTATAAATGGTGTCTTGATTCCCATTACCGCCTACTTAATGCAGCGGTTTTCCACACGTCAACTCTTTCAAGCTTCCATGTTCGTATTTTTAGCAGGAACCATTTTTTCAGCATTAGCATCTGGTTTTCCTTTACTATTAACCGGACGCATGATACAGGCGGCTGGAGCAGGAATCATTATGCCGTTGCTTACAAACGTCATTCTTACCATCTTTCCTCCTGAAAAAAGAGGAGCAGCCATGGGTATGGTCGGGCTTGCCATCATATTTGCACCAGCCATTGGACCTACTATTGCTGGCTATATTATTGAACACTACAAATGGGAAACCATGTTTTACGGGATGATTCCATTTGCTGTCATAGTTATTGGTCTGGGATTCATATATCTCCGAAATTTATCTGAGCCAATCAAAACAAAACTTGATATCCTAAGTGTCGTACTCTCCACCATTGGTTTTGGTGCGTTGCTATATGGTTTCAGCCGGGCTGGGAGCCTTGGATGGTCAGACATGGAGGTACTTAGTACAATAGCGGTTGGTATCATAGCCCTTGGACTCTTTTCATGGAAACAGTTGAAATCGCAGAATCCACTGCTTGACTTACGTTCGTTTAAGTACAATATGTTTTCCTTAACAACGATTATTAATATTGCGGTTACTATGGTGATGTATGCAGATATGATGCTGCTTCCACTTTACCTACAGAACGTCCGCGGTTATACAGCAATTGAGTCCGGTCTGCTTCTACTTCCAGGAGCACTAATCATGGGATTCCTTATGCCGGTTACAGGTAAGCTGTTCGATCGCTTTGGTGCAAAATGGCTAACTGTTATTGGAATGATTATTACCATTGCGACAACAATGGGCTTTACCAATTTGACGGACACGACAAGTTATCTGTATTTGGTTCTTATGTCAACGGGGCGCCGAATTGGAATGGCCTTGATGATGATGCCTTTACAGACCGCCGGTTTGAACCAACTGCCCCAGCAATTAAATGCTCATGGAACGGCCATTAGCAATACCGTTCGACAAGTGGCAGGAGCTGTTGGGACTTCGCTTCTCGTTACTGTTATGTCTGACCGGACAAAAACACATCTGCAGGATATGATTCCTTCAGCAGCATCTAAGGGCCTGAATCAAGCACAGGTTATTAAAGAAGCCACCATACAGGGCATTAATGATGCATACCTTGTTATTATTGGGATTGGCGTCATCGGATTACTTCTATCCTTATTTATTAAAAAGGTAAAACAAGCATCCGATTTAGAATTTAAAGCGAGTTTGGAAAAGGCTGCAACAAAAACGTTAAGTACAAACTAAGGTTAATTTTGTTTGCATGAGTTACATTGGTTATAGAAAAAGTAAAAGACAGTTTCAAATCCAAACATATTGTGGATTTGAAACTGTCTTTTTGATTACCCTGTTCTCGGTGTTCCATCAATACCTGAAAATCTCCCGGTCATATTATACATTTTATTTTTTTGTATGCTAATGGAGTCATGTCCATGGAATCTTTGAATTTATCAATAAAATAGCTTGTACTATTAAATCCAACTTGATAAGCAACTTCAGTAATATTAGAATCACCTTGCTGCAGTAGATATAAGCTCTTTTGAATACGATAATCTATAACATAACTTAATGGTGTACATTTTAAAAACCTACTGAAATAACGACAGCATTCTGAACGGCTCAGTTGACCCACCCTTGCAATATCTTCTAACATAATTTTTTCTGCATAATGCTCATGGATCCAACTTAACATTTGCTTCATTCTTTGATTCTTTACTATTTCTGTCTGAACATATTCCAGCTTAAAACCATTATCGATTAAGTTTTTCCAAATTAATGATAGTTTCATGGTTATATCGATTTCATAGTATTGGTACTTTTGTTCAATACAGTGATAGATTTCTAAAATTGTATCTAAAATGCTTTTCCCCCAAAGCTCATTTGCATTTACATATAGGTAAGGTAAATTAGTCGCTTGAATGTAAGGTTTTACATACGTGGCATAGAGTTCTTGTGATATCACAAAATTAGGGGAAAGATTTAAGCAAATATAGACACAACTCGACCGATTTTTGTCCTGTGCCATGTGCAGGCATCCACTATTTATAAACAGTCCATCACCTTCGCGAACCACTACACAATCTTCATTAACTTGAAAAAACGCTTCCCCTTTTACAATCAACACAAATTGAATTTCGTCATGCCAATGAAGTGGAATATAGCCATGTATATTTTGATTAATGGTGGTTTTATAACATGCAATTGGCATAACGACTGTGTGGTGTTTGGTTAGTTCTTTTAAACTTTCATCAATCATGAAGTTTTTCATTTGCACGGCCAACACCTCAATATATTTATATTTTTCTATTCAATATTAGTATTATTGGTACAAATACTTAATTATTATAACATTATAATTACATTTTAATAATGTGGTTCACCCTCGATTAGCTGATTTACTTTATGTTTTAACAAATTTATTAATCTGGTTGTTTCCATGCTACTCTACATGTTGAAAAGGGGAAATGAACATGACAGTTACTAATTTAAACCTAACAATCAACTCTGAACGCCTACTTAACCGTATTCAAGAACTTGGCCGAACGGGTCTGGACAATGAAAATAAAAGAACGAGATTAGCTGCATCAGATGCAGACAAAGCGGGACGTGATCTCCTAGTCACTTGGATGAAGGAAGTAGGATTGGAAGTTGAAATCGACAGAATCGGTAATATCTTTGGTATTTGGTATAGTACAGAAAATAGAAATGAAGCACCAATATTGCTTGGCTCGCACATCGACACAGTTATTAATGCCGGTATGTATGACGGATGCTATGGTGTTCTTTCAGGGCTTGAAGTAATAACTACTTTGCAGGAGACAGGTTTTGTTCCAAATCGTCCAATTGCAGTCGCAGCATTTACCAATGAGGAGGGAGTGCGCTATCAGCCTGACATGATGGGATCTCTTGTGTATGCTGGCGGGCTATCAGTTGAGGATGCGCTTAAATCGGTTGGTACGGATGGTACTCTATTAGGCGTGGAGCTTGAGCGTATTGGATATGCCGGTACAAAGGAGCCGGGCTTTTTGAAGCCACACGCTTACATTGAGCTTCATATCGAACAAGGCCCTATTCTCGAAAAAGTGGGTATTCCAATTGGTGCTGTTGAGAATCTTCAAGGTATTTCTTGGCAGCGCATTACCATTGAAGGTGTTGCCAATCACGCTGGTACTACACCAACTGATATGCGGCGTGATGCAGGACTTGCTGCGGCTCGGGTAATAACCTATTTACGTGATCGTGCGAAAGCTTCTAACGGGCAAACTGTTGCAACCGTTGGAACAATTAGTTTTAAGCCAAATGCTGTTAATGTCATTCCATCATTGGCAACTTTCACTGTTGATTTGAGAAATCCAAACGGGAAGAGATTGAAAGAGGAAGAGCAGGCACTTGCAAACTACCTCGAAGAATTGGCGGTAACCGAAGAAGTAACCATTACATCGGAACAACTAGTACGTTTCCCTCCAGTCGCTTTTGACCAAACAATCGTAAAACTGGTAGAGAAAGCTGCTGGAGAGCGCGGGCTCCACTCAAGACGAATGACATCTGGTGCGGGACATGATGCTCAAATGATGGCTCGCGTTTGCCCGACAGCTATGATTTTCGTCCCAAGTATTGACGGTATTAGTCATAATCCTAAGGAGTATACAAAAGATTACGACTTGATAGCTGGAGCAAATGTATTGCTTGATGTCGTTTGCGAACTTGCAGGCAATTAGTAAAAAATCTGTAAAGACAAACAAAAAAGCATGGCTTAAAGATTTAAGTGTCATTCAAATTTAATTAGGATACCTACAATAAAACCTTTTTTAAGGAGATAAAAATGGGGAATTTAACAGAAATTAAATATATTGTAAATAAAAATGCAAGAAAAGCAGATATGGAGAAAGCATCTGTAGAATTTATTAATAGTGAAGTAATTGAAAAGGTAAGAAATTTTCATAAAAGCTTTCCAGAGTATAAAGTAACTCCACTTCACAGCTTAGATAAGTTGTCTAAACAATTAGGAGTTAGCAATATTTGGGTAAAAGATGAATCTTATCGATTTGGACTTAATGCTTTTAAAGTATTAGGTGGTTCATTTGCTGTAGGAAAATATTTAGCAAAAAAATTAAATGTCGATATTTCTGAGCTTTCTTTTGAAAAACTAAGAAGTAAAGAAGTAAAAGAAAAACTTGAAGACATTACTTTCGTCACAGCAACTGATGGAAATCATGGAAGAGGAATTGCTTGGGCAGCAAATCAGCTAGGACAAAAATCACTTGTATTTATGCCAAAAGGGTCTTCAGAAATAAGATTAAATAATATAAGAAAAGAAGGAGCAGAAGCTTCTATAACAGATTTAAATTATGATGATACAGTTAGGCTGGCAAGCCAGAAGGCTGATGAAAATGGCTGGGTTTTGGTACAGGATACGGCTTGGGATGGATATGAAGAGATTCCAACTTGGATTATGCAGGGTTATGGAACGATCTTGGATGAAGCAGTGGAGCAGATTGCCGAAGCTGGTGATGAACGACCAACGCATGTGTTTTTACAAGCCGGAGTTGGTTCCTTTGCAGGTAGTATGCTCGGATATCTAGCAGGGAAATTCGGGGATCAACGTCCTATTACAGTTATTGTCGAACCGGATAAAGCGGCCTGTTTATACAAATCTATAAATATTGGTGATGGACAACCCCATTCTGTAACGGGCGCTTTGAATACGATTATGGCAGGTTTAGCATGTGGGGAACCAAGTACAACTTCTTGGGGGGTTTTAAAAGATTATGCTGAAGCCTTTGTTTCTTGTCCAGACTCTGTGGCCGCGCGAGGTATGCGAATTCTTGCAAACCCATTGGGCAGTGACCCTCAAATTGTTTCAGGTGAATCTGGTGCAGTTGGTTTGGGATTAATTAGTCTATTGGCTGAAAACAAAATGCTCAGTGGTATGAAAGAAATGTTGAAACTGAATCAAGATTCGAAGATTCTTATGATCAGCACAGAAGGTGACACGGATCCAGAGAATTATAGAAAAGTAGTATGGGATGGGGCATATCCATCTGTATAATCCTATTAATAAAAATATTTTATGAGAGGGTGAATGAATATGACTAATGGAAATTTTGAAAAACAGCTTACTGAGTGGCGGCACTATCTCCATGCGCATCCAGAAAGCGCCTTTGAAGAAAGAAATACTTCTGAATTTGTAGCTAAAGTCTTAACAGATATGGGATTAGAGGTTCACAGAAATATTGGCGGGACTGGAATCGTTGCCAATCTTACAGTGGGCGATGGAAAAGGTATTATTGGGATTAGAGCAGATATGGATGCTATTAATCTAACGGAAGAGGTTGAATATCCATACAAATCCCAGAATTCGGGTAAAATGCATGCGTGTGGTCATGATGGGCATATGGCTACCATTTTGGGCGCAGTCAAGTTATTAACGGAGCGTAAAGATTTTAAAGGGACAGTTCGGTTTATTTTTCAACCTGCAGAGGAAATTGGCAAAGGCGCTTTTGCCATGATGCAAGATGGACTTTTTGAACGTTTTCCGGTAGATGAGATTTATGGAATGCACAATATGCCAGGCATGCCTGTGGGTTCCATTGCAACTCGTGTGGGCGGAATAATGGCCAGTGAGGATAACTTTGTGATCCGTATTAAGGGACAAGGCTCACATGCTTCAAGCCCTCATATGGGGAAAGACCCGATCGTTATTGCGTCTGAAATTATTATTGCTATGCAAACCATTATCTCTCGTAATATGGACCCAAATGTTCCCGCTGTCATTTCGTGTACTGAATTTATAACAGATGGGATTCGTAATGCGATACCTACAAATGTAGTGATTAAAGGGGATACTAGAAGTTATACCCCAGAGGTATCAAAGTTGCTGGAAGATAGAATGCGAACGATTAGTGAGGGAATTTGCAAAATAAATGGAGCAGAATGTCAATTTGAATATACCCATGAATTCGCACCAACAGTTAACTGGGCAGAGTGTGTTGATATATCGGTAAGAGCAGCCCAAAATGTGGTTGGTGAAAATAAAGTGGATGGAAATTGTCAACAGTGGATGGCTTCGGAAGATTTTGGTGCGTTTTTGCAGAAGATTCCTGGTTGCTTTGTATTTATAGGAAATGGTGATGAGTCTGATTTAATTGGCAATGTTCCACTTCATAACTCACGATATGACTATAATGATAAGATATTAAAAATTGGTGCGGAATATTTTGCTGAGTTAATTAAAATACGCTTGCCAAAATAAATATTTTATAATTGCTGATTTCCGCTCTAATCAACTTTGTTTAAAAATCAACATAGTTCTTTAACATAGTTAAGTTTTAATACTGCCGAAGGGTCAAACCCCTTGGCAGTTTTTTTATTTTTCTACTCCTCAACCAATTTCTTCTCACTTATTCTCAAATTGAATTTTTTCAAGCGGCGAATGATATAGGATTGGGATACACCGAGTTTTTTTGCTGTTTTCCAAGTGCTATTCGTTTCGTTATAGGTTTTAACTAATATATTTTTTTCAATCTGTTCTAAATAGATGGGTAAACTCATTTCTTCAACGTTTTGAAGTAGCATTGCTTCAGTCTGCTGAAGGGGGAAGTCTCTTGGTAAATCTTCTAGATCAATTTTGGGTCCAGCAGATGTAATCACTAAGCGTTCCATTAAATTTTCAAGTTCACGAATATTTCCTTCCCAACTGTAATTGTATAAGGCATCCATTAAGTTTTTGGTTAAAGTTTGCCTGCGGTTATACTTTTGGTTAAATTTACTTAAATAAAAATTCAAAAGTGGAATAATATCTTCTTTTCTTTCACGTAAAGGGGGAATTTTCATAGGAAGGATGTTTAAACGATAAAATAAGTCCTTACGAAATGTTCCTTCCTTGACGCGTTCCATTAAATTTACATTGGTGGCTGCAATAATTCGGACATCCGCTTGTTGTAACTGGTTATCCCCAATCATCCGATAGGTCTTGTTTTGTAAAAATTGCAGAAGCTTTGATTGTAGATGTAGAGGGAATTCTCCGATCTCATCTAAAAATAATGTCCCCTGATCAGCCGCTGCAATTAAACCGAGTTTTCCATTCGCATTGGCCCCTGTAAATGCCCCCTTTTTGTACCCAAATAATTCCGATTCAATGAGCGATTCTGGAATGGCACCGCAGTCTAAATGAATAAATGGTTTATGATTACGACTGCTCAACTGATGAATTCGATGGGCAAAGGCTGTTTTTCCAACACCAGTTTCTCCAGTTAATAGAATCGTTGTCTCGACATCCGAAATTTTTTGAGACCATACAGAAATAGATTGTGCAGCTTTACTTTTTCCAACATAGAATTCTTCTTCCTGCTGATTTTGTTGCAAAATTAGCTCGCGAATTTGCTGTTTATATAGTTGTAAAATAGACTCAATTTTTTCTAATTCACTTGATTGATTGATCGCTTGGGATAATTGTCTTGCATGCGTTACAATATATTGGATATCCCCGTTCTCGTCTGGAATATAATCACCAGAAACAAGCAAGCGACCATGATTTTGAGTGATCTGGGCGGTGCTTATAAAGCGTTTTTGTTCGATGACAAGCCTAGAGATAGAAGGTGAAAATACCCCTTGTTTTTCCATTTCAAAAACGTTATTGCCAATTAATTTACCAATTGAAAAAGTTTCTGCAGCCGCTTGATTCACCCACAATACTTTCCCATTTTTATCGTTAATCCAAATAGGATCTTTCAATGTATTAAAAATCTTTATAAGTAATTCACCATCTAATTGTTGTAAGGCTTCTGCTGTCAAAGTGTTCCTCCATTCATCATTCATTTCCACATGCAGGAAAAGTATTATAACCCCTGTTTGATTCGTTATAGACTCATTTTGAACCCTTATGTAAGAAACTATAGCATAGAATAAAGCAAATCTATACATTTTTCGACATAAATTGAATCTAATTAGAATCAATAAGTTAAATTCGAATTATAAATTCTGTGTTAAGTTTTTCAAAAGTACTGATTTATCAGTGTTTTGAAATTGGCATGCTTCTTGCATATCTATAAAGCGTACTCAAATATAGGGATAGAAGGGGGAGAGCATCATGGATCATTTACTTAGTAAAACAGTTAAAAACATCAAAATTTCTGCCATTCGTGAAATCGGAAACAAAGTGGCAAATGATCCTTCGATTATTAATTTAACAATTGGACAACCGGATTTTGTAACACCGGATTCCATATTAGAAGCGGGGAAACATGCAATTGAAGCGAAAAAAACTGGCTATACTCATAACGCAGGTGTGCTTGAACTAAGACAAGCTGCATCTGACTTTGTAAAAAGACGATACCAACTAAATTATCGCCCAGAAGATGAAGTTTTAATTACAATGGGCGCCAGTGAAGCGTTGGATATTGCCTTCCGCACGATATTAGAGCCGGGTGATGAAGTCATTTTACCAGCACCTATTTATCCAGGTTATGAACCACTTATTCGTATGTGCTTCGCAAACCCTGTGTTTGTAGATACTCGAAATCATAATTATAAAATCTCTGCAAAATTAATTGAAGAAAATATAACAGAAAAAACAAAATGTGTTGTTTTACCCTATCCGTCAAACCCAACGGGTGCTATTTTAAACGCTCAAGAATTAGAAGAAATTGCAAACCTATTAAGAGGGAAAGATATTTTTATTATTTCAGATGAAATATACAGTGAACTCACATATGGATTGAAACATATTTCCATCGCTTCATTCCCAGAAATGAAAGAGAAATGCATTGTCATCAACGGTCTATCAAAGTCCCATGCCATGACAGGTTGGAGAATTGGTTATACATTAGCACCTGCTTATATCACAGATGAAATGTTTAAAGTTCATGCCTATAACTGTGTATGTGCAAGTTCGGTCAGTCAATACGCTGCCATGGAGGCATTACATCACGATTTACCAGAAGTCGAAGAAATGCGTCAAGCATATGAAAAACGGCGTAACTTTGTTTACCAACGTATTACGGACATGGGTTTAGAAACCATTAAACCAGATGGTGCGTTTTATTTATTTGTTTCAATCGAAAAAACAGGTTTAAGTTCGAATGAATTTATCCATCAACTTGTAGATGAAGCGAAAGTGGCCGTCATTCCGGGATATGGTTTTTCTGAATATGGCGAAGGATACATTCGTATTTCGTATGCATGTTCAATGGAAAAGCTAGAAGAGGGCATGAACCGTATGAAACGGTTTGTACAAACTTTATTAAAGGTAGAGGAGGCTATTTAATTTGAAACCATTCTATTTTCTGGCGTTTATTCCGGTTCTGGCTTTCCTTATAGGTGTGCCCCTAGTAAATCGGATTGAACTTTATGTATTAGGGCTGCCTTTCACAATGTTTTGGATTGTATTGTGGGTTATTTTAAGTTCTTTAACTATATTAATTTTGTATCGTTTTGATCAACAGGATGAGGAGGTGTCAGAATGAATATTTCAATCATAATTATGATAGCGGTTGTGATCTTTTGCATGTATACGGCGATACAAGCAGGAAAAGGCAAAAATGGAAAATTGGAAGAGTGGGCATTGGGTGGACGAGGCATGGGTGCAATCATTACTTTCTTCTTATTAGCAGGGGAGTTTTTTACCGCCTTCACTCTAACTGGTTTAGTAGGACTAGCTTATAATAGTGGGATTGCAACTCTTTATATCATGTCATATATCTCGATTGCCTGTATTATCGGCTATTTTCTATTACCAAAAATTCGACATTATAGTAAAAAGCATAATCTTATTTCACAGGGTGACTTTTATGAGAAAAAATATAATAGTCCGTTTTTAGGGAAGCTTATTACAATCGTTGGGGCCATTGCGATTATTCCAACAATTGTAATGGCATTAAAAGGGATGGGGCTGATTGTGTCTGTTGCATCCTACGGGGCGATATCTTCTACAGCAGCCATTTGGTTTGGAAGTATTATTGTCTTAATTTATACATTAATTTCGGGACTTCATGGATCTTCTCGTGTAGCTTTAATTAAGGATATCCTAATGTTTGGTGTGCTTCTATTTTTAGGTCTATACTTCCCATTTCATTATTATGATGGAGTTGGATCAATGGTTAAAAAAGTTGCTGAGGTTAAGCCTCAAGTATTACTTTTTCCAGATCAAGGTCTAAGTCTTGTATGGTATGTCTCCACTGTAACATTAATGTGTTTAGGGTTATATCTGTGGCCAAATTCATTTTTATCGACTTATGCCGCGAAAAATGACAAAGCCCTTCGTAAAAATACAATTTTAATGCCGTTATATTCATTAATGCAGCTATTTGCATGTCTTGTCGGATTAACGGCAATCTTAGCAATTCCGACTCTAACAGGAGCCGAAAGTGATTTAGCATTAATAAAACTAGTATTTGAAACATTTGATCCATGGTTTGTAGGATTCATTGGAGCAGCGGGATTACTGGCATCTTTAGTACCGTGTTCAGTCGCGTTGATTACCATTGGTTCTATGATCACTTCTAATATTTATATGCCATTGAAACCAGATACTTCCGTTCGTAAGCAAATGAATATTGCACGTCTATTCGCAATCATTGCAGCGATTATTAGCTTATACGCATCATTAAAATCACACGGTGCCATCGTGTTCCTGCAATTAATTAGCTATAACTTTATTATGCAGCTATTCCCAGCTCTTATTTTTAGTTTACAGAAGAAAAACTTTGTTACGAAGCAAGGTGCAATCAGCGGTATTGTCATGGGTGTATCATTAGCACTATACTCCGCAGCGACAGGTACAACTGTGGCAACATTATTCCCGAACTTACCTTCATTTATTTTAGATATTAATAATGGTTTATATATGTTAATCATTAACGCAATCGTAACAGTGGTTGTCAGTCTTGTAACTCAAAAATCAACAGCGGAAATGAATAGTTTAGAAAGTGAGATTATATGAAATGAAACTTCAAAATTATGAATTGGCAAAGAAACTACGACACGAATTGCATCAACATCCAGAGCTTTCTAATGAAGAAGTTTGGACAAAACAGTATTTAATGGAGTTTTTGAAAGCGATTACAGAGCTAGAACTTGTCGATAAAGGGAATTGGTTCTATTGCATTTATCGTGCAGGAACAGATCAGCCAAATATTGCTTTCCGTGCAGAATTTGATGCGCTGCCAATGGATGAATTCATCGAACTTCCATGGGCTTCCGAGTTCCCTGGAAAAGCACACAAATGTGGTCATGATGGTCACTCGGCAACACTCGCAGGATTTGCGCTTGAAATCGATCAATCAGGTGCAGATAAAAATATCTTTTTCCTCTTCCAGCCTGCTGAAGAAACGGGAGATGGTGCTATTCAATGTGTTGATTTTATTAAAGAACACAATATTGATGAAATTTATGCCTACCATAACATGAGTGGCTTCCCATACAAGTCTATAGGGATTATAGATGGAACGATTATGTGTGCTTCTAAAGGGATGACGATTCATCTAGAAGGTGCTCCTACTCATGCCAGTCAGCCAGAAAAGGGGATTAATCCATCCTTCGCAATCGGTAATATTCTCGGAGCGATTCCTGAATTCACTTCACCAGAAAAAAATAAAGGTCTTATTCTTTGCACCGTTGTACAAATCGATGTGGGTGAAAAAGCTTTTGGTATTGCTGCATCAAAAGGAGACCTTCGTATGACCATACGTGCTCTTTACGAAGAAGAGTTGGATCGATTACAAGAAAACCTTGAAAACTTTGCAAAAGCCCAAGCAGAAGAATTCGGGTTAAAAGTAAGTTTCCAATATAATGATGAGTTCCCGGAAACATTCAATCATAAAGAAAGTGCAGATAAAATTCGTATGGTTGCAAAAGCCGAGGGAATGGAATTAGTTGAAGTGGAAGAAGCATTCCGTGCTTCTGAAGACTTTGGACACTTTACAAAGTTAACAAAGGGTGCATTTTGCTTTATTGGAAATGGGGAAGATTATCCACATATTCATACACGGGAGTATGATTTCCGTGATGAACTAATTGAAACAGGAGTGGAACTGTTCAAAGAACTTGTGGGGCTATAAAAGACATTTGAAGTAATTTCACGCATTTCAAAGGCTCTCAACCAAAATGATCGAGAGCCTTTGAAATATTGAAAATGAACGCTTTGCAAACTTTGGGTGTTTGTTCCTACTTAACTTTTCACACACTCCAGTTTCGGATCAAAAGTATCAAAAAACGGGACAAGCAGCTCCATATGTTCTTGTCCTAATTTATCTGTAGAGTGGAGCAGCCAATCGAAGATAATGCCCCTGGTATAAATAAGAATCATGTGGGCGATAAATCCTGCATCCATATCCCGGCGAAATTCATTTAGCTCCTGTCCTTTTTGAATGATCCCTTTAAAATGGTTAAACATTCGCCGTTCCTGCGAAATCATGTAGGAAGGCTGTTCATCATTGATTTGCAGGGTATAGATGGTCTTCGTCCATTCTCTGCGGCTTTCATTTACATAATTGTACATTTCCCAGCATAGGGCAATCAATTCTTCTTTATTAGATTGATAGGTTTGTGATGATACTCTGGTGATTACTTCCTCATCAAGATCAAACCAGGAACTAAGGATAATTTCTCCTTTATTTTTAAAATGATTATAAAAAGCCCCTTTGGTGACCCCGGCTTTTTTACAAATATCGTCAATTGTCGTATTTTGATAGCCTTTCTTGAGAAAGAGCTCCAAACTGATCTGGTTCAGTTTATTGCGCGTTTTTTTTGCTTCTTCCCTGCTTTTTCGAGCCATTTTGACATCGCTCCTTTACTAAAAATACAATTTTTCCCTTAAAAGGTAATCCACACGTAAATCATAACACAGAATGAAATCTAACAAAATTAGAAGAAAATCAATAATATTTTTTATCTTCTAAATTATTGAAAAATTGAAAAGATTATAGTAAGATGAAAACATCAATTACATACTCTGGTATCTAAATGATAAGGTATGTCTTTGGATTTATCAATCACAAAGGAGGGAAATAAGGAAAAAGTACTTTTATTTTTCTAAAGTAGATTAAAAGATTTTAAAAGGAGGGTTCTTTTAATGATGAATAGGAAATCAAAGTCTTTATATCTTACTGTCATGATTGGTTTGATTATTGCTGTCATACTTTCTGGCTGTTCGGGTTCAAAAACCACTACCTCGGATTCTCAAGCATCCTCGAAAAAGCAGGAAGATCCAGGGAAGCCACAGTATGGCGGAGTATTAAAAATTTCCTCACCTATTGAACCAGCAAATATAGGAAATCCGCCAGAGCAAGTTGGAAGCGGATTCTTACACATGATGGCTCCTGTTCTTGAAACTTTAGGAAAATTTGATGAGAAGGGTGAAATGCAGCCGCTTTTAGCAGAAAAGTGGGAAACCAACCCGGAGGCAAAAACCATTACCTATTATTTGAAAAAAGGCATTAAATTCCACGATGGAACCGATTTTAACGCTAAGGCTGTGAAATGGAATATTGAATTATTCCAAAAAGCCAAACGCGGCGAAGTAGACGGGATTAAGTCGATTGACGTAATAAATGATTCTACCGTACGAGTGAACCTGACGGAATGGAACAGCAGTTTGAACAATGCACTTTGTTTCTGGATTCAAATGATTTCGCCGACTGCTTATGAAAAGAACGGAAAAGACTGGGCAGCCAGCCATCCAGTGGGCACTGGTGCATTCGCATTTGACAGCTGGCAGCGCGGCGTCTCTATAAAATACAAGAAAAACGAGAATTACTGGCAAAAGGGTCTGCCATATCTTGACGGTGTTGAATACAAAATCATTCCAGATGCGATGACCGCCTCCGCTGCCTTCCAAAAAAGAGAAGTGGATGCAACATTCTATTTACCGGTTGATAGGATCCTAGAATTAGAAAAGAACGATCAATACAAAGTCGTCACCCTTACAACAGGCCTTGGCAACAGAGAAAACGGGCTGATCCCAAATAGCGGAAATCCAGATTCTCCATGGGCCAATCCGAAGGTCAGAGAGGCTTTAGCGCATGCGATTGATGCGAAAACCATTGTTGAAAAAGTCCTTAAAGGCGGCTATGAAGTAACAGACCAGTGGGGGCCAATGACAGGTTCTTCTTACAATAAAGATGTAAAAAAATTTGATTTTAATCCTGAAAAGGCGAAGAAATTGCTGGCTGAAGCAGGATATCCAAACGGCTTCAAAACGAAGCTTCTCTCTTGGCCTGGCCTTGAGCATGAATCACTTCCGCCTGTTTATCAGAGCTATTTAAAGGAAGTTGGAATTGATGCAGAAGTTGTAAACGTTGATACTGCTAGAATGTATAAACTGATTGGCACGAAGTGGGACGGGCTGATGTACTTTGACGTCATAACCTCCCCAGACCTGCCGCTTTACATGGAGCGTTACTTAAGCAAAAAAGCCAAATTATACGTAAACATTGATCATCCGGAAAAAGTGGAAGCGCTCATTAAAAAGGGTAAAGCTGCAACTGATCCAGAAACAAAGCAGCAAGCAAACCTTGAATTACAGAAGGCTGTCTTCGAGGAAAACCATATGTTCTTCCCATTAGCGATTACGACGATGCCAATTGTCATGTATCCAAATATTCAAGGCAGCGGATTTAATGAAACATATGGCAATGTGTATTCTCCAGAAAAGACATGGCTTTCAAAATAATGAAAAAGCTTGGGGGGATGATGATTCATCTTCCCTCTAATCTAACTGAAAAGGAGAATTGCCATGATTGCGTTTATTATCCGCAGGCTATTGCAGACCGTCATTGTTTTGTTTATGGTGACCCTCATCGTATTTTCCATTCTGCAGGTTTTGCCGGGAGATCCTGCACGGACTTTGCTCGGACCTGAAGCCTCACCGGAACAAGTAGAACAAATCCGCGAAGAATTAGGGCTGAACCGCTCGCTGCCAGTTCAATATATTACCTGGGTTGAACATGCCGTTCAAGGGGATCTGGGCAAGTCGATTGCCATTAAGGAAGATGTCACGAAGATTATTGGTGAACACCTGCCAAAAACCATTTATATCAGTATTCTTTCGATGGTATTAGCCATCCTGATTGGGGTGCCGGCCGGGATCATTGCGGCTATTCGAAGGGGAGGAAAAATTGATTCCCTCATTTCCGTCATCTCAAACTTTGGAATGGCGGTACCTGCCTTCTGGCTTGCTGTATTATGTATTTATTTCTTCAGCTTAAAACTGGGATGGTTTCCGGTGCAAGGATATACCTCCCCATTTGAAGATTTCTGGTTGAGTATAAAGCAGGTTACTATGCCTGTTATCTGCCTTGCCTTTGCGGCGCTAGCTTCCTTTGCCCGCCAGACCAGGTCGGCGATGCTTGAAGTTATTATGCAGGATTTTACCAGGACAGCCCGTTCCAAAGGATTAAAAGAAAATGCAATTATTATTAGACATACACTTAAAAACGCCATTATTCCTGTTATCACCTTAATTGGACTGCAGGTGCGGAACGTCGTCGGAAGTACCATATTTGTTGAGCAGGTCTTCAATATTCCGGGTATGGGACGGCTTGTCGTTCAAAGTGTCTTTAATCAAGACTTTGTTGTCGTTCAGGGCTGTGTGCTCGTCATTGCCATTATCGTTGCCCTTACCAATCTATTGATTGATATTTCATATGGCTATGCAGACCCGCGGATAAGGATTAAATAAGGAGGTAAAAAGATGACAACTGAAATCATCGCTTCTGAAAAAGCCGTGGAACAGAAGGTAAAAAAGACAAGTAATGCAAAGCGCTTCCTTCGTGTATTCCTTGCTCGAAAAACGGTTGTAGTGAGTTTGGCCATTATCTTCGTTATGATTATTTGCGGCATTTTTGCTCCGTTGCTTGCACCCTATGATCCATATAAACAAGACTATACCCAGATTCTTGCAGACCCATCACTCGCCCATCCATTGGGAACAGATTTGATTGGAAGGGATGTCCTGAGCCGGATTATTTACGGCAGCCAGGCAGCACTGCTTGTGGGAATTGTATCCGTTGCCATTGCAAGTGTGATTGGGATCATCCTTGGATTATTTTCCGGCTATGTTGGCGGGTTAATAGATGCCATTATAATGAGAGCAATGGACGCCCTTATGGCGATTCCTCCTATTATATTGGCAGTGGTTTTCGTGGCAGCCTTTGGCGGCGGTTTAAAGAACGTCATCATTACGTTAGGTCTGTCACTTGTACCGACTTACGCCCGGTTAATGCGGGGGCAGGTACTAGCGATAAGGGAATCAGATTATATTGTGGCGCAGGAGCTCATGGGCTCGTCGGACATAAGAAATATGATCAAGCATGTACTGCCAAACTGTATTTCACCACTCATTGTTTTGATCACCTTAAACTTTGGTGTAGCCATTTTGTCTGAAGCGGGACTAAGCTTTTTAGGACTTGGAATTGTACCGCCGAAAGCTGCTTGGGGTTCGATGATTAATGACGGCTATAAATATTTATTATCCAATCCAATCCTTTCCTTTGCACCCGGAATGGCAGTCGTACTGGTAGTGGTGGCCTTTAATATTGTCGGAGATGCATTAAGGGATGCCCTTGATCCACGCTTGAAAGGAAGCTTGTAAGAAACAATGGGAGGTGTACATAAATGAGCCATTTGCTCGAGGTTAAAAATTTACAAACACAATTCACAGTCGACCGCAATGTCGTAAAAGCAGTTGATGGCGTTTCCTATTACGTGGATGAGGGAGAAATCGTTGCAGTCGTCGGCGAGAGTGGCAGTGGGAAATCCGTGACACAGTATTCCGGAATCCAGTTGATCCCCACACCCCCTGGTAAAATTGTCGGCGGCGAAGTCTTATTTAATGGAAAGAATTTGCTTCAATTAAGCGGTGAGGAGCTCAGGCAGGTTCGCGGTGGGGATATCGGCGTGGTGTTCCAGGAACCGATGACATCACTCAATCCCGTATTAACAATTGGGTACCAAATTATCGAAACCATTATCCTTCATCTCAAAATGAATAAGAAGGATGCCCGCAAACATGCGATTGAACTTTTGAAAAGCGTGGGGATTCCTGATGCGGAAGCAAGGATTGACTATTATCCGCACCAATTCAGCGGCGGTATGCGGCAGCGGGTGTGCATTGCGATGGCAATGGCCTGCAATCCGAAAATCCTCATTGCGGATGAAGCAACGACGGCGCTTGATGTGACTACGCAGGCGCAGATCCTGGAAATGTTAAAAGACATTGTGAAAAAAACAAAAACCTCTGTTGTAATGGTTACCCATAATTTAGGCATAGTGGCCCGTTATGCAGACCGCATATATGTCATGTATGCAGGGGAGATCGTCGAATCGGGCACCACGAAGGAGATTTTTTCAAATCCAAAGCATCCCTATACGATTTCCCTATTGAACGCCATCCCAAGATTAGATGATCCAAAGGGCAGGCAGCTGATTCCGATTGACGGGATTCCTCCATCTCTTATTAACAAACAGGATATTTGTGCCTTTTTGCCAAGATGTCCGCATCGGACGGTAGCTTGTTCAAGGAAACCAGCGCCAAGGCTTCAATCTTATGGTGGAAACCATTATGCAGCCTGTCATGAAGATGTGATCAACAAATCATTAGTAGATGTGGCCACAGGCAGTGTCACTTTGATGGAGGCTCCAGTTGAACAAAAGAAAATGAACGAAACCCTATTAGAGGTCAAAAACCTTAAAATGTATTTTCCTGTCATGAAGGGTGTCTTAAAGCGGAAAGTGGCAGATGTGAAGGCAGTGGACGATGTCAGCTTTTCGATTAAAAAAGGGGAAACCCTTGGATTAGTTGGGGAAAGCGGCTGCGGGAAGACCACGATTATTCGCAGTATTTTACGGATGTATGAACCAACTTCTGGTGAAGTAATTTTTAACGGACAAAACATTGCCAAAATGCCAAAGGGAAAACTGCGTCCGATACGTAAAAACATCTCCCTTGTGTTCCAGGATCCGTTTAGTTCGCTCGATCCCCGGCAGACGGCGGGAAGTATTGTCGGCGAGCCATTGATCATTCATAAATTAACGAAAACAAAAGCGGAATATGAGAAACGTGTCGATGAATTATTCGAACTAGTGGGTCTGAATCCTGCATGGAAAAACAGAGTTCCCCACGAATTCAGCGGCGGGCAAAGACAGCGGATCGGAATCGCCCGGGCATTGGCAAGCAACCCTTCGTTTATCGTTTGTGACGAGGCCATTTCCGCACTGGATGTGTCGATTCAGGCGCAAATTATTAATCTATTAGAAGATTTACAGAAAAAGCTTGGTCTTACGTATTTATTTGTCGCTCACGACCTCTCTGTTGTCCGCCATATCAGCGACCGGGTCGTCGTGATGTATCTAGGCAAGATTGTCGAGGTGGCAGATTGGAAGTCACTGTATGAGAACCCGCTCCATCCTTATACAAAAGGATTGCTTGCTGCAGTCCCGATTCCGGATCCATTTGTGGAAGAAAACAGGGAACATGTGATGCTCGAAGGGGAAATCCCAAGCGTGATGAACCGGCCAAAGGGCTGTGCCTTCTTTAACCGTTGTCCGATGGCAACCAAGGAATGCAGTGAAGTAGAGCCGCCGCTTGTTGAAACCGAAGAGGGGCATAGTGTCGCTTGTATTAAAGTTGGAAAGGAAGTAGGAGTATGAACCATACGAAGAGAATCGATAAAGCATTACAAACAAGGGGTTTTGCGGTTGGAACCTTTATTTCCTATAACAGTCCCGATGTAGCCGAATTTGCCGGCCACTCCGGATTTGATTTTGTCCTGCTTGATGCAGAGCACAGCACGTTTTCTTTTGAAGGTTCGGTTGAAATGATCCGTGCTGCTGCGGCTGGCGGCACTGCTGCCGTCGTCCGGCTTCCATCCAGTGAGCATTCCGGCATTACGAAAATCTTAGACGCCGGCGCAGCAGGGGTATTGATAGCTAGCGTCCGGACAGGGGAAGAAGCAAAAAGGATTGTGCAGGCAGCGAAATACGGACCCGCCGGCAAACGGGGATTCACCCCAAGCATTCGGGCAATGGATGGTTTTAAAAACAATAAGGAATACCGTGAGTGGAGTGACAACAACCTCTTAATCTGGGTAATTATTGAAAATGAAGAGGCGCTCGAAAATATGGAAGATATTCTCGATTCCGGCATCACCGGCATTATGCCTGGTCCTTATGATTTATCGATGGCTATGGGATACGAGGGGGACACAACCCATCCGGAAGTGGTGAAAGCCTTGGACCGCGTCATCGACCTGGCTGTCAAAAAGGGTGTCGATCTTGCTGTATTTTCCGAGGTTCCAGAAGGGGAAGGCACACCAACACCATACGAAATCGCGATGTCTTGGAAAAAGCGTGGAGCCCGGTTCATTCATTTTAGCACAGACCGGATGATCATGGCGTCTGGATACGGAAAAATATTAGACGGTTTGAAGGAACCGTGTGACGTGTAGTTTTTTTATCAGAAATCAAAAGGAGCAATGTGAAGATGATAACGATCAATACTTCCATTAAAAGACCAGACCCAGAATTGGTAAGACAATTGGGGGAAATTACGCCAAGTGATTACGGCCACCAGCTAAATTATCAATTCATTACGGCAAGTAAAATGAAGCCGTTATTCACGATTGAAACGCCTTTTGCAGGTCCGGCGGTAACCATTCGGATCCCTCCAAATGATGTTCTATTAACCTGTAAGGCACTGGATTATATTCAACCCGGTGACATTGTTGTTATTGATGCATCCGCGGAGGAACGCTATGCCTGCTGGGGGGAAGTGACAACCAGGATCGCAATGGAAAAAGGGGCCGCGGCTGCGATTGTCAACGGGGCTATTACGGATACGATTGTCCTAAGAGATTTAGGGTTTAAGGTGTATTCCCATTCAGTGTCGCCTTTAACGACGAAATTCTACGGTCTCGGCGGCGATTTCAACGTGCCTGTTTCCATTGCCGGCTGCGTGATTCAGCCTGGTGATGTAATTGTTGGAAGTAATGATGGGCTTTTAGTCGTACCGCAAGATGAAATCTCAAACTATTTAGAAATTGGGAAAGCCGCACAGGAATTAGATGCACAGAATCTCGAGGATTTACGGGTTTTAGGAGCCGAATCATTCCTGCGCAGGCTGGATGCCCAATGGGAGAACATGCTGGAAAAGGATGAATAACAAAAGATAAAAAAGATAACCTGGGAGATGGTGGCAGATGCTTCATTTAGTCAACAAGAATGTCAGACAAATAGAAAAATCCGGTATTCGAAAAATCTATAATAAAGTGTTGAACGATCCAAGTATTGTTAATTTTACGGTTGGCCAGCCGGATTTTCCGACTCCTGAAAATGTGATTAATGCCGGAATTAAATCGCTGGAGGAAAAACGGACCGGTTATACGACCAACGCGGGATTACCTGAACTGCGAAATGCGATTGGAAACTTTGTGGACCGCCGCTATGGGTTGAAATATGATCCGGAAAGTGAAATTCTTGTTACCATCGGTGCAAGTGAAGCACTTGATATTGCCTTTCGCACCATTCTTGAAGAAGGCTGTGAAGTAATTTTGCCGGCACCTATTTACCCGGCATATGAACCACTTATTAGATTATGCGGTGCCATCCCCGTTTTTATCGATACAAGGGAAAATGGTTTCAAGCTAAACGCTGAAATGATCAAAACAAAACTAACGGACAAGACGCGATGCGTCCTTCTTCCTTATCCATCCAATCCATGCGGGTGCATTTTGGAAAAAGAAGAGTTGCAGGAGATTGCCAATCTTTTAACGGAAAAAGAGATCTTTGTGATCTCCGATGAAATTTACAGTGAATTAACCTATGGAACGAACCATCATTCGATTTCCTCTTTTCCTGGGATGAAAGAAAAGACCATTGTCATTAATGGTGTTTCCAAATCCCATGCAATGACAGGCTGGAGAATTGGGTTCACATTGGCTCCGAGCTATCTGACAGAACAAATGTTAAAAATCCATGTGTTCAATACTGTTTGTGCAACTTCCGCGAGTCAATATGCAGCTTTAGAGGCGTTAGCGGAAGATTTAATTGAAGTGGACCAGATGAAGGCAGAATACCAAAAACGCAGGGATTATGTATTTGACCGTATCCAATCAATGGGTCTTGTTGTGAAATGGTCGGAAGGAGCCTTCTACTTATTTCCTTCGATAAAAAATACAGGGATGAGTTCTGAAGAATTTACTGAAAAATTAATTGATCAGGCGAAAGTAGCGGTCATTCCTGGCAGTGCCTTTTCAACTTATGGAGAGGGATACATTCGAATCTCTTACGCCAACTCTATGGAAAATTTAGAGGAGGGGTTAAACAGGTTAGAGGAGTTTTTAGCAAAAGCTAATATTAAAGTTGATTGCTAAACGACTCTAGCTTTTCTAAATAGTAAGAACCTTCCTTTAAAGCGTTATATATATCAATGTTTAAAGACTCCTTTCATTTCTGTGGAAAGGGTCTTTTTATTATTAAACTACTAGGTAGAATATATTAATTCCTCTAGGTTTAAAAAAGCTGAGAGGTCCATTTTGAAACTACTGATATTGTTAATAACTTCCACATCTTGTATTATTAGGTATAAAGAGAATGTTAAAGAGGGGAGCACATTTATGATCCCAGCAATAATAGATTCCATTTCAATCACTCCGAAAAGAGAAAAAGGCATGGAATCCATCCTCGATTGGTTCGACCAGCATAAACAAGCGTTCTATACACTAGGTTGGTCCTATCTTAGAAATCAAAATCAAGTGGAAGAGCTTTTTTACCGGTCCATTATAAAAGTCCACAAGGAGTTACCTCGATTTAAGAGCGAATCATCATTTGAAACGTGGGTGACATCCATTTTCATAAATACCTGCCGGGAGCTTTCTGTTAATAGAAGTTTACAAGTTTCAGAGGAAAGTGAATCGTGTCCGGTTTTATTTAAAGCGCTTGATCAATTGAAAGATGATGAGAAAGAAGCGATGGCCCTTACCTATGTAAAAGGAATTTCTCAGGAGGAAACGGCACATCTCCTTCAAATTTCAGCAGAAAAGTTGAAGGAGCTTTTGTTTTCCGGAATTCAGTCACTTAGAAAAGAAATGGGGTACGGATTACACATTGGTGGCTGTAAAGAGTATCAAAAGGATTACATCGATTACTTAGAAAGAACCCTGGAGCGGTCGAAAAAGATTGAGTTTGAGATCCATATTTATCATTGTCAAGACTGTCAGGAGGATTTGGCAACATTTCAGGATGTCATGTTAACCATGGTAAATCTTACTGAAAGGATAGAGGATTTCCATGTGCCATCTGATTTCATGGAGAATGTCAAAGCGAAGCTGGCAGAAAAGGAAAAGAACAGACAGCTGAAGATCAGGAAACGTATAAGACTGGGAATGGTTTTGGCAGGTGTTTTCGCTTTATTAATGGGTATCGAAATTTTTACAGGGGCTTTTAAAAGCCTTTACTATACCATGACAGAAGAAAATCAAGAACTGCGTGCCTTTCTGCAGCAGGGATTGGGCGAAAGGCTGAATCTGGAAGCAGAGATAAATGGGGTGAAAATTAAAATTAAGAGCGCCATTTTGGATGAATTTCAGACGCTTGTTTTTTATGAAATAGAAGATACGGATCAAGACAATCAATATGTGATGAATATAGATGAGGGGGTTTCTGTGGAGAACCAATATGAAATCATGAATGGTTCTGCAAATCCAAGGTACTACCCCCCTGACCTTAAATCAGAGGTAAATATTAAGGGAAAGAACGTATATCAAGGAAAGATTAGTTTGCCGCCGATTTCCAAGGATAAGGGGACAATCAAACTGAAGATCACAAAGTTGCTGAAATTGATTCACGATCCTTCAAACCGGAATCGTTTAAGGGTTTCCGATAATATGGAATATAAAACAGGTGAGTGGAACTTCGAGGTCCCAGTAACAAAACAGCGTTCCGTGGAACATAAATTGGATGGAGAAAAGGAAGTCGAGGGAATCCCGGTTCGATTTGATAAACTGACCATTGCCCCAACAGCGACGATTCTGCAATACAGTATTAAAAATGACCAGATGAAGAAGCGGATAGATGCTCTTAGTTTTGACAATCTAGTAGTGAATAATAAGAAAATGAAACCTGACTTGTATGGCGGCTCTTTTTTAAATCCACTTCAAGACATGAATTGGAGTACTTTTCAAATCAACTTTGGCCCCATTTTTGGGGAAGAACCAAAAGAAGTAAGCGTTCAATTACAATCTATTAATTTAACGATTGAAGACAAAAAAACTATCGAGCTGGATGCTGCTAAAAAATATCCTCAAACTTTTGAATATGCAGGCAGTACCATCTCCATTGACAAGCTGGAAGTTGGAGTTTCTACCAATATGGTTATAAGCAATCTTGAAGTTGAAAATCGGGCATATGAGTCGCTGCAATTCGATATTATCGGTGAGAATGAAGAACATCCTGATTCAATCGAGATGGAATCTGAAGGAGTACTCGTTGATAAAAATGGGGTAGTATACGATATGAATGTAACTCCTTTCTCGTACGAAGAAATCGAGCAGCCCCGTTATTTCGTTACCGTTCAAAGGATGAAGTTACAAAATAACAACACTGGAAAAAAAATGATTCCAAAATGGATGGAGATTGATGGATATAATACAACAAAATATTTAGATGATGTTGCGAAGATTTCGTTGGAATAACATTTATCGCCTACATGCCTGATAGAATTTCAACTATTATCAATTGTTTGAAAAATGGGTGGAACATGACTAAAATAGAGGTATCGTTATTTTTTTAGGAGGTACTTTCATGAGAGTAGCCATTGCCCAATTATCCACCAGTGTTGATAAAACTGCTAATTTAGAAAAGGCAGTTCAATATATTACGAAAGCAAAAGGATTGGGTGCAGATTTTGTTATATTGCCAGAATTCTATATGGCACTTGCCACCCCTAAGTCTGGAGTTTTACCGGTCGAAGCAGCAGAACCATTGGATGGTCCTTTTGTCTCTGGGCTTAAAGAAGCTGCAAGGACAAACGAAATCTATGTTGTTTGTGGAACGTATGAATCCAAGTCGGATGATCCAAAACGTGCATTTAACACTACAGTAATGATCAATCGTTCTGGGGAACTCATCCACTCATACAGAAAAACACATTTATATGATGCCTTTAGTTATCATGAGTCAGATACCGTAATACCAGGAGATAATCATTATAAAATAGTAGAAACAGAGTTTGGAAAAATTGGCTTGATGGTTTGTTATGAATTACGATTCCCTGAAATCGCAAGACAGTTTGCCCTTCAGGAAGCGGATATTCTATTTGTCCCAGCAGGATGGGTGGCAGGGCCAATGAAAGAGGATCATTGGCAGACACTAATTCGTGCAAGAGCAATTGAAAATACTATGTTTGTCTGCGGCGCAAACCTTGTTGGAGATATTTTTACAGGGCGCAGTGTGATGGTTGACCCAATGGGGGTCATCACAGCAAGCGGTGGCGAAGAAGAAACATTAATTTTTTCAGATATAGACCTAGATCGGATTCGCCGGGTTCGCGAAAAACTCCCAAGTGTAAAACACCGAAAGCCCGAATTTTACCGGAGTCATTAAAAATTTAAAAAAAGGCGATTTCCGATGCATGGAATCCGCCTTTTTTCTTAATATAACCATGAAGGGAAATCATGATCTGACCATCTTATAATTTACTAATTTATAAGCCAAAATTGCCAAATATAATTTTGTACAATCCTCAAATGAACTCAAATTAGCCCCTGTCTTTTTTTCAATCTGCCCCAATCTATATTTCAGGGTATGACGGTGAATATACAAATCTTCTGCCGTATTTTTGATATTTTGATTAAAATACAAATAGGCTTCAAGCGTAGTGATTAAATCCACACCCCGTGTATCCAATAAGCTACCTAGATATTGGTGGTAAAACTCTTCTAAATTCACCCCGGAATTTTTCATTTCAAGCAGCAGCTGATACAAACTAAAGTTATCATAATGAACGATTGGCTGCGGTTTAAATAGAATTTGCGATAGATAGGCAGCTTGTTCTGCTTGTCTGGTACTTTCCGCCAGCATATGAAGGTTAGTGACGGTTTTTCCGATTCCAATCGAAATGGGTACCCCCTCAGAACTAAGTTCCATACTATTTAATAATTCCCGCGCTATTTCAACGATATTCCCCTTATTACCTCCCTCCAGTAAAACAATTATACTATCTGGCTTTGTCCGCATAAGAAAGGAGATTTTCTTCTTCTTCAAAGTAGATTGAATTGCTTCTGGTAATTGCTCCTTTATCTTTTGATTGATTAAAGCAGCAAAATGGACCGAAAAAATCGTTTGTGGCTTGGTAAAGTCAATCCCTAAATTCTTTCCTCGCTCCATCACATCCGTTGGATTAACGATGGGTTGGGTCAAAAGTTCCTGGAGAAAATCACTCGCCACAAAAATTTCCCTCTGTTTATTGACAATTTGTTCAAGCAGTTCTTTTGTAATCATTGAAAAATTTATATTCGCGGGAATTTCAATTAAAGGAAGAGCATATTGATCTGCAAGTGAAATAAAGGATTGCGGAATTTCCTTTAGATATAAACCCGTATATAAAGCTACACCAGATAATTTTCCAAGCGCTAAAAGCCTCTTAAACTCCGATTGTTTTTCTTTATCTTCTCCAAGCCCAAAGCCTGTCGTAATCAGGAGTTCCCCTTCTTGAAGCCGATTGATATCTTCAATGACCTCTACAATGGTTACCCATTTAACCCAATTTTGTAATCCGTTTTTACCGGCAATTAATTTTGTTTGCTGCATAATCGGAAGTTGCAACGCTTCATGGATGCGAATGGCCAAAGAAACCAGTCCCTTTTCTTATAAATTGGAGCTATTATACATCGTGTATAAATCCAACTCTATTATTTCATCTTTTTGTAGAATTGTGAATCTTTAAAAAAGAATTTACTATTTTAATTACAGTAGAAAAAATATTATTCTAATTTATTTATGATAGAGAATTTGCTCTAGAGAGGGGTCAGAGGAAATGGAACGTGATTATTTAATTAAACCGGTATTAGGGGCTAAATATCCTGTTGCTTCACATGGAAAAGGAATTTATATCTATGATATTGACGGCAATGAATATATTGATGGTGCTTCAGGGGCGGTAACCGCAAGCATTGGACATGGTGTACAAGAGGTTATGGAGGCAATGGTTGAACAGGCCCAAAAAATTTCTTTTTCCTATCGGGGGCAATTTACTAGTGAACCTGCGGAAAAGTTAGCTAAAAAATTGAGTGATTTAGCCCCTGGAGATTTGAATTGGTCCTTCTTTGTCAATAGTGGTTCGGAAGCGACGGAAACCGCAATGAAGATTGCTATCCAGTATTGGAATGAAAAAGGGCTACCGCAAAAGAAACGGATTATCTCCAGATGGATTGGTTACCACGGGATTACGATCGGAGCCCTATCCATGTCAGGGCATGTATTAAGAAGGCGTGGATTTAATTCACTTTTAGCAGATTATCCGACAATTTCGGCTCCTTATACGTATCGTCGTCCAGACAGCAGGACGGAAGAAGAGTGGGGGATTGCCTGTGCAGATGAGCTTGAGAAAGCGATTCAAAGATTTGGTGCAGATACGGTTGCAGCCTTTATTGCGGAGCCAATTGTTGGTGCCTCAGGAGGTGCTATAACCCCTCCACCGGGATATTATGAACGAATCAGAGAAATTTGTGATCGTTATAATGTTTTATTTATTGCCGATGAAGTCATGACCGGTATTGGCCGTACTGGAAAAATGTTTGCAATGGAACATTGGGATGCTATTCCTGATTTGATTACTTTAGGAAAAGGCATGAGCGCAGGGTACACTCCTATTGCAGCCACTATTGTCAGTGACCGTGTCATGGCCCCGATCTTAAATGGCTCCAAGTCTGTTTTGGGCGGACATACCTATAGTGCCAATCCACAATCAGCGGCCGTTTCATTGAAGGTTTTGGAATATGTTGAGAAACATCAATTAGTTCAAAAAGCAGAAGAACAAGGTCAGTATCTTTTTGAGAAATTAAAAGAATTATATAACACCTATGAAATCATTGGTGATGTAAGAGGAAAGGGACTCTTGTTAGGGATGGAATTTGTTTCAGACCGTGTCAAGAAAACATCCTTCCCATCCCAATTGAATATAACAGGCAGAATCATTGAACGAGCATTTAAAAAAGGTTTAATTGTATATCCAGCAGCGGGTGCAATCAATGGCGAAGGTGATTCAATTATAATTTCTCCGCCACTCATTATCACAAAAGAAGAAATTAATCGTTTAGTGGGCATTTTGGAAGAAGCAATTGCTGAGGTGCAATATGAGCTTACACAAACAGGAGGGAAGACCAATGCAGTCTCTGTCTAAAAAAGGCAAAGTAGCTTCATTAGAAGAGGCTCTCTCACATATTACAGATGGATGCACCTTAATGTACGGCGGATTCGGCGGAATTGGTACGCCCCCGTCCTTAGTGGATGGAATTTTAGAAAAAGGCTGTAAGGATTTACACTTAATCGGAAATGATACAGGTTTTCCTGATATCGGAATTGGAAGATTAGTCAGTGCCGGAAGAGTGAAGAAAATCATTACTTCCCATATCGGTTCTAATCCAATCGCTGGAAAATTGATGACCGCTGGTGAATTGGAGGTAGAGTTTTCCCCACAAGGAACTTTGATTGAACGGATTCGTGCGGGCGGTATGGGATTAGGCGGCATTTTAACCGATGTTGGTTTTGGAACAATTGCTGAGGAAGGAAAAGATGTCGTTTCAGTGGATGGTAAAGAATTCATGATTGAAAAAGCACTTACCGCCGAAGTGGCCATTGTTCATGCTTTAAAAGCAGACCCGCTCGGAAATCTTGTCTTTGATAAAAGTGCGCGAAATTTTAATCCTCTCGTGGCAATGGCCGGGAATTTTACGATCGCCGAGGTAGAAGAAATTGTTCCAATTGGAGAACTGGATCCAGAGGCAATTGTTACACCGGGAATCTTTGTAAATATGGTAATACCGAGTAAGGGAGTGACATGGAAATGGGTTTGGGAGTAGAAGTAAGGCAGCGGATTGCCAGACGTGCTGCACAGGAAATTGAGGACGGTATGATTGTGAACCTTGGAATCGGAATTCCTACTTTGGTTGCTGATTATATTCCTTCTGATATTTTTGTTCAGTTCCATGCGGAAAACGGGATATTAGGGACTGGTCCTACCCCGGTAAAGGAGGAGGCAGATCCGAACCTCTGCAATGCCGGCGGTTACCCTGTAACGTTAATGAAAGGAGCTTCCTATTTTGATAGTTCCATAGCATTTGGAATGATTCGACGCGGCTATCTTGATATCACGATCCTAGGCGCGCTCGAAATAAGTGAAAAAGGAGATCTGGCCAATTGGATTGTTCCAGGAAAACGTGTTCCAGGAATGGGAGGAGCAATGGACCTCGCTCAAAAATCGAAAAAAGTGATTGTTCTGATGAATCATACGAATAAAAATGGCGAATCAAAAATTTTAAAGGAATGTACATTACCACTAACTGCTAAAAGCTGTGTGGATTTGATTATTACGGAAATGGCCGTAATCGAAGTTACTGAACAGGGTTTGTTGTTAAAAGAGGTAATGGAGCCATATACAGTGGAGGATGTTATTAAGTATACCGATGCACCTTTAACAGTAATGGTTGGGTCACCGAATTAAGGAGTGAAGGAAATGAATGAGGCTGTCATTGTAGCGGGTGTTCGTACAGCGGTAGGAGCATTTGGGAAATCTCTTAAAAGTGTACCCGCCACTGAAATGGGAAGACAAGTGCTGGAAGGGTTAATAAATAAAACCTCTATAGAAAAAGAAGATGTGAATGAAGTGATTTTTGGCCACGGTTATGTGCATGGCGGCGGCTTAAACTCGGCAAGGATTTCATCGCAATTAGCTGGATTCCCCGCCAGTGTACCAGGCAGTGTTGTCATCAAGGCATGTGGTTCAGGTTTAAAAGCGATTACCAATGCAGCACTAACGATTCAAACTGGTCAGGAAGAGGTCGTCATTGCCGGCGGTGTAGAAAGTATGAGTCAGGTTCCATATCTAGTAAAAAACCGCTGGGGAAGTAAGTTCGGGAATCTTGAAATGGAAGATGCCTTATTAACAGACGGCCTTATTTGTTCGCTGGAAAAAGAACATATGGGCATGACTGCAGAGCGATTAGCAGAAATATACGGTATTTCTCGTGAAGAACAGGATCAATTTGCTTTAGAAAGCCATAAAAAGGCAGCACGAGCGATTGAAAACCACTGTTTTGAGGAGGAAATTATTCCACTTGAAGTGAAAGATCGAAAAGGGAATTATTTTTTTCAAACAGATGAGTCCGTACGAATGGATATACAACAAGGGAAGTTAACAAAACTTCCGCCTGCTTTCAAAAAGGATGGATTGATTACTGCAGGTAATGCTTGTCCGATGAATGATGGGGCTGCTGCAGTATTGATGATGTCAAAAGAAAAGGCGGAAGCAAGAGGGATAAAACCGTTATTAAAGGTTAAAGCATTTGCAAGTGCCGGGGTAGAAGCAAATGTGATGGGAATCGGCCCTGTACCAGCTACGAAAAAAGCTTTGCAAAAAGCAGGATTAACATTAAATCAAATTGGACGGATTGAACTGAACGAGGCGTTTGCTGCTCAGGCATTGGCTGTAATAAAAGAATTAGATCTAGACCCTGAAATAGTAAATGTAAACGGTGGGGCGATTGCACTTGGTCATCCAGTTGGGGCAACAGGTGCAAAATTAACGGTGACTTTAATGAACGAAATGTTACGTTCCAAGACAAAGTACGGGATGGTAACACTTTGTATGGCCGGAGGTATGGGGCTGTCTGTAATCTATGAAAACCTGTGCTTATAATTTAGGAGATTCAAATAATGAGGTGAAATGATGCATACAATCCAAAAAGATATTCAAGCCTGGTTAAAAGATAATTCTGAAGAAGGAACCCTATTATTACAGCGTCTTGTTCAGGCCCCAAGCGTTGCTGGTAATGAGGCTGGTGCTCAATCGATTATTGCTGAAAAATTAAACGAAATGGGTTTAAAGGTAGATGTATGGGAACCGGATGGAAATGAATTAAAAGGAAGTGAATATTTTTGTTCGCCTAGAGAACAATTTACGGGGAGCCCAAATGTTGTCGGAGTACTAGCTGGAACCGGCGGAGGCCGTTCCATGATTTTGAATGGTCATATTGATGTTGTTCCTGAGGGGGATCATGAACAATGGTCTGATGATCCTTATAGTGGTGCTGTGAAAGATGGAAAAATGTTCGGTCGCGGGGTCACGGATATGAAAGGTGGTTTAGTTTCATTTCTCCTCGCAATTGAGGCCATTCAACAGCTCGATATTAAGCTTAAAGGTGATGTAATTTTCCAAAGTGTTGTGGAAGAAGAGAGCGGCGGGGCAGGTACATTGTCTACACTTCTTAAAGGATATAAAGCAGATGCTGCTCTGATAACAGAACCTACCAATATGCGTATTTTTCCAAAGCAACAAGGGTCGATGTGGTTTCGAATTTTAGTGAAAGGGCGCTCTGCTCATGGTGGTACCCGCTATGAAGGGGTAAGTGCTCTTGAAAAAACCATGCTGGTGGTTAATCAAATTAGAGCTTTAGAAATAAGGCGAAACGAACAAATTGATGATCCTCTTTATGAAAAAACGCCGATCCCAATTCCAATCAACATTGGTGTCGTGTCGGGCGGAACTTGGCCATCTTCTGTTCCGGATTTGGTCAAAATAGAGGGCAGAATGGGAGTAGCTCCCAATGAGAAAATGGAAGACGCTAAGCGTGAAATGAGTCAATGTTTGCAGCAACTTGCGGAAATTGATCCATGGTTTGCAGAACAACCTGTTGTTTTAGAATGGTTTGGTGCACAGTGGCTTCCTGGTTCAATTGATATCGAACATGAATTGATGAATTCCCTTGTTTATCAGTACCGTGAATCAGTCGGTGAGGAACCAGTCATTGAAGCGGCACCATGGGGAACGGATGGGGGATTACTCACAGAAATCGGAAAAATCCCAACGGTTGTTTTTGGCCCAGGAGTAACCGAAATGGCTCATTACCCTAATGAATATATCGAAATGGAAAAAGTTTTTAAAGCGGCAGAAATCATTGCGCAAACACTTATTCAATGGTGTAACTACCAAGAGTAATTTTTATCCTAAGACATTAAGCGAATTTACGTTTAATGTCTTTTTTCATACATAGGATAAAAATAATAGTAGTCAGATATTCTACATGTTAATTTAAATGAAAAAGGGATGCCCAAACAAAATTTGCGCATCCCTTTTTCATTATTTTTGCGTTCTGTAAAAATTTTTAAAGATAAAAATTAATTTGGAAATAAAGTGGTAATTATATTAAGGGAATTAAAAGAGATATAGGGGTGAGAAAATATATATCAATTAGCGATCATTATTTGGACCTTTACGGTAACTTTCCGTAAAAAGGCATGGAGGAATTTTGATAGGTGCTACCCAACAATTCTTTACATGGTGGTTGGAAATCTTACCTATGAATACATCGCTCATAACAAGTTTCATCTTTGGGAATTAAACAGAATTGGAAATATACCGGAAATATGTGCAGACTTTATATACCTGTTTTTAATGGTTGTTCCTGCGACCTTGACTTACTTATCCAACTACCCGGATATTCCCAAAAAAAGAATACTTTACATAGCAAAATGGGTATTCATCTTTACAATTGTAGAATGGATTGGTGGCCGCTATTTTAATGCCATTAATCATTATCACGGCTGGAATATCTGGTGGTCATTTTTTTTTAATGTAGTGATGTTCACCACATTAAGGCTACATTATTTACATTACAAACGAGCGTTAATCATTAGCATCTTTTGGGCTTTTTTCTACCTGATCTTGTTTGATTATCTATAAAAACCATTTCGTCCATTCCAGACCGACAAAATGCACGAAATGTCCACGAAGAGTGCCTGTCACCTTTTTTTTGTAACTTTAGCATTTTTGACGAAATATGACATTTATCATGTTTGGGACATGACAGGTATGACTTCAAATGGCAGATTTTCTTCTTTAATATGAGTGATAACATGATGAAGAAGGGAATCAAAAACATGATTGAACAAAACCAACGAAATTTGCGCAAGCAGGTTGCCCCGTTTGAAAAAGCTAATACAAAAGACAGTGTCTGGCAATTGGTCAATACACTTGTTCCGTTTTTTCTATTATGGTTCTTTGCTTATAAAAGCATATCGATTTCATATATCCTCACCTTATTATTATCGGTTGTTGCTGCGGGATTTTTAGTAAGGGTTTTCATCATTTTTCATGATTGCTGCCACCATTCCTTTTTTAAAAGCCGTAAGGCCAATAAAATTCTTGGCACAATTACGGGTGTGTTAACGATTCATCCATATAGTCAATGGCAGTATGAGCATTCTGTTCACCATGCTACCAGCAGTAATTTGGATAAGCGGGGCACAGGCGATATTTGGATGCTAACCGTCGACGAATATCAGGCAGCATCGTTCTGGACACGTGCAGCCTATCGTTTATATCGAAATCCAATCGTGATGTTCGGCTTTGGTCCAATTTATGTTTTTCTTCTTAAAAATCGCTTTAATCGAAAAGATGCTAGAATGAAGGAAAGAATCAATACTTATATAACCAACATCTTGATTGTTGTAGTGGCCGGATTGCTTTGCTGGGGAATTGGCTGGGTTAATTTTCTTTTAGTTCAAGGACCGATATTCATGATTTCTGGAGCAGCGGGGATCTGGTTATTTTACGTACAGCATACGTTTGAAGACTCTTATTTTGAAGAAGATAAGGATTGGGAATATGTAAAAGCGGCTGTTGAGGGCAGTTCCTTTTATAAGCTTCCAAAAGTTTTACAATGGGTAACAGGGAATATTGGTTACCACCATGTCCATCATTTAAGTCCAAGGGTGCCGAATTACAAGCTTGAAGCTGTTCACAACCATACAGAGCCTCTTAAAAATGTTCCAACCATTACAATTTCGACAAGTCTAGCATCACTAAAATATCATCTATGGGATGAGACGGCGAAAAAGTTTGTAGGCTTTAAAGATTTACGATCTTCAGTTAAAATGAAAAGTGTTAAACAAATATAAAAATGGATGCAGGATAAGGACCAAGGTGTTCTTGTCCTTCATTTTTATTCCGTCGGTAATGAGGTTTTGCTAATGATAAAAAAGTATATGACTTTCCAGAAAAGTAATGGGATCGCTCCTTATATATGGACGGTTCTATGTATTTTACCGTTTTACTTTATTTTTCAATCGTCATCGGTAATTAAAATTGTTGTAGGAATTTTGCTCACCATTTTGTTTTTTATTTTTTATCGAATTGCTTTTATTTCAAGGGGATGGCCGGTTTATCTCTGGACCTTAATTCTGATTGGAATTTCGATCACCTCGAGCAGTCTTTTTAGCTATGTTTACTTTGCATTCTTTCTGGCTTACTTTATTGGAAATATAAAAGACCGGGTTCCCTTTCTTATTCTTTATTTTATTCATCTGTTTAGTACATCGGCCTCTATTAACTACAACATAGTTGTTCATGAAAAGTTGTTTTTGCAACAACTGCCTTTTGTGATTATCATCTGGATAAGTGTAATTCTTCTTCCGTTTAGTATTTATAATCGGAAAGAGCGTGGTCAACTTGAGGAAAAGCTAGAGGATGCCAATAAGAGAATTTCGGAATTGGTTAAAATGGAAGAGCGGCAGCGGATTGCCCGTGACCTTCATGATACACTGGGGCAAAAACTTTCTCTTATTGGACTAAAGAGTGATTTGGCGCGAAAATTAATAACAAAGGATCCAGAGCAGGCACGCAATGAATTAAAGGATGTTCAGCAGACAGCACGAACCGCATTAAGTGAAGTGCGAAAAATGGTATCTTCTATGCGCGGCATCCGGTTGAAGGATGAAATACAAAGAGTAAAACAGATTCTTAAAGCTGCACAAATTCAGTTCATGGGTGATGAAGATCCAACATTTACGAATGTTTCTCTTCTAACAGAGAATATATTAAGCATGTGTCTGAAAGAGGCAGTAAATAATGTGGTAAAACATAGCGGTGCTGCTTCTTGTACCTTGACCATTGAGCAATCATGGAAAGGTATTGTGATGAAAATTAGTGATGATGGGGCATTTAACCGTGATGAAAAATTTCAATATGAAGGTCACGGTTTGGTTGGGATGAAGGAACGACTTGAATTTATTAATGGAAGCCTGGAGCTTTTAACGAAAGAAGGAACAACCTTAATAATAAGAGTTCCAAATGATGTTACTCAGAAAGAAAGGCAAGGGGATGGAAAATGATTTCAATTGTCATTGCGGAAGACCAGCAAATGCTATTAGGGGCCTTTGGGTCCCTTCTCAACCTGGAAGAGGATATGAGTGTAGTTGGAAAGGCATCTAATGGTGCAGAAGCTGTTACCCTTGTTAAAAGGCTAAAGCCGGATGTTTGTATTATGGATATTGAAATGCCTGGGAAAAGCGGACTTGAAGCGGCTGAAGAGCTGAAAGGTTGTGGCTGCAAGGTTATCATTTTAACGACCTTTGCGCGTTCCGGTTATTTTCAACGTGCCTTAAAAGCAGGGGTGAGTGGCTATTTGCTGAAGGATAGTCCAAGTGAAGAGCTTGCGGGTTCCATCCGAAGTGTAATGGCTGGAAAACGAATCTATGCACCAGAGCTAATGGATGATGTTTATGGAGAGGAGAATCCCCTCACCGATCGTGAAAAAGAGGTGCTTGAGCTGGTGGCGGATGGTAAAAATACAAAGGAAATTGCCGAAGAGCTTAGCATTAAAACCGGTACAGTCCGAAATTATATTTCGATTATCCTCGATAAACTGGAAGTAAAAAATCGAATAGAAGCCATTACCCAGTCCAAGGAAAAAGGGTGGTTTAAATAAATTTATGGCCTGTATCTTTTCTAAGATATAGGCTTTTTTAATTGATGAAGGACAAAAAATCCGTAGGGAAACGTGTAAAAGTCCTTCATAAAGTTGATGAACGACAAAATACAGAAAGGGAAGTTGAAAAATGTCCTTCATAAAGCCGATGAAGGACAAAAATCGAAAGGGAAGTTGAAAAATGTCCTTCATAAAGCCGATGAAGGACAAAAACCGGATGGGGAAGTGAAAAATGTCCTTCATAAAGCCGATGAAGGACAAAAATTGAAAGGGGAAGATGCAAAATGTCCTTCATCATGTTAATAAGTCTTTCCAAGTTAGACAGCAGCCAAAAACTTCTTAATGTGGTGATATACTTCTTCTGGACGTTCCTCCGGGACAGCATGTCCGGTTTCTTTTAAAACAATCAGCTCTGAATTAGTTAAATCCTTTTTTAATCGTTCTCCCACATGAAGAGGCATAGAGCGGTCGTGTTCTCCCCAAATTAATAAACAAGGTGTTTTGATTTTTTGAAGAACCTCTACTGGCAGATCTCCCTCACGGTGGCGAATCATTTTGGTAAGAGCGACAAAGATTTTATCCTGTAAAAATGGCTGCAGATAGCCATTTATCATTTCCTCATTAATTAATGAATGGTTAAAGAGAGAATCCTGAAGGTTTTTCTTCACGCCTGTTCGGGCCAGCCAAAATTTCACAAAGAGGTGGAAATAGGGAATGTAACTGGTGAGAATCAGCGGTAACCCAAACCGTTTCAAATAAGCCGAGCTGCAAAGCAGGATGGCTTTGTCAGCAAGTTCTGGCATCATATGCAAGATATTCAGTACAATCTGACCACCCATGGAGTGGCCTAAAAAGGTCATTTTTTTGATCCCCAGAAATTCGGTAAGTTTTATCACCGTTTGAGCGAGATTTTTATAAGAGTACACATAACTACTGGACTTATCACTTTTCCCAAAAGGAGGAAGGTCCACGGATAAAACTTGATAATCCTGCTTTAATAAAGGAATTAAATGGCGAAAAGTAAAAGTGGATGAAAGAAAGCCATGCAATAAAATAACCGTTTTGTCCGTGGTTGATTTTGGATAGAATTCATAATAAATATTGATGTTATTTACCTGCTGGTGTCCGGTTAACACACCCTGTTCCATTTAATCCGCCTCCAACTCTTATTAAAAAATGGATGGCTATAATTTTCCCAACTACATGTGAATTACCCGTTAAAAAAAAATTACCAAAAATTTTTAAAATAAAATGTTTGAATTTTTAGAAAATTATTAGTATAATAAAAAAAAACTAAAGGAGTTGATTTCCGATGGAAAAGAAATTACTTAATTCACCACAACAATCAAATGAAGAGATGGATTCAAAAATTGCTGAAATGGTGTTAAACAATGCCTTGCTCGAATTTCGCAAAGCAAAAATCCGTGAGGAAATCGATTACTCCTTACAGGAAAGAAATAAAGAAAAATTCCTAAAGCTAACAGAGGAATTAAAGAAAATTTCGTAGTTCACCAACCATAATCTTAATTTAAAAATTTGAGCCCCTTTCCAAACGGAAAAGGGGTTCTTTGTGTCTCTCTATTTTTTTGCCTAGCATTTTTAAATACTGATTCTATCTATCATTTTGGCTGCATAAGATTTTGATAGAAGGAGGTACAAATCCAATGAAAAAAAATAAGCCTTTTAGTTTGTTTATCCGGATCAATGGTGCGGTTTTATCAGTTATTTTCATTTTTATTCTAATTGCCGGAATGACGACAATTCTTTCGTTAAAAATGTCCTCGGATTCGGTTGGAGAGGTACTAGAAACATCTGATTTAAATAAACTATACCTTTACTTTTTTGGAAGTGAAAACAAGTACTATATCCAAAATCGTAAGGATATTAAAGATATTCCATTAACAAAGGTTGGCTTTCAAATTGCAACCAATATAAAAATTAGCGATATTCGAACCTTCTTTGAAAGAGAATTGCCCGGTTTCGCTGAATTTAATACAAAAATTGAACTTGCCGGTCAAGGAACCGATTTAACCACACTACCAATCGAATCCGCACCACCGATGGATGTTTTATTAAAAGAAAGAGAAATTGCCCAAAACGAATTAAATGAAAATGACTCAAACGAAAATAACAACACACCACCGCCAAGTCAAACCACAAATGGGAAACAAGTAGTGTTTATCTATCATACACATAGCTGGGAATCCTATCTGCCACTATTAAAGGGTGTTACAAACCCAGATGAAGCTGTTAGTTCCAACAATCGCGTTAATGTTGTGGGAGTAGGGGATTATTTGGTTAAGGATTTAGCTGCAAGGGGGATTGGCAGTGACAATAGCACAATCAATGCTACTCAAGAGCTTCACAAAAGAGGGTTGGATTATTACTCGGCTTACCAATTTTCAAGGGGCGTTGTGCAAGAGGCGATGGCTGGAAATCATGATTTGAAATTTATGATAGATATTCACCGTGATTCATTAGGAAGGCAAAAAACAACTACGACCATTAATGGGAAGAGCTATGCAAGGTTAGTTTTTATCGTTGGGCAGAATAACTCCAATTATGAAAAAAATACTATTTTGGCTAAAAACCTTCATAAGGCATTAGAAAAGAAATATCCAGGATTAAGCCGAGGGGTCGTTTCAAAAGATAAAAGTGAAGGAAATGGGGTTTACAATCAAGACCTATCACCAAGGGCAATCTTACTGGAAGTTGGTGGAGTTGATAACAATTTAGCAGAGCTTCAAAATGCGGTGGATGCCTTTGCAGATGTATTCAGTGAATATTATTGGCAAATGAAAAATGCTAAAGCGTTCTAACGGGAAAAGGAGGCCATTACTTGGCCTTCTTTTTTGTGTAAATAAATGTTTTTAAGTGTTAAAAAATGTGATTGTTCAACATTTATTCACAAATTGTTCATATAGTTATATTGTTTATGGTACCAAGGTCAATTATGATGGGTATTGGAAAGTTTTTCTTAGGGGGTGGATAAAATGTTACCAGTCGAACGGAGAAAGCAAATTGTTACATGGTTGAACCAAGAGGGAGCTTTATCAATTTCCGAAATCAGCAAACGCCTGAACGTATCGGAAATGACGGTTTATCGAGATATTAAACCGCTACTTGAAGAAAAGAAAATTATTAAAACCTCAGGTGGGATATCTTTAACACCGATCACGAATGATTTCTTGAACGCTTGTACATATTGTTTAAAAGAATCTAATAATCGTCACCCTGTCCAGATCATTTTGAATGATTTACGGGTAGAGCAATTATGCTGCCCACATTGTGGATTGCTTCGGTATAAAGATATTGAAAAGGATGTCTCGCAAATTATCTGCCGTGATTTCCTGAGCCATTCAACTGTGAGTGCAAGGACGGCCTATTACCTTATGGACACTGATTTTAACTTAAATTGCTGTCAGCCGCAGGTATTAACCTTTGAGTCACTAAAACATGCAGAGCAATTTCAAAAGGGATTTGGCGGAAACATTCGAAGGTTCCAAGAAGCAGTTGAGGAAATTCAGAAGAGAATGAATGGCGAACACGACTGCACCTGTCATAAGTAGATGCTGAACTACAAGGAAGGGAGGTGGAGCAATGAATGTAAAAAAGAAAAGCAGTCTTTTTTTGCTTACGCTTATTATTTTTATTTGTTTATTTCCAACTATATCTTCAGCACATGCTTATATTAAAAAATCAACACCAGTAGAAAATGAAATTTTAGAAAAATCACCATCTCAGGTCATGATTCAATTTGATGAAACGATCCAACCGGAGTTTAACTCCATTCAGGTATTTGATTCAGACGGGAAACGGGTGGATAAAAAAGATGGCCGGATTGATCCGAAAAAGCCATCGATTCTGGAAAGTGATTTAGAAAAACATCTACAGAATGGAACGTACCGAATCGAATGGAAGGTTGTATCCAATGACGGACACCCTGTCCAAGGTGTGATTCCGTTTCAAATTGGAGAGAACAGCACAGGGAATGCTGTTATTCATCCAACATCAAAAGGGTACTCTCCCACCTTAGATTTAATCGTGATACGGTGGCTGCAATACATCAGTAATGCCTGTTATGTTGGTGTACTCTTTTTTGTCTTAGTAGTCATTTCAAAAGAATCTGTTGAAAAGCCATTAATTAAGACAGTAAAGTTTTCGTATATATTCTTATTGCTTAGTATCCTATTGAATCTGCCGCTTCAGGCAACGATTTTAACAAGCAGCAGCTGGATAGATGTATTTAATTTTTCAACCTTGCAAGATATGATTTTAAATACCCAGTTTGGAGATATGTGGCTTGTACAGGTGGTCATGCTTATTATCCTAGCGATTCCTACGTTTCTATTAAGCAGGAATATATCCAAAAATAATGTCCTTAATTGGATTTGTCTTGTTTTGGGAATCTGTTTATTGCTAACGAAATCATTAACAAGTCACGCTGCCTCTACAACCAACAAATTTCTTTCCGTTTTGATTGATTTCGGGCATTTACTGGCTGCATCAGTCTGGATTGGAAGCTTAGTTGCAATGATTGTACTACTGCCATTGGTCAGAAGTTCTGAAACCAAGGATATCTATTTAAATATCATCGGAAGATTTTATAAATGGGGCCTTATTCTAGTAGTACTTTTAGCGTTTACAGGGGTATTCAGCAGCCTTTCCTATATTCCAAATCTATACTCCCTCACCCATACAGATTATGGGAAGGTGTTAGTTGGCAAGGTAATTTTACTTCTTTTCATGTTACTTTTAGCCGCTATTAACTTTTTAAAAGGGAGAAGGAGAAAGGCAAAGGGACTTACCGGTACGATTTGGAGTGAATTGTTGATTGGAGCAATGATTTTAATCCTTTCTGTTTTGCTTACCAATTTGCCGACAGCGATGTCCGCTCCTGGTCCTTTTTTAGAAACGAAAACAGCAAATCATGGAAATAAGGTGCAATTAAGAGTTACCCCGAATGTGATAGGCGAAAATTTATTTGAGGTTACGGTAAAAGATAAAAAAGGACAGCGTTTGAACGGGATTGAGCAAGTTACCCTTACGTTTACTTCTTTAGATATGAATATGGGGGTTAATACGGTTACCTTAAAGAAAAAAGCTGAAGGAATATACAGCCTCAAGGGGATGAGCTTTAATATGGCCGGCAGCTGGAGGGTGCATGTACATGTGCTTACCAAGTCGCTTGACACACTTGATAAAGATTTCCAATGTATTGTAGGAAGTCAATAATAACGAGAGGGGAATTCAAATGAAAAAAATAGTAGGGAAGATGTCGAGAATTTTTATTCCAGCAGTGATTAGTTTATTTTTGTTTTCCAGTATTGCAAGTGCACATGTAACGGTTGCTCCAAATACTTCAACAACTGGTGCATGGGAAACCTATACACTTAAGGTTCCAGTTGAGAAAAATGTTGCAACCACCAAAGTAACGGTAAAAGCACCAGCGGGAATCGAAATTATGTCTTATCAACCGGTTCCGGGCTGGAAATATTCAGCCGATAAGGATTCAAGTGGTAAGGTAAAAACCTTTACATTTGAAGCAACAGGGGAAGGAATTCAAGCTGGACAATTCCAACAATTTGTCTTTGTTGCTAAGAACCCAGATAAAGCTACAAAAGCAGCATGGGATGCTTTCCAATATTATAAAGACGGAAGTGTCGTAGAGTGGACGGGGGATGAAAATTCAGATTCTCCACATTCCATAACGGATATTGTTACTGCAACTTCAACAGATCATCACGATTCACAGCCTGCTGCCCATGAAGATAAGAAGCCTGCAGAAACAACAACAGAAAAGTCTAAATCAAACAACGCTCTTCCAATCGCAGCCATCGCAATTTCCGCTGTGGCACTTGTACTTTCATTCCGTAAAAGAGGGTAAATACTACACAAAAGACCGGGGTTTCTCCCCGGTCTTTCTTACATTACCACACTTTCAGGTGTATCTTTCTGATTTTTCTTTTTTACTGATTCGACAAAGAGTTTAAAACCTTTTAAGGAACGCTGGAAGATTGGACTTTGAATAAAGGTATATAAAAATGTTGCAATAAAGACGGGTCCACCTAATACTAAGCCAATAATTAAGACAAGACTTTCAACAATCATCCTTGCCTGACTAACGGAAAATCTTGTTTTGTCGGAGATAGATAACATAAAACCATCGCGCGGGCCTGCTCCAATCCCTGCCGCAACATACATTCCCCCGCCAATCCCAGTAATAACAATGCCGGATAGAAGAATCAGGTAGTCCACCCAAGTATGGGTTGCACGTGGAAGGATATCTAGCCAGAGGAAAAAATCCATAACCGGACCAATAATCAAAGCATTTAAGAAGGTTCCGATATTGATATACCTTCTGTCAGCTACAAAAGAAACAATAACAAGGAGCAGTCCGCAAATGACTGACCATGTGCCAATCGAAAGACCAAAATGATTGTATAAGGCAACATTCAAAACTTCCCAGGGATGTAACCCAACATGCTTCACCTTAACTGCAATCGCATTTCCTAGTCCAAAACAGACTAACCCCGCGAAAAATAAAAAATATCGAAAAAGGATAACCACCACTTTAACCCCCAAAACTCAAACTGAACTTATCAGAATTTTGAAACCTATCTTACGATTTTAAAATATAGCGATAGTATTAGCAATTCATTTTTTTGAAATCTGCTAAAATCGGATAATAAATGTTTGTTAAAATAGTTTTGAATTGTTTTATAATTAAGAGAGTGGAAATTTTACGACCAGATTAAATATTATCCTGCAAAAACTAATAACAAGAGGTGATTGGTAATGAAACTGGTTGCAGCAGAAAAGCTTCAGAAAATGACGACAAGCATCTTTCAAGAGGTTGCTGAACGTAAGCAGCAGGCAATAAGGAATGGAAAAGATGTAATTGATTTAAGCGTAGGGAGTCCTGATTTACCGCCCCCTCAAATTGTGGTTGATACATTAATTGACTTTGCCAAGGATAAAAGCAAATACGGTTATACCTTAAAGGGAATATCTGAATTTCATGAAGCGGTTAGTTATTTTTATCAGCATCGATATGGCGTCAGCCTTAACCCAGTAACAGAGGTACTGCAGCTTATGGGGTCCCAGGATGGGCTAGCGCATTTGGCTACTGCTATTTGCAATCCTGGTGATTATGTATTAGTCCCGGACCCAGGTTATCCGATTTACGAAGCAAGTGTAACGATTGCGGGCGGTGTGGTGTATCCGATGGCGTTACTTGCGGAAAACCACTTTCTGCCACAGCTTGATAAAATACCGTTAGACGTTTTAGAAAAGACGCGGATGATAATTCTGAGCTATCCCGGTAACCCGGTGACGGCCCTTGCTGATCAGGACTTTTTTGAAAAAGTAATACGGTTTGCCAAGCAGCATAATATTTTGATTGTTCATGATTTTGCTTATTCAGAATTAATTTTTGATGGTCATCCGCAAATTAGTTTTATGTCGGTTCCGGGAGCAAAGGAAGTTGGCATTGAATTTAATTCTCTTTCGAAAACCTTTAATATGGCCGGCTGTCGTATTGGCTATGTTGTCGGAAATGAAGAGGCGCTGAAAATTCTAGGTGCATTAAAATCGCATATTGACTATGGCATTTTTTATCCGATTCAACAAGCAGCCGTCAAGGCACTAACTTCGGACTTTACATCACTAACTAATCAGATGAAGGATTACGAAATTCGCCGTGATGCGTTAATCGCTGGTCTTGAAAAAAGCGGCTGGAGTGTACCGAAATCTCCTGCGACCATGTTTGTTTGGGCGATGATACCAGAGGGGTGGACCTCACGCCAATTCGCCTTTGAATTGATTGATCAGGCAGGGGTAGCTGTTGTTCCAGGTGATGCCTTTGGGCAATTAGGTGAAGGCTATGTAAGAATTGCGATGGTGCATTCACCGGAACGTTTAACGGAAGCGGCAGAACGGATTCATGTATTCTTAAAGGAACACTCGTATAGTGTGAAGTAATGATTTTCATAAGTTATCTAGATGTATTTCTTCTATTCTCACTTACTTGATCATATATCTATGTAAAAGGCCTTCAATTCAGTTAATTGAAGGTTTTTTACTTGGAAAGGGAAAGAGGGAAAATAAATGCCAAGCGGAATGCACCACGTAGTTTTAGATTTGCCCATCGAAGTGGTCTGGGGGTTCGTGAAGGATATGGATCATTGGGCGCCACTTGTCCCTGGCTATATTCACCATGAAAAATTAGATAACCGCAATTCTACATGGGAATTTAAAAGTGACATCGGGATTATGAAAAAAAAAGTTAAATTATTAGTTGAAATAACGGAGTGGAATGAGCCGACAAGAGTGTCCTTTACTTTAAAAGGAATAAAAGAAAAGTATAGTGGCGGGGGCTACTTTGAGGCGGAAGCTCTCAGCGCAAACAAAACCAAAATGACAGGATTCTTGGATGTTACTGCAAGCGGCGCTACAGCACCAATGGTCAATTCAGTTTTAAAAAATTCGATTCCAAAGCAGGCAGAGGAAATGGCTCTAGCGATCTCCACAAAATTGGAAGAATTAAAGCGAGTATGAGAATAGGAAAAACCCCGGATCAAGTTGGTCCGGGGTTTTTCTTATCAAAAAATAAAGTTAAGAAAATCTTAAGCATCGAATGATATTGTTAGTCCAAATTAGAAAACTTTCGAGTTTTAATTGACATAGGAGGAGTATCGATGCGAAAAGGTAAAGGAGTGAAAATCATTCTTGCTGCTTCCCTGGTCAGTATGGGTTCGATTTCATACATACCAACAACCTACGCAGCCACCGCGGATCAATTAGCAGTTACCACGAATTCAGAGGAGCAAAACCCAAATACCCTATCAGGTCTAAAAATTGAAGGTGTCCCACTTGATCAAACCTTTTCACCTAATCAAAAGGAGTACTCGGCAACAGTAGAAAATGAAATTCAGGAAATCACATTGGATGTTGAAAGTGAAAATCCTCAAGCAAGCATTACCGTCAATGATAAGCCTTTAAATGATGGATTGTTTTTTCTTCAAACCGAATCTAACCTATTTGAAATAACCGTTATGGATGGAAGCCATCCTGCAAATACTTATACACTTACCGTGACAAGAAAGAAAAATAATAATAATTTGCTAAAAAATATTAAGCTATCACAGGGAGAGTTATCTCCTAAGTTTTCTCCATCCCAATTGGATTACAATGTCAAGGTGGGAAATGATGTAAAAACCCTTATGATTACTCCAGAATCTATGAAGGAGACATCCAGCATACTCATCAATAATAAACCGTTTAAGGGGGAAGCGAATACTCTCTCGCTGCCAGTAGGAAAAACCACGATTACAATTTTGGTTACCGCTGAAAATGGTGACAGAAAAACCTATACCTTACATGTAACAAGGGAGCCTCAACAAGCAAACAAACCGCCCGTTTCACCAACCGGCACCGTACAGGATGCAAATAATTCAAAAGCAAATGGATCGAATAAGAGTACCAATCAAATTCAGAAAGCAGTTCCAAATATGGTCGTTACTCCTGTGAGTACATCAATGCCTACTCAGAATAATCGCCCAACAAATCAGACTCAATCTACCGTTCAAAAAATAAATAAGGCAACCTTATCTTCACTAACAGTATCCGAGGGTACTTGGAATAAAGATTTTACTGCAGATGAATATACCTACCATTTGTCCGTTGCGAGTAATGTTGAATCCGTTATCATCAGGCCGACAGCGAAATATAGCGGTTCAACGATTAAAATTGAAGATGGCAGTAGTAAAACCATACAGCTGGATGGTAAAAAAACAATCATTTCCGTTATCGTAACCAATGGGGAAGACCGAAAAACGTATGTCATCGTTTTCAAGAAAAAGGTAGAAAAAAGTGAATCCAATCCAGCAACAGATAGTACCGCCGAGTCAACCGTAAGTAGTGCTGTCAGTACATCGGTTACCACTTCAAAAAATACCCTAACAACAGGACAAACAAGTACAGGGGAAGGACAAGGAGAAACTCAATCCGCGTCCGTTTGGGGAAGGCTTACGGCGGAGATTAGTCAATTTTTTAGTAAACTATTTTAAAACGGTAAAAACCTGGCTTTCTCAGCAGGTTTTTACCGTTTTAATCATCATGCAAATTCCAAATAAAAACACTAATTTAGTAAAAAATTGGTTTAAAAGGATTAATATAAATGAAAACGCTTTTTTTAATTAATAGGGTAAAATTTTATTAAAAGGAAGGATTTTTATTCTACATTTTTCGAAAATTATGTTATATTATTATTTAAAAATTTATTAGAATTTTTTGATTAAGGGAAGGTGAGAACATGACAACAGAATTAAAAGTAAATGACAGCAGTCTTCCATTGCGTAGAGATGTCAAATTACTTGGCCAAATGCTTGGTGAAATCCTTATCAGTCATGGTGGGGTAGAGCTATTCGAAAAAGTTGAAAAAATTAGAAACATGTGTAAATCTCTCCGAAATCAGTATGAAGAAGAAACCTATACCGCTTTAAAAAAGGAAATCTCCACCTTAAGTAATCCAATGCGTATGCAAGTGGTCCGTGCTTTTTCTATGTATTTCCATTTGATCAATGCAGCAGAACAAAACCATCGGATTCGCAGACGCAGGCAGTATCAATTGGAGTCAGAAAACGTTCAACCTGCATCAATTGAAAGTGCAGTCCTCTCATTAAAAGAAAACCATATATCGAAAGAAGTCATCCAGGAAGTTCTAAAAACATTGTCACTTGAGCTTGTGATTACCGCCCATCCAACAGAGGCAACGAAGAGGTCGATTCTTGAAATTCAACAGCGAATTGCTGCAATTTTGGTGAAGCTTGATGATCCAATGCTGACAAAGAGAGAGAAGAAGAAGCTCGAAGAGGGCTTGTTCAATGAGATAACCATTCTTTGGCAGACTGATGAGTTACGGCATAACAAGCCGTCAGTAATGGATGAAGTCCGCAATGGGCTCTATTATTTTGATCAAACCCTTTTTGAGGTTCTTCCTGAAATCCATTATGAGGTAAAAGACAGCCTTGAAAGAAATTATCCGGAAGAAAAATGGGATGTTCCAAATTTTCTCCGATTTGGTTCATGGATTGGCGGAGATCGTGATGGAAACCCAAATGTTACTCATGATGTGACTTGGGAGACTTTAATTCGCCAAAGAAGAGTTGTGCTAAAGAAATATAAAGGGGTCCTGACCGATTTAATGAAGCGGTACAGCCATTCCACTACAAGGGTAGACGTAAGTGAAGCACTCCTGCAATTGCTTGAGGCACAAGAAGATAAGTATTTAACAGAGGATAAAAAGTGGCCGGTTAAAAATGAGGTTTATCGCCGGGTATTTGCGGTAATGATTGAACGGGTGAGACAGGTAGGGAAATCTGAGGTTGGTTATCAATCAGCTGAAGAGCTGTTAAAGGATTTGTTTGTTATTCAAAGCAGCTTAAAAAGCCATCACCCTGCTGCCCATGAATTGCGATCCATTCGAAAGTTAATCCGCCAAGTCCAGTTGTTTGGCTTTCACCTTGCAACTCTCGATATTCGAAATCATAGCGGTGAGCATGAAGCAGCGATTACTGAAATCTTAAGAAAAGTAAGCATCACAGAAAACTATGCCGAGCTTTCCGAAGAAGAGAAGCTTACTATTTTGCAGAATATTTTAATCGACCCCCGTCCGCTCCTTTTACTAAATGAAGATTATTCGGAAGAAACACAGGAAATGATTAAAGTATTCCAAATGATTAAAAAGGCTCATGAAGTATTTGGAAAACGTTCTATTTCCGTTTATCTTGTAAGTATGACAAAATCTCCAAGCGACCTGCTAGAGGTACTGGTTTTGGCAAAAGAAGCTGGAATTTACCGGCTCCATGCTGATGGCACTTTGGAAAGCCATTTGAATGTGGCCCCGCTCCTTGAAACCATTGATGATTTATCAGCAGGACCAAGGATTATGGAAACACTTTTCAAAATGCCGTTATATCGTAATCATTTGCAGATTTTGGGTGACCGGCAGGAAATTATGCTAGGTTATTCAGATGGAAGCAAAGATGGAGGCACTTTAACTGCCAACTGGAAACTTTATAAGGCCCAGATTGAAATTCATGAGATGGCCAAACGTTATGAGATTGGACTGAAATTTTTCCATGGCCGCGGTGGTTCTCTTGGACGTGGGGGCGGTCCATTAAACAAAAGTATTTTATCACAGCCAGCCGAAACAATCGGTGATGGAGTGAAAATTACTGAACAAGGTGAAGTATTGTCTTCGAGGTATTTACTTGAGGACATTGCCTATCGAAGCCTTGAACAAGCAACTTCCACACTGCTTAAGGTTGCTACTCATGTATCAAAAGAAGCTGATCAAGGGAAATTACGAAATGCTGAATGGGAAAAAGCGCTTGATGAAATTTCAAGCGAAGCCTTAGGAAAATATCAATCACTTGTGTTTAATGACCCAGATTTTCTTACTTATTTTAACCAGGCAACACCATTAAGGGAACTTGGGGACTTAAATATCGGTTCAAGACCTATGAGCCGAAAAAAACAAGGGAGATTTGAAGATTTACGTGCGATTCCATGGGTATTCGCATGGACGCAAAGCCGTCAGCTGCTTCCTGCTTGGTTTGCTGCGGGGACTGGTTTGGAAAGTTTTGCATCAAAGAATGGGAAGAATTTGACCTTATTACAGGAAATGTATCAAAAATGGCCGTTCTTCCAATCGACAATTGATAACTTGCACATGGCTTTGATGAAGGCAGATATTACAACCGCCAAGGAATATTTGTCACTCGTTGAGGATCAAACCATTGCTGAAAGAATTTTCACTAATATTCTTGAAGAATATGAAAAAACAAAAGTGATTCTTTTAAAAATAACAGGTGATCAAGAATTGCTTGATCATACACCAAATATTAAGGAATCGGTATTTAGACGTAATCCATATGTCGATCCGTTAAACTTTTTACAGGTTGAGTTAATAAAAGAATTACGCAGCCAGGCTGAGCCAAATGACGAATTGTTAACGGAAGTATTATTAACCATCAGCGGAATCTCCGCAGGACTACGGAATACTGGTTGATCTTAAAAAAACAAACTCTTTTTACGAGAGTTTGTTTTTTTATTTAAAGAATTCCGAAAATTATATATACTATTAGTAAAAAAGAAATCGGGTGAATAGGTTGGCGATTTATAGTCATTCAAGTATTTTAACAGAAAATGAGATTGATTTTTTATTAGATTTATTGCCAATTTCATATAGCACAACACCCGATATCTACATATTTGACGGCTGGCAGGAAATTGCCACACTATCGGAAAATTTATCCGCACGCTATAATTTACTAAAACATCTTGTCAAATCTTCTATTTTTTCAACCTATAATTATCAACAGTGCAAAATTTTTATCTACTTATTTAATTTGCCATACCAAGACCCTTTATTAAAAAAACTGCATGGCGTTTTTTGCTTATTTCATGAAATGCGCCATCATCATCAATTCACTACAAATAAACATAAGTTTTTACAGGCACTATCAGGTCCTCCGTTACTAGGTGCATCCTATTCATTTTCATGGGTGGAAAAGGATGCAAACAAGCATGCCATAAAGTGGATGCGCAGAAATCGAAAAAAAATAAATCATCAATTTCAACTTCATTTCTATCAATGGGATATTGGAGTGAATGAACAAAATAAATTAAGAATACTTCCGGGCTAAAAAGGTTTTTCCAGAAGATCCAATCAAATTAATTGGGTCTTCTTTTTTTTGAACAAATTGTTAACTTTCGTGGGAAAAATAGCCTTTGAAATATAAATGTAATATTATCATAACTTTTTTGACAAAATTAGATGTTATACTACTAATTATAACAAAATATGCTAGAAACAGGTCGTTTGTTTGAAATGGCCATATACATAATGATACCTATTGAAAATAAATAGACTAAAATACATAGAAAATTGTCAAATGACTGTTTGAATCTTGTCGAAATTCAAAAGAAAGTTTTAAAAATTTGACGATGGGAAAGCAGGGAATCAATTGAAAAAGAAACTAACCGTACTTAGTACGCTTGTAATGCTTGGGCTTGGAAGTGCCTATTCAATTCCAGCTGTAAAGGCTGCACCAAATAACGATTTACAAAGTATTAAAGGTCAACGTTCGGGAGTACAGGCTGGTATTTCAAAAGCAAATGCTGAGATCACTAAGGTACAAAGTGATCTTGCTAGATTAATAGAACAATCAAACCGTGTGGATCAGGCGGTTAAAGATAATAATTCCATGATGAAGAAAACAGAAGAAAACATTAAGGATTCGAAATCTCAAGTTCAGCAATTAGAGCAAGAAGTTGCTGTCATAAAGAAAAGAATTGATACACGTAATGAGATTTTAAAAAAGCGCGCCGTATCATACCAAGAGAGCGGTGGAACCGTTAGTTATCTGGATGTCTTGTTAGGTGCCTCCAGCTTTAGTGATTTTATTGATCGAATTGGTGCTGTTTCTACATTTGTTCAAGCGGATCAGACTTTTATCAAACAGTATGAAGCCGATAAAAAGGAAGTTGAAGTAAAACAAGCTGCCGTTCAAAAAAAGCTGACAGAGCAAAAGGAAATGAAAACCGAACTTGAAGGTATGCATGAGCAGATTTTGGATCAAAAAAAGGAAAATGATTCATTAAAGAAAGAGCTTAAACAAAAAGAACAAGAACAATTGGATCGTATTGCGAAACTAAAAGGAAAAGAACGCGAACTTGCTTTAAAAGAATATGAAATGATTCATGCAAATGATGTTGCCCCTGCTCCTGTAACTGTAACTGTAACTGTATCTGATAACAAGAAAAGTTCAGATAATGACAAAAGCGCTAGCAATTCATCATCATCATCTTCCTCTTCTTCATCTAATGAGTCCAGTGCAGACGATAACACACCAGTTGCGTCTCATTCCGGTGCTAGTGGAAGTGTTCAAGATGTGATTACTGCTGGAAATAAATACATTGGAAATTCTGTTTATGTATTTGGCGGCGGTCGTACTGCTTATGATGTTGCCCATGGCAGATTTGATTGCTCAGGCTTCGTTCATTGGGCATATGCACAAGCAGGATATAATATTGGTTCAAGCACAGATTCCTTAAAGTATGCAGGGAGACAGGTTCCAGCAAGCCAGATGAAGCCTGGAGACCTTGTATTCTTTAACACATATAAAACAGATGGTCACGTTGGTATTTATGTAGGCGGCGGAAAATTCATTGGTTCCCAAAGTTCGACGGGTGTAGCGATTGCATCAATGTCAAATAGTTATTGGAAGTCAAGATTTAATGGAAGAGTTGTTCGGATTATAGATTAAAAATAAAAAGAGAAGCTGGGCTCCCCGCTTCTCTTTTTATTTTGGAATACTTGCTAGTATACCATCAAGAAATCCCTTCATTTGGAGCAGTCCTGCTTCATCCTTCGGCCCCTTTTCTTTTGAAGTCATCTTTATTATGACAATTCATTTTAGTGTTTTATTTTTCCTATAAGTGGAATTCGACTACTTTTTTTGGATAAAAATAACTTTCTTTTGGCAAGATAAGGTAACAATGTTAGGGGTTGTTTTGTCCATGGTAACTTTATCATTCGTCTTAATCGCTCTATTTCTAACTGGACTTCTTACCCTATTTGATACGCAGTTATTTGGATACACCTTTATGACATCTATACAACATTTACTTTTTTCAGAAATTGCAGCTGGAAGATATATTGTCATAACTGGAGCGACGATTGGTTTCATTTCGAGTATTGTCATTGATGTACGAATTTTTTTATCGAAAAGAAAAGGTAACAATACGGAAGGGAATCAAGTTTCGTAATGGAAAAGGAAAATATATCTTTAAGTCAACTCCTGACACTGCTCATTAATTTTTTATTGGGAAGTGCGATTGTTGTTGGGATTGGCGGGGATGCCAAAAATGATGCCTGGATAGCGATAGGTGTTTCTACCTTTTTAGGGATTGGGGTTATTTGGTTTTATCATACTTTGTCGAATCGGCTTGAAGGTAAAAATTTATTTCAACTAATGGAGTTTTGTATTGGTAGAAAACCGGCCATTTTTTTAACCTTCCTTTATATTATTTATTTTATATATATTTCAAGCAGAGTGGTAAGGGATTTTGGAGAATTAATGGCTTCTGCAATTATGCCTAACACTCCGATTGAAGTTGTTTCGATTACATTTTCTCTCTTAATGGGGTATGTAATCTATCTGGGTATCGAGGTGCTTGCACGAACCTCTGAAGTATTTACTCCATATTTGTTTATTTTTTATCTATTATTAGCTATTTTTTTATTTGCAAGCGGCAATGCGAATATTGAGCAAATTCAACCAATCCTTGGCGAAGGGGTTACACCTATTTTTAGAACTCTTTTTAAGGATTTGATTTTTTTCCCATTTGGTGAACTGATTGCCTTCACGGTTATCTTTTCGAGCGTTACAAACAAGAAGTACAGTCTGAGATTTTCATTTATTGGGGTGGGAATTGCCTCCTTTTTACTTATGATTGCCTCTTTTTTAATGATTATCACGCTTGGAGTCGATTCAATGCTCCGGTCCAACTTCCCGCTTTTAAGTACAGGGCGGAATATTTCGGTTGGGAATTTTATTGAAAGAATTGATGCGATTGTTGTTTTCATTATGATGTTGGGAATCTTTGTGAAAGGGACCATTTTTCTATTTGGGGGTTTAAAGGGGTTAGAATATATTTTTCAGCTGCCCTATCGTTATTTTGTACTCCCGATTTCAACCCTTGTAGCTTTATTTTCGGTGCTTATATCCATTGATTTTGCGGATCATATCCAAGAAGGTTTGAAAATGGTTCCTTATTACTTGCATTTACCTTTCCAATTTTGTATACCAGTGATTCTTTTCATTTTTTTACTTTGGAAGCAAAAGAAAAAAAGGTCTAGTTAAATTGAGGTGTTGTCCTTATGTCCCCGATAAAGCCGATTCGTAGTTTGCGGAAGAAAAAAATGAAAATGGATGATTATTGGAAGGAAGTTCAACCACAGAATAGTGAGAAGAATGATACAATTACACACTTCTCGGCCCAAGAGTTAAAAAGTGAATTAGAATTTTCTTTTGGAAAGTCAGCAGATTTTCGGGGTGTCATTGCAGAAATTGACCATAAGGGAGCACTGTTAATTTATCTGGATAGTATGGTGGATACGAAAACCTTGAAGGAAACGACTCCAAATTTGTTTTCATCCAATTTTAATGAAGAGGTTTGCCTAAATTCAACCGAGGAACTTATTTCACTATGTAAAAAGGTTTTTGGAGGGACAGATTATCAGCTTTTAGGGTCAAGGGATGAAATTTGTAGGGCTGTATTAAATGGATCCATTGTAATCGCTATTGAGACAATCGAGAAAGCCATTTCTATTAGTATGACTAGTGATGAAAAAAGGTCGGTTACCGAACCTAGTACACAAACCGTGATAAGGGGACCAAAGGATGGGTTTATAGAGTCCCTTTCAACTAATGTCAGTTTAATTAGAAGAAGGATTCGTAATAAAAATTTATATTTTGAGTCTTTTACCATAGGCGAAGATACTCAAACGAATGTATATCTAGGATATATAAAAGGCATTGCGAATGAAGCTATTTTACAAGAAGTACGAAACCGGTTAAAAAAAATAAAAGTCAGTGCCATCTTTGAATCGGGGAATATAGAAGAATTAATTGCTGATAAAACTTTTACCTTATTTCCTCTAGCCTTAAACACGGAACGCCCTGACACGGTTGCTGCTAATTTAATCGATGGAAAAATTGTCATCTTAATTGATGGGACACCTTTTTGTTTACTCGTACCGGCTGTTTTCGTGAATTTTTTCGAAATCTCAGAGGATTACTATCAGCCATTTTTATTAGGGACATTTTTAAGGGGGATTCGATATCTGGCATTTATGATCGCGCTGTTAACCCCATCCTTATATGTTGGAATATTAACCTTTCATCATGAACTACTGCCGACAACCTTGCTGCTAAGTGTAATTGCCCAGCGTCAGGGTGTACCTTTCCCAGCCGTGGTTGAGGTTTTAATCATGGAGATTACGTTTGAAATTTTACGTGAAGCAGGAGTGAGGATGCCACGGACGGTTGGGCAGATGGTTTCAATTGTGGGTGCTCTCGTCATCGGTCAAGCAGCTGCGGAGGCAGGAATCATTTCCAATATTATGATTATTGTTGTCGCGATCACGGCAATTGCCAATTTTGTCTCTCCGGTATACAGTTTTGCGTCTGCTTCAAGATTATTAAGGTTTATGCTTATATTATTTGCTTATATTTTAGGATTATATGGCGTTTTGATAGTCCTGGTTGCAATGGTAGCCCATTTAAGTTCTCTTCGTTCTTTTGGCGTTCCCTATTTGTCGCCTATTGCTCCCATCATTGTTGAGGATCAAAAGGATGTTTTCTTCAGAATTCCTTATTGGGCTATGAAAAAAAGACCTAAATATTTAAGAACAGAATCGGAAACTAAGGTTTTTTCAGAAGCCTCGCCAAGCCCGCCGCAATCGGAAGGTGGGAATAACGCTTGAGGAATAAATTATTTTGCTGGATATTTATTTGTCCTTTTCTTTTAGCAGGCTGTTGGGATCAACGGGAGTTATCAGAAATTTCAGTGGTAACCGGTATGGCGATCGATAAAAGTGATGAAGGGAAATATTCTTTAACTGCCGAAGGAATCTCAGCCGAAGAATTGAATCCAAAAACCGGGACAGGTTTTACTCCCTCGATTGTTTTTACTCTTCACGGTAATACCATTTCAGAGCTTTCGCAAAAAATGAATGTGGGTGCTTCAAAAAATGTAATTTATTCACATATGCAGACTTTGATTATTGGGGAAGAGGTTGCAAAAAAGGGGTTTATGGAATTTATTGATTTTTTGGAAAGAAATCGTGAGATACGGGATGATTTTAACATTATCATTGCTCATAATGTGAGTGCTGCGGATATATTAAAGGTTACTTATCCCATTCAAAAATCGTCATCCTTAAAGCTGCATGTTCAGATCGATTCCATGGTACAGAACTGGGGAGGTGACCCGGATGTAAGGTTAAATGATGTCGTTCAAGCCTTTACTTCGCCGGGAAGACATCCGGTAATGGCCGCGGTAACCATTCAGGGAAATTCTGAAGAAGGCAGCGGTGTAGAGAATATGAAAGAAGTAAGTCCAAAAGCGATGGTTGTCCTTGATTCACTTGCCATTTTTAAGAAAGGGAAGCTTCTTGATTTTTTACCACTTAAAGATACCCGGAATTATTTATGGGTTGAGGATAAAATCATCCGTACCGCTCTTTCTGTCCCTTGCCAAAAAAACAAATACATTGCAATAAGGATTTACAATTCAAAAACTAGAGCGAAGGCAAGAATGATAAGAGGGTTACCGGTTATTGATATAAATGTCAGGTCAGAAGCTTATTTGGATGGGACTCAATGTACAAAAGATATAACCAAAATAAAAACTTATGAGCAATATGAAAAGTTTACGGAGAAAATGATTGAAAAGAACATGATGAAGACGATTCAAAAGGTTCAAAAGGAATATCGATCCGATGTTTTTGGTTTTGGTGAAGAGATGTACCGCCAGGATTACCGGAATTTCAAAAAGGTTCAAGATCATTGGGATGAGCTTTTTAGCGATGCCATCATTAATGTCCATGTAAATGTACAATTAAGAAGGTCGGGGATTCGGACAAAAAGTCTCCTAAGTAACTCTAAATAACCCTGCTCATCTTTCATAAAAGATGGGCTTATTCTTTTTTTTCAAAATTGGGTAATAGGGATAAGTGTCTAGTGCACATTTCTAGGTGCCTGAATAGGATATATAGAATTTAAATAAGGAGGTAATATAAATGACTGGTGCAGTAGGCGGCTATGGCGGCGGCTTTGCCCTTTTAGTAGTGTTATTTATTTTGTTAATCATTATCGGGGCTTCATGGGTAGTATAAAAAACAGGAGGTAATGAAAAATGTTTGGATATGGTGGATATGGTGGTTTTGGTGGCGGATGCTGCGGTGGTTACGGATATGGAGCAGTTGGAGGTTGGGGTGGCGGTTTCGCATTAATCGTTGTCTTGTTCATCCTATTAATTATTGTAGGGGCGGCTTGCTTCTATTAAAATTTGATATTAAATGTGTATTAAAAAAACGCAGCGATTTATACAATCGCTGCTTCTTTCATTTAATAAATGGACAAACTATCCATATTTACCATGGAAATGATTAAAGGTTGGGTGAGCATGGAATCCATGTTAAGGTTATATCAGAGCAAAACAATGGATAAAGGAGGAACTGAATATGAAACGTATTGTGAGTGTTTTTATGACGGCATTCGTTTTTCTTTTCATGCTTGTTCAACCTGGACTATTGGGGCGTGTTGATGCACAAACTCTTGAATCTGTAAAAATTTATAAAGTTCATGATGAAACACCAAATCAAGTCGCACTTAAATATGGTGTTTCCGCATCAAAAATTATAAAAGTAAATGGAATTAAAAATAATAGACTTACCCCAGGTGAAAAAATCATTATTCCAAAGCAGATTTCTCAAAAAGAAAAAGATTTACTGGCAAGATTGGTGACTGCAGAAGCAAAAGGTGAGCCATATAAAGGGAAGGTAGCAGTTGCTGCTGTTGTGTTAAATCGAGTGAAGAATGACCAATTTCCGGATTCTATTCACCAAGTGATTTACCAAAAGAGACAGTTTCAACCCGTTGACAATGGAATGATTAATAAACCCGCTGTTAAAGAGGCAAAAAAAGCAGTAAATGAAGCTATCGCCAAAAATGGACAAATAACAGACGCCTTATATTTTTATAATCCGGATAAAACAGACAGCAAATGGCTTCGATCTAAGAAGACAATTAAAAAAATAGGCCATCATCGGTTTGCTATTTAGAAACCCTCTTGATCATTCAAGAGGGTTTTTGCTTTGCCCAGCTTCAGCGCCTAGCCCCTCTAGGTTGCTTTTGCTTTTCCATTTTTCAAATTCATCTAATTCCCCGGATATTTTTTTGATGGCATAGCCGATTACTGCTGCATCGTCTACAATACCTAATCCAATGATAAAATCGGGAATCATATCGATTGGGGAAACAAAATAGAGAATAGCGCCTATAACGGTTGCCAGTGTACTCTTGGAAATATTTCGATAATCGCCTTTAGAATAGGCTTTAATTAGTTCAATCAAAAGCTCGATCTTACCGAAGGCGTCCCCTAATGAATTCTTCTTTTCATTCACTTTGGTTGTTGCTTGTGTCATTAATTCATTTGTTTTTTGTTGATGATTAATGAATTCCAATGCTTTGTTTTTATATTTAGTGAATTCTCTTTCGATTTTTTCTTTATTACCGAACAATATAATCACTTCCTTTTAAGGAATACATGGTTAGTTTACCACGAATGAGTAATAAAAAAACACGGGGTGTGGTTACACACCCCGTGCTTTTAATTTAGGCTGAAACAAAATTTCCTAACACAATCTCATCCACTTCGTCGCCTTCAAGTGTCTCCTTTTTTAATAAAGCATGCACTAATTGCTGATACTGTTGATGATGGTTTTGAATTAGGGTTTGGGCTTTTTCTAATCCTTTGTCAAAAAGTTCCTGCATCTTTGCTTCTTTATCTTGTTTATTAAATGTAAGAGTAAATCCATTTTGGAGCATTCCTGTATCAACCATTTGTTCAATAATTTGTTTTGCCTGCTGGACATCACCGCTAACACCAATACTGTGTTCACCCAGCATCATTCTTTCAGCTACACCGCCGGCTAAAATCATTGCAATCCGCTCAAGTAGATCACTAGTGGTTGATAAATGAAGTTCTTTTGGAATTGGTGCAACATAGCCAAGTGCATCACCACGAGGAATGATGGTGGCTTTTCTAACAGAACCCGGTTTTGTGACAGAAGCAACTAGCGCATGTCCTGCTTCATGAATGGCTACACGGCGCTTGGTTTCAGAATCCTGTAATGTACGAGATGTACTTCCTAAAATTGTACGGTCTAGTGCATAATCAAGGTCTTCCTTATAAATCATATCTTTGCTGTTTCGAACAGCACGTCGGCTCGCTGTTTCGAATAGAGATTGAAGCTCGGCACCTGAAAAACCGGATGTGCTCTCGGCTAAGTCATCCAATGAGGCAAGAACATCTTTAGCGATTGCCTTTCCTTTCGTATGAATAGCGATAATCTCCTTTCTTCCCTTTGTGTCTGGAAGAGGGACATGGAATGAGAAGTCAATCCTTCCCGGACGCAGGAATGCATCATCGAGCATATCTTTACGATTGGTTGCTGCGATAAATAGGATCCCGTCATTGTCATGACCGCCATCCAGCTGCACAAGAAGCTCTGTTAATGTTTTTTCAGCCTCTTCCCCGCCATGCGCTTTTCTTTTTCCGGCAAGAGCATCCACCTCATCAATAAAGATTACAGCTGGACTTTGCTTTCTTGCTGCTTGGAATAAAGAACGAACCCTGCTGGCCCCGACGCCGACAAATAGTTCATTAAAGGCTGATCCGCTAGCAGAAAAAAATGACGCATTTAGCTCGCGTGCCATGGCCTGGGCTAATAATGTTTTACCAGTACCCGGAGGTCCGTATAACAAAACCCCTTTTGGCGGTTTAATCCCTAATTTTAGTGCTCTTTCCGGCTCCTTTAAGGTTGAAAGGGTTTGTAAAATTTCTTCCTTCATTTCCTCTCCAATTCCTCCAACATCATCTAATGTAGTGGAAGGTAGAGTACGTGCTTTCGCAACACTATTTTTCATGGAGTTTCCTAGCCCGAAACCGCCCTTACTCTTTTGCAGGGCGAATGCTGCTCCGGCGAGAAGAATAATGACCCCGCCAAGTACCCATTTTCCGTACGGGCTGCTATTCGAATAGGAATAATTAATATTATATTTTTCAACTAGCTTGTCTACCATTTGACTGTTAGGGGGAACATGAGAAATATATTGAGCGTTTCCTGCTTTAATGTGAATGCTGCCGTCAGCCCGTTCAGTTAAAGTGACCGTCTTACCCTGCTGATTTTGGATCGTTTTCTCCACAGATGAGAATGGAATCGCCACCTCAGCTTTCGAACTTTGAACCACCCAAATAATACCTGATACCACAAATATAAACGCTACAAAGAGCGGAATAAACTTTGAAACTATTCTTTTCGTTTTTTCATTCAATTACGATCATCTCCTTTAACAAGAGTACTACTCTATTATAAAAGGGATTTCGGAAAAAAGGACGTGGGAATCAGAGGAAAAAGCATAGATGTCAGAAAAAAAGAGCCTTTCCGATATCAGAAAGGCAGCTATATCGTATAAGAATTAAAGGGTCCGAAGGGTTGGAATGATGGGTGCCAATACACTTTGAGCAAGGACACCAATACTCACTCCTTGGCTTTGTGCTTTGCTCCATTTAAAAACATGAACTTTTTCTGTCTTTCCTTCATACAAAAATAATAACTCATCGCCATCTTCGACAATCCCGATTTTTTTATAAGGGATATGATTCTCCTTAAGAACAATCTCAAATGCTTTATGTATTAAATTTAAGGTAGGTTGATCAAACGATGTAATATTCATTATTTCCTCCTAAATTTTTATAAAATAAATTAATAAATGGCTTTCTTCATTATATTCTTATTTCCTGGGATAAAAAAGAAATAATTGATGTCGATTAATTGAAGATTGCAAAGTAATCACAAGACATATAAGATTGAAGTTATGGACAAAAACTAATTGTCAAAAAAAGAGAGGAAGTCAAGATGGGAAACAAATTTACAGAAGAAGTATTATCGCGCCGGACCTTTGCTATTATTTCCCACCCAGATGCCGGTAAAACAACATTGACTGAAAAATTGTTATTATTCGGTGGCGCCATTCGGGATGCGGGAACGGTAAAAGCAAAAAAAACAGGGAAATTTGCGACAAGTGACTGGATGGAAATTGAAAAGCAGCGGGGAATTTCTGTTACATCCAGTGTGATGCAATTTGATTATGATGGTTTTCGTGTCAATATATTGGACACTCCTGGGCACCAGGATTTTAGTGAGGATACCTATCGTACTTTAATGGCCGTTGATAGCGCCGTAATGATTATAGACTCCGCAAAAGGGATTGAGGAACAAACACTAAAATTATTTAAAGTTTGCCGGATGCGGGGAATTCCAATTTTCACGTTTATGAATAAGCTTGACCGCCAAGGAAAACCGCCGCTTGAGCTACTGGCAGAATTGGAAGAGGTACTAGGAATTGAATCCTATCCAATGAATTGGCCAATCGGAATGGGGAAAGAATTCCTAGGGATCTATGACCGTTACCACAATCGCGTTGAGCAATTCCGAGTGAGTGACGAAGATCGATTTCTCCCTTTAAATAAAGAAGGCGAGATTGAAGGGGATCATCCGATTAAGAATTCCGGCCTTTATGATCAAACATTAGAAGAAATCCTGCTTCTTAATGAAGCGGGAAATGAGTTTTCCGCAGAAAAGGTAGCTGAAGGTACGTTAACACCTGTTTTCTTTGGCAGTGCTTTAACCAACTTTGGTGTACAGACTTTCTTGGAGTCTTACCTGCAATTTGCTCCGGCGCCAAAAGCACGAAATTCATCTATTGGGGAAATTGATCCGCTTGGTGAGAATTTTTCAGGTTTTGTTTTTAAAATTCAAGCGAACATGAATCCTGCCCACCGTGACCGGATTGCCTTTGTTCGAATTTGTTCAGGTAAATTCGAACGTGGGATGACTGTAAATATCCCTCGCCTTGGGAAACAATTAAAGCTTTCCCAATCGACCTCGTTTATGGCGGAAGAAAGAAATACCGTGGATGAGGCTGTAAGCGGTGATATTATCGGCTTATATGACACTGGTACCTATCAAATCGGTGATACATTGACGACTGGAAAAGACGACTTTCAATATGAAAGACTGCCGCAATTTACACCTGAGCTCTATGTAAAGGTATCTGCAAAAAACGTCATGAAGCAAAAGTCCTTTTATAAAGGGATTCAACAGCTTGTTCAAGAAGGAGCTATTCAGCTCTACAAAACGTTTAGAATGGAAGAATATTTGTTAGGCGCAGTTGGACAACTGCAATTTGAAGTCTTTGAGCATCGTATGAAAAATGAATACAATGCTGAGGTCCTAATGGAGCGTATGGGATCAAAGATTGCCAGATGGGTCGAAGGTGATGAAGTGGACGAAAATTTATCCAGCTCTCGAAGTTTGCTTGTAAAAGATCGTTATGACCATAATGTGTTTTTATTCGAGAACGACTTCGCACTAAGATGGTTCCAAGAGAAAAACCCATCCGTCAAACTATATAACCCAATGGACCAACATGAATAATTGTTTAATAAAAACCGCAACCCCCATTTTTAGCTTATGGGGGTTTTTTCCTGTATAAAAATTATTTTTAAACCCCCACAAAACTCTTTAACATAACCGTACTTTTGTAATGAAAAGGCGATCGCAAAAAATCTTAAGGAGAGGAAAAAACTGACAAGAAAACGGTCTCATTTTGGACAATAAACTTGAAGATTAACAGTTGTAACAAACTGTATTCGATTGGTAATGACCACCTAAAATCTATAACATCATCCGTATGGTATAATTGGGTGAATAGAGAGGTGAGTCTAATGCTCAGTTTGTTGTTCATGACCAAAAAGAAGAAAAAAACACTGGAGGAATCGGTCAAATTAATTCAGCAAGGGGACCGTATTCTACTTAATGAACTGATTGAATCATACAAGCCATTTATTGCGAAAACAGTTTCGTCTGTATGCAAACGATATATATATGAATCGGATGATGAATTCAGCATTGGTCTTTTAGCCTTTAATGAAGCGATTGAAAAATATTCATCCGAGCGGGGAAGTTCCCTATTAAGTTTTTCTGAAGTTTTAATCAAAAGAAGAGTCATAGACTATATTCGTAAACAAACCAAAAATCAACATATAAGTCTTGATTTCCAAACCTCATCCCTCGAAGAGGAGTCTCCTGGTACGGTAATTGTAAACGAATTATCTCTTGAAAATTATCATAAAAAAACGGATGAGCAGCTAAGAAAAGATGAAATTATTCAATTTCAACAATTGCTGAAAACCTTTGATTTAAACTTCAGTGATTTAGTGGAAAATTCTCCAAAGCATGCAGATGCAAGAAAAAATGCAATTCTTACCGCCAAAATGATTGTTGATCACCCGGAGCTTAAAGAAATATTACTTGAAAAAAAACGTCTTCCCATTAAACAATTAGAAAAAATGGTAGATGTCAGCAGAAAAACAATCGAACGAAATCGTAAGTATATTATTGCAATTGCACTTATTTTATCAGGTGATTATGTTTTTCTAAAGGATTATATAAAGGGGGTGCTTGAGACATGAAAAAGGGAATTGTAATGGAAATTGATGATGCGTTTTTATTGCTTTTAACCCCGGAGGGTGAATTTTTACGCGCAAGAAAAAGGAATCAACCCTATGAAATTGGTGAAGAAATTCACTTTTTTCCCATTGAAAATACCGATTTACGTGCATCCCAATCCAGACGTTCGGTAAAAAATCTGTTCAGAATGAAACCTATATGGGCAGGGCTAATGGTTCTCCTTTTAATTCTAGCTTCCTTTATCCCTGCTTACCAAGATAACAAAGCCTATGCTTATATGTCGATTGATGTAAATCCAAGTATTGAGCTTGGTGTAAATAAGAAGATGAAGGTAGTCGAATTAACAGGCTTTAATGAAGCGGGAAAGGAAATCATAGCGAATATTCCTAACTGGCAGAAAAAGGACGTTTCTGATCTCACTCAAGATCTTCTTAGCGAGATGAAAAAAGAAGGCTATTTGAATGATCGTAAACAGGTTATTATTTCTACCGTTCGGACGGAAAAGGCAGAAAAACCGGTTGAAGATAAGCTGAAAGAAAACATTGAGGAAATTAAAGAAACAGTAAATAAACAGCATTTAGAAGCCACCGTTCTAAAGGGTTCAGAAAAAGAACGGAAAGAAGCTCATCAATTAGGGCTTACGACAGGGAAATATAAAGAAAATAAAATCCAAACAATTCAAAATGCTGAACATAAGGAAACAAAATGGATTAATGGAAAGTCTAAAAGCCAAAAGGCAGTTCCGGCACCTATGGCACAACCTGCGTTACCGCCGGGACAGCAAAAGAAACTTGATGGGGACAAAAATAAATCAAATAATGTCTCTGCTAAAAAAGGAAAACAAATGAATCAACCTCCATCGAACCGTCCACAAGGTAAGATGAAAAATAAATCGGAAAAGAAATCGAAAAAACAAGAAAAAAAGGATCAGAGTTCAAAGGATTCAAAACCTGACCATAAAAATAATTCAAATCAAAAGAAAAATTCAAGTCACAAGAACCAAAACAGTAAAGAAACCAATTCCGTCTACAAAAAACAATTAAGTAATCAGAATAAATCCAGTCACAAGGGAAATTCAAATCAAAAAGCAAAGGGAAAAGAGAAGCACCCTCAATCAAGCAAGATTAAAAACAGCAGCCAAGAATGGTATCGTTACAAGCATAAAAATAGGTAAAAAGTCCGGCTATCCTGCCGGACTTTTTTCAGCCAATTATGAAATTATTCTTGTGAGGAATTTCCTGATAATTGTGCCTGAGCCTGCTTGACAAGTCGCTTGGTGATTTCGCCCCCAACAGAACCATTTGCCCGTGAGACTGTATCTGACCCTAAGTGTACACCAAACTCTTGCGCTATTTCATATTTAACTTGATCCAAGTACTGTTCAATGCCGGGAACTAATAATTTGTTACTGCTATTAGCCATAATCGTCAACTCCTTAAAATCGTTACAGAGAAAAAATCTCTGTAAGGATAGTATTTTTCATAACTTTATTTTCATGAGTGGTAATGTTTTTCGGATATGGATATCTTAGAAAAATTAATTTAGTCTGTTCCCTTTCCAACATCCTTTGAAGGATGCATAAAAGGGTAGGCTTTTGGTTTCCGTTTACTCTCAAGTAATTCCTTGTTTTCGGTTGTATTCCAACCGATATCATTTGTTGGATGAACCCACTCATCTCCTGCCATAATTTCAGGATCTGTTTCATCTGTCCAATTTTCTAAAGGAGAATTATCAGATGCATACATACTGTCACCGATCACTACCCCATGTTTGTTAACAAATGGTGTTTCCATTTTTATACCAGTACCCTCAAAACTCGGAGCATTGATTTGATGTGGCAAGGTTTCATCTATATCCAATGGTTTTAGAGATTTTTCGCGATTTTGCTTCGTCATGAATCATTCACTCCTTTTTCTTATATTTTCCTACAGTAAAGAAAATTTATATTAAGAAAAAAAAGGAAATGAATGATTATCATTGTTTGATAAAAACTACTTGTGTAAGATTATTTTTTTGGGAGGATTATACGATGGCAAAAAGGAAAGCAGAAGTTAATGCAGTTGAAAAGTATTCTAAAACCCCACATAAAAATGTTCAGGAAAGTGAATTTTCAGCAGAATTTTCTCATGGAGAAGATGATCACTTAAAGGGTGCTAATCGAAATTCCAAATTAGGAAGAAAGGGAAGAGGGTAATGAAGCCAGGCAGCAAGGCACAAATTCCGAAAGAAGAATTCAGCATTGAATTTGGAGATGTAAACGGAACGAAGCTGTTTGAAACACTTCAAATACCAAATAAAAATAAGAAGAAAACCGAAAGTAAAAAACAATAAAAAGCCGGCTTAAGCCGGCTGGTTTATTTTTCTTTGAAAGAGAAAATCACCGTTTCTTCGTTTGTTGGGTTAAAGTAAGCAACCAAACTGGTTGGATGGGCAATAATCCTTCCTGATGCAAGATATTCTTTAAGGTCAAATGAAAGACTTTCAAGCATGGTATGTTTAAATAAATCTTTTTCATCAAGCCCTAAATCTATAAAAGACTGTCCTAATAAGGAAGGGAACTCCGAGATTTGCTTATAAATTTTTACGCGCTCCTCTTTTGTAAAGCTCTGTTCCCACCAAGGCTTCCTTGGTTTATATTTATGATGGATCAGATAGTCGTATTTCATCAACCCGATTACGATTTCCAAGTCCTTAATAGAGATGTGTTCTAAGAAGGAATGCAGTCTGCGGAATAAGTCCTCCAATTGATGGCCGATTCTTGACCATCCTTGTTCATCCCAGAAGGTTCCGAATTGTTGGAAGAAGTCAAATGGTGAAGAAAAGACGTTTGTAACTAAATATTCTACTGTCAGGTCCATTCGATGGTCGTTCCAATATTTTTCTAATACATCTTCCACTTGTTTTATTTTGACAATGTCATCAAAAGAAAGTACGTTATTCCCCAAAATTTCATATGGCGAATGATCCATATAGATATACCCATGGTCATTAGCACGAAGCCGTACTCCGGTTCCTCTGAGCATTTTTAAAAATCCAAGTTGTAATTCTTCCGGTCGCAATTCAAAAACATCATTAAACGTTTTTCTGAAGGAATCGTAGTCTTCTTCGGGCAGGCCGGCAATTAAATCAAGATGCTGATCAATTTTACCGCCATCCTTCACCATCGTTACCGTTCGAGTTAACTTTGTGAAATTTTGTTTTCGCATTACCAGTTCGTTTGTAAAGTCATTGGTGGATTGAACACCAATTTCAAAGCGGAATAATCCTTTCGGTGCCTCTTGATTTAGAAAATCAATAACTTCAGGGCGCATAATATCTGCGGTGATTTCAAACTGGAATACCGTCCCTGGCAGGTGTTCATCAATCAAAAAACGAAACATTTCCATTGCGTAACTTCTGCTGATATTGAAGGTACGATCGACAAACTTAATCGTTTTGGCGCCATTTGCCATTAAATAACGAATATCCTCTTTAATTTTTTCTCTTTCAAAATAACGAACCCCGACTTCGATAGAAGATAAGCAAAATTGACAGCTAAATGGACAACCACGGCTTGTCTCAATATAGGTGACACGTTTGCCAAGATACGGGATATCTTCTTCAAAACGGTAGGGTGAGGGGAGCTCTTTTAAATCAAGCTTATTCATTTGCGGAGTAACCACAGCTTGACCCTCGTTACGGTATGCAATGCCAGGGACATTTCGATAGTCTTTGTTTGTTTCAATTTCTGAAAGAAGCTGCTTAAAGGTTTGTTCTCCTTCGCCCATCACAATAAAATCGACCTGAGGAATTTTTTCCATCCATTCCGATGTATCATAGGAAACTTCAGGACCCCCAAAAACAATGATAATGGAAGGATCGATTTTTTTAAGCATATTTACGACTTTAATTGTTTCTTCTATATTCCAAATATAACAGCTGAATCCAATAACGTCTGGCTTTTGCTGATAGAGGTCGGTGACAATATTCATGACCGGGTCTTTTATCGTATATTCTTTAATTTTTATATTAAATTCAGGCATAGCGTAAGCCTTTAAATAACGAATAGCCAGGTTCGTATGAATATACTTGGCATTTAAAGTAGTACAAATGACTTTCATTCGATTTCTCCTTATTTATAATAAATAACATTTAATTATAACCCATTCTTGGCTAATAGAGTAGATGTTAAACGGGTGAAGTGGCAGAGAACAGGTTGAATTGCACCTGTTATACCACAGGTTTAACCCTGTTATATAATTATGAAAACGCTTCAAAGCCATTCTTATTAAGGTTTTTTATAAAAATTACAAAGTGTTATAAGAAATTTCCTTTATGTATAACATTTGTCACAGACTTATTAGAAACAATTACCTTACAATACTCTTGGGGAAGTTAATCTATATTACTTTTTTATAAGAAGCACTTCGATGCTTTTTGTCTATCGGGAGGGGATACTATGTCGGTATTACCGAAGAAAAATGAATTGGGATTTTTTGAAATCCGTTTGGAATCCATTGGTGGATTAGGTGCGAACTTAGCTGGAAAAATGCTTGCAGAAGCAGGTGTATTAGGGCTTGGCTTAAATGGCTCTAATTTTTCATCTTATGGTTCGGAGAAAAAAGGTTCTCCAGTGAAAAGCTTTATACGCTTTTGTGAGCCTGAAGTTCAAATTAGGGACCATAGTCCAATCGAACAGCCACATATAGTAGGTGTTTTCCATGAAGCACTATACAAAACGATTAATGTTGTCAGCGGCTTAAATCCTGATGGAATTGTTTTAGTAAACACAGCTAGAGATTTTGATGAAGTAAAAAGAGATTTAAAACTTGAATACGGAACGCTTGCCATCGTTGATGCTTTAACGATTGCCGTGGAAGAAAAAACAAAGGTCAATACAGCAATGCTTGGAGCGCTGTATCGAATTTGTGATTTCTTGGACCCAGAGTCGATGCGAGATGTGATCCGTAAAACGTTTGAAAAAAAATATCCACATCTTGTAGAACCAAATATTCGTACCTTTAATCGCGGTTTTGAAGAAGTTCAATTTAAAACCTATCAAGTGCCGGATGGGGCGGAAGGTAAAGCATTTACCCGTCCGCAGCCACTGTTGGGATTTATGACCCAAGAAATTGGCGGCGCCATTGTAACTCAAGGTAATAGTATTTTAAAAGACTTAAGTGGCTCAAGACAAGGATTTCTGCCGGAATTTAACCGGGATAAATGCATTGATTGTGCTGCGTGTGATAATGTTTGTCCAGATTTTTGCTTTGTATGGGAAGAAGGAGAAGATAAACGGGGCCGAAAGCAAATGTTCCTGAAAGGAATTGACTACCAATATTGCAAAGGCTGCCTAAAATGTGTAGAAGCATGTCCTACAGCTGCGCTGGGTGATCTTCGTGAAATGATAGGTTATGCAGATGCAAACCGTGTTAAGCAAAACTTTCCTTATGTAGCAGGGGGTAGTTACTAATGGCAATTTTAGAAGATAAATTATTAACAAATCAGGTTGCTGAACAATTAACAACCTTTGAATCCGGAAATGAAATGGCGGCGATGGCTGCTGCACAAATCAACTATCACATCATGGGGTATTTTCCTATTACACCATCGACTGAAGTAGCCCAATTCTTAGATCAAATGAAAACGCGCGGAGAGCATGATATCAAATTAATTCCTGCAGATGGAGAGCATGGTTCCGCGGGAATTTGTTATGGTGCCGCAGCAACAGGTGCTAGGGTATTCAATGCGACAAGTGCAAATGGATTCCTTTATATGATTGAACAGCTGCCGGTACAAGCTGGTACACGTTTTCCAATGGTGATGAACCTTGTGACTCGTGCCGTCAGCGGGCCGCTTGATATTAGAGGAGATCATTCCGATCTATACTATGGCTTGAATATTGGCTGGGTCATTTTAACAGCCAAAACACCCCAGGCAGTTTACGATATGAATATTATTGCACTTAAAATTGCAGAACATTCTAAAGTCCGCTTGCCGGTTATTGTTGCTTACGATGGCTTTTTTACTTCCCATCAAAAACGCAGAGTTGAATATTTCAAAGACCGCCGTGTAGTTCAACAATTTGTAGGGGAGTGTCCAACTGATTATAATTTTATTAGGGACCCGCAGAAACCGGTTACTATTGGAGCCCACATGAATGGGCAGGACTTGATGAATAACCATTTCCAGCAATCAGAAGCGTTATACAATGCGGGGGAAGTCTTTAAGGAGGTTGCAGCGAAATATGCAAAACTATCCGGAAGAGAATATCCAGTTCTTGATTTATATAAAATGGAAGATGCTGAGGTTGCATTATTCCTATTAAACTCTGCTGCTGAATCGGCAAAGGATGTTGTTGACGGGTTACGGGCAAAAGGAATCAAAGCCGGTGTAATCAGCCCTAATATTATTCGCCCATTCCCTGCAAAGGAAATTCGGGAAGCACTCAAAAATGTGAAAGCTTTATTAGTTGGTGAACGTGCCGATTCATATGGTGCGCATGGGCCAAATTTAACACATGAAGTGAAGTCTGCTCTTCAAGACGACAAAGCAAATCAAACGATTGTCTTAAGCCGCGTGTTTGGACTTGGCGGGAAAGATTTTTATGCTAGTGATGCACAAGAATTTTTCAAATTAACGATGGATGCAATGGAAAAGGGTTATGCTGAGAACCCGTTTGATTACTATGGGCATATTCCTGGGAACCCGGAAAAGATTCTTAAACCAGTTATTTCCCCGCAGCATGGGGATGTCTATAAATCGGGATTAATTGAAGTTAAAATGGATGAAGAAACAAATAAATTAAAGGTGAAAATCCCGCCGCTCCGAGCCTTAACAGGTAAACCGAAACGAATTGCCTCCGGCCATGGAGCCTGCCCAGGCTGTGGAATTTTCGCAGGTCTTGAACTGTTTTTTAAAGGAATTGAAGGCGATATTGTCACGCTTTTCCAAACTGGCTGTGCCTATGTTACGACTACTGCTTATCCGCATAGTTCACATAAGCAAACGATGATGCACAATTTATTCCAAAACGGGGCAGCTACGCTTTCGGGAACAGTTGAAGCCTTTATGGAATTGAAGCGCAGGGGGGAAATTCAAGTATCGGATGATGCCACATTTGTTATGATTACTGGTGACGGCGGAATGGATATTGGAATGGGCTCAGCAATTGGTACAGCCCTTCGCGGTCATAAACTGATCATGCTTGAATATGATAATGAAGGCTACATGAATACGGGTTCGCAAATGTCTTATTCCACTCCACTTGGCCATATGACGAGCACATCGGGCGTAGGAAAGGCACAACGCGGAAAAGCCTTTCATCATAAGGATACTGCTCAAATCATGGCAGCTACGAATATTCCATATGTGTTTACAGGATCTGAAGCATTCCCGCAAGATTTGATTAAAAAGGGAGCAAAGGCTCAGTGGTATGCACAAAATGTTGGGACTGTTTATGGGAAAATCTTGATTACCTGTCCATTAAATTGGAAATCGGATGACCGGTACGGTACAACCATTGTAGAAGAAGCTGTAAACTCCTGTTTCTTCCCACTTTATGAGGTGGAACAGGGAGTTACCAATATTACCTATAATCCGGAAGAGAAAAACAAACGGATTCCACTTGCTGATTGGCTTAAATATATGGGCAAGACAAAGCACCTTTTAAAAGATGAAAACAAACCAATTTTAGAAGAATTTGAAGCAGAAGTAGAAAAAAGATGGCAGCGGTTAAAAGCCAAGCATGAAAACCCTATGTTATAAGTGAAGAAAGGCAAAGCGCTTAGCGTTTTGCCTTTTTATAGTAGAAAAGGAGTACTATAGAGGATTTTTGTTCTATAATGTAGAATATATAAACTTATAATATGATGAGTGGAGCTACATTATTGGAAGTCGTGGGGTGGCGATACGTGGAAAAGCAAGTTCAGAAAAATAACGCTTTACCTATAAATGAAGCAGGTAATATACATATAGAAGAAAATAGGAATACCCACGTTGGGAATAGAAATAACCCTAAGTATCCATTTCTTGAAGAATTAAGGAAACTAAAAAAAAGTGAACGGAAGTTTAGAAGGATTTTTGAGGATTCGATTGACGGGCTTCTTTTATGGAATGATCAATTTCAGATTGTCGATCTTAATAGCAGTGCAGAAGACATATTTGGTCTTTCTAAAGACCTTTTGATTGGCAAGGATCTTTTTAGATTATTCAGTGATACTAATTTCAAACAAGAAATCATCAAACATGTTGAACAAGTAATGGATATGGGGAAGCATTCTTCGACGATTATTATTGAATCAGAAGAAGGCCAAAAAAGATATTTTGATTATTCATCAAAACACGAGATTGTTGAGGGCTTAAACTTTACGGTAATTAAAGATATTACCGAAAAGATGGAAATACAGGAGCAGCTTCGTAAATCCGATACGTTAAACGTAATAGGAGAGCTTGCTGCCGGGATTGCGCATGAAATTCGTAATCCAATGACGGCCTTAAAGGGCTTTATTCAATTACTTGAAGGCAGTATTAAATCAGAACATGAAATGTATTATCAAGTTATAACATCAGAATTACAGCGTATCGATTCAATCATTAATGAGTTTTTGATTTTAGCAAAGCCACAGGCAAAACGGTTTCAGGAAAAAGATATTAAACAAATAATGAAGGAAACGGTTGACCTTCTGAACGCTCAAGCAGTCTTGCATAATGTACAATTTATTACGAGTTATGAAAACAACCTTCCGCTTATTTTTTGTGAACCGAATCAATTAAAAAAGGTTTTTATCAATATTATCAAAAATGCTATAGAAGTAATGCCGGATGGCGGTAATATCTTAATTAAAATCAACCAAACAGAAAATAACCAAATTCGGATTTCGATTTGCGATGAAGGGGCGGGAATTCCGGAAGAAAAAATAAAAAAACTAGGTGAACCTTTTTATACGACTAAGGAACGGGGGACCGGACTAGGTTTAATGGTAAGTTACCGGATTATTGAAGAACATCAGGGAACCATTCAAATAGAAAGTGAAATAGGGAAGGGAAGCACTTTTACCATTATCCTTCCACTCTTAGGAAATTCAAAATGAAAAGCAATCCGGGCGGATTGCTTTTGCTATTTAATCGTTTCTTTTACAACAGTGATAAATTGAGTCAGCTCTTTTATTTCCTTCCGCTGTTTAATGAGTAATGTCCCTAATTCCAATGATTTTCTTTTTGCGGTTAATCTGACATTTTCATCTTCAATACGGTCCAAATCGGCCACATGGGCAAGGCCAATTGTTCTTCTAATCAATTCACAGCCTGCAAATCCAAGGGCATCCTCAAAGTATTTTGAGAGAACGTGGTTCAAAAATAATTGGGTATTTACTAATTTCTCTTTATTTTCTACTTCCCAAAGGCGGCTGAATTCTTTATGAAAAACATTCCAGACCGTCTCGACATGGTTAATAAAGATATTGCGTTTATCATTGTTAACAATGACTTGGAACAGTAAATTTGCAAATACCTGCCCTATATCAAATCCAGCAGGACCATAATAAGCAAATTCGGGATCAATCACTTTTGTCTCGGAGTTATTTGCGAACATACTTCCCGTGTGCAAATCACCATGAAGTAGATTTTCTGCTTCTGTTAAAAAACTTTTTTTCAACACGGAAACATGAAAGATTAACTCGTCATCTTTCCAAAGGGATTCAACATCAGCGCGCAAACCCTCTTCAAATTCATTCGTTTCAGCATCATAATAAGGATCCGTAAAAATAAGGTCTTCTGTTATATTGCATAGTTCCGGATTAATAAAATTTTGTACTTGCTCCTTTTTTACCGCTGGTCCTAACGAATAATCGGAGGTATAAAATAATGTTTTCGCTAGATATTCACCAAGATGCTTTGAAATTAAAGGATAGGTTTCCCCATTGATAAATCCAGTTCTTGCAATGGAAAGATGGGAAAGGTCCTCCATCACAGTTACGGCTAATATATCATTGGTATAATAAACTTCCGGAACGTAGGCTGGTGCAAGATGACCAAATATTTTTAAAGCGTCGGCTTCGATTTTTGCTCTTTTAACGGTCAACGGCCAGCTTTCTCCAACAACTTTCGCATAAGGTAGAGCTTGTTTAATAATAATACTTTTACTACTTTTTTGCTCTACGAGATGAAAAACTAAGTTTAAATTCCCATCCCCAATTTCCTTACAGGTTAGTTGTGACTCTGCATCAAATATATTCAGTTCTAATGCTAGCTGGATTGCGGTGGTTTCCTTTAAAGGCTGATACGCTTCTAGATTTAAAATACTCATGATTTATTCCTCCTGTTTATTAGAGGCTTTTTCAAACGAAAAAAGCCTCTTTCTCATTTGAAAGAGGCTAAAGGACAATTGTTTTTTGTTCTTCGCACCTCTTATCTCTCAGAAAGTAATCTTTCTGTTGGAATTAGCACCGTGCCTTGTGGGAGGATTCCCGGCGCAGCTGCGCCCCATTTTACAATGGAATTTCGGTCGGTTGCTGGGCTTCAAAGGGCCAAATCCCTCAGCCAGCTCGTGATAAGAGAAAATCTAATTTTCATTTTTTTCAATATGTTGAAATAATAACAGTAATATAATAATAGTGTCAATATTTTTAAAAAATTATTTATAATATTCAGGTTTTCTATCTTCGAAAATGGAAGCAGTAAAATTTTTACTTTACAAGCCGTTATAAAAGTAATATCATTTGTGACTAGAATTTCAATAATAATTTACTTTTTAAGCAGGTGAGAACATTTGAACACTTTTCCACCATCAAATCTATTAGAAAATCTACCGAAACAATTTTTTGCGTCATTAGTAAAAAAAGTGGGGCAATACATTAAAGCAGGTCATGATGTCATTAATTTAGGTCAGGGTAACCCCGATCAACCAACCCCAAAACATATTGTTGAGAAGCTAAAAGAAGCCGCCGAGAAACCGATAAATCATAAATATTCGCCTTTTCAGGGTTTTCAATATTTGAAGCAGGCGGCAGCAGAATTTTATCAAAGGGAATATGGTGTTTCTGTTAACCCCGACAAAGAAATTGCGATTTTATTTGGCGGAAAAGCAGGTTTGGTTGAATTACCGTTATGCCTATTAAATCCAGGCGATACCATCCTAGTTCCTGACCCAGGATATCCGGATTATTGGTCCGGGGTAGCCCTTGCACAGGCAAAAATGGTTACAATGCCCTTAAGGGAAAAAAATCATTTTTTACCTGATTATGAGGAATTATCACAAGAAGCTTTAACAAATGCAAAATTAATGTTTCTTAACTATCCGAATAATCCTACAGGAGCGACCGCAACAGAGGAGTTTTTCTCTGAAACCGTTAAGCTAGCAAACGAACATAATCTTTGCGTTGTACATGATTTTGCTTATGGTGCAATTGGCTTTGACGGGGAAAAACCTTTAAGCTTTTTACAGGTAGAGGGAGCAAAAGAGGTTGGAATCGAAATCTATACATTGTCTAAAACTTATAATATGGCTGGCTGGCGTGTAGGGTTTGCTGTAGGAAATGAAAGTATCATTTCATCAATTGAGCTTTTGCAGGATCACTTATATGTTAGTCTGTTTGGCGCCGTACAGGAAGCGGCTGCGGAAGCATTAACGGGACCGCAGGATTGTGTATGGGAGCAAAACAAACTGTATGAACGTAGAAGGAATATTTTAATTGATGGACTTAGAACGATTGGCTGGGAGGTAACGGCACCGAAAGGATCGTTTTTTGCCTGGTTAAAGGTTCCCAATGGATTTACTTCTGAGGAATTTGCCAATCTTCTACTTGACCAAGCCCATATTATGGTTGCGCCCGGGATTGGCTTTGGCAGCTTTGGTGAAGGGTATGTTCGTGTTGGATTATTAACAGACGAGGAAAGACTTAAAGAAGCTGTCAGAAGAATAAGTTCCTTAGAAATTTTCAAAAAATAGTTGACAGATTTTTTTTTTCTTGGGATAATCCTTTATAAAGTTAAGCAACGTTTAAAAGTGAATATAACGAATGTTTTCTTATCAAGAGCAGGCGGAGGGACCAGCCCTATGAAGCCCGGCAACCGACTTACCCAAAATAGTAAGCACGGTGCTAAATCTTGCAGCAAAAAGCTGAAAGATGAGAAGATGGTAGTTTCGAATGCTAACCTCTTCTTTCTTGAAGAGGTTTTTTATTTATACAGGAAAGGAAGTACGAACATCTATGACTGAAATCATTGCTACATACCTCCTTCATGGGGAAAAAAGTCCGGCAAAAAAAGCGGAGGAAATCGCACTAGGATTAACGGTAGGTTCCTGGACCAATCTGCCTGAACTTGAAAAAAATCAATTGCGAAAACATAAGGGCAGGGTGGTGTCCATTGAAGACTTCCATTCAGAAAAAGATGAGCCGTCAATTATCCGGATTGCCTACCCAACCGTTAATTTTTCAAATGACTTACCGGCAATTTTAACGACTGTTTTTGGAAAGCTGTCCCTCGACGGGAAAATTAAACTCCTTGATTTAGAGTTCGGTCAAGAATTAAAAAATCAGTTTCCGGGACCAAGATTTGGAATTGAAGGCATTCGTGAAAAGGTGGGTGTCCAAGGTCGTCCCCTATTAATGAGCATCTTCAAAGGGGTACTCGGAAAAGATCTGGCTTTTTTAGCGGAACAATTGAAACAGCAAGCACTTGGCGGTGTAGACCTGGTAAAGGATGATGAGATCCTTTTTGAAAATGAACTGACACCATTTGAAGATAGAATTACAGAGGGTAAAAAGGTTTTACAAGCTGTTTACGAGGAGACTGGGCATAGAACCTTGTATGCAGTAAATTTAACGGGTAGAACATCACAGCTTAAGGATAAGGCTAGAAGGGCTGCAGAGCTTGGAGCCGACCTTTTATTATTTAATGTATTTTCTTATGGTCTAGATGTCTTACAGGAATTAAGGGAGGATGATGGCATTGGATTACCATTGATGGCACATCCTGCTGTAAGCGGTGCGTTAACATCATCACCGCAATATGGACTATCCCATTCCTTATTACTTGGAAAGCTATTACGCTATGCGGGTGCAGATTTGTCATTATTCCCGTCACCATACGGAACTGTTGCATTAGATAAACCTTTAGCTTTATCGATAGCTAATGAGCTTACAAAGGAAGATTCATTTAAGACAGCATTTCCTGTCCCTTCTGCCGGAATCCATCCAGGATTGGTTCCACTGTTAATTCGTGATTTTGGTGTTAATTCCGTTATCAATGCCGGCGGCGGTGTTCATGGACATCCGGATGGAGCAAAAGGTGGCGGCACAGCTTTTAGGCAGGCAATTGATACTAAATTAAAGGGTTATTCCTTGGTGGAAGGTGCTAAAATTTATCCGGAGCTTAAAAAGGCTCTTGAATTATGGGGAAATGCGGAGGTTACGGTTTAAATGACGAAACCTGTAATTTATTGTGATTTTGACGGGACTGTTACCGAGAGTGACAACATTATTGCAATTATGAAAAGATTTGCACCTCCAGGATGGGAAGCAATCAAGGATCAAATTTTATCCCAACAAATATCAATCAGTGAAGGGGTAGGAAAATTATTTTCGTTATTGCCCAGTGATTGGAAAGATGAAATAACTGCATTTGCGATTGAAAATGCTAAAATTCGACCGGGTTTCAAAGAATTTGTTGAATTTGCCCGCAGTGAAAACATCCCATTCTACATAATCAGTGGTGGAATCGACTTTTTTCTTCATCCGATTCTTGAGGAGTTCGGTCCTTTTGATGGGGTTTATTGCAATGAGTCAAATTTTTCCGGTGAAACAATCGAAATTTTATGGCCGAATGAATGTGATAAACTATGTACCAATCAATGCGGCTGTTGTAAGCCGAGCATTATTCGACAATTAAACCTAGAGGAAGATCCTTTCAAAATTGTCATTGGGGACTCTGTTACCGATTTAGAAGCAGCAAAACAGGCGGATTTTGTGCTGGCAAGGGATTTGCTTCAGGAAAAATGTGCTGAGTGGGGAATTAATCACCGGGGGTTCAACACGTTCTTTGATTGTATGGAAGAAATAAAAAAAGAATTGGGGTGGATGAGATAAAATGCTAAAGAAAAGATGGTCTGAATTGGCGGATGTTAAAGACGAACTGGCAGAGAGAGATTGGTTTATGGGGACAAGTGGAAACCTTGCGATCAAAGTTAGTGATCATCCACTGCAATTTTTGGTAACAGCAAGTGGCAAGGATAAACGGAAACGTACGGATGAGGATTTTCTTCTAGTCAATGAATTCGGCCGTGCCGTCGATCAAACTCATTTAAAGCCGTCTGCGGAAACTTTGCTTCATGTCGAAATTTATCAAAAAACAGCGGCCGGATGCAGTCTCCATGTTCATACGATTGATAATAATGTTATTTCTGAAGTGTATGGCGACCAAGGTGAGGTCACGTTTAAAGGCCAGGAGCTTATTAAGGCATTTGATATGTGGGAAGAAGATGCTGTCTTAAAAATTCCGATTATTCATAACTATGCTGATATTCCTACACTTGCACGTGTATTTTCTGAGCATGTTTCAGGGGATTCCGGTGCTGTTCTAATTCGAAATCATGGGATTACGGTTTGGGGAAAAACTGCCTTTGAAGCAAAGAAGATACTTGAGGCATCAGAATTTCTGTTTCGCTATCAGTTACGATTATTAGAACATAAACAAAATCAGTTATTTAAAGTGGTATAATTAAATTATTTAAAGGGAGAGAATGAAAATGGCTTATATTACATTCCAAAGTAAAGAAGAACAAATTCATGATCAGCAGGAGGTTGCAGGTTTCCTATCAAGTCAGGAAGTTATTTATGAGCAATGGGATATTTCAAAATTACCGCAAGCTTTAGTTGAAAAATATAACCTAAGTGATGAGGAAAAAGAGGAAATCCTAGCTGTTTTTGCAACTGAAATTGCAGATATTTCGGCAAGAAGAGGCTATAAAGCTCAGGATGTAATCTCTTTATCAGATACAACACCAAACTTGGATGTTCTTTTGAAGAACTTTAAACAAGAACATCATCATACAGATGACGAGGTTCGTTTTATCGTAAGCGGACATGGTGTATTCGTTATCCAAGGAAAAGATGGTGAGTTCTTTGAAGTTCATTTAAATCCAGGAGATTTAATTTCTGTACCGGAAAATATCAGACACTACTTTACACTTGAAGCAGACCGTAAAGTGGTTGCTGTTCGTATTTTCGTAACAACAGAGGGCTGGGTACCAATTTATGAAAAAGAAGAGGTAAATCAATAAGCTAAAATAACAAAGATACGGCCGGCAGATTCTGCCGGCCGCTTTTATTTGTAAATCTTAAAAGCTGCAAATCTAGAAAACTGTGTCGAATAAATGGAATAATTATAATGTTTTGTCTACTTTTGCGATACGGTTTACTTTTTGACAAATTCTTGTATAATTCATCAAGTAGCCTAATTTAGTGGATTAGAGTGTAAGAGTAAGGAGAAGGATGAAATTGTACAAGCATGGTAGTAGTAGTTCAGAAATGTTAGCGGAAATAAAAGTAAAAAGAGAACTTATGATGGAATGTGCAAATACAAAAGGTTTTACAAGTGAAGAGACCATCAAATATAGTCAAGAGCTTGATGAATTAATCTACGAATATCAAAAAGTTGCAGGTCAATCTACTAAAAAACAAGAGGAGGTAAAACTTTCTTTTAAACAATCCATATTAGTATGGCCGAAGGTAATTGTGGGTTTTTAAAAAGAAAAGATTGGAGTGTGGATGCAGCTGCGATTCTTAAAAAGTTTCGATAATTAATACCATTGCAAGCAAGCCTGTAATAAAGGCATAGGTTGATGTTCTTTCATTACCGTCCCCATGACTTTCCGGAATTAACTCCTTATAGATAATGAACAACATAGCACCTGCCGCAAATGAAAGTCCATATGGTACAAGCCCTTGAACAAATGCTGTTAGATAAAATCCCATTAACGAGGTAACAATTTCAATAGCACCCGTTAACGTCGCAAGGATGAAGGCCTTAAATTTACCCATCTTTTGATTGATTAGAAATAACGCAACTAGAAGGCCTTCCGGCGCATTTTGAAAGCCAATTGCCAGTGCAATTAAATTCCCTGTCTCTCCAGTATTAGAGGCATAACTCACACCTACTGAAAGCCCCTCCGGGATATTATGAAGGGTGATTGCGGAAATGATCAAAAAAGCCTTTTCGTCAAACTGAATCCCGTATTGATTATGGTCAAGTTCAATATGTGGTATTTTCTTTTCTAAAATCGTTAATGCAAAAACTCCGAGGAACACTCCAATAAAAAGTGAAAGAAATCCCCCGATTTTTAATGCTTCAGGAATAAGTCCTATTGTAGAGGCAGTCATCATAATCCCTGCGCTAAAGGCTAATAAGATATCTTTAAAGCGGTGTGTAACGGAATGATGGATAAAAAGAATAATTAATGCACCCGCCCCTGTTGATAACGCAGAAAGAATACTTCCAATCAATACATCAGCCATTTACACTCCATTCCTTTCCCTTTCTTAAAGATAAAAATGGAATATTTGTAATTTTAGATAATAATGTGATTTTTATCATTGTTTATATCTTAATATTTCATATAGTTATATTAAAGATATTAATAAACTTACATCAGGATTTTCTACATAAGCTTCTAGATTTTTTTATTCCCTTTCATTCCCACTCAGGTTCCGTATTAACCAACTTCCAGAAAAGCTCACATGTATTGAAGTCTATTCAAAAGTTCAAGAAAGGTTCATACACTCGCTTTTGAATATATACTAAAATTAACAAGTAAGGAAAAAAAAGAAAATTAAATTAGTTTAGTACTATGCTTATATTGCGATTCCTATATCGTAATAAAAAGCATTTTTATCTGAAAGCAACAGCTTTCAATTACCAGATTTTATGGAGGAGGGAAAGTCCTACATGCACATTGTCGTCTGTGTCAAACAAGTACCTGATACAAAAATTATTAAAATTAATCCCAAAACCAACACACTCGACCGCCGCAGCGCACCAGCGATCCTAAACCCTTACGATGCACATGCTGTACAGGAAGCTGTAAAGATTAAAGAGAAAACCGGCGGTACTATTTCTGTGTTATCCATGGGGCCACCTCAAGCAACAGAGGTCATTAAAAAAAGTATTGAAATTGGTGCAGATAGAGGCTATCTAATCTCTGACCGTGCATTTGCAGGGGCGGATACGCTAGCAACGAGTTATGCTTTATCTAAGGCGCTGGAAAGAATCAACAAGGATCTTCCTGTTGATATGGTTATTTGTGGAAAGCATGCTATTGATGGAGATACCGGGCAGGTTGGTCCCGGGATAGCAAGAAGGATGGATATCCCTCCAGTTACAAATGTAATCGAAGTATCGGAAGTAAATTTAAACGAAAAGACTGTTTTATTAAGAAGAAAGCTATCCAGCGGATATGAATTAATTCAGGCAGAAATGCCATGTCTGCTCACAGTTGAAAAGGAAATAAACGAAATTGAATATGCACCTATGCCAAACATGTTGAAAGCAGCACGATACGAATCAATTGTTTGGACAGTTAATGATCTGGAAAATGTGGAGCGCACACAGCTTGGTCTAAAGGGTTCCCCTACGGTTGTAGGAAAAATGTTTACCCCTCCAAGGCCGGAAGGTGGAGTGAAACAACTTGAAGGCTCTGCGAATGAGCAAGTGAAACAGCTCATGGGAGTCTTAATGGAGAAGAAAGATCTGTTCGCCATCCAGTCATCAAAATAAACCTTTATCTTTTTAGTGCAGGGAGGGATTTTAATGAATCTTGAGGAATATCGTGGAGTTTGGGTCTTTATTGAACAAAATGGTGGGAAAATCGAAGGAGTTTCTCTAGAGTTGTTAGGTGCCGGCAGAAAATTAGCTGATAAGCTGCAAGTTCCGCTGGGAGGATTTTTACTTGGACAAGGCATCAAATCATTGGCAAACAAAGTGATTGAGTATGGTGCAGATGAAATATATATCATTGATCATCCTGTATTAAAGGAGTACCGCACAGAATCTTATATGAAAGGTGTAGACATGCTTGCCGAAAAGTATAAGCCTGAAATCATTCTGTATGGTGCGACACCTAATGGAAAAGATTTAGCTAGTGCAGTAGCGACCGATTTAAATACCGGTTTAACCGCAGATACGACTATGCTCGATATCGATTTGGATAACCGGCTATTAGAAGCAAGCCGTCCTGCTTTCGGCGGTAATATTATGGCTACAATTCTTTGTAAGAAACATCGGCCGCAAATGGCAACAGTTCGTCCTAAAGTCATGAAAGCATTAGAGCCGGTTGCAGGCAGAATAGGGAAGGTTATTGAAGAACAAATCACCCTTAAAGAAGAAGATATGCGTACAAAAGTACTCCAAATTGTGAATGATGTCACAAAGAAGGCGAATTTAGCGGATGCTCACGTCATTGTATGCGGTGGAAAAGGGATGGGGGACGAGAAAAACTTCCAACTCATTCATGAATTTGCTGAAACAATTAGTGCGAGTGTCGGTGGAACGAGGGATGTTGTTGAAGCTGGCTGGCTTCCGCATTACCTTCAAATTGGTCAGACGGGTGAAACAGTTACACCGAAGATTTTCTTTGCAATAGCAGTGTCAGGTGCCATCCAGCACGTGGTTGGGATGAAAAACTCGGATACTATTATCGCCATCAATAAGGATCCGAAAGCACCTATTTTCGACGTAGCAACCTATGGAATAGTCGGAGATGCTATGGAAATATTGCCAAAATTAATTGAGCAATTTAAACAGGTTCAGAAGGGCGGTGCAATGAGCTATGTCTGAGAAATTTGATGTAATCATCGTTGGAGCAGGTCCGGCAGGCTCAGCTTGTGCACTGGTTTGCGCAAGAAACGGTTTGAATGTATTGCTTCTTGAAAGAGGAGAATACCCTGGCAGCAAGAATGTTATGGGCGGCGTCTTATTCAGCAAACAATTAAGGGATCTGGTTCCTGAATTTTGGAAGGAAGCCCCTCTTGAGCGTCCAGTTGTTGACCACAGGTATTGGGTGTTAGATGAAGAATCAGCCATTCAAATAGGGTATAAAGGTATGGAATGGGGTGCAGAACCTTACAATAGTTTTACTGTTCAAAGAGCCAAATTCGACCAATGGTTTGCGAATAAAGCAGTGGAAGCAGGAGCATTGCTCGTTAATGAAACAGTGGTCACAGAATGTATTGTAGAAAACGGCAAGGTTGTTGGAGTTCGTACTGACCGTCCCCACGGAGAATTATATGCCGACGTAGTGGTATTAGCCGATGGAGTAAACTCCCTTTTAGCTAAACAGCTAGGCTTCCGGAAAGAACATCCACCGGAACATGTTGCTTTATGTGCCATGGAAGTTATTAATATGCCAAAAGAAAAAATTAACGAACGGTTTAACATTGCAGAAAACCAAGGTGTAGCAATTGAAATTTTTGGTGAATCGACAAAAGGGAATTTTGGCGCTGCATTCCTTTATACGAATCAAGATAGCATAAATATTGGGGTCGGTACAACACTTGCCGCTATGATCAAAGATAAATTAAAGCCATATGATTTATTGGATCAATTAAAAAATCATCCAACGATAAAACCTTTGGTTGAAGGTGGGGAATCTGCAGAGTATCTTGCCCACCTAATCCCTGAAGGGGGATACCGTTCAGTACAGAAGGTGGTTGGAAATGGTGTCGTTGTCGTTGGTGATGCAGCATCGCTTGTTAACGCTATGCACGGTGAAGGCTCCAACTTGGCCATGTACTCTGGGGAACTGGCAGCAAAGACAATTGTTCAGGCGAAAAAACGCGGAGACTTTAGCGAATCCAGCTTAAACCAATACCGCGAAGCTCTTAACAATAGTTTTATCATGAAAGACTTGGATAAATACAAAGATGCACCTCATACATTTGAGTCATATCCGCAATATTTTAAAGAATACGCTCCAATGCTAACCAAAGCAATGGGTAAATTCTTTACTGTTGATGGTACACCTAAACGTGATAAACAAAAACAAATTATGAAGAGTTTTACAGACGGAAGAGGGACTTTCAAAGTGCTTACTGATATTTATCGTGTTTGGAAGGCGGTGAAATAATGTCAACGACAACTCTTGAGGAAAAACAATATCTTCTAAGATTTAAGTGCGACACGAAATCACACTTAACCGTGCTTGATCATGATGTTTGCATGACCAAATGCCCGGATAAACTTTGCACAGTATTTTGCCCGGCCGAGGTTTATAAATGGGAAGGAACACGGATGCAGGTAGGCTTTGAAGGTTGCCATGAATGTGGAAGCTGTCGGATTGGCTGCCCACAGGAAAACATTAAATGGGAATATCCAAAAGGCGGACATGGGATTGTGTTTAGGTTAGCTTAAAACTGTGAGCATTTTGTGAGCAAATGTGAACATAAAAACACGCTCTTAACTGTTTGTATAAGTAAAAAAGACGGCACTGATTATACAGTATCGTCTTTTTGTTTGTCTTCAATATATTTAGAACTCCTTAAACTATTCTTAACATTTTTTTACCTACTAAAATAGACAGTTTGTCCAATCATTTTTATTCCCTTCCTAATAATTTATATAAAGTGAGTGTTAACAAAAATTAAGGAGTGATTGGTAATATGGGAAGTTCAAGTAGGTCAAGTTCAAGTAATTCCAGTTCAGGTAATTGCTGTTCAAGTAAGTGCAATGGATGTGTATGCAGACAGCTCAGAAAATTACAACCAGGTACTGAAGTGGATTTATTTTTACAAGGTGGAACAGTAATCGAGGATACCAAGTTTGTTAGCTTTGATAAAAAGAATTGTTGTGCATTCTTCTGTGATAGTGAGGCAGAACCTGGAGTCATTGTTGTAGATTGTAGACAAATTGTAGGATTCCGTTTTGAAGCTGAAGATTAATAGGATATAAAAAATAGGGACGATGCCATTTAGTGAGCATCGTCTTTTTGTTTATCCTCTTCATCTATAAGTATAAGTAATTCGCTTAATTCAATTTCTAAGACAAAACATACTTTACCCAATGTGTCCCGTTGATAGCTTTTCCGGTCCTTTTTACTCTTTATTCATTCTACCCCTTTCTCGTACAGGTGCTTGTAAAGGGACAGCTGGTGCTAATATTTGTGCACCTGGTGCTACTGGTGGATGTATTTGATACCATTCAGGCAAAGCAGAGGATCGTTTAATAGGACCAGAACTACCGATTTGCAAAAATTGAAGTATTGACCATTTCAGTGATTTTCAAAAAATTAATTTTTATTCCTAATCGAGTTTTAAAATTCACATTAATCACCCCTTATGAATACATGCTCAATTGCTAATTTCTATTTATTCTTATTTTCAAGGAATCCATCAAGCAGATCTTCTTCATTTTTTAAATGAATAACGAACCTCCGAAAAGATCTTAAATTGGTTCTTTTTTTACAGAAATACCAACACTAATTGTTTAAAAGAGCCAACATGAAAAGAACTCCTTCGAAGGAGTCCTAATCATGAAGTAATTCATCTATAATTTCTAGGGGTAAATTTATTATACCAATTTTATCCATGTAAAAAAGAGGAAAATGGACTAAGGAATGCTAGTTCAATTTATCTAAAATATTTTTTTCTTAAAGAACATATTTGCCAAATCGAGTGGCTAAAAGTCGCTCTTTTTTTCTTCTTCAGTAAGGTCGTATTTTGAATCAATACTATATATTATTTATATAATTTTACCTTGTTTCTTATAATTTTGAATCAGTTGTTCAAATAGCTCATTATCTGTTGAAATTAAATATTGGGCTTCCCAAGGCTACTTCTATCGCAAAACCGTTAATATTTCATGACTTTTGAAAGAAATTCCCCCTTCGTGTTTGGAAGGCAGTAAAATAATGTCAACGACAACTCTTGAGGAAAAACAATATCTTCTAAGATTTAAGTGCGACACGAAATCACACTTAACCGTGCTTGATCATGATGTTTGCATGACCAAATGTCCGGATAAACTTTGCACAGTATTTTGCCCGGCCGAGGTTTATAAATGGGAAGGAACACGGATGCAGGTAGGCTTTGAAGGCTGCCATGAATGTGGAAGCTGCCGGATTGGCTGCCCACATGAAAACATTAAATGGGAATATCCAAAAGGCGGACACGGGATTGTATTTAGGTTAGCTTAAATTAAAAGGTGCTGTTTGCGAGAGCAATAGCACCTTTTTCTTAACTATATATTTTATTGAAACTGATTGCATTTTGTCAAAAAAATCGTCTATACCTCCTTTTGGAAAGCAGAAAAAAATCAAATTTACCACTATATGTATATTTTTTCACAATGGAGTGCAAAAAAGAGGGTAAAGCAGAAGGATTAACTTTATGAGGTTTAGCTGATTTTCTCTTTAATGGTTGATGGGGAAAGCTCGTCGTTTTCACAAAAAACAATAAAAGTTTTGGCCAAATCGATTGCACAATCTATGGACTGCATAAGATTGGAACAATAAAAAGGATGATTCCAATTAAAGGCACCTTCATAATTTGATGGATAAATACTTACCTTCCAGTGATAATATCCTGTTGGCTGCTGAATGGTTTCACCTTGGATCCCGACTAACCAATGCGTCGCTTTCGAATCGATTTGTTGAATTCCAGACTCCTTTAAGACCATCATGTCATTTAATCCAATTGGGATTAATGCCTTTTGGTAAAAATCACGATAATTTGGGGTTTGCAGGATAATCAACCTCCCTTTTGTTTGACTACCTTTATTATATGATGGTTTTTATGGTTTTTTGAGTAAAAATGTTAAAATTTTTTGAAAATTAGATACCTTTTCACCGAATTGTCAAAATAAAGGATATGCCTATTGTATAGGAGGATTAATGTGACCTATATCACAACAATTCTTCCATGTTCCTTTTATACTATAAGAAGTTAAATTTGAAGAGGTGACTTTAATGAGTGGCTGTATGAGTGGTTTTGGCGGTATGCCTCAAGCTGAATTAAGCAAAGGATTAAAACAGCTAAAGGGAGAGCATCCACCATTATTAGACCAATTAGATGAATTATTTAAATTAACAAAGCAAATTGAAGATGAAAAAGATATTGAACAAAACTTTACCGTATTAATTACAAAGGTGAAGGAATTCAAGGCCGAGCTTGACCCCCATTCTGAACGGGAAGAAGGAGTCCTTTTTCCGATGATGGGCGCCTATATTGGAACTACTTCCGGCCCCATCGCTGTGATGGAATATGAACATTATCAGGCAAAATTGAAAATAGCTGCATTCCTTGAAAAAGCTGAAAATGACCAGATTTCCTCTGCGGAAAAGAAAAATTTAGCCGATTTAATCAAAAATGCCTATTTAATCCTAACTGAGCATTTCTCCAAAGAAGAAAATGTGTTATTTCCAATGGCAGAAAGAATGCTCACAGATGAAGAAAAAGAAGAGCTATTTACTAAAATACAAGAGATTAAATAAAGGATGGGGTTCACCCCATCCTTTTTAAATTTATCCCTGATACCACTCACGAAGCTTTTTGTCTGATGGCAAAAAGAGAGCTGTAAGCCCTAGTAACGGCAATACACCGATCCCAATTACCATCGATTGTATACCAATTAGGTCTGCAATGTACCCTAGTCCAACCGAGCCAATGGCCCCCATTCCAAACGCAAGTCCTACCGTTAAGCCCGACATAAGCCCAATTTTTCCTGGAACAAGCTCCTGTGCATAAACAACCGTAACTGAAAAGCTTGTCATTAAAACAAAACCAGTAAATAGAAGGAAGATAAAGGCAACGCCAGATGGGACAAACGGAATAATAATGGAGAAAGGCACTGTTGCGAGCATTGATAAAGCAATGACCGTTTTCTTTCCAAACTTGTCAGCAAGCGGACCGCCAAAAAAAGTTCCAAATGCACCTGCTACTAAAAATGCAAATAAATAAAGCTGGGATTCTTTAATGGTCATTGCATATTGTTTTATGGCAAAAAAGGCATAAAAGTTTGTCATGCCCGAAATGTACCAGGATCTTGCGAAAATTAACAGTAAAATTAGCACGAGTGCCTTTTTAATATCCTTTGATATTCCTGTTTTCGGACCAGTATTTGCTGATTTTTTCTTCAAACGAGCTGAAGAAACTTTTAATCTTTGATTATACCAATTTGCAATATAAACAAGTAAAATGACGGCTAGTGCTGCAACGATTGTAAACCATGAAGCACCTATTTGTCCGAGCGGTACTAAAATAAGTGCGGTTATCAGTGGGGCTAATGCCTGCCCGCTGTTACCACCAACCTGATAAATTGATTGAGCAAGTCCTCGGCGGGAACCAGCTGCCATATGCGCTACTCTCGAGCCTTCTGGATGAAATACTGCTGAACCGAGGCCGATGAAAATAACGGATAACACAATGAAACCGAAGTTTGGAGCCATACCCAATCCAAGTACACCGAACAAAGTGAAGGTAAGTCCAATAGGCAACGCAAAAGGCATTGGTTTTTTATCCGTAAAAATACCGATGACCGGCTGCATAACAGATGAAACCATGTTTAAGGAAAAGGCAATGATTCCTAGCTGGGTAAAGGAAAGTCCCATCGACTTTTCTAAAATTGGAAACATCGCGGGCACTACGGATTGAATTGCGTCATTTAATAAATGGCAAAGCCCGATAATAAAAAGAATTTTAAACATCGTTGACTCATTCGCCTTTGGGGCTTTAGCGTTTAGAATTGCTTGTTGGTTCATTGTAGTCTCCTTTTTCAAATTGAACAAATTTTTTCTATTCTAATCTTACAAAATTTTCATTAAAAGTAGAATAAAAAATTTCTAGTTTCGAAATAATTTATTATTGCTTCATAAGATAGATGAGACTAAAAATTATCTGAGAAAAGAGAAATGTCCTTCAACAGGACGATGAAGGACAAAACGTATTCAAGAAGCTATTATGTGTTTTTTGCAAGCGGTAAGGTTATTTTTACTGTTGTGCCTTTTCCGGCAGCACTCAAAATCTGTATTTTTCCGCCAAAGGATTGGATAATCCTCTTACAGACAACCAAGCCAAGTCCAGTTCCAGTTTCTTTTGATGTATAAAAGGGCCGAAAGATTTTATCCAACTCCTCCTTACTCATTCCTTTCCCATTATCAATGATTTCAAGTTGGCAAAACTGTGAATTTTTTTGAAGAATTATTTCTAATTTTCCCGAGCCTTCCATAGATTCAAACGAATTTTTTGCAATATTTAACACAACCTGTTTGATCTGGTCTTTAACACATTGAACCATTACCGGGTGAGAAGGAATGACCCACGTACAATCTACATTGCATAAATTTCCCTCCGAAATAATCAACGGTTTCAGCTCTTGCAATGTTTCAACAATATTAACATTATCAGTTAACTGTGCAGTCGGTTTCCCTAGAATTAGAAACTCGCTGACAATTTCATTGATACGGTTTAATTCTGAGTCAATCACTTCAAAATAATATTGGTCTTCAGGTGCAGTATATTTTTCACTCAAAAGCTGCATAAGTCCCTTCACACCCGTTAGCGGATTACGGATTTCGTGGGCAGTACTTGCAGCTAAAGTCCCTACCAGTTCCAATTTTTGTACTTCATTTTGTTTCCGTTCTTTAACCGTGTGCTTTCTTAATAGAATGTATTCAATAAGTAAAAAAAGCACATGAGTGATAACGAGGATGATAAAAAGTGCTTCACTGAATTCTGCAGCAATTTCTTTTATATTTCGATTTGCAATTTTCACCTTGATATCCCAAGGCAAACGGTCCATTGGCCAGTGAATCCAATTATTTTCATCATTTATAGTTGAATCCTTGACATTTAATTTTACGATTGGTTTGTTATCACCATTTACTACAACCAGTTTGGATTTTGGTGTAAGAACCTTCATGAGGTTTTGCATATAATCTATCCGTAAGTGGGCGACAAGTATAGCCATTACGTGATGGTTTTCGTCTAAAACAGGTGCGGCTAATCCTAATATTCGCTGGTTATTTTGGGTTATTTCTTGATGGTCGGAGATAATTGTATCCTTTGTCTTAATCACATCTTGAATATATTTTTGCCGGGAAAATTCCACTGTGTATTTTCGCAATTCCGAACCTGTGAGCACTTTCCCATTTTTATCAAGAAGATACAAGCCTCCATACCTTAGATCCTTATCGTGAATTTCCTTCAGTAAGGGCTCCACTTTTTCAGGAGAAGACAAATTCCCTTTAACAGAAAGAGATAGAATTTCTAAACTTGTAGTTGTCTCGCCAATAAACTGATCCCAGCTTTTCTGGTAAATGGAAGCAACCCAGCGTGCCTGCTCTTTTCTTTCTTGATTCTGTTCTTTTAGAATGTTAGAAAAATAATATGAGCCTATAATAATAACAGGAAGAACTACTATAATTAGATATAAATAAAAGTTGCTCTTGAGATTTTTCATGTTAGTACCTCAAACATCGATAAGTTGACCTAAATCATTATATCATCTGTTCTACTTTTTGAGAAAATATTCCTGCAATAAAAAAAATAGGAAGTTTAATTTTTGAGTGGGGTACTTACCAGGAGGTGCGCTTCACAGGTTAAATTGACATATTTTAAAAAGTTTTTTATAATAATTTTGAAATCAAGATAATTTTAAAATTAGTATTTACAGTTTTTAAAAAATAAAGAGGATGAAATTTATATGGAAAATGAAGCTATTTCTCAATCTTTAAAGCTGTTCATTGTCCTTTCAAGAGCGTATAAGGCAATTAATGAGCATGTAAATAAAGGAATTCAAGCAAGTGGTCTTAATCCGACGGAATTTGCAGTCCTTGAGCTTTTATATCACAAAGGTGATCAGCCAATGCAGCAAATTGGCGGTAAAATTCTCCTTGCCAGCGGCAGTATTACCTATGTAGTCGATAAACTAGAACAAAAAGGATTGCTTAAACGAATTGCCTGTCCAAAAGATAGAAGGGTTACCTATGCCCAAATTACCGATGAAGGAAAAAACTTTATTGAAGGGATTTTCCCTGAACACGCTGAAAATATTCACAAATTAATGTCAAGTCTAACTGTGGATGAAAAGTCGGAAGCCATTGAATTATTAAAAAAACTCGGTTTACCTGCAGGGAAATTTTAATGCGGCCAAATGGTCGTATTTTTTTTTTACAGGAATATTTATGAGTAGTGTCGAAAACAACAAGAAGGTTAATATATAGATAAAGGGGTTGTTAAAATGAGCTTTGAAAGCTATACATATCAACGGCCAAACTTAGATGAAATGAAAAAAAACTTTCGATTAGCGATTGAACGTTTTAAAAGTGCATCTTCAATTGAAGAGCAATCAGCCGCCATGGATGATGTCAATAAACTAAGAAATGATCTTGGAACGATGTTCAACCTTTGTTATATTCGTCACTCGGTTGATACAAACGATGAATTTTATAAGGAAGAACAGGATTACATGGATGAAATCCAGCCTGAAATTGAGGGATTGGTGAATCAATATTACCAAGCACTTGTCGACTCTAAGTTTCGCACTGAATTAGAGAGAAAATGGGGGAAACAGCTTTTTGCACTTGCTGAGGGACAACTTAAAACCTTTAAACCGGAAATTGTTCCTTTTTTGCAAAAAGAAAATCGCCTTTCCACCGAATATACAAAACTTCTTGCTTCAGCCAAGATTGACTTTGAAGGTGAGGAGAGAACACTTGCTCAATTAGAGCCGTTTACACAGGCAACCGATCGAGAGATGAGAAAACGGGCTAGCGTGGCAAAATTTAATTTCTTTGCCGAGAATGAGGCTGAACTGGACCGCATTTATGATGATCTTGTTAAAGTGAGAACAGAAATTGCCCAAAAACTAGGTTATAAAAATTTCGTTGAGCTTGGTTACTACCGGATGATGAGAACAGATTATAATGCAGAAATGGTTGCAAAATTCCGTGCTCAAGTAAAGGATTTCATTGTCCCGATTGCAACAAAACTAAAAACAAGGCAGGCAGAGCGAATTGGCCTTGATCATTTAAAATATTATGATGAGGGATTTGTCTTTAGGACAGGAAATGCCATCCCAAAAGGGAGCCCGGAATGGATTATAGACAATGGTCAAAAGATGTATGAGGATCTTTCAGTAGAAACTGGTGCCTTTTTCAAATTCATGCGGGAAAATAATTTGATGGACCTTGTAGCGAAAAAAGGGAAAGCAGGCGGTGGTTATTGTACTTTTATTGAAAATTTTAAAGCACCGTTTATTTTTTCAAACTTTAACGGCACCTCCGGTGATATTGATGTTTTGACACATGAAGCAGGTCACGCCTTCCAAGTTTATTCGAGCCGCTATTTTGAAATTCCTGAATATTACTGGCCAACCTATGAAGCAGCTGAAATTCATTCAATGAGTATGGAATTTTTCACATGGCCGTGGATGGACTTATTCTTTAAAGAAGATACGGAGAAATATCAATTTGCCCATTTAAGTGATGCTCTCTTATTCTTACCTTATGGTGTATCTGTTGATGAATTTCAGCATTGGGTATATGAAAATCCTGAAGCATCTCCAAAAGATCGGAAGCACAAATGGAGAGAGATTGAGAAGAAATACCTGCCGCATAAGGATTATGATGGAAATCAGTATTTAGAAAATGGCGGCTTTTGGCAGCGTCAAGGGCATATTTATAACTCCCCTTTTTATTATATTGATTATACACTTGCACAAATTTGTGCCTTCCAGTTCTGGAAAGGCTCTAGAGAGAATCAAGAAGAGGCTTGGAGAGATTATGTGAACCTTTGTAAGCTTGGCGGGAGCATGTCCTTTACCAAGCTAGTTGAAGCCGCAAATTTAATCTCACCATTTCAAGATGGCTGTGTCGAATCGGTGATTGGTGAAATCGAAAAATGGTTGAATTCTGTTGATGATAAAAATTTGTAAAAAGAAAGCGAAGCCTAATTTATTTATAGGCTTCGCTTTTGTTTTTAAATTACTGAACTGTTGCTTTTTCGGCCAATACTTTGATTTCACCTTCGTGAATGATAGCTTCAACCTTTTTTGCATCAGGTTGATCTAGAATAAAGTCAGCCATTTTATCTTCAAGCTGTTCTTGAATAACCCGACGTAATGGGCGGGCACCGAAGGCAGGGTGAAACCCTAGTTCAGCAAGTTTTTCTTTTACTTCAGGTGTTATTGATAATTCAATATTTTGTTCCGTTAATGTTTCTTTTAATTCAGTAAGCATTAAATCAACAATTTTGAGAATATCTTCCTTCTCAAGTGTGTTAAACTCAATAATGCTGTCAAAACGGTTTAAAAATTCCGGTTTAAAGAAGCTTCCTAAAGAATCCAAGATGGATGCTTCCTCAATCGCCTCACTTGTTCCAAAACCAACATGAATTGGCTTATAGCCAATACCGGCGTTACTTGTCATGATAATGACCGTATCTTTGAAACTTACCGTTCTTCCCTGGCTGTCAGTGAGACGACCATCCTCAAGAATTTGCAGAAACATATGCTGTACATCAGGATGTGCTTTTTCAATCTCATCCAATAGAATAATGCTGTAAGGGTTTCGACGTACTTTTTCAGTTAATTGACCTGCCTCATCATGACCTACGTATCCTGGAGGTGAACCGATTAATTTTGAAACACTGTGTTTTTCCATATACTCGCTCATATCCAGACGGATCATTGAATCCTTTGAACCAAATAATTCTTCAGCAAGAGTTTTTGTTAATTCAGTTTTACCGACCCCGGTAGGTCCTACGAAAAGGAAGGAACCAATCGGGCGCTGTTTTGATTTTAAGCCGGCACGGCTTCTTCTAATTGCTTTCGCAACCTTTTCCACCGCTTTTTTCTGTCCAATTACTTTAGATTCTAGATTTTCCTCAAGATGCTTCATTTTAAACTGCTCATCCTCTTGAAGTTTACCTACAGGAATACCTGTTTTTTTCTCAATGATTTCTTGGATATGTGCAGCTTCAACAGTTGGTCTTTCGTTATCTCCAGCTTGGCTTAACGCTTTTTCCAGCTTGGTTTCCTCGTCTCGAAGTGCTGCTGCTGCCTCATAATTTTCTTTTTTTAATACAGCCTCTTTTTCGGTTTGAATTTCCTTTAAGCGGTTTTCAATTTGCTCGGTACTCTTATAATCCGAATTAAGATTCAATTTAGAACCCGCTTCATCAAGCAAGTCAATCGCCTTGTCCGGTAAGAAACGGTCTTGGATATAGCGGTGTGATAATTGCACGCATGCTTGAATGGCTTCATCTGAATAGGTTACTTCATGGTAGTCTTCATATTTCTTTTGAATACCTTTTAAAATCTGGGTGGCTGCTTCTGGTGATGGTTCTTGAACATGAACTGGTTGGAAGCGGCGCTCAAGAGCAGAGTCTTTTTCAATTTGACGGTATTCCTTTAAAGTGGTTGCGCCAACAACCTGTAATTCACCACGTGCAAGTGCAGGTTTTAAGATATTTCCTGCATCCATAGAACCTTCAGCTGAACCAGCTCCAACAAGTAGATGAATTTCGTCAATAAACAGGATAATATTCTTACGTTCTTGTAACTCTGAAATCAATTGCTTGATTCTCTCTTCAAATTGGCCTCGAATTCCTGTGTTTGCAACTAATGAAGCAACGTCAAGCAAATAAACTTCTTTATTTTTTAATTTACCTGGTACTTGTCCTTCGGCAATATTTAAAGCAAGGCCCTCAGCGATGGCTGTTTTACCGACACCAGGTTCACCAATTAATACTGGATTATTTTTATTACGTCTATTTAAAATTTCCATTACACGCTTAATTTCTTCATCACGGCCGATGACTGGGTCAATAAGACCTGCTTTTGCCATTTGCGTTAAATTACGTCCAAATTGGTCGATAAAACCGCCGCCATTAGAAGGATGTTTTTCATTTTGCATGTTTTGCTGACCATTCATTTGTTTATTTTCATTAGAATTTTTTGAGAAAAAAAGATCTTCAAATGGAAATTCTGAAAAAGCTTTCATCGTTGGCCCGAATCCTGCCCCAATTGTATTTTTTCCTTTTGAATAGCACTCATGACAAAGTTTCATTTCTTTTCGCTGTCCATTTATGACGATGTTAAATTGTACAGTTGCTTGGTTTTCTTTACACCTTTGACATAGCATAATAAAAACCTCCTATAATATACATTAATAAGGCGCTTGACTTTGACTTTGACTAACTTTGACCTTATAACCGTAGTATACTCTGACCTTTTTTGACTTTCAAGGGATTTGTTTATGGTAATTATTTCTTAAATATTAAAGTTAGCTCGTCTTTGTTTGTCCATCTCTTCATATAGTTAAATAGAGGGGGAGATGATGTGAAGAAAAATTGGACAGCAGCTTTTCAGATTGCAGCAGTCTACGTCGGGACTGTCGTAGGAGCTGGTTTTGCCACAGGAAGAGAGATCGTTGAATTTTTTTCACGCTTTGGCTTCTTTGGCTTAATAAGTATTTTAATGAGCGGCTACCTCCTTGTTGTTTTAGGTTCCAAATTAATGAGAATAGCGGCTCATATAAATGCAAAATCCTATCAGGAGTTAAATGAATATTTATTTGGGAAGTGGGCAGGCAAAGCCATTAATATCATTATGCTTGTGATGCTTCTTGGTGTAAGTGCCGTGATGCTCGCTGGTGCAGGGGCAGTATTTGAAGAACAATTGGGCCTTTCGAAAAACTTCGGAGTCCTATTAACCATATTTCTTTCTTTTATTGTCATGATGACTGGTACAAAAGGGCTTTTTGCAGTAAATTCTTTTGTGGTACCCTTAATGATTTGTTTTAGTTTATTGTTAATGGGCTTTTCTGTAAAATTACCTCATTTTATGGATCAATTTTTATTTATTCCACATGTTGATGATGGCTGGAAAAGCGTGGTGGCTCCCTTTTCCTATACTGCTCTAAATTTAGCCTTGGCCCAGGCAGTTTTAGTGCCGATTGCCACAGAAATAAAGGATGATTGGACAATCAAGTGGGGAGGAATACTAGGAGGGGCTGCTTTGACCCTTATTCTACTCTCAAGTCATTTTACTTTAATCATGCTCCCAAATCTTGAGAATTATGAAATTCCTATGGCCATAATTATGAAACAAATTGCTCCATTTTTTTATTGGATTTTTGTGATGGTCATTTATGGGGAAATTTTTACTTCGGTAATTGGAAACGTATTTGGTTTAGATCGGCAACTTAAGCAATATGTATCGGTTTCGACCATCACCTCTATTTCAGGAATTTTTGCCATTTCTTATGTAATTAGTCTCATTAATTATGGAAAATTACTGTCATACCTCTATCCGTTGTTCGGATACATAAGCCTGATATTTTTCATCTTGTTATGGATGAAACGGTTGCCCAATAGAATCAAGTAAAGGGGGGCTCATTTCTTTGAATGGAAATTATTTGCTGTAATTTTCATTCTTTTTCCTATGATAAGGAAAAGGCTTTTTGAAAAAAATAGTAGGTGAAAGGAGTGAATGGTATGAGCAAATCGCAGAGGCAGCATGAGAGGGAATGGACTGTTAGAAAACAAGATCAAAATCCGCATGGCAAAGTGAAATCACTTAAACAGATTTCAAACGAAATAGGAAAACAGCCATAAATTTAAGGTTGAATGGGTTTTGTTTAAGTAATGATACAGAGGAAAAAGGCAGCCGCGGGCTGCCTTTTTAATGGCTCAACACAAATTAATAAGCGCTTTCTTTTACAATCTTATAGTTTTTATGATTTACAACCGTACGCTGGTCCAATTCTAAATCACGGTAATTGTCCATGTATGTTAGATCGACTATTACAGAATTTTCATTTACCTTTTCCACTATTCCCTGTAACCCACCACGGAATTCAATGATATTTCCTATTTCTGCTACTTTCATTCAGTCTCTCCCCTTTGCCATACAATTTCATCTATCCCATTTAAATAACAGTTTGCACTACTTTTCCAATTTCGTAAAGGATTTTATTTGACAATTACGTTAATTTTGATAAAAAAATTAATTAACTATAATAGTAGATTTATTATTTAAAAAAATTCCTACAATTGAAGGGTATTTCCTCGGAAATTTCGACAAAAAATACCCCTTTATAAAGATTTACGTTAAAATACTTTTGTAAAGGTGGTGCATATGTTGAATGAAGATGCTGTAAACGAAATATTGGAACGGTTAAAGGCCGGAACACTTTCTGAGTATTATGTAAAGCAGGATGATTTTATGGTATTCCGGCAAGTACTTGTTAAAAGAAAGGATTTTAAACATTTCCGTGGGATTGCGCAGAGAGGTGGAGATGTCCTTTATCAATATTTGCAAGTGCCAAGAAGTTAATTTGTGTACATATACAATAAAGATTAAAAATGGAGGGAGGACAATGATGATTAGCCAAAGCATATTACCAGCATCAACGAATATGAAGGAGTTTGAGCGCTTTTTAAAAAGCTCCTATGAAATCGGCGTTTTTTTAGATATGCATATCTCTCAGTTAAAAAGTATAAGTGTACTTGCAAAACAATATGGAAAAAAAATGATTTACCATGTTGACCTCATACATGGGATAAAAAATGATGAATATGCGACAGAATATATCTGCCAGGAATATAAGCCTTTTGGATTAATTTCAACGAAATCCAGTGTGATTTTGAAGGCTAAGCAGAAGGGAGTCATTGCGGTACAGAGAATTTTCCTCCTTGACACCCATGCATTGGAAAAGAGCTACTCATTAATTGAAAAGACACGTCCTGACTTTATTGAGGTTTTACCTGGGGCCATGCCTTGGATGATTACTGAAGTAAAGGAACGCATTGGGATCCCCATTTTTGCAGGCGGGCTTATTCGGACAACAGCAGAAGTGCAAAATGCACTGAATGCAGGTGCTACAGCCATTACGACTTCAAAGCGGGAGCTTTGGGATACATTCGCAGTTCAAAAATAAAGTTTCAGTTTCAATAGTTTGGAATAAAAAAGGATTGACAACGCTTTCACTAGTTTATATACTTTAATCAAGTTAATAGAATTGTGACGGAGACAAGGAGATTCACGCGAAAGACCATGGCTTATGGTTTTTTTGTGTGAATCTCCTTTTTTGTTTTCTGTCAGAAAGAACAACATATAATGAAAAAGGAGCGGAACAAATTGACACCCTTTATTGGAGAATTAGTAGGAACAATGATTTTGATTGTCCTCGGTGCTGGAATTGGAGCGGGATCTTCGTTAAAAAAATCCTATTCCAATAACGCCGGATGGATTGTAATTACCATAGCGTGGGGACTGGCAGTAACAATGGGAGTTTTCGCAGTAGGATCGGTGAGTGGAGCACATCTTAATCCGGCCGTTACCATTGCACTTGCTCTTAATGGAGAATTCCCGTGGTCCGATGTGCCGGGGTATATTCTTGCCCAAATGATTGGAGCCATCCTCGGTGCAGCCCTAGTCTATCTACATTATCTGCCGCATTGGAAAGAAACAGATGACCCAGGAACAAAGCTAGGCGTTTTTGCGACAAGTCCGGCAATCCCGCATACATTTTCAAATCTATTTAGTGAAATTTTTGGTACATTTGTTCTTGTACTTGGTTTATTATTTATTGGGGCTAACAAGTTTACAGAAGGATTAAATCCACTGGCGGTTGGATTATTGATTGTCGTGATTGGAATGTCATTGGGTGGAACCACTGGATATGCAATTAATCCTGCTCGTGACCTTGGGCCGCGGATCGCACACTTCCTACTGCCGATTCCGGGTAAAGGGAGCTCTAACTGGGGCTATTCATGGATTCCGGTTGTAGGGCCGCTGTTAGGCGGAAGCCTTGGGGCAGTATTCTATAAAGCTTTATTTTTAGGGGAAGTTACCGGAGCCCTATGGGTAGTTATAGGACTTAATCTGATCGTACTATTACTTGCATTTATTGCAGGAAAAAAACAGAATACGAACAATAATTTAAGAAGAAAAGCTGCTTAATATAAGATCAAATTTGGAGGGCGTATTATGGAAAAGTATATTCTATCATTAGATCAAGGAACAACCAGTTCACGAGCCATTTTGTTTAATCAAAACGGGGAAATTGTTCATATTGCTCAAAGGGAATTTACGCAATATTTTCCAAAACCGGGTTGGGTTGAACATAATGCCAACGAAATATGGGGTTCTATCTTGTCTGTCATTGCTGAAGTTTTATCTGAAACAGGAATAAAGCCAGACCAAGTTGCCGGGATTGGAATTACCAATCAGCGCGAAACGGCGGTTGTTTGGGATAAAGAAACTGGGGAACCCGTTTATCATGCGATTGTTTGGCAATCCAGACAAACGAGTGGTATTTGTGAGGAATTAAAAGAAAAAGGTTACGGTCAGTTATTTCGTGATAAAACAGGCTTGTTAATTGATGCCTACTTCTCAGGGACTAAGGTAAAGTGGATTCTTGAACATGTTCCTGGGGCACATGAAAAGGCTCTCCAAGGTAAGCTTTTATTTGGAACAATTGATACATGGTTGATTTGGAAGCTTTCAGGGGGAAAGGCGCATGTAACCGATTACTCTAATGCATCCCGTACCCTAATGTTTAATATCCATGACTTAAAATGGGATGAGGAATTACTAGAAATTTTAGGTGTTCCTAAATCGATGCTTCCTGATGTTCGGCCATCCTCAGAAATCTATGCTAATACAGTGGACTATCATTTCTTTGGCAAGGAAGTGCCAATTGCCGGAGTTGCAGGAGATCAGCAGGCGGCATTATTTGGCCAGGCGTGTTTTGAAAAGGGTATGGCAAAAAATACGTATGGTACGGGCTGCTTTATGCTCATGAATACTGGAGAAAAAGCAGTAAAGTCTGAACATGGTTTATTGACAACAATCGCATGGGGATTAAATGGAAAAGTAGAGTACGCTTTAGAAGGAAGTATTTTTGTAGCGGGTTCAGCAATTCAGTGGCTTCGCGATGGTTTAAGAATGATTAAGGATGCTAAAGATAGCGAAACATATGCAGCAAAAGTGGAATCTACAGATGGGGTTTATGTTGTACCTGCATTTGTCGGGCTTGGAACACCTTATTGGGATAGTGATGTCCGAGGTGCGGTCTTTGGATTAACACGTGGAACAACAAAGGAACAATTTGTTCGAGCCACACTTGAGTCGCTAGCTTATCAAACAAAGGATGTCTTATCAGCGATGGAAGCCGATTCAGGCATTCAATTGAAAACACTTCGCGTTGACGGTGGTGCGGTTAAAAATAATCTCCTAATGGATTTCCAAAGTGACCTTTTAAATGTTCCAGTTGAAAGACCTGTGGTCAATGAAACAACAGCTCTTGGAGCCGCTTACTTAGCGGGACTTGCAGTTGGGTTCTGGAAGAGTCAGGAAGAAATCTCGAAGCAATGGGCAATCAGCCGGAAGTTTGATCCGAAAATGAACGAAGAGGACCGTAAACTTCTGTACGCTGGCTGGAAAAAAGCAGTAAATGCGGCAATGGCATTTAAATAAACTATTCTGTTTCGTAAAAATATGGTATAATAAAACACAAGTTAATATATTGGCAGGAGAATTTGGAGAGACCACAAAAACATTACCATTTGGTAATGTCTTTTGTGGTCTCTTTTTATTTCCCCTAAAAAATTTCTAAGCATATAATAATAAGGCTTCTTAATCGGGAGGAAAAAATAATGAGATTTTCGAATTTAAATCGTAAAGAGATTGTATCGAAATTAAAGGAAGTTAAGTTTGATGTTTTAGTTATTGGTGGTGGAATTACCGGAGCCGGTATCGCCCTTGATGCGTCTTCAAGAGGAATGAATACCGCACTGGTCGAAATGCAAGATTTTGCGGCAGGTACATCGAGCCGGTCTACAAAATTAGTGCATGGAGGATTAAGATATTTAAAACAATTTGAAGTGAAAATGGTCGCAGAAGTAGGGAAAGAACGTGCGATTGTCTATGAAAACGGCCCGCATGTCACTACTCCAGAGTGGATGCTTCTGCCAATGCATAAAGGCGGAACATTTGGACCATTCTCTACATCTATTGGTTTACGTGTTTATGATTTCTTAGCAGGAGTAAAAAAATCAGAACGAAGAACGATGTTATCTGCGGAGCAAACCCTTGCAAAAGAGCCGCTCGTTAAAAAAGAGGGCCTAAAAGGCGGGGGGTATTACGTAGAATATCGTACTGATGATGCAAGACTAACGATTGAAGTAATGAAAGCGGCGATTGAAAAGGGTGCAACTGCCTGCAATTATACAAAAGTTACAAATCTTATCTATGAAAATGGAATCGTTGTCGGTGTAATGGTCCAAGACTTGTTTACAGGTGAAAAATATCAGGTCCGTGCGAAAAAAATTGTCAATGCGGCGGGTCCATGGGTAGATCAAATAAGGGAAATGGACCATTCGAAAAAGGGAAAGGTTCTCCAGTTGACAAAAGGTGTCCATCTCGTAATTGACCAGTCTCGATTCCCTTTAAAGCAAGCAATTTATTTCGATACGCCAGATGGTCGAATGGTATTTGCAATCCCTCGAGATGGAAAGGCATATGTGGGTACAACGGATACATTTTATGACCAGGATAAAGCGCACCCTTATATGACAACTGCTGACCGCAGCTATATCATTAAGGCGATTAATTATATGTTTCCTGATGTGAAAATAGCCGAGAAGGATATTGAGTCCAATTGGGCAGGAGTTAGACCACTTATATATGAAGAAGGAAAAAAGGCATCGGAAATTTCTCGAAAGGATGAAATTTGGGAATCCAAAACAGGTCTTATTACAATTGCTGGAGGGAAATTAACGGGATACCGGAAAATGGCGGAAACGATTGTGGATTTACTTGCAGCGAAATTTAATGCTGAAGAGGGGAAGAACTACCCGGCTTGTATGACGAAGGATATGCCAATTTCCGGCGGCGATGTTGGTGGTTCTGTCCATTTTTCAGACTATGTTGGTAGAAAGGTAAAAGTTGGTCTTGAAGTGGGGTTAACCAAGGAAGAGGCAGAACAATTAGCAAAAATATATGGCTCAAATATTGAAGACGTTTTTGAACTTCTTAATACGTATAAAAATGATGCAGCTCGTTATGGATTGCCACTCACATTATTTGCTAAGTTAATCTATTCCATTCGCTATGAGATGGCAGCCACTCCAATTGATTTCTTTAATCGCCGAACTGGTGCAATATTGTTCAATATTCAACTTGTACAAAAATGGAAGAACCAGGTATTAGCTTATATGGCTGATCAATTTGGATGGAACGAGCAAGAAAAGCAAAAATATACCAATGAATTGGAAGAAGCCCTAATGCATGCAGTAATACCAATTGATCAACAGAATAATGAATTTCCCAAGGCAGTGGGCGGAAATTAATAAATGGCAGGCCGTAAATTTTTGCGGCCTTTCTCTATTTTTGTGATCTTTACTACTGTTCAAGTGAATAAGAAAATGATATTCTATCCTTTGTATTATTTTTCACAAACTATGCCTTTTATTTAAAACATAATTGTGTCATTTTAGGGAAAAAATAATTTTGATTGTATTGTTTTATTTATTAATCAATTAACGGTTTAGTTGACTAAAATGAACAAATTGTTTAAGTTTATTAGGCAGGTAATAATTTTAAATTTATTATATTAATTGACATTAAAGGAGTTTGATTTACATGGCAGAAAAACAATTTAAAGTAACAGCTGAAACAGGAATTCACGCAAGACCGGCAACCTTGTTAGTACAAGCAGCTAGTAAATTTAATTCTGAAATCAATTTAGAATATAAAGGAAAAAAGGTTAATTTAAAGTCAATTATGGGTGTAATGTCTTTAGGAATTGGCCAAGGAGCAGACATCGTGATTTCTGCTGAAGGAAACGATTCAGAAGAAGCTTTATCAAGCATTGAAGAAACATTGAAAAAAGAAGGTTTGGCTGAATAATGAGTTTTTTACATGGAATTGCTGCATCAAACGGTATTGCAATTGCAAAAGCTTACCGTCTTGTAGAACCTGATTTATCCTTTGCAAAGAAAACGATTGATGACAAGAATTCAGAGGTAAAAAGATTTCGTATGGCAATGGAAAAATCTACGTCTGAACTTGAAATCATTCGCGACCGGGCAAAGGTAGAACTTGGGGAAGATAAGGCAGCCATTTTTGAAGCACATCTTCTAGTTCTAAGTGACCCTGAATTGACCGGACCGATTGAAGATAAAATTCAATCTGAAAAAATCAATGCTGAATTTGCCTTAAAAGAAACGGCAGATATGTTTATAACAATGTTCGAACAAATGGATAACGAGTATATGAAGGAGCGGGCCGCAGATATTCGTGATGTAACGAAGCGTGTTCTTTGCCATTTACTTGGTGTTCAATTGGTAAACCCAAGCATGATTGCCGAAGAAGTTATTATCGTGGCTGAGGATTTAACTCCTTCCGATACCGCTCAATTAAATCGAAATTTTGTAAAAGGCTTTACCACCAATATTGGCGGCCGTACCTCGCACTCAGCGATTATGGCAAGATCATTGGAAATTCCTGCAGTAGTTGGAACCAAAACAGCTACTGATGAAATTAATAATGGTGATTTGGTCATTGTGGATGGGCTTAAAGGTGAAGTACATATTAATCCGACACCTGAGCTAGTGGAACAATACCGTAAAATCCATAACGAATATGAGGCGCAAAAAGCTGAATGGGCAAAATTAGTTAATGAAAAAACTGTTTCTGCAGATGGGCATCATGTTGAATTAGCCGCAAATATCGGAACTCCGAATGATTTAAAAGGAGTTATGGATAATGGCGGTGAAGGAATTGGTCTATATCGAACTGAATTCCTTTACATGGGAAGAGATCAGCTTCCAACCGAGGAAGAACAGTTCGAATCCTATAAAGCCGTCTTAGAAGGAGTGAATGGCAAGCCAGTGGTGGTTAGGACTTTAGACATTGGCGGCGATAAGGAATTACCATATTTGGAATTACCAAAAGAATTGAATCCATTCTTAGGTTTCCGTGCGATTCGTTTATGCCTAGAAGAGCAGGGAATTTTCCGAACTCAATTGCGTGCACTGCTGCGGGCAAGCAGCTATGGTAATTTAAAAATTATGTTCCCAATGATTGCAACCCTTGATGAGTTCCGCCAAGCAAAGGCAATCCTAGAAGAAGAAAAAGCGAAGCTTCAAAGCGAAGGGCAAACTGTTAGTGAAAAGATTGAGCTTGGAATCATGGTTGAAATTCCTTCAACTGCGGTTTTAGCTGACCAATTTGCCAAAGAAGTTGATTTCTTCAGTATAGGGACAAATGACCTCATTCAATATACAATGGCAGCTGACCGTATGAATCAGCGTGTATCCTATCTCTATCAGCCATATAGTCCATCTATTTTAAGATTAGTCAAAATGGTTATTGATGCTGCACATGTAGAAGGAAAATGGACAGGCATGTGCGGTGAAATGGCAGGAGATGAAACAGCCATTCCAGTTCTTCTAGGACTTGGTCTTGATGAATTCTCAATGAGTGCAACATCCATTTTAAAAGCCCGTTCACTAATTCGGAACCTCAAAAAATCCGATATGGAAAGTCTCGCGCAAAAGGTATTAAATATGCAAACAACTGACCAAGTAATCGAGGCTGTAAAAGCAGCAATAAAATAATTTACCTTAAAACCGACTGGGAAATCAGTCGGTTTTTTTTTGTGAAAAAAGAAGGGATTTTTAGACAAGTATAGAAATATAATATAGTAAGAAAGACTTATTAATACCGAATGTTGATAGGTCTATCGTACAACGTGCAGGATCGTGCAGGGGGTGAAAGGAATTATGGAACAGAAACCGTTACATTATGATGGTAGTTTACAACTAGACTCTACACTAACTGAGTCGGTGGTTAATGAACCATTCCAAATGACCGATGAAATGAGAGTAAATATTGGTCGTAACCCGTACTCAGTTGATACAAATGAATAAGAGGCTGTTTTGAGGATTTGTCTAAATGACAAATCCTTTTTTTAATGGGCTACTTTAAAGCAGAAATGTTGACCGAACCATTTTTTTAATTTAAAATTACCTCGAATTGAAAATATATTAATTCAAGGTTTGCGAAAAAGTTTGGTTAATTTTTATATTTTTGATTTAAACTAAAATGTCAACTACATGAAGAGAAAGGTGATGGAAGAATGTCTCAAGTTTTATATATAACGGCGCACCCACATAATGAAACACAATCCTACAGTATGGCCGTTGGGAAGGCGTTTATCGATACGTATAAGGAAGTAAATCCCGGAGATGAAGTGGTTCATTTAGATTTATACAAAGAGAATATCCCGCATATAGATGCAGACGTTTTTAGTGGTTGGGGAAAGCTTCGATCTGGACAAGAGTTTGATCAGCTATCTGCAGAAGAAAAGGCAAAGGTTAGCCGGCTGAATGAATTAAACGAACAATTTATTGCCGCAAATAAATATGTTTTCGTTACTCCGTTATGGAACTTTTCATTTCCCCCGGTTATGAAGGCATACCTTGATTCTGTTGCTGTTGCAGGAAAAACATTTAAATACACGGAAAAAGGTCCGATTGGACTTTTGACTGATAAAAAAGCACTGCATATCCAAGCACGCGGCGGGTTCTATTCAGAAGGACCTGCAGCCCAAATGGAAATGGGCCACCGGTATATTAGTATTATGATGAGTTTCTTCGGTATTCCAACCTTAGAAGGGCTCTTCGTTGAAGGGCATAATGCAATGCCTGATAAAGCACAGGAAATCAAAGAAAATGCCATTGCTCGTGCGAAGGATCTTGCGCATACGTTTTAAACAGAAATAAATTTGGGGAGACAGAATTACTCTGTTTCCTTTTTTCTTGTAAGATAAAAGAAGAATAAAGGGAGGAAATAATGATGGAATTAAATCTAAATGGTAAAACAGCGATTATCGCAGCCTCAAGTCAGGGGCTCGGTTTTGCGATTGCGGAAAGACTCGTAAGGGAAGGCGCAAATGTCATGATTTCTGGACGGGATGAGGAGAAACTGAAACAAAAAGCAGCTTTGCTTGAAGCAATTGATCTTGGAAAAGTCAGCTACCATAGAACCGATGTAACAAATCCTCCGGAAATTAAGCAGCTTGTTCAAAAGACAATTGACATCTTTGGTGAAATCCATCTGCTTGTAAATAATGCCGGCGGTCCGCCTGCAGCTGCTTTTGAAGATCTATCCGATAATGAATGGCAGAATGCATTTGAATTAAATCTATTATCCTATGTAAGGCTAATCCGAGAAAGCTTGCCTTACTTAAAAAAAGAGGGAGGAAAAATCCTTAATATCGCTTCTTCTTCTATAAAAGAACCGATTCCTGGATTAATTTTATCAAACACATTTCGAACTGGAATTGTCGGGCTTTCAAAAACACTCGCTTCTGAATTAGCGCCATACAATATTTTAATTAATACAATTGCCCCTGGACGGATTGCAACAGATCGAGTGAAACATTTAGACCAAGTCAATGCAGATAAGCAAGGTGTTGACCGAGAAGTTATTGAAGAGAAATCAAAAGCGGCAATCCCTCTAAAAAGATATGGGAAACCTGAAGAATTTGCCAATGTCGCTGCGTTCCTTTTATCGGATGCAAATACCTATATGACAGGAAGCTCGTTCCTTGTTGATGGGGGCATGATTAAAGCGATTTAATTTTTCACTCCCTATATAAGCCATTCCTAACGTTTATTTCCATTAATCGATGGTTATGGTAGTAATAAAGGGAGTGTTAGGATGCTGAAAAAATTGCGGATGCTGTTATTTTTATCAATTGGAATCATCAGTACATCTTTTTTAACCGGATGCGGGCTGAAGTTTTCAGATGAACTGATTGTCAACCGATTTGCGGATGCCTTATTAACAAAAAATAATGAGCTTCAGTTTCGCTTTCGCATAAATGACCAAATATTAAATGACCGTCAATTATATAAGGTTAAAGTGGCCATCCATGATGATAAACTAGCAGCAGCTATTGGTCAAAGAGAAATTGTATATGGTGAAGAACAAGTCATTAATGGAGAATTTTTAGATGTGGGGCGAAGTGAAAAATATATTTATATGAATCCCATTCCCTTAAAAAAAGACTTACATATCCATGAATTGGAGAATATGATTGAAAATAAAAATGCTGTATCAATTGAAGTATTCAACAATCAAGAGGTCTTTGGTCGTGCATACCTAACTAATTTTTCTTCAGAGCTCTAAAATGAAGATTAACTTTTCGTAAGGGTGGACACAATAAGTATGTGCATAAATTTGGAGATTTTAGCGCGGGGACCGGGTCTGAAAAATGACCCGGTCCTTTTCAATACTTTCAGAGAAATTTAGTGCTAAAATAGAGGTAAAATGAGGAGAGGGTGATGAATTTGTTAACTCCAGAAAATACGGTAATCGGATTTATTGGAATAGGCGTGATGGGAAAAAGTATGGCAAGCCATTTATTAAATGCGGGGTTCCCGGTAGTTGTTTATTCGAGAACAAAGGAAAAAGCTACAGACCTTTTGGAAAAAGGTGCGACATGGGCTGGAAATCCCCAAGACGTGGCTGAGAAAGCCCAGGTTATTTTTACGATTGTCGGTTATCCGAAGGACGTGGAGGAAGTTTATTTTGGTGAAGATGGACTAATTGCCCACGCTAACGCAGGAAGCTATCTAATCGATATGACGACTTCTGCGCCTTCGCTTGCCAAAAAAATATATAAGGCTGCTAAGCAGAAGGGAATGCAGGCCATTGATGCTCCTGTTTCAGGTGGGGATGTCGGGGCGAAAGAAGCGAAGCTCTCGATTATGGCTGGCGGTGAGCGGGAAGCTTTTGATGCGGTTCGTCCGATACTCGAGCACCTTGGAACGAACATTGTCTACCAAGGGGAGGCTGGAGCAGGGCAGCATACAAAAGCATGTAATCAAATTGCAATTGCTTCCAATATGATTGGAGTATGTGAAGCGATCATCTATGCAGAAAAAGCTGGATTGGACCCTGAGACTGTATTAAAAAGCATTTCAACAGGGGCTGCTGGAAGTTGGTCTCTAAGTAACCTTGCCCCAAGAATGCTCAATGGAAATTTTGAGCCAGGGTTTTACATAAAGCATTTCATTAAGGATATGAAAATTGCCCTTGATGAAGCAGAACAAATGGGAATGGATGCCCCTGGGCTGTTATTGGCTAAATCCCTTTATGAGCAATTAGCTGAAAAAGGTGAAGAAAACAGCGGAACTCAAGCGTTGTATAAATACTGGAAGAACTAAAGGTATCGAATAAATTCCTTCTCTAAAAAGAAACTAAAAGAGAATTATTTTTAGGAGGAATTGCAAAAATGGCCAAACGGACGAAAAAAAATGATCCCCAGCAAAAAAATAAAAAAGGATTTGATTCATCACAGCTGAATGAAGAATTTGCTCATGAAATGGGTTCAGCTGCCGCAAATAAAATCCATAAAGATAAAGCAAAGAAAGAAAAAGCACCAAAGAATAATGGGAAATATCAAGGTCAATAAAAGGAAAACCCTCACTCTATTGCAGTGAGGGTGTTCTTTTTAATTCAGCTTTTTTAAATAGTTTTCTACCCCATTTAAACCTTTTTCCAATGTTTCCATTGAACAGGCGAAAGACAAACGGAAATAGCCTTCTCCATATTCTGAAAAAGCACTCCCGGGTACGACGGCTACTTTTTCTTCCTTCACAAGATTAAGGGCAAAATCAAAACTGTTTAACCCTACGGTCTTAGGGATTTGCACGAAAAAATAAAAGGCTCCATCCGGTTTCACGACGCTAAGTCCCATTGCATTTAACCGGTCAAATACATACTCTCTTCTTTTCTCATATTCCATTTTCATCGGCAGGGCATCATTCATACCCGCTGTAAGGGCCTCAATCGCTGCCTTTTGGGCAATAGAATTAGCACAGGACACATTATATTGATGAACCTTTAGAATATGTTTGGTCAGTGTCTCTGGTGCAAATAAGAGGCCAATTCTCCAACCTGTCATCGAATGTGATTTGGATAAACCATTTATAACAATTGTTTTTTCTTTTAGAAATGAAGCAATGGACCTATGTGGCTGTTCATAGGTTAGTTCGCTGTATATCTCGTCTGCAAGGATAAAGAAATCCTGATCCTTACAGAAGTCAGCAATTTCCCGTAACTCTTCTTCAGAGAGGCTCACCCCTGTAGGGTTGGATGGATAAGGCAATACGATACATCGTGTTTTTTCAGTAATGTGAGGTTTGATCATCTCTAACGTAAAGCGGAAATTATTTTCTGTTACATCCACATGTACAGGTGTTGCCCCCATCATTCGAATAATCGGTTCATATCCCGGATAAATGGGACCCGGCAAAATAACCTCCGTTCCTTCTGTTAATATTGTTCGGAACGTAATGTCAATTGCTTCACTGGCCCCCATAGTGACAATTACTTCGGTATCTGGCTGATAATGAAGGCCGTATTTCTTTTCCATAAAGGAGCAGGCTGCTTTTCTTAATTCGAGCATACCGGCGTTATGGGTGTAAGATGTATAGTTTTCCTCAATGGCCTGTATTCCTGCTTGTTTTACATGTTCCGGGGTAGGGAAATCTGGTTGTCCAATCGTAAGGGAAATTAAATCTTCAATATGAGAAACCATATTAAAAAATTTTCTGATTCCGGAAATTTCAATATCTTTAACTCTTTGATTGATTAAGTGTTCCATAACTCGTTCATCCTTCCCATTTGTACCTGTATGTCTTTAGTTGAGTGTGAATATAGATGGATTTTTATCAATATTCTACCACCTAGAGGTGTTCACGCATATTAAAAGCCGGAATTCTCCGGCCTTAATTCGTATATCTTTCTCCCAGTTTCTTAAAGACAGGTTTTTGATAGGAGCGGCGGTTACCCGGATTGGAGGGAGAATGCTGGATTTCTTTTATTCCTGTATAGGATTGTAATAAGGCTTTTGCAATATTCAGTGAAAGATTTGCTTTTGGATTTCTTACTCTATCATCTAGCTTCCCTAAATGAGGTAGCTCGGCAAAATCTGATTTTGTGGGAGGAATATGGAATGTGTACCTTCCGCATTCAACTAAAACATCAGATTGCTGCTGGCTGTTTTTTGGATGTTCCGAAAAATGAAGTCCTACTTTTTTAGCTTTACCTTCAACAATTAATTTTTTTAATGCTTCATGCTTTAATTTGTATAAAAATTTGGGATTGATAGCTGTTTTTGCATGGCGATTTACAATAAATACAGCCTGAGAGAGGTTTTCGATGGTAAAATTAAGTTTGGTAAGAGGGCGTTTCTGGTCCGGGTTCAAAATAAGTACTCCTTTCTGTAGTTCAAAGCATCTTTATTATACACATTTTTTATTTAAAAAATAAGGGTAGGATCTTGATATCAATAAAAAAGAAATAATCCCAGCCAAAATTTCCAATAATAATTAATATAGGTTTTAAGTTCACAGTATAAAGGTAAAATAATAGAAAATTTTACCGGAATAGTGAATAAATTCGATATTTTCACTTATTTAAATTGTAAAATATAAATACACAAATGTAAAAACATTATTGTAAAAATATGCGAACTTTTTATGTCTAAAGGATGATAAAATGGAGCAGTCAATCAACATACTATCTTCAAAATTTAGTGCGGACAAAGTAAGTGAAAAAATCCAGAAAATCATCTTCGATATTATTTTTCAGCATGTTCAGGATATGGTTTACGTAATGAAGGTCGAAAGAGGCCCCTGTTTTCGCTATATATTTGTCAATGAGTCAGGGATGAAAAAGGCGCGGATTTCCGCTGCTGCAATCGGGAAAACACTGGAAGAGGCTCTTCCCCTTGAGTTAGCTCGCTCACTTCAGGTTAATTACGAAAAATTGCTGAAACAATCCGACAGTTATGTATTTGAGGATGAATTTTATTTTGAGGATGGAAAAAAAGTTTATGGGGAAACGGTTCTAACTCCCGTTTACGATGAAAAAAATACCGTTAGTTACATTGTTGCTGTGACAAGGGATATTACGGAATGGAAAATGGAAAGAAATAAATTAATCGAAAGTGAGCAAAGATACCGGTCTATTGTTTATCATAATTTAGATGCAATTATCATGATTAGTCCTGAAGGTGAAATTCTAGATGCAAACCCTGCTGCATCGGTTTTAACGGGTTACCAACAAAATCAAATCAAAAACTTATCTGTATACAACTTAATGGATGATCATGACTTAGCTAAATTGAAGAACCTTTTAGAAAAGACGTGTTCAGGGTATGCGCATGAGTCACTCGAAATTAGGCTGAAGCATCAGAATGGGCATTTGATTATTGTTCACCTTAAAACAGCTCCTATTATTATTCATGGAGAGATTAACGGCCTTTATGTTATTTGTAAAGACATCTCAGAGCATGCTAAAAATATGGCTACGATAAAATTTATGGCTTTTCATGATCAACTAACCGGGCTGTTAAATCGAAGAGCTCTTCTTGATCATTTAAATGAGCAGATTTTTACTCCAAGAAAAAGGAAAAAGCAATTTGCGCTGATTTCAATCGACCTTGATCGCTTTAAATACTTAAATGATACTTTAGGACATTTAGCAGGTGATGAAATATTAAAAACCGTTGCAGGTCGTTTACTACAATTTCAAGACGAGAGTTGCTTTGTCTATCGTCTGGGTGGCGACGAATTTAATATTTTACTCCTTCATTCAAACCATCAAACAACTAATTCATTTGTCAGGAAAGTTTTTTCTGCGTTTGTCCATCCTTTTTATTTTAATTCGAATGAATACTACATAACACCGAGTATTGGCATCAGTATGTACCCCAATGATGGGAAAGATGCTGAAATGTTAATTAAAAATGCGGATGAGGCTTTATTCCGTGTAAAGGAAAAGGGAAAAGCGCATTACCAATTTTACCGAAGTGACATGAATACGAGCGTCCAAAATATCATTACATTGGAAACTCATTTACGTAAGGCAATTGAGAAGGATGAGTTTACATTGTATTATCAGCCTCAAAGGGATTTGGAAACAGGAGAAATTAACAGTTTTGAAGCCCTAATCCGATGGAATAACAATGAGCTGGGGTTTATTCCACCGAGTGTTTTTATTCCTCTTGCAGAGGATACCGGCTTGATTGTTCCAATTGGGTACTGGGTAATCAGTCAGGCCTGCAGGCAAATTAAAAAATGGAATAATATGGGGTTTCATTCGATTCGAGTAGCTATAAATATTTCTCCAAAACAATTTCAACAGCGAAATCTTGTGGATGTTATTCAGTCTATGATAGAAAAATATCGCATCAAATCTTCATCACTGGAAATTGAAATTACTGAAGGGATGATGCAGGACACCAAAGAAACACTGCCAACTTTAAAGAATATAAAGAAAATTGGTATAACGATAGCTGTTGATGATTTTGGGACAGGCTATTCATCATTAAACTATTTAAAACAATTCCCAATCGATGTTTTAAAAATTGACCAATCCTTCATTAAGGAAATCCCTAAAAATGAAAAGGATATGGCTATTACAACCACGATTATTCACCTTGGAAAAAGTTTAGGATTAGAGGTCATAGCTGAAGGTGTGGAGAATCAAAATCAGGTAGAATTTTTAGCAGATGCGAAATGTCATAAAATACAAGGGTATTATTATTCGAAACCACTGCCCGCATTAGAAATAGAGGAAAGATTTCTAATTAAAAAAAAATAAAAAGGTTTTCAATAAATAAAAATCCTTATCTGCCTTTAAAATAGATAAGGATTTTTTTATATTGCTTTTTCAGATCTTAGTGTGAAAATGGTTAGTTCTGGCTTGGCCATAAAACGAAAAGGGAGACGCGTTGTTCCAATTCCTCTATTAACATATAAGGTGAGATTCCCAATAGAATACAGTCCTTCAGTGTAAATTTGGGCAAAAGGCGGGGTAACAAGTGCCCCCAAAAACGGAATTTTCACTTGACCTCCATGACTATGTCCGCTGATCTGCCATTGTATCGGGTACTGTGATGCGGTATCCGCAAGGTCGGGAGCATGCGATAATAAAATTTTAAACCTATTGCTGGGTATATGTCTTGAAGCTAAGGCTATATTGGGTTTGCCTAACATCGCATCATCTACTCCAATTAAATAGATGGGCGTATCATCTTCTAGTTTAATGGATTTAGATTCATTTAATAAGACTGTAAAATTTGCTGCCTCCATAATATTCCGATAAATGTCAGTGCCATATCCTCCATGATCATGGTTACCAAAGATACAGAACTTTCCAAGTGGAGCATTTAACTGCTGCAAGAGTGGGATAATTTGATTTATCTTATTATATCGATTCGGTTCATCCATTAAATCTCCGGTAAAAAGAATGAGATCAGGATTGAGGTTATTAATTTTTGTCATTAGCTTTTTTAGCTGCTGGAGATTATATTGAAAACCCAAGTGGGTGTCACTGAATTGAATAATCCTTTTTCCGTCAAAGCTTTTTGGGATTAAGGGATGTTTGATTTCCAGGTTATTGGTGTCTAACAGGGAAGGTTCAATCCGGTTGGCATAAAAATATCCTCCAGAACTAAGGCCGAAGATCGTGAGGAATGCACCGAATGAACGCTTTAAAAGGAATCTTCTTGTCATTTTTGTTTGCATCTTTTCTTCAAATCCACCTCACCTTTGTCTTTTAGAAATAAGCGTCATTTCGTATTTTCTTGAAAATTGGCAAAGAAAGCAAGTATTTTTAACAAAAATATCTTTTACTGCCGATTAATACGTTTTTATTCAAAACTTGAACAATTATTCATAAAAAAGAGATACCAATAATTTGGTATCTCACTATACATTGCATTTATTTATAACTGACTGCCCGGCAATTTAAAGCTTTCCAGGAGGAAATAAATCGATCTTTTCCAACCCTTACTTGTTTTCTTCCTGATAATGGGTCATTTAAATAGACGAAATTCCTATCGTATCCAACGAGAACCACCGCATGGAGGTCCAAAGGCGTTTTAATGTATTGCTGCCCATGATACCATGACTCCCAGCGGTCCGGAAGCCTGTAATCTCCAGTTGTCCAAACCACAACTGGATATCCATCTGAAACATGCTTTAAGACCCGTTCAAAAGGCTGATTTGTTAAATTAATTGCCCGGCCGGGGAGCTTTTGATTAATTAACTGAACCATTGGCCGATCAAAAACTGCATAGCCCGGGGACTTTCCTGTCATATCACCAACAAATCCTTCTGCAGGGTTTCCCCACCTCCGAATATCACCATTCGTTTTTACGAGCGGGTCGGAATCCTTTTTAATAAGGCGGTAGAGCTCTATTTTATCCGTTTTGACACCTGCATATTGAAGTACCATTGTCAGGCTGGTGACTTCGCATCCATACCTTAATTCAGGGTTTTGCCTAATTAGAGGTACATTAAGCAGTTGTGAAGCTTTTTTAGGATTTACATTTGCAGGCTTCGATTGTTTTGCCTGTATTGGTATCATTTCATTTAATACGCGGGTTGAGTTAATATTTTGTGTTTTTACCTGATTGTTTTTCTCAATAACAGCAGCTGGTGCCGATTTTTTTGTTCTATTTGAAATGCTGTCATTTTCTAAGTTACTGCATCCAAGCAATGGAAGAATTGTGGCTAAAGCAAAAAGCTTCTTCAATACTTCTCCCCCTTTAAATGGACTTAAATTTAGGGTGTGATTGTATCTCTTCTTCTATGATGGTATCCTGTTGGAAAAGAACGTGAGAGGGCTTTTATGCGTATTGTATATATTGGTATGGTATAATGAGAAAAATCTTTTTTGGAGGGCAATTAAATGGATGCATTGGATATCCTAGCGGATCTTGAAAATGTCATTCCTTTTTTTCAACCAATCTTTAGTGCGGAAGAACAAAGTGTTATCGCATATGAAGTATTGGGAAGATATAGGTCAGAAGGGAACATCATAAGCTTGGGACCCTTTTTTCAGGATGATCAGATTCCGGATGAATATAAATTTGAAGTAGATCAAATTGTGGTAAGTAAGGCATTAGAAAAAGCACTTAATTTGGATGAGCATGTCAAGATTTTTTTAAATCGAAATGCTGATTTATTAATGTATGGACATGGCGAACCATTTTTACAAGAGCTTTTAGAGTTTGAAAAAAGGGGTATTCGATTGAGTCGAATTGTTCTTGAAGTATCGGAACAAAATTACACAGGGGATTTTGATCAATTAGATCACTTACTGCAATACTATCGTACGTATGGAATCCAAATTGCGATTGCCAGGATAGATAGTTCAAAAAATTATTTTCAGCGAATTGGTGAAATTGAACCTGATATTTTGAAGGTCAATCTGGAAGCTTTAAAATCAACGTCAATAGGAACGAATTTTAATGACGTATTATTTACTCTGTCATTATTGGCACGGAAAATTGGGGCGACATTATTGTTTGAAAATATTGAAATGAGTTATCAGCTCCAATTTGCCTGGAAAAATGGCGGAAGATACTATCAAGGATATTATCTTCACCCGCCGGAGGCTGAATTTATTCAAGGAGATATGCTAAAAGAGCGATTAAAAGAGAAATTCCACGACTTTATTTCATATGAAAAAAGAAAATTAGAAGCAGTATATACGACAGCCGAGTTTTTTCAAATTAAAGTTCAGGAAATTGTTATAAAAAACAGGAAGACAAGTTATGAGGATCTATTTCAATCTTTGATAAAAGAAATGGACCATATCGCCTTTAGAATGTATGTATGTGATGAAGATGGCTTTCAAAAATCTGTTAATATCTTTAAAGAAAAAAATGACTGGATAACTCAAGCACAGTATCTTAATAAAAACTGGAGCTGGCGTCCTTATTTTTTAGAAAATATTATCAAAATGCGTAATGAGCGAAAAGGAATCTTGTCGGATTTATACAGTGATATTGAAACAGGTGAAACGATTCGAACTTTTTCTTTTCCCATGAATGGGGAAGAATATTTGTTTATCGACATATCTTATCAATATTTATTTGAGCATGAGCAGCTTTTATAAAGACGACTTAATGCACCCTTTAATAAAAAAATTTTTCCTTTCCTCCAATTTTGCTTGGACAAATGCCGTTCCTTATTTTATTCTTTTAATATTGGCATATTAAAACTTGGTAGTTAAAATTAAACCATAATCCGTTTGGATAGAAACATGTCAAAAGAGAAACATAAATATAGGAAGTTTGTTTGTGTTTGAAAGGAGATAGGCAAATGTCACAGCTTCAAGGTATATTAACTCGATTAAAAAACCTTCAGGAACAATCGGGGGGTGGAGAGCCGGCACAACGTTATTTCGAGGTAAATGGCGAGCGCAAGTGTCAGGTAACATTTCATCCTAAGACAGAAACATTTGAATTAGAAGTATACAATGAGAAGGAAAAACCAAAACGGTATCAATTTGATAACGTTGATATGATTACAATTGAAATTTTTGATTTGATTCAATAAGGGACCTTCGGGTTCCTTTCTTTTTCGGTTTTGAACATGTAAAAACCGAACAGTATCAATGGAACTATGGTAAAATAAAAAGGAATCAAACAAAAAATTTGAGGGGTTCGGCTCATGATAAGTCTTCACAGTGGGGAATTTTTAGAATTAAGTATAAAAGATTTTATGATCCCTTCCGAGCGGGTCGCACATGTTCAGATTGGGAACAATCTTGAGCATGCTTTATTAGTTTTAACCAAAAGTGGATATACTGCTATTCCTGTTTTAGACCCACATTATAAGCTCCATGGATTAATAAGTACGCCGATTATCATGGATTCCATTTTAGGTTTGGAACGGATTGAATTTGAAGAGCTGGAGAAAAAACGGGTAGAAGAGGTCATGAAATCGGATATTTCGCGGGTAAAGATTACCGAATCGATTATAAAATGCCTTGAGCTGCTCGTAAATCAACCTTTCCTTTGTGTCGAATCTGAGGATGGTTTTTTTGAAGGAATTTTGCCAAGAAGTACAGTATTAAATCAATTAAACAATTTAGTTGAAAAATTTATTAAATGATTGATTAGAGCTCCCTTGATAGGGAGCTATATTATTGAGTTTAAAAAGAGGTGTTATAATGGGGGATACCGCAGCAGAAAAAAATATTGAAGGGTCTCAAAAAAAGCGAACCAAAAAGCATCTGGTTTTAGCTTCCGTTATGCTCGCTATGTTTATGGGGGCGATTGAAGCAACTATTGTTTCAACAGCAATGCCTGCCATTGTTGCTGATTTAGGCGGTTTTCAATTATATAGCTGGGTGTTTTCAGCGTATTTGTTAATGAATTCAGTAACGGTTCTCATTTATGGAAAGTTATCAGATTTATTTGGACGAAAACCCATCATGTTTTTTGGCGTTATCATTTTTTTAATAGGATCCACACTTTGCGGTTTTGCCTCATCAATGAAAATGCTAATTATTTTCCGCCTCATACAAGGGTTCGGAGCAGGAGCTGTTATGCCAATTGCCACAACCATTGTAGGGGATATTTATACGGCTGAAGAGCGGGCAAAAATCCAAGGCTATCTTTCAAGCGTCTGGGGGATTTCTGCCATTACAGGGCCGGCTGTTGGCGGCCTGCTTGTTCAATATGTCAGCTGGCATTATGTTTTTTGGATCAATATCCCATTAGGAATTCTTTCCCTTGCAGGGTTATGGCTGTTTTTACATGAAAATGTGGAAAAGAAAAAACACGAAATTGACTATCTCGGAGCTATTCTACTAACGGTTGCCATTTCTTCGCTTATGTTGGTTCTAGTTGAAGGGGGCAGTCATTGGGCCTGGGGTTCTTGGCAGGCTTTATCGCTTTTTGCATTGTGCGGTCTTACATTGGTAGCGTTTGTTTTTCAGGAGGGCAGGGCAAAAGAACCTGTCATGCCATTTAATATTTGGAAAGAACGGTCCATTTTTATCGCAAATATTACCTCTTTAACAACTGGAATTATGTTAATCGGGATTTCAAGCTTTTTACCTACGTTCGTTCAAGGGGTAATGGAACAAACCGCCATTATTGCAGGATTTACCTTGACGACAATGTCAATTGGCTGGCCAATTGCATCCACAATGTCCGGTAAAATGCTGATTTCTCTGGGGTATCGAACCACCTCGATCATTGGTGGCGTAGCATTAGTGCTTGGCAGTCTCTTTTTTGTCACGATGTCCACTTCTGTAGGTCCTATCTGGGCTGCTGCAGGCTCATTTATTGTAGGAATTGGAATGGGGTTAACTTCGACAGCTTTCATCGTTTCCATTCAAAGTACTGTTGAATGGCAGCAGCGTGGAATCGCAACAGCCGCCAATATGTTCATGAGAAATTTGGGGAACACGATAGGGGCTGCCTTATTAGGCGGAATTCTTAATAATCGGTTAAGCAGTTATTTAAATGAAAATGCTCCAGAAGCAGGGAAGAAACTAACTATTAATTCGGCTAATATTCTTTTAAATGCAAAAGAGCGTGCACAATTATCTGAAACGGTAAGAGACGTACTTCAAAATGGTTTAACTCTATCCCTGCATGCTGTCTACTATGTGGTTCTAATTTTTGCGGTAATAAGTTTGATTTTGGTTTTCTTTATTCCGAAAAAAGGGAATAGCTCTGTTTAAAAACAGGGCTTTTTTCCATGAATATGATGAAGGTGGTTTGAACGTTGTCTTCACTATCTGAATTTCAATTATTATCTGTTTTGGCTCAAGAAATGAATATGCGTAAGGCTTCTGAGCGCCTGTTTGTCTCTCAGCCGGCTTTATCACAGCGCCTGCAAACCATTGAAAAAGATTGGGGAACGAAATTGTTTATTCGTTCCCAAAAAGGACTGGCACTAACTCCATCAGGGGAGCAAGTTATCCAATTTGTCAATGAGGTCCTGAAAAAGGAAGAAAAGGTAAGGGAGTCGATTCATTCACTCCAGGCAGGTGTGTCCGGAACTTTAAAAATAGCAGTTGCTTCAATAGTTGGGCAAAATTGGCTTCCCCAAGTATTAAAGCGATTTATTGATACCTATCCTCAGGCAAAAATTTCGCTTGTAACAGGCTGGAGCAGTGAAATTTTAAAATGCTTGTATGATGACCAGGTTCATATCGGGATTATTCGCGGAACTCCTGATTGGAAGGGGGCTAAGATCCACCTTTTTAGTGATCCGCTATATCTAGTGGACCGGGTTATAACAAAGCCTGAGCAGGTCTTGGACACAGATCGTCCGTTTATCCAATTTAAAAGCGACTCTAACTATTATCAAGAAATCCAAGATTGGTGGATGAGAAATTTTAAAACCTCACCAAAAAGGACCATTGTTGTCGATCAAATTGAGACCTGCAAACAAATGACGTTTAATGGAATTGGCTACTCCATCCTGCCGTCGATTACCTTAAAAAGTGCAGAAAAAAATATATTTAAAATCCCGCTTCTTAATGAAAATCATCTGCCGCTTAAAAGGGATACATGGCTTTTGGGATATGAATCTGCTTTTCAATTAAAACAAGTGAATGCGTTTGTTGAATTAATCAAAGAGTATGTTTCTGAAAAAAAACAATAATCCCATTTTTTTATTGTTTTCATCGCTTTCCTTTGTTAAAGTAATTTTTAGTACAAGCCTTAGGAGGAACATATATTATGAAAAAAATGGATGCACATGAAATTATTTCGTTTATCCAAAATAGTAAAAAATCTACACCTGTAAAGGTTTATGTAAAAGGTGACCTTGAAGGAATTGATTTTGGAAGCAATTCAAAGGTATTTGTGAATGGGAATACAGGGGTTGTTTTTGGTGATTGGGCAGATGTTAATGCTGCATTAGAAGCTAATCAAGCTAAGATTGAAGATTATGTAATTGAGAATGACCGTCGTAATTCTGCTTTGCCATTACTGGATATGAAAAATGTAAATGCCCGAATTGAACCAGGTGTTACGATTCGCGATCAGGTTGAAATTGGTGATAATGCGGTTATTATGATGGGGGCTGTCATTAACATCGGCGCAGTTATTGGTGACAATACAATGATTGACATGAATGTGGTAATGGGCGGCAGAGCAACGGTTGGGAAAAGATGTCATATTGGTGCCGGTGCTGTTTTAGCAGGAGTAATCGAACCACCATCTGCAGAACCAGTTGTCATTGAAGACGATGTTGTAATTGGAGCAAATGCAGTTGTACTTGAAGGTGTAAAAGTTGGAAAAGGGTCCGTTGTTGCCGCAGGTGCAGTTGTAACGGATGATGTTCCACCAAATACAGTTGTTGCTGGAATTCCTGCAAAAAAAATAAAGGATATTGATGAAAAGACTAAATCGAAGACAGAAATAATGGATGCGCTTCGTCAATTATAATCAATGGGAGAAAAGCGTGGATATTCCACGCTTTTTTTCTAAACCAAGGGAGTAATCTGAATGAATTCATATGTGAAAATTCGTCGTGATTTACATCAAATTCCGGAATTAGGGTTTCAAGAATATAAGACCCAAGCTTATTTATTATCTTATTTAAAAGGTTTACCTCAGAATAGGCTGTCGATTAAAAAGTGGAAAACGGGGATTTTTGTAAAGGTACATGGTCTTAATCCAAACAAAACCATTGGGTATCGAACAGATATCGATGGATTACCGATTTCAGAAGAAACAGGACTGCCTTTTAAATCAACTCACGATGCTCAAATGCATGCGTGCGGACATGATTTTCACATGAGTATTGCGATAGGAACTCTTACCTATCTTGTGGAAAATCCTATCCAGGATGATGTATTATTTATTTTTCAACCGGCAGAGGAGGGACCTGGGGGGGCGGAACCGATGCTGCAGTCAGAGATCATGCAGGATTGGAAACCGGATATGATTTTTGCCTTACATATCGCCCCGGAATACCCTGTAGGGACGATTGCTTTAAAAGAAGGACTACTCTTTGCAAATACGTCTGAACTATTTATTGATTTAAAAGGTAAAGGCGGCCATGCTGCCTACCCTCATCAAACCAATGATATGGTCATTGCTGCCTGTTCGTTAGTCAATCAACTACAGACCATCGTTTCTAGAAATGTCGATCCGCTAGATAGTGCTGTGATCACAATTGGCAAAATTACTGGGGGAACCGTGCAAAATATCATTGCCGAAACAGCGCGTTTGGAAGGGACTATTCGAACATTATCACCTGAATCAATGAAAAAGGTAAAGCATCGAGTAGAGTCTCTGGTTAAAGGGATTGAGACAGGTTACGAATGCGAGGCCAAGATTGATTTTGGGGCGATGTATCATCAGGTCTATAATGATGAAAAATTGACAGGAGATTTTTTCGAATATATGAGCCGACAAAATGAAGTAAAGGTAATCGAGTGCAAGGAAGCCATGACGGGTGAGGACTTTGGCTATATGCTTAAGGAAATCCCTGGATTTATGTTTTGGCTCGGAGTCGACTCGCCATTTGGTTTGCACCATTCAAAGTTAAATCCTAACGAAGAAGCCATTGATGTTGCTATAAAAGTAATGACAAACTATATCACTTATCAAGGGAATAAAGCATAAAACACAATGCGTTTTGTTTTATACTTTTTGGAAATCATGATAAACTTATAGCAAATAATGGTGAATTTTGTTACATAGAAAAAGTTTAATCTTCACCTAAAAAGGTAAAACTGATGGAGGGGAAATCTAGGTTATAATTAAAATAAGTATTTATTTAAATTAATTATAATTTAATATTGACTCAAAATTAGAATTATCCTATAATGAAATGTGTCAAAGGGATAGCAAATGAGAATTGCTATAAAGTTATCTCATTTAATTAATATTTGGAGGGATTCGATATGCCAGAACGTATGGTAGGTAAACAAGCTCCACGCTTTGAAATGGATGCAGTATTACCAAACAAAGAATTTGGAAAAGTTAGCCTTGAAGAGAACATGAAAAATGATAAATGGACAGTATTGTTCTTCTACCCAATGGACTTTACATTCGTTTGCCCAACTGAAATCACAGCTATGTCTGATCGTTACGAAGAATTCGATGACCTTGATGCAGTTGTAATCGGTGCTTCTACAGACACCATTCATACTCACCTTGCTTGGATTAAAACAGATCGTAAAGAAAATGGTCTTGGCGATTTAAATTATCCATTAGCAGCAGACACTAACCATGTTGTTGCTCGTGAATATGGTGTGTTAATTGAAGAAGAAGGTGTTGCACTTCGCGGTTTATTCATCATTGACCCAGAAGGCGAATTAAAATATTCTGTAGTAAACCATAACAATATCGGCCGTGACGTTGATGAAACACTTCGTGTTCTTCAAGCACTTCAAACTGGCGGACTTTGCCCTGCAAACTGGAAGCCAGGACAAGCTACACTAAATGTTTAAAATAGAAAAGCGGAAGCGCCTTGTTCAGGGGCGCTGGAGCTAGACAATTTTTAAATCAAACACGATAGACCTAACCTTTAAAGTGTTAGGTCTATTTTTAAAATAGAGGGGGTATTGAAATGAAATTACGTGAGCCAATGCCGGAATTAACGGGTGCAACCGAATGGCTGAACGGTCAGGTGACGAAAGAAGAGTTAGTTGGGGAAAGGCCTACACTAATTCATTTTTGGTCGATTAGCTGCCACCTTTGTAAAGAAGCAATGCCACAGGTCAATCAATTCCGTGATGACTTCAAAGAAAAATTAAATGTGGTCGCTGTTCATATGCCTCGTTCTGAAAATGATCTAAACATTGAAGAAATCAAGCAAGTGGCTGCCGAACATGGGATTTCCCAGCCAATCTTTGTTGACAGTGAACACAAACTAACGGAAGCGTTCGAAAATCAATATGTGCCTGCCTACTATGTCTTTGACCGTGAAGGTAAACTTCGTCATTTTCAAGCTGGCGGAAGCGGCATGAAAATGCTTGAAAAACGGGTAAATCGTGTTTTAGATGAATTAGAAAAAACCGAATAAAATAATGAATCAATCGGAACTGTTCGTATTTAAACGAGCAGTTTTTTTATGGAAAAATTTATTAAAAATATATGCAAAAGACTAGAAAAATACTTCGAAACCCGATATATTAAATATTGCGCCTTTATTCGAAAAATTGGAAATTGTAAGGAAAGGGGATTGAATGTGGAAACGTTTAAAAAATTAAAATCTTATTATTGGCCTTACAAAAAGTATTTTTTTATTTCCATGAGTTTTTTGTTAGTCGTTACGGCAATAACTGTTGTATATCCGATGATTTTACAGCAAACAATTGATGAGGTGGTATTAAAAGGGAAGTATTATTTGGTTCCATACCTGGCTATCGGTTTTATTTTTCTAATGGGGATAAAGGGCGGAGCCACCTTTATCAATCAATACACAGGTGATTTATTTGGAATTACCTCCGTCTATAAACTGCGAAATTCCTTATATGAAAAGCTGCAGTTTCTATCGTTTAGATACTATGATAATGCCAAAACGGGAGATTTAATGTCCCGATTAACGGCAGATGTTGAAGGATTTCGCTTTTTTCTTTCCTTTGGCTTTTCAGAATTACTTAGATTCCTCTTGTTAATCGCGCTTAGTGTAGCCGTGATGCTTTACTATTCCATCAGTCTAACCATCATTACACTCATTTCACTTCCTTTTTTATCTATCATCGTTTATAAATTTGATCGTGCGGTGCACCCTGCCTTTAAGGGGATTCGACAATCATTCGGACGATTAAATACAAAAGTTCAAGAAAGCATCAGTGGAATCAATACTGTAAAATCTCTATCAAGAGAAGGATTTGAAATTGAAAAATTTAACGCTTCAAATGGTGATTATAAGCAGCAAAATATCTTCACCTCCACCATATGGGCAAAGTATTTTCCATTAATGGAGCTAATGGGAAATATCAGTGTTGTCCTTTTATTAGGATACGGTGGTACTCTTGTCATGAGGGGTTCATTAAAACCGGGGGAACTTGTCGCTTTTTATAGTTTGGTTTGGTACATTATTTGGCCGATTGTTAACCTTGGATTTGTAATTAATTTGTTTTCACAAGCAAAGGCTTCAGGGGAACGGCTTTTAGAAGTCTTAGAAGTGAATAACGAAATAAATGATCAAGATGAGACAATAGATTCTGGCAGGTTAAACGGTCAAGTAGAGTTTAAAAACGTGTCCCTACGCTATGATGGGGGCTTAAAGGAAGCATTATTTGGTATTTCCTTTAGGATTGAGCCTGGAAAAGTAATTGGACTCATTGGCCCTACCGGTTCAGGTAAAACAAGCATTACGCAGCTTATGACGAGATTTTATGAACCAAGTGAAGGGGAGGTTTTGATTGATGATAAACCGGTAAGCGATTTTTCGCTCAGGACCTTAAGAAGCAATATAGGTTTTGTATTGCAGGAATCCTTTTTATTTTCGACTACCATAAAAGAAAATATCTCTTACGGAAGACCTGAGGCAGACATGTACCAAATTATTGATGCAGCTAAACGTGCCCAGGCACATGACTTTATTATGGAACTTCCGAATGGTTATGAAACGATACTTGGAGAACGGGGAATGGGCCTTTCAGGAGGACAAAAGCAAAGAATTGCGATTGCCAGAGCTATTTGTGTGGACCCAAGTATTTTAATCTTAGACGATGCTACTAGTGCAGTCGATATGGAAACGGAACTAAATATCCAAAAGGCTTTAAAAGAAGTCATGAAAGGCCGGACTACCTTCATCATTGCTCACCGTATCTCCTCCTTAAAGCATGCAGATGAAATTTTAGTATTAAAAAATGGCCGGATTGTGGAACGGGGAAAGCATGAGAAACTGTTAAATAATAATGGCCCATATCAACGGGTATTTGAAATCCAATATAAGGATCGGCAGAAAAAGGCATCATCTAAAACAGGTTAAAGGAGCGAATGATTTTTGATTGAAAAAAAAGCGCATCCAACTATATTAAAACGGTTTCATTATTCCTCAGATCAAGTGATTGAAAAACCCTTTAACTGGATTCAAATGGCAAGGCTGTTTAGCTATCTCAAGCCATATAATAAAAATTTATTACCTCTCTCAGCACTAATGGTCATCATCACCACGGTTATTCGGTTAACCATTCCGATTTTAATTGGAGTCTATACGCTAGATAAAGCCATCATCAATAAAGACACCCATTTATTGACCATCCTAGTTATCATCATTGCCAGCCTCTATTTCATTTCGTACATTGCAAATATTTTTCGAATTCGCTGGATGAATGAACTGGGGCAGGGGGTCATCTACGATATCCGAAAGCATCTTTTTTCACATGTACAAAATCTTTCGCATCAGTTTTTTGACCAGCGTTCTGCCGGTTCGATTCTTGTTCGGATTATGAATGATATCAATTCATTGCAGGATTTATTTACAAACGGAGTCATTAATTCATTAATGGATTCATTATTGTTAATGGGTGTTTTGATTGTTTTATTTTCACTTAGCCCATCACTTGCCCTTGCAGTAATGGTCATTTTACCAATCATGTTCTTTATCTCCACCAGCCTGCGTCGGAAAATTCGCAGATCTTGGCAGGTCGTAAGATTAAAACAGGCGAAGCTTAATTCTCATTTAAACGAAAGTATCCAGGGAATTCGCGTAACCCAATCCTTTACCCAGGAAAAGGAGAATATGGCTTTTTTTCAGGGTGTAATTCAGGAGAATTTCGAAAGCTGGAGAGTAGCTTCTCAAAAAAATGCGATGTTTAGGCCGCTTGTCGAAATAACCAATGCACTTGGTTCTGCGGTTTTAATTTGGTATGGAAGCCATCTTATCTTAAATGATTCTATGAAAATTGGGGAATTTGTCTCGTTTGCTTTTTATCTTGGAATGTTTTGGGAACCAATTTCAAGGTTAGGGCAGGTGTATAATCAGCTATTAGTTGGTATGGCTTCTTCTGAACGGATATTCGAGTTTCTAGATGAAAAGCCGATTGTTTCGGAAAAAGACAACCCGCAGGAAATGGGGGATATAAAGGGGCATATTCAATTTAAAAATGTTGTGTTCTCCTATGATGAGAGTCGGCTTGCTTTAAACGGGGTGAGCCTTGAAATAAAAGCGGGACAAACAGCAGCATTTGTCGGGCACACCGGTTCAGGAAAGACAACAATAGCCAATCTTATCTCACGTTTTTACGACGCAACATCAGGGGAAATTCATATTGATCAACACAATATAAAGGATATCTCACTGAAGAGTCTTAGACAGCAAATTAGTGTGGTCTTGCAGGATACTTTTATTTTTTCAGGGACGATTATGGAAAATATCCGCTTCGGGAGACCAGATGCAACGGACGAGGAAGTCCTATATGCAGCAAAAGCAGTTGGTGCCAATCACTTTATTGAAAAGCTTCCAAATGGCTTTCATCATGAAGTGGAAGAACGTGGGAATATTTTATCCGTCGGTGAAAGGCAGCTTCTCTCGTTTGCCAGAGCCCTTTTAGCCAACCCAAGCATTTTAATTTTAGATGAGGCGACAGCAAGTATTGATACAGAGACAGAAGTACTTATCCAAAAAGCTTTAAAAACTTTATTAAAAGGTCGAACCGCCATTATCATTGCCCATCGTCTTTCGACTATTCGGGATGCTGAACAAATCATTGTATTAGATCATGGGCAATTGATTGAAAAAGGCAACCATGAAGAATTAATGGAGCTTCAAGGAGAGTATTATCATTTGGTAACAGCACAGTTTAACATGGTAGATGCAGTGTAAAGCAGCCAAAATGGCTGTTTTACACTTTCTTTGTAACCCTTTTCACTTTTGCTCGTCGGTTTAAATAAAAAGGGGTGTGGTGCAAATGAATAGAATCAATCAATGGATCTCAATTATTTTTGTTTTTCTTCTTCTTTCAGCATGCAGTTCGGGTAGTAAAAGTGAGAGTGCAAAAATGGATTTTGCTACCAGCAAGACCGCCGATTCTGCTCAAAGCGGAAGGCAAGAAAAAGCATCATTACTATCAGGTGAGAACGCTAAAAAAGAAAAGGATCAATCGATTGAAATCGAGATGCCCGAAAAAAAGATCGTCTATACTGCAGACTTAGAGCTTCGTGTGAAAAAGTTTGAACAGACTGTACAAAGAATCGAAGAAAAAGCAGAAAAATACGGTGGATATATCGCAGAATCTAACGTAATAAAAGAGGGGAAAGAGCAGGTGAGTGGAAGCATTCGAATTCGAATCCCGCAAAAATATTTTCAAAGTTTTTTACATGATGCCGAGGGGCAGGCTGTTGAAGTGATTCAGCGAAATATTTCGGGTCAGGATGTTACCGAAGAATATGTGGATTTAGAATCCAGATTAAAATCAAAAATAGTCGTGGAAGAACGCTTACTCTCTTTTTTGAAAAAAGCGAATAAAACCGAGGACTTATTAAAAATTTCTGCAGATTTGGCATCTGTTCAGGAAGAGATTGAAACGATTGAAGGAAAATTGAAGTTTTTAGAAAATCAAACCGCTTTTTCAACTGTAAATATAATGCTGCATGAATATAAGGTGGTTGTTCCTAATATTGATAAGGACAATCTTAATACATGGGAGAAAACAAAAAAACAGTTTATGAACAGTATCAATACACTTATAGCTGTCGTTTCCTGGCTAGTTGTTTTTGTCATTGGCAATCTTCCGATTTTAATTATGATTTCAGTGATCGGTTTGCTTCTTTATCTTTACATCAAGAAAAGAAGAAATCATAATCCAAGAGGATAAAAGATATTATTACCGTTCAACGTTGTATATGCTAAAATGTACAAAGATAGATAGAGAACCTGATTTAGCTGGAGGAGAATTCTGTGAAAAAAAGCTTTGCAGTCATAGGACTTGGCCGGTTTGGCGGGAGTATTTGCCGGACACTTACAGAGGAAGGAATTGAAGTGTTGGCCATTGATAAAAATGAAGAAAGAGTGAATGAATATTCGATGATTGCTTCCCATGCCGCTGTGGGAGATACAACAGACGAAGCAGTTTTGAAAAGTTTAGGAATCCGTAATTTTGATCATGTAATTGTTGCCATTGGTGACGATATCCAATCTAGTATATTAACTACACTTATATTAAAGGAATTAGGTGTTCCCAATATTACGGTTAAGGCTCAAAATGATTATCATGAGAAGGTACTCAGGAAAATTGGTGCGGACCAGGTTGTCCACCCTGAACGGGATATGGGACGCAGGATTGCTAACAATTTAGCTTCTAATAATGTCCTTGATTATCTTGAATTATCTGATGATCATAGTATTGTTGAAATTGTTGCCAATGGAAAGATCGCCGGGCATACGATTATGGATCTAGATATTCGCAAAAAGTATGGCCTCAATATTGTTGCGATAAAAAGAGGAGAAGAACTGATTGTTTCCCCACAGGCTAAAGAAACACTTCGTGTGAATGATGTATTAGTTGTAATTGGAAGCGATGTAGACATAGACCGATTCGGGAAAAAGGCCATGGCATAAAATAGGCAACTTAAAAAAACGGAAACGCCCTAAGGCGTTTCCGTTTTTAAACTTCCATAATGATTGGTAAAATCATTGGTCTCCGTTTTGTTTTTTCATAAAGGAATGGTGCGAGTGTGTCTGTTATTTCATTTTTTATTTCTGACCATTGAGTCGTTTTTCTCTCCATTACCTTATTGATATGTTTAGTAATTAAGTTTTGAGCATCATTAATTAAATCACCGGATTCTCTCATATAGACAAATCCTCTTGAAATCAAATCAGGACCAGAGGCAATTTTAAAATCCTTCATATTGATGCTGACGACGACAACCACTAAGCCTTCCTCTGAAAGAATTCTTCGGTCTCTTAGTACGATATTTCCAATATCACCAATACCGCTTCCGTCAATATAAACTGAACCGGAAGGGATTTTACCTGCTACCTGCGCGGTATTTTCTGAAAGAGCCAAAACCTCACCATTATCCATGATAAAACAGTTTTCTTCTTGTACCCCACAGTCAACAGCAAGTTTGGCATGCATTCTCTGCATCCGGTATTCTCCGTGAATTGGCATAAAAAACTTCGGCTTTATGAGACGGAGCATCAACTTTTGTTCTTCCTGTCCGCCATGTCCTGACGTATGAATATTACTTAATTTTCCATGAATAACATCGGCCCCTGCTCTAAAGAGAAGGTTGATTGTGCGGCTGACGCTTATTGTATTACCAGGGATTGGCGAAGAAGAAAAGACTACTGTATCTCCCGGTATAATTTGAATTTGTCGATGTGTACCATTCGCAATTCTTGAAAGTGCAGCCATTGGTTCTCCCTGGCTTCCTGTGCAAAGAATGGTTACCTTATCTGCAGGAAGTCGGTTAATCTGATTGGATTCAATAAACGTTTCTTTTGGAGCAAGAATATATCCTAATTCAAGACCGATATTGATGGCAGCCTCCATACTTCTTCCAAATACAGCGATTTTTCGTCCATTTGTTACTGCTGCTTCTACTACTTGCTGCAAGCGATGGATATTTGAAGCAAAGGTTGCAAATATGATTCGGCCATCAACTTTTCGAAAAATATCATGTATGCTCTCGCCAACACGGCGTTCTGACATGGTGAATTCAGGAATTTCACTATTTGTACTATCCGAGAGTAAACATAAAACTCCCTCTTTTCCAATTTCGGCCATTTTGGTTAAATTAGCTGGTTCACCGACAGGGGTGAAATCAAATTTAAAATCACCTGTGTGGACAATTTGACCTGGAGGGGTTTTTACGACGATTCCATAGGAATCAGGAATACTATGTGTGGTGCGGAAAAAAGTAACAGATGTCTTACGGAACTTAATCACATCATCTTCTTTAATTTCAATCAGTTTAGCATTTCTAAGAAGACCATGTTCTTCAAGTTTATTTTTGATTAACCCGAGAGCAAGTTTACCACCGTAAATAGGAATATTGATTTCCCTAAGCAAATAAGGAATTCCGCCAATATGGTCCTCATGTCCGTGTGTAACAAACAGCCCTTTTATTTTTTCTTCGTTCTTTACTAGGTAGGTGTAATCCGGAATTACATAATCAATTCCTAAAAGCTCGTCTTCAGGAAATTTTATACCGGCATCAATTAGGATGATTTCATCCTGAAATTGAACAGCATATGTGTTCTTACCGATTTCACCCAGTCCTCCCAGGGCAAAAACAGCAGTTTGATCATTTTTTACAAATTTCATAAATTATCAAATCTCCAATACTTTGTAATCTTCATTTTGTTGTTCATACTCTAAAAACGCACCTGAAACTGCTTGTACAAATTCAATGTTATAGCCGCGGTCTGCAAGCTTTTTCCGAACATCTCTTTCTGATTCTCCCTCCGTAAAAAGGGTTCTTGTGTTCTCTCTCACTGGTACCTGTTTAATGCTTTCTTGATAATATACTTTATATATCATGACAATATCGCTCCTTAATCGATCATACCTATTTCTATTATATAAAATTTTTACATCTTTTTCATGTGTTTTATTATATTTGACAAATAAACCAAGACATGGACGTTCAGTGAAAAGTATGTAAAAGCATCACTGCTTATCAATTTACAATAAGGAAGGAGCCCTTCGCAAGTATGAAGGGCTCAAAATTTCAGGCAATCGATTTTTTTCGTAGTAAATCTTTCCACTGTTTTAAGAGCTTCTTTCTTAGCTTCTTTAACATAGTGGATCATCTCCTTAACTTTATTTTAAACGATCCTTGTCCAATGTAAAGCAAGCCATGACAGATTAATGAAGATTTTTTTCAGATAAAAGTTTTTTTGCTATTATTATATGGTGATTTTGCTAATTCTTTCATGGATAATCATGGAATTCAATTAATTGTTAACGAATTGACAATTTTTTTAGGAAGGGTTAGTGTTTTTATAGAAAAATATTATAAGCAGTTTTTGAAGGAGTTTATTATGAAGAAGATTGTTTTTTTCGACATAGACGGTACATTATTGGATCATGAAAAAAAACTGCCAACTAGCACAAAAAAGGCTATCCAGCTTTTAAAGGATAGCGGTGTTTATGTCGCAATTGCGACCGGCAGGGCTCCGTTTATGTTTGAAAGTATACGCAAGGAACTTGGAATCGATTCTTATGTTAGCTATAACGGTCAATTTGTTGTCTTTGAAGGGGAGGTAATCTATGAGAACCCCCTTAATCAAACTGAGCTTGAAAAACTATTGATTGAAACGGAGCAGAATGGACACCCCTTAATAGTAATGAATGAACAAACGATGAAGGCTACCGTTAAACAACATCCCTTTATCGACATTAGTCTTAATACATTGAATTTTCCTCATCCTGAGCAGGATGCTGCTTTTTATAAAAATAGGAAGATTTATCAATCCCTGCTTTTCTGTGAAGATAAAGAAGAATTAGTGTATTTTAATCACTATCCAAAGTTTAACTTTATTAGATGGCATGATTATTCTGTCGATGTTTTGCCTAAAGGGGGTTCCAAAGCGGAAGGCATCAAAAAAATGATTGAGCGTTTGGGGTTTGAATTAAAGGATGTCTATGCTTTTGGAGACGGTTTAAATGATTTGGAAATGTTAAAGGCTGTTGGTACCAGTGTTGCGATGGGAAATGGGGTCCCAGAGGCGAAAGAACATGCAGATTATATTACAACAGATGTCGCTGAAAATGGAATTTGGAATGGTTTAAAGGAATTACAGTTAATATAAAAAAAATGCCGGCTCCTTAAGGAACGGCAGTTTTTTTATCTTTCTATGACGATTGCTCCTTCAATCGGTTTGAAAGGGTCTTGTTTATCAATATAATCATAAAACATAATCCCATTTAGATGATCAATTTCATGTTGGAAACAGATGGCCGGAAGCCCTTTTAGTCGAAGCTTTATCTCTTCTCCATTTTCGTTAAATCCCTTTACCGTAACCCTTGCGTGTCTTGGTACAAAGCCTGGTATAGCATCATCCACGGATAGACAGCCTTCTCCTGATTGCAGGTACGATTTTTCAACTGAATGACTGACTATTTTTGGATTAAATAGTGCGTAACTATATGAGGCTTTTTCGTCCTGTATATGAACAGCAATCATTCGTTTTGAAACATTGATTTGCGGGGCTGCTAAACCAATACCCGGTCTTAATTTGTATTTTTCGGCAATCTCAGGGTTTTGACTGTTTTTAACATATTCTAAAAGCTCTTCTAAGATCCGTTTGTCCTCATCAGAGGCCGGGAGGGCAACTTCCGCTGCTATTTTTCTGAGAGTTGGATGACCATCGCGTATGATATCGTCCATAGTAATCATGTGCTGTCTCACTCCTGTTTTCTGTTATAATGATGAATAAGATTAGTCTATCAAACAAAATTAAAAAAGTTAACCACTTTGTAATGTATCTAAATGGTTTTAGAATAGGGGGATATACTTGCCTTTTGTGTTAAAAAGACGTTTATGGATTTCCATAATTACTACTGTAGTGATTTTATCCGGTTGTTTCAATCAAAAAACACCCGTCGAAAAAATCTATGATATTTTGGAAAAGGTTGTAGAGAAAGAAAAGGGGTTTGAAAATCAGCAAGAACCGCTAGTAACTTTAGAAAAAAAAGAAAAAGCTACATATGAAAAAATTATCGACCTTGGAATGAAACAGCATGATAAAGTTGTAAAATTGGCTGATACTGCTTTAGAGATGGCTGACAAGCGAAAGCAATATATGGACGAAGAAACCAAAAGTATCTCGGAGTCCAAAGAGACATTTCAAAAAATTAAAGAATATAAAAATGATTTAAAGGATCTTAAACTAAAAAAAGCTTTGGAAATTCTTTATCAGGTTATGATCAATAGATATTCCGCCCACGATGAACTGAATAAGGAATATCTTAATGCCTTAAAACTTGATAAACAATTGTATGGATTGTTAAAAAATAAAAATTTATCCTTTGAGGACTTAGAGGCAAAAGTGAATAAGGTGAATGAATCCTATCAAAAAGTCTATGCGGCAAATAAAAAATTTAATCAACTCACGAAGGAATACAATGATCAAAAGCTTGCATTTTATAAAATGTCAGGGTTGAAAATAAATGAATAATATTCAATTTTCTTAAAAACCGGCTGAAAGAGCCGGTTTTTCTTTGTTATAACAGAACAGAAATTTGTTTAATTTTATATAACAGATTGCCTATTTTAAATAATACAGCTCTGTTTAAGATGCCTCCTATTGTTAATGCTGAAATGATGAAAAATTATAAGATTTAGTATTTGACGCGTATAAAAAGTTGATGTAAACTCGGATATGTAGATAATAATTGTATCAATGAAATAAACAAAAATACTGATACAGAATATGATGGGATGGAGAGATAAATTTCCATTCAATATTTTTTGTCTTTTAGGGTTTTTGGGTAACCTACAAAGGTGGAATGATTAATTTATACTTATGTTTTTTGAAAAGAAAGGATGAGGTGACCTAAATGGCTTCTAAACTTAAGAACGCCCAGCTCGATGCGAAAAAGTCGCTCGATATCGTTGAAGAACAGTTTCAAACATTTCAAATTTTAAATGAAGAAGGCGAAGTCGTTAACGAAGCGGCAATGCCGGATTTAACAGATGCTCAACTTCAAGAATTAATGCGCAGAATGGTATACACACGTATCCTTGACCAACGTTCAATTTCTTTAAACCGTCAAGGAAGACTTGGATTCTATGCTCCAACTGCAGGACAGGAAGCATCACAATTAGCATCCCAATTTGCTTTGGAAAAAGAGGATTTTATTTTACCTGGATATCGCGATGTACCACAAATCATTTGGCACGGGTTACCACTTTATCAAGCATTCTTGTTCTCACGCGGACACTTCCAAGGAAATCAAATTCCTGAAGGTGTAAACGTTTTATCACCACAAATCATTATTGGTGCGCAATACGTTCAAACTGCAGGTGTAGCGCTTGGATTGAAAAAGAATGGCAATAAAGCTGTTGCTATTACGTACACAGGTGATGGTGGAGCATCACAAGGGGATTTCTACGAAGGAATTAACTTTGCAGGGGCATTAAAAGCGCCGGCAATTTTCATCGTTCAAAATAACCGTTTTGCAATTTCGACACCTGTAGAAAAACAATCAGCAGCGAAAACCGTTGCTCAAAAAGCTGTTGCTGCAGGTATTCCTGGAATCCAGGTTGATGGTATGGACCCATTAGCTGTTTATGCGGCAGTTCACGATGCACGTGAGCGGGCAATTAATGGCGAAGGCCCAACCTTAATTGAAACTCTTACGTATCGTTATGGCCCACACACAATGGCTGGTGACGATCCAACTCGTTATCGTACGGCTGAACTTGATAACGAATGGGAAAAGAAAGACCCACTTGTTAGATTCCGTAAGTTCTTAGAAAACAAAGGCTTATGGAGTGAAGAGAAAGAGAACGAAGTAATTGAACAAGCAAAAGAAGACATTAAAGAAGCAATCAAAAAAGCAGATGCGGCTCCGAAGCAAAAAGTGACTGATTTAATGTCAATTATGTTTGAAGAAATGCCTTCTAACTTAAAAGAACAATATGAAATTTATAAAGCAAAGGAGTCGAAGTAAGTCATGGCTCAAATGACAATGATTCAAGCGATTACTGATGCATTGCGTATTGAATTGCGTAATGATCCAAAAACATTAATATTTGGAGAAGATGTTGGTGTGAATGGCGGGGTTTTCCGTGCCACTGAAGGGCTCCATAAAGAATTTGGCGAAGAGCGTGTTTTTGATACACCATTAGCAGAATCAGGGATTGGTGGTTTATCTATCGGTCTTGCATTAACAGGATACCGTCCAATTCCGGAAATTCAATTCTTTGGATTCGTTTTTGAGGTAATGGATTCTATCGCAGGTCAAATGTCTCGTATGCGCTACCGTTCTGGCGGACGCTATAATATGCCAATTACAGTTCGTTCACCATTTGGCGGCGGCGTTCACACTCCTGAGCTTCACTCAGACAGTTTAGAAGGATTAATGGCACAGACTCCTGGATTAAAAGTTGTCGTTCCATCAACACCATATGATGCAAAGGGATTGTTAATCTCAGCTATTCGTGATAATGATCCAGTTGTATTCTTAGAGCATTTAAAATTATACCGTGCATTCCGTCAAGAAGTACCTGAAGAGGAATACACCATTCCACTAGGAAAAGCCGATGTGAAACGTGAGGGAACAGACCTTTCTATCTTTACTTACGGTGCAATGGTTCACGAATCATTAAAAGCTGCTGAAGAATTAGAAAAAGAAGGCCATTCAGTCGAAGTTGTCGATTTACGTACAATTAGTCCGCTTGATATTGAAACAATCATTGCATCTGTTGAAAAAACGGGCCGAGCAATTGTTGTTCAAGAAGCACAAAAACAAGCGGGTGTTGCAGCGACAGTAGTAGCTGAAATTAATGACCGTGCGATTTTAAGCTTGGAAGCACCAGTATTACGTGTAACAGCGGCTGATACTGTTTATCCTTTCTCCCAAGCAGAATCTGTATGGCTTCCTAACTATAAAGATGTGATTGAAACGGCTAAAAAGGTATTGACGTTCTAATATAATCGAAAAAAAGTCTGCTCTATTTCCCGCATAATGTTTGAATACACCTGCGAAAATAGAGGAAGTATAGGAGGATGAATTACAGTGTCATTTCAATTTAAAATGCCTGACATTGGTGAAGGTATTCACGAAGGTGAAATTGTCAAATGGTTCATAAAACCAGGTGACAAAGTTCAAGAAGATGATGTACTTTGCGAAGTGCAAAATGATAAAGCGGTAGTTGAAATTCCTTCTCCAGTAGAAGGTACTGTAATTGATGTTTTAATTGGTGAAGGAACCGTTGCGACTGTTGGACAGGTTCTTGTTACATTTGATGCCCCAGGATATGAAGATTTGCAATTTAAAGGCGATCACGGTGATGATGAACCTGCAAAAGAAGCAGCACCAGCACCAGCACCAGCTGCACCGGAAGCAAAGCAAGAAACAGCACCAGCTGCTCCAGCAGCAACTGCTGGAACACAACCTCAGGTTGATGTAGATCCAAATCGCCGAATCATTGCAATGCCATCTGTACGCAAATATGCACGTGAAAAAGGTGTTGAAATTGCACATGTTGCCGGTTCAGGTAAAAATGGCCGGATCATGAAGGCTGATATTGACACATTCTTAAGCGGTGGTGCACCAGCAGCACCAGCTGAAAATGCTGCTGTAGGCGAGGAAGCAAATGTTGAAGTTCCAAAAGCAACACCAATTCCACAAGGTGAATATCCTGAAACACGTGAAAAAATGAGCGGTATCCGTAAAGCAATTGCGAAGGCTATGGTGAACTCTAAGCATACTGCTCCACATGTTACCTTAATGGATGAAATTGATGTAACGAAACTTGTTGCCCACCGTAAAAAATTCAAGGAAGTGGCTGCAGCGAAAGGTATCAAGTTAACTTTCTTACCTTATATCGTAAAAGCATTAACAAGTGCTTTGAGAGAGTTCCCGGCATTAAATACTTCTTTAGATGATGCAACAAATGAGATTATTCATAAACATTACTATAATATCGGTATTGCAGCTGATACAGAAAAAGGCTTATTAGTACCAGTTGTTAAGGATGCAGACCGTAAATCCGTTTTTAATATTTCAAATGAAATCAACGAATTGGCAACAAAAGCACGTGATGGTAAGCTAGCTCCAAATGAAATGAAAGGTGCATCTTGCACGATTTCCAATATTGGTTCCGCTGGCGGTCAGTGGTTTACTCCTGTCATTAATCATCCTGAAGTTGCGATTTTAGGGGTAGGTCGAATTGCTGAGAAACCAATCGTAAGAGATGGTGAAATTGTTGCTGCACCAGTACTAGCTCTTTCATTAAGCTTTGACCACCGTATGATTGACGGTGCTACAGCACAAAACGCAATGAATCATATTAAGCGATTATTGAACGATCCTGAATTATTGCTAATGGAGGCGTAAAAAATGGTAGTAGGAGATTTCCCAATTGAAACAGATACTATAGTCATCGGTGCAGGCCCTGGTGGATACGTTGCTGCTATTCGTGCTGCACAGCTTGGACAAAAAGTAACGATTGTAGAAAAGGAATATGTAGGCGGTGTATGTTTAAATGTCGGCTGTATTCCATCTAAAGCGTTAATTGCTGCAGGTCATCGATATGAAACAGCTATGCATTCCGATCAATTTGGTATTACAGCAGAAAATGTAAAGGTTGACTTTTCAAAAGTTCAAGAGTTTAAAGGCAGTATTGTAAATAAATTAACAGGCGGCGTTGAAGGGCTATTAAAGGGAAATAAAGTAAACATCGCTCGTGGTGAAGCGTATTTTGTCGATGGCAATACACTTCGTGTGATGGATGAAACTTCAGCCCAAACATATACGTTTAAAAATGCAATTATTGCAACTGGTTCTCGCCCTATTGAGCTACCTGCATTTAAGTACTCAAAACGTGTTCTGAACTCTACAGGTGCTCTTAATTTAAATGAAATTCCTGAAAAAATCGTTGTTATTGGCGGCGGGGTAATCGGTATTGAACTTGGCGGTGCATATGCTAACTTTGGCAGCCAGGTAACAATTTTAGAAGGTGCCGATGAAATTTTAGGTATGGGTGTTTTTGATAAGCAAATGGCAGCCCTTGTTAAGCGTAATATGAAGAAAAAAGGTGCAGAATTCTATACAAAAGCATTTGCTAAGGGTGTAGAAGAAACAGAAAATGGCGTTGTTGTAACGTTTGAAACAAAAGGTGAAGAGAAGAAAATTGAAGCTGATTACTGTTTTGTAATGGTTGGACGCCGACCAAATACAGATGAGATGGGCTTAGAGCAAGTCGGTGTGAAATTAAGCGAGCGCGGGTTAATTGAAATTGATCAGCAATGCCGTACCAATATCAGTAATATTTACGCGATTGGTGATGTAGTTGCAGGTCCTCAATTAGCACATAAAGCATCATATGAAGCAAAAATTGCTGCTGAAGCGATTGCTGGTCATTCTTCTGAAATTGATTACCTAGGTATTCCTGCGGTTGTCTTTTCAGAGCCTGAGCTTGCATCTGTTGGTTATACAGAAGATCAAGCGAAAAAAGAAGGAATTGAAGTGATTGCAGCGAAGTTTCCATTTGCAGCAAATGGCCGTGCGCTTTCACTTGACAGTGCAGATGGATTCTTAAAATTAATCACTCGTAAAGAAGATGGTCTTGTAATTGGTGCTCAAATTGCCGGTGCCAGTGCATCAGATATGATTGCTGAACTTGGTCTTGCTATTGAAGCAGGTATGACAGCAGAGGACCTTGCAATGACTATCCATGCACATCCAACCCTTGGGGAAATAACAATGGAAGCGGCCGAAGTAGCTTTAGGAAGCCCAATCCATATTATTAAATAATACTGAATGGTTCTTTCCAAAGAGGAAAGAACCATTTTTTTTAGTAATGAGCTTTTCTCGAAAATAACTATATTTTTTTTACATATACTATATTATTCATGGTTTTAGATGAAGTTTGTGTGGTGATAATTTTGAGGGTTTATGTTGTGATGCTGCTGCAATTTATTATTTGGAGCGGTTATACTTTGATTGAGTGGTTATCAAAGCATGATCAATTAGTATATAAAGTCATTATGTTTTTTGTCTTTTTTTATTTGGCCTATTTGATTGGTAACGGTATTACGAAGTCCTCAAGAAAAACACTATTTCTCACTGCTTTAAGCCTTGTAATCTACACCTCAATACATTACACCCTGGAGCTCTACACCCATTAAAAAACTCCCTTATTGGGAGTTTTAGATTGTCGAGAAAAGATTATTTTTCTCGACATTTTTTGGTCAAATCTAAATTCCAATTTATTGATCGTTCCTGTAAAAGGGCCTGATGATATCCGCACCGGTCACTCGCTTTCCGCGGGGAGGTCCTGGAGCGGAAATCAACAGACTTTTTACACAGACCATTCTCAATATTTTTAACTAATTAACGCGGTTAATTACTAAAGAGAGTGTATAAAATAAAGGCTATCGAAAGATTCGACAGCCAGGAACTCCCTTTTAGGAGTTTTTTAATTATTTTCTAGGATAATAATACATGACTCTTTCATTAAAAAGATGTAGTTCTCCTTGCATTTTTTTTGCGAGAAATTTACAAAATTCATTGGCTTTCCCTTTATCACCATAAGTAGATTGTTCGGGCAGCGTTACTTGAATGTACTGCTGTTCTCTTTCTTCACCGTTCTCATCGCGGATTACCTCTGAGTCAACACCAATTAAAATCGCGAAATACTTTTCATGTTCGGAATGTAAATAAAACCATTTTCCTTTCCCATCTTCCTTTTCCTTTACTTCATACGGAAAGGCAGCGTTTCCAAATTGCCAATCAACTTGATTCCCTGTTTTTGAGGTAATATCTTTATAATAATAAAAAAGTTCTTTTACTTCTTCAATTGTAACTCGTTGTTTTGCAGATGAAGGCACCAGCTTGATATATGCATTTTTCGCCAACATCATTCCCCCCTAACACTCCAATTATATCCCTTACTATTTTAGCATTGAATAAAATCCAATGACAACCGTACAAAAATAAGTTTCTTGTAATTTTTGAGAAAATAAATTACAATAATATTCTAAATATTAAAAGAATGGAGGAGTCCAATGGAATTATTTGACAAGTTATATGATGAGCAGGAAAATGTAAAGGTGAGGTTTGTAGGCTTTACGACTGAACAGACCCGCTATGACTTTGGAATTGTTTTTACGAATATGTTTTTTGGAAAACCCCTGGTAGTCTGTATGCAAACCGGCCGTTCTACCCTCCTCGACCCTAAAGACATCGAAGATATTGACCACTTGCAAACCGTTTTCCGCATTTCCGACCGTCAACAAGCAGCCGATTTAGCTGAATTCTTCAGCGTAACCATTCCTTCCGTTCATTCTTACACTCAGTATGAATAATGGGACAGAAAGGGTCCAGTATGGACCCTTTTTGTTTACATAAAAATTAAATGTGACATACAATTTAGGCTTGAAAAATTAAATGTGATATATTATTATTATCTCAAGGATGTTTTAAACGCTTACATTTCATATAAAGGGGATAGAAAAGATGGGTACAATCGTATGCCAAGCTTGCAACTCTACTATTGATCATTTTGAAGACGAAAAAGTTACAGTTTTATATTCTTCAAAATGCACATGCTGTAATGAACACCATTCAAAAGAAGAAAAATAATTTATGTATAAAATAAAACAGGATTCCAATGTGGAATCCTGTTTTTTTATTTAATTGCCTTGTATTCCTTTATAACTCTAATTGTTTTTAATTCATCATCTTCAGGGCCTTGGACTGGCAGTCCTGCTTCAATATTTTTCTGGGTATAGAGCAGGTTTTCCTTTGTAATAATCTCACCTGGGATAAAAATTGGAATTCCTGGCGGATAAACCATTACAAACTCTGCAATAATACGACCTTCAGATTGTTCAAAAGGAATTACTTCCGTTTCTGAATAAAAAGCATCTCTAGGTGTTAAAGCAAGTAAAGGGATATCTGGAAGTAATACTTGAACCGGTTCGATTTTTTCTGCACGATCTTTAAATTCCTCAGATAGTTCCTTCAAGGCATTTACTAAAATGTCAGCCTCATTATCAGTATCACCGAACGTAATAATACAAAGGATGTTATAAAGGTCAGATAATTCTACCTCTATATTATGCTTCTCTCTTAACCATTTTTCTACTTCATAACCGGTTAACCCTAAATCTTTAACCGAAATAATTAGCTTTGTCGGGTCGTAATCGAAAGTAGCTTTCGAACCTAAAATTTCCTCGCCAATACAATGAATATGTTCAATCTCATTTATTCTTTTACGTATGCTTTGTGCCAACTGGATCGTTTTTTCAATGAGGTCCTTTCCTTTTGTAACTAACTGCTTACGAGCAACATCTAAAGATGCAAGCAATAAGTAGGATGTGGAAGTCGTTGTCATCATACTTAGGATTGATTGAACATGTTTCGCGGAAACAAGTCCTTCCTTGACATTTAAGATGGAGCTTTGTGTCATCGAACCTCCAAGTTTATGGACACTTGTTGCTGCCATATCAGCTCCAGCCTGCATAGCAGAGAGGGGAAGTTCATCGTGAAAATGGATATGCACACCATGTGCCTCATCGACCAGAACGGGTACATTATAAGAATGCGCAATTTCAACTATTTTTTTCAAGTCCGCTGAAATGCCGAAATAGGTTGGATTGATGACTAGAACTCCCTTTGCATCTGGGTGCTGCTTTAATGCTCGTTCCACCGCATCTGTCGTAATTCCATGAGAGATCCCTAATTCTTCATCGATTTCGGGATGGATAAATACAGGGATAGCACCAGAAAATACAATGGCTGACATAACCGATTTATGAACGTTTCTAGGAACAATGATTTTGTCTTCCGGACCGCAAACAGCCATTACCATAGCCATAATCGCTCCGCTTGTTCCTTGGACCGAGAAGAAGGTCCGATCGGCACCAAATGCTTCGGCTGCAAGGTCTTGAGCCTGTTTAATCATGCCCTTTGGTGCGTGCAGATCATCTAGTGGTCCGATATTAATTAAATCAATCGAAAGAGCATTTTCACCAATGAAATTTCGAAAGTCCGGATCCATACCAGCACCTTTTTTATGGCCCGGGATATGGAATTGAACAGGATTCCTTTTTGCATGTGCTAATAAACCGCTGAAAAGCGGTGTTTGATTTTGCGACAATTTAGTACCACACCTCTTTATTTCAAATACTTATATTTTCATTTGAATAAAAATACATAAAACATATGAATTATAGCACTATTCGTTCCCCTTGCATAGAGAAACGTTTCTTAAAAGTTAGTTTCCCTAAAAAACAGGAAAATTACCCTTTAAAGTAGAAATAAACAGCAATGAGTTATTGGAGGGGTACGAATGAATTGGCAAACTCGAGTCACTGATTTACTCAATATTCAATATCCAATTGTCCAAGGAGGGCTAGCATACCTAGCTTATTCAGAACTTGCTGCAGCTGTTTCAAATGCCGGCGGTCTCGGGCAAATTACGGCTATGTCACTTGGACACCCGGAAAAACTAAGAGAAGAAATTAGAAAAGTTAAACAGCTGACAGACAAACCATTTGGTGTTAACTTTGCTATTGGGCAGCATGGAAGATCCTTTACGGATTTCTTACAGGTTGCCATTGAGGAAGACGTACCAGTCATTTCAATGACAGGAGGGAATCCTGCACCTATTTTTGAACAGCTAAAAGGAACTTCAATTAAAACCTTAGTCCTTGTTGCAGCAAGAAGGCAGGCTGTAAAAGCAGAGGAACTTGGTGCGGATGCGGTCATGGTTGTTGGTCAAGAAGGAGGAGGGCATCTTGGGAGAGATGATATCGGTACGATGGTCTTAATTCCACAAGTTGTCGATGCTGTTTCAATTCCTGTCATTGCTTCCGGGGGAATAGGTGATGGAAGAGGATTAATGGCTGCACTTAGTCTAGGGGCAGAAGGGATTGAAATGGGAACAAGATTTATAGCAACCAAGGAATGTGTTCATGCGAATGAACGATATAAGCAAAGAATAGTAGAGGGAAATGAAGCAGATACTGTTGTGATCAAGCGTTCCCTAGGCAGTCCGGGAAGAGCCATTGCGAATACATGGACAGAAAAAATACTTGAAATCGAAAAAGAAGATGGGGGCTATGAGCAGCTAAAAGACTTTATTAGCGGTTCAGCGAATATTCGATACATTTATGATGGGGTGGAGGACGAGGGATTTGCATGGGCCGGTCAAGTAATGGGCTTAATAAAGGACGTACCCACCGTTGCGGAATTATTTTCACGAATGATATCCGATTCGGAACAAATTCGCAAAAAATGGGGAAAATAAGATAAAGCAGAGAGATGTAAGCAGGTGAATAGAATGGAGTACCAATATCCTATTGACTATCATTGGTCAACAGAGGAAATCGTGGATGTAATAAAATTTTTTGAAGCGGTTGAAGGGGCGTATGAAAAGGGAATTTCCCGTGATGAAATCATGAATGCTTATCGCCGCTTCAAAGAAATTGTACCAGGCAAGGCAGAGGAAAAGAAAATTTGTGGTGAATTTGAAGAAACAAGCGGGTATTCTTCCTACCAGACCGTTAAAAAGGCCAAAGAAGCAGATACAGGTGTTAAAATTTCTATGCCATAATAAGAAAAGCTCCCGAACAAAGTGTTCAGGAGCTTTTCTTATTTGTGATTTACGGCGAGTTTGTATAATGGAGCAACTTGTTTAAATACTGTCTCGATTTCTTCAAGCAACTCTTCAGGTTTTAATTGAATAACTTTTTCGCGATCCATTACGAAGCCGGATAGGAGTTCAGCTTTTTTAACCGTTTGGAGCCGCTGGAAAAATGATTGTAATTCCTCTTTAGACAGTTCTTGGTGTTTAACTGTCTCCGGTTTTGTATGATCAACAGACCAAACAAAATCTTTTGGTGTTTCTTTATATAATTTATTTAATTTTTTTGTGAACCTTTCACCAATGACCTCTTTTTGTGGTGACTCATAAATGACCGCAAACCAAATAAATAAATGGGTATTCCATAATCCGATTTGGAAATGAGGCAGCATCTTATAACCGCGTGCATTATTTGCTAAGGCCACCCACGTGTCCTTTGGTGGATTGATTGTTCGTCTGGCGTGTTTTGCTACATGAACATACATTTCATCGCCTGTAAGGGCAGCTAATAGGGGAGAAAAATATTGTCCCAAAAACTCCAGCTTTGGACGAATCGTTTCCTTAAGCGCCTCCATTCTTGCTTCTAAACCATCTATTAAGAACACATCAAAATCCTCATTTGTAAAATTTTTAAACTCCATTTTGCAACCCCCTGCAATAAGCTTTGTCCACTATTGTAGCATATTGGCGGTTTTTGAAGAAATCTATTGCTTATCTGGGTTAACGCACAAATTTGTTACATCCTTACGTGTTGGCTCATAGTATAACAGTAAAAAATAGTCTGAAAAATTAGTAAATAACAATCGTGAAAGGGAGGAGAACCATGAAACAACTAATGAATACAACGCTTAAAAAAGCAGGAGAAAAAGAAAGAACTGCCTATTTGAGATTGGAAATGGACTATGAGCTGGCTACTTTATTTGAAGCAATTGAGGAAAAAAATGAGAAGAAAATAAAAGAATGTAAGCTGAAATTGGAAAAAATCCGCCAGGAACTTTTACGTTTAAAAGCTCTTTAATTAAAACAGGTATTTCTTCTAAGGAGAAACTCTACAAGAATGATACAAAATAGAAAAGTAGTCGAACTTATCTAAAACGAACTCCAGTGACAAAATGGGAGTTCGTTTATTATTGCTTCCATTTGTTAATCTATTCACGAATGTATAAAAATGGAACAACAAAGTTGATGTGTTAAAGCAATTTGATTAAGCTATAAGTACATCAATTTTTTTTGGATGTTTCATACTACATACATTAGATATACAACGCGAAAATTCGATAAACATTGGAGGGACGAAATGAATTGGGAAAATATTTATACGCTTGCACTTACTTGGGTAAAAGAAGCCGGGGAAAGAATTAGATCATCCTTTGATCAGACATTAAATATTCAAACAAAATCAAATGCTAATGACCTTGTCACGAATATGGATAAAGAAATTGAACAATTTTTTATTGGGAAAATAAGAGAAAGCTTTCCAGACCACAAAATTTTAGGCGAGGAAGGATTTGGTGACGAATTAAAGGATTTAGAAGGAATTGCCTGGATGATTGACCCGATTGATGGAACAATGAATTTTATTCATCAGCAGCGGAATTTTGCCATTTCGTTAGGAATTTATGAAAAAGGGATTGGGAGAATTGGGATTATTTATGATGTAGTCCATGACGAATTATATCATGCCTTTAAAGGGAAGGGCGCTTATATGAATGATAAGGTTCTCCCGGCGTTAAGCGAGACAAATGTCCAAGAATCGATTATTGCATTAAATGCTACTTGGGTAATGAAAAACCATCGTATTGATCATAATTTACTCATTCCACTTGTCAGGGATGCACGGGGCACAAGGTCGTATGGGACGGCTGCACTTGAAATGATCTATGTAGCGACAGGACGGGTGGATGCTTATATCTCGATGAGGCTATCCCCATGGGATTTTGCGGGAGGAGCCGTAATCGTAGAAGAATTAGGGGGAATCGTAACAAATTTAAGGGGAGAAAAGCTTGATTTCCTCAATAAGGATTCACTTCTTGTAGCAAAGCCTGGACTTCACCAAACAATTTTAAAAGATTATTTAAAAGAAGGAAAATGGTAAAAATGAGCCTGAGAAATCAGGCTCACTTTTTTATAATTGACCGTTCTCACGCATTCTTTTTTTTGTTTTAAATCCCATTCCCATGACTAAAATCACGGCAATAATACAGGCAAGTGTGCCAATGATACTTTGTTCAGCAATCGCAACTCCGATACCAGCAATCAATGCCGCAGCAAGGATTGCGTATAAGAGTAAAGTCCATTTAATTTGTTTCATAATAATCCCTCACTGTTATTTTCAAGACTAATTTCCTTTATCTTTATTATTGTACATAAATTCTTTATAGGTTTCCACCTTAATTATGGTATAATGTTTTAGTTGTATTTGAAAAACTATAATAAGCTTTATTTTTATGAATAGAGGTAGGAGTGAATTTTTTGAAAATAAGAGAAGATATTCGCAATATTGCCATAATTGCCCACGTTGACCACGGGAAAACAACCCTAGTTGACCAGCTGTTAAAACAATCCGGAACATTCCGTTCCAATGAACATGTTGAAGAGCGTGCAATGGATTCAAATGATCTTGAAAGAGAACGTGGAATTACCATTCTTGCTAAGAACACTGCAATTCAGTATAAGGATACTCGCATCAATATTCTTGACACCCCGGGACACGCTGACTTTGGCGGAGAAGTAGAACGTATCATGAAAATGGTTGATGGGGTTTTACTTGTCGTTGATGCCTATGAAGGTACAATGCCGCAAACGCGATTTGTTCTAAAAAAAGCATTAGAGCAAAATCTTACGCCAATTGTTGTCGTAAATAAAATCGACCGTGATTTTGCCCGTCCAGAAGAAGTTATTGACGAAGTTATCGATTTGTTTATAGAACTTGATGCAACCGAAGACCAGCTTGAGTTCCCTGTTATTTACGCTTCGGCCATTAATGGGACAGCAAGTACGGATCCACATCAACAGGATGAAAACATGCAATGTTTGTACGATTCCATTGTTGAAAACATTCCTGCGCCAGTTGATAACAGTGATGAACCGCTGCAATTCCAGGTAGCTCTTCTTGATTACAATGATTATGTAGGAAGAATTGGAATTGGACGGGTATTTCGTGGGACCATGCATGTAGGTCAACAGGTTGCCCTAATGAAATTAGACGGATCTGTTAAACAATTCCGTGTTACTAAGATTTTTGGATTCTTTGGTTTGAAACGTCAAGAAATCCAAGAAGCAAAAGCTGGCGATTTAATCGCTGTATCCGGAATGGAAGATATTAACGTAGGGGAAACAGTTTGTCCGACTGAGCACCAGGAAGCATTACCTGTTTTACGGATTGATGAACCTACATTACAAATGACCTTCGTTGTCAATAACAGTCCTTTTGCAGGACGTGAAGGAAAATATTTAACGGCGAGAAAGATTGAAGAAAGACTTCGTGCCCAATTACAAACAGATGTAAGCTTACGAGTTGATAATACTGATTCTCCAGATGCTTGGATTGTTTCAGGTCGTGGCGAGCTTCATTTATCAATCTTAATTGAAAACATGCGTCGTGAAGGCTACGAGCTTCAGGTATCTAAACCAGAGGTTATCGTCAAGGAAGTTGATGGCGTACGTTGCGAGCCAGTTGAACGTGTACAAATCGATGTTCCTGAAGAGCATACAGGTGCTGTAATGGAATCCATTGGTGCCCGTAAAGGTGAAATGATTGACATGATCAATAACGGAACAGGTCAAGTTCGTTTGATCTTTAATGTTCCTGCACGTGGATTAATTGGTTATACAACAGAATTTTTAACTATGACTCGTGGATATGGAATTATCAACCATACTTTTGATAGCTATCAGCCAATGCTGCAAGGCCAAGTAGGAGGACGCCGTCAAGGAGTACTTGTTTCAATGGAATCAGGAAAAGCTTCGACATATGGTATCATGCAAGTAGAGGACCGGGGAACGATTTTTGTTGAACCAGGTACTGAGATTTACGAGGGTATGATTGTTGGGGAACATACGCGTGAAAATGATATTACCGTTAATATTACAAAAGTAAAACAAGCAACAAATGTCCGTTCTGCAAATAAAGATCAAACCTCGGTCATTAAAAAGCCAAAAATTATGACCCTTGAGGAATCACTTGAATATTTAAATGAGGACGAATATTGTGAAGTTACACCAGAATCTATCCGTCTTCGTAAAAAAATTCTTGATAAAAACGAACGGGAACGTATGGCTAAAAAGAAAAAATATGCTGAAATGAGTTAAACCTTTTAGTAATTGTCAGTGGCAGAAAATGTAAGGGACACTATAGCATCCAACGAAACCACTGATAAAAATAGATTTAAAGGAGGTTTTGTGTGTGAATGTTGCAGAACGTCTTTCATTTTTTGCCGCACTTTATAAAGTAACGGAACAGCCCAAAGTAGGTATGTGGCTTTTATACTTAACAATTGTTGCCTTATCGATTGTGGTCTATAAGCTCGGCTTCGCCAAAAAGCTTCCTTTGGGTAAATCCATTGTTATTTATATCTTTCTGTGTGTCGGCTGTACCCTTCTCACTTTTTTAGGTATCTTTTTACCTGTTGCGGAGGGACTTGTCATTGCGGCTTTAATCTTGATTATTTATAAAATTCGCTTGCATCAATCGAAAAAACATCAAGCAGAAGTGAAGTAATTGGGGGATACGGAAATGAAAATGAAGTCCTTGCAGGATGCATTATATAATTGGCTTACGATTAAGGTTGTAAGTGATGCCCGTCCAGATGATACGGCTGCTAAGGAGACGGTTGACCTCTTCGAAGAGATTCTAATTTCTGATTATCATCTTGTTGATATAGAGATTACAACAGATGATGTCATGTATTATGTATCCTTTCTTCAAGAAGGTGAAAGCAAGAAACAGCGTTTCCCCCGCGAAGTTATTGAGGTTATCCTAAACCAAATTAATGACGAACCGGATAAATATTGCAACTTCCCTGCAGAGGAAGAAGAATAAAAAAGAAGGTGTCCTTTTGACACCTTCTTTTTTATTTGAAAATATTCATAAAATCATTAACAAATTGTTCATACAGACAATTACTTACTCATGAATTTTTCTTATAAGATGTATTTGATATCTCATTTTATTTAGAGAGGAAGTTGGTTATGCAATTATTAAAGCAACGTACGGAATCAATTGAGTTATTGGTCATGAGAATATTAAACACCCGGATGGAATTATCCCTACAAGACAAAAGACGCTATTTAAATCTTGAAAAAGGTTATCAAGGAGAGGTGATATTTGACCAATTAACTGTAAAACTTGAAAGTGATCTATATATAATAAATGACTTATGTCTGGAGGTGAATAATCAGGTGTTTCAAATTGATACTCTTATTATTTCACAAGAAACCATTTTTACATTGGAAGTTAAGAATTATGAAGGAAACCATTATTACGATTCCAAAAAGGATGGGTTTTTTACTATTTCCAATAATGAGATAAAAAACCCACTTGATCAGTTGAAACGTAGTAAATCCCTCCTCCGCCAATTGCTCCAAAATATTGGTAAACAGTTCCCTGTTGAAGGATATGTTGTTTTTGTAAACCCCGAGTTTACTTTATATGAAGCCCACGTAAACATGCCCATTATTTTTCCTACTCAGCTTAATTCCTTTATGAAAAAATTAAATCAACTTCCATCAAAACTAAATGGTCGCCATCTGAAGGTTGCAGAACAATTAATCTCGTTGCATCGAAATATTTCTCCATATACTCGGTTACCACACTATACTTATGAACGGGTTAAAAAGGGTTTAACATGTGCCCTGTGCTATTCATTTTCTATTTATATTAAGGGTAACAAATGTGTTTGTAGTCAATGTGGTCATGAAGAAAAAGTTGAAATTACTATTTTAAGGAATATTAAAGAAATAAAACTCATGTTTCCGGATAGAAAGGTTACCACTAGTGCAGTTTATGAATGGTGTAATGGAATGTTTTCAAAAAAGATGGTTCGGAGGGTGTTGAAGGCAAACTTTATATCAGTAGGGGAGAGGCATCTAAGATATTTTGAGTAAATTATATAAGAGTATCTAAGGTGAATTACCCCTGAAAAGTAGTTTATTTGTAAAAGGGTAAAAGGAAAGGTGATGCATTGCCCGAGAGAGCAATTTTTTCGTGAAAAGGGTAACGGGAACGGCCCTGCATTGCCCGAGAGAGTAGTTTTTATTATGAAAAGGGTAAAAGGAAAGGTGATGCATTGCCCGAGAGAGTGTTTTTATCATGAAAAGGGTAAAAGGAAAGGTGATGCATTGCCCGAGAGAGTGTTTTTATCATGAAAAGGGTAAAAGGAAAGGTGATGCATTGCCCGAGAGAGTGTTTTTATCATGAAAAGGGTAAAAGGAAAGGTGATGCATTGCCCGAGAGAGTGTTTTTATCATGAAAAGGGTAAAAGGAAAGGTGATGCATTGCCCGAGAGAGTGTTTTTATCATGAAAAGGGTAAAAGGAAAGGTGATGCATTGCCCGAGAGAGTGTTTTTATCATGAAAAGGGTAAAAGGAAAGGTGATGCATTGCCCGAGAGAGTGTTTTTATCATGAAAAGGGTAAAAGGAAAGGTGATGCATTGCCCGAGAGAGTGTTTTTATCATGAAAAGGGTAAAAGGAAAGGTGATGCATTGCCCGAGAGAGTGTTTTTATCATGAAAAGGGTAAAAGGAAAGGTGATGCATTGCCCGAGAGAGTGTTTTTATCATGAAAAGGGTAAAAGGAAAGGTGATGCATTGCCCGAGAGAGTGTTTTTATCATGAAAAGGGTAAAAGGAAAGGTGATGCATTGCCCGAGAGAGTGTTTTTATCATGAAAAGGGTAAAAGGAAAGGTGATGCATTGCCCGAGAGAGTGTTTTTATCATGAAAAGGGTAAAAGGAAAGGTGATGCATTGCCCGAGAGAGTGTTTTTATCATGAAAAGGGTAAAAGGAAAGGTGATGCATTGCCCGAGAGAGTAGTTTTTTCGTGAAAAGGGTAAAAGGAAAGGCCCTGCATTGCCCGAGAGAGTAGTTTTTTCGTGAAAAGGGTAAAAGGAAAGGTGATGCATTGCCCGAGAGAGTAGTTTTTATCATGAAAAGGGTAAAAGGAAAGGTGATGCATTGCCCGAGAGAGTGTTTTTATCATGAAAAGGGTAAAAGGAAAGGTGATGCATTGCCCGAGAGAGTAGTTTATTCGTGAAAAGGGTAAAAGGAACGGCCCTGCATTACCCGAGAAAGTGTTTTTATCATGTAAAGGGTAAAAGGAGCGGCTCTACATTGCCCGAGAAAGCAATTTTTTCGTGAAAAGGGTAAAAGGAACGGCCCTGCATTATCCAAGAGAGTAGTTTTTTCGTGAAAAGGGTAAAAGGAACTCCTCTGCATTACCCTAAAGATCGATTTGATAAGAAAAAAATGGTAAAAGCAAAGCCCTTGCATTATCTGCAAGAGCACAATTTTCTGGTCAAATCAATAATGCATTACCCGAAAATCACTTTAATCCTTATATTGGTTCACCAATCATCCTTTTCTGGTCGTTCTCGGTAAAAACGAAATTTTCCAGTGTCAATCCTAGCCTTTGTTCTTTCAGCTATCCTTATACTGCAATCCTGGCACATATATGTATGGATTGGACGATTACGCAGCCGTTTTGCTACTAGCGTTTCATCCTCAATTTTTTCTATCTTATCGCAAATTACGCATTTTACTCTCATTTTAACCCCCTAATTACCTCTCTGACCTATGACCGCTATTTATTTTTATAGTATATCATATTAAGCTTAGAGAAAAGCGAGCGTAAGAAAGTTGATGAAAAAAATAGATAGTAGTAATATTAGTATAACTGTTTTTAAAGGAGGTGTAACCATGGCTAACCTAGTGGAACCTAAATTAATTAAGCCCCTCTACGATGAGCTGCAAAAAGAGAGGTTCGTAACATTGGCAACAATAGATTACGAAACTGGCGGACCCAATGTCAGTGCAATTTCCTGGATTTTAGCAAAAGATGAGCAATCCCTTTATTTTGCAGTAGATAATCGCTCAAGAATCATCCAGAATATCGGTGAGAATAATCAAGTCGTCATTAATTTAATCGCCAACGAATCTACATATTCCATCCAAGGCACTGCTTCTATTAAAGAAGAAAGACTACAGGATGTTCCCTTGAAATTGGCGTTGATTGAAGTATCCATAAACGAAGTCAGAGACGTAATGTTTTATGGTTCAAAAATTGTATCTGAAGTCCAGTATGATAAAACCTACGACAAGGATGCTGCCGCCAGATTGGACAAACAAGTGATGGATGCCATGAAAAAAGCTTAGTTCGCACTAAGCTTTTTTTACTTTTTATGATTAGACTGCTCTTCTTGTTTCTGCTTGAGATTATTTTGTTCTTCCGGAGAAAGATTCTTACCCGGTTCATCTGTTGCATTCTTAGGATTTGGGGTAATTAAATCTCCGGGAACCTCAGGCATTAATCTTCCTGCAACATCTGCCAGCTCCTCCATGATTCCTTGAATCGGTCTGCCCTTATTGATGTCTGTGGAAATTTCCTTCAATCGTGCCGTAGTATCAGCATCTGCCACCACAATGGATTTTGCACCATAAGGATCTTTTTTCAAACTTTCTGCGACGGAATATTTAATGGTTCCTACCTGTGAACGTTCTAATTTTGAATTCACATCAATCCCTACGATTGCATACCGCCCAATGACAATCGCAGTGGCATCATTAACATTCGGGACACTGGTTGCCAGTTCAACTAGTCGCTTAGAAATTTCCTGCCCGGTTTTTCGGTCGACATTTTCAATATAACTGTTTTTAACATTCACTAATGATTTATTTTCCTGTTTTTGATTAACCTCATTATTGGAGCATCCGGCAATGCTGAATATTAAAAGAATGGCGGCTGCTATTTGCTTCACTTCACTTTCACCTCCGGGAAACATAGATGGAATATTTCACTTTATATGATTTCACTAACATTTATTGTGCATAACTCCTTCTATCTTTATTCGAAATAACATATATTTTACCAAAGTAGTACAGGTAACATGGTTTGTTGAAAAATCATAAACAAGCCAAAACAACTAGAAAAGCGGGAGGCGTCTCTTTGAGTAAAATATACGTATTAGATACAAATGTCTTATTACAGGACCCGTATTCCATTTTTTCATTTGAAGATAATGAAGTGGTCATTCCTGCAGTAGTTCTGGAAGAAGTGGACTCAAAGAAAAGGTATATGGATGAGATTGGTAGAAATGCTAGGCAGGTTTCAAGGTTAATTGATGGCCTGCGAGCGGCAGGAAAACTCCATGAAAAAATCCCGCTGGAAAATGGGGGAACGATCAGAATTGAATTAAATCATCGCTCCTTTCATGAACTTCAGGATATTTTTATTGAAAAAACAAATGATAACCGAATTCTTGCGGTTGCAAAGAATTTATATATGGAGGAACAAACAAAAGAAAATGGAAAGCCAGTCATTATCGTCAGCAAGGATGCGTTAGTTCGGGTTAAAGCAGATGCAATCGGCCTTGATGCAGAGGATTTTTTAAACGACAGAGTAGTCGAATTTGAACATATTTACACAGGATTTATCGAAGTTTTTCTGCCGATTGAATTACTTGGAAGATTTTACGAAAAAGGTGAACTGTATCTTTCGGAAATTGCTAATCATCCTTTTTATCCGAGCCAATTCCTGATCATGAAGGATGCGCTGGGAGGTTCGGCGTCTGCGATTGGTATGGTAGATAAAACGAGCAAAAAGGTAAAAAAACTTGTCTTAAATCAAGAGCATGTATGGGGAATTCATCCGCGAAATGTACAGCAGACGATGGCCATTGAACTCCTGCTTCGGAAGGATATCACCTTGGTAACACTAATCGGTAAGGCTGGGACAGGGAAAACTTTGCTTGCACTTGCAGCTGGTCTAATGCAAACGGAGGACTTTAGGGAATATAAAAAACTCCTTGTTGCCAGACCTATTGTACCAGTCGGAAAGGACTTAGGATTTCTCCCTGGTGAAAAACAAGAAAAGCTTAGACCGTGGATGCAGCCTATTTTTGATAACTTGGAATTTCTTTTCAATACAAAAAAGCCGGGAGAACTGGATGCGATTTTAGCCGGAATGGGTTCGATTGAGGTGGAAGCCTTAACCTATATTCGGGGAAGAAGTTTACCAAAACAATTTATCATTATTGATGAAGCACAAAATTTAACGAAGCATGAAGTGAAGACGATTTTAACCCGGGTTGGAGAGGGCAGTAAAATCGTATTAATGGGGGATCCGGAGCAAATTGATCATCCTTATTTAGATGCTTATAATAATGGGCTTACGTATGTGGTTGAAAAGTTTAAGGATCAGGATATTTCAGGTCATGTAAAGCTTTTAAAAGGAGAAAGATCGGGGCTGGCAAGACTTGCCGCAGACCTTTTATAAAAAAACAAACGGGCGCTTAATAAACAGCACCCGTCTTATTTTATTTAATATTAAATTGTTTAACATTTTTAATTGGATTGTGTTGATTTGAGCCATCTCCATAATAAAGATGTACTGGACCATCAGACGTTAATGGCTTGCCGCCTTCAGAAAATTTGAGGATAAACTCGAATGCCTCTTCAAGGGGAAATTCAATTTCCCCTTCTGAAGTTTCCACTACCACCATTGTTGCATCTGGATTAGGCTCGGCATTTTGCAAAAAAGGTTTTAGTGGAATACCAAAAGTACCTGTTAACATCTTAATTTTCTCATATTTCTTTTCAGTCTTTAAGGTCGGTGGATAAACAGCTCCTTCCATGATTTCGCGATCCCAATGTTTTGAAACAGCTTTCGTATATTCTTCAAGTGGATCCTTATCATCCTTTTCTTGAGAAAAATAGGTAGTTAAATCAATACGGCGATCGTCAAAAATCCATACACTTGGATCAAGCGTAATCGTATATTTACTATTACCTGTAACTAAAATAATTTTATCCAATTTTTTTACCCCCGTTCATTAAACGAATTAAGTATAACTTTTTTTTAGAGGAATGTCATTTTCTGAAGATAAAATGAATTTCCGCCTATACCTTTATGTCATTATTCTTGCATTTTTATGCTCTAAACGTTAAAATTTAAAGATAAGTGGGTTATCGCTCTGAAATGGGGGGATGAATGTTGGCGTCTGAAATGATCGTGAATCATCAGGAAAAAGCATATGCCTTGTTGCAGGCTGACGCTGAAAAAATATTAAGGCTTATTAAGGTGCAAATGGACAATCTTACGATGCCTCAATGCCCTCTTTATGAAGAGGTATTGGATACACAAATGTTTGGATTATCGAGAGAGATAGATTTTGCAGCCCGGTTAGGCTTAATTGATATTAAGGACGGAAAAGCACTTTTAGATCAATTGGAACGTGAACTATCCGCACTACATGATGCATTCAAAAGAAAATAAATGACCAAAGAACTCAAACAGTAAAGATTTCCATTTGTTTGAGTTCTTTATTATTTTTACTCTCTTTTTCCACTTTACAAATTATTAAAAGTCAGTAACTTTTCCACAAGAAATATGTCCAATTTTCTATTATAATAGTATTGTTAAATTAAATCTGAAGATGAGGAATAAATGAATGGTAAAAAAAATATTAAAGTCCTATGACTATACCTTAATCCTCGCCATTATCCTATTGTCAGCATTTGGATTAGTAATGGTTTATAGTGCCAGCATGGCATCTGCTGTTCAACGATATGGGCTACCCAGCGATTACTTTTACCAAAAGCAAAAAATATTTTTAATAGGATCATTAGTGATTTTTATTTTTACTGCTATAATCCCATACAAAATAATGAAATTTACAAAATATTTTTTAGCGCCGATGGTATTTTTATCGATTATCGCGCTATTAGGCTTATTTGCTTTTGGAACGGTTGCAGGAAATGCCCAAAGTTGGTATCAAATTGGCCCTTTAAAAATTCAACCTTCAGAGTTTGTTAAGTTGGCATTGATTATCTATTTATCTGCAGTTTATGCAAAAAAACAGACCTATATCAATCAATTTAACAAGGGAGTCCTACCCCCTTTAGTTTATTTAATGATTGTAGTGGTTTTAATTGCAAAACAACCTGACTATGGGACGGCACTTATTATTGTTCTCATTGCTGGAACTATTATTATCTCCTCCGGTATGAATATAAAAAGTATATCTAAATTACTGTTGATTGGGGTAATCATTGGTTTAATTTTTATTGTTTTTGCAAGAGGTGAAATTTTTTCACAAAAACGGGTTGATCGTTTTTCTGTCCGAAGTGATCCTTTTAAAGAAGAACAAACATCCGGATATCATTTGGCGAATTCTTATATTGCAATTGGTTCTGGTGGGGTTAACGGATTAGGATTGGGAAGAAGTATTCAGAAACTAGGCTACCTGCCAGAATCACACACAGATTTTATCATGGCTGTCATTGCCGAAGAGCTGGGGGTTTGGGGAGTTGGCTTTGTAATACTAACTCTGGCCTATATTGTTTTAAGAGGGATTTATATTGGTTTAAAATGTAAGGACCCTTTTGGAAGTCTCCTTGCAATAGGGATTTCCAGTATGATTGGAATTCAATCGTTCATAAACCTTGCCGGGGTTTCAGGAGTAATGCCCCTTACGGGTGTACCACTGCCATTTGTAAGCTACGGTGGTTCTTCACTGCTCATGCTTGCAATATCCGTCGGAATTCTTGTCAATGTCTCGATGTTTGTAAAATATGAGAGCACGAAAAATAAACCAGATCAAAAAGGAAAAAAAGAGCGGAACAAAGACGGTAAAGTTTTCTATCTTCAATAATAAAAAAGCTGCCAGCTTAATGGCAGCTTTTTTATTTATAATTTTTTCTGGACCTTGAATATAAGAGTAATAAATAGCTTAACACCCCAAATAAGCAAGTGATGAAAAAGGCATGTAATAAAGCAATATAGAGATTAAGTCTGCTGAAAATAATCAAGGCGCCGGCAATTACCTGCAAGCATACAAGGCAAAATGAAATAATCCATCCCCAGTACAGAACCTTTTGATCTTTATAATAGCGTAGGGCCAAGTATGTAACGTAGGCAATCCAGATAAATATCAAAGTTGCAGCAGTACGATGCCCCATTTGTACCCATTCATACATGTTGGTTGGTAAGGATGGAGCGTCGTTAAGACATAAGGGCCAATCACGACAGACAAGGCTTGATTTTGTGTGGCGGACAAGCGCGCCGGTATAGATGACAAGATAACTATAGATGGAGACGCCAACAATGTGAAACCCCATCCTCTTATCGATATAAAGCTTGTCTGCATCAAATTTCTTATCAATTTCAAAAATAAGCAGGGTAAGTAAAAAAACAGCTGCAAAGGAAACAAGAGAAATTCCAAAATGCAATGCCAGAACAAAGCTTGATTGGCCCCACATAACAGCTGCTGCCCCAATTAATCCCTGCAGAAGCAGGAAAAAGAAGGAGAGAAACGATAGAAACTTTGTTTCCCGAATATGACCAATGACCTTCCAAGTCCAAATGGATAAAATAAGAACCATGATGCCTTCAGCACCGGAAACAAGCCGATGGGCAAGCTCGATAATTAATTCTGAAGTTATGTCAGATGGAACTAATTTATCCTCGCATAGCGGCCATGATCTTCCGCAGCCCATTCCGGAACCCGTTTTTGTAACAAGTGCACCGCCAAGTAAAACTAAAATCATCCCAATCGTAGTGGCGACAGCCAACCACTTTAATGAACGTTGCAAAAAATTCACCTTCTTAACTTAGTTCAAAAATTTGTCAATGGATATTATTGTCAGTATAATAAATGAAATGGTACAGAAAAAAGCCCTTATTCATCATAACGAAAAGAAGAGGAAAAGAACAGAATTTCGATATTTTTTTTGGCGATTTTTAAATCGGAATAAAGGAATGGATAATTTTAAATTTTCACTATTATTATAGTGGAAACTATTGAAACTTACTTACCAGTTTGTTAAAACTATAAAGGACAGCTATATTTAGGAATTATTTCCCTATAATCAAGGAAATAAGGGGTCTTTGAATATTCAGAATATTACAGTCACAATTTAGTCAAAAATTATTCAAAAAAAGTTCACAAAAAATACTCGAAGTGTGATTTAATATACAGTGAAAGTGTTTTTTAAAACACTTCTTTTTTTAGACATATTCTTAACTTAGGAGATTATAAATTCAGGCATTATCTTTTCCTGATGATTAAATAGAAAAGATAAAATAAATTAGGTATCGTTATAACGGATATTGCAAATATTGTAATAAAGGATTAGGAGGAGAAAAAATGTCCAATTCAAAGGCTTTTGGTGATACTGCTATAGAAAACGACGCATCAAGCCTGCAAACTGGTATCGAAAAAACGTCGGCATGGAAGGACTTTTTAGCCCTTATAAAGATTGGAATTGTCAATTCTAATCTCATTACTGCATTTACTGGCCTATGGCTGGCACTTCATTTTACCGGACAAAGTTTTTTAGATAACTTAGATATCGTATTTTTGACATTAGCTGGTTCAGCCCTTATTATCGCTGGGTCTTGTGTAATTAATAACTGGTTTGACCGCGATATTGATCACTTAATGGATCGAACAAAAGCCAGACCGACCGTTACAGGAAAATTGGCTCCTGCAAAGGTATTGACATTTGGAATTATCCTAATAGGTCTGGGAACGCTGTCTTTATTATTTACTACTTTAACTGCAACAGTAATAGGACTGCTTGGAGTTTTTAGTTATGTTTTCCTCTATACATTATGGTCAAAGCGTCAGTTGGTTTCTAATACCATCATCGGAAGTATCTCCGGTGCTGTCCCGCCTCTAATTGGCTGGGCTGCCGTTGATGGAAATCTTGATAAAATGGCTTGGGCATTATTTGTTCTCATGTTTGCCTGGCAGCCTCCCCATTTTTATGCATTAGCAATGAGAAGGGTGAAGGAGTATAAAGCAGCAGGAATTCCAATGCTTCCAGTGGTTAAAGGATTTAAAACCACAAAAAGACATATTGTACTATGGGTAGCTGTTTTAGTGCCTATCCCATTTTTCTTAAAAAGTTTAGGAATCCCATTTCTAATTCTTGCAACCGTGTTAAATCTCGGCTGGCTTGCATTAGGGATTTATGGATATAGGATCAAAGATGATATTAAGTGGGCAAAACTAATGTTTGTGTACTCATTGCAATATTTAACTATTATTTTTGTAGCGATGGTTATTGTTACATTGATTTAGTTTTGCGGTGATATTCTTCTAGGCTGATGGAAGTTATTCTTCCATTTGCAATAAGATACACAGCGGCGTGCTTTAAGTGATGCCCCGCCGCAGGGTATTCTTACATATAGGGATAAGTCATTCTACATACTTCTTTGATCTAACATTTATATTAAAGAAATTTTTTACGAAAGAGGGGTTTGATTGAGCTATGAAAAGGCTTGCAAAGTGGCGTTTAATTTCGTTGTTTGCGATCTTAGCGCTAATTCTCTCCGGATGTGGTGAACCGTTCCTATCAACGTTACAGCCCGCCGGTGAAGTTGCAGATATGCAATATGGTTTAATGAAGTTAAGTACTTACATCATGGTGGGAGTTATCCTAGTTGTCATGATCATTTTCGTCTTAGTTTTCTTCCGGTTTAGAAGAAAGGACGATAAAATTCCTAAGCAGGTTGAAGGGAGTCATAAATTAGAAATTATTTGGACGGTTATTCCGATTCTATTACTTCTAATTCTGGCTGTTCCAACGGTTGCTGCAACATTCAAGCTTGCAGATGTGTCAAAAATGGATCAGAAAAACACTAAAGCACTTGTTATTAATGTGCGTTCCCATTTATATTGGTGGGATTTTGAATATCCAGGTCAAAAAATTGTAACTAGCCAAGAGTTAGTTGTTCCTACAAATGAAAAAGTTTATTTTAGCTTAAAGTCTATGGATGTAAAACACGCTTTCTGGATTCCAGCAGTAGGTGGGAAAATGGATACTAACACAGATAACATTAATAAATTCTGGTTAGAGTTCGACAGTAAAAAAGCTGATGAGGCAGGAAACTTATTCTATGGTAAGTGTGCTGAGTTGTGCGGACCATCCCATGCATTGATGGATTTTAAAGTTAAGACAATGTCCCGCGATCAATTTGATAGCTGGGTGAAAGCAATGCAAAATATAAAAGAACCACAAAAAGCGGATTCCGCTGTAGCACAGCAAGGACAGGAAATCTTCAATAAAAGTTGTGTAGCCTGCCATGCTGTAACTCCACAAAATAATAAACCTGAAGCAGCAAGACTTGCACCAAACTTAACAAACTTTGGTGATCGATCTCGTGTTGCTGGTATTTTGGATCATAATAAAACTGAAATTAAAAATTGGATTCGAAATCCTGAAACATATAAACCAGGAAATAAAATGACTGGTAAATACCCAGAAATGTCTGAAGATCAATTAAATGCTTTATCTGAGTATTTAATGGGCTTGAAAGTACAGCAGTAGTAGGGGAATTGGTTGAAAGGGAGGTAAAATTGTGAGTACCTATGCTCAAAAAAAGGGATTTGGCGCAACTTTATGGGATTTTTTAACTACAGTTGACCATAAAAAAATCGCGATCCTCTATATGATTGCAGGCGGATTTTTCTTCTTAGTAGGTGGAATCGAAGCGGTCTTTATCCGTATCCAGCTTGCAGTGCCAAATAATGATTTTGTCAGTGCTGGACAATTTAACGAAATTATTACGATGCACGGAACAACGATGATTTTCCTTGCAGCGATGCCGCTAATTTTTGGTTTTATGAATGCGGTAATGCCTTTACAGATCGGTGCACGCGATGTAGCGTTCCCATATGTAAATGCTTTAGGATTTTGGTTATTCTTTTTCGGCGGTGTATTCTTAAACTGTTCATGGTTTTTAGGCGGAGCACCAGATGCAGGCTGGACATCTTATGCATCTCTTGCTGTTGCATCAAAAGGTCATGGAGTTGATTTCTATATTTTAGGGTTACAGATTTCCGGTCTTGGAACCTTAATTGGTGGTATTAATTTCCTCGTAACCATCATCAATATGCGTGCACCAGGAATGACGTACATGAGGATGCCATTGTTTACTTGGACAACATTTGTAACATCTGCATTGATTTTATTTGCATTCCCTCCATTAACAGTGGGTTTAGTGTTAATGATGTTTGATCGCTTGTTCGGAGCAAATTTCTTTGAAGTTTCTATGGGCGGTAACACCGTTATTTGGGAACACCTTTTCTGGATTTTTGGACACCCAGAGGTTTATATTTTGATTTTACCTGCTTTTGGTATTTTTTCTGAAATATTCCCGATTTTCTCAAGAAAACGCTTATTTGGATACTCTTCCATGGTATTTGCAACCGTTTTAATCGGTTTCTTAGGATTCATGGTATGGGCTCACCACATGTTTACAACAGGATTAGGACCAGTAGCGAACGCTATTTTCGCTGTTGCAACAATGGCAATTGGTGTACCAACTGGTATTAAAATTTTCAACTGGTTGCTAACACTTTGGGGTGGTAGTGTTAAATTTACTACACCAATGCATTGGGCCTTTGCGTTTATTCCATCGTTTCTTGCTGGTGGTGTAACAGGGGTTATGCTTGCATCTGCAGCTGCAGACTACCAGTATCATGATACGTATTTCGTTGTTGCCCATTTCCACTATGTAATTGTCGGTGGTGTAGTTTTTGCCGTTTTTGCCGGAACTCACCTATATTGGCCAAAAATGTTCGGTACAATGTTAAATGAAGCAATGGGTAAAATAACTTTCTGGCTATTCTTTATTGGGTTCCATATGACATTCTTTATCCAACACTTCTTGGGACTTTGGGGAATGCCGCGTCGTGTTTTCACATACCTTCCAGGTCAAGGATTTGACACGGCTAACATGATAAGTTCAATCGGTGCTGCCTTTATGGGTGTGGCAGTTATCGTAATGCTAATAAACATTATTGTTACATCTGTTAAAAATGTTAAAGTTGGGAACGACCCTTGGGGAGACGGTAGAACCCTTGAATGGTCGATTCCATCACCACCTCCATTCTACAACTTTAAGCAACTTCCGCTTGTTCGTGGATTAGATGCTTATTGGTTAGAAAAAATGGAAGGTAAAAAGGAAATGACTCCTGCTGAGCCGCTTGGTGATATTCACATGCCGAATTCATCATTTCTTCCATTTACAACGGCTCTTGGGCTTTTCATTGCCGCATTCGGTGCTATGTACCATGTAAATGACAAAGCATGGGCATTACCGGTTATGATTATTGGTTTACTTGTAACATTTGGGTCCATGTTCTTACGTTCAGTAATTGATGACCATGGTTTCCATATCCATAAAGAAGAATTACTTGAAGAAGAAAAGGGGGCTAAGGCATAATGCACGCTGAAGAAAAATTCACATATGAAAACTGGCCTGCTGAGCCTGAAAAATCCACCCTTGAGTCAAAAAATAAGTTCTTAGGATTTTGGTTTTTCTTAGGCGGGGAGACTGTACTATTTGCTTCCCTCTTCGCAACCTATCTAGCATTAAAGGATAAGGTTCCTGATTCAAGTCAGCATTTGGCAAAAGACTTGTTTGAACTTCCGTTGACATTCGTTGCAACAATGCTTCTTTTAACAAGTTCGCTTACAAGTGTATATGCAATGTACCACATGAAAAACTTTGCATTTAAGAAAATGATGGTATGGCTTGGGTTGACTGCATTATTGGGTGCAGGATTCCTTGGACTAGAGGTTTATGAGTTTAACCACTATGTTCACGAAGGACATACATTTACAAGTAGTGCATTTGGATCTGCTTTCTATACATTAGTTGGTTTCCATGGCGGTCACGTAGCATTTGGTTTATTATGGTGCTTAACACTAATGTTCCGAAATGGAAAGCGAGGTTTAGACCTTTACAACGCGCCTAAATTTTATGTGTTTAGTTTATACTGGCACTTTATCGACGTTGTTTGGGTATTCATCTTTACAGTAGTATATTTAATGGGAATGGTGGGATAAACTGATGGCAAATCCACAGGTAAATTCAGGTAACCCAAGAGTTGACATTGAATATCGCCGGAAAAAAAGCGCTGAAGAAATGAGATATCAAGTTATTTCTTTTGCTTTAATGATATTCTTGACTTTAATTGCTTTTGCAGCAGTTGCTGTTAAAGGGTTTACAGCTTGGTTTACAATACCATTTATTATTCTTTTAGCTGTTGTTCAAGTCATATTTCAGCTCTATTATTTCATGCACATGAGCCATAAAGGGCATGAAGCTCCATCATTATTCTTGTATTCAGGGGTACTAGTAGGAGCAATTACAATTTTAACATTTACTACCATTATTTGGTGGTAAGCAAAATAAAAAGAAAATCGGCTGAAAGGCCGATTTTCTTTTTATCATGTTATAATGATTATAATATTGTCATTCTTGGCTTTAAGGTAGAACAAGAGGGTATACTAATGGATGGCTTTTTAAAAATATGTTGAGGTGATTTTCGGTGCTTACATTAGATATTTTTGGATTCAAAGCACTATGGAGCCCGTACTTTTTATCAATTTTAATTGCATTATTGGTTGGTTATTTTTTAATTACGATTAAATTTAGGAGCAAGTTTAATGACAGCGAGCCTTTAACTAGAAAGCAAGCAGTGTACTTTGTATTATGTATTAGCCTTTTATATACCATTAAAGGTTCGCCACTTGATTTAATGGGTCATTTGATGTTTTATATCCATGCCACCACAATGATTTTGTTAGTGTTTCTTGTTGCACCATTGTTTGTATTAGGGATCCCGCCATGGCTTTGGAGAAAAGTGTTAAGTCTTAAAATAGTAAAACCTATTTTTAATCTTGTAACAAAGCCAATTTTGGCACTTTTACTTTTTAATGGATTATTTTCTTTGTATCATATTCCAGTTATTTTTGATCATGTAATGCAAAATGGATTTTTCCATGCTGGTTATTCGATATTGTTATTTTCTTCCGCGGTTTGTTTGTGGTGGTCATTAATATGCCCGCTTCCGGAACTAAAAGGAATAACCGGATTAAAAAAAGTAGGGTATCTTTTTATAAACGGAATATTATTGACACCCTCATGTGCATTAATTATCTTTGCAGATCATTCATTTTACGCGACTTATTCTGACCCAAATGTATGGGGGAGGGTAATGAGTTTATGTGTCGGATCTTCGACCTTCGAGGGTTTAAATCTAAGTGGACCCCAACTATTTAGTTCCATGTCATTAGTGGATGACCAACAGTTAGGCGGAGTTATTATGAAGGTTCTTCAGGAAATCATTTTTGCTTTTGTATTAGGGCATGTATTTTTTGAATGGTACCGCAAAGATCAAGCTGAATCTGAGGCAGAACTAAATAAAACTTTAAAGCCAACCCTTGTTGAATAAAATCTCCCTGCCCCAATGGGAGATTTTTTTCTGAATTTAACCAATTTAGCTTTATGTTTGAAAAAGAATGTGAAGTACTTTAAAATTGCATTAGAATAATTAAAAAGCGAGGAAGCTTAAATGTCCTTACCCATTTTACCTACGATTAGTACGTCCTTTATCATTCTAAGTGCCATAACAATGGCAATTGGCTGGCGGCAAATAAAACAAAAACGAATTGATGCCCATAAAAAAACAATGACACTTGCGGCCATATTTGCTCTTATTTTCTTTATTATTTATGAGTCAAGAACAGTGTTTATCGGAAATACATCCTTTGGCGGTCCTGATAATATTAAGATTTACTATACAGTGTTTTTAATCTTTCATATTACTCTTGCCACTTCGGGAGCAGTATTAGGCCTTATTTCTATAATAACTGGCTATAAAAATAAACTTAAAGTTCATCGCAAACTCGGACCTATCACATGTATTGTCTGGTTTTTTACGGCCATCACCGGTGTAGCGGTCTACCTATTATTATATGTATTTTACAAGGGTGGAGAAACTACCTCTTTAATCAAAGCAATTCTCGGATTTTAAAAAAAAGACGCATGAGCGAATCATGCGTCTTTTTTTATTCAGCAAACTTTTCTATTTTACCTTTAATTTCTTCTAAAGTTTTTTTACATTGGTTTACAAGGCCGCTTGGGAAGTTTTCACCTTCACCATATTCTACTCCGTGTGGATAATAATATTTCCCTAGTAATGGTGTCATCAATTGAATAGTAGCTTTGTGCGAGCCAACGTCTCCCTGGGTGGCATAACCAAACACACGCAAGTAGAAAATGCCCTCTTTTAATTCAAATTTACGATCATATGTAACACGTTCATAATCCCATTGGCCTTCACGTACTAAGCCATGTTCATCCATGACCTCATCCAAGCGGTTTAAATCAGCTTTAAATTTTTCGATTCCAGTATTTTCGAATTTCACTTTTGAATTCCCTCCTAAAAACGTGCCATTACCCCTATGTTACATTATTCGGTATTATAGCAGATTTAATTCAATTTAATAATAGTTGAATTTGTATCAACTTGCAATGAATTCATTTACAGAATAATTTAATCTCTATGGGGAATTCTATATTATTGTTAAGAATTTTATTATTGTAGGGGGTATTTGATATGGAAAAAATTCGTGAAATAATGACCGACAAGGTAGAAAGCTGTTCCTTACTTGATAATGTATATGAAGTAGCAGTTAAGATGAAGGAATTAAATGTTGGGGCCATTCCCATTGTAGATAACGAAAAGCTTGCCGGAATGATTACGGACCGTGATATCGTTTTACGATGTGTTGCAGAAAAACATCCTGCTTCATCGAAAGTGGAAGATATAATGAGTAACGATTTAATTACGGTTTCACCTGATGCTTCCAGTAGAGAAGCAGCTAAATTAATGGCGGAACATCAAATTCGCCGCCTTCCTGTTGTAGAAGGCGATAGGCTAGTAGGAATAGTATCACTTGGGGACTTCGCAATCAGGGATTTAACAGACGATCAGGCAAAACAAGCACTTACGGAGATTTCAGAATCAAATTATAATGGAATGCAGCATTAAAAAACAAGAAAACAGGTGCCCTTGGTACCTGTTTTCTTGTTCTTAATGTTACTATTCTGTTAAGATGGTGTATACATATTACTTAAAAAGATATAGATGATATAATTAATTTATCTATATTACATAGAAAAGTATTAGAGAGGGTGTTGGCCTCTGCGAACACTTATACGAATTCTTGTTGTCTTGGCTCTTTTCTTATCCATTGGTTTTTATATAAGTGTAAAAGACGATAACAGTGATGAGGTTTTAATAAAGGACCATCACACTTCAGAAATGAGTCCGACATTACCGAAAAATCCAGATATAAAGCAAAGTAAAATCTCTCGGGAAAGGCCAAAAGAAGGACTATCCCTGCTAATTGGGAAAAAACTATCGGCTTTGGAAAAAGAACTTGGAAAGCCGCAGCGAATTGACGAATCAGCCTATGGTTATCAATGGTATATTTATAACTCAGATTATTCCCGCTATGTGCAAGTTGGGGTTGAAAATAACCGAATCGTAACAGTCTATGCAATTGGTAAGAATTTGGATGTTGCACCATTTGAAATTGGCCAACCAGTGGAGGAAATCTTTAATACTCAATATATTGATGCCAATATTGAAATTGATCAAGATGGGAACTCTTATCGGTTTGAATTGAATGATACAGATTTAAATATACGGCCAATCGTCCAATTAGGAAATGTGTATGTACAACTCTATATTGATAAATTCACAGGAAATCTTTCAAGTGTTCGTTTTCTTGATGCTGATACCCTCATTAAACAGCGTCCTTATGAGCTTGTTTATCGTGGGAAATTAATTGAGGCCGATGAACCAAGTATTGAAATGTGGAGAAAGATTGAAATAGGAGAAGAGAAGCAAATTTTCGACCTTACAAATGTTTTAAGGGTAAGACATGATTTAAAGCCGCTATTGTGGGATGAAAAAACTGCCAAGGCTGCATACGGCCATAGTAAGGATATGGCTAATAATAATGATTTTTCCCATACATCAAAGAAATTTGGCACCCTTTCCGACCGGTTAAAGTCAGCTAAGGTTGTTTATCAAGCTGCGGGGGAAAATATTGCTGCTAATTATATTGATGGACCAGCCTCAGTTGAAGGCTGGCTAAACAGCAAAGGACATCGTGATTCCATGTTAAATGGAGACTTTTCCCATATTGGTGTAGGAGTATACCAAAAGTATTATACACAGAACTTTATTCAAAAGTGGAAACAATAAAAACAGCGGTTTGTTGAGGCCGCTGTTTTTTAAATTCTTTCAAAATGACTAAAGACTAATTGGCTGCTTTCCCAACAGCCGTATACTTTTAGAAATTCACCCACCTTAAAGGTCTCAATCGTTGTTGTTTTGGTTAGCGGAGTCATTTTTTTAACTGTGATTTGCTGGGATTTTGTTTGCAGCTTTATCTCCTGGACAAAAATATAGCGATGATAATAATAGCGCTGTTTTTCCTCATAAATACTCTTAATTTCTCCAACTGCAACGGCCTCTTGACGGATATTTTCAAGCGCAAGCCATTTAGTATCTTGTTCCTTCATTTCTTTTTTAGTGATCAAATAAAAGTAAAGAAGGATAACAGGGATTACAATGGCGGTGACCATATGTTGGACCCCCTAAATATTATTTCTTTATAACAAAAAATGTTCCGGTTGCATGGGCAATTTTTTTACCATCATCGCGATGGACTTCACCGGTGACGACCAGTGTTTTATTTCCTTGGTGGATAATCTCAGCGTTACAGCGAAGACTTGCCCCAATTCCAGGAGCAATGTAATGGATATTCAACTGATTGGTTACGGCACCATATCCTTCTGGAAGAAGGTAATTTGCAAGTGTTCCCATTGCTGTGTCAAGGAGCGTTGCTGTTATTCCACCATGGACAATATCAAACGAATTGTTTAGAACCGGGTTTAATGGAATCGTTATTTCACAGGAGTTTTCATCAAGCTTACTATCCATATGAAAAAACTGATCGATAAAAGATAGTTTACCTACATTAATTTTTCTTTGCAAAACCTCTAAAAAATGGGCAATGGCAGTGATATCATTTTCAGTACCATTTTCTAAACATGATTCTAATAATGTGTATAATTTGTCCTTCATCTTTATACCTCTTTCATTTCATTTCAAGAACATCTTACCACTTATAAATAATTTAAGCATCATTAAGTCTTTCACACATTTTATTTTCTGACATATCGTAATATAGGCATGAAGTCGGCAGAGGTGAAAAAAATGGCTCAAAAAAAACTACATCCATCTGTGGCGAAGTTTAAGGAATTTGTGAAGAATAATCCTAAGATGATCCAAGAGGTACGGAAGGGTAAAACCACCTGGCAGGAATTGTATGAGGATTGGTACTTGCTAGGAGAAGAGGATGCACGATGGGAGAAAATTGGAAACGATAAAAATGACTTGTCTGAAAAAACAGAGGAACAGGAAACAAATACAGAAAAAAAGGGGGACTTGATATCGAATATAATGGGAATGGTGAACAAAATGGACCCAAATCAAATTCAAAACCACATTAACAACTTAAGCCAAGCAATTGGTGCGATTCAAGGTGTTTTATCGCAATTTCAAGGGAGTAACGGGGCAAAACCGCCTGGAAAACCGCAAGAAGGGCCAATAAATCCTTTTACATTTCGAAAAGATTAAAAGGAAGGATTTTTAAATATGCGTAAAGACGTCCTAGAGTATTTAGGTGGACAAAAAGAGTTAAAGCAATTTATTCGGGAGCAGCCGCTCTGGTACCGAAAACTTGGCAGAAACCCTTATGACATACAATCATTAGAAATCGCCTCATTACACTATTATAAGAAAACAATCCCACATCAAGTGGAAAAATTCTCAAACAGTGTACAAATGGCTTCAATGATGTTGAATATGTTTCAGTCGATGAAAAATCAAGGGTAATCAAGACCACATAAAAAATTTATGTGGTCTTTTCATTTCCTTGTTTTATTTAGATTAAAAAACAACAAGGAAGCGAACAATACAGGAAAGGAGTGATGGGATTGAAAAGGAATTTTTGGATGCTGACCCTTTCCATTTTTGTAATTTCCATTATGACAGGATGTCAAAACGATGTGCCCAAGCCGGAATCAAATTCAAAAATAATACCAATTGTACAAGCTAGTACATATAAATTTGATTCTAATTCTGAATTAAACCAAATTTCTGATGAAAAACCTTCCTTATTTGTTCAATACAAATCAAGAGGGACCAATGTGATGGTGGAGTGTATTTTAACTGGAATTAGTTTTCGAGAATCTGACAGTTCAAAAGAAAAACTTGGGAAGATGGTTGTGTGGGTCGATGACAGGAAATATCAAGAGGTTTCCACAGCGGCGTTTATCGTTAAAGGACTTTCACCGGGAAATCATAAAGTGAAGCTTGAGGTAATTGATTTAAATAATCGACCATATGGATTAACGAAAGAATTCATGGTAAATATCCCTAAGTAAAAAGGAAAATTTCGCTTTCTCCTATCGTTCGTGTTAAAATATGAGTGGAGGTGGGCGACATGCTTGCTACATCTGAGCGAGTTGAATTAGAAGAATATGCAGAAGAATTGGCTAAAATGATTTTAGAATCTGATGTTGTTGAACAATATCAAATTTCCTTATATAAATTGCGGCATAATCGGGAATCACAAAGAAAAATTAAACGGTTTATCCGCGTAAAAGATCTATATGAAGAAGTACAGCGCTTTGGTAAATATCACCCTGATTATAAAAAGATCATGACAGAAGTCCGTGAATATAAGCGGGAAATGGATTTGGATCCGCTTGTAGCAGATTTTAAGCTGGCAGAAAATGATTTGCAGGCTCTTTTGGACGATGTTAGTGTCTTAATCGGTGGATCTGTCTCAGAGCATATTAAAGTGCCAACAGGGAATCCATTTTTTGATACGGGACATAGCTGCAGTGGTGGCTGCAGCAGCGGCAGCTGTGGTTAATGGGATTAGAATCGGCTAAGGGAGCCGATTTTTTTATAGAGATAAAAAATTCGACTTTGAGAATTGTCTAGCTCCAGCGCCTAGCCCCTCGAGGGAAAAAATGAACTGCTTTTTTCTTAGGTTGCTTCGGTCCTGTCGATGAAGTCAAAGAACGACTTCACCGCCAGGACCTCCAGCACTTGTCGGGGCTGACCGAGGCGCTTCCGCTTTTCTAATTACAGAAAAGTTTGAATTGAAAAATACTGATTTGATATGCTAGACTAATTAAAATGATGGTTTGTTGAAGGGGAAAAAAGTATGTTTGTACAAAGACAAGGTTTAGTTATTTGGCTTTACTCATTAAAACAAGCCAAAATGTTACGGCGATTTGGGAATGTCCACTATGTTTCAAAAAAACTAAAATATGTGGTTTTGTATTGTAATCAAGAAGATTTAGAGGGAATTATGGAAAAGTTAAGTTCCTTTTCCTTTGTAAAAAAGGTCGAACCCTCCTATAAACCTTTTTTGAACAAGGAATTTGAAAATTCGGCTCCGGACAAGGCAAAAGAATACGACTATAAAATGGGAATTTAAAAAGGTGAGGGCAGCTGCCCCCACCTTTTTAATGTAAAGGTAATAAATAATGATTTAATCGTAAGATCCCGATTAAATACTGATAATAAAGTTCTTTTTCATGGAATATCGTGGATGGTTTTACTGAGAGCTCATGAATTGTTTTGTTAAGCATTTCTGCTGTTTGGGCAAACAAACCATAGCGTTGATTCGCCAAAAAATTTGGATTTGGAATCCCTTCTCGGCAGATATATATGGCTTGGAATTTTCCAGGGTCTGTTGGCTTCAACACAACGACTAAGGAGGTTACCTGCTTCTCGTCGATGGTTGTATGTAAAGCCATCATGTGCATAAGACGATGCTGATTTGCTTTGGCAAGCTCTATTAACTCATATATATCAGAAAAACCCTCACCTAATTCAATAAAGCGCTGGATCAATAATCTGACTCCCCTTTTTTTTAGACTCAACAATACTTTATCATTTTGGGTAAAAATAAAAAACCCCGCAGAAATAAATCTGCAGGGTCCTTCTATATCCTTAACCAAGGATAGAAGGCAAAGGGAGAGGAGAAACCGGAGGAAGAACTTATGGGGAAACGTAAGTCTTCTCCGCGGTTGGCAACAACATCCTCGAATTGATGTTGTTAATAACATTATCCCCACAACGAAAAAGCTTATACACGTTTTTTTATTTTTTTCTATTATGATGTTGAAATGATTAGATATTTGGCTAGTTTATTCAATTATGGTAGGATAGGGGAAGAAAAATGATTTTTTAAATAAATGTGGTGATAGTTCTGAGAGTGGTTTCAGGTATTTGTAAAGGTAGACCCCTTAAAGCAGTACCAGGAAATACAACAAGGCCAACAACAGATAAGGTGAAAGAAGCCTTATTTAATATGATCGGTCCTTATTTTAACGGTGGAATCGGACTAGATTTATTTGCAGGGAGCGGCGGTTTGGGAATCGAAGCACTAAGCCGAGGCTTGGATAAAGTGATTTTTATTGATCGTGACGCCAAAGCCATTCAAGTGATTCGCGAAAATGTTAAATCGTGCAGCTTTGATGAAAAAATCGAGGTATATCGAAATGATGCTGAGCGCGCATTAAAAGCGCTTATAAAAAGAGAAATCCGTTTCGATTATATCTTTTTGGATCCACCGTATAAAAAGCAGCAACTTATAAACTTAATGCAAACAATTGTAGAAGAGAACCTTTTGAGTGAAGACGGGATTGTTGTTTGTGAACACAGCCACGATGTAGAGCTTCCGCAATCAGTAGGGGCCTTAACACAAATAAAACATGAAAAATATGGGATTATTACGGTTACGATTTATTCGTTAATCTGTGAGTGAGTGATAAGGGGGAGTCTTTTTGGCTAGCATAGCCGTTTGTCCAGGGAGTTTTGATCCAGTTACATATGGCCATTTAGATATTATAAAGCGAGGGGCCAAAGTTTTTGACCAGATATATGTTGTAGTGTTAAATAATTCTTCTAAAAATCCTCTATTTACAGCGGAAGAACGCATTCACTTGATTAAGGAGGTAACAAAACATATACCTAATGTAGTTGTCGATGAATTTGCCGGTTTACTTGTTGAATACGCGAAAAGCGTTAAAGCAAATGCCATCATTCGCGGCTTGCGGGCTGTTTCCGATTTTGAATATGAGATGCAAATTACTTCAATGAACAGGGTCCTTAATGAAGAAATTGAAACATTCTTTATTATGACTAACAACCAATATTCCTTTTTAAGTTCTAGTATTGTAAAAGAGGTAGCCAAGTACAATGGAAAAATATCCGAACTTGTGCCTCCATATGTTGAAAAAGCTTTACATGCAAAATTTTACAAACATGAATAAAAAAAGCCGGGCATAAATAGTTATGTCCGGTTTCTTTGTAATCTAAAAAATAAGATGACCGTATAAAGTGCAAGTGAAAATATCGTAATTAGCGGTCCAGCCTCGATCATTCGTTCGTAAAAGCTATGCATCCAAGAACCTTTTTCAAAAAATCCAACAGGCACGGAACTGGTTGGATGGTCGGTTTGGTAAAAACGGAGGTAAACTGGCTTCCATAAGAGATAGGCAAAAATACTTGCGAGTATACCATGGATAATACGCGCTATGAAAAATGGCTGAAAGCGAATATTTGCCTGGGCTAAAATACTTGCAACCTGTGCCTGAACACTGAAGCCGCTAAATGCCAGGATAAAACTTACCATCATGGTCTGTTGCAAAAGAGGTGCATCCTGTACTTGGCTTGTCAGCTTGCTTCCTAGTGTAAGTTCAAATATTCCAGAAATAAGAGGAATACTTAAGTTTTCCGTAAAGGAAAACACGGAAAGAAGCATTTCAACAGCTTTAGCTAAAATCGCAGTAATATGTAAATGATACAGCAGTGTGTTTATGACTGAAAATAGGATAATAAAGCCACCAATCATTAACAAGGTTTGAATGGAGGAGTTAACGGCATCGCCAAGCATTTTTCCGATTGGGCGATTATCCTTTAACCTAGTACGATGCAGGGTGGAAAAGGCTGATCGGATGATGAATTTACGCTTTTGTTCATCCTGATGACTGCCATTGTCCTTACCGTAAAAACGCATTATGATACCAACACAGATATTCCCTAGATAATGAGCCAAGGCCAGTATGATGCCCAATTTGGCATTATTGAAAAACCCTACAGCAACTGCACCAAAAATAAATAATGGATTCGAAGAGTTCGTGAATGAAACAAGCCGCTCTGCTTCAATTTGAGTCAACTGGCCTTCCTGGCGCAGGCGAGCTGTAAATTTGGCTCCGGCAGGAAACCCGGAGGCCATCCCCATCGCCCATACAAAACCTCCCACACCTGGTACGCGAAAAACAGGCCGCATAAGGGGTTCCAATAGGACCCCAATAAATTTAACAACTCCAAAGCCGATTAGCACTTCAGAAACGATAAAAAAGGGCAGGAGGGAAGGGAAGACAATTTCCCACCACATCTTGAGACCACGGACTGAAGCTTCCAAGGACTCCTTCGGAAAGCTGATAAGTGAGGCAGCTAGTATGGTAATTAATATGGATAAGACAATCGTTTTAACTTTTGAACGAAACACGAAGGGGACCTCCTTCCTTGGGGTAACAGTAACTATGCATTTCCCCCGTATCAATGATAAAATAAGAAATATTCACGCAAGTGTCCTTTTACTACTCGTCCTCATATAAATCAAATATACTCATAGTTCGAGAAATTAGACCATAAGATTGAACGAGATTTCACTTTTGCGGGTGAGTGAGGTGGTAACTTTAATGGTACAGCCTAAAATAGGGTTAGCACTTGGATCAGGCGGAGCACGCGGGTTTGCGCATTTAGGTGTGATCAAAGTAATGGTGGAAGAGGGTATCCCGATTCACCTGATTGCAGGAAGCAGCATGGGTGCCCTAGTGGGGAGTTTTTACGGTGCCGGTATAGAAATGAATCGATTATACAAACTTTCAACAGCTTTTAAGCGAAAGTATTTTTTAGACTTTACTGTTCCAAAAATGGGGTTTATTGCAGGAAAGAAAGTGAAGGATTTTGTCAGGGTATTTACGCACGGAAAAAATATTGAAGATTTATCCCTTCCAATTGGAATTGTCGCAACTGACCTTTTAACTGGAGAAAAAGTAGTGTTTCAAAATGGTCCTGTTGCAGAAGCCGTTCGGGCTAGTATCTCAATTCCGGGAATTTTTGTTCCGGAAAGGTACAAAGGGAGAATCTTAGTAGATGGGGGTGTTTCCGACCGTGTACCTGTATCGGTTGCAAAAGATATGGGTGCGGATATCGTCATTGCCGTGGATGTCTCGATGGTGAAACGAAACGCTGAAATCACATCGATTTATGACGTGATTATGCAAAGTATTGATATCATGCAGACTGAAATTATTAATACAAGGGAGATTGCCGCGGATATTATGATTCGTCCTCCGGTTGAAATGTTTAGTTCACGCGCATTCACCAACATTGAAGAGATTATTAAAGCAGGAGAAGAAGAATTTAAAAAACATATTCCTCAAATTAAACAGGTTATTGAGCAGTGGAAGGGGTAAAAAGTGGAATGCGTAAGAAAATATATATCAGTGCTTTATTAATTATAGCGATTGTGTTAATTGGAGGTTTGTTTTATACACTCCCCTTTTATGTAACAAAACCGGGGATGGCCAAAGAACTTCATCCTATAATAAAGGTAGAAGATGGATACAAGGAAAAAGGCAACTTTATGTTGACAACAGTTAGGATGGGAAGAGCAACAATCTACTCCTATCTAGAAGCAAAAATAAAAAAATATGAAGAACTCTATCCAGTAGAACAGGTTTTAGATAAAACCGAGACAGATGAGGAGTATAATGCAAAACAGCTCTATCTCATGGCCCAATCCAAATTAAATGCAATTGATGTTGCGTACCGAAAGGCAGGCCTTCCGGTAAATTACAAATATAAAGGAATCTATGTGGTTGATGTCGTTCCGGGAATGCCGGCGGATGGCAAGCTTCAAGCAGGTGATCGGATTTTTAAGGTTGATGGTCATCAGTTCCCTTCCTCAGAAAAATTCATTGCCTATGTAGGTGAAAAAAATAAGGGTGACCAAGTTACCTTAACATTTATAAGAGATAAAAAAACAAAAACAGCCAAACTCAATGTCCAGCAGTTAAAAAAGCAGCCTAATCGAGTGGGAATCGGAATTTATTTAGTTGATGACAAGGAAGTAAAGGTAGATCCACCTGTTGAAGTAAAAACGGATGAAATTGGCGGTCCTTCAGCTGGATTGATGTTTTCACTCGAAATCTATAATCAATTAACAAAAGAGGACTTGACGAAAGGTTATCAAATAGCAGGAACTGGTACCATTGATGTGGATGGGACGGTTGGTCCGATTGGGGGAATTGAACAAAAAATTGTAGCAGCAGATAAAGCAGGAGCGGAAATCTTCTTTGCGCCTAATGAAAAAGGTGCAAAAGATTCCAACTACCGGGCAGCTGTGAAAACTGCCAAGGATATCAAAACAAAAATGAAAATTGTACCGGTAGATACATTTGATGATGCCGTTGCCTACTTAGAAAAATTGCCTCAAAAGTAAAAGACGGTGCATTGCACCGTCTTTTACTTTACTATGATCGGAGTTTGTTTATATTCTTGCTGGATGAATTCATTTCTTAGGTCCATAGGTATGCCAAATGCATAGATTTGTGCTGCTTTGATATCAAGCATAATTTCTTTGTGCTTATAGGAAGATAGTTTTGAAACGAGCGGGAGCTTAAGCTCGGATTTCACTTTGTTTAAGTATGTTTTTCCTTTTTGGGTCATCCCTAGTAATCTTAAATAGTTTGCACCTTCAGGTTTGCTCATTTCTTCTTTTCCTGCATTCGTTAAAATATGTACGCAAATTCGTTGCAGTCTTGTCCATGTATAACGCTTAGTTTTGACTTTTTCCATGAATTCCTGAAAACTGCCTGCGGTTAATGCAGCAGCTTTCAGCCGATTTTCAATTCCTTCTTCAACCTCATAAATATTCCTAAGCTCTTCTGGGGTGCACTGTATCAGTCGAAATTGTAGATAGCTCCAATAATTTTCCCATTGCTGAAACCCCCCATAATGATTGTAATACTCCCTTAATAATTCAGTCGTTGGGTCTGGGACATACTGGTCGATATTAAATGTTCTTTCATCAGTTGAAAATAGGGCTTTACGTATACTTGTTGCACTCGCAATCGTTTCAGAAGCAAAATGCTCATCATGGTAATTGGCATTCTTTCGGGCAATGGTTAGCGGTTTTATTTGACTATTCATTTTTTTTATAGATTTTATATACTGAAATCCCAGGATGTTATTTGGTTTTGTTAAGTTTAATAAACCTTCTGTTTCAGTAAAATCTTGAAAGGAAAGGGATAATGCCTTTGGATAGCTAACACCCGATTTAATATGTCTCCTTACATTCTCATCAAAGATTTCTTGATGCTCTTCCAAAAAGTCAATGGTCTTTAAAAAGGAGGAAATGTCGCCGCTTTCACTTCCAAAACAAAAAGATTCACAATGAACCGCATCTAATATAGAAACTGCCCCATCAGCAAAAAACTCTGCATTTTGAGTAGCAAATTGATATGGAAGCTCAAATACGAGGTCTACTCCCCCGGATAAAGCCATTTTCGTTCGGTACCACTTGGAAACTAGTGCAGGCTCTCCTCTTTGCAGAAAATTTCCGCTCATTACTGCAATCACAATATCAGCATTCGAGGTTTCTCTTGCTGCTTGGACGTGAAAAGCATGTCCATTATGAAAGGGATTATATTCGACAATTACGCCAACAGCTTTCAATGTTTTCTTCCTCCTGTTTTTTTAAAAATTTATGTATATATTATAACGAAAACGGAAGGGAATAGCTTTGTATTCCCTCATGTTATAATGTCCTCTCAATTTTAGTCGTGATCATCCCATTCATACCCATTCCAGTGTCCATTCCATTCATACCCGTTCCAATCATGTCCATTCCAGCCATTTCCGTTCCAATCATGTCCGTTGTGGTGAAATCCATAATAATATCCAGGGTAACCCATGTGATAATAAGGCATACCCGTCCCTAAATAAGGGAATCCGCCATAGTAACTTGCACCAATTGGTACAGTTTGATAAGGTTGTTGTGGAAAATACATATTTACATCACCCTCTTTCTAGTTTACGATATACCCTATGACAATTTATTTTACTAAGAGCTTATCCCCCTACCAAATAGGTAATTAGACAATATAAATGTTTGTAAAAAGTGCAAGTGGATAAACTTATAAGTAATTGCTTACTAAAGGAATATAATTTGATGAAATCACCTTTCTAGGTGTAAAGAAAAAACATTGACAAAAATTTAATCGAAGGCTATAATTACCTTTGTTGCCTTGGGGTGATTCAATTGAAATGGACATTAAGCCAATTACAAAAATATCGAAACAAGGATTTTCCGATTGATGAAACGATTCGGGTTGATGAGATTAAACAAGATGATCCTACGATCCGAGAGGTATCTCCAATGCATATTACCGGCAGGGGAGATATTGATTCAACGAAAGTGACCTTTCATTTAAAAATCGAAGGTTATTTAATACTTCCTTGTTCTCGTACTTTAGTGGATGTGAAGCTTCCAATTAATGTCGAAACATCTGAAACGTTCCTCTTACAGACTTCGAATTATGAAATGGAAGAGGAAGCGCATCAAGTAAAAGGGGATTGTATTGATTTAATGCCAGTCATTAGAGAAATTCTTTTACTTGAGATTCCGATGCAGGTTTTTTGCGAAGATGTCACTAATGAAGATGCTGCGCCACAATCCGGTAAGGATTGGGAAGTGATTCATGAAGAGGATCAATCGAAAAAAATTGATCCAAGACTAGCTGGACTTGCTAAGTTTTTTGACAATGACAATTCTTCCGAATCATAATCGGCAAAACATGGAGCACGTGAAGACCTTAAGTAATTCGTCTTCATGACTTTCTTTAAACTCTTTAAGGAGGTGGGAAGAATGGCTGTACCTTTTAGAAGAACTTCTAAAACTGCAAAGAGAAAACGTCGTACTCATTTTAAATTAAACGTACCTGGTATGGTAAGTTGCCCAAACTGTGGTGAAATGAAACTTGCTCACCGCGTATGTAAGGCTTGCGGAACATACAAAGGAAAAGACGTTGTGAACGACTAATTTCATTGAGATAAAAAGCACAAGGAGCATAAGCCCTTGTGCTTTTGTCGTTTTATGGGATGTTGATTTCCAAACTAAGTGATTAGTGCGATAATCATTGGGTAATTTTAAAAGAAGCAATCCATACATAGTTCATATTGAAGGGAGAAAGGATTATGGCTTATACCATTGAAAAATCAGAAAAGGGTTATTTATTATTTACCATCACAAGAGGCGATAAAAGAAATGCAGTAGATTATGATGTTATGGAAGGGCTTTCGAAAGTGATTCATCATGCGGCTGACCCTGATGTTTTGGCCTTGGTTATTACAGGAGAAGGGGAAGATGCCTTTTGTTCTGGTGGAGACCTTTCTGTTTTTCACTTGCTTGAAACCGAAGAAGAAGCCTATTCGATGCTTTCAAAAATGTCCAAAGTTCTTTATTCTCTGTTAACATTACCCATTCCTACTATTGCCCTAATGAACGGGCATGCAGTTGGAGGTGGATGTGAGATTGCCATTGCCTGCGACTTTCGTCTAGCACGGAAGGGGATAAAAGCTGGTTTTATTCAAGGAAAGCAATCGATTACAACTGGCTGGGGGGGAGGAACGATTTTGGCAGAAAAGCTGCCAAATCCTCTTTACATGAAGCTGTTAATGGATGCCAAGGTTCATAAGGTCGAAAGATTAAATGAGATAGGTTTGATTGACAGCCTTTATGAGACTGACCCTATAAAAGAATGTGAAACATACTTGGAAAATCTCTTATCTAAGGACAAAGGTGTACTGCAATCCTATAAACAGATATGGATTAGAAGGTGGGAGGAAACGAAACTGCAAGAGAGAATAGAGACGGAAGTCCGAAATTGTGCCCGCCTTTGGGAGAGTGAATCCCATCATCAGTACGTCAAAATGTTTATGAATAAAAAAACAAACAATTAAACTGAAAACAGGTGTTGTTTCAGTCTATCTTTTCTAGTAGATGCATATGTATGAATAAAAACACTAGGAGGGATTCTGTTATGGCGCCAACTCGCCAAGATGCATGGTCACAAGATGAAGATTTATTGCTTGCCGAAGTTGTTTTAAGACATATCCGTGAGGGAGGAACGCAGCTGCAGGCTTTTGAGGAAGTAGGCAAACAACTGTCAAGAACTTCAGCAGCCTGTGGTTTTCGCTGGAATTCTTTCGTTAGGAAACAATACAAGTCAGGTATTGAACTTGCAAAAAAACAACGAAAAGAAATGAAAAAACAATCACCTCAAGTGGAAGAAGAAAAAAATGGCGCCGAGGTCATGGTGGAAGCCGCCTCATCCAAATCCAATGGCGAATCTGTTAGTTTTCAATCCGTTATCCATTTTTTAGAGGGACTTCATAGGAAAGCTGAGGTTAGCTCCACCATTGAAGAGGACCGGGAAAAGTCAGTTGAAAAAATAAAAGAATTAGAAAAGAAAATCTTCTATCTGGCAGCGGAAAATGAAAAACTGAGTAAAAACCTAAAAGCGATTGAGGAAGATTATCGATCATTGATTGAAATTATGGAAAGAGCAAGAAAAATGGTTGTTCTCCAGGAGGAAGACCGTCAGCAAAAGGTAAAATTCCAAATGGATAAAAACGGGAATCTTGAAAGAGTGGAAAAATAAAAAAGCGGACTTTATGTCCGCTTTTTTTATTTTAATGCTGTGCTTCTACACCTGCAGGATACCATACAAGTGGATTTTCACCGCGGTCGCGTTCCATATCATACTCAACAGCATCAAATTCCATCTTATTCCAAAATTCACTTGAATGAACTCTAGGATTTGTTTTAATAGGCAGACCAAAGCTTTTTGCAAATTCTACAAGCTGCTTGCCGTAGCCTTTACCTTGATAGTCAGGCAGTACTTCTAGCTTCCAAAGCTCTAAATAATTTTGTGGTGGATAGAAATAACGGTCAAATTTCGCATCAATTTGGTATAAACTCATTCGTGCTACTAGTTTGTCTCCAAAATAAATACCATAAAATGGTGAATCACTATGATCTTCCACCATATTTGCTTCTAAATCTTCTAGCATAGATAACTCTTGAATCCCATACTGCTTAAACTTTTTAAATTCTTCAAGTGTTTTAAAATTGATTTTTAATTTTTCAACTTTTGACCCCATAAAGGAACCCCCTAAAAAGAAAGTGATTGGATACATCATCCGTATATCTTCAAGTGATACTGAATAACATGGAAATGAGATAATTTTTGAATTATTAAAACCGAACTACTACATTTATTATATAACAAAATTATAAAAATTTCCTACATTAAAACTTCGGGAAGCGTTTTCAAAGTTTGCAGGAAATTTCGTTAAGGTTGTAGAAACATATAATGATGGATGGACTAAAGGGTTTTAGAAAGGGGTAATCATGTGCAAAAAATTTTAATAGCCAACAGGGGAGAGATTGCACTTCGGATTATTAAAACCTGCCATGAGATGGGGATTGAAACAGTTGCAATTTTTTCAGATGCCGATAAGGAAATGCCCTATGTTAAAGCCGCATCTAAGGCAGTGTATGTTGGTGAGCCTCCAGTTACTAAATCCTATCTGCAAGTTGAAAAAATTTTAGCTATTGCGAAAGAAGAAAAGGTGGATGCCATTCATCCGGGATATGGATTTTTATCCGAAAATAGCGGATTTGCCTTGAGAACAATTGAGGAAGGAATCATTTTTATTGGTCCCAAACCGAAAACCCTTGAGCTGATGGGGGATAAAATTGTTTCTCGGCAAACAATGGAACACGCTGGTGTTCCCGTGGTTCCGGGAAGCGCTCATAGATTAAAGACACTTGAAGAAGCATGCTCCTTAGCTGCAACAATTGGATACCCCATAATGCTGAAAGCAAGTAGCGGAGGCGGGGGGATCGGAATGGTGTTATGTGAAAATGAGCAAGCGCTCGGAAAAGCCTATGCATCGACAAAGTCGAGAGCAATGGCTTATTTTGGCTCAGATGAGGTTTTTATCGAAAAATATATTGCAAACGCAAGACACATTGAAATACAAGTTTTTGGTGACATACATGGAAATATTGTTCATTTATATGAAAGGGATTGTTCGATTCAAAGAAGACACCAAAAGGTGGTCGAGGAATCTCCCTCTCCTTTCCTTTCCAATGAAATCCGCGAAAAAATGTATGATACGGCTGTTAAGGCAGCAAAAGCTGTTGACTACACTAATGCCGGGACAATTGAATTCATAGTGGACGAACAAGAAAACTTCTACTTTTTAGAAATGAATACAAGACTTCAGGTAGAACATCCTGTTACAGAAGAAATCACTGGACTAGACCTTGTTAGGTGGCAAATTTTAGTTGCAAAGGGAGAAAAGCTTCCAAAAATTCAATCTGAAATCACTTTAGAGGGGCATGCCATTGAATTCCGTCTTTATGCGGAAGACCCTGTGTGTTTTTTGCCATCACCGGGTAAAATTGCAACTTTTGAGTGGGAAAATGGGCAAGGTGTCCGGGTAGATGCCGGTTATGTGAGCGGAGGTACTGTAACTCCTTTTTATGACCCAATGATAGCGAAATGTATTTTCCATGGGGATACTCGCAATCAAGCATTAATAATTGCAGAACGATTCTTTAAAAGCCTAAAAATTGATGGAATTAAAACAAACGCGCCGCTTTTCTTAAAAATACTGGCGAATGAAGATTTTAAAAAGGGTATCTATACAACAAATTTCTTAACAAAACAATTAAAAAACTAAGGAGAGAATGAGTATGAGAGAAATTACTGCTTCTATGGCTGGTACCATTTTAAATATTTTTGTTTCAAACGGTGAAAATGTGAAATTGGGGCAGGAGGTTTTAATGCTCGAATCAATGAAAATGGAAATCCCGATTGAAAGTCCTACAGAAGGAATTGTTAGAGAATGTAAAGTGAGCATTGGTGATTTTGTTAATGAAGACGATGTTTTACTTGTAATCGAATAGCAGCTGATAAGGGGGGAGAACAATGGCAACACCCAATACATTGAATGAACGATTGACCGAAAATCGAAAAAAAATTGAGGCTGGCGGGCTGAAAAGATATCACGAGAAGCTAAAGGAACAAAACAAGTTGTTTGTACGTGAGAGGCTTGCGTTATTGTTCGATGAAGGAGTATATGAAGAAGACGGGAAATTTGCTAATTTCCAAGCGGGAGATCTACCGGCCGATGGGGTGGTTTGTGCGATTGGAAAGATAAACGGCCAAACAGTTTGTGTTATGGCAAATGATTCAACGATAAAAGCTGGATCTTGGGGAGCGCGTACGGTTGAAAAAATCATTCGTATTCAAGAAACCGCTGAAAAATTAAAGGTTCCATTACTTTATTTAGTTGACTCTGCTGGTGCGAGAATCACCGACCAGTTAGAGATGTTTCCAAATCGACGCGGCGCGGGTAGGATTTTTCATAATCAAGTAAAGCTCTCCGGTATGATTCCACAGGTTTGTATTCTTTTTGGACCCTCAGCGGCAGGAGGGGCCTATATTCCGGCATTTTGCGATATCGTTATTATGGTGGATCAAAATGCTTCCATGTATCTTGGTTCGCCGCGCATGGCGGAAAAGGTAATCGGTGAGAAGGTAAGCCTTGAAGAAATGGGCGGAGCCCGAATGCATTGTTCGGTAAGCGGCTGTGGCGATGTTCTTGTCTATAGTGAAGAAGAAGCGATAGAATCAGCAAAAAAATATATCGGGTATTTTCCTGCAAACTTTAAAGAAAAAACAAAGTTGATTGCTGGAATTGCGCCAAAGGAAGGCCGTGAACTAGAAGCGATAATTCCGGAAAATCAAAATGCCCCCTTTGATATGCACCAATGTATTGACTGCTTAGTGGATGAGGGAAGTTTTTATGAGATTAAAAAGCTGTTTGCGGAGGAGCTTATTACGGGTCTGGCGCGAATCGACGGCAGGGCAGTTGGAATTATCGCCAATCAGCCAAAGGTAAAAGGGGGCGTTCTGTTTGTTGATTCTGCTGATAAAGCAGCAAAATTCATTCAACTATGTGATGCCTTCCATATCCCTTTATTGTTCCTTGCTGATGTCCCAGGCTTTATGATTGGAACAAAAGTAGAGCGGGCCGGAATTATCCGCCATGGGGCTAAATTAATTGCCGCAATGAGCTCGGCAACTGTTCCTAAAATTTCTGTCATTGTGAGAAAAGCATATGGTGCCGGACTTTATGCAATGGCTGGCCCTGCATTTGAGCCAGATTGCTGTATCGCTTTACCAACGGCACAAATTGCTGTAATGGGTCCAGAAGCAGCTGTAAATGCAGTTTATTCAAATAAAATAAAAGAAATTGCCGATCCAAAAGAGAAAATCGCTTTTGTTCAGGAAAAGCACAAAGAATATAAAGAAAGTATTGATATTTATAAGCTTGCCTCGGAGTTAATTGTGGATGAAATTGTTGCCCCGGAGGAATTGCGGGATGTATTAATTCAGCGTTTTGATTATTACGAGACAAAAGAATTAACATTCAGCGTTCGGAAACATCCGGTGTATCCAGTCTAAATAGAAATGCGGAAGCGTCTTGCTTAGGGGTGACAAGCATAAGACGAGCCGGCGAGAAGGTTGCTTTTTAACCTTCTTGACGGATTGGCTGTAGACCATAGAGCCCCTAGGCGCTGGAGCTAGACAGTACAAAGTCCCTTTTCACTTTTGGTGAAAAGGGATTTTTCTTACCATGTGTATAACCTTTTGATAAAATAATAGAAAAGTGAAAAAATGAGGGATATGCTTGGAAATTGGAATTATTGGTGCCGGATCACTTGGTCTATTATTTGCATCTTATTTGAGTCGTGTTTTTACGGTTACACTTTATACACGAACAGAAGAACAAGCAATGGAAATTAAAAAAAACGGAATTATTTTAAAAAAGAACACTAAAAGGACTCAAGCCTTGGTCCGTGCTTTACCATTAAGTAAATGGGAAGGAACGGAAGATCTTATCATCATTACGGTAAAATCCTACCATCTAGAAGAGATTATTAAAAATATAAATAGACTACCAAGACCTCCAAAAAACCTGTTATTTTTACAAAATGGAATGGGGCATTTAAAGCATCTAGAAACACTTAGAGAAACACAGATTTCTGTCGGATCAGTTGAACATGGCGCATACAGGGAAGATGCTTTTACTGTCAGCCATAATGGAGAGGGTATAACGAATGTTGCTGTCTTTCGCGGAGATACTTATGTGTTAACAGCATTAACCGAAACCGCACCTAGCGAATTTCCAATTGTGATGAACGAAGATTTTTACAAGATGCTGGTGAATAAATTAATTGTCAATTCGGTTATAAATCCATTAACAGCTATCCTTGGGGTGAAAAATGGTGAATTAATTAAAAATGAATATTATTTTAAAAATGTTGTTCATTTATTTAATGAAATCTCAATTCTATTAAATATAGAAAACCCCGATATTCATTTGAAGAAAATAATCGATATTTGTCATAAAACAGCCGATAATCGTTCTTCTATGCTAAAGGATATTGAAGCAAATCGAAAAACTGAAGTGGATGCAATTTTAGGTTTCTTATTGGAAAAGGCAAATGAGGAGTTCAAAAAGGTTCCTTTAATTGAAAGCTTCTATCTCCTTTTAAATGGGAAAGAGCTTGGAAAAGGTGGTTTGAAATGATTACGTTTATTTCAACTGTTTTATCAGTCCTTTTTGTTTTACCGCCATTAGGATTTGTTGCGGCTTATATTATATTTAGGATGATCACAAAGAGTAAACGTAAATCTGTCCATAAGGCTTTAGATTTTACGACCCTCTTATTTATTATTGCTGTTCATTTTTTAATCGTAACCATTTGGGGGAAATCCCTTTTCTGGTTAATAATAATAGTGTTGATTCTAATAGCAATGACTTTTGTGGTGGTTCATTGGAAAATAAAAGGTGAAATTTTATTTGGTAAAGTGTTGAAGGGATTTTGGAGGTGCAATTTTATTCTCTTTTTTCTTGTCTACATGGCTCTTACATTTTATGGTTTGATTCATCGGGCCCTGACTTTTACCTTTTTTTCATAGGCAGTGTTGATTTCCGCTCCAATCAACGTTGTTATTAAATGAAAAATAACTTTTAACACAGTCTTCTCATAAAAAATTTTGTTTTCAAGAATTTTTGTAAGCAAAGTTTTTTTTGAAAAAGAGTGGTTAATGCTATACTCTTAAGGAATGAATATGGTTGATTAGAAAGGATGTACATAAATGGAGATTTTAAATCTCTCTTTACCGGCTGTAAACCGATTTGCTTCTAATTATTTGGAGCAGGCAGCTGATATACAATCATTTTTCCACTATCGTTATAATCAAATATCCGACGACCAGGATCGATTAACAGAGTTGAAAAATCGAAGCTTCCCCCGCGCAGAATTAACTGCACACATTAGAGAGTTCATTAAGAAATATCCCTCTTCAAAGGCAGTGGAAAATTCACTTGAAAAACTGTTAAATCCTAAAAGTGTAGTTGTCATTGGCGGGCAGCAGGCAGGAATACTAACGGGACCACTTTATTCGATACATAAAGTTATTTCCATCATTAAATTAGCTGAGCAAAAAGAGAGACAGCTTGGTGTACCTGTTATTCCTGTTTTTTGGATTGCCGGTGAGGATCATGATTTTCAGGAAGTAAATCACGTTTTTGTTCCGGTAGAAAACCGAATGGATAAATGGATTTATCCAGAGAAAGTTTTTCAAAAGAAAATGGTTTCTGATATTCACTTGGATAAAGATGTATGTCTTGCATGGGTACGAAATGTGATTGAAAACTTTGGTGAAACCAATCATACCAATCGTCTTATCGCATTTGCTGAAGAGCAAATAAGCAAATCGGATACGTTTGTAGACTTTTTTGCAAACATTGTCATGGAAATGTTTAAAGATTACGGCTTGTTAATTGTTGATTCAGGTAACCAGCTTTTCCGCCAGATCCAAAAAGAATTCTTGACAGAACAAATTAATCATCATAAATCGATTACTTATTCTTTGCTAAAACAGCAGGATTTGATTAGTCAAAAGGGTTACCCGATAACGATTGAAGCACATGATCAGGCTGCGAATCTATTCTATTACGATGAAAGAATGAACGAACGAATTCTTCTGGAATATAATCTGGAAATCGACCGATTTGTGGGGAAAAGTGGGGTCCTCTCCTTTACGAAAGAAGAATTAGTGGAGATTGCAGCCAAAGAACCCGGCAGGTTGAGCAATAATGTGGTAACAAGACCTTTAATGCAGGAATTACTTTTCCCAACCATTGCATTCATTGCTGGCCCGGGGGAAATTTCTTATTGGGCAGAATTAAAGCTTGTTTTTGAATTTTTTAATATGAAAATGCCCCCGATTGTGCCAAGGTTGAATATTACCCTGCTTGACCGCTCTGTTGAAACGGACATGAATGAACTAAATTTAACTTTGTCTACTGTTTTAACCAAGGGGACAACAACCGACAAAGAATTGTTTCTTGGCTCAATAAAAGATAAAGAAGCTGAAGAACTATTCTTAGCAGCAAAAGAACAATTGGCTCAGCAATACCGTCTGATTGAGGCAAAGACTGCCCAGCTTGATAAAGGACTTTTGCCATTATTAAAGAAAAATGAGAAAAAGCTTGTAGAAGAAATTGAATTTATGCAAAAGAAACTGGATGATTCGGTAAAATTAAAACACGATGTTGTCCTAAGGAAATATGGACGTGTGGATCTTTCATTAAGACCTGACGGGTTCCCGCAGGAGAGAACCTGGAATGTGTTTTATTATTTAAATCACTATGGACTCCATCTAATCAATGATGTAATGCAATTAAGCTTTGAGTTTGATGGACGGCATAAAATAATTAAAATGTAGAAACTTCCCGTTTTGTGAAGTTTCTTTTTTTTGATAAATATTACAAGTTTTAAAGGGATTTTAAATCTTAAGAACGAATAGTAAAAATAAGTGGAGGAAAGTGGGGGAATGTGGTACATTTTATATAGAAAGTGGGGGTAGCGGGTATGTTCATGGGTGAATACCATCACAGCATCGATAATAAAGGCCGTATCATCGTGCCCTCCAAATTCCGTGATGATCTTGGTGAAATGTTCATTATCACGAGGGGTTTGGATCAATGTTTGTTTGGTTACCCATTAACAGAGTGGAAAGTGATAGAAGAAAAACTTAAAGGTTTACCACTTACTAAGAAAGATGCCCGTGCTTTTACTCGATTTTTCTTCTCTGGTGCAACTGAAAGCGAGTTGGACAAGCAAGGAAGGATTAATATTCCTGCCCCATTACTTCAATATGCAAAATTAGAAAAAGAATGTGTTGTCCTAGGTGTTTCCAATCGAATTGAAATCTGGAGCAAGCAGATTTGGGAAGACTATTTTGTGCAATCCGAGGATTCTTTTGCTGAGATTGCAGAAAATATGATTGGCTTTGATATATAATGGAAAAGTTATATAAACATAACTTATTATATATCGTTTCATTCGATAAGGAGAATTGGAAAATGTTTGAACATACAACAGTGTTATTAAACGAAGCGGTGGAAGGCTTAAATATTAAGCCAGATGGCATTTACGTTGACTGTACGTTAGGCGGAGCAGGACATAGTTCGCTCATACTTTCGAAATTAGGGGCAGAGGGAAGATTATTTGCCTTTGACCAGGATGAAGTGGCGATTGCGAATGCCAAAGAAAAGTTATCGTCTAATCTTGAAAAATTGACGATTATAAAAAGCAATTTTTTATATTTAAAGGATGAGCTCGAAGCCTTAGGAGTTAGGAAAGTTGATGGTGTTCTTTATGATTTAGGTGTATCATCCCCGCAGCTGGACACACCGGAAAGAGGATTTAGCTATCATCATGATGCCCCATTAGATATGAGAATGGATCGTGATGCACACACTTCGGCCTATGATGTCGTGAATCACTGGGAGTATGAAGATTTAGTTCGAATCTTTTTTCGCTATGGTGAGGAGAAATTTTCTAAGCAAATTGCAAGGAAAATTGAAGCAGCACGAGAATCCAGACCAATTGAGACAACAGCGGAATTGGTTGAATTAATAAAGGACGCAATCCCTGCACCTGCCCGAAGAAAAGGCGGGCATCCAGCCAAAAGGGTTTTTCAGGCGATAAGAATTGCAGTGAACGACGAACTATCCGTTTTTGAACAATCATTAAACCAAGCAATGGAAATATTAAATCCGGGAGGAAGAATCAGTGTGATTACCTTCCACTCGCTAGAGGACCGAATTTGTAAGGCGGCATTTAAAAAGGCAAGCGAGGCCCCTGATTTGCCCCATGGTTTACCAATTATTCCAGATCAATACAAACCAACGCTAAAATTAATCTCTCGAAAACCCATTCTTCCTTCTGAAGAAGAACTCGAAGAAAACAATCGTGCCCGATCTGCGAAGCTTCGTATTGCAGAAAAAATATAAAAAATTGCTGGAGGGGAAAAAATTTGAGTAATCTTGCCAGGAAATATCAAGAGCAGCAACAAGTGACTGAAACCGTTCAAGAAAAACTAAAACAAAAAGTAAAAGTTAATAAGTCCTGGCTTACACCCGGGGAAAAAGTACTCGGGATTGCGTTTGCCGGTATGGTTTGTTTTGGTGCTGTTCATATGATTTCGAACCAGTCGCAAATATGGCAGGTGAACAAATCGATTCAAGAAACTGAAACATCAATTGAGAAGCAAAAGAAAGTAAACAATGACTTAAAAGTACAAGTTAGCGAACTAAGTACGTATGAACGTATTTATGAAAAAGCAAAGGAAATGGGACTCGTTTTAAACGAAAATAACGTCAAGGTTGTGCAAAAATGATTAAGAAACAGCCCTATATGAATGTTGGAGCAGCCTGTTTATTTGGAATATTCGGCCTGCTCTTTTTTATATTGCTTTTCCGATATTTTTCAATCGAAATATCCGGGGAAGCTGCCGGTCAGCCGCTTGCAGCGAAGGCACAGAAAAAATATACAAGGGTCGGAACACTTGAAGCCTCCAGAGGGATTATTTATGATCGAAACGGAGAAGTCGTCGCAGAAGACACCGCTTCTTATACACTTCTTGCCATTTTAAGTAAAAAGATGACGACGGACCCGAAACATCCCATGCATGTTAAGGATCCGCATAAAACTGCAGAAGAATTGGCCAAATATATTGATATGGATGAGTCTGAGATTTATAGTAGATTAACCCAAAAATTGTTTGAAGTTCAATTTGGCTCTGCCGGAAAAGATATCTCGATTGAAACGAAAAGGAAAATTGAGGCTTTAAAGCTTCCGGGTATTACCTTTATCCCACAAATGAAGCGTTTCTATCCAAACGGGATATTTGCCTCTCATTTAGTAGGATATGCTGACCCTGATGAAAAAAAAGATAATAAAATAGTAGGACAGATGGGAATTGAGAAATCTCTAAATAATTACCTAACAGGCTCAAATGGAAAAATAAATTACGAAAGTGACTTATGGGGCTATATACTTCCGGATAAAAAGGAAAACATCACCCCTGCAAAGGATGGGGATGATGTTTATTTAACAATAGATCAGAAAATCCAAACATTTTTAGAAGATGCCATGAATAAGGTTGCAAAGGAATATAATCCGAAAAAAATTATTGCAATTGTAGCAGATCCGAAAACAGGTGATATTTTAGCGATGGGGCAGCGTCCGTCTTTTGACCCGAAAACGAAAGAAGGCATTACGGACAGCTGGCATAATGAAGCCATTGAAACCTCATATGAACCTGGTTCGACCATGAAGATTTTCACGCTTGCCGCAGCGGTGAATGAAGGGGTTTTCAACCCGAATGAATTGTATAAATCAGGATCCTATCAAGTTTCTCCAAGGTCACCGGCGATACATGATCATAATTATTCAGGCTGGGGAACCATCTCCTTTTTAGAAGGTTTGCAGCGTTCATCGAATGTTGCCTTTGCAAAAATAGCTCATGAAAAATTAGGCTTTGAGAAATTCCGAGAGTATTTAAGTAAATTCGGATTTGACCGGCCGACCGGAATCGATCTTCCCAATGAAGCATCAGGAAAAATTCAGTATAATTACCCAATCGAAAAAGTAACAACAGCCTTTGGACAAGGTACAGCGATAACACCAATTGAGCAAATTCAGGCAGCAACATCGATTGCTAATGATGGTAAAATGATGAAACCCCATGTAGTAGAGAAAATTGTCAATCACGATACCGGAAAAACGATTAAAGAAAACAAACCTGAAGTGGTATCCAGACCAATAACTGCTGAAACCGCAAAAACTGTTCGTAATTATCTTGAAACAGTTGTTACTTCAAAAAATGGGACAGGCGGTCGCTACAAAATTGATGGTTATAGCGTCGCTGGTAAAACCGGGACAGCGAATATCCCAAACCCAAATGGCGGGGGATATTTAACAGGTTCACAGAATTATATCTTCTCCTTTCTTGGAATGGCGCCAAAAAATGATCCGAAATTAATTGTTTATGTTGCAGTGCAACAGCCGCAAGTAGACAACTATGAATTTGGCTCACGCCCTGTTTCAGAGATTTTTAAACCGGTAATGAAAAATAGTTTGCAATACTTAAATATCCGTCCATCAAAACTTCAAAAGCCTAGTCCGATTAAGCTTGGAAATTTCACTGGTGATGCAATAACAGGAACTGTAAAAAATTTAAATAATCAAGGATTTAGTCCGATTGTGCTTGGAAAAGGATCGGATGTAACCACTCAGCTTCCTAAAGCTGGAACAACCATTCTCGAAGGAGAAAAGGTTATATTAGGTACGAAAGGTAAGATGTTTGCTCCTGATATGACAGGCTGGTCACTCCGTGATGTTATGCAGCTTGCAAAAATAGCGAATTTGAAGTTTAACGTTGCAGGCAGCGGTTATGTAGTGAAGCAGAATATTAGTCCTGGAGCTACGTTAAAAAAGGGAGATAATTTGATTGTACAATTGCAAACTCCCGAGCAGCAGTCAATAAACACAGAGGATGCCAGTCAAGAAAAAAACCCTGATCAAAATATTAGCGATTAAGGAAAACTCGCCCTTTCATCAAAGGGTGAGTTTTCATTTTTCTTAACGGTCTAATTTTTTTTGTACAAGCATATAAATGGAACGACCACACAAAGGAGGCTCGTTCAAAGTATGCGTGTTTCAAATGTAACTGTCCGTAAACGGTTAATGATTGCACTTTTCGTTGGAATACTTGTCTTTTTAATTATCGATGTCCGGCTTGGGTATGTACAGTTTATTCTTGGTGATATGCTGACTGGAAAAGCCAAAGATTCGTGGAGCCGAAATATCCCCTTTGAGCCTGAGCGCGGAGAAATTGTTGATCGAAATGGGGTCCCGCTAGCAACAAATGTCAGTGCTCCAACGGTTTGGGTTGTTCCAAGACAAATTAAAAACCCAGCGGAAACGGCTGAAAAACTTGCCTCCGTGTTAAATATAACAAAGGAAAAGGCCTATAAAGAAATTACCCAGGGACAATCGATTGTCAGAATCAAAGAAGGAAGGAAAATTTCCCATGAAAAGGCCAAAGAAATAAGGGCATTAGGTCTTGATGGAATCTATATTGGTGAGGACTCTAAACGCCATTACCCATTTGGAAGCTATCTTTCACATGTTCTTGGTTTTGCGGGAGTGGACAACCAGGGCTTGATGGGACTTGAGAAGTATTATGATAAAGAACTTAGCGGGGACCGGGGTTCCGTAAAGTTTTATGCAAACGCAAAGGGACAGCGGATGAATGATATGGCCGATGATTATGAACCGCCTAAAAATGGTTTGAATTTAAAATTAACCATTGATACGAAAATCCAAACCATTGTGGAAAGGGAGTTAGATATTGCCGAGGCAAAGTATAATCCTGACGGAATCATAGCCATTGCTATGAACCCTAATAATGGTGAAATTTTAGCAATGTCCAGCCGACCTACGTTTAATCCTTCTAATTTTAGAAATGTTTCGCAGGAGGTTTACAACCGGAATCTGCCTGTATGGTCAACCTATGAGCCTGGTTCTACCTTTAAGATTATTACCCTTGCTGCTGCATTAGAAGAGGGAAAGGTGAATTTAGAGAAGGATCAATTTCACGACCCTGGATATGTTACCGTTGCTGGAGCGAGACTTAGATGCTGGAAGCGCGGCGGGCATGGCAGTGAAACATTTTTACAGGTCGTACAAAATTCTTGTAACCCTGGGTTCGTAGAATTAGGAGAGCGTCTAGGTAAAGATACATTGTTTAAATATATAAAGGATTTCGGATTCGGCCAAAAGACAGGAATTGATTTACAAGGAGAAGGTACAGGGATTTTATTTAATTTAAATCGGGTTGGTCCGGTTGAATTAGCGACTACGGCATTTGGCCAAGGGGTATCAGTTACACCCATTCAACAGGTTACAGCGGTTGCGGCGGCTATAAACGGAGGAATTTTGTATAAACCGTATATTGCGAAAGAGATTGATGATCCTTTAACAAATGAAGTGGTTATGAGAAATTCACCCGTAGCAAAACGAAGAGTGATTTCAGAGGCAACGTCTAAAAAGGTTCGCAATGCACTTGAAAGTGTTGTTGCCCAAGGGACTGGCGGTAAAGCATTTGTTGACTCTTATCGAATTGGTGGTAAGACAGGAACGGCCCAAAAAGCGCAAAATGGACGTTATCTAGAAAATAATCATATTGTTTCCTTTATTGGGTTTGCACCAGCGGATGACCCACAGCTTGTTGTTTATGTGGCTGTCGATAATCCGAAGGGAGTTGTTCAATTCGGGGGCCAGGTTACAGCGCCGATTGTTGGAAATATTATGAAGGATAGTTTGCGTGCCATGGGGGTTGAGCCACGTAAAAACCAAATTGAAAAGAAAAAGGCTTGGGATGATGTCCCGGTCATCGAACTGCCAGACCTGGTTGGAATGACAAAAAGTGAAATTGGCGAACAGATGATCAATTTGAAAATTGATGCAAGTGGTGAGGGTGATACAGTGGTAAGGCAATCCCCTGCACCGGGAACAAAATTAAAAGAGGGTTCGAAAATTAGACTTTATTTTGGCAATGGTGAATAGAAATAAAAGTAATGGGGTAGGCGGCTGGAATATGTATTCTGCCGCCTATTTTTCCGCTGCAATTAATGGTAGAATGGAATTTGGTTTTATTTTCATGTAAAATAAGAAAAGCTAGAAGCGCCTGGTTAGTCCCAAAGCAACTTTAAGGGCTGGGCCACTGGAGCTGGAATACTCGAAGTAGAATTTTAACCTTCTTCAAATTAGGCAGCCATGTACTTCCTGGTCATGAGAGGATTTGAGAGAACATGAAGCTACAAAACCTACTTGAATATTTGCATTCATTAGTCCCTTATTCGGACGCCAATCCGGAAATTTCATCGATTGAAAATGATAGCCGTAAGGTGCAAAAGGGAAGTTTATTTATTTGTATTAAAGGCTACACAGTGGATGGTCATGATTATGCACAAGCCGCTGTTATGAATGGTGCAGTCGCTGTTCTTGCCGAAAAAATACTTCCACTTGATGTACCGGTTATTTTAGTAAAGGATACTCACCGTGCAATGGCGGTCCTTGCCGATGCCTATTACGGGCAGCCATCGAAAAAAATGCATTTAATTGGCATTACCGGAACAAACGGGAAAACCACCACTAGTCACTTAATTGAAAAGATTTTTGCAGATGCGGGGAAGAAAACTGGTTTGATTGGAACGATGTATACAAAAATTGGTGACAGGACAATCGGAACCAAAAATACGACCCCTGATAGTCTGACATTGCAAAAAAACTTTCAGCAAATGGTCAAGGCCAATGTTGACCTAGCCGTAATGGAGGTTTCTTCCCATGCCTTAGATATGGGAAGGGTACACGGCTGTGATTATGATGTTGCGGTTTTTACGAATTTATCCCAGGATCATCTTGATTATCATAAAACCATGGAAGATTACCATCGAGCAAAATGCTTGCTATTTTCCCAGCTTGGAAATACCTTTGAAAAAAGCAAACCGAAATTTGCCATATTGAATGCAGATGAACCTGCTTCGGTATTATTTGAAAAATCTACGGCTGCGCATGTCATTACGTACGGGATTAACAACCATGCGGATATCCGGGCGGAAAATATTCAAATGAAGTCCTTTGGCACCAGCTTCGAAATAATCATCAACAAGGAAAGATATCCGGTTAAAATGCAGCTCTTAGGGAAATTCAATGTTTATAATGTGTTAGCAAGTGTTTCAGCTTCAATCGTTTCAGCCGTGCCTATAACGCAAATTATCCAATCCATTCAAAGTATTAAAGGAGTGGCGGGAAGATTTGAACTCGTTGATAAAGGTCAAAACTTTACAATCATCGTTGATTATGCTCATACGCCGGACAGCTTGGAAAATGTTTTGAAAACAGTCCGGCAATTCGCCCAGAAAAAAATATTTGTCGTTGTTGGCTGCGGGGGTGACCGGGACCGTACGAAAAGACCCCTAATGGCTCAAATTGCCTGCAAATTTGCAACAGACCCGATATTTACATCAGATAATCCAAGAAGTGAGGATCCTATGGCCATACTTAATGATATGGTTTCAGGAGTAAAAGGTTTAAGCTTCGAAGTTATACCCGACAGAAAAATGGCAATTAAAGCAGCAGTTGAACGTGCATCTGAAGGTGATGTAATTCTTATTGCCGGTAAAGGTCATGAAACCTATCAAATTATTGGAAGCAAGGTATATGATTTTGATGACCGGCTTGTAGCTCAAGATGCACTCAAGGGGAGATAGGAGATGTATTTAGTTTATAATGATGTTGCCAATTTCATTCATGAAGTTCGGGGCGCACATGATCCCACTCTTACTTTTTATACGGTAACGGACCAATCAGCAGCAATTCAGCCGAAAGGGATTTTTGTACCACTCAGTGAAGAATCAGGTGAACTAAAAGAGGCACTTGCCAATGGGGCAATAGCTGCCATTTGGGATAAAGAAAAACAGCTGCCGCGCTATACTCCGAACCACTTTCCGGTTTTTCTTGTGGAAGACCCGGAGGAAGCTCTGCGGATGATCCTACAACAATATATAGATAAATTAGATGGAGAAACAGAAAAAACAATGAATATAACAAAATTTGATTTTTTAACGAAAAAACTTCTTAACAAAAACAAACAAACATATGATATTGCTGTAATGTTGAATAAATTATCAGATAAGTTCAATGTAGCTGGTCAAGGAAGGAGGGGATAAAATGCTGGAGCAAGTTATTTTATTTACTATCATTATGTCATTTCTAATTTCTGTATTGCTTTCTCCCATTTTTATCCCTTTCTTAAGAAGGTTAAAATTTGGACAAAGCATTCGTGAAGAAGGCCCGAAATCCCATCAAAAGAAAACGGGTACACCGACAATGGGTGGGATTATGATCTTATTTTCGATTATTATTACCACTCTAGTGATGACCGGAAAGTTTTCTGCGCCAACCGTAAAAACCTATTTACTTTTACTAGTGACATTCGGCTTTGGCTTACTCGGTTTTCTTGATGATTTTATCAAGGTGGTATTAAAGCGAAATTTAGGGTTAACGTCCAGACAAAAACTTTTGGGACAAATCATTATTTCAGTCATTTTCTATTTTGTTTATAAACAAAATGATTTTCCGACGGAGATTACTTTACCTTTTGGAGATTACTCCTTTGATTTAGGTTGGTTCTTTGTCTTTTTCATTATTTTTTGGCTTGTGGGTTTTTCCAATGCAGTCAATTTAACGGATGGACTTGATGGATTAGTATCAGGTACAGCGGCCATTGCTTTTGGTGCATATGCTGTGCTGGCCTGGAATCAATCGCAGGTAGAGGTAGCGATTTTTTCCGTTGCCATTGTTGGAGCAGTGTTAGGATTTTTAGTTTTTAATGCGCATCCTGCTAAGGTTTTTATGGGAGATACTGGTTCGCTTGCATTAGGCGGAGCGATTGCAGCTATTGCCATTCTAACGAAGCTTGAAATTCTGCTCATTATTATCGGCGGAGTATTCGTCATTGAGACCTTATCAGTTATTCTGCAGGTCATTTCTTTTAAAACAACAGGCAAGCGGATTTTCCGGATGAGCCCGTTGCATCACCATTATGAATTAGCTGGCTGGTCTGAATGGCGAGTTGTTGTTACTTTTTGGAGTGTTGGACTAATATTAGCGATTCTTGGAATCTATATCGAGGTGTGGTTGTAATTGAAACAGATTGAGACGTATCGTCATAAAAAGATTCTTGTTCTCGGACTTGCAAAAAGCGGGGTGACCGCTGCTGCACTCTTACATAAGCTTGGGGCATTTGTAACGGTAAATGATCGAAAGCCATTATCTGAAAACCCTGAAGCACGTGGATTGTTAGAAGAGGGGATCAAAGTTATTTGCGGTGAACATCCCGTAGAGCTTCTTGATGATGGGTTTGAACTAATTGTTAAGAACCCGGGAATTCCTTATAACAATCCAATCATTGAAGGGGCTCTTGAAAAAGGGATCCCTGTCATTACAGAGGTTGAACTGGCTTACCAAATTTCCGAAGCGCCGTTTATTGGGATTACCGGTACAAATGGAAAAACGACGACCACAACCCTTTGTTTTGAAATGCTGAATGAAGGAAAAAAACAGCCGCTGATTGCTGGGAATATCGGAACAGTGGCTTCAGGCGTGGCAGAAGAGGCAACGAAAGAAAATACGATTGTCATCGAGTTATCTTCCTTTCAGTTAATGGGGATTGAGGCATTCACCCCTAAAATTGCAATTATCACAAATATTTATGATGCTCATTTGGATTATCATGGCTCGAGAAAAGAATATATAAAGGCAAAAGCAAATATAACAAGAAATCAAACCGAAAATGATTATTTAATCGTTAATTATGATCAAGAAGAAACGATGGAAATTGCTCGTCATTCCAGGGCTAAAATTATTCCATTTTCCACGAAAAGTGAATTATCTGAAGGGGCTTATCTTTGTGGTGAGTGGATTTGTTTTAACGGTGAAAAAGTGATGGATGTGAAAGATATTGCCCTGCCTGGTGTACATAATCTTGAAAATATTTTATCTTCGCTTGCCGCAGCCAAGCTTACCGGGGTAGACAATCTCGCCATTCAAGAAGTACTCAGAACATTTACAGGAGTAAAACATCGTTTGCAATATGTGAGTGAAATTAACGGGCGTAAATTTTATAACGATTCAAAAGCTACCAATATTTTAGCTACAGTAAATGCATTAGCTGCTTTCAAAACTCCCGTTGTTTTATTAGCAGGTGGTTTGGACAGGGGAAATGAATTTGATGAACTGATTCCCTATTTTAAGAATGTTAAAGCGTTAATAACATTTGGTCAAACTGCTCCAAAGCTTGAACGTGTTGCGAAAGAGGCTGGAATAAAATTGATGAAGCGTGTCGATAATGTTGGGGAAGCCGTGCCTGTGGCTTATCAGTATTCCGAATCAGGTGACGTTATTTTGTTATCTCCTGCATGCGCCAGCTGGGATCAATATAAAACTTTTGAAGTAAGGGGAGACATTTTTATCGAAGCCGTGCATAAGCTTAAGTAAGGGCTTGTCCAAAGGAAAGCGCAAGGCGCCTATCGGTCGCTAGCGTTAGACAATCATAGTGCTCTCCACCGAGGTTCGCTATAAGCCCTAAAACTGGTAGTTGAGGTGTTTAGTGGTGCCGACAAAGAGAACAACCCCTGATTTTATTTTGATGATTGTAACCTTCACGCTTCTTGCCATTGGGCTGATAATGGTTTACAGTGCCAGCGCTGTATGGGCAGAATATAAATTTCATGATTCCTTCTTCTTTGCAAAAAGACAAACCCTTTTTGCAGGGGTGGGAATCGCTGCAATGTTTTTCATTATGAACATCAATTATTGGACTTGGAGGACATGGGCAAAAACGATCGTAATTGTTTGTTTTGTTTTATTGGTCCTTGTTTTGATCCCTGGGATTGGTAATGTTCGAAATGGTTCAAGAAGTTGGATTGGCGTAGGGGCATTTTCAATTCAGCCATCCGAATTTATGAAGCTGGCAATGATTGCCTTTTTAGCGAAGTACTTATCTGAACGGCAGAAATTTATTACTTCCTTCAAAAAAGGGCTTATTCCTTCACTTGGACTTGCATTTATTGCTTTTGCTATGATTATGCTCCAGCCCGATCTTGGAACGGGGACAGTAATGATAGGAACTTGTGTGGTAATGATTTTTGTTGCAGGTGCCCGCATTAGTCACTTTGCTTTTTTAGGGCTGCTGGGGGTTGCCGGATTCGTTGGGTTGATTGCTTCGGCACCTTATCGTATTAAACGGATTACCTCTTTCCTTGATCCATGGTCTGACCCGCTTGGAAGCGGTTTTCAAATTATCCAATCGCTGCTTGCGATTGGTCCGGGTGGTTTGTTTGGATTGGGGCTTGGTCAAAGCCGGCAAAAGTTTTTCTACTTGCCGGAACCGCAAACGGACTTTATTTTTGCAATCCTTTCTGAAGAGCTTGGATTTATCGGAGGTTCATTTATCTTATTGCTGTTTGCATTACTCCTCTGGAGGGGGATTCGAATCGCGCTGGGTGCTCCGGACTTGTACGGAAGCTTCCTAGCCGTTGGAATTATTGCAATGGTTGCGATTCAAGTCATGATCAATATCGGCGTAGTAACAGGACTGATGCCGGTTACGGGCATTACACTGCCATTCCTTAGCTACGGAGGGTCATCGCTGACCTTAATGTTAATGGCAATTGGTGTTCTTTTAAATATTAGCCGTTATTCAAGATATTAATTAGATGCCCTGTTTTAATAACAGGGTATTTTTCACTATAAGGCAACTCAGCCCCTATCTTCACCTGACGGCTCGCCAATCGGCGAGTTTTCTTTACATTTACATAACATTCTTTTATCAATGACTTTATTTTATAGTTTTTTATAGTAGAATGAGGAAGGTAATTAGGAAGGTAATTACGTAGGCAGCAATTATTAATGAGGTGTATTTATGAAGATAGTTGTCAGCGGAGGCGGAACGGGAGGACATATTTATCCTGCTCTTGCTCTTATAAGAGAAATTCAAAAACAGACAAAAGATGCTGAATTTTTATACATAGGAACGAAAAATGGTTTAGAGAGCAATCTTGTTCCAAGAGAAAAAATTCCTTTTAAATCGATTCATATCACTGGGTTTAGGAGAAAAATCTCCTTTGAAAATATTAAAACAATTTTTCGATTCTTCAAAGGAACACGAGATAGCAAAAAGATCTTGAAAGAGTTTAAACCGGATGTTGTGATTGGAACGGGCGGCTATGTTTGTGGTCCCGTCGTATATGCAGCCGCAAAACTTGGGATTCCCTCCATTATCCATGAACAAAACAGCGTGCCAGGTTTGACCAATAAGTTTTTAAGCCGATATGTAAATAAAATCGCTATTTGCTTTCATGAAGCGAAAGAATATTTTCCTATAGATAAGGTTGTTTTCACCGGCAACCCCCGGGCATCAGAAGTGATTGGCCAAGATGGGGTGAAAGGAAGATTATCAGCCGGCTTAAGTGCAACCGCACCTGCCGTCCTTATTTTTGGTGGAAGCCGCGGTGCTAAACCAATTAATGATGCGGTTGTAAAAGCATTATCTGAATTTGGCAGTAAATCATATCAGGTTTTGTATATAACCGGTGATGTGCATTTTGAGGATGTAAAAAAAGAAGTGGAGTTAATCGGTAATCCAAGTAATGTCATCATTAAGCCGTTTATTCATAATATGCCTGAAGTACTCTCTGGAATTGATTTAGTAGTATCAAGGGCAGGTGCTACCACGTTAGCAGAGCTTACTTCACTTGGGATTCCAAGTATTCTTGTCCCAAGTCCGTATGTTACCAATAATCATCAGGAAAAGAATGCAAGGTCATTGAGCGAAAATGGTGCAGCAAAAATATTGCTAGAAAAAGATTTGAATAACAAAAGTCTCGTTGGGAGCATTGACCAAATTTTATTAAACAAGGAAAAACTGAAAGAGATGAAGGCCAGAGCAAAGAAAATTGGTGTTCCAGATTCCGCCAACAGGCTTTTGGATTTAATAAAAAAACTAACAAACGAAAAACTAAGGTAGCCCAAATTCACTTTAAGCATAAATTGAATAAAAAAGGTTAGAAAGTCAGGGTGATTAAGTGGACGAAATGATTACACAATTGAAGGAATGGAATATTGGAAAGGTGAAACAAAATGAACTGCTGTCAAACCATACCACCATCAAAATTGGCGGTCCAGCTGATTTATTTATTGAACCTTCTTCAACTGAAAATTTAATAAAAGTAATGGAATTAGTCCGTAAGCATCAATTCCCATGGAGGGCAATCGGACGTGGTTCCAATCTTTTAGTTTCTGATAAGGGAATTGAGGGTGTGGTAATTAAACTAGGTTCCGGTTTAGATCAGCTTACTGTTAATGATTCCGAAATTAGAGTCGGCGGCGGCTATTCACTTGTAAGCTTAGCTACTAAAATTAGTAAAATGGGGTTAACTGGCCTTGAATTTGCAAGTGGAATTCCAGGGTCTGTCGGCGGGGCTGTATATATGAATGCAGGAGCACATGGATCGGACATAAGTAAAATATTATCAAAAGCTCTCATTCTTTTCGAAAATGGAAAAATGGAGTGGCTCTCCATTGAAGAAATGGAATTTACCTATCGAACCTCTGTACTACAAAAAAAACGTCCGGGAATTGTGGTAGAGGCTGTTTTCCAACTTGAAGCGGGAGAAAAAACAAGCATTGTTTCACAGATGCAAAAAAATAAGGATTACCGAAAAGAAACACAGCCATGGAATTTTCCTTGCGCGGGAAGTATTTTTCGGAATCCTCTTCCAAACTATGCCGGAAAGTTAATCGAAGTTGCTGGATTAAAGGGGCATAGCATAGGCGGGGCCAAAATCTCAGAAATGCATGGCAATTTTATTGTCAATGCCGGAAATGCAACTGCTGGTGATGTCCTTGCTTTAATACAATATGTAAAGGACACGATCTATAGTTTATATGAAGTTAAAATGGAAACAGAAGTTGAAATTATTGGCCGAAAATAGAAAAAGTGGTATTTTAAATACCAAAATTTATTGCGATTATCTAACGTTAATTTATCGTCCGAATGACAAATATTGTGATATAATTACTAATCATAAATAAAAAAACGGAAGAAAATGAATGACGGCATGATTATTCGTGCCGTTGTTTTCACTTTAAAAAGCAAATTGGAAATTTTTTAAGCTATTTTTGGGGACAAGCTTAATGTTGTTCTTTTGACGGGGGGAAAGGAATGGATAAAGGTAAAATTGTTGCTTTAGAGGACAGAATACCTAAGTTAAAAGAGCAAAGACGGCGAAAAGCAAACAGAAGGCTTATTCTCCTGCTTCTTCTGTTTTTTACATTCATTGCAGCCATTGCCTATGTGCAATCACCATTAAGCCATGTTAAACGGATTTCTGTGATTGGAAATGATTTATATTCCAGTCAGGAAATTATAAAAAAAACTGGAGTCACTAAAAATACGAATATTTGGAAGGTTAAGAGCAAGGAGATTTCTGAAAAATTAAAGGAACTTTCAGAAGTTAAAAAGGCAGAAGTTAAGATTCAATGGCCCAACACTATTATGATTACCATCCAAGAGCATAACCGAATTGCCTACCTGAAAAAAGAAGGCTCCTATTATCCTGTTATGGAAAATGGGAAAATACTTACAGGGAAATCGTTTAAAGAAATTCCGAATAATTCTCCAATTCTGTTTGATTTCGAAGAAGGCGCTGTTTTAAATGGAATGGTTGATGGACTAAAAAGTCTTCCCACTGAAATTGTAAATTCCATCTCTGAGATCCACTATACTCCGAAAAAAACAGACAAATATCATATCTCCTTATTTATGAATGATGGTTTCGAAGTAAGTGCAACCTTAAGAAGCTTTTCAGAAAAAATGGTTCATTATCCTTCAATCGTCAGCCAATTAGACCCAAATAAAAAAGGTGTTATTGACTTAGAAGTAGGCTCTTATTTCAAGGCATATGATACAAAGACGGAGGAACAAAAAGGTGGATAGGATAAAGGTCAAGGGTAATCACGTAATCTTGTCCCTTGTGTGTTTGGTGCTTGGGTATCTGATTGCCTTTTCCTATCATTTAACTCAAAGAGAACACATGAGTGATACGAAGAGGCTTTCAGACCAACAATGGGAGAAAACCCTTGATTTAAGAAACCAGTTGAATGCACAAAAGGAAACAAACAGAAAACTTGAAAAGGAATTAGCGAAAAAGCAAAATATGGTTTTTGAAAATGAAAAAGATCTTTCGAAGGAAGCGCAGGTCTTTTATAACCTTGCAGAGGATGCGGAGAAATACCGGATGTTCTTAGGAAAGGTAAAGGTAAAGGGCGGAGGGGTAAAAGTGACTCTGGCGGATGGTGCCTATGATCCTAAAGTGGTCAATGTTAATAATTATTTAGTGCATGAATTCCATGTTTTTAAAGTTGTAAATGAATTATATATCTCCGGCGCAGCGGCAATTGCCATCAATGGCCAAAGGCTGACAAGTCATTCCTACATTAATTGCAATGGTCCTGTCATTACTGTTGATGGTGTGCAGCACCCGGCACCATTTGTGATAACGGCAATAGGAGACCCCGATGTGCTATCCGCGGCATTAAATCTTACCGGAGGAGTAAAGGATCAGCTTGTGAATGATAATATTGTTTTTAGCCTTGAACAAGAAAATGAAATAACTCTAAATCCTATTCTAGGAAATTAGTAGATGAAAACGATGTCCACATTTTAATATATTAAAAGGTTAGGTGAAAAAGGTGGACAAACCGAAGAAAATCTTAAGCTTTACCTTGATTACTGCCATCATCGGTTTTATGATTGCGATTCAATTTCAAACTATAAAAAAACCGGTTGATCGTGATACACGGGATATATGGGAGATTCGTGAAGCCTTGTTAAAGGAAAAGGAATTGCAGTCGACTCTTTTAAGTGAAATTCGTTCAAATGAGGAAAAATTAACCGCATATGAGTCGAAACGAAAGAAGGGTAAGGAGCAGGCACTGAAAGATACATTAAATGAGTTAAAAGTTGAAGCCGGGTTAACAAAGGTAACAGGCCCTGGAATTACCTTGAAGATCGAACCTGCGCTTGAGGAAATTGAATTAGGGGCTTCTGTAACCAAGGAAGTTTCTCCAGATCTTTTGCAAAGATTACTAAATGAATTAAATATGTATGAGGCAAAATATGTCTCAATTGATGGGCAAAGAGTGATTAATACTACCGTTATTCGTGATATTAATGCCCAAACGAAAATTGATGGACATACCATTCAAAGCCTGCCAATAGAGGTAAAAGTGGTCGCAGACAGTATCGATACTGCAGAAAAATTGTATAATCGAATGAAAGTTTCAAAGTCTATTGAAGAGTTTTACATTGAAAATTTGCGATTAACTGTATCTTCACCCAAAACAAAAGTGACGGTTCCCGCCTATGAAAATCCAATTCGAATTCGTTATATGGAGCCGGTTAAAGGAAATGAAGGAGGAGGCAATAAGTAATGTGGCTTCCCATACTTGGATTAATCATTGGGGCGGTTCTAGGGTTGTTTACTGATATTCGAATTCCTGAAGAATATTCAAATTATTTATCGATTGCTGTGCTCGCTGCTCTAGACACTTTGTTTGGGGGAATTCGAGCAAACCTGCAAAATATTTACGATGAAAAAGTATTTGTATCAGGCTTCTTTTTTAATATCATCCTTGCAGCAAGTTTAGCTTTTCTAGGTGTCCATCTTGGTGTAGACTTGTATTTAGCAGCAGTGTTTGCATTTGGAGTCAGGTTGTTTCAAAATATTGCTGTTATTCGACGGATTTTAATAGCAAAATGGTCATCTAGCAAAGAAAAATTAGAAAAAAATTGATGAATTTTAAAGGGAATCATTTAGTTGTGACGAATAATTTTATAAGATATGTATAGGAATCTTTTTTTGAACAAATTAAAATTGTTGTTCGACTGAAGGAATGCTAAAGGAGGTGCCAAAGAATGAACAGCAATGAAATATATGTTAGTCTTGACATCGGTACATCCAGTGTAAAAGTTATCATTGGTGAAATGGTCAATGACTCATTAAATATAATTGGTGTTGGTAATGTTAAATCGGAAGGTTTACGTAAAGGATCAATTGTAGATATAGACGAAACCGTTCATTCAATAAAGAGAGCAATAGAGCAGGCAGAAAGAATGATTGGGATGGAAATTAGACAAGTCATTGTCGGAATAACGGGGAATCATGTCATGTTGCAGCCATGCCATGGTGTTGTAGCCGTTTCCAGTCCGAATCGGGAAATTACCAATGATGATGTCTTAAGGGTGATTGATGCGGCCCAAGTCGTTTCCATTCCGCCTGAAAGAGAAATTATTGGGGTAGTCTCCAAACAATTTATCGTGGATGGACTTGATGAAATCAATGATCCGCGCGGTATGATTGGTGTTCGTTTAGAAATGGAAGGCACCATCATTACAGGGTCTAAAACCATTTTGCATAATACACTGAGATGTGTTGAGAAGGCTGGGTTAGAGATCCTTGACATAACCCTTCAGCCGCTTGCTGCGGGTTCATTTGCCTTATCAAAGGATGAAAAAAATCTTGGTGTGGCCTTAATTGATCTTGGCGGCGGTTCTACCACCCTGGCAGTTTTTGAACAGGGTCATTTAAAATCAACCAGTGTCTTGCCGGTTGGAGGAGATCATATTACAAATGATCTTTCAAAGGTTTTATGCACCTCTACGGAGGATGCCGAAAAAATAAAGATTAAACATGGACATGCTTTCTATGATGAAGCTTCAGAAGATGAAGTATTCAGTGTTCCGATAATCGGAAGCGATCAGCATCAACAATTCAACCAGCTAGAAATTTCTGACATAATCGAAGCAAGATTAGAAGAAATCTTTGACTTGATTTTACATGAAATGAAACGAAAAGGCTTTAATGATTTGCCTGGAGGGTATGTGTTGACCGGCGGAATTGCAAATATGCAAGGAGTGCTGGAGCTTGCCCAGGTGATATTGCAAAATAGAGTTCGCATAGCTATACCTGATTATATTGGAGTAAGAGAGCCTCAATATACAACAGCGGTTGGTCTAATCAAATATGCTTACAAGAATGCTAGATTACCAGGGGGGACTGTTGCTGCACCATCGCCGGTTTCGGAACCGATCGAAAAGAAAGTCCCAAAACAACAACAACAACAGCCAAAAGCAAAGGTAGAAAAGCAACCAGAAGAAAAGATGTCATCAAAAGTTAAAAAAATCCTTGGTTACTTTTTCGAATAAGCATACGAAAAGGAAAATCGACGAATTAGGAGGATTTGTCATGTTAGAGTTCGATACCAATTTAGATTCTCTTGCGACAATAAAAGTAATCGGTGTTGGCGGAGGCGGAAATAACGCAGTCAACAGAATGATTGAACATGGGGTACAAGGCGTTGAATTTATTGCTGTAAATACGGATGCACAAGCCTTAAATCTTTCAAAGGCAGAAGTAAAAATGCAGATTGGCGGTAAATTGACCAGAGGTCTTGGGGCTGGGGCCAATCCTGAAGTAGGAAAAAAAGCTGCTGAAGAAAGTAAAGAACAATTAGAAGAAGCTTTACGCGGGGCGGATATGGTGTTTGTAACCGCAGGCATGGGCGGCGGAACAGGTACCGGAGCGGCGCCTGTCATTGCACAAATTGCTCGTGAACTTGGTGCATTAACAGTGGGTGTCGTTACACGTCCATTTACCTTTGAAGGAAAAAAACGTTCTACACAGGCATCTGGGGGAATTGCTTCGATGAAGGAAGCGGTAGATACCCTAATTGTCATTCCAAACGATCGTCTTTTAGAAATTGTTGATAAAAGCACACCTATGCTTGAAGCATTCCGTGAGGCTGATAATGTACTTCGTCAAGGTGTTCAAGGTATTTCTGACTTAATAGCGGTTCCGGGATTGATTAACCTGGATTTTGCGGACGTAAAAACGATTATGTCGAATAAAGGCTCAGCATTAATGGGGATCGGTATTGCAGCTGGTGAGAATCGTGCAGCTGAAGCTGCTAAGAAAGCAATTAGTTCTCCATTACTTGAAACATCCATTGATGGGGCGCAAGGTGTATTGATGAACATTACCGGCGGTTCAAACTTGAGCTTGTACGAAGTGCAAGAGGCAGCTGATATTGTTGCAACAGCATCTGACCAAGAAGTAAACATGATTTTCGGGTCAGTTATTAATGATAATCTAAAAGATGAGATTATCGTAACCGTCATTGCTACCGGATTTAATGAGGAAGTCATTCAGCCGAAAGTGGCTCGACCTTCATTTGGACAGGCTAAACCGCCAATTGGAAACGTTAAAAGAGAACCAAAGCGTGAAGAAGTACCACAAGAACCTGTACGCAATACAAATAATTCTCAAGAAGAAACTTTAGATATTCCAACCTTCTTAAGAAATCGGAATCGTAGAAGATAGAATTTTTTAAAAGAAAAGGCACGGTCCTACATATGGACCGTGCCTTTTCTTTTTATATGACTGGAAAAATACGACAAAATCTCTGACATATAGTGAAAATTTCTGCTTTTTTGTTTACAGAAAGTGACACACTTCAGCGCTCCATGTGCGTTATACTTTTTCCTAAACAAGATAAAAACAGAATAATAGAAATATAAAGAGGTTTAGTTTTCTTTTGGGGGAATCAATGAAGGGGGAAGCTATTTGATTGTATATTTAGATGTAATCTGGGCTCTAAACCTTTTATTTGATACTCTGCTCCTATATTTAACAGCGATTTTTTTAAAAAGAAAGGTTCGTTTATGGAGGTTGTTATCTGGTGGATTTATCGGTTCCTTGATCATTTTATTATCGTTTACACCCATACATGCCTTTTCAAACCATCCGATTACAAAACTTCTCTTTTCGGTATTGATGATTCTTGCCACGTTTGGATATAAGCGACTTGTCTTTTTTATTAAAGCATTAATGACATTATATGTTTCTACGTTTTTAATTGGCGGTGCACTGATCGGGGCGCATTATTTTCTACAAACAGAGTCCATCCTGCTTGCTGGACTAAAGGGATTTGGGGATCCGATCAGTTGGTTGTTTGTCTTTATAGGGTTTCCGATTGCTTGGCATTTTTCAAAGAAGAATGTGGAAGGGATGGAAATGACGAAGATTCAGTTTGACCAAATTGTTAGTGTCAACCTTACGATCAATTCTGAGGCCTATGCATTCAAAGGATTGGTGGATAGTGGAAATCAAGTGTATGATCCTTTAACAAGGCTTCCCGTTATGTTTATCTCGATTAAAAATCAAATGGAAGTTATGTCAGAACCAATCAAGCGGATGGCAGCGAACACTGAGACTTTATTAATGGGAGAGGAAGAATTACCTTCAGAATGGCAAAACAAGCTTCGAATAATTCCTTTTCGTGTGGTTGGACAAGAGCATCAACTGATTATGGCGGTAAAACCTGACTCTATATTAATTGAGAAAAACGGTGATTGCTTCCTTTGTGAAAAGGGTCTTGTGTCGTTTACTATGCAAGAGCTTTCTCCCGATGATGCTTTCCAATGCATCGTCCATCCAAAAATGCTTACTGGACCTAGACAACCCGGGAATACAGAGAAGGTAAGTTAATATTACTATACTCAGAAAAACATATTTTTAGAAGGAGGAACTTGCATGAAAAAATGGAGATTACGCTTTTCCTATTACTGGTATAAACTACTGATTAAATTGGGATTTAAAACGGATGAAGTTTATTATATTGGCGGAAGCGAGGCATTGCCCCCTCCATTAAGTAAAGATGAAGAAGAACTACTTTTGAAAAAATTACCTGGCGGAGATAAAGCAGCACGATCCATTTTGATTGAACGAAATCTCAGACTTGTAGTCTATATTGCCAGAAAGTTTGAAAATACAGGAATTAATATTGAAGATTTAATCAGTATTGGTACCATCGGTTTAATTAAAGCAGTCAATACGTTTAACCCGGAAAAGAAAATTAAGCTTGCTACATATGCCTCGAGATGTATTGAGAATGAAATTCTGATGTACTTAAGAAGAAATAATAAGATTAGATCAGAGGTTTCCTTTGATGAACCATTAAATATTGATTGGGATGGAAATGAATTATTGCTTTCAGATGTCCTTGGGACAGATGATGATATCATCACAAAGGATTTGGAAGCAAATGTGGATCGTAAGCTTTTAACGAAAGCCCTCCATCAATTAACAGATCGCGAAAAGCAAATCATGGAACTTCGCTTTGGTCTTACAAACGGAGAAGAAAAAACGCAAAAAGATGTAGCAGATATGTTAGGGATTTCCCAATCCTATATTTCGAGACTTGAAAAAAGAATAATCAAGAGATTAAGAAAAGAGTTCAATAAAATGGTTTAGTTTTGGAAAAAAAGAAAATTTTTCTAAGCAAAAAAGCTAATAATTTCGGGATGTAAGCACGATTTTCGATCAAATAGGGTCAATCAACTGCCAAGTAAAAGTGCATATTTTTCCTGCCCAAGGAGATACTGTTTTTTGTACAGCAGCTCCTGTGAGGAGGGAAAAAGGATTGACTCGAAATAAGGTTGAAATTTGCGGTGTGGATACATCAAAGCTTCCAGTATTAAAAAACGAAGAAATGAGATTACTCTTCAAGCAAATGCAAGAGGGCGACCTAACTGCCCGTGAAAAGCTCGTCAACGGAAATTTACGACTCGTGTTAAGTGTTATTCAACGATTTAATAATCGTGGAGAGTTTGTTGATGACCTGTTTCAGGTGGGCTGTATTGGACTAATGAAATCAATTGATAACTTTGATTTAAGTCAAAATGTAAAGTTTTCCACCTATGCCGTACCAATGATTATTGGAGAGATTCGTCGGTATTTACGTGACAATAATCCGATTCGTGTTTCCAGATCTCTGAGAGATATTGCTTATAAGGCCCTGCAAGTTAGAGAAAGGCTAATGAGTGAGACGTCTAGGGAACCAACTGCCGAAGAAATAGCGAAGGTTTTAGAAGTTCCCCATGAAGAAATCGTCTTTGCGCTTGATGCGATTCAAGACCCAGTTTCTCTCTTCGAACCAATTTATAATGATGGCGGCGACCCGATTTATGTATTGGATCAATTAAGCGATGAACGAAATAAAGATATCCACTGGATAGAAGAGATTGCCTTAAAAGAAGGTATGCGCAGGTTAAACGACCGCGAAAAATTAATCTTAAGAAAAAGGTTCTTCCAAGGTAAGACGCAAATGGAGGTAGCCGACGAAATTGGAATTTCTCAAGCCCAAGTTTCTCGTCTGGAGAAAGCCGCAATCCGACAAATGAATAAAAACATCCAAAATTAAGCTGTCCAAATTGGGCAGCTTTATTTGTGCATTTCAAAATAAAGTTCAACTAACAATCAGTGGGGGGGTTCTTTCCATCCCCCGCTGATTGTTAGTTGAACCAATCGGGCTTTTACGGGCAGTTGACCCCCACTTCCTAATAGCTTACTTTTTTAATCTTGAAATGGGGGTCTTACTGCCCGTTAATGCGGGATAAATCCTATCGTTTTATCATATATTTTCTATAGTATATAGAAAAATGGGAGTGAATAAGGATGGTAAAAATTTCTGACTTTCAAATAAAAGACGTTGTCAATGTATCGGATGGAAAAAGGCTAGGGAATATAGGGGATATTGAAATTAATTTATCAACAGGAAGAATTGAAGCCGTCGTCATAAGCGGAAGCGGCAGGGTTCTCGGCCTTTTTGGAAAGGATCAAGATATTGTGATTCCATGGAAGAATATTATCAAAATTGGCCAGGATGTAATATTGGTCCGTTATAAAGGCTTTGAAGAAAAAATCTCTGATGAAGCCTAAATATCACAAAGTTATCCATGCGGTGACCAATCTTGCTATTCATGGTAAACTATAGGAAAAAGAAGAGGTTAGAGAATGGATTCATTTGTTAAAGGAAATCAATCATTTTTTACAATACAAAGCTGGATGGAAAAATTCCCCCGTTTAGTTGCCGGTATTACGACCAAAAATGGCGGGGACTCAATAGGGGTATATGAGCAGCTAAACATGGGGTTTCACGTCGGTGACAATCCAATTCACGTATGCTCCAATCGAGAGAAGGTTGCTGACCTGCTCCAATTCCCTCTGAAACAATGGGTTGGTGCTGAACAAACACATGATACTGTGATTCAAAAGATTACAAAGGCGGATCGAGGAAAAGGTTCTGATGCTTATGAACATTCGTTTAAAGGGACGGATGGTTTTTATACAAATGAAGAGGGCATTTTATTAACTCTCTGCTTTGCAGATTGCGTCCCTCTTTTTTTTATTGCACCGGAGAAACATTTGATTGGAGCCGCCCATGCCGGCTGGAAAGGAACGGTCAATGAAATAGCCACCACTATGATTATGAAGTTTAAAGCGGAAGGAATTAGTCCTGACCAAATATTTGTGGCAATTGGACCGTCTATTTGTAAAAAATGTTATATTGTAGATGACCGTGTAATTGATTTTGTAGAAAAAGCACTAGAAGATGTCGAAAAAAAGCCATATAATTTAGTAAATGATGGTCAGTATTCATTAGATTTGCGTGAGCTTAACAGGCAAATTTTGATAAAGGCAGGTATACCTGATCAAAATATTCTCGTGACCGGTTTTTGCTCCAGTTGCGATGAAGGGGAATTCTTTTCCCATCGGCGCGATAAGGGACGGTCAGGAAGAATGATGAGTTTTATTGGGTGGAAGGAGAGCTAAAACGATTATGAAAGTAGCAGCAAAGCTGGAACATATTAATGAGCAAATATTAGAGGCATGTCGAAAAGTTAATCGAAAGCCCGACGAAATAAAGGTAATTGCCGTTACGAAATATGTGAGTACGGAAAGAGCGATGGAAGCAGTTGAAGCTGGTATCTTAAATCTGGGTGAAAACCGTGACGAAGGTCTTCTCAAGAAATGGGAAGTGTTAGGGGACAAGCCTAAATGGCACTTCATTGGAACTTTGCAAACAAGAAAAGTAAAAAATATCATCGATAAAGTAGAATATATTCATTCATTGGACCGACTTTCCCTAGCTGAGGAAATTAATAAGCGTGCAGTGGCCCCAGTTAAATGTCTCGTTCAGGTGAATATTTCCGAAGAGGAATCAAAACATGGCTTAACACCTGAAGAAGCAATTGAATTTATTAAACAGCTTCAGCCATTGGAAAACATTCGGGTTGAGGGCTTGATGACAATGGCACCTTTTACCGATGATGAGAATGTGCTTCGTAATTGTTTTCGCGGGTTAAGACAGTTGCGGAACCAAATCATGGAACTTCAACTAGATTATGCGCCTTGTACAGAGCTTTCGATGGGAATGTCCAATGATTTTGCAATTGCAATCGAAGAGGGAGCAACAATGGTAAGAATAGGAACAGCACTAGTCGGCGAAGATGATTAGGAGTGGATGATGATGAGCATAAAGTCAAAATTAAAAACGTTTTTCTTTTTAGATGAGGAATTTGATGAAAATGAGGACTTTGTAGAAGAAGTTCAGCCAGTCAGACAGCCCAAACCAGCTGCTAAACCTCAAAATGTTGTAAGCTTGCAAAGTGTACAAAAATCTTCAAAGGTTGTCCTCGTTGAACCGCGCAACTATTCTCAGGCGACTGAGATTGCTGATCATTTAAAAAATCGCCGTGCTGTTGTCGTTAACTTGCAGCGTATTGATAATGAACAGGGAAGACAAATTGTAGATTTTTTAAGCGGTGCAGTATATACCATCAGCGGAGAAATTCAAAAAATTGGCGAAAAGATTTTTTTGTGCACACCTGATAATGTAGAAGTGTCCGGTAATATTACAGAAGCATTGGTGAAGGAAAGTGAATTTCAGGATACGAGGTGGTAAACGGAAATGGATTTAATTTTTAATCTATTAATTCAGTTAATTGGAATTTATCGTTGGATTCTAATCATTTATATTTTAATGTCTTGGTTCCCAAATATGAGCAGCTCGCAAATTGGTTCTTTCCTTGCACGAATTTGTGAACCGTTCCTAGAGCCATTCAGACGGATTATTCCTCCAATTGGCATGATGGATCTATCCCCATTGGCCGCATTTTTTGTTCTTTATTATGCTCCGGTAGGACTAAGAGCATTGCAAAATTGGATTGGTTAATTTGGGTTTTACCGCTTTAGTTAGGAGACGGTTATGAATATTTATCAGCATTTTCGGCCTGAAGAGCGGGAATTTATCGATCAGGTACTACATTGGAAGGATTATGTGGAATCCTCTTATTCTACTAGGCTGACGGATTTCCTTGATCCAAGGGAACAGCATATTTTAAAGGTCCTGATTGGTGAAAATAGTTCAATTCAATACCGCTTTTTTGGCGGTAATTTAGGCGTTGAAAGAAAAAGAGCGCTAATTATTCCTGATTATTTTTCAGAGACACTTGATGATTTCCAAATTGCATTATTTGAAATTGAATATCCCTCCAAATTTTTGACGATTGAACATCCAAAGGTGTTAGGAACACTAATGTCATTGGGCTTGAAACGGGGAAAATTCGGAGATATTCTGTTTGAGGGTGACAGAGTTCAATTTTTTGCTTCAAAGGAAGTTAGTGATTATATAAAAATGAATCTGCAAACCATTGGGCGGGCCACCGTACGATTGAAGGAAATAGAACTTGATCAGGCAATTTCTGTACACAATGAATGGGTAGAAAGCGAAATGACAGTTTCATCTTTACGATTAGATACGGTAGTTTCTGGAATTCATCATCTCTCCAGGCAAAAATCGCAGCTGCTGATTCAACAAGGCTTAGTTAAGGTTAACTGGACGCTAACCGAAAGCCCTTCCTTTGAATGTGGAGAAGGCGATTTAATCTCCGTCCGCGGACATGGCAGAGTAAAAATTTTGTCAATTGATGGAAAAACGAAGAAAGAAAAATGGCGAATGCGAGTCGGAAAACAAAAATAATTTATATTCCAGCAGGAAAATCGAAAATCTTGTCGAATTAATATTGTTATACATACAGACTTATTGACTTATGGAGGTGGCATCATGCCCTTAACGCCGTTAGATATACACAATAAAGAATTTAATAAAGGTTTTCGAGGCTACGATGAGGATGAAGTAAATGAATTTCTTGATCAAGTAATTAAGGATTATGAATTAGTTTTACGCGAGAAAAAAGAATTGGAAGAGCGTTTAAATGAAATGAATGAACGCTTGAGCCATTTTGTAAATATTGAAGAAACATTAAATAAATCAATTGTTATTGCTCAAGAAGCGGGTGAAGAGGTAAAACGAAGTGCGCAAAAGGAAGCCAAGCTGATTATTAAAGAGGCTGAGAAAAATTCAGATCGGATTGTAAATGAATCCCTGTCTAAAGCACGAAAAATTGCAATGGAAATTGAGGATTTGAAAAAGCAGTCAAAAGTCTTCCGCACAAGATTTAAGATGCTAATTGAAGCCCAGCTTGATATGTTGAACACAGATGATTGGGATCATTTATTAGAATACGAAATTGATGCAACCGAACTAAAAGTTCACGAAGAGGAAGATTCATTAGCTTGACGAATCTTTAGATAATAGCATATAATTTTCTAACAGATTAAATAGTATGGACAATGACGATGAAAGGGATAGTACAATTTTTCGGATGCTTTTACTAGCGAGCCGGGGAGGGTGAAAGCCCGGTAAAGTTGAAAAGTTGGAAGATCACCCTTGAGTCCCAGGCTGAAAATCTTTGTAAGGTTAGTAGGCTTTGGCGTATGATTCACGTTACGAATGGTTAAGCGGATGGGTACAAAAGTACTTGTCTATCAGGGTGGTACCGCGGGAAAAAACCTTCTCGTCCCTATTTTGGGATGAGAGGGTTTTTTTATTGTAAAAATGGTCTAATCTGATCAATAGAAATATTTATTGGAGGAAGAAAAAATGGATTATAAAGATACGTTATTAATGCCAAAGACTGAATTTCCAATGAGGGGCAATCTTCCGCAAAGGGAGCCAGATATCCAGGCAAAATGGGAAGAAATCGATATTTATGCAAAAGTACAGGAAAGGACAAAAGGACGTCCAATGTTTGTCCTTCATGACGGACCTCCATATGCAAATGGCGATATCCATATGGGTCACGCGCTGAATAAAATTTTAAAAGATTTTATCGTTCGCTATAAATCAGCTAGCGGTTTCCAAGCGCCATATGTACCGGGCTGGGACACACATGGTCTGCCAATCGAACAGGCATTAACCAATAAAGGTGTAAAGCGGAAAGAAATGACCGTTGCAGAATTCAGAAAGCTTTGTACTGAATATGCCTTACAACAAATTGATAACCAACGCACTCAATTCAAACGTCTTGGTGTTCGCGGTGATTGGGAAAACCCTTATATCACTTTGAAGCCGGAGTATGAAGCACAGCAAATTAAAGTATTCGGGGAAATGGCGAAAAAAGGCTATATTTATAAAGGCCTTAAGCCTGTTTATTGGTCACCATCCAGTGAGTCAGCTCTTGCTGAGGCAGAGATTGAGTACCAAGATAAACGTTCAGCGTCCATTTATGTTGGTTTTAAGGTGAAGGATGGAAAGGGTGTCCTTGATACCGATACCCAAATTGTCATCTGGACAACGACTCCTTGGACGATTCCTGCAAACTTGGGTATCTCTGTTCACCCTGATTTAACATATGTAGTTGTAACAGCAAACGGAAATAAATACTTAGTTGCCGAAGCTCTTTTAGAAGCTGTAACAAAGGAAATTGGCTGGGAAGAAACAGTTGTTGTACAGAAACTAAAAGGTACTGAATTAGAAAATATCATTGCTGCGCATCCGCTATACGGCCGTGATTCATTAGTTATGTTAGGAGAGCACGTCACAACAGATGCCGGTACTGGCTGTGTCCATACTGCACCAGGCCATGGGGAAGATGACTTTTATGTCGGTCAAAAATATGGTTTAGAAGTACTTTGTCCAGTAGATGATAAAGGGCATATGACGAATGAAGCACCTGGTTTCGAAGGATTATTTTACGATCAAGCGAATAAACCGATTGCAGAAGCCTTAGAAAAAGAAGGAGCACTGTTAAAGCTTTCATTTATTACACACTCCTATCCACATGATTGGAGAACGAAAAAACCGGTCATTTTCCGAGCTACTGCCCAATGGTTTGCTTCAATTAAAGATTTTCGTAATGAGCTCCTTGAAGCGGTTAAGGAAACCAAATGGGTTCCTGCATGGGGAGAAACTCGTCTATTTAATATGGTCCGTGACCGTGGTGATTGGTGTATTTCCCGCCAACGTGTCTGGGGTGTACCAATCCCTGTATTCTACGCAGAAAATGGCGAAGAAATCATCACGGATGAAACGATTAATCATGTATCAGAATTATTCCGCCAGTTTGGATCAAATGTTTGGTTTGAACGTGAAGCGAAAGAGTTGCTTCCTGAAGGATTTACCCATCCAGGCAGCCCGAATGGCACATTTACAAAAGAAACAGATATCATGGACGTTTGGTTTGACTCCGGATCTTCCCATCAGGCTGTCTTACTAGAGAGAGAAGATTTAGTCCGCCCGGCAGACCTATATCTTGAGGGTTCTGACCAATATCGCGGCTGGTTTAACTCTTCACTTTCTACAGCTGTTGCGGTTACAGGAAAAGCTCCATATAAAGGAGTACTAAGCCATGGTTTTGCGCTTGATGGTGAAGGCCGAAAAATGAGCAAATCATTAGGAAATACAGTACTTCCATCGAAGGTTATGAACCAGCTTGGCGCTGATATTTTACGCTTATGGGTAGCTTCTGTTGATTATCAGGCAGATGTCCGTGTATCAGATGCCATTTTGAAACAAGTTGCCGAAGTTTATCGGAAAATCCGTAACACGTTCCGTTTCTTGTTAGGAAACTTAGCAGACTTTAACCCAGCTTCTGATAAGGTTGCTTTTGAAAACCTACGAGAAGTGGATCAATTTATGCTTGTTAAATTAAATAAGCTAATTAAAAATGTCCGAAACGCATATGAAAATTATGAGTTTTCCGGTATTTATCACGCTGTAAATAATTTCTGTACACTTGACTTGAGCGCATTCTATTTGGATTTTGCAAAAGATGTTCTTTATATTGAGGCAAAAGACAATCATGAACGTCGTGCCATCCAAACTGTTTTGTATGAATCATTGGTTGCTTTAACTAAATTGGTTTCACCGATTCTTTCTCATACAGCAGATGAGGTTTGGAAGTTTATTCCTGATGTTAAGGAAGAGAGTGTTCAATTGACAGATCTTCCTGAATACGTAGATTATGCAAATGCAAAAGATTTAGAGGAAAAATGGTCAGCATTTATGAATCTCCGGGATGACGTCTTAAAAGCGCTAGAAGAAGCTAGAAATGAAAAAGTAATTGGAAAATCGTTAACAGCAAAAGTTACTCTGTATGTAAATGACAAAACAAAAGCTCTTTTAGATTCGATTCAAGAAAACTTGCAGCAGTTATTTATTGTCTCCGGTTTTGAAGTTGCTGGCTCTATGAAGGATGCACCTGAAAATGCTCTTAAACTTGATAATGCAGCGATTGTTGTCACCAAAGCGGAAGGTGAGACATGTGAGCGCTGTTGGGTTGTTTCAAAAGAGGTTGGTCAGGATCCAGAGCATAAAACACTTTGCCCGCGCTGTGCAGAAGTAGTAAAAGAAAATTATACACATTTAGCCTAATGAATAAGCCCTGTGCTAGCACAGGGCTTTTAAAATTATCTAGCTCCAGCTCCTAGCCACTCGAGGTCGCTATACTATCCTGCTCCTGCGGCAAAGAATATTCGAGGAAGTACTGTTCACCTCGTCGCATGCCTGCAAAGATGAAAATTCAGTGATGTAGGCATGCCAGTGAAGTCAAAGAACGACTTCACCTTCATGCCCGCAAGCAGCTGTCGGGGCTGACCAAGGCGCTTCCGCTTTTAAAATTTTCCACCTCCGTTAATTGTTGTTTTTGATGTCAAATGTTTATCCGTGTCAGCTTTGGTCTGACGGAGGATAATAATGAAACAATAATGAAAGCGGAGGTAACAACTATGAATGCAATGCAGGAAAAGCTGTTTTTGGAACTCCGTCAAACAAAAGAAGAAATTGAACATTCACTAAAGCACAAGAGTAAGCGGGAGTGGATTACCTCTATATTGGAGGCAGAGCTTGCTGATATTGATTCTGCTATGGAAAAAATGAAACATGGCCAGTATGGTCAATGTGAAATTTCCGGTGAATTACTTCCGGATGATTTATTACAAATAATCCCCACGTTAAAGTCAACAAAAGATTCAGAGTATTTGGTTAGATTTTATAAAAAACCGATAAATTCCTCTTTTTAATCCATCACATTGTCGTTTCGCTGTTCATTATGCTAAAATGCTAAGGAAGTAATGTTAAATGTGGAGGTATTTCTTAGTGTTTTATTACTTAATTGCGATTTTTGTTATTGTATTGGATCAAATTACGAAGTGGCTAATTGTAAGTAAAATGCATTTTGGCGAAAGCATCACCATTATAGAAAATTTTCTTTATATTACCTCCCATAGAAATCGAGGAGCTGCATGGGGAATTTTACAAGGACAAATGTGGCTATTTTACGTCATTACCTTAGTGGTCATTATTGCCTTAATTTACTATTTACAAAAAGCAGCAAAAGGTAAATGGCTGCTTGGAGTTTCCCTCTCCTTTATGCTTGGAGGGGCTATTGGGAATTTTATTGACCGGGTAATTCGTAAGGAAGTTGTTGATTTTATTCATACGTTTATTTTTGGCTATAATTTTCCAGTGTTTAATATTGCAGATTCGGCATTAGTAATCGGCGTAATTTTATTAATGATTTCGATGCTGCGTGATGAGAGAGAATCAAAGGAGAAATCATATGGAGAAAATGGAACACACCATTCTTGAGGAACAAAAGGGCGACCGCATTGATAAAGTAATTTCTGCGCTTGATGAAGAATGGTCAAGAACACAGGTCCAACAATGGATAAAGGATGGAAATGCCCTCGTTAATGGACAAGTGGTGAAAACAAATTATAAATGCGCTATAAACGATCTTATCGAAATTACGATTCCGGATCCAGAACCACTCGATGTGATTCCAGAGGAAATGGACTTAGATATTTATTATGAGGATACCGATGTGTTGGTTGTAAATAAGCCGCGAGGAATGGTTGTTCATCCTGCGCCAGGTCATTTAACTGGAACGCTTGTAAATGGCCTAATGGCACATTGCAAGGATTTATCCGGTATTAATGGGGTATTACGTCCTGGAATTGTTCATCGAATTGATAAAGACACCTCAGGTCTTTTAATGGTTGCCAAAAACGATATGGCGCATGAAAGCTTAGTAAATCAATTAGTTGAAAAATCAGTAACCCGTAAATATAAGGCAATTGTACATGGGGTTATCCCGCATGATTTTGGTACAATTGACGCACCGCTGGGAAGGGATCCAAAAGACCGTCAAAGCATGACTGTGGTGGATGATGGCAAACATGCCGTGACCCATTTCCATGTGCTGGAGCGTTATAACCATTTTACCTTGGTAGAATGTCAATTAGAGACAGGGAGAACCCATCAAATTCGTGTTCATATGAAATACATTGGCTATCCACTTGCGGGAGATCCAAAGTATGGACCGAAAAAAACACTTGATATTGACGGACAAGCATTGCATGCAGGGGTACTGGGTTTTGTTCATCCACGAACTCAGGAATATCTGGAATTTGAAGCTCCAATTCCTTCCGATTTTGAAAGGCTGTTAGAGCAATTACGAAATAATCGTTGACACGGGAGTAAAAAGTATTGTAAGATAACAACAGTTGAATATGACCTTTAAATCAGTCCTGTGAGGCTGAGAAGGTAACGGTTTATGACTTTAGGTTAATTATGCCTAATTTCAGAATTGTCAGCCTCTCGCCAAGCACAGCGGGAGGTTTTTTTATGAATAATCAAAAGGCACTTGTTCTTGATGAGCAGGCGATTTCGAGAGCTTTAACACGAATTGCTCATCAAATTATTGAAAAAAATAAGGGTATTGAAGATTGTGTTCTTGTTGGGATACGAACTAGGGGAATTTATATCGCAGAACGCCTAGCAAAAAAGATTGAAGAGATTGAAGGTAAACCTATTCCAGTAGGAGAACTGGATATTACCTTATATCGAGATGATTTGACGAAGAAAACGGATAATCAAGAACCACTTGTAAAAGGCTCTGATATTCCTGCGGAAATTACTGACAAAAAAGTTATTCTTGTAGATGATGTATTATACACAGGACGAACGGTAAGAGCAGGCCTAGATGCCATTATGGACATGGGACGCCCCTCTGTAATCCAGTTAGCCGTATTAGTTGACCGTGGACATCGAGAACTTCCGATTAGAGCCGATTATGTCGGGAAAAACATTCCGACATCAAGTGTGGAAAAAATCGTAGTTGAATTAGCGGAAATAGACCAAGTTGATCAAGTTAGTATTTATGACAAATAAATAAGCACCCTTTTAAACGCAGTCCCGTGAGGCTGACAAAGGGGAAAAACCGGGTATTTACTCAATATTCGGTAATTCTATCCTCTTTGTACCATACCGGGCGAAGAGGTTTTTTTATGAAAAAAAAATCCATGCTAATAAATACAGAAAAACCCCTGATGAAAACTGGAGGAGAAAAAATGTCAAGCTCACCAATTTTAGACGTAAAAGATATTCCAAAGCCGGGACAATGGTTAACTTTAAGTCTACAGCATTTATTCGCAATGTTCGGTTCCACCATTCTTGTTCCGTATTTGGTTGGATTAAGTCCAGCGATTGCGCTAATATCGAGCGGTCTTGGAACTTTGGCGTTTTTAATCATTACACAATTTAAAGTTCCTGCCTACCTTGGTTCTTCCTTTGCGTTTATTGCTCCGATTATTGCAGCAAAAACGGCAGGTGGTCCAGGCGCCGCAATGGTTGGCACTTTCTTGGCAGGGCTCATATACGGAATTGTTGCGCTTATCATTAGCAGGGCAGGTTATCGTTGGATCATGAAACTGCTCCCACCGGTCGTTGTTGGTCCAGTGATCATTGTAATTGGTTTAGCCATTTCCGGAACGGCTGTTGGAATGGCGATGAATAACCCGGTGACACAAAAATATAGTTTGCTTCATTTCTCAGTGGCACTTGTGACACTTGCAGCAACCATTATCTTTTCAATCTACTTAAGAGGCATGTTGAGTATCATCCCAATATTAGGCGGAATCGTTATTGGTTATATATATGCATTAATTGTAGGGATTGTCGACTTCAGTCCAGTATTAAAAGCACATTGGTTTGAAGTTCCGGATTTTATCTTCCCGTTTATAAGTTATAAAGTTAAATTCACTTTGGATTTAGTCCTGCTGATGGTTCCAGTTGCCGTAGTTACCTTATCGGAACACATTGGCCATCAGCTGGTCTTAAGCAAAGTAGTTGGACATGACTATATTAAAGATCCTGGTTTACACCGATCAATCCTTGGTGATGGAACAGCGACACTCATTTCGTCACTTATTGGAGGACCGCCCAAAACCACATATGGAGAAAATATTGGAGTCCTTGCGATTACCCGCATCTACAGCGTTTATATCATTGCCGGTGCAGCAGTTTTTGCCATCATCTTTGGCTTTGTAGGTAAAATCTCAGCATTGATCAGCACCATTCCAACACCAGTTATGGGCGGTGTTTCCATCCTGTTATTCGGAATCATTGCATCTTCAGGATTAAGGATGTTAGTTGATAGTAAAATTGATTTTGGAGATAAAAGAAACTTAGTTATTTCATCTGTTATCCTTGTCATTGGTATTGGCGGGGCATTTATTAAAGTATCTGATACATTCCAAATTCAAGGAATGGCCTTAGCAGCAATTTTCGGTGTATTACTTAACCTTATTCTTCCTGGAAGACCTCCGGTGAATGAAAATATGTTTGAAGAAGATGAAGTAGAAAATAAGAAGAAAACAGCATAATTGAAAAATCCTTTTAAATGAAGTCCAGAGAGGCTTATAAGGGTGTAGTACAAAAACAACGGTTAATGTTTGATAGCCTAGTTTTTAGTACAGAGTTTTTACACCCTGGCATTAGAAAGTCAGGGTGTTTTTTTGATAAAAGAGAGGCGGGATGAACTTATGTTAACTCACTTATTGACAACAAATGAATTAAAGGTTGAAGAGATTTACCAAATTTTAAGTGATGCGAGGAAGTTTTCAGAAGGGATGAAATGGCAGCCAGCAAAACAGGTTTTTACCGCAAATTTGTTTTTTGAGCCAAGTACAAGAACAAAAAGCAGCTTTGATATGGCTGAAAGAAGGTTAGGCCTCGAAGTAATCCCATTTGAAGTTCTTACTTCAAGCGTCCAAAAAGGTGAGACTCTCTACGATACAGTAAAAACCTTGGAGTCAATTGGTGTAAATGCAATCGTTATTCGGCACCAGCAAGACCGGTACTTTGACGAATTGGTGGGCAAGGTAAATATCCCGATTATCAATGGCGGGGATGGCTGTGGCCATCATCCTACACAATCTCTTTTAGATCTAATGACAATTTATCAAGAGTTTGGCCGCTTTACCGGCTTAAAAATCGCTATTATCGGCGACATCCGTCATAGCCGGGTGGCCCGTTCAAATGCGGATGTATTAACGAGACTGGGAGCGGAGGTTATTTTTTCAGGGCCGGAAGAATGGTTTGATAACCAAAGTTTAAACTTATCGAAGTTTAGACCCATTGATCAGGCCATTAAGGAAGCGGATGTGGTCATGCTTCTTCGTGTGCAACATGAAAGGCATCAGCAAAAAGGAAGCTTTACAGCTCATGATTACCATAAACAGTATGGTCTTACAATAGAAAGAGAAAAGTTGATGAAGCCGGAAGCTATTATCATGCATCCAGCCCCTGTCAATCGAAATGTTGAAATTGCTGACAGCTTAGTTGAATGCAAGCGTTCGAGAATTTTTAAACAAATGGAAAATGGTGTTTATGTCAGAATGGCTGCTTTAAAAAGAGCTCTAGAAAATCTTGAAGGAGGAAATAACAATGAAACTGCTTATTCAAAACGCTTATTACACAGCATCTAACGGAGAAAAAATTCACTCGGATATATTAGTAGAAAATGGTGTGATTACTAAAATTGAGGAGAATATTATCGAGACTGTTGACCGCAAAATCGATGCAGCAGGACTGCTTGTTACTCCTGGATTTATCGATCTGCATGTCCATCTTCGTGAACCTGGCGGAGAAAAGAAGGAAACCATTGCAACGGGAACACTAGCTGCTGCAAAGGGCGGATTTACAACCATCGCAGCTATGCCGAATACGAGACCGGTTCCTGATTCCAAAGAGCAAATGGAATGGTTGCAACAAAGAATCCAGGAAACAGGAAGTGTCCGTGTTTTACCGTATGCTTCAATCACAACCAGACAGCTTGGACAAGAATTGACCGACTTTGCGGCACTCAAAGAGGCAGGCGCATTTGCCTTTACAGATGATGGTGTGGGTGTACAATCTGCTGATATGATGCTGCAAGCGATGAAAAAGGCAGCAGAAGTGAATATGGCGATTGTTGCACACTGTGAGGAAAACACGTTGATTCATAAAGGCAGTGTCCATGAAGGAGAATTTTCAAAAAATAATGGATTAAATGGAATTCCATCAGTTTGTGAATCGGTTCAAATTGCTAGAGACGTCCTACTTGCTGAAGCGGCAAGCTGCCATTATCATGTCTGCCATATTAGTACAAAGGAATCTGTCCGGATAGTAAGAGATGCAAAAAGAGCAGGTATTCAGGTTACTGCGGAAGTAACCCCGCACCATTTATTGCTTTCTCAAGATGATATTCCTGGACTTGATGCAAACTATAAGATGAATCCGCCGCTAAGAGATGCCAGCGACCGTGAAGCGCTCATTGAGGGTCTTTTAGATGGAACTATAGATTTTATTGCAACAGACCATGCACCACATACTGCAGAGGAGAAAAGCGAAGGGATGGTCGCAGCACCATTTGGAATTGTCGGCTTAGAAACGGCTTTCCCGCTTCTTTATACAAACTTTGTTTTAAAGAATATCATTACGCTTGAGCAATTAATTGAGTTTTTAACAAAAAAACCGGCCGAAGCATTTGGTCTACCATATGGAAAAATCGAAGTTGGGACACCTGCTGACCTTGTACTATTAAATCTAACAGAAGAACAGGTTATAAACCCTGAGGAATTTTTATCAAAAGGGAAAAACACCCCATTTGGAGGCTGGGCATGTAAGGGCTGGCCGGTCATGACAATCGCAGAAGGAAATATAGTTTGGGAAAAGGGATGTGTAACAGCATGAAGAGACAGTTGGTTTTAGAGGATGGAACGATTTTTATCGGTGAAGGTTTTGGCAGTGATAGTGAAACGGTTGGAGAGGTAGTATTTAATACTGGAATGACCGGATACCAAGAAATTTTATCCGACCCGTCCTATTGCGGGCAAATCGTTACACTGACATACCCTTTAATTGGAAACTACGGGATAAACCGTGATGATTTTGAAACAATTAATCCGGCAATAAAAGGATTTATCGTAAAAGAAGTTTGCGATTTTCCTTCAAACTGGAGAAGTGAATTTACCCTTGATGAGTATTTTCAAATGAAAAAAATCCCTGGTATTGCCGGAATTGATACACGTAAATTAACTAGAATTATCCGTCAGTACGGAACATTAAAAGGGGCTATCTGCAGTATTGAAAAAGATGCAAATGAAGTAATTGAAACATTACGTAGCAAAGCACTTCCAATCGATCAGGTAAGACAAGTTTCTACGAGAAATCCATATCCGAGCCCGGGACGTGGAAAAAGAGTGGTCCTTGTAGATTTTGGAATGAAACACGGCATTTTACGAGAATTAAATAAGCGTGACTGCGATGTAGTTGTCGTGCCTTACCATACAACTGCTGATGAAATCCTTCAACTGCGTCCGGATGGAATCATGCTTTCGAACGGACCTGGAGACCCGAAAGATGTTCCAGAAGCAATTGATATGCTAAAAGGAGTTTTAGGGAAGGTTCCTCTATTTGGAATTTGCCTGGGTCATCAATTATTTGCTCTTGCTTGCGGGGCAGACACAGTAAAAATGAAGTTCGGCCACCGCGGTTCCAATCATCCGGTAAAAGATCTTGCTACCGGAAAAATCGCGATTACATCACAAAACCATGGCTATACTGTCGAAGCAGATTCGGTTAAAAATACAAGATTAGCAGTTACGCATGTTGCGTTAAATGATGGGACAGTTGAAGGTTTAAAGCATCTTGAATATCCTGCATTTACTGTTCAATATCATCCTGAAGCCTCACCAGGACCGGAAGATGCAAATGGATTATTTGAACAATTTATTGCGCTTATGGAAGAGAACAAACAGGAGGTAACAGCACATGTCTAAACGTACAGATATTAACTCCATTTTAGTAATCGGATCAGGCCCAATTGTAATCGGGCAGGCTGCGGAATTTGATTATGCAGGCGCACAGGCTTGTATCGCTCTTAAAGAGGAAGGCTACCGTGTTATTCTTGTCAATTCAAATCCTGCTACGATTATGACGGATACAGAGATGGCTGATGCTGTCTATATCGAACCGCTGACAGTTGAATTTGTCAGCCGCATTATTCGGAAGGAACGCCCTGATGCTCTATTAGCAACTCTTGGAGGGCAAACAGGTCTTAATCTTGCCGTTGAATTATCAAAATCTGGCGTTTTGGAAGAGTGTGGCGTCGAAATTCTTGGTACAAAGTTATCGGCGATTAACCGTGCTGAGGACCGTGAATTATTCCGGAATTTAATGAACGAATTAAACGAACCAGTTCCTGATAGTGAAATCGTCCATGAATTAGCTGAGGCACAGGCCTTTGTTGAAAAAATTGGTTTCCCTGTAATTGTTCGTCCAGCCTTTACGCTTGGAGGAACAGGCGGTGGGATTTGTCATAATCCTGAAGAATTAGAGGAAATTGTTACAAGTGGTTTGAAGAACAGCCCGGTTCATCAATGTTTACTTGAGAAAAGTATTGCCGGTTATAAAGAGATTGAATATGAAGTCATGCGTGATGCAAATGATAATGCCATTGTGGTATGTAACATGGAAAACATCGACCCGGTGGGAGTACATACGGGCGATTCAATTGTAGTAGCACCAAGTCAAACCTTAAGTGATCGTGAATATCAACTGTTACGAAATGTATCCTTAAAGATTATCCGCGCGCTTGGAATTGAAGGTGGTTGTAACGTTCAGCTTGCCTTAGATCCGTACAGTTTTCATTACTATATCATTGAAGTAAATCCAAGGGTCAGTCGTTCTTCCGCACTTGCATCAAAAGCGACAGGATATCCAATTGCTAAATTGGCTGCGAAAATTGCTGTAGGTTTAACACTGGATGAAATGTTAAACCCGGTAACTGGAAAGACCTATGCAAGCTTCGAACCGGCACTTGATTATGTCGTGACAAAAATCCCGAGATGGCCGTTTGATAAGTTTGAATCCGGAAACCGTTCACTTGGAACACAAATGAAAGCAACGGGCGAGGTCATGGCAATCGGGCGTACATTTGAAGAGTCGCTGTTAAAAGCAATCCGTTCTTTAGAAGCTGGAGTGTATCATTTTGAACTAAATGGTGCAGCTGATATTGATGATGAATTAATTGAAAAGCGGATTCGTAAAGCAGGGGATGAGCGTCTCTTTTACATCGCTGAAGGTTTAAAACGAGGTTTAACGATTGAAACAATTCATCAATGGAGTAAAATTGATTTGTTTTTCCTTAAGAAATTGGAAGGAATCATTCAGCTTGAAGCTAAACTCACTGCGAATCCATTCGATAAGGATCTACTCCTTTTGGCAAAACAAAAAGGATTTACTGATGAAAAGATTGCAGAGCTTTGGAACAGTACGGAAAAAGATATTTACAAATTGCGAAAAGATACCGGCCTTATCCCAGTTTATAAAATGGTCGATACATGTGCATCGGAATTCGAATCGGAAACACCGTATTATTATGGAACATACGAAGAGGAGAACGAATCTGTTGTAACCGATAGAAAAAGCGTTGTTGTATTAGGTTCAGGTCCAATCCGGATTGGTCAGGGGATTGAATTTGATTATGCCACTGTCCATTCTGTTAAGGCGATTAAAGAGGCCGGCTACGAAGCAATTATTATCAACAATAACCCGGAAACTGTTTCAACTGATTTCAGTATCTCTGATAAGCTTTACTTTGAACCACTTACAATCGAAGATGTAATGAGCATTATTGATTTGGAGAACCCAATCGGAGTTGTCGTACAATTTGGCGGACAAACTGCCATTAACCTTGCTTCAAAGCTTGAAGATCATGGGGTGAAAATCTTAGGAACAGGCTTAGCGGACCTAGACCGTGCTGAAGACCGGGATAAATTTGAACAGGCGCTTGTAGCACTAAACATTCCTATGCCGCTTGGTAAAACAGCATTATCAGTAGAGGAAGCACTTGTGATTGCTGAAGAGATTGGGTATCCAGTTCTTGTCCGCCCATCTTATGTCCTTGGCGGACGGGCAATGGAAATTGTCTACCGTAAAGAAGAACTTCTACATTATATGAAAAATGCCGTGAAAATTAATCCGGAACATCCAGTCTTAATTGACCGTTATTTGACCGGTAAAGAGATTGAAGTGGATGCAATCTGTGACGGTGAAAATGTATTAATCCCAGGAATCATGGAGCATATTGAACGTGCCGGAGTCCATTCAGGCGACTCAATTGCTGTTTATCCGCCTCAAACTCTTTCTGAAGAGTGTAAACAGACACTCGCTGAATATACAGTAAAACTGGCTAAGGGATTAAATATAATCGGCTTACTAAACATTCAATATGTGTTAGCAGGTAATCAAGTTTATGTACTTGAAGTAAACCCGCGCTCAAGCCGTACAGTACCATTTTTAAGTAAAATAACCAATGTGCCAATGGCGAAGATTGCGACGAAAGCGATTTTAGGTACATCCATCATTGAACAGGGCTATACACCTGGGCTTGTTTCGGAAAAAGAAGGCGTATATGTTAAAGTTCCAGTCTTCTCGTTTGCAAAATTAAAGGATGTCGATATTACCTTAGGGCCTGAAATGAAATCAACCGGTGAGGTAATGGGTAAGGATGTAACGTTAGAAAAAGCTCTTTATAAAGGATTAGTTGCATCAGGAATGAACATTCAAAAGTTTGGTACGGTATTATTTACGATTGCTGATAAAGATAAGCAGGAAGCACTGCAGCTTGCGAGACGTTTCTCCTCTATTGGATACCGCCTTATGGCTACTAGTGGAACAGCAGGTGTACTAGAAGCAGCCGGCCTGCCGGTTAAAGTAGTCGGTAAAATCGGTTCGGAAGGAAAAACATTGTTAGATGTCATTCATCATGGAGAAGCACAATTCATCATTAATACGTTAACAAAAGGAAAACAACCTGAACGCGATGGCTTCAGAATCCGCCGTGAAGCTGTTGAAAATGGTGTTCCATGTTTAACTTCATTGGATACTGCTGATGCAATTCTAAAGGTAATTGAGTCGATGAACTTCTCTACAGAGGCAATGACAAGCGAGAAAAAAAGAGAGGCGGTTTTTGCATGATCCGTAAAGAGATATGCAAAATCATCAGGCAAAAGGAAATTGCTCAGGATATTTATGAGCTGACAGTAGCAGCTGATTTTGTGAAGGAAATACGTTCTCCAGGGCAGTTTGTCCATATTCGCGTTACCAGCAGCTGGGATCCGCTTTTACGCCGACCAATTAGTATATCATCTTACGATGATGAAAAGTTTACGATGATCTATCGAAAAGAAGGTCATGGAACTGCGATGCTTGCAGAAATGAATGCAGGTATGGAACTTGATATTCTAGGACCACTGGGAAATGGTTTTCCGGTTGAAGAAGCTGCAGCTGGCGAAACAGCATTGCTTGTTGGTGGAGGCATTGGGGTGCCTCCGCTCTACGAGCTATCCAATCAATTGCGGAAAAAAGGGGTCAAGGTCATTCATGTCCTTGGCTTTCAAACAAAATCTGCTGTATTTTATGAGGAAAAGTTTGCGGAAAATGGGGAAACTTATATAGCTACTGCAGACGGATCATATGGATATAAAGGATTTGTAACCGATGTAATGAGAGATTTGAACTTTGATTTAATTTATACATGCGGTCCAACACCAATGCTAAGAGCCATAGAAAAGGGCCATTCTGATAAGAAGCTATTTTTATCGTTAGAGGAACGGATGGGCTGCGGTGTAGGAGCATGCTTTGCCTGTGTGTGTAAAACGGTGGAGGGTTCAAGCACTTCCTATAAGAAGGTATGCAGTGATGGACCTGTATTTCGTGCCGGGGAGGTTTTAATATGAGCCGTTTAAATATCAATCTGCCTGGTTTAAACTTGAAAAATCCGATTATGCCTGCCTCAGGTTGCTTTGGATTTGGCCGAGAATATAGCGGGTTTTATGATTTAAGTCTTCTTGGAGCAATTATGATAAAAGCAACGACAGTCGAGCCAAGGTTTGGAAATCCGACACCAAGGGTTGCGGAAACGACTTCAGGGATGTTAAATGCCATCGGACTGCAAAATCCGGGATTAGAAAAGGTAGTTTCAGAAGAACTGCCATGGCTCGCACAGTATGATGTTCCAATTATCGCGAATGTTGCGGGTTCCCTTGAGGAAGATTATATAGCTGTTGCCAAGGAAATTTCAAAGGCTCCGAACGTTCATGCCCTTGAACTCAATATTTCTTGTCCAAATGTAAAAACTGGTGGAATCGCCTTTGGGACGATTCCCGAGGTGGCAAAACAGTTAACACGGAAAGTGAAGGAAGTTTCCGAAGTACCGGTTTATGTGAAGCTTTCACCGAATGTTACTAATATTGTGGAGATGGCTAAAGCTGTTGAAGATGGCGGCGCTGATGGGTTAACAATGATTAACACCCTAGTTGGAATGAGACTCGATTTAAAAACAGGCAAGCCGATTTTAGCGAATCGAACAGGCGGCCTCTCCGGCCCAGCAGTTAAACCCGTTGCAATTAGAATGATTTATGAAGTTAGTCAAGCAGTTAACATTCCGATTATCGGCATGGGCGGCATTACCTCTGCAGAAGATGTGATTGAATTTTTTTATGCCGGGGCAAGCGCTGTAGCCGTAGGCACAGCCAATTTCGTTGACCCATTTGTTTGTCCAACAATTATTGAGGAATTACCTGTTTTATTAGATAAATTAGGATATGAACACATTAGTGAGTGTCGCGGAAGGAGCTGGACGCAGCATGAACAACTCGCTTATCATCGCGCTTGATTTCGCTAGTGGTAACGAAGTGAAACAATTTTTACAACCATTTTCAGGGAAAGAACTTTTTGTGAAAGTGGGCATGGAGCTATATTACCAGGAAGGCCCTTCGATTATTCATTTGTTAAAGGAAGCTGGGCATCAGATTTTTTTAGATTTAAAACTTCATGATATTCCAAATACGGTAAAGAGTGCAATGCGAGGTTTGGCTAAACTGGAATGTGATCTTGTGAATGTACACGCTGCCGGTGGCAAGGAAATGATGCAGGCTGCATTAGAAGGCTTGGAAGCAGGAACCTCAGCCGGCCGCAAGCGCCCTGACTGCATAGCGGTGACACAATTGACAAGTACTTCTGAGGAGCAAATGAATCGAGAGCAATTAATTCCTGGTTCCTTGATGGATTCCGTTCTTCATTATGCGGCGCTGACAAAAGAAGCGGGTTTAGATGGTGTCGTTTGCTCAGCATGGGAAGCAGGAGCAATCAGGGAAAGACTCGGTCCCGATTTTTACACTGTAACTCCTGGGATTCGAATGGTTTCCGATCATATCGGCGATCAAAAGCGCGTAGCTACTCCGGAATTCGCAAGAAATACGGGGGTTACTTCCATTGTCGTGGGGCGCTCGATTACAAGGTCAGCAGACCCATTAAAAAGTTATGAACAATGGATGGAAGCATGGAAGGGAGTAACAATATGAAACACTCAATTGCTGAAAAACTTTTAGGAATTAATGCGGTGGCGTTAAAACCGAATGAACCATTTACTTGGACTTCAGGGCTTCGTTCCCCGATTTATTGTGATAATCGTTTGACTTTATCCTATCCGGAAGTAAGAAGAGCGATTGCTAATGGGTTGCGTCAACTAATTGTTGAGAAATTCCCAGATGCAGAAATGATCGCCGGCACGGCAACGGCCGGTATTCCACATGCTGCATGGGTAAGTGAATTGATGGATTTACCGATGTGTTATGTCCGTTCCAAGCCAAAGGGTCATGGAAAAGGAAACCAAATCGAAGGGAAAGCGGAACAAGGACAAAAGGTTGTTGTGGTTGAGGATTTAATCTCGACCGGAGGAAGTGTCATTACGGCTGTTCAGGCATTAAGAGAAGCGGGCTGCGACGTGCTTGGTGCTGTTTCGATTTTCACCTATGGACTTGAAAAGGGAAAAGAGGTATTTGAGCAAGAAGGAATTGCTGCTGTTTCCTTAACGGATTTTGCAACATTAGTTGAAGCAGCGATTGATAAAGGCTATATTAGTGAAAATGATAAAGATAGTCTTTTAACATGGAGCAAGAATCCTGCTGAATGGAGTAAGAAGTTCGAATAGTAACTAAAAAGACCCCGGATTTCCCGGGGTCTTCTTAATGTTTCTTCAATTTAAGTACCAATTCTTCGTCAGGTGTTACATAGACTGTCTGCTGATTGTCATAGATCACGAATCCTGGTTTGGCACCACTTGGTTTTTTAACAAATCGAACCCTGGTAAAGTCCACAGGGACCGAGCTTGAATTTCGTGCCTTACTGTAATAGGCCGCAAGAGAAGCGGCTTCTAAAATGGTTGTATCAGTTGGTTCCTTACTGCGAATCACAACATGTGACCCGGGTATATCCTTAGTATGGAGCCAAATCTCATCCCTTGCAGCAAATTTATTGGTTAAATAATCATTCTGTTTGTTATTTTTCCCGACAATAATCTCCGTACCATCCGATGCTGTAAAATAATCAAGAACTGGTTTTGCATTTTGCACCTTTTTTCCATTCCGTTTCTTACGGTCGCGGATATAGCCGCCTTCAACAAGTTCTTCACGAATCTCAACAATATCTTTAGGGGATGCGCTTCCGACCTGCTGTAGTAGATTTTCAAAATAAGCCACTTCCTCGAGAGCCAATTGAATTTGTTCCTCGACAATCGATACTGAATTTTTTGCCTTCTGATATCTTGAGAAATATTTTTGCGCGTTTTCTGAAGGTGACTTCCTTGGATCAAGCGGAATCGCCACTGTTCCACCTGACTCATCATAATAATCAAGGACCTCGATTTCTTTCATCCCTTTTTTAGCTGCGTATAGATTCGCGGTTAACAGCTCTCCATAGCGCTGAAATTGCTCCGCACGTTCAGCATCAAGTAATGTATCCTTCAACTTAGCAATTTTTTTCTCATTCTTTTCCTTTTCATTGATAATGAATCGTTCAACGTCATTTCCTTGCTGCTTGACTCTGTCCCGTTCCGCCTTGCCAAAATAAAAACGATCTAGCATTTCGCTAAGGGTAGGATAGTTCCGGGATTCTCCCTGCAAATGGTGGAGTGAAAATAAATAAAAAGCTTCTTTTCCGCCCGTTGAAATAATCGAAGGTGTAATTTCACCATCGCGGATTTGTTTAATCATGCCAATAAACGTTTTTGGAAGGGTGGTGCGGTTAACAAGCCCGCTTTGAAAGATTGCTTCTTTTGCAAATACTGGAGAAATACCGGCAAACTGCTCAACAAGTTGACGGTCAAGCTTACCGCTGTTAAAATCCAATTTCTTTAATACATCTTCCTCCACTGCTTGAAAGGGATTTTGCTTATTTTGCTCAGGAGGGAAGACATACGGCTGCCCGGGTAAAATCGCCCTGTAGCTGTTAACGGCAAAGGATACGTGTTTTATACTATCGAGGATGATATTTCTGCTTTTATCAACCAAAACAATGTTGCTATGCCTTCCCATAATCTCAATAATTAACTGTTTGTAACTAATATCTCCGATTTCATTCCGACCTTTAATTTCAAAAATAATCATTCGGTCATTATCTACTTGATAAAGATCTTCTAAAATATATCCTTCAATATGCTTTCTAAGCAGCATACAAAACATTGGCGGTTCACTTGGATTTTCATATGCTTCATTTGTAAGCTGAACCCTGGCATAGCTCGGATGTGCGGATAATAGCAGCTTTTGATTCACACCATTAGCCCGGATTGTTAATATCACTTCGTTTTTATATGGTTGATGAACTTTATTAATCCGCCCGCCTTTTAAGGAACGGGAAAGTTCGTCCACCATTGCTTTTGTAAATAAACCATCAAATGACATTGAAAAACATCCTTTACTTGTCTTTATAGGTCAATTATATCGTACTCAATTAAAACCTGTCTTATTTTAAACTTTATCATAGCATTTTTTGGGACGAGCGCGAATAAGCTTTCTTTAGAGTAAGTCTATTAAAGGGGGAAGTGAGATGGTCGGATGAAGTTCCATGAAATGGAGATTAAACAAGTAGAAAAGGTCTTAGAAACCGACTTTTCTTCTGGTTTATCAACGGAAGAAGTAAAAAAGCGCATAGCCCAGCACGGTCATAATGAATTAGACGAGGGAGAAAAGCAATCGGCTTTACTCTTATTTTTTAGTCAATTTAAAGATTTTATGGTTTTAGTGCTGCTGGCGGCAACATTAATTTCCGGTCTACTAGGCGAATATATTGATGCGATTGCAATCATTGCGATTGTAATCATTAATGGGTTTTTAGGTTTTTTCCAAGAGCGAAAAGCAGAAAAGTCTTTGCAGGCATTAAAGGAATTGTCCGCACCCCAAGTATCAGCCTTACGGGATGGACAATGGCTAAAAATTCCTTCTAAAGAAATTGTTATTGGCGATATTCTAAAATTTACAAGCGGAGATCGGATTGGGGCGGATGTCCGTATCATTGAATCGAAAAGCTTAGAAATCGAAGAATCTGCCCTAACGGGTGAATCTGTGCCCGTTTCAAAATCGATAGATGCTTTACAAACAGCAAATCCCGGTATTGGTGACATGGAGAATATCGGCTTTATGGGCACGATGATTACAAGAGGAAGCGGGTTAGGGGTTGTTATTGCAACCGGGATGAAAACAGCAATGGGGCAAATTGCTGATTTACTGCAAAACGCTGAATCTCAGGAAACACCCCTGCAGCGCCGTTTGGAACAGTTAGGGAAAATTCTTATCTCAGTAGCATTAATATTGACCGTGCTTGTTGTGGTAATTGGGGTTTTCCAAGGACATGAGTTGTATGAAATGTTCTTAGCTGGGGTTTCCCTAGCTGTCGCAGCAATCCCTGAAGGTCTGCCAGCGATTGTAACCGTCGCATTATCTCTAGGCGTCCAAAAGATGATAAAGAAAAATGCGATTGTAAGGAAGATTCAAGCGGTAGAAACCCTTGGTTGCGCCTCCGTTATTTGTTCCGATAAAACGGGAACAATGACGCAAAATAAAATGACGGTAACGCACTTATGGAGCAGCGGGCATACTTGGACTGTGGACGGTGTCGGGTATCAACCGCAAGGGAAATTTTATCGGAATGAAAAAACAGTTCATCCAAAGGATGAGAAAGCACTTCAGCAAATGCTGATTTTTGGAATGCTGTGTAATCACTCTGATTTAGTCATGAACGAAGAAGAAATTATTCTTGATGGTGATCCAACAGAAGGAGCACTCCTTGTTAGTGCAATGAAAGCCGGATTTGACCGGCCTGCCTTATTAAAGGAATTTACGGTTATCAATGAATTTCCATTTGATTCAGCGAGAAAAATGATGAGTATGCATGTAAAGGATAAGCAAGGCAGGCATTTTATTGTGACTAAAGGGGCTCCTGATGTTATATTGGGAAATTGTGAATCCATCCTCTGGGAAGAGAAAACACAATATTTGGGGAAGGAAATTCAGAATAAAGTTCAAGATGCCATCAACGGACTTGCCGCTAAGGCATTAAGAACCATAGCCATTGCCTTTAAACCGGTTCCTGCAAATACAGTCATTATAAGCGAGCATGAAGCAGAAAAGAAATTAACCTTTATTGGAGTTCAAGGAATGATTGACCCGCCAAGACCTGAAGTGAGGGATGCGGTAAAAGAATGTAAAGAAGCCGGCATTAAAACCGTCATGATCACAGGAGATCACGTCATTACCGCAAAAGCGATTGCCTCGCAGCTAGGAATTCTAACAAGTAAAAGCAAGGTTCTTGATGGGAAGGCATTGTCTGATATGTCTGTTGAGGATTTAGAAAATGTGGTGGAGGATGTATCTGTTTTTGCTAGGGTTTCTCCGGAGCATAAATTAAAAATTGTCAAAGCCTTACAAAATAAAGGACATGTTGTAGCGATGACCGGTGACGGGGTAAACGATGCACCAGCCATTAAAGCTGCAGACATCGGGGTGGCAATGGGAATTACCGGGACCGATGTAGCCAAAGAAGCATCGGCACTTGTATTGTTAGATGATAATTTCGCAACGATAAAGGCGGCTATTAAAGAGGGAAGAAATATATATGAAAATATTCGAAAATTCGTCCGCTATTTACTTGCCTCCAATGTGGGTGAAATCTTGGTTATGTTATTTGCCATGATCCTAGGCTTGCCGTTGCCTTTGGTACCTATTCAAATTCTTTGGGTAAACCTGGTAACAGATGGGCTGCCTGCAATGGCACTCGGTCTTGACCGTCCTGAAGAAAATGTCATGAAGCGAAAACCGCGAAGTCCAAATGAAGGTGTCTTTTCAAGAGGTTTAGGCTGGAAAGTGGTTTCAAGAGGTTTTCTTATTGGATTGGTTACATTACTTGCATTTATGATCGTCTACCAAAACGATTCGAGTCGTCTTGATTATGCCCAGACAATCGCATTTGCAACACTTGTAATGGCTCAGTTGATTCATGTTTTCGATTGTAGGAGTGAAAAGTCGGTACTATCTAGAAACCCTTTCGGAAATCAATATCTTGTTTGGGCAGTAATTTCTTCTTTAGTGCTTGTACTGGTCGTCATTTATTATCCGCCATTACAACCTGTTTTCCATACCCTGCCGATTTTAGCAAAGGATTGGCTGTTAATCTTAGGATTATCATCAGTTCCAACTTTTTTACTAGCGGGTTCATTTTTGTTAAGAAAAACAAAATAAAGTATGATATAATCCAAAAGGTAGTAGAGGAAACTCTATTACCTTTTTTGACTAACCGATCACATATGATTGGATGTGTATACAGAATGGTTATTAGCATGACAGGCTTTGGAAGAAGTAAAAAGGAATCGGGGGCATTTTCAGTAAATGTTGAGGTGAAAACCGTTAACCACCGATTTTGTGAATTTAATATTCGAATGCCAAGGCAGCTTTTGAAAATTGAAGATAAGATGAAAAAAAAATTAAATCAGCATATCCGCCGCGGTAGAGTTGAGGTTTATGTGACCATCGAAGGGGAAAGTGCTGTTACCCGCAAAATCCATGTTGACTGGAAATTAATAGAGGAATATTACCAATTTATCAATATTGCCCGTGAAAAGTATGAGCTTGATGGAAAGGTAACCCTTCATGATTTACTAAATAATAGTGAACTTATACATATTGAAGAAAGTGAATCAGGGAATGAAGAGCTTGAAAATTTAGTCCTTACTGCAACAGAGGAAGCGGTCATTTTATTAAAACAGATGAGGCAGGCTGAAGGGGAGGAACTTAAAAAGGACTTGCTCTCCGCCTTAACTCAATTAGAGAAAAATATCGGTGAACTACAAGAGTTTGCTCCACTAGTTCTTCAAAACTATCAAGAGCGCCTAATGAAACGAATGGAAGAGCTGGTAAAGGGTCAAATAGACGAAACAAGGATTCTAACAGAAGTTGCTGTATTTGCCGATAAGGCAGATATTAATGAAGAAATTACACGTCTAAAAAGCCATATCGGTCAATTCATTCAAACACTTAATGAACAGGAACCTATTGGCAGAAAGCTTGACTTCCTTGTGCAGGAAATGAATAGAGAGGCAAATACAATCGGATCCAAGGCTAATGATGCGGGCATTGCCAAAAAGGTAGTGGAAATCAAAAGTTTGCTTGAAAAATTAAAGGAACAGGTTCAAAATATCGAATAGTACCTGTTTAGAAAAGGTTTTCCACGGTCAAAATATATTATTAATGATTGGATGAGAGACATGTCAATTAAATTGATTAATATTGGATATGGAAATATTGTTTCGGCCAATCGAATTATTTCGATCGTTAGTCCGGAATCTGCTCCAATAAAAAGAATTATTCAGGATGCCAGGGATCGTGGCTCCTTGATTGATGCAACATATGGACGACGTACACGTGCTGTGATTGTTATGGATAGCGATCATGTTATTTTATCGGCGGTCCAACCAGAAACGGTGGCACATCGATTAGCCGACCGTGATGAAATTATTGATGAAGGGTAGGATGTTAGAAATATGCAGGAAAAAGGATTACTTATCGTACTTTCGGGGCCATCAGGGGTTGGAAAAGGTACGGTCCGAAAAGAAATATTTTCACATCCTGGTAATGCCTTTGAATACTCCATATCCATGACCACCCGCAAGCCCCGCGCGGGCGAGGTGGATGGAGTCGATTATTTCTTTAAGAAACGGGAAGAGTTTGAAAGATTAATCGAACAAGGGAAGCTGTTAGAATATGCCGAGTTTGTTGGGAATTATTATGGTACACCTGTGGATTATGTGAGAGAAACTCTTGACTCCGGAAAAGATGTATTTTTGGAAATTGAAGTAAAAGGTGCCCGACAGGTTCGTGAAAAATTTCCAGAGGGATTATTTATTTTCTTAATGCCGCCGAGTCTTTCTGAATTAAAGAACCGGATTGTGACACGCGGAACTGAAACTGAGGACTTAATTCATAATCGCATGCTGTCTGCACGGGAAGAAATTGAAATGATGGAATTATACGATTATGTTGTGGAAAATGACCAGGTTGAGCTCGCTTGTGAACGAATTAAAGCCATTATCATGGCAGAACATTGCCGCAGGGAACGAGTAGAGTACCGCTATAAAAAATTGCTGGAGGTTGAATAGAATGTTATATCCTTCTATTGATTCATTACTTGAAAAAATTGACTCAAAATATTCGCTTGTTTCTGTGGCTGCAAAACGCGCTCGTGTTATGCAGCAAGCAAGAGATGAAAAATTGCCTAAATATGTTTCCTATAAGTTTGTGGGAAAAGCACTTGAGGAAATTTATAGCGGTGAACTAACGTACCGCATTTCCAAAAAAGCTGAAACTTCAGCGGAATAAGCTGGATTTATTCCTAAAGAAAATCATAAAAAGAAGGTCTGACGGCAAAGGGACTCCTTATGTGTCAGGCTTTTTTATTTTGGACGTGTTAAAGGTCCAAAAACATTGATTGGAGCGAAGCGCCTGGAGCGGAACTCAACAACCAAGTTAAATTTCTAAGAAAATGTCGCATTTTGTTGAAAAAAAGAGGAAATAGATGAAAATTTAACGGCTTTCTAGCATAATAAAAGAAATGACAAAGTGTGGAATAGAAGCGGGGGTTCTTTATGTTACAGGATAAAAAAATCGTATTATGTGTTACTGGGGGAATAGCTGTATATAAAGCTGCTGCCTTAACAAGCAAACTAGTACAGGCAGGCGCACAGGTGAAAGTGATTTTGAGTGAGTCTGCTGCAAAATTTGTAACCCCATTAACCTTTCAGGCATTATCACGGAATGAAGTCTATATAGATACTTTTGATGAAAAAGACCCAAGTGTCATAGCCCATATCAACCTTGCAGATTGGGGGGATCTGATTCTCGTTGCACCCGCAACCGCCAATACAATCGCCAAGCTTGCAAACGGACTTGCGGACAATATGCTGACAACTACATTATTAGCAACGCAAGCACCTGTATGGATTGCACCGGCAATGAACGTACATATGTATGACCATCCGGCTGTGAAAAAGAATCTGGCTATTTTAGCGGAGTATGGGTATCAGTTTATTGAACCAAGTGAAGGCTATCTTGCCTGCGGCTATATTGGAAAAGGACGCTTAGAAGAGCCTGAAAAAATAGTTGAGTTGGTACAGTCGTATTTTCAAAAAGACGCTCCCTTACTTAAGGGAAAAAACGTAGTCATTACTGCAGGACCGACAAGGGAAAAAATTGATCCGGTCCGGTTTATTTCGAATCACTCGACAGGAAAAATGGGTTATGCTCTTGCAGAACAGGCTAGAAAAAAGGGAGCAAATGTGGTTCTGATTTCCGGACCGGTTTCCTTGCCAGATCCTGTTGGAATAAAGGTAATAAAGGTAGAAAGTGCGGAGGAAATGTACAAAGCAGCACTTCAGTTTTTTGACGATGCAGATGTTGTGGTTAAAACGGCTGCAGTTGCCGATTACCGCCCCAAAATTATCCATGAACAAAAGGTTAAAAAACAACCGGGGGATGCGGTAATTGAACTTGAAAGGACCAAGGACATTTTAGCTGAGCTTGGAAAAAGGAAAAATAAGCAGGTACTGATTGGCTTTGCTGCTGAAACCAATAATGTAGAGGAATATGCCCGCAAAAAATTACATGGCAAAAATGCAGATTTAATTGTTGCCAATAATGTTAAGGCTGAGGGGGCGGGGTTTGGAACGGAAACAAATATTGTCACGCTGTTTAAACGGGATGGAACGGTTAAGGAATTGCCAATCATGTCTAAACAAGCCGTTGCTGAAAAAATTATTGAAGAAATTTCCTCTATGATAAAGGACTTGGCTGAAAATGAAAATTGCTAGTGTTATTGTCGATGTCCCGACAAAACAAACCGATAAGCCTTTTGATTATTTAATTCCGGACCAATGGAAGGATACGATACAGCCGGGAATGAGGGTAATCGTTCCTTTTGGTCCCAGAAAGATTCAAGGGTTTGTAACGGAGCTGAAGAACCAATCAGAATTTAAACAGTTGAGAGAAATATGTGAGCCGATGGACCTTGAACCGGTTTTAAATAAAGAATTACTGGAGCTAGGAAACTGGCTGACGGAACACACTCTTTGTTTTAAGATTTTTGCTTATCAAGCGATGCTGCCTGCAGCTTTAAAAGCAAAATATCAGAAAAAAGTAAAACTTGCCAGCGGCACCATGCTTAATGATTTACCGGAGCCCCTTCCGTCATTCTTTCATCAAGACGGAACCATTCATTGGGACGAGGCATTAAAGTCCGGGATTGTACCTAAGCTCCAGCGGGAAGCGGCTAAAGGCCATCTTGAGGTGATCTATGAGGTAAAGGGAAAACTCAAAAAAAAACAAATTAAAATGATTCGGCCATTGCTACCTCTACCGGAATTAACAGCTGAAATGGAACAAATACCGGCAAGAGCCGCGAAACAAAAGGAAGTACTCAGGTATTTTATCGAAAACTATCGTGAAATTGAACTAAAACAATTATTAGATGACTTACATACCACTAAGAGTACAATTAATGCATTAATTGAAAAACAAATTCTTTTTGAAAGGGATGCAGAAGTTTATCGGGACCCGTTTGAGCATCGAACATTTGAACGGACTTTCAGCTTACCGTTAACTGAGCACCAGCAGAAAGCTATTGAGCCGATTTTAAATTCTATTAATGAAAAACAGCATGAGGTTTTTTTACTTTATGGGGTTACCGGTAGTGGTAAAACGGAAATCTATTTGCAATCGATTCAGGATTGCCTTGAAAAGGGAAAAGAAGCGATTGTGCTTGTCCCTGAAATAGCGCTCACTCCGCAAATGGTAAATCGCTTCAAAGGAAGGTTTGGAAATCTTGTTGCGGTCATGCACAGCGGATTGTCGGCCGGAGAAAAATACGATGAATGGCGGAAAATTTTACGCCGAGAAGTGAGTGTGGTGGTTGGAGCACGGTCAGCCATTTTTGCTCCTTTTGAAAACCTGGGAATTATTATTATCGATGAGGAACATGAAACAAGTTATAAGCAGGAGGACATGCCGCGTTATCATGCACGTGATGTTGCCATTAAACGCGCGGAAACCTATAATTGTCCGGTCGTGCTTGGAAGTGCTACCCCCTCGCTGGAATCATTTGCAAGGGCTCAGAAAAGGGTGTATAAGCTTTTGTCACTTCCAAGCAGGATGAATAATCAAGCCCTTCCATCAGTGGAAATCATTGATATGCGTGAAGAATTGCGGGAAGGAAATCGTTCCATGTTTTCACGAAACTTATTCGATAAGTTGAAGGACCGTATAGAAAAAAAGCAGCAATCAGTTTTATTTTTAAATAAACGCGGACATTCGTCGTTTGTGATGTGCCGGGATTGCGGTTATGTAATTAATTGTCCAAATTGCGATATATCCTTAACCTACCATCGCGCAAGTGAACAAATGAAATGCCACTATTGTGGGTATGAAAGCTATGTACCGAAGCAATGCCCAGAATGCTTAAGTGAACATATCCGGTATTTTGGGACAGGTACACAGAAAGTGGAGGCAGAACTCGGAAAAATTTTACCTGAGGCAAGAATTATTCGTATGGATGTAGACACGACTGGCCGAAAAGGGTCACATGAAAAACTTTTACAAGAGTTTCAGGATGGTAAAGCCGATATTCTTTTAGGGACGCAAATGATAGCAAAAGGACTTGATTTTCCCAACATCACACTTGTTGGGGTCCTTTCAGCCGATACGATGCTTCATCTTCCCGATTTTCGATCCTCTGAAAAAACCTTTCAATTATTAACACAAGTTAGCGGGAGAGCAGGTCGGCACCAATTACCGGGAGAGGTAATTATTCAAACCTATACCCCGGAGCATTATAGTGTTGAGCTTGCAGGTACTCAGGATTATGACCTTTTTTACAACAGAGAAATGATGGTTCGAAAAGTCCATCACTACCCGCCATTTTACTATTTAACCCTTATTACCGTCAGTCATGAGCAGTTGATGACAGTCGTTTCAGTAACGGAGAAAATTGCAGGTTATGTCCGCTCGAGGGTATCGAATGAAACGGTTGTTTTAGGACCAACAGCCTCGCCTATTCCCCGTATTAATAATAGATATCGCTATCAATGTTTGATAAAATACAAGCGGGAGAGAGACCTTTCCAAAACGCTAAAAACAATTCTTGATCAATATCAAAAAGATATGGCCCATGGGTTACAAGTCTCAATTGATTTAAATCCGTTTATTTTGATGTAGGCTGCTTGATTATATGACGTTTTCGATTATGAATAGAAACTTTTGGTGAAAATAAGTAGTAATAATATTCTTATTTTTTATCCTATATACAACCAAATATAGGGAGGAACAGATTTGACAATACGTAAAATTGTAAATTACCCAGCGGAGATTTTAGAGCAGCCGTGCAAACCTGTCACAAAGTTTGACCGGAAGCTTGGAAAATTACTAGATGATATGTATGATACAATGATTCAATATGATGGAGTTGGGCTGGCGGCCCCGCAAATAGGTCTTGACGTGCGAATTGCCATTGTTGATATTGATGATGAACATGGCACGATTGAAATGATTAATCCAAGGCTTTTAGAGGCTGACGGGGAACAAACAGGACCTGAAGGCTGTTTGAGTTTTCCAGGCCTTTTTGGAGATGTCACAAGAGCTAATTATGTAAAGATTGAAGCATTAAACAGAAAAGGGAAAAAGTATACATTTGAAGCAGAAGGATTCCTTGCCCGGGCGATTCAGCATGAAATGGATCACCTTGATGGAGTTTTGTTTACTTCCAAGGTAATAAGATATCTTGAGGAAGAAGAGTTAAAAGGAGTAGAACCGGAATGACCAAAATTGTTTTTATGGGTACGCCTGATTTTTCCGTACCAGTATTGCGCCGAATCATCGATGATGGTTATGAAGTTATTGGGGTGGTGACTCAGCCGGATCGCCCGGTTGGCAGAAAAAAAGTGTTAACTCCTCCGCCTGTGAAAGTAGAGGCTTTAAAGCATGAAATTCCGGTTTATCAGCCTGAAAAAATCCGAGAAAAAGAAGAACTTGAAAAAATTCTGGCACTTGAGCCGGATTTAATCGTTACAGCAGCATTTGGACAAATTTTACCAAAAACACTTTTAGAAGCTCCACCACTAGGATGCATTAACGTTCATGCTTCCCTGCTTCCGGAACTTCGCGGCGGTGCTCCAATTCACTATGCGATTATTCAAGGAAAAAAGAAAACGGGAATTACGATTATGTATATGGTGGAAAAACTTGATGCCGGAGATATTTTAACACAAGTCGAAGTCCCAATTACGGATGAAGACAATGTAGGAACACTCCACGAGAAATTAAGTAAAGCAGGTGCGGATCTGTTATCAGAAACCATTCCTAAGTTGCTAGCAGGCAGTCTTACTCCGATTCCGCAAGAGGATGCTGCAGCGAGCTTTGCCTCCAACATCAAACGGGAGCAGGAAAAAATTGATTGGAGCAAAACAGGGGAAGAAATCTATAATCATATCCGCGGTTTAAATCCTTGGCCGGTTGCCTTTACATTGATGAATGGCCAGGTTCTGAAGATTTGGGAAGCTGAAAAGGTATCTAGTACGAAAAGTGAGATACCAGGTATAATCGTCGGAACCGAACCGGATGGACTAGTGGTTAGCACTGGAAATAAAACCGCGATTAAAATAACGGAACTTCAGCCTTCAGGTAAAACAAAAATGACGGGTAAAGATTTTTTACGAGGTGCAGGCTCAAAAATTTCCACTGGCGAGAGACTTGGAGAGTAATATGACATCAAAAAGAAAAAATGTGCGTGAAGCTGCAATGGACTTGCTGGCAGCAATAGAAAAAAATCAATCTTACAGCAACTTATTATTAAATAGTACAATTGAGAAAAACCAAATACCTTCTATAGATATAGGCCTATTAACAGAATTAACCTATGGTACGCTTCAAAGAAAAATGGCGTTGGATTTCTTTTTAAAGCCCTTTATTAAAAATAGTAAGAAATTAGAAAACTGGGTGCTGCATCTTTTAAGATTAACGCTATACCAAATGGTTTATCTTGATAAAATTCCGGATCGGGCAGCGATTCATGAAGCTGTTGAAATTGCTAAAAGGCGCGGCCACAAAGGGATCGCCGGTTTGGTAAATGGTGTACTTCGCAGCATCCAACGCGAAGGACTTCCAGCCCTCGACGAGATTAATGATCCAATAGAGCGGCTTTCTATCGAGACAAGTCATCCTGAATGGCTTGTTTCAAGATGGGTGGACCAATTTGGCTATGAAAAAACAAGAGAAATGTGTGAAATGAACATCTTGGCTCCATTACAAACTGCAAGAGTTAACCTGACAAAAACCACCGTTAGAGAATGTATCGAGGAACTTGATGAGGAAGGATTCCTAATTGAAAGGAGTCCGATTATTCCGGAAGCGATTCACTCATTGAAGGGAAACTTAGCCTCATCAAAAGCCTTTAAGACGGGGAAGCTTACGATTCAAGATGAAAGCTCAATGCTTGCTGCCTATGCGTTAGGTGCTAAAGAAAATGAGAAAATTTTAGATGCCTGTGCAGCCCCAGGTGGGAAAAGTACACACATCGCTGAAAAAATGCAAAGTACAGGCGTTATATATTCGATTGATTTGCATGAACATAAGGTGAAATTAATTCAAGACAATGCTAAGCGTTTACGTTTGGGTAATATTAAAACAATAGTAATGGATTCAAGGGGTGTTGGAGAAGAATATCCTGCAGAATCATTTGATCGGGTTTTACTGGATGCACCATGCTCAGGTCTAGGTGTAATCAGAAGAAAACCTGATATGAAATATACGAAAAAAGAAGAAGATATCCTACATTTAAGTAAGATTCAACAAACATTATTAAATGCTGTTTCACCTTTAGTGAAAAAGGGTGGAATCCTTGTCTATAGTACCTGTACCGTTGATAAAGAGGAAAATGAGAAGACATTAAAAACGTTTTTACAGGATCATCCCGATTTTGCGGGAGATATGACCTTTAAAGACCGTATGCCCGAAGCTATTCAACCTTTGATTACTGGTTTCGATGTACAAATTTTCCCTCAGGATTTCGGATCGGATGGCTTTTATATTGCAGTTTTAAGAAAGAAGGGGTAACAGTTGGAACAACTAAAAACAACAGAGACTCAAACAACATTGGACAACAAAAAACCATCTATTTATTCTTTGCAGCTCCATGAATTAAAGGAATGGTTGTCAGAAAATGGAGAAAAACCATTTCGGGCAGAGCAAATCTTTGATTGGTTATATAAAAAACGAATTACCTCCTTTGACGAGATGAGTAATTTATCTAAAGACCTGCGGGATAAACTCGAACTTCATTTTGTAGTCACCACATTAAAAACCGTTATTCAACAAACGTCATCGGATGGCACGATTAAATTTTTATTTGAATTGCATGATGGCTATTCCATCGAAACAGTGCTCATGCGGCATGACTACGGGAACTCAGTTTGTGTTACCACACAGGTAGGATGCCGAATCGGCTGCACCTTTTGTGCATCGACGCTTGGCGGGTTAAAAAGACATCTAGAAGCAGGAGAAATCGTTGCGCAGGTTGTCAATGTGCAGCAGGCACTTGATGAAACAGATGAAAGAGTAAGTTCGGTTGTGATTATGGGGATTGGAGAACCGTTTGATAATTATGATAACATGCTATCCTTCCTTAAAATCATTAATCATGATAAAGCTTTGAATATTGGTGCACGTCACATTACCGTTTCCACTAGCGGCATTATTCCAAAAATTTATCAATTTGCTGATGAAGATATGCAGATTAATTTTGCTATTTCCCTGCATGCCCCAAATACTGAATTAAGATCGAGATTAATGCCAATCAATAAAGCATATAAACTTGATGACTTAATGAAAGCGGTACGGTATTATATCGATAAGACGGGCAGACGAATCAGCTTTGAATACGGACTTTTTGGCAGTGTCAATGATTCTGTAGAACATGCTGAGGAACTTGCCGCATTGTTAAAAGGGATCAAATGCCATGTAAATCTTATCCCTGTTAACTATGTTCCGGAACGTGATTATGTCCGTACTCCAAAAAATCAAATTTTTGCCTTTGAAAAAACGCTTAAAAATCGTGGAATAAATGTTACAATTCGCCGAGAGCACGGCCATGATATTGATGCAGCATGTGGACAACTTCGTGCAAAGGAGCGGAAAGAGGAGACGAGGTGAAGATAAGTGAAAGCTGTTTTTAAGACGGATCAAGGAAAAGTTCGTCAAAATAATGAAGATAATGGCGGCGTTTTCCAAAATAAGGATGGGCATTTTCTTGCGATTGTAGCAGATGGGATGGGCGGTCACTTGGCTGGTGATATTGCCAGTGAAATGACCGTTCAACACTTAAAGGATTTATGGGAGCAAGCAGAAGGATTACAAACAGCGGACCAGGCCGAAGAGTGGCTTAAAACGCATATCAATCAAGTGAATAAGCTGTTGTTTGAGCATTCAAAAAGTCATCCGGAGTGTGAGGGGATGGGAACGACCATCGAGGCAATTATTGCGACAGATCGTTTTACATCCGTTGCACACGTCGGAGACAGCAGGTCGTATATTTTAAATGAGAGCGGATTTCAACAGTTGACAGAGGATCATACACTAGTAAATGAATTGGTCCGCTCTGGCCAGATTTCAAAAGAGGATGCGGAACATCACCCAAGAAAGAACGTAATCCTTAGGGCTTTAGGAACAGAACAGGAGATAAAAATTGATTTCAAAACAATTATGTTTGAGGAAGGCGATTTCCTTCTTTTATGCTCAGATGGTCTGTCGAATAAAGTAAAAGAACTGGAAATGGTTCAAATTCTCCAAAACGAAGAGATTCTAGAGGAGAAAGCGGAAACACTGATTAAAATAGCCAATGATAATGGCGGCGAAGATAATATCACCCTAATCATAGTAGCGTTCGATGATGAGAATGAAAGAGGGTGAAAATAAATGATTATTGGGAAAAGAATAAGCGGCCGCTATAAAATCCTTGAAATGATCGGCGGAGGTGGAATGGCAAATGTTTATTTAGCGCATGACATGATTTTAGATCGCGATGTTGCAGTTAAAATCTTGCGTCTTGATTTTGCCAATGATGAGGAATTTATTCGCCGATTTCATCGAGAAGCCCAATCCGCAACCAGTCTAGTCCATCCCAATATCGTTAGTATTTACGATGTAGGTGAAGAAGATTCCATTTATTATATAGTCATGGAATATGTAGATGGCCAAACATTAAAGCAATACATACAGGGACGGTCAGCACTTCATGTGGAAGAGGCAATTGATATCATGAAACAATTGACCTCGGCAATCTCCCATGCCCATCAAAATCATATTATTCACCGGGATATTAAACCACATAATATTTTAATTGATCGAAATGGGAATGTAAAAATCACAGATTTTGGGATTGCGATGGCGTTAAGTGCAACCAGTATTACACAAACAAACTCCGTTTTAGGTTCTGTCCATTATTTATCACCGGAACAGGCTAGAGGCGGCATGGCGAATAGGAAATCAGATATTTATTCACTGGGTATTGTGATGTTTGAATTATTAACTGGAAGACTTCCATTTTCGGGTGAGTCGGCTGTTTCAATTGCTTTGAAGCATCTTCAATCGGAAACTCCCTCCGTTCGCAGATGGAATCCAAACATCCCGCAAAGTGTTGAAAACATTGTTTTAAAAGCAACAGCAAAGGATCCTTTCCACCGCTATAACAGTGTTGACGAAATGGAGGAGGATCTAAGAACAGCCTTAAACCCTGAAAGAATGGATGAGCGAAAGTTTGTTGTCCCAATTGATGAAGAAGCAACGAAGGCAATACCAGTCATCACAAATGATCGACCTTATCAAAATCTTGATGAAACATTAGTCCATAATACCGATAAAAATATCATTCAACCGAATGAACCTGTAAAAAATGGAAATGGCAAAAAGAAACGTAAAAAATGGCCGATTATTTTAATTTCTACTTTTATTATACTTGCACTTCTCGGACTTTTTTCTTTTTTAGTTTTACCAGGCCTATTATCTTCAAAAGATATAAAAATTCCGGATGTTAGCGGAATGAATGTTAATGATGCAGTTTCAAAGCTGAAGTTAGAAGGTCTTCAAGCAGGCGAAAAAATAGAAATAACTGATGAAAAAGTAGTGGAAGGGCATGTTATAAAAACAGACCCGGAGGCAGGAAATACGGTTAAAGAAGATCAAAAAGTTACGATTTATATTAGTTCAGGAAAAGAAAAATACGAACTGTCAGATTATACTGGGCGCCAATATAATGATGTCGTTCAATTATTAGAAAGTAAAAACTTTAAAGATATCATTAAAACCGAAGTGTTCGCGGATAGCGACCCTGGGACCATTATCAGCCAAAATCCCGTTAGTGGAGAAAATATTGTACCTGAGGATACCGCTTTGCAGTTCGAGGTAAGTAAGGGACCAGAGAGAATTACTTTAAAAGACTTGACGCAATATACAAAAAAAGCGGCAGAGGATTATGCGGATGAGTCGGGATTTGTCATTGATGCCTCAGAAGAACAATATGATGATAAGATTCCGAAAGGTATGGTTATTTCCCAATCACCTGCGCCGGGCGCACAATTAAAAAAGGGTGATCAAATTTCAGTCGTTATCTCTAAAGGGAAAGAGGAAAAACCGCCTAAGAATGTTTCAATTGAATTGAGCATCCCTTATGAACCGGCAACACCGGGGACACCGCAGGAGGTTCGAATCTTTATTGAAGATATGAATCATAGTATGACAGAACCGGCTGAAAGTTTTGCCATTACTCAGGATACCAAAAAAATGATTGAACTAATAATTCCTTATGGCAAAAAAGCAGGGTATAAGGTAATCCGAGATAACGAAGTAATTATTGATGAAAATAGGAAATACTCTGATGAAGAGGAACAATAAGCCTAGCGGCATGAATGAGGCTTGATTATAAAATCATCAATATGGAACAAGTAAGGAACAGGCAAGGAGTGTTGCTATGCCAGAAGGCAAAATTGTCAAAGCATTAAGTGGATTTTATTATGTTCTTCACAATGAAGAACTAATTCAATGCCGCGGAAGAGGGGTTTTTCGCAAAAATAAGATTACCCCTCTGGTTGGTGATGAAGTCATTTTTCAAGCCGAAAATGATCAAGAAGGATATATCCTTGAGGTAAAGCAAAGGAAAAATGAGTTAATTCGTCCGCCCATTGCTAATGTAGATCAGGCTATTCTTGTTTTTTCAGCAGTTGAACCAGACTTTAGCACAGTTTTATTAGACCGTTTTCTTGTCTTGGTTGAATTTAATCATATTCAGCCGCTTATTTGTATTTCAAAAATGGACCTTACAACAAAGGAAGAATTACAAACCATTTCGGAATATGCGGAGCAGTATCGAAAGGCCGGCTATGAGGTCATCCTTACTTCATCGGAAACAGAAACGGGGATTGAACGGCTAAACCCGCATGTTGAGAATAAAATATCTGTTTTCGCCGGCCAATCAGGTGTTGGAAAATCATCCCTATTAAATGTCCTGCGGCCAGACCTCGAATTGAAAACCAATGATATATCAACGCATCTTGGCAGGGGGAAGCACACAACAAGGCATGTTGAGTTAATTAAAATTGGCAATGGGCTGATAGCTGATACTCCTGGTTTCAGTTCATTGGAGTTTACCAATATAGCGGCTGAGGATTTGACTTTTTGTTTTCCCGAAATAGCAAAGGCCAGTGAAAATTGTAAATTTCGCGGCTGCCTACATGTAAGTGAACCAAAGTGCGGGGTGAAAGCCGGGGTAGATTTAGGAGAAATTCCAACCTATCGTTATGAACATTATTTGGATTTTCTAAAGGAAATTAAAGAGAGAAAGCCGAGGTACTAACCATGGTAAAAATTGCACCTTCAATCCTTTCAGCGGATTTTTCTAAATTGGGAGAAGAAATTTTGGCGGTAGAAAAAGCTGGAGCGGATTATATTCATGTTGATGTCATGGACGGACATTTCGTGCCAAATATCACGATTGGTCCTTTAATTGTTGAAGCAATTCGTCCTGTTACAAAACTGCCGCTTGATGTCCATTTAATGATTGAAAATCCCGACCAATATATCGAAACATTTGTAAAGGCGGGGGCAGATATTATTACCGTGCATGTTGAAGCATGCCGTCATCTCCATCGTACCATCCATCATATCAAATCTTTAGGGATTAAAGCTGGGGTTGTTTTAAATCCAGCGACTCCTGTGGAGACGATACAGCATATTATTGCAGATGTTGATATGGTATTATTAATGTCGGTTAACCCTGGTTTTGGGGGGCAAAAATTTATTCCTGAAGTTCTGCCTAAAATAAAAAAGGTAAAAGAACTCGCGGAGCAAAAGGGCCGGAAACTTGAAATTGAAATTGATGGCGGAGTAAATCCTGAAACTGCTAAACTTTGCATTGAAGCAGGAGCTAATGTCCTTGTTGCAGGGTCAGCAGTTTATAATGAAGATGACTATGCAAGAGCAATATCGACAATTAGAGGTTAGTAAGGAGAGAAGCCGGCGAGAGCTGGCTTTTTGCTTCTGGAAAGAAGGTTGTTTATATGATTATCAATATCCTGGCTGGAGGCCCTGAAGAGGACCTCCCTGAATTAGCCCTTTTTTCAGAATCAGATGTGGTATGGGTTGGAGTGGATCGGGGAGTTTATCAACTTTTAAAACGAAACATTACTCCTGAAATTGCTTTTGGCGATTTTGATTCGGTTACACCCGAAGAACTGGCTTTTATTGAAAGTAAGGTCAATCATCTAAATCGGTTCCATCCGGAAAAAAATGAAACGGATATGGAGCTGGCTTTGGAGTGGGCTTTAAAACAAAACCCAGATAAAATCCGACTATTTGGGGCAACCGGGGGCAGACTTGATCATTTATTTGCCAATGTCCAATTATTACTCCACTCATTATTACAGCAAAATCAGACATCTGTTTACATAATTGATCGACTCAATGAGGTTTGGGTGAAGGGGCCGGGGAGCTTTCAAATTGCAAAAAGATCCGATAAAAAATACATTTCGTTTATTCCTGTTACTCCAAACGTTGAAAACCTTACCCTTGAAGGCTTTAAATATCCATTAAAAAATCGTCATATTTCCCTCGGATCCACACTATGTATTAGTAATGAACTTATTAGTGAATATGGTACTTTTTCATTTACAGAAGGCATATTAATAGTCATAAGAAGTCATGATTAAGATGGTACTGATTTCATTCGATTGAATAATATGGTAAGGGCTTTTGAAAAAAAGAGATGTGGATGACGTTGAGGAGGGACAATATGAAATTCTATACCATTAAACTGCCGAAATTTTTAGGTGGACTTGTCCGAGCCATGATAGGGGCTTTTAACAAAAAAGAATAGAGATATTTATAAGTTTCAAGCGCCCGTTTACGGGTGCTTTTTGTTTTAAGAAGGGATGAAGATTTTTTAAAAGAAAGGGCATCCTATATGGATGCCCAATCAAAACATTATTAAACGCGTTCTACTTTACCAGATCTTAACGCTCTTGCAGAAACCCAAACACGCTTAGGCTTTCCGTCAACAAGGATACGTACTTTTTGTAGGTTAGCACCCCATGTACGCTTGTTTGCGTTCATAGCGTGAGAACGTGCGTTACCAGTCGTGGTTTTCTTTCCAGTTACAACACATTTACGTGGCATAATGATTTCCCTCCTTAACACCAAAAGCTTTATACAGCATTTACATTTTCAGATGCTTCCATCTGGATATAGAAAAATGGACGTGCCATATTTTCTAGCCTAAAGATACCTTAATAATTTATCATACAACCTGTACGATTGCAATACTTGTTAGAAAAGGTTTCAAGAAAAATTCCTTGACATCCATTGTTATTAAAAGCTCATAATATGAGGAATGGCTTTTATTATTGTAGCGACTATAGTAAAATGACTGTAGTCAAGGAGCAATTTCCAAAAGGGGGAACGATTCATGTCCATTGAATTAAAAACAAAGTTCGGACAAATTGATATTTCAAATGAAGTAATCGCTACCATCGCTGGAGGAGCAGCAATCGATTGTTATGGAATCGTCGGTATGGCTTCAAAACATCAAATTAAAGACGGTCTTACGGAAATATTAAGAAAAGAGAATTTTACACGTGGAGTTATTGTTCGCCAAGATAATGAGGAAGTACATATTGATATGTATATAATTGTCAGCTATGGAACGAAAATTTCCGAGGTTGCCCACAACGTGCAATCAAAGGTTAAATACACCCTCGATAAAACTGTTGGACTTGCCGTTGACTCGGTAAATATTTACGTTCAGGGAGTTCGAGTGACGAACCCATAAGTTCGTGTTACGAACCTCTGTAAGGAGGAAGGTTTGTGTCAATAACAGCTTTAGATGGAAAACGTTTTGCAGAAATGGTGATACAAGGAGCAAATCATCTTTCTGCAAATGCAAAAATGGTTGATGCGTTGAACGTTTTTCCCGTGCCCGATGGTGATACCGGTACAAATATGAACTTATCCATGACCTCAGGGGCAAAGGAAGTTAGAAATAATGTTCAGGAACATATTGGAAAGGTAGGCGTGGCCCTCTCAAAGGGACTACTAATGGGTGCCCGCGGGAACTCGGGAGTTATTCTTTCTCAATTATTCCGCGGTTTTGCCAAGGCGGTTGAAAATAAACCCTACATTTCGGGCAAGGATTTTGCGCAGGCATTAGAATCCGGAGTTGAAACAGCTTATAAAGCAGTTATGAAACCAGTTGAGGGGACAATTCTAACAGTTGCAAAGGATTCCGCAAAAAAGGGAGTACAGGCCGCTCAAAAAACTGATGATGTAATCACAATCATGGAGGAGGTTTTAAAGGAGGCGAAAGCTTCTTTAAAACGGACACCTGATTTACTTCCTGTATTGAAGGAAGTCGGAGTGGTTGATAGTGGTGGTCAAGGGTTAGTATTTGTCTATGAAGGTTTCTTAGCAGAATTAAAAGGAGAAAAGCTTCCGGATTCACCTGCCGCTCTTCCTTCTATGGATGAGATGGTGAGTGCCGAACATCATAAGAGTGTACAAGGTCATATCAATACAGAAGATATCGTATTTGGCTACTGTACCGAATTCATGGTGAAATTTGAAAGTGATAAGGCAGTGAAACACCCCTTTAAAGAAGAAGTGTTTCGGAATGATCTTAGCAAATTAGGAGATTCTTTACTCGTCATTGCGGATGAAGAACTAGTTAAAGTGCATATCCACTCAGAAAAGCCGGGAGAAGTTTTAAATTATGGGCAGCGTTATGGCAGCCTTATCAATATGAAGATTGAAAACATGCGGCAGCAGCATTCCAATATTGTAGGTGAAACACATACCCCACTGGTTTCTGATAAACAAAACATCCAAAAAGAAAAAGCAGAATTTGGAATTGTTACTGTTTCAATGGGTTCCGGTATTGCAGAATTATTCAAGAGTATCGGAGCAAATGCAGTAATTGAGGGCGGCCAGACAATGAACCCGAGTACCGAGGATATTGTGAAAGCTGTTAAGGAAGTAAATGCAAAAAAGGTCTATATTTTACCAAACAATAAAAATATTATTATGGCTGCACAGCAGGCTGCAGATGTTGCAGAGGAAGATATCTATGTGATTCCGTCTAAAACGGTCCCTCAAGGATTAGCAGCATTATTAGCTTTTAATCCTTCCACGGATGCGGAAGCGAATAATACGGCAATGAAGGATGCATTGCAGCATGTGAAAACGGGACAAATTACCTTTGCCGTCCGTGATACACAAATTGACGGTTTGGAAATTGAAAAAGGTGATTTCATGGGAATCGCCGAAGGGAAAATTATTGTAAAAAACAAGGGAAAAATTAAAGCGGCTGAAGAATTACTTGTCAAAATGCTCGATGATGATTCAGAAATCCTGACGATTCTTTACGGTGAAGATGTTACCGAAGAGGAAGTAAAAATGCTTGCGGAATATGTGGAAGGACAGTATCCAGACGTGGAAATTGAGGTTCACAACGGTGCTCAGCCATTATATTCTTTTATCTTTTCAATTGAATAAGGAACAGATACAATAGAAGGGGGAGACCCCTTCTTTTTATGTGCAAAAAAGGTGCTCGTCCTTCTAAAAATTTTCCTAAAATAATTTTGACCTATAGATAGATTAAACATAAGGGAGAGAACTCATTTGAAATATAGAAGTGTGTTTGACATTATTGGACCTGTTATGATAGGGCCATCAAGTTCACATACGGCGGGAGCGGCGCGAATCGGCAGGGTGGCAAGAAGTTTGTTTGGAAGAGAGCCGAAATGGGCGAACATTTCCTTATATGGCTCTTTTGCGAAAACCTATAAAGGGCATGGGACAGATGTTGCCATTGTTGGTGGATTATTAGATTTTGATACGGATGATGTTCGGATTATTCATGCAATTGATATTGCGAAAGAAAAAGGAATGAAGCTTCGCTTTATTGAGGAAGATGCGGTAACCGATCATCCAAACACAGCACGAATCATTCTGGGTGATCATAATGGGGAACTTGAACTTGTGGGTATCTCTATTGGCGGGGGTAAAATTGAAATAACCGAGTTAAATGGTTTCGAACTAAAGCTATCTGGCAATCATCCAGCCATTTTAGTGGTTCATAATGACAAATTTGGAACGATTGCAAGCGTTGCCAATACACTTGCCAAATATCAAATCAATATCGGACATATGGAGGTTTCTCGAAAAGAGGTGGGGAAATTGGCCCTTATGACGATTGAAGTAGACCAAAATATAGATGATAAGCTAATTAACGAATTAGAACAGCTTCCGAATATACTGAAAGCAACTAAAATTGTAGATTAAACGAAAAGCTTAAGCGCCTGGGCGCTTAGCTGGACAATAGAAAAAAGCGGGAATGGACACATCAAAGAGGAGGAAGGCTTGTGTTTCGAAATGTAGCTGAACTAGTAGAGCTTGCAAATAGTCAAAATAAAAAAATCTCAGAAATTATGATCGAACAGGAAATCACTGTTACCGGCCGATCCAGAGAAGAGGTCATTGCCTTTATGGACCGTAATTTGCGGGTCATGGAGGAAGCGGTAGAACGTGGAATCAAAGGAGTAAAATCTCACTCAGGGTTAACTGGTGGGGATGCCGTGCTTCTCCAAGCATATATTCAAAAAGGAAATTTTTTAACAGGAGAAACGGTACTAGATGCGGTAAGCAAAGCGGTTGCCACCAATGAAGTAAATGCTGCAATGGGGACGATATGTGCAACGCCTACTGCCGGGTCAGCAGGTGTGGTTCCAGGAACATTATTTGCTTTGAAAAATAAATTGAACCCAACACGTGAACAAATGGTATCGTTTCTATTTACTGCCGGTGCCTTTGGTTTTGTTGTTGCAAATAACGCTTCGATTTCCGGAGCCGCTGGGGGATGCCAAGCGGAGGTAGGTTCAGCCGCAGGAATGGCTGCGGCAGCCATTGTTGAAATGGCCGGGGGAACTCCAGATCAATGTGCTCAGGCAATGGCCATTACATTGAAAAATATGCTTGGCCTTGTCTGCGATCCTGTAGCTGGATTAGTTGAGGTACCCTGTGTAAAAAGAAACGCAATGGGTGCTGCGAATGCTATGGTCGCAGCCGATATGGCTTTAGCGGGGGTTACCAGCCGAATCCCTTGTGACGAAGTCATCGACGCGATGTATAAAATCGGTCAGAATATGCCGACTGCATTAAAAGAAACTGCTCAGGGAGGTTTGGCGGCAACACCGACAGGTCGCAAACTAGAAGCGAAGATTTTCGGTATTCCGCTAGAAGAACAGTGAATCCAGAATTAAACCAATCCGTTACTGTTTTAAAAGGAATTGGTGGGGAAACGGCTGAAACCTTGGCAGAAATGAAAATCTATACGATTCATGATTTATTGGAGTATTTTCCTTATCGTTACCAAGACTATCGACTCCGTGACTTAACGGAGGTTCAGCATGACGAGAAAATTACGGTAGAAGGGAAGGTTCATAGTGAGCCTTCTCTTGCCTATTATGGGAGAAAGAAATCAAAGATTACCATTCGGCTTTTTGTGGAACGATATCTGATTAAGGTGGTTTTTTTTAACCAACCCTATTTAAAAAATAAATTCGTACTCAATGAAACCATTACCGTCACAGGAAAATGGGATGCACACCGGCAAACGATTACGGCTAATGAAATGCAGGTCGGCCCGAATGCAAAAGGGCATGATTTTGAACCTGTATACGCTTTAAGAGGAAAAATGACGACAAAAGGTATGCGGAAGTTTATTAGCCTTGCCTATCAGCAATATGGAAATAAGATTGAAGAAAATTTACCGCTATCACTTTTAAATAAATATCGGCTGCTCGGCCGCCGTGATGCACTACGGGCCATGCATTTTCCTAATACCTCGGATGATGTCAAGCAGGCAAGACGTCGTTTTGTTTATGAAGAATTTCTTTTGTTCCAACTTAAAATGCAGGCCTTAAGAAAATTTGAAAGAGAACAATCACCGGGAATATCTCAAAATTATTCGCAGCCAAAATTAAAAACTTTTATTGATGCATTACCTTTTCCGTTAACCAATGCTCAAAAACGAGTCGTGAATGAAATTTTAGCAGACTTGAAGTCAGGCTTTCGCATGAACCGTTTGTTACAAGGGGATGTCGGTTCAGGAAAAACAGTCGTTGCTGCAATTGGTTTATATGCAAGCGTAACGGCAGGCTTTCAAGGAGCGTTAATGGTACCAACCGAAATATTAGCAGAACAACATGCCGAATCACTTAATAGCTTATTAGACCCTTTTGCAATTCGCTGTGAGCTGTTAACTAGTTCCGTAAAAGGGAAACGCAGACGTGAAGTTCTACAGGACTTAGCTGAAGGAAAGGTGGATATTCTGATTGGTACCCATGCGCTCATTCAGGAGGAGGTAACCTTTAAAAAACTTGGTTTTGTGATTACGGATGAGCAGCATCGTTTTGGGGTCGAACAGCGAAGGATATTAAGGGAAAAAGGTGAAAATCCCGACGTATTGTTTATGACTGCAACTCCGATTCCCCGTACATTGGCTATAACTGTCTTTGGTGAGATGGATGTATCGATCATTGATGAAATGCCAGCAGGCAGGAAAAGGATTGAAACGTATTGGGCAAAACCTGAAATGCTAGATCGAGTCCTCGGATTTGTGGAAAAAGAACTGGGCAAAGGCCATCAAGCCTATGTTATTTGTCCGTTAATCGAAGAATCGGACAAGCTTGATGTTCAAAATGCTATCGATGTTCATACAACCCTTATCCATTACTTTCAAAACCGTTATAAGGTTGGTCTAATGCATGGCCGTTTAAGCTCGGATGACAAGGATACCGTTATGAAGGCTTTCAGTGCAAATGATGTTCAGATACTTGTTTCTACAACCGTCGTTGAAGTGGGCGTAAATGTTCCCAATGCGACAATGATGGTGATTTACGATGCTGAAAGGTTTGGTCTGTCACAGCTACATCAACTCAGAGGGCGGGTAGGAAGAGGCAGCGATCAATCCTATTGTGTCTTGCTAGCGGCCCCAAAATCCGAAGTCGGTCAGGAAAGAATGAAAATTATGACTGAAACAAACGATGGCTTTGTTCTTAGCGAAAAAGATTTAGAGCTGCGTGGACCAGGGGATTTCTTTGGAAAAAAACAAAGCGGGATCCCAGAATTTAAAGTAGCAGATATGGTCCATGACTATCGGGCACTAGAAACCGCCAGGAATGATGCAGCATTGATGATTCAATCAAAAGCGTTTTGGTCTTCCGCAGAATATATATTTTTACGGAATGAGCTTGAGTGGTCAGGTGTTCTAGAAGGAGAAAAACTAGACTAATTCTAACGAATTTAATGAATAATAACTAGGAAGCAGATGGCAAGTATGAAAGTATTTCTTGCAATCTGCTTTTTCTACTTTTATACTACTATTAGTACCTAGTCATAAGAGCTCGGACGGTGTAAAATCATGAGAAGAAATAAAAAAGAACGGCAGCAATTGCTAACCTCTACCATAAAAGAAAATCCATTTACGACGGATGAAGAGCTTGCGGAAAAATTTCAAGTCAGTGTTCAAACCATTCGTCTCGATCGATTAGAGTTATCGATACCGGAACTTAGGGAACGAATTAAAAATGTAGCTGAAAAGCGATTTTCCAATGAGGTCCGTTCATTGCCACTTGATGAAATCATTGGTGAAATTATTGATATAGATTTAGATCATAGTGCAATATCCATTTTGGATATCAAAGAAGAGCATGTTTTTAAACGAAATAAGATTGCCCGCGGCCATCATTTATTTGCGCAGGCAAATTCTTTGGCCGTTGCTGTCATCAATGATGAACTAGCCTTAACAGCGAAAGCAAATATTCAATTTAAACGATCTGTAAAGCAAAATGAACGGGTAATTGCAAAGGCTAAGGTGTTAAAAATTGATGACGAACTCGGGAGAACCTTTGTTGAAGTCAATAGTTTTGTAAATAATGAGCTTGTTTTTACCGGAGAATTTGAAATGTACCGTTCGAAAAATCATTAAGGGATGAGACAAAAATGAAACTTGCAATTGATGCAATGGGCGGCGACCATGCCCCTAAAGAAATAGTCCTTGGTGCAATAAAGGCTGTTCAAGAATTTTCTGATATACATATTACCCTTGTTGGGGACGAAAGTAAAATTAAGGAATATTTAACTGGGCATGAGAGAATTTCAATCCTTCATACAACTGAGGTAATCCTTGGAACGGATGAACCGGTACGGGCAGTCCGCCGTAAGAAAGATGCCTCAATGGTTTTAGCTGCAAAGCAGGTATCAGAAGGCAATGCCGATGCATGTATCTCCGCCGGTAATACGGGTGCATTGATGGCGGCAGGACTGTTTGTGGTAGGCAGGATTGACGGCATTGACCGCCCGGCGCTCTCCCCCACCTTACCAACTATCGGTGGAGAAGGTTTTTTACTATTAGATGTTGGAGCGAATGCAGATGCGAAGCCGGAACATTTAGTGCAATATGCCATCATGGGATCTATTTATAGTGAAAAAGTAAGAGGAATTGCAAAACCACGAGTTGGATTGTTAAATATTGGTTCAGAGGAAAAAAAAGGTAATGAATTAACGAAAGCATCCTTTGAACTATTAAAAAAGACCAACATCCATTTTATTGGTAATGTGGAAGCTCGGGATTTGCTTGAAGGCGCAGCCGATGTGGTCGTTACGGATGGCTTTACAGGAAACATGGTATTAAAAACAATCGAAGGTACGGCTCTTTCCATGATGAAAATGTTAAAAACAGCTTTAATGAGCAGTTTAACAAGCAAACTGGCGGCTGCTGTTCTAAAACCAAATTTGTATTCGTTAAAAAGCAAGCTGGATTACTCCGAATATGGAGGAGCTGCACTTTTTGGTTTAAAAGCACCAGTGATTAAAGCACATGGTTCCTCGAATGCACAGGCCGTCTTTAGTGCCATTCGCCAAACAAGAGAAATGGCAGGAAACGATGTCGTTGGTTTAATAAAAAATGCTGTTGAAGAAACAAATGTTTCGAAAATAGAACAGTAAGAAGGAGTGCGAAAATGGGTAAAATTGCATTTGTTTTTCCGGGGCAGGGTTCCCAAACAGTTGGTATGGGAAAAGAAGCTGCTGAACAGAATTCTGAAATGATGAGCTATTTTACAAAAGCAGATGAAACACTTAATAGTTCTTTAAGTAAAATTATCTTTGAAGGCCCCCAAGAGGAGCTGACGTTAACCGTGAATGCGCAGCCTGCCTTGTTAACAACGAGTATTGCATTGTTATCCTTGTTTGAAAAATCGGGGATTCAAGCAGACTTTCTTGCCGGCCATAGCCTTGGTGAGTACACGGCATTAGTTGCTTCCGGTGCCTTAACCTTTGAAGAAGGCGTATATGCCGTCAGAAAAAGAGGCGAGTTCATGGAAGTGGCCGTTCCGAATGGAGAAGGCACAATGGCAGCAATCTTAGGTCTTGACCGTGTAAAGCTTGCATCTGCATGTAATGAAGTGAGTGAATCAGGCTTTCCGGTTTCATTGGCTAATTTAAATTGTCCGGGGCAAATTGTTATTTCCGGTTCGCGAAAAGGAGTAGAGCTTGCAGGTGAAAAGGCGAAGGAAGCAGGGGCTAAGCGCGTAATTCCACTTGAAGTTAGCGGACCTTTCCATTCTTCGCTAATGAAACCGGCCGCTGCTGAATTAAAGGGTGTATTAGATGGATTGAATATGCAGGATGCGAAGATTCCTGTCATCGCCAATGTTTCAGCGGAACCAATGGAGAAGGCTGAAGAAATCAAGGAAAAGTTAATCGAACAGCTCTTTTCACCTGTATTATGGGAAGATTCAGTTCAGAAGATGATTGACCTTGGTGTAGATACCTTTATTGAAATTGGACCTGGGAAAGTTTTATCAGGATTAATTAAGAAAATTGACCGTTCCGTTAAAACTTATTCTGTATCGGACGCATCAAGCTGCAAGGATGTAATTGAAGCATTAAAGGAGGGGCAATTATGAGTTTAGCAGGAAAAGCAGTACTTGTAACAGGGGCATCAAGAGGGATCGGTCGTGAAATTGCTCTTGAGTTAGCACGGCAGGGAGCAAATGTTGCTGTGAATTTTGCCGGTAGTGAGGCAAAAGCGAATGAAGTAGTGGATGAAATTAAAGCGCTAGGAAGAGATGCTTTTACGGTAAAGTGTGATGTTTCCAATTCTGAAGAAGTAGCATCTATGGTTAAAGAGACAGTTGACCGCTTTGGAAGACTGGATATTCTTGTTAATAATGCAGGGATTACAAAGGATAACTTATTGATGAGAATGAAAGAAGAAGAGTGGGACGATGTTATCAGTATTAATTTAAAAGGGGTTTTCCTTTGTACGAAGGCTGTCACAAGACAAATGATGAAGCAACGCTATGGAAGAATTATTAATATTGCTTCTATTGTTGGTGTCAGCGGTAATCCAGGACAGGCTAACTATGTTGCGGCAAAAGCGGGAGTGATTGGATTAACGAAAACAACCGCGAAAGAACTTGCTGCCCGAAATATTACAGTCAATGCGATCGCACCGGGTTTTATCACAACGGATATGACAGACAAATTAACAGAGGATATCAAAACGGAAATGCTCAAACAGATTCCATTAGCCCGTTTTGGAGAACCTAAAGATATTGCAAAAGTAACAGCATTCCTTGCTTCTGATGACAGTTCCTACATGACAGGACAGACACTTCACATCGACGGCGGTATGGTTATGTAATTTTTTATAATTTAACATTTATTATTTTGGACAAATACTCTATAATAGCTTGAGGGGAGGTGAACAAGCATGGCAGAGGTATTAGAACGAGTAACAAAGATCATCGTGGACCGTTTAGGTGTAGACGAGTCTCAAGTTACGCTTGAAGCTTCTTTTAAGGACGATCTTGGCGCTGATTCCCTTGACGTAGTTGAACTAGTAATGGAATTGGAAGATGAGTTTGATATGGAAATTTCTGACGATGATGCTGAAAAAATCGGCACAGTTGGTGATGCTGTTAATTACATAAATAGCAAAAAATAATCGTTGGATTTCTAAAAGTTGGCTCCGTTTTCAAACGGGGCTTTTCTTCAACTTGGCAGTTCAAACGTACTGCCAAGTTTCTTTGCGTTTTTAACAGAACTTTTTTAAACTATTACTAGTGAATGTATGTGAATACTAATTGCAAGGTGGAGACTTTCATGCGCAAAAATGGCAAGGAAAAAGAAACAAGCAGTCGCGCAAAAGAAAATCAATTCAAAGATTTTCAACAGAATATTGGAATTCATTTTGATAATGAGAAATTATTAAAACAAGCTTTTACCCATTCATCCTATGTGAATGAGCATCGCAGGAAGCCTTATGAAGATAATGAAAGGCTTGAATTTTTAGGAGATGCCGTACTTGAACTTACTGTTTCACAATTCCTTTATAAAAAATATCCAATGATGAGTGAAGGAGAACTAACAAAACTCCGGGCCGCTATTGTCTGTGAGCCATCACTTGTTTCTTTCGCAAATGAACTTTCCTTTGGAAAATATATTTTATTAGGAAAAGGAGAAGAAATGACAGGAGGCAGAGAGCGTCCTGCATTACTTGCAGATGTATTTGAAGCCTTCATTGGGGCGCTTTATTTAGAAAAAGGAATTGGTACAGTGATTGAATTTCTTGAAAAAGTGGTTTTTCCTAAGGTTAATGCGGGTGCTTTTTCTCATGTGATGGATTTTAAAAGCCAGCTTCAGGAACTTATTCAACGCGATGGGACAGGCGTGATTGAATATCGAGTTCTCCAGGAAATCGGACCTGCACATAACAAAGAATTTGTTTCAAGGGTCTCATTAAATGGTGAAGAATTAGGGACTGGTACCGGTAAATCCAAAAAAGAAGCAGAACAGCATGCAGCCCAGATGGCGCTTGAAATTTTAAAAGGGAAAACAACCATGTAATACATCTTAACGCGCTTTAAGGGAGGATTTTCAAATGTTTTTAAGGCGGTTGGACATCATTGGGTTTAAATCATTCGCTGACCGTATCGGAGTGGATTTTGTCCCTGGCGTAACGGCTGTGGTTGGGCCAAATGGCAGTGGAAAAAGTAATATTACGGATGCAATTCGCTGGGTATTGGGAGAACAATCAGCAAAATCATTAAGAGGGGCAAAAATGGAAGACATTATTTTTGCCGGGAGTGATTCGAGAAAACCACTTAATATTGCTGAAGTAACTCTAACTTTAGATAATCAGGACCAGGGGTTATCGATTGATTATAATGAAGTTAGTGTAACAAGAAGAGTATCCCGTTCTGGTGATAGTGACTATTTTATTAATAAACAGCCGTGCAGACTTAAGGATATTGTAGATCTTTTTATGGATTCCGGATTAGGAAGGGAAGCCTTTTCCATTATCAGTCAAGGAAAGGTTGAAGAAATCTTAAATAGTAAACCGGAAGACCGAAGAACAATTTTTGAAGAAGCTGCCGGAGTATTAAAATATAAAAATCGTAAGAAAAAAGCTGAAGGGAAGCTGTCGGAAGCACAAGAGAATTTGAATCGAGTGACAGATATTCTTTACGAGCTTGAAAGCCAGGTAGAACCGCTTAAAATTCAAGCATCGATGGCAAAAGACTTTTTAGAGAAGAAAGAAGAGCTTGAAAAAATTGAAGTAGCATTAACGGTTTATGAAATTGAAGAACTCCATCAAAAGTGGGAAAAGCTAACTCATCTGCTAGAAGAGCATCAACAAGAAGAATTAAAGCTCTCAACCCAGCTGCAAAAGAAAGAGGCTCAAATTGCTGAAACAAGGGATCATGTAACAGCCATAGATGAGTCGGTTTCTGATTTACAAAATGTTCTCCTTTATGCAAGTGAAGAACTTGAAAAATTGGAGGGCAGGAAGCAGGTTTTAAAGGAACGAAAGAAAAATGCTGCTCAGAATAAAGACCAATTAATCAAAAATATTTCTGAACTAACGGAGAAGGTGGACCTGCTTAAAAAGAATCGCGATATGCAAGCAGAGTCGGTTCGATTTTTAAGTGAGCAGGCACAATCACTAAAAGCCCGGTTAAAGGAAAAGCAGGAGAAGCTCCAATTATTCACAGAAAACATGGATGAAAAAATTGAATCATTAAAAAGTGAATATATTGAATTACTGAATGATCAGGCCGGAGCTAAAAATGAATTAAGGATGATTGTCCAGCAGCTTGAGCAGCAAGAGAAGAAGAACTTACGGCTTGACGAGGAAAATAGCAGATTTATTGAGGAACGCCAAATTGCTGCAGGGAAAAAGTTATCCATTCAAAACGGATTAGCAGAAATCCAGAAAAAGCTGGGCGATCATGTTGTATTATTCCGCGAGCAGCAAAAGAAGCTGGAGTCCGCTAAAAACAATTACCAAAAGCAAGAAAAAACCTTGTATCAAGCTTATCAAATACTGCAACAGGCTAAATCAAGAAAAGAAATGCTTGAGGAAATGGAAGAGGACTTTTCGGGCTTTTTCCAAGGCGTTAAAGAGGTTTTAAAGGCACGTGGGAAAAAGTTATCCGGAATTGAAGGTGCAGTTGCTGAACTTGTAACGGTGCCAAAACAATATGAGACCGCCCTTGAAACAGCCCTTGGAGGTGCATTGCAACATATCGTTGTTGATACAGAGGTAAATGCACGAATGGCCATTCAATTTTTAAAACAAAATTCGTTTGGACGCGCGACCTTTTTACCGCTTAGCGTCATAAAAGGACGGACATTGTCATCTTCCCAACTGTCTTCCATCGAAAATCATCCTTCCTTCATTGGAACTGCAGTAAGTCTAGTCCAGTTCGACCAAAAATACACAGAAGTAATGAATAATCTTCTTGGCAATGTGGTGATCACAAAAGACTTAAAGGGTGCCAATGAATTGGCAAAAATCCTTCAATATCGCTGCCGCTTCGTAACGATTGACGGCGATATTGTAAACCCTGGCGGTTCCATGACAGGCGGTGCCCTTAAGCAAAAGAATTCCTCGCTGTTAACACGAAAAGGTGAGCTAGAAGATTTGAAAACAAAGCTCACGGTAATGGAGGAAAAAACCTCTGGATTAGAGAAAACGGTGAAAGCACTAAAAGAAGAGGTTCAAACAAATGAAGGTCTTCTTGAAGAAATTCGTAAAACCGGTGAGGAATTAAGGGTAAACGAGCAATCACTAAAAGGGGATTTACATGGCGCTGAGCTTGAGGAAAAGAATATAAATGAGCGTTTAAGCATCTATGACTTAGAAAAAGGCCAATTTTTCGAGGAACGAGATCGTTTAACAGAGAGAAAAGGTGAATTATCCGATGATCTTGAAACCTATCAAGAGAAGATTGCCGGCCTGGATGAGCTTATTGCAAAGCTAACCGAGCAAAAGACCAATGATTTATCTTCAAAAGAAACCTTAACAAATGAAATGAATGAATTAAAGGTTGAATTTGCTTCTAAAAATGAGCAGTTGACGAGTGCAAAAGAACGTTTTTCGATTACAAAGGAAGATTTAGCTGAAAGCGAAGAAAAATTAGCGATTTTATCGGACGACTTGCAGCTGCTTTCGTCAGAAATGACTAGCAGCTCTTCAGGAGAGGAACGATTGGAAGAACAAGTAGTCAGGAAGCAACAGGATAAACAAGAAACGATAGAGCTTATCTCATCAAGAAGAAAAGAACGCTTGGAACTGCAAACAGTTCTAGAGGATTTAGAGCTCGAAGCAAAGGAGCTTAAGCGTCTTCACCGTGGAATGACTGAAGTGTTAAAGGATGAAGAAGTCAAAATTAATCGTTTGGATGTAGAACTTGAAAACCGTCTGAGCCACCTCAGGGAAGAATATTTATTATCTTTTGAAGGGGCGAAAGAACAGTTCCCGTTAATGGTTCCAATTGAGGAAGCCCGCAAAAGGGTAAAGTTAATTAAATTGGCAATCGAAGAGCTTGGCAATGTGAATCTTGGGGCGATTGAAGAATATGAACGAGTCTCAGAGAGATATGAATTTTTAAATGAACAAAAAAACGATCTCCAAGAAGCAAAAGAAACACTTTTTCAAGTGATTGAAGAAATGGATCTGGAAATGAAAAAGCGGTTTGAACAGACGTTTGAGGGAATCCGAAATCATTTTGAACCGGTATTTCGTGCCTTGTTTGGCGGCGGCCGCGCCGATTTAAGACTTACAGAACCAGAGGATTTATTAAATACTGGCGTAGAAATTGTTGCCCAGCCTCCGGGGAAGAAACTGCAGAACCTGGGACTTCTATCCGGAGGAGAAAGGGCGTTAACCGCCATAGCCTTGCTTTTTTCAATTTTAAAGGTTAGGCCGGTGCCGTTTTGTATTCTTGATGAGGTCGAGGCAGCCCTTGATGAGGCAAATGTTCACCGCTTTAGTCAATATTTAAAACGATACAGCTTAGAAACCCAGTTTATTGTCATTACTCATCGAAAAGGGACGATGGAAGAGGCAGATGTTCTTTATGGAGTAACAATGCAGGAATCAGGTGTTTCAAAGCTTGTATCGGTTCGGCTAGAGGAAACGAAGGAGCTTGTTGAATCTTAAGATAGGGAAGTGAAATCATGAGCTTTTTTAAAAAATTAAAAGAGAAAATCACGAAACAAGCGGATTCTGTTACGGAAAAGTTTAAGGAAGGTCTTACAAAAACACGGGATAGTTTTTCCGGTAAGGTAAACGACCTTGTTGCCAGATACCGTAAAGTCGATGAGGACTTTTTTGAAGAATTGGAAGAAATCCTCATTCAGGCGGATGTGGGCTTTGAAACAGTAATGGAATTAATTGATGAACTGAAAATGGAAGTAAAACGCCGCAACATTCAAGATCCGAAAGAAGTTCAAAGTGTGATTTCCGAAAAGTTGGTGGATATTTATAATGCGGGTGAAGAGCTATCTTCGGAGTTAAATATTCAACCAGAGGGACTTACCGTTATTTTATTTGTAGGTGTCAACGGGGTTGGGAAAACAACAACGATTGGAAAGTTGGGACATAAGTTCAAAAGTGAAGGGAAAAAGGTCCTGATGGCCGCCGGGGATACTTTCCGTGCCGGTGCAATTGAACAGCTTGAAGTATGGGGCTCGAGAGTAGGTGTTGAAGTAATCAAGCAAGCGGAGGGTTCTGACCCGGCAGCGGTTATGTATGATGCAATTCAAGCAGCCAAAGCCCGTAAAGCAGATATTCTATTATGTGATACAGCGGGACGATTGCAAAATAAAGTGAATTTAATGAAGGAACTCGAGAAGGTCAAACGGGTAATCGAACGGGAAATTCCCGGCGCGCCACATGAAGTTCTCCTTGTTCTTGATGCAACTACAGGTCAAAATGCGCTTATCCAGGCGAAAACTTTTAAAGAAGTAACGAATGTAAGCGGGATCGTATTATCAAAGTTAGACGGAACAGCAAAGGGCGGAATTGTCCTTGCCATCCGCAACGAATTAAAAATCCCAGTAAAATTCGTTGGCCTAGGTGAAAAAATGGATGACCTGCAAGAATTTAATGCGGAACAATATGTATACGGATTATTTGCCGACGAAGTAGAAAAGACAGAAGAATGATTTCTTTAGAAAGCAGTATTTTCAAAGTACTGCTTTCCTTTTTTAAAAAGTCTATCTAAATCAACAGACTAATTTAAGATAGCTTAAAAGGAAATCTGTAAAAATATGAATCACGTAACGTTGGAAAGGCCTTATCTTGACAGGGACAGGTCCACTGTGTAAACTACATTTGTAAAGGCTTTTCACTTAACAACAGGAGGGATGAGCATGCTTGAGAAAACAACACGGATGAATTATCTCTATGATTTTTACTATTCGTTGTTAACTCCAAAGCAGCAAAGCTATATGTCTCTCTATTACTTAGATGATTACTCACTAGGAGAAATTGCGGAAGAGTATAATGTCAGCCGTCAAGCCGTTTATGACAATATTAAACGGACGGAAGCAATGCTTGAGGAGTATGAGGAAAAGCTGCTGCTGTTTCAGAAATTTCAAGAGCGCAGCAATCTATTAAAGCATGTAAGAGAATTGCTTAACGCAGAACACCCTTCAAAGCAGGCGATGCTTGAAGCAGTAGCTGAGCTTGAAAAACTGGATTAGGAGGCGGCATGAATGGCGTTTGAAGGATTAGCCGACCGACTGCAGAGTACTATTCAAAAAATCCGCGGTAAAGGGAAAGTCTCTGAAGCGGATGTAAAAGAAATGATGAGAGAAGTTCGTCTAGCTTTATTAGAAGCCGACGTAAACTTCAAGGTTGTCAAAGAATTTGTCAAAAAAGTCAGTGAACGGGCAGTAGGACAGGAAGTCCTAAAAAGCCTAACTCCGGGACAGCAAATCATTAAAATCGTCAATGAAGAGTTGACAGAATTAATGGGTGGAGAGCAAAGTAAAATTGCAGTTTCGAATCGCCCTCCGACTGTGATTATGATGGTTGGTTTGCAAGGGGCAGGTAAAACAACAACTACTGGAAAGCTTTCGCTCCTACTTCGGAAAAAGTATAACCGCAAACCATTGCTTGTTGCAGCCGATATTTATCGTCCAGCCGCAATAAAACAGCTGGAAACGCTTGGTAAACAATTAGACGTGCCGGTTTTCTCACTTGGTGACCAAGTAAGTCCGGTAGAAATTGCGAAGCAAGCCATTGAAAAGGCAAAGGAAGAGCATCATGATTATGTCTTAATTGATACGGCCGGACGACTTCACATTGATGAAACTTTAATGGACGAGTTGAAGGACATTAAGGAACTTACAAAACCTGATGAAATCTTTCTTGTTGTCGATGCAATGACGGGTCAAGATGCTGTCAATGTTGCCCAAAGCTTTAATGAAACTCTTGGGTTAACTGGCGTAGTGTTAACCAAGCTTGATGGTGACACCCGTGGTGGTGCTGCCCTTTCGATTCGCGCCGTTACCCAAACCCCGATTAAATTCGTCGGTTTAGGTGAAAAAATGGATGCGCTTGAACCGTTTCATCCAGAACGGATGGCTTCGCGAATTCTAGGCATGGGGGATGTACTGACGCTTATTGAAAAAGCTCAGGCAAATGTCGATGAGGAAAAGGCAAAAGAACTCGAACAAAAAATGAGAACTGCATCCTTCACCCTCGATGACTTTTTGGAACAATTAGGTCAGGTTCGTAATCTCGGACCGCTTGATGAATTATTAAAAATGATGCCGGGGGCCAACAAGATTAAAGGTTTGAATAATCTTCAAATTGATGAAAAGCAAATTGCTCATGTTGAGGCGATTATACGCTCGATGACCAAAGAAGAAAAAATCCATCCGGAAATCATGAACTCAGGACGCAAAAGAAGGATTGCCAAAGGAAGCGGTAGAACAGTCCCTGAAGTCAATCGCTTGCTCAAGCAATTTGAAGACATGAAAAAAATGATGAAACAAATGTCAGGGATGCAGCAAAAGGGAAAGAAAAAAGGCGGATTTAAGTTTCCGTTTAAGCCTTTCTAAACGCGTAAAGAGAAAAACCTTTACAAGCTAATTTCTTTCTGTTAATATTATTTCTTGTGTGAAACATATTCGGAGGTGCTTATATAAAATGGCAGTTAAAATTCGTTTAAAACGTATGGGAGCTAAAAAAACTCCTTTCTATCGTATCGTAGTAGCAGATTCTCGTTCACCACGTGATGGACGTTACATTGAAGTCGTTGGAACTTACAATCCAGTTGCACAACCAGCTCAAATTCAAATCAACGAAGAATTAGCTCTTAAATGGTTACAAGATGGTGCAAAACCGTCTGATACAGTTCGTAACCTTTTCTCTAACCAAGGCATCATGGAAAAATTCCATAATGCAAAATTAAGCAAGTAAGGATTCGCAAATGAAACAATTGATTGAAACAATTGTTAAGCCTTTGGTTGATTTTCCGGAAGACGTTCGCGTCGATGTTAAGGAAGAGGATCAGCGAATCACGTATCATCTTTCCGTCAACAAGACGGATATTGGTAAGGTGATTGGAAAGCAGGGGCGCGTTGCAAAGGCCATTAGAACTGTTGTCTATGCAGCAGGATCATCACAACAGAAGAAAATATTTCTAGAAATTGGTGAATAGCTTTTTGCATCTAGATTAAAGGGAGGAATATAAATCCTCCCTTTTTTGCTAACTTTTTTTAAGCTTAAATAAGCTGAGTATAGGAGGCAGATCATGCAAATTATTCAATCTGTTGTGGTTAAGCAGGTATTAACGGAAAAGAGCAAGGAAAACCTGTTTGAAAAATTTCAAGCTCAAAAACTGCAGCTTCAAAAGGAACGGGATCAGCTTCTCTTTGAATTAAAACGTTTAGAAAAATCAAAGAATTTTTCACCGAGTGCATTGAAAAAACATTTTGAAAAAGAAATCCAGATGCGTCAGGAAAAGGAGAAGCTTCTTGATTTTCAAATTGAACAATTACATATTCTGCCTATAGGCAGTGAACTAAAGGAAAAAGAAGTACAAGCCCTGATCGAGATAAAGGTTGGAGACATATGGGATGAGAAATTCGGACAACCTACGATTATTATCCGAGACGGGATTATTAATGAAATACGATAGAGGTGACTAGCGGCATGGAAAAATGGTTTAATGTCGGGAAGATTGTCAATACACATGGCATCAGAGGGGAAGTTAGAGTAATATCGAAAACCGATTTCCCTGAAGAACGATACAAAATTGGAAATGTTCTTTACTTATTTTTACCGAAAGCAAAAGACCCGATTGAATTAAAGGTTAAAAGCCACCGCTCCCATAAAAATTTTGATTTGCTGACATTTGAAGGTTTGGAAAATATTAATGAAGTAGAAAAATTTAGGGATGGAATTTTAAAGGTCCCGGAATCCTATCTTGGTCAATTGGATGAAGATGAATTTTACTTTCACGAAATTATCGGCTGCTTGGTTGCGACAACCAAAGGTGAGGAAATTGGTAAAGTCACTGAAATCTTAACCCCTGGTGCTAACGATGTTTGGGTCGTAAAAGGTAAGGGTGGTAAGGAGACATTAATTCCCTATATCCATGATGTGGTAAAGAAAGTAGATGTAAAAGAGAAGGTCATTTTAATCGAACCGATGGAAGGGTTACTTTCATGATGAAAATTGACATCCTTACTCTTTTTCCGGAGATGTTTACAGGAGTATTGGGCCAATCCATTTTAAACAAAGCAGCAGAAAAATCTGCGGTGGAATATAATGTGGTGAACTTCCGTGAATATGCCGATAACAAACATAATACTGTTGATGACTATCCGTATGGCGGAGGGGCAGGGATGGTGCTTAAACCGCAGCCGATTTTTGATGCTGTGGCGGACCTAAAAGAAAAAGCATCCAGTCCGAATACGAGAGTCATTTTACTCTGCCCGCAGGGGACACGGTATGACCAGAGAAAAGCGGAAGAATTGGCTCGCGAGGACCATTTAATTTTCATTTGCGGCCATTATGAAGGGTACGATGAAAGAATACGCGAAAAAATTGTCACAGATGAAATTTCGATCGGTGATTATGTTTTAACAGGCGGGGAACTCGGTGCAATGGTTGTGATTGATAGTGTTGTCCGACTATTACCGGAAGTGCTGGGAAATGAAGAGTCTCATATGAAAGACTCGTTTAGCACCGGACTTTTGGAACATCCTCATTATACACGTCCGGCTGATTTTCGCGGTTTAAAGGTTCCGGAGGTTTTATTGTCCGGAAATCATAAATTAATAGAGGAATGGCGAAATAAAGAAGCTTTAAGACGAACGTTGTTACGAAGGCCGGATTTATTAGAAAAGATAGATTTGACCGATGAACAGGAAAAATGGCTGCAAGAAGTAAAAAAAGAATCCAAGTAGTTATTGCACAGTGTTGCTGTTTATGTTATGATACTATTTGTGACTTGGGCTGTTGTTTATCAGTTTGGTCTTATAACGATGTTCCGCTGCAGGTAATAGGTAAATAGATATGCAAGAGCATCTGTTGGAAGGAGTTGAATACGATGCATAAATTAATCGAAGAAATCACAAAAGAACAACTTCGCTCTGATCTTCCTGCGTTCCGTCCTGGGGATACTGTACGTGTACACGTAAAAGTTATCGAGGGTACTCGTGAGCGTATTCAGTTATTTGAAGGTGTTGTGATTAAGCGTCGTGGTGGTGGAATTAGCGAAACTTTTACAGTTCGTAAAGTTTCTTACGGAGTAGGCGTTGAGCGTACTTTCCCAGTACACACACCAAAAATTGCGAAGCTAGAAGTTATTCGTCGCGGTAAAGTTCGCCGTGCTAAGCTTTATTACTTACGTAAACTTCGCGGTAAAAAAGCAAGAATTAAAGAAATTCGCTAATATGAAAAAAAAAGAGCTTGCTCTGCAAGCTCTTTTTTCTATCGATTTATGATTAGGCACTTCCGCGTTTAAATATTAAAGTTTCATTAAAAAACTTTGTCCCATCGTGTTAAATCTCTTGAAGTTATGTAAAATATGCTTTATAAACTTATTTTTTTGCAAAAGATTGGTGGGAATTTAATGACAAAAAAGAAAAATGAACTATGGGAATGGACAAAAGCGCTTCTAATAGCTGTTATCTTAGCGGCAGTAATTCGTTATTTTTTATTTGCCCCGATTGTAGTGGATGGATTGTCGATGATGCCGACACTGAAAGATCAGGACAGAATGATTGTAAATAAGTATAGCTATAAAATTGGGGAGCCGCATCGGTTTGATATCATTGTCTTTCATGCTCCTGAGCATAAAGATTACATAAAACGCGTAATTGGACTTCCGGGCGACCGGATTGAATATAAAAATGATACCCTATATGTGAATGGGAAAGCGTATAAAGAACCGTATTTAGATAAATATAAAAAACAAGTTACGGATGGACCATTAACAGAGTCATTTAAACTCGAAGAAACGGCTGTAGGTCAAAAGACCGTTCCAAAGGGCGAATTGTTTGTAATGGGAGATAATCGGCGGTTCAGTAAGGACAGCCGCCATATTGGTGCAGTCCCTCTAAGTAAAGTAATCGGCAAGACAAGCATTGTTTACTGGCCGTTAAAAGATGCACATATTATTAAAGTAAAATAGAAACCTGAGAGGTGGTGGCTAATTTGACGATCCAATGGTTTCCCGGCCATATGGCCAAGGCTCGCAGAGAGGTCACGGAGAAATTAAAGCTGGTCGATATCATTTTTGAATTAGTGGATGCGAGAATCCCTTATTCTTCCAGGAATCCAATGATCGACGAAATTATTCAGCATAAACCAAGACTTGTTTTATTGAATAAAGCAGATATGGCGGATAAAGAAGCAACAAGGGAATGGATTGCCTTTTTTGCTGAAAAGGGAATCCGTGCACTTGCCATTAATTCACAGGCAGGAGTAGGAATGAGGGAAATTGCCCAGGCGGCCCAAGAAATCCTAAAAGAGAAGTTTGCACGCTTAAAAGCAAAGGGTGTAAAACCCAGGGCGATTCGGGCGATGATCGTCGGTATCCCAAATGCAGGGAAATCTACACTAATTAATAGGCTGGCAAAAAAAAATATTGCGAAAACCGGCAATACACCGGGTGTAACAAAATCCCAGCAATGGATAAAAGTCGGTAAAGAAATGGAATTACTGGATACACCGGGGATATTATGGCCTAAATTCGAAGACCAAGAAGTCGGAAGGAAGCTAGCGATTACAGGAGCGATTAAGGATACCCTCTTAAACCTGCAGGAGCTGACAATCTATTCGATTAGGTTTTTGGAAAAAGCCTACCCTGACCGCTTAAAAGAGCGGTATCAGCTTGATGAGGTCCCTGCTGATGTGGTGGAGTTGTTTGACCATATCGGGAAATTAAGAGGTTGTTTAATGGGCGGAGGCTTAGTTGATTACGATAAAGTAGCTGAGCTCGTAATCCGTGAGATCAGATCAGAAAAATTTGGACCGCTGACGTTTGAACGGCCAAAGGATTTCTTCGTTGAGGAAGAATCTAACTAAATCAGGCTCTCCCTAGGGGGAGCTTTATTTTTGGGGAAAAACAGGTGAACAATATGAAAAGACTATCCATTGCTGAAATTGAAGCGCATTTAATGACCATGGAAGATGACTCAAATCCATTCCTTCTTGAGCTTAAAAGTGATGAACGTAAAGGAGTCCAAACCGCTATTGAGCGATGGAAAAAAAGACGGGAACAAGAGCAAGTTCTTCAAGCTAAATTTTTTGAAATGAATCATTATGAACGAAAATGCCGGGCGGAAGGTTTTCAGCTTATTGCTGGTGTGGATGAAGTCGGAAGGGGGCCGCTGGCTGGCCCGGTCGCGTGTGCAGCTGTAATATTACCGGAAGACTTTTACTTGCCGGGTATTGATGATTCCAAGAAACTAACCGAAAAAAAGCGGGAGGAATATGACGCTATTATTCGGAAAGAAGCTATTGCTCTAAGTATCGCTATGGTACATGCTGATGAGATTGATAAAATAAATATTTATGAGGCAACAAAAAAAGCGATGAAATCTGCCATTGTTTCTTTAGGGCCTAAACCGGACTTCTTGTTAATTGATGCGATGAAACTCGACACTCCTTTTCCTGCCGAGTCAATTATCAAAGGAGATGCCAAAAGTGTCTCCATTGCGGCTGCCTCCATCATTGCAAAGGTGGCTAGAGACAAGATGATGAAAGAATTATCGAATGAATATCCGGAATATGGTTTTCAACATAACATGGGCTATGGGACAAAAGAGCATCTTTTAGCTATAGAAAAATATGGGATAACCCCTTACCACCGAAAAAGTTTTGCGCCAATTAAAGATTCTATTGCAAAATATTGATGGCAATACATAAAAAGGTATAAAGGGTATATGCTATTAAACAGGCTAAGGCCTGTTTTTTATTATGGTAAAAAAATAATTGTCTGCCATATATGGAAGGATTTATATGATGAAATTGGCTAAATAAGTAATTGTTTTACTTGTATTTTTAAGATGAATATAATTTTTATGTATTATGGTGGACAAGGTATGTGACATTATATACAATGTAAACGGAGTCAATTTTTTGAAGAGTTTGATAGGAGGATGGGAAATGAATATCCATGAGTATCAGGGGAAAGAAATCCTCAGAAAATATGGGGTAGCAGTTCCAAATGGTAAAGTGGCATTCACAGTTGAAGAAGCGGTGGAAGCTGCAAAAGAACTAGGCACACAAGTATGTGTGGTAAAAGCGCAAATCCATGCTGGCGGACGGGGTAAAGCTGGCGGTGTTAAAGTGGCAAAAAACCTTGATGAAGTTCGTACATATGCAAACGAAATTCTTGGTAAAACCTTAGTTACACACCAAACAGGCCCAGAAGGTAAGGAAGTAAAACGCTTGCTTATCGAAGAAGGCTGCGATATTAAAAAAGAATACTATGTTGGTTTAGTATTAGACCGTGCAACTTCCCGTGTTGTCTTAATGGCATCTGAAGAAGGCGGAACAGAAATTGAAGAGGTTGCAGAAAAAACTCCTGAGAAAATTTTTAAAGAAGTGATCGACCCGGTTCTTGGATTAATGCCTTTCCAAGCACGCCGTATTGCATTCAATATCAATATTCCAAAAGAATTAGTCAATCAAGCTGTAAAGTTTATGACAGGTCTTTACAGTGCTTTTGTTGAAAAGGATTGCTCAATTGCTGAAATCAATCCGTTAGTCGTAACAGGTGACGGAAAAGTTATGGCGCTAGATGCTAAATTAAACTTCGACTCTAATGCACTATACCGCCAGAAAGATGTTTTAGAATATCGTGACCTTGAAGAGGAAGATACAAAAGAAATCGAAGCTTCTAAATACGATTTAAGCTATATTGCACTTGATGGAAACATCGGCTGTATGGTTAACGGTGCCGGTCTTGCAATGGCAACAATGGATATCGTTAAGCATTATGGCGGAGATCCTGCTAACTTCCTTGATGTTGGCGGCGGTGCAACTGCTGAAAAGGTAACGGAAGCATTCAAAATTATCCTTTCTGATCCAAACGTAAAAGGTATTTTTGTTAATATCTTTGGTGGAATCATGAAGTGTGATGTTATTGCCGAGGGTGTTGTCGAGGCAGCTAAACAAGTTGGACTTTCTATTCCGCTAGTTGTTCGTTTAGAAGGAACAAATGTTGAGTTAGGTAAGAAAATCCTTGCTGAGTCTGGCCTTAACATTACTGCTGCTGAATCCATGGCAGATGGAGCACAAAAAATCGTTTCATTAGTGAAATAGGATCTTAAGAAAGGGGAATTAACGTGAGCGTTTTTATTAATAAAGATACCAAAGTAATTGTTCAAGGGATTACAGGTGGAACTGCCCGCTTCCACACAAAACAAATGCTTGAATATGGTACAAAAATCGTTGGGGGTACCTCTCCTGGTAAAGGTGGACAAGAGGTAGAAGGCGTACCTGTTTTTAATACAGTAAAAGAAGCTGTTGAAGCTACTGGTGCTACTGCTTCAGTAATTTACGTTCCTGCACCATTTGCAGCGGATTCCATTATTGAGGCTGTTGATGCCGAATTGGATCTTGCTATTTGTATTACTGAACATATTCCAGTACTGGATATGGTAAAAGTTAAACGTTATATGGAAGGCAAGAAAACTCGCTTAGTTGGACCTAACTGTCCTGGTGTTATTACGGCTGATGAGTGTAAAATTGGAATCATGCCTGGATACATTCACACAAAAGGCCATGTTGGTGTTGTTTCCCGTTCCGGAACATTAACATACGAAGCAGTTCATCAATTAACACAAGCAGGTATCGGTCAAACAACAGCTGTTGGTATTGGTGGAGACCCTGTAAATGGAACAAACTTTATCGACGTATTAAAAGCGTTTAATGAAGACCCTGAAACTTATGCTGTAATCATGATTGGTGAAATCGGCGGTACAGCAGAAGAAGAAGCGGCTCAATGGGTAAAAGCTAACATGACAAAACCAGTTGTCGGCTTCATCGGCGGCCGTACTGCACCTCCAGGAAAGCGTATGGGCCATGCTGGCGCCATCATTTCAGGTGGTAAAGGTACTGCTGATGAAAAAATCCGTGTCATGAACGAATGCGGCATCAAAGTTGCTGATACTCCTTCCGTAATGGGAGAAACATTAATCGAAGCATTAAAAGAACAAGGCTTATACGAAAAGTGTAAAACTCACTAAGAATTCATCTTAGACCAACAGATAGTCCCTCATATCTTGAGGGGCTATTTCTACTGTTTTAAAAATTTTATAGGGAGGGTCCTATTTTGGACGATTTTAAAGAAAAATTAATCCACTTGCTCCATTACCCCAATATTTCCTGGAATGCCGTGTATCAAATGTTGAAAAAAGATCCCACACTTCATTCACTTTATCACCTGCATCCACAATTACCTCAACAAAAATCTTCTTTTTCATCTTTAAATACCTTTCAAGATACGGGTCAGACTTCCATTCTAACTTTCCAATCAGAGATTATTCATGAACAAATCCGCCAATATAAAACAAATGAAATTATTGTTATTTCGATTTTTGACAAAGAATACCCAGCTGTATTAAAGGAAATTTATCAGCCTCCTTGGGCATTATTTGCTAAAGGAGATATATCGTTATTGGATAAAGAACCAAAGCTTGCTGTGGTGGGTTCTAGGCAGGCAACACTCTACGGAAAAAATGCAATCAGGCTTATATTTCCAAAATTAATCGATGACGGGGTACTCATTGTCAGTGGTCTTGCTAAAGGAATAGATGCACTTGCCCATGATACTGCCATTAAAAATGGTGGAAAGACGATTGGTGTAATTGCTGGTGGTATATATCATATCTATCCTAAGGAAAATATGAACCTTGCATTAGAAATGATGAAAAACCAATTGATTATTTCAGAATATCCACCGGATACGAAGCCGCTCAAATGGCATTTTCCGGCACGGAATCGAATCATCAGCGGTCTGTCAAAAGGCACCTTTATAATAGAAGCTAAACGTAAAAGCGGGTCGCTTATTACGGCAAATTACGCAGTAAATGAGGGGCGGGAGGTATTTTCACTTCCGGGAAGCATATTTAATCCCTTTTCAATTGGGACGAACGATTTAATCCAGCAAGGGGCAAAGCTAGTGACAAGTGCAGAGGATATATTAGAAGAACTGAAATCATGAATCATATTTTACAAAAATTAAGCAAAAAATGAATAAAAAATTTAATTCATAGAAGGTTTTTTCACATTTTTTGGAGAAATAAGCTTAAATAACTTGAAATTATTTCTATTCTGTTATACATTTTCCAACAGATGAATCGATGGAAAAAGAGGCCGTTTCAGGTGAAAACGGTTTCTTTAAATGACATGTTCATTGACAAGAATAAGGAATATGTTCAATAATAATGGATATTTTGATATTTAATTTTCATTATAAGCATAATTTGAATATCAAGGAATAATATTGTCGATAAATCGAAAACTTTGGGATAAGTCATTTTTGTAAAGTATTTTTCCAGTCCATATTTTTTAATATTGGAATAAAAGGAAAGCTTGTCAAATTGTAAGCATCTTAGAAACAGGCTAAAGCCCGCTTCAAGTCGCTTCCACAGTTCTTCTATCCCTCTTAAGGAGGATTACCTGAATGTCTGATTATCTTGTAATCGTAGAATCGCCAGCAAAAGCGAAAACGATTGAACGTTATCTAGGAAATAAATATAAAGTAAAAGCATCAATGGGGCATGTCCGCGACCTTCCAAGGAGCCAAATGGGTGTAGAAGTTGAAAAAAGCTTTGAACCGAAATATATTACAATTCGGGGAAAAGGGCCTGTTCTTAAAGAATTAAAAACAGCTGCTAAAAAAGCAAAAAAAATCTTTCTGGCGGCTGACCCGGATCGTGAAGGGGAAGCCATTGCCTGGCATCTTGCCCATAGCTTGGACGTTGATATTAATTCTGACTGCCGCGTTGTCTTCAATGAAATTACAAAGGATGCTATAAAGGATTCCTTTAAGCATCCGCGTCCAATCAATATGGATCTAGTTGATGCCCAGCAGGCGAGAAGAATTCTTGATCGTTTAGTTGGTTATAATATCAGCCCGTTACTTTGGAAAAAAATCAAAAAAGGATTAAGCGCAGGTCGGGTTCAGTCGGTTGCCGTGAGTCTGATTATTGATCGGGAAAAAGAAATTCAAGCTTTCATTCCGGAAGAATACTGGACCATAGAAGGAGAAGTAGTAAAGGGAAAAAGCCAATTTCGAGCATCGTTCCAATCTATCTTGGGTAAAGAAAAAATCGAATTACATTCGGAAGATGATGTTCAAAATGTCTTGAAACAAATGGAGGGCAATCAATTTACGGTAACGGCTGTTACCAAGAAAGAACGGAAAAGAAATCCTGCCCCGCCTTTTATCACTTCGACCCTTCAGCAGGAGGCTGCACGGAAGCTTAATTTTCGGGCAAAGAAAACTATGATGTTAGCCCAGCAGCTATATGAAGGAATTGAGCTTGGAAAAGAAGGCACCGTTGGTTTGATTACATATATGAGAACCGACTCAACCCGCATTTCTGATGTTGCCCAAGCAGAGGCGGCTAAATATATTCAAGACGAATATGGTGAACAATACCTTAAAGAAGAACAAAGAAAAGAGAAAAAACAAGCAGGTGCACAGGATGCTCACGAGGCAATTCGCCCAACTAGTACGTATAAAGATCCCAACAGTTTAAAGGAATTTTTATCAAGGGACCAATTGCGTCTATATAAATTAATTTGGGAACGGTTTCTAGCAAGCCAAATGGCTCAGGCTGTTATGGACACGATGAGTGTAGATTTACTAAATGGAAATGTTATTTTCCGTGCAACGGGTTCAAAGATAAAATTTCCCGGGTTTATGAAGGTGTATGTTGAGGGAAGTGACGATCAAGTAGAAGAAAGGGATAATATGCTTCCTGATTTAAAGGAAGGAGATGAAGTGTTTCAAAAGGATATTGAGCCGAAGCAACACTTCACACAGCCCCCACCGAGATATACGGAAGCAAGACTCGTTAAAACGCTTGAGGAATTGGGGATTGGCCGTCCTTCAACCTATGCACCAACATTGGATACGATTCAAAAAAGAGGATACGTTGCCCTTGACAATAAACGGTTCATTCCAACTGAACTGGGGGAAATTATTAATGAATCGATTCAGGAATTTTTCCCTGATATTCTGGACGTTGAATTTACAGCTAGGATGGAGAAGGGATTAGATTATATTGAAGACGGCAAGGTCCGCTGGGTGGAAATCATCGATGAATTCTACAAGGACTTTAAAGTTGATTTAGAGAAGGCAGAAAAGGAAATGGAATCGGTTGAAATAAAAGATGAGCCTGCAGGTGAGGATTGCGAAAACTGTGGAAGCCCAATGGTATTTAAAATGGGACGATACGGTAAATTTATGGCCTGCAGTAATTTCCCAGATTGCCGTAATACAAAACCCATTGTGAAAGAAATCGGGGTTACCTGCCCGAATTGTAAAGAAGGCAATATCATTGAGAGAAAAAGTAAGAAAAAACGCCTTTTCTACGGATGCGACCGCTTCCCTGAATGTGATTTCATTTCATGGGATAAACCATTGCCAAGAAACTGTCCGAAATGCGATTCGTATCTGGTTGAAAAGAAATTAAAAAAAGGCGTTCAAGTACAGTGTCCGAAATGCGATTACAAGGAAGAGCAGCAAAGCTAAGAGTAGGCGGATGCCTGCTCTTTTTTTCTTCACATTAAAAATATTTTAAACCAAAAAACTTTTTTGTTTTTGAAACGTATAGTAAAATGCAAGATGGACTAAATTGAGGGAAAAGTATAGTATAGATGTTTGGTTACATAATTAAGAAAGTGGTCTAGGAGGACATTCATGAAAGAAATGACAGTTAATGTTATTGGAGCAGGACTTGCCGGCAGTGAAGCAGCCTGGCAAATTGCGAAACGAGGAATTAAAGTTCACCTTTATGAAATGCGGCCTGTTAAGCAAACTCCTGCTCATCATACAGATAAATTTGCAGAATTGGTCTGCAGTAATTCCTTGAGGGCAAACACCTTAACAAATGCTGTTGGTGTGTTAAAGGAAGAAATGCGAAAGCTTGATTCCGTCATAATCGCGGCAGCGGATGCCTGCTCAGTTCCTGCTGGTGGTGCTTTGGCAGTTGATCGGCATGAATTCGCGGCAAAAGTAACAAACTTGGTTAAAAATCATGAAAATGTTACGGTCATTAATGAGGAAGTAACTAAAATTCCTGAAGGACCGACAGTAATTGCAACAGGACCGCTGACAAGTCCTGAACTTTCAGCGCAGTTAAAGAATTTAACAGGTGAAGAATATCTTTATTTCTATGATGCTGCAGCACCAATTATTGAAAAAGAAAGCATTGACATGGATAAGGTATATTTAAAATCTCGTTACGATAAGGGAGAAGCAGCGTATTTAAATTGTCCGATGACAGAGGAAGAATTTAACCGATTCTATGAAGCATTAATTTCTGCTGAAACCGTACCATTAAAAGAATTTGAAAAGGAAATTTTTTTCGAAGGCTGTATGCCAATTGAAGTAATGGCGGCTAGGGGAAAGAAAACGATGCTCTTTGGCCCTTTAAAGCCAGTTGGTTTAGAAGACCCGAAAACAGGGAAAAGACCTTTTGCAGTTATTCAGCTAAGGCAGGATGATGCTGCAGGAACATTATTTAATATTGTTGGATTTCAAACTCACTTAAAATGGGGTGCACAAAAAGAGGTGCTCAGCCTTATACCGGGGCTTGAAAATGCTGAAATTATTCGTTATGGAGTTATGCACCGGAATACATTTATTAATTCCCCTAAGGTTTTGAGAGCCACCTATCAATTCCGTGAGCGGGAGGATTTATTTTTTGCAGGGCAAATGACCGGGGTGGAAGGATATGTTGAATCAGCAGCTAGCGGATTAATTGCTGGAATCAACGCATCCCGCTTAGTTGAAGGGAAAGAAACGTTGGAGTTTCCTGATGAAACCGCAATTGGAAGTATGGCACACTATATTACCACCACTAATGCGAAAAATTTCCAACCGATGAATGCAAATTTTGGACTTTTTCCTGAATTACCTGTCAAAATTAAGGGGAAACAAGAGAGAAATTTACAGCATGCAAATAGAGCGCTAGAAACAATTCAGAACTTTATGAAAGTTTTGTAAAATTCCTTGCAAGGGCTATGGAAGTATGTTACGATTTAGTAGGCCTTGCTTGCTGGAAGCATGATAAATGTGAATGTTTTATTAACATTCTATCTCGATTATTTACAAATAGAGAAGAATTACTCAAAATATAGAATTGAACATTTTCAACATGATTTTAGTACATTTATTGTTCACGTTTGAACAAGGAGTTCACTATGCTTTTTCATTGTTGGGTTAATCGGAAAATAGAAAACTCCAAAAGAGGAGGGTTTTAATTAATGGAGCAATTTCATGCTACTACGATTTTTGCGGTTCACCATAAAGGTGAATGTTCGATGTCAGGTGATGGGCAAGTCACATTTGGAAATGCGGTTGTAATGAAGCACACAGCAAGAAAAGTGAGAAAGATTTTTAATGGCAGAGTATTGGCCGGTTTTGCTGGATCTGTTGCGGATGCTTTTACATTGTTTGAGTTATTTGAAGGTAAACTTGAAGAATATAATGGAAACCTTCAAAGAGCGGCAGTTGAACTTGCTAAGGAATGGCGCAGCGATAAAATGCTGCGAAAGCTCGAAGCGATGCTGATTGTTATGAATCGAGAAAGCTTGCTGCTTGTTTCCGGAACAGGAGAAGTCATTGAGCCAGATGATGGTATACTAGCGATTGGTTCCGGCGGCAATTATGCCTTAGCTGCGGGGCGCTCTTTAAAGAAATACTCAGGGGATCATTTATCTGCTAAAGAAATTGCTAAAGCTTCTTTAGAAATAGCTGCTGAAATATGTGTGTATACGAATCACAATATTATTGTGGAAGAGCTATAACGGGAAGGGAGTCCTAATCAATGGGAAAAACAACAAATTTAACCCCGCGCCAAATCGTAGAGAGACTTGACCAATATATTATTGGGCAGAAGGATGCGAAGAAAGCTGTAGCTGTTGCACTTAGGAATCGATATAGAAGAGGCTTGTTAACCGAAAAATTACGGGATGAAATTATTCCGAAAAATATTTTAATGATTGGACCTACTGGTGTTGGTAAAACAGAAATAGCTCGCAGGATTGCTAAGCTAGTCGGGGCTCCTTTTATTAAGGTTGAGGCAACCAAATTCACTGAGGTGGGCTATGTTGGCCGTGATGTAGAATCTATGGTCCGTGATTTAGTGGAAACTTCTGTTCGGTTGGTGAAAGAAGAAAGAATGCTTAACGTTAAGGAACGGGCAGAGGAAAATGCAAACAGCAGACTTGTAGACCTGCTTGTACCGTCAGCAAAGAAGACAGCCGGTTATAAAAATCCGCTTGAAATGTTATTTGGCGGTGGAAACTCCCAAAGTGAACAAGAATCACCGCAAACGGATGATTATTCGATTAACGAAAAGCGAAAAATTGTTAAGGAAAAGCTGGCATTAGGTCAACTAGAGGATGAAATTGTTTCTGTTGAAGTGGAAGAGCAGGCCCCATCCATGTTTGATATGCTTCAAGGCTCTGGGATTGAACAAATGGGAATGAATATGCAGGATGCCTTGAGCAGTTTTATGCCAAAGAAACGGAAAAAAAGAAAATTAACTGTCCGTGAAGCTAGAAAAGTATTAACGAGTGAAGAAGCCCAAAAGTTAATTGATATGGATGAAGTAACCTCAGAGGCGGTTTACAGAGCAGAACAAAATGGCATCATTTTTATTGATGAAATCGATAAAATTGCAAGTAAGAATTCTGGTGGATCATCAGCAGATGTTTCTCGTGAAGGGGTTCAAAGAGATATTTTACCTGTTGTCGAGGGGTCAACGGTGGTAACCAAATATGGTTCGGTTAAAACGGATCATGTCTTGTTTATTGCAGCAGGGGCCTTCCATATGGCAAAGCCTTCTGATTTAATTCCGGAATTGCAAGGCCGTTTCCCGATTCGGGTAGAATTAACAAAATTAAATGTAGAGGATTTCTTCAGGATTCTTATTGAGCCTGATAATGCCCTTATCAAGCAATATCAAGCATTATTGGAAACAGAAGGTATACAAATTGAATTTTCTGACGATGCTATTCGTAGAATCGCTGAAGTAGCTTTTGAAGTAAATCAAAATACAGATAATATTGGTGCAAGACGACTCCACACCATATTAGAGAAGCTTTTGGAGGATTTATCCTTCGAAGCCCCTGATATTACAATGGAGAAAATTACGATTACGCCGCAATATGTCGACGATAAACTCGGAGCTATCTCAAAAAATAAGGACTTAAGTCAATTCATTCTTTAAAAGAGGGTGTTACCAGCTCTTTCTTATGGGGAAACATTATAAACACCTAATATTCAAAAGATGATTGTCACATAAAATTTAATATTGGTTGCAGATCATTAGGAGGAAGAATCACATGGATTTACTAACAAAAACTAGAAAAATTAATGCGTTATTACAAAAGGCTGCAGGAAAGCCGGTAAACTTTAAAGAAATGGCTGAAACACTAAGTGAAGTAATTGAGTCAAATATTTATGTTGTTAGCCGTCGGGGTAAATTATTAGGTTTTGCGGTTAATCAGCATTTTGAAAATGAACGCATGTCAAAAATGTTGGAAGAGCGTCAATTCCCTGAGGAATATACGAAAGGTTTATTCAATATTCAAGAAACATCTCCAAACCTTGATGTTAATAGTGAATATACTGCATTTCCAGTTGAAAACAAAGAGCTTTTCCCTGAAGGCTTAACGACTGTTGTTCCGATTATCGGCGGCGGTGAGCGATTAGGAACATTAATCCTTGCAAGAGTACAGGAACAATTCCTTGACGATGATTTAATTCTTGCAGAGTACGGAGCTACCGTAGTAGGTATGGAAATCCTACGGGAAAAAGCAGAGGAAATTGAAGAAGAAGCTAGAAGTAAAGCAGTTGTACAAATGGCAATTAGTTCGCTGTCTTATAGTGAACTTGAAGCAATTGAACATATTTTTGAAGAATTAAACGGTCATGAAGGCTTATTAGTTGCATCAAAAATTGCCGATCGTGTTGGGATTACCCGCTCTGTTATTGTCAATGCATTAAGAAAGCTTGAAAGCGCAGGCGTAATCGAGTCCCGTTCCCTTGGAATGAAAGGAACGTATATTAAAGTCCTAAATGATAAGTTCTTAGTCGAGCTTGATAAATTAAGATCTAATTAAAAAAAAATAAACTTAAAAAGATAAGTCCCCTATTTCAAAAAATAGGGGATTCTATTTTTTGAAACTAGTTCTTGATTTGTGTTCTATATTTATGCTATATTATTTCATGGTGTTAATACACACGCTTATTGATTTAAACAGACGGTGCTGTTAAACAAAACAGTTTCTGTTTAAAAATGAGATAAGCGGAGGAAAACAAACCATTAGGAGGAAAAAACATGTCAGTCATTTCTATGAAGCAATTGCTTGAAGCTGGTGTACATTTCGGACACCAAACTCGCCGTTGGAACCCAAAAATGAAGAAATATATCTTCACTGAGCGTAACGGTATCTATATCATCGACCTTCAAAAAACAGTTAAGAAGGTAGAAGAAGCTTATAACTGGGTAAAAGAACTTGCTGGTAACGGCGGAACAGTTCTTTTCGTTGGTACTAAAAAACAAGCTCAAGATTCTGTTAAAGAAGAAGCAGCTCGTTCTGGTCAGTACTATGTGAACCAACGCTGGTTAGGTGGTACATTAACAAACTTTGAAACAATCCAAAAGCGTATTGGCCGCTTAAAAGATATTGAAAGAATGTCAGAAGACGGCACTTTCGATGTTTTACCTAAAAAAGAAGTTGTTCAATTAAAGAAAGAACAAGAACGTCTTGAAAAATTCCTAGGCGGAATCAAAGATATGAAACAGCTTCCAGATGCATTATTCATCATTGACCCTCGTAAAGAGCGTATCGCAGTTGCAGAAGCTAAGAAATTAAACATCCCTATCGTAGGAATTGTTGATACAAACTGTGATCCAGATGAAATCGATGTAGTTATTCCTGCTAACGATGATGCAATCCGTGCAGTTAAATTATTAACTGGTAAAATGGCGGACGCAATCCTTGAAGCTAAACAAGGTGAAGAAGTAGCAGTAGAAGCTTAATTCTATAGTGCTAACGAACAAAAAGGTGATAAGAGGGAGACCCTTTATCACCTTTTTTTAAAGAAAATTCAAGTCTAAACTAGCCTCTTGGAGAACAAACAAAGGTGTAGTTTAAAAAGCAAGAAGGTTTATCTTGGGTTTGATTGGCTAAGATATGAATACATAGTATATAAGGAGGAAATACATTATGGCAGTAACGGCTCAAATGGTTAAAGAACTTCGTGAAAAAACAGGCGCAGGTATGATGGATTGTAAAAAAGCATTAACAGAAACAAATGGTGACATGGACAAAGCCATTGATTACCTACGTGAAAAAGGAATTGCAAAGGCTGCAAAGAAAGCAGATCGTATTGCTGCTGAAGGAACAACTTACATTTTAACAGAAGGAAACGAAGCAGTTATCCTTGAAGTAAACTCAGAAACTGACTTCGTTGCAAAAAATGAAGGTTTCCAAACACTTGTTAAGGAACTTTCTGAACACCTTCTAAAAAATAAACCAGCAACAGTAGAAGAAGCTGCTGAACAAAAAATGGAAAATGGTGCAACCGTTTCTGAACATATCAATGCTGCAATTGCTAAAATTGGTGAAAAGCTTTCCCTTCGCCGCTTTGTAATTGTATCTAAATCTGATAATGATGCATTCGGTGCATACCTTCACATGGGTGGTCGTATCGGTGTATTATCTGTACTTGAAGGCACTACTGATGCAAGTGCAGCAAAAGATGTTTCCATGCATATCGCTGCGTTAAATCCAAAATATGTTTCTCGTGACCAAGTATCACAAGAAGAAGTTGAGCGTGAGCGCGAAATCTTAACGCAGCAAGCTCTAAACGAAGGTAAGCCGGAAAATATCGTTGCAAAAATGGTTGAAGGCCGCCTAGGAAAATATTTTGAAGATGTATGTGTTCTTGACCAAGCATTCGTTAAAAACCCTGACCAAAAAGTACGTCAATTCGTTGAATCAAAAGGTGCTACCGTTCGTGAATTCATTCGTTATGAAGTAGGCGAAGGCATCGAAAAACGTGAAGATAACTTTGCAGAAGAAGTTATGAACCAAGTAAATAAAAAATAATTTGAATAGGGAGCACATTGTGTTCCCTATTTTTGAAGAATGAAGAAATTAAATGGTAATACATAAACAAAAATTCGGAGGTTTATATGGAAAGTCCTAAGTACAAACGCGTCGTTTTAAAATTAAGCGGGGAAGCACTTGCGGGAGAGTCGAGCTTTGGAATTAAACCTTCTGTGATTAAATCCATTGCTGCTCAAGTAAAAGAGATTGCTGAACTTGGAGTTGAAGTAGCTGTTGTTGTTGGCGGCGGCAATATTTGGCGCGGGAAAATCGGCAGTGAGATGGGCATGGACCGGGCAACGGCTGATTATATGGGAATGTTGGCGACGGTAATGAATTCCTTAGCACTTCAAGATAGCTTAGAGCATTTAGGGATTGAATCACGTGTGCAAACTTCAATTGAAATGCGGCAGGTTGCAGAACCCTATATAAGACGTCGTGCAATAAGACATCTAGAAAAGAAACGTGTAGTAATTTTTGCAGCAGGTACTGGAAATCCATATTTTTCAACGGATACAACTGCAGCACTAAGGGCAGCAGAAATTGATGCAGAAGTAATTTTAATGGCAAAAAATAATGTAGATGGGGTATATTCTGCAGACCCTCGTATAGATAAAAATGCAACTAAATATGAGGAGCTTTCTTATCTTGATGTAATCAAAGAAGGATTGGCCGTAATGGATTCCACTGCTTCTTCTCTATGTATGGATAATGACATTCCGCTTATTGTTTTCTCAATTATGGAACAAGGGAATATTAAACGCGCCGTAATGGGTGAAAAAATTGGAACAATTGTTAGGGGGAAAAACTAATGCCAAAACAAGTCATCTCCACCGCTAAAGATAAAATGTCAAAAGGGATTCAAGCATTTACACGTGAGCTTGCAAGCATTCGTGCCGGAAGAGCAAGTGCATCCCTATTAGACCGGATTACAGTTGATTATTACGGAGCACCAACTCCAGTAAACCAGGTTGCCGGAATTACAACTCCTGAGGCAAGACTTCTTGTCATTCAGCCGTATGACAAATCCATTCTTGGTGATATCGAGAAAGCGATTCTAAAATCCGACTTAGGTTTGAATCCATCAAATGACGGTATGCTCATCCGGATTGCGATTCCACAACTAACAGAAGAACGCCGTAAAGAACTAGTTAAATTAGTGAAAAAAGAATCAGAAGAAGCGAAAGTAGCGATTCGAAATGTGCGTCGTGATGCAAATGAAGACTTGAAAAAGTTAGAGAAAAAAGGCGAAATTACTGAAGACGATCTTCGTGGTTATTCTGATGATATTCAAAAATTGACAGATGAAAATATCAATAAAATTGATAAAATTACAAAAGACAAAGAGAAAGAAATTATGGAAGTATAAACAATTTATTTGGCAGAGCGACCCTCTATTTTAGGGGGTCTTTTCACTATTTGAGCTAAGATTATTTTTGAAGATTTATCAAAAGAAGTTTTCTGAATATTATTCTTAATTCCTTATATTTTACATAAGTTAGTTATTAGAAGATATCTTCATGTTTTTTTGGTATGATAAAAACATGCTAAAATGATAATTCATAGGATTTATTACTGGTTCGATTAGAGAAAAATCTATTATCGGAGTATATGATTAACTTAATTTGGAGGAGCATTGTCATGTTTAATAAAATAAGGCTTTGGAAGAATCAAAATAACTCTTCCACACTCCGAGAAAAAATAGAACAGATTAAAAAATTACCGATTCCTGAGCATGTTGCCATTATTATGGACGGGAATGGACGCTGGGCAAAAAAAAGGGCTTTACCACGAATAGCAGGACACCATGAAGGGATGAAGGTAGTTCGTAAAACTACACGTCTTGCTAATCAGCTTGGAATTAAAACCTTAACCTTATATGCTTTTTCAACTGAAAATTGGAAACGTCCTAAAAACGAAGTGGAATATATCATGAAATTGCCTGAGGAATTTCTAGGTACGTTCCTTCCTGAATTAATTGAAGAAAATGTTCAAGTGAAAATGATGGGATATAAAGATAAACTCCCTGTACATACATTACACGCGATTGAAAAAGCTATTGAAGAAACAAAAAATAATAATGGACTAGTCTTAAACTTTGCGCTGAATTACGGAAGCAGGGCTGAAATCATGGATGCAGTCAAACAAGTCGTAAGTGATTGCAGAAGTGATATAATGAATGAAAATGATTTAAATGAAGAGGTTTTTTCCTCGTATTTGATGACAGCAAACATGACGGACCCTGATTTATTAATTCGAACAAGTGGTGAAATTCGCCTAAGCAATTTCATGCTTTGGCAATTGGCTTACACAGAATTCTGGTTTACTGAGGTTTTATGGCCGGACTTTGGTGAGGAGCATCTGCTTGAGGCGATTGAAACATTTCAAAATCGTCAGCGCCGATTTGGAGGAATATAGTCCATAAAGGTGTGAAACTAATAGATGAAGCAAAGAATCATAACAGCAGTCGTGGCCGCCGCACTTTTTGTTCCGATTGTGTTTTATGGAGGACTGCCATTCGTCCTATTATCGTATTTCTTGGCAACTATTGGCTTGTACGAGCTTTTAAAAATGAAAAATCTTTCTATTTTTACCGTACATGGCTTTTTGGCAACATTGTTTCTTTGGGTGATTTTATTCCCAAAACAATATGACCACGTCATGAATACTTTTTATTATACAAAAACAGAATTGGCCATTGCTTTTGTGTTGTTGCTGTTGGCCTATACAGTTATAACGAAAAACCGATTTACTTTTGAAGATGGAGCTTTTTCCGTTCTGTCTGCCGTTTATGTTGGAATGGGGTTTTATTTTTTCATGGAAGCCCGTGATGCCGGCCTTGTTTATATTTTTTATTCCTTGTTTATCATGTGGGCAACCGATTCTGGTGCTTATTTCATCGGAAAAGCTGCCGGTAAGAACAAATTATGGCCGGAAATAAGTCCAAATAAAACCATAGAAGGTTCCCTTGGCGGTGTAGTATGTGCTCTTATTGTCGGTGTTTTATTTGCTTTATTTTCCGATTTTAATGCATCATTAATTGAAATATTAGGGATTACCGTAGTGTTATCTATTTTTGGACAAATCGGTGATTTGGTTGAATCGGCATTTAAACGTCATTTTAATGTAAAGGATTCGGGAAAAATTTTACCTGGACATGGTGGAATTCTTGACCGATTTGACAGCTTATTGTTTGTCTGGCCATTGTTGCATTTCTTCCACCTTTGGTCCAATTTATAAGTGGTTTATTTTTTGGGAGTTGAATATAGTTGAAAATAATTAGCCTACTGGGTGCCACAGGGTCCATTGGCACCCAGACTCTAGATATTATTCGCGAGCATCCTGATACCTTTCAGCTAGGTGCAATGTCTGTTGGAAAGAATATTGACTTGGCAAGAAAGTTCATCCATGAGTTCAAGCCCCAGCTTGTTTCAGTACAGGATTATCAAGACTGCGCAACCTTAAATACTGAGTTTCCAAATACAAAATTTACATTTGGGCACGAAGGATTAATTGAGGTTGCTATCTATGAAAAAGCAGACATTCTTGTAAATGCGGTGCTCGGGAGTGTTGGACTAAACCCGACATTACAGGCAATTGAAACCGGGAAGGTCATTGCAATTGCCAATAAGGAAACACTTGTTACAGCCGGACATCTTGTCATGGATGCTGTGAGAAAAAATAATGTTAGTCTACTTCCTGTCGATAGCGAACACTCTGCTATTTTTCAAGCACTACAAGGAGAAAAGCATAAAAATATAGAAAGATTAATATTAACGGCATCTGGTGGAAGTTTTCGTGATCGCTCGCGTGCGGAATTAGAAGATGTTACGGTTAAAGATGCTCTAAATCATCCAAACTGGTCAATGGGTGCAAAAATTACCATCGACTCGGCTACAATGATGAATAAAGGTTTAGAAGTAATTGAGGCACACTGGCTTTTTGATATGCCATATGAGAAAATCGATGTTTTGCTTCACAAAGAGAGTATTATTCATTCAATGGTTGAATTTCATGATAGCAGCATTATCGCCCAGTTGGGAACGCCGGATATGAGGGTGCCTATCCAATATGCTCTTACCTATCCCGAACGTGCTCAACTCCCGTCAGCAAAACGACTGAATTTAGCGCAAATTGGCAAACTGCATTTTCAGGAAATGGATCAAGATCGCTTCCGCTGTCTAAGGTTCGCCTATCATGCCGGAAAAGAGGGCGGAACAATGCCAACTGCTTTAAACGCTGCAAATGAAGTGGCTGTTGCAGCGTTTTTGGAAGGGAAAATTCGTTTCTTGCAAATTGAAGATTTGATTGAAAAAGCAATAAACGCTCATCAAACGATGGCACACCCAAGTTTAACTGATATTCAAGAGGTCGACAAAGAAACGAGACAATATGTACGTTCACTTCTATAAGGAAAGCTCCGAGCGCCAAGGGCGCTTTAGCTAGACAGTTATAGAAGTTAAAAGTTACTTCCTTATCCTGATAAAAGGTGGTTTTACTATTGACAACAGTTATAGCCTTTATTGTAATCTTTGGCGCACTTGTCTTTTTTCATGAATTGGGTCACTTAATTTTTGCAAAACGAGCAGGTATTCTTTGCCGTGAATTTGCAATTGGCTTCGGCCCAAAGGTTTTTTCACATAAAAAAGGAGAAACAACCTATACCATTCGCTTGCTTCCTATTGGAGGATTTGTTCGTATGGCAGGTGAGGATCCTGAAATGGTTGAAATCAAGCCTGGATACCGTATTGGCTTATTGTTTGATAAAGATGAAACAGTAAATAAAATTATTTTAAATAATAAAGAAAAGTATCCTGATTGCCGGATTATTGAAGTTGAATTTGCTGATATTGAAAAAGACCTTATCATCAAGGGGTATCCAGATGATGAGGATGACCAACTAAAGACTTTTGTGATTCATCCAAAAGCAATGATTGTAGAAAATGGAATCGAATCTCAAATTGCTCCACTTGATCGCCAATTTGGAGCAAAAACATTATGGCAAAGAACGATGGCTATTTTTGCAGGGCCAATGATGAATTTTGTTCTCGCTTTTATCATTTTTATTGTGATTGCCCTTTTGCAAGGGGTTCCTACTAATGATCCTAAATTAGGTGAAATTACTACTGATGGGGCTGCAAAAGCTGCAGGGCTTCACAAGGGGGATGTGGTCCAAAGTATTAATGGTGCCGAGGTTACCAGTTGGGCTGATGTGGTAGAAATCATTCGAAATAGCCCGAATAAAAAATTAGATTTTACAATTACCCGAGATGGGAAAGAAATGGATGTGCAAGTAACGCCAATTGAAAAAACGGTTGATGGAAAGAAAATGGGGTTAATCGGTGTATATAGCCCTGTTGAAAAATCACCAATTCAAGCCATTTCTTCCGGGTTTAAAGATACGTATACCTGGACAATGCAAATCATCACGATGCTGGGAAAATTGGTTACTGGTCAATTTTCAATTAATATGCTTTCTGGTCCGGTAGGTATTTATCAAGCTACCGATACGGTTGCGAAATCAGGTATCTATTACTTAATGAAATGGGCTGGAATCTTAAGTATAAATTTAGGCATAATGAATTTACTGCCAATACCGGCACTTGACGGTGGAAGATTAATGTTTTTTGCAGTCGAAGCACTTAGAGGGAAACCAATTGACCGTCAAAAAGAAGGGATGGTTCACTTTATTGGATTCGCCCTGTTAATGCTTTTAATGCTAGTTGTAACTTGGAATGATATCCAAAGATTTTTCTTATAAAATTTTTCTAGGTACCTTTAAAGGGGTACCTTCTTTTTTTGGCTGAAATTAGATGAAGTTTCCTGTCGAATAAAGACGAATCAACTTGGTTGATATGATATAATTATTATTTGAATAAACGAGACTAGAGATTAAAGATAGATGGGAGAGAGAATGATGAGCGAAAATGCCTTAGGCAATAAAGAGCGATTCTTACTCTTGCTCCAGCAGCTGCAAATGCAAGAAGATGCTGTGGTAGCACAATTTCCAAATGCACAAATTGAAAAACTAATCGTCGAAAAAAAAGCCCGTAAGTGGCATTTTCAATTTCTATTAGAAAAAATCCTTCCCTACAATGTATATATCCGCTTTACTACCCAATTGGAAAGAACATTTTCAAATATTGCCCGTATTTCGTATGAGATAAATGTAGCCGAGCAAACTTTTTCACCGGATCTATTATTAGAGTACTGGAACCATTGTATCCAGCAAATAGATGGTATTGCTCCGCCTTTATTAAAGCTATTAAATGAACAAATCCCGACGATTAACGGGAATAAAGTATCGGTTTCTGTACGAAATGAAACAGAGGGTCTTGCACTTTCACGAAAATATGGAGGTGTGATCAGCAAGATTTATCAATCCTTTGGCTTTCCAGTTCTAACAATTGAAACGAATGTCCAAAGTCTAGAAAAGAACGATGAATATGAAAAATTTTTAAAAGCTAAACAAAAGGAAGACCAGGAACGCGGGCTTCAAGCACTCGTAGAGCTTCAGAGGAAGGAAGCGGAAAAAGAGCAATCGAACGGTGATATTCCGCAAGGTCCGCTTACAATTGGTCTTACAATTAAGGATGATCAAGATTACCGCACGATGATTGATATTGTTGATGAGGAAAGAAGAGTAACTGTTCAAGGGTACATTTTTGATGCTGAAACGAGAGAACTTAGAAGCGGACGTACCCTGCTAACCTTTAAAGTTACAGATTATACAAGTTCAATCATGGTCAAAATGTTCTCGAGAGATAAAGAGGATGCAGCCCTATTTCAACTTGTTAAAAAAGGAATGTGGGTAAAGGTTAGAGGAAGTATCCAGAATGACACATTCGTCCGTGATCTTGTGATGATTGGAAATGATATAAATGAAATAAAACCAGCAGGCCGGAAAGACACTGCTCCAGAAGATGAGAAGCGTGTAGAACTCCATCTTCATACTCCGATGAGTCAAATGGATGCCGTTACACCTGTAAGCACCCTTATTGCTCAGGCGAAAAAATGGGGCCACAAAGCCATTGCGGTTACCGATCATGCAGTTGCTCAATCTTTTCCGGAGGCATTTGGTGCGGGTAAAAAGAATGACATTAAAATTTTATATGGAATTGAGGCCAATCTAATTGATGACGGCGTCCCGATTGCTTATAATGACGCACATCGGCTTTTGGCTGAAGATACCTACGTAGTTTTTGACGTAGAAACCACGGGGCTTTCAGCTGTATATGATACGATCATCGAGCTTGCTGCTGTAAAAATACATGATGGAGAAATTATTGACCGCTTTGAGTCATTTGCAAATCCACATCATCGTTTATCAGCAACAACGATTAATTTGACCGGTATTACGGATGATATGGTCGAAAATGCACCAGAGGTAGCGGAAGTCATCCGCAATTTCCATGACTGGGTTGGAGATGCTGTCCTTGTCGCTCATAATGCATCCTTTGATATGGGCTTTCTAAATGTCGGCTACAAAAATATTGGTCTGGAAAAAGCAAAAAATCCGGTAATCGATACGCTAGAACTCGGTCGTTTTCTATATCCTGAACTAAAAAATCACCGCCTAAATACGCTGGCGAAAAAGTTTGATATTGAATTAACCCAGCACCACCGTGCTATTTACGATGCGGAAGCAACAGGCTATTTATTGCTAAAAATGCTTAAGGATTCACTTGAAAAGGGTATTGAATACCATGATCAGTTCAATGACAACATGGGGAAAGGAAATGCCTATCAAAGAGCACGTCCATATCACTGCACCCTACTAGCACAAACTGAAGTAGGATTAAAAAATTTATTTAAATTAGTTTCTATTGCACATATTGAGTACTATTACAGGGTGCCTCGTATACCTCGCTCCGTTCTTCAAAAATATCGCGAAGGAATCCTTGTTGGTTCCGCCTGTAATAAAGGGGAAGTATTTGAAGGGATGATGCAAAAATCCCCTGAAGAGGTAGAAGCCTTTGCTCAGTTTTATGATTATCTTGAAGTAATGCCAAAACCTGTGTATGCGCCAATGATCGAAATGGAATTAATCCGAGATGAGAAGGCGCTTGAAGAAATTATTGGGAACATTGTTAAGCTTGGAGATAAGTTGGGTATCCCCGTTGTCGCAACGGGAAATGTTCATTATTTAAACGAAAACGATAAAATTTATCGAAAAATATTAATTAACTCTCAAGGCGGCGCGAATCCGCTCAACCGTCATCAGCTGCCAGATGTTCACTTCCGCTCGACGAATGAAATGCTTGATGAGTTTTCATTTTTAGGTGCGGAAAAGGCAAAGGAAATCGTTGTAACGAATACCAATAAAATTGCCGATATGATTGATGTTATTAAACCAATTAAAGATGATTTATACACGCCAAAAATTGAAGGCGCAGATGACGAAATGAGAGAAATGAGTTATGCCATGGCTCGTAAAATTTATGGCGATTCGCTTCCGGAAATAGTGGAAGCCCGTTTGGAAAAAGAATTAAAAAGTATCATTGGCCATGGGTTTGCCGTAATTTATTTGATTTCGCATAAACTTGTTAAAAAATCGCTTGATGATGGATACCTTGTTGGTTCACGTGGATCGGTCGGTTCCTCATTAGTTGCAACTATGACGGAGATTACCGAGGTAAACCCACTTCCACCACATTATATTTGTCCATCCTGTAAGCATTCTGAGTTTTTTAATGATGGTTCAGTTGGTTCTGGATTTGATTTACCTGATAAGGATTGTCCGCAATGCGGTGGAAAATATCGCAAGGATGGACATGATATCCCGTTCGAAACTTTCCTTGGATTTAAAGGGGATAAGGTTCCGGATATTGACTTGAACTTCTCCGGGGAATATCAGCCACGTGCCCATAACTATACAAAGGTTTTATTTGGTGAAGAGTATGTTTATCGTGCCGGTACAATCGGAACGGTTGCTGATAAGACAGCATTTGGCTATGTAAAAGCATATCAACAGGATAATAATCTCCAAATTCGGGGAGCAGAGGTAGAAAGATTAGCCTCCGGGTGCACAGGGGTCAAAAGAACAACAGGACAACACCCGGGGGGGATCATTGTTATCCCTGATTATATGGATGTGTATGATTTTTCACCGATACAATTTCCAGCGGATGATAAAAATTCTGAATGGAAAACGACCCATTTTGATTTCCACTCTATCCATGATAATGTGTTAAAGCTTGATATACTCGGACACGACGATCCAACCGTAATCAGGATGCTGCAAGACCTTAGCGGAATTGACCCAAAAACGATTCCGACTGATGATCCGGAAGTGATGAAGATTTTTAGCGGAACCGAATCACTCGGGGTAACCGAACAGCAAATCATGTGTAAAACCGGAACATTAGGTATCCCGGAATTTGGAACAAGATTCGTTCGGCAAATGCTTGAAGATACAAAACCGACAACCTTTTCTGAACTTGTTCAAATTTCCGGTCTATCCCACGGAACAGATGTATGGTTGGGAAATGCCCAAGAACTAATTCATAATCGAATTTGTACACTTAGTGAAGTTATCGGCTGTCGTGATGATATAATGGTCTATTTAATTTACCAAGGACTTGATCCGTCTTTTGCATTTAAAATTATGGAATCCGTTCGTAAAGGGAAAGGCCTAAGTGAAGAAATGGAAGCAGAAATGCGCAAAAATGAAGTGCCGGAATGGTACATTGATTCCTGCAAAAAAATCAAATATATGTTCCCGAAAGCCCATGCTGCTGCATATGTATTAATGGCCGTAAGGATTGCCTTTTTTAAAGTACATCTGCCGCTTCTTTATTACGCAGCCTACTTCACTGTCCGTGCTGAGGATTTCGATGTGGAAGCAATGGCACGCGGTTCAGAAGCTATTCGGGCAAGAATTGAGGAAATCAATGCGAAGGGACTTGAGGCGTCAAATAAAGAGAAAAACCTTTTGACTGTTCTTGAGTTAGCTTTGGAAATGACGGAAAGAGGATTTTCATTTAAGAAAATTGATTTATACAAATCTTCCGCCTCAGAGTTTATTATAGAGGGAGATTCATTAATTCCGCCGTTTAATTCCATCCCTGGTCTAGGAACAAACGTTGCATTAAGTATTGTAAAAGCAAGGGAAGAAGGCGAATTTTTATCGAAAGAAGACCTGCAGCAGCGCGGAAAAGTATCCAAGACCATTCTTGAATATTTGGACAAACAAGGCTGTCTTGAATCCCTGCCAGAACAAAATCAGCTGTCGCTTTTCTAATTTGCATATATAACTTGACTATGGTATAGTTTTAATGGAAATACTAAGAAATACTCTCGAATCAAGGAGTGGGGCAACCCACTCTTTCTTGTTTGTAAATAGGGTAAATTGATAAAACTTTCCGTGAACTACATATAATATGGGTGAAAAAAGTCGGTAAAAGGAGGTTAAGCATGAGCAAAGTAACTGAAGTAGTAGAAAAGCTGGCAGAACCAATCCTTGAAGAACTTGGTTTGGAGTTAGTCGAGATTGAGTATGTAAAAGAAGGAAAAAGCTGGTTTCTCCGCATATATATTGATAAAGATCTCGGAGTCGATATCGAAGACTGCGGAGTAGTGAGTGAACGTCTTAGTGAAAAACTCGATGAATTGGATCCGATTCCCCATAATTATTTCCTTGAAGTATCTTCACCCGGTGCTGAACGTCCTTTGAAAAAAAGTAAGGACTTTGAAAAAGCAATTGGAAAAAATGTATTCATAAAAACATATGAACCTATTGATGGTGAAAAAAGCTTTGAGGGTCTATTACAAGCGTTTGATGGGCAGACCGTCATCATAGAGGTAAAAATAAAAACTCGCAAAAAAAACATTGAAATTCCTTATGAAAAGATTGCAAATGCACGACTGGCTGTTACTTTTTCATAATCGAGAAATTTAAATAAAGGTTAGGGGGATACAAGAAAATGAGCAGCGAACTATTAGATGCTCTTACCATACTGGAAAGAGAAAAAGGAATTTCCAGAGATGTTTTAATCGAAGCGATTGAAGCGGCACTTATCTCAGCTTATCGCCGTAATTTTAATCAGGCACAAAATGTGAGAATTGATTTGAATTTACAATCAGGATCAATGAGGGTTTTTGCTAGAAAAGAGGTAGTGGATCAAGTATTTGACCCGCGCCTTGAAATTTCAATTGAAGATGCACGAAGAATTAATCCAAATTACCAAGTAGAAGATGTAGTTGAAATGGAAGTAACACCTAAAGATTTTGGGAGAATTGCAGCTCAAACAGCAAAGCAAGTCGTGACACAGCGTGTTAGAGAAGCTGAAAGAGGCATTATTTATTCTGAATTTATTGACCGTGAAGAAGATATCATGACCGGTATCGTTCAAAGACTGGATTCTAAGTTTATCTATGTAAGCCTTGGCAAAATTGAAGCATTGCTTCCAGTCAACGAACAAATGCCAAATGAACGCTATAAACCACATGATCGTATCAAGGTATTTATTACAAAGGTTGAAAAAACAACAAAAGGACCGCAAATCTTTGTATCTCGTACACATCCGGGATTGCTCAAGCGCTTGTTTGAAATCGAAGTACCTGAGATCTACGATGGAACGGTTGAAATTAAATCCGTTGCCCGCGAGGCAGGAGATCGTTCCAAAATTTCCGTTCATTCCGATAATTCTGAGGTTGATCCGGTGGGTTCTTGTGTCGGACCAAAAGGAACACGTGTTCAAGCAGTTGTGAATGAGTTAAAAGGTGAAAAAATTGATATTGTGAAATGGTCAGATGATCCTGTTGTCTTTGTTGCAAATTCCTTAAGTCCTTCTAAAGTTTTGGATGTAATGGTAAATGAAGCGGATAAAGCAACAACAGTAGTTGTCCCAGATTATCAACTTTCCCTTGCAATTGGTAAACGCGGTCAAAACGCAAGACTGGCAGCGAAGTTAACGGGATGGAAAATTGATATTAAATCAGAAACCGAAGCACGTGATTTAGGGATTTATCCACGTGAAGAAACAATCAGACTTTTTGATGATCAAGTCGAAGACGATCATTTCGAATTCGAAGATGAATTAGATTAATTGGTGGAGGTGAATGATCGTGAACACGCGTAAAAAAGTTCCAATGCGTAAATGTGTGGCAACTGGTGAAATGAAGCCCAAAAAAGAACTCGTTCGCATCGTTCGTTCACAGGAAGGAGATGTCTCCATCGACCTGACCGGGAAAAAATCAGGCAGGGGTGCATATCTTTCAAAGGACAAGGAAGCTGTCCTTCAAGCCAAGAAGAAAAACATCTTATCTAACCACCTACAGGTTTCTATAGAAGAATCATTGTATGAAGAACTACTAGAGCTGATAGAGAAGGAGAACAGACTATCCAAATGAACCAGCAACAATGGATGTCATTGCTTGGCTTAGCCAATCGAGCACGTAAGATCACATCGGGTGAGGAGCTTACCGTCAAACAGATTCAGAGCGGAGGCGCAAAGCTCATTTTATTATCAGCAGATGCATCTGGAAATACAACCAAAAAAATTTCAGACAAGTGTAAATCGTATGAAGTTCCATTGAAAATAGTGGAAAATCGTCATCTTCTTGGCCATGCAATTGGTAAAGAAGCCCGCGTAGTTGTAGCTGTTTTGGATGATGGATTTGCTAAAAAACTGGTAACGTTGCTCGATTAATTTTAGCGGGGGTGAAAAAATGAGTAAAATACGTGTTTATGAATATGCAAAGAAACATAATGTTTCAAGTAAAGATGTAATTACAAAATTAAAAGAAATGAATATAGAGGTTTCTAACCATATGGCAACAATTGAAGATGCAGATATAGTAAAACTAGACGTAACCTTTAATAAAAACACAAGCAATACACAACAGAAACAAACAAAACCACAACAGCAGAATCGTTCAAATCAAAGACCACAACAGCAGGGAGCGAAGCCACAGGTGCAGAGTAAAACAAGTCCAAAGGCTTTTGAAGATGATGACTCAAAAAACGCTGCTCCTAGTAAGGTGAAAGTTGTCTCTCCTCCAAAAACGGTTGAAGGTAAAAAGCAAAACCAAGAATTCCAATCAAAGGAAAACAAAGTTTTCAATTCAGGAAAAGGTAATAAAAAACCTTTTAATAATCATCAAAATCGCAATAATAATAATAACAATCGTAAAAAGAACCATACACCTGTTCAACAAGTACAGCCACAAAAGAAGAAAGAAAAAGAGCTACCGGCTAAAATTACCTTTAGCGAATCTTTGACTGTTGGCGAGCTAGCTAAAAAAATATATCGTGAGCCTTCTGAAATCATCAAGAAACTCTTTTTACTAGGCGTAATGGCGACAATCAACCAAGTATTAGATAAAGATGCCATTGAATTGATTGCAAGTGAATATGGGGTTGAGGTTGAAGAAGAAATCAAAATAGACACAACTGACTTAGAAGTCTATTTTACAGAGGATTCAGCTGATGAACTTATGGAAAGACCGGCAGTTGTTACCATCATGGGACACGTTGACCATGGGAAAACAACTTTACTCGACTCTATCCGGAATACAAAAGTAACCGAGGGAGAAGCAGGTGGAATCACTCAGCATATCGGTGCTTATCAAGTAGTAGAAAACGGTAAGAAAATTACCTTCTTAGATACACCGGGACACGCCGCTTTTACAACGATGCGTGCACGTGGTGCAAAAATTACCGATATTACCATCCTTGTTGTTGCAGCAGATGACGGTGTAATGCCGCAAACTGTTGAGGCTATTAACCATGCAAAGGCTGCTGAGGTTCCAATTATTGTAGCTGTTAATAAAATGGATAAGGAAGCAGCAAATGCCGATCGAGTAATGCAAGAATTAACAGAGCATGGATTGGTTTCAGAAGCATGGGGTGGGGATACTATCTTTGTACCACTTTCTGCAAAAACAGGTGATGGAATCGATAATTTATTAGAAATGATTCTCCTGGTTAGCGAAGTGGAAGAATACAAAGCAAATCCAAATCGTAAGGCTTTAGGTACTGTCATCGAAGCTCAATTGGATAAAGGACGCGGATCGGTTGCAACCTTACTGATTCAAAACGGCTCATTAAAGATCGGGGATCCGATTGTTGTAGGAAACACTTTTGGCCGTGTTCGTGCCATGGTAAATGATAAAGGACGACGTGTTAAAGAGGCTGGTCCATCAACACCGGTTGAAATTACAGGGCTAAACGATGTTCCACAAGCTGGAGATCGATTTGTTGTTTTTGACGATGAAAAAACAGCGCGTCAGGTTGGGGAAGCACGTGCACAGCAGGCGCTTGCCGCACATCGTGGAGAAAAATCCCGTGTTAGTTTAGAAAATTTATTTGAACAATTAAAACAGGGTGAAATGAAGGACTTGAATGTCATTATCAAAGCCGACGTTCAGGGATCAGCTGAAGCTGTTGCTGCCTCACTCATGAAAATCGATGTAGAAGGCGTCAATATCAAAATCATTCACAGCGGTGCCGGAGCGATTAACGAGTCTGATATTACGCTCGCTGCTGCTTCTAACGCGATTGTGATTGGTTTCAATGTTCGTCCAGATGCAAATGCTAAGCGTGCTGCTGAAGCAGAAGATGTTGATGTACGCCTTCACCGTATTATTTATAAAGTAATTGAAGAAATCGAAGCAGCCATGAAGGGAATGCTTGATCCAGAATTCGAAGAAAAGATTATTGGTCAAGCTGAGGTTCGCCAAACCTTCAAGGTTTCCAAAGTGGGAACGATTGCTGGTTCATATGTAACGGATGGTAAAATCACTCGCGACAGCGGCATTCGCTTAATTCGAAACGGCGTAGTCATCTTTGAAGGTCAAATTGATGCCTTGAAACGCTTTAAAGATGATGCAAAAGAAGTTGCACAAGGGTATGAATGTGGTATTACCATTAAAAACTTTAATGATGTTAAAGAGGGAGATATCATTGAAGCCTATGTAATGGAAGAAGTAGAACGGAAATGATCATCGGCTCGGCCGTATGTGAATGCATCATCTACGATGCCCATTCATTAAAGGATAAACGTTCCGTTCTGCAACGAATCCTAACTCGGTTAAGGCAAAAATTTAATGTTTCTGTTTCAGAGGTAGATTTCCAGGATGTATGGCAAAGAACAAAAATTGCCATTGTTGTGGTTACCCAGGCAAAGGTTTCAACGGAACAGGAACTGCAGAATGCCTTACGATTGATTGATTCGTTCCCAGAGATTGAGAGAGCGATCACCGAGATTGAATGGCTTTAGATTAAGAGGTGAATGTGATGAGCCACAGAGCAAATCGTGTGGGAGAACAAATGAAGAAAGAACTGAGTGACATCATCGGACGTAAAATTAAAGATCCACGGATTGGTTTTGTGACGGTAACAGATGTCCAGGTTACTGGAGATCTCCAACAAGCAAAGGTATATATATCCGTATTAGGCGATGATGAACAAAAGGAGAATACATTAAAGGGTCTGGCAAAAGCGAAAGGATTTATTCGTACAGAAATCGGCCATCGTATTCGACTGCGCAAAACACCAGAAATCATCTTTGAATTCGATGAATCCATTGATTACGGAAATCGAATTGAAAACCTTCTTCATCAATTACACCATGAAGATAAACCACTTCAAAAAAATGATGAAGAGTAGATATCGATGGATAGACATTTGTCTATCCATTTTTTTGATAAGGAGTGAATTAGTTGGAAGGTATTTTACCATTATTTAAACCAGCCGGAATGACGTCACATGATTGTGTCTTTAAATTAAGGAAGATATTAAAGACAAAAAAAGTTGGACATACAGGTACACTTGATCCCGATGTAACCGGAGTTCTTCCAATTTGTATTGGAAAGGCAACGAAGGTGGCAGAGTACATAACAGATGCCGGCAAAGCGTACGAGGGAGAAGTCACAATCGGGTATTCAACGACAACAGAGGATGCATCTGGTGAAGTAGTTGAAGAGAAACATGTTAACCGTTCCATTCCAAGAGAGGAAATTCTTCAAGTCCTACAATCCCTGTCTGGTGAAATTGAACAGACTCCGCCAATGTTTTCAGCGGTAAAGGTCAATGGTGTCCGCCTTTATGAATATGCGAGAAAAGGGATTGAAGTAGAACGGCCAACCCGGAAGGTTTTCATCAAATCTATTGAACTGCTCGATGACAGAGAAGAATTTTCGGGTGACATGATATCCTTTCGATTTCGTGTCAGTTGCAGCAAAGGAACCTATATCCGAACCCTAGCTGTAACAATCGGTGAAAAACTTGGCTATCCAGCCCATATGTCAAAGTTAACAAGAATTCAATCAGCAACCTATAAGTTAGAAGATTGTTTAACCTTTGATGAAATTGGAAACTTAATGGAAACTGGAATGATCAAAGAAGTATTAAGGCCTCTGGAATCAGCACTTTCCCATTTGCCGAAATACGTAATTAATGATACAGTAGCAGAGAAAGTAAAGAATGGTGCGATTTTACCGATTCCAGAACATCTAAAAAATAGTAACGGACCTATAGTCACTGAAACTGGGGAAGGACAGGCACTCGCTATCTATGCAGAGCATCCAGGCAAGCCCGGACTTATGAAACCAGTTAAAGTGTTAAGAAATGATCACGATTAATCAGGGTACGGTATAGAAAGAGTGAGTTTCAATTGGAAGTAAAGAAGCTTAATTTTCCTAATTTTACAGACAATAGTGAATTACCGCCATTATCAATGGCTCTAGGATATTTTGACGGAGTTCATCTTGGCCATCAACAAGTTATTTTAGAAGCAAAGAGACAGGCGAAGGAGCTTGGTTTGAAGAGCGCCGTCATGACTTTTGATCCACATCCATCCGTGGTGTTGGGGAAATCTGAGCAGCATGTCCGCTATATTACGCCGTTATCAGAAAAAATTCACATCCTCGAAAACATGGGGATTGATTATGTATTTATTATTCATTTTACTACAGAATTTGCAAACCTTCTCCCGCAAGAATTTATCGATCAATATGTAATAAACTTAAATGTTAAACATGTCGTGGCGGGTTTTGACTTCACATATGGAAGAATGGGAAAAGGGACAATGGAAACCATCCCTTTCCATTCAAGAGGACAATTCACTTTTTCAGTCATTCCAAAGCTTACCAAAAAGGAAGAAAAGGTGAGTTCGACCCGTATAAGGAAATTATTAAAAGAAGGGAAAACAGCTGAGCTTTCTGATTTATTAGGAAGAAACTATACAACTGCGGGAACCGTTATTCATGGTGATAAACGCGGAAGGACAATTGGATTTCCAACCGCGAACGTGGATGTTGGGGAGGAATATCTTTTACCTCCGCTTGGTGTTTATTCGGTGAGGATGAAGATAGATGGAAAGTGGTACAACGGGGTATGTAATCTAGGGATTAAACCTACTTTCAATAATGCTGCGAAAAAGCCATCAGTTGAGGTTCATCTATTCGAATTTAATCAAATGATTTATGGTAAAGAGGTAAAGGTTGAATGGCATCAATATATTCGCAAAGAACAAAAGTTTTCGGGTATTGAAGAATTGGTAGCGCAAATTGGAAGAGATAAACAAACGGCGCTGAATTATTTTAAAAAATTCGACAAAGTCCCCGAAGATTGTAGTGAATCAACCACTTTCTTACATTAAAATCAAGGTTTCACTTGCATTTTAGACTGAAACATTGTATTCTTATTAACGTATTAAAAAACCTTTGCTTGGCAAGTCGAGTCACCGACGCTTGCTCAGTAACAGGGGATTCATATTTTAGGAGGTGAATTAGGATGGCAATCACTCAAGAGCGTAAAAATGAAATTATCGCTGAGTATAAAACTCATGAAAACGATACTGGATCTGCAGAGGTTCAAATCGCTGTCCTTACTGAATCAATCAACAATTTGAATGAGCACTTACGTACTCACAAAAAAGATCACCACTCACGTCGTGGTTTGTTGAAAATGGTTGGTAAGCGTCGTAATCTTTTATCTTACCTACGTAACAAAGATGTTCAACGTTACCGTGTGCTAATCAATAAGCTTGGTCTTCGTCGATAATCAACAGAAGCGGGATTTTTCCCGCTTTTTTGTTAGCTTTTTAAAAGAAAAACGGAAACATCTTAACCAGTCCTGATAAGCTCTAGAATTGTACAAAAATAAAGAATCCTCTATACATATTTAAAATCGCGAAATTATGTGCATACTATTCTTATATTTGAAATTCCTAACATAAGCTTTTTACGGCTTTTTATATATGGAAAATGATGATTATAGCGAAAATATTTTTCGAATCATCCTCTGAAATGATTTTTGACCTGAGAGGGGTAACAATATGGAACAAACGAAACACGAGTATTCCATGGAGTGGGCAGGCCGCAAGCTGACTGTCGAAATTGGACAATTAGCAAAACAAGCAAATGGCGCTGTCCTCGTCCGTTATGGTGATACAGCAGTTTTAAGTACAGCAACTGCTTCAAAGGAACCAAAAAACCTTGACTTTTTCCCATTAACTGTAAACTACGAGGAACGTTTATATGCAGTCGGGAAGATTCCAGGGGGCTTTATTAAAAGGGAAGGCCGTCCAAGTGAGAAAGCGATTCTGGCCAGCCGCTTAATTGACCGTCCAATCCGTCCATTATTTGCTGACGGATTCCGTAATGATGTACAAGTTATTAGTATTGTAATGAGTGTGGACCAAGACTGTTCTACTGAAATGGCAGCAATGTTTGGTTCATCCTTGGCATTAAGCACATCTGATATTCCATTTGAGGGTCCAATTGCAGGTGTCGTAGTCGGCCGTGTAAATGGTGAATTTGTAATTAATCCTACTGTTGAGCAATCTGAACTTAGCGACATCCACTTAACTGTCGCCGGTACAAAGGATGCTATTAACATGGTTGAAGCGGGTGCAAATGAAGTACCTGAGGAAACTATGCTTGAAGCCATTATGTTTGGACACGACGAAATCAAACGCTTAATTGAATTCCAAGAGAAAATTGCTGCAGAAATTGGCAAAGAAAAAATGCAGATTTCGCTTTACGAAATTAATAAAGAGCTTGAAGCAGAAGTCAGAACAATCTGTGAAGCAGATATGATTAACGCAATTCAAGTTCAAGAAAAACACGCACGTGAAGCTGCAATAACAGAAGTAAAAAAACAAGTTTTAGCTAAATATGAAGAACAGGAAGCAACGGATGAGAACTTAAAACAAGTTAAGCAAATCCTTGACAAAATTGTTAAGGGTGAGGTCCGCCGCTTAATAACTGTGGAAAAAATTCGTCCTGATGGCCGTAAAATTGATGAAATCCGTCCACTATCTTCTCAGGTGGGGCTGCTTTCACGTACACATGGATCTGGTTTATTTACACGTGGTCAGACTCAGGCTTTAAGTATCTGTACACTCGGTGCAATGGGAGATGTTCAAATACTTGATGGTTTAGGCATTGAGGAAGAAAAACGCTTTATGCATCATTATAATTTCCCTTCCTTTAGCGTTGGAGAAACTGGTCCGATTCGCGGCCCGGGCCGTCGAGAAATCGGTCATGGTGCATTGGGAGAACGGGCACTTGAACCAATTGTTCCGAATGAAAAGGATTTTCCATATACGATTCGCTTGGTTTCTGAGGTTTTGGAATCCAACGGTTCCACCTCGCAGGCGAGTATTTGTGCTAGTACTCTTGCTATGATGGATGCTGGTGTTCCGATTAAAGCACCTGTAGCAGGAATTGCAATGGGACTCGTAAAATCCGGAGAACATTATACTGTTTTGACAGATATTCAAGGAATGGAAGACCACCTTGGTGATATGGACTTTAAAGTAGCCGGAACCTCTAAGGGGGTAACTGCTCTTCAAATGGACATCAAGATTGAAGGTCTATCCCGTGAAATCTTAGAAGAGGCACTTCAGCAGGCGAAAAAAGGAAGAATGCAAATTTTAGATTCCATGCTTGCAACAATTAATGAACCAAGAGCTGAGTTATCAAAATTTGCGCCGAAAATTTTAACCATGGCGATCAACCCGGATAAAATCCGTGATGTTATTGGACCAAGTGGAAAGCAAATTAATAAAATTATTGAAGAAACTGGCGTTAAAATTGATATTGAGCAGGATGGAACAATCTTTATTGCATCTGCAGATCAGGAAATGAATCAAAAGGCTAAAAAGATTATCGAAGATATTGTCCGTGAAGTAGAGGTTGGACAAATGTACCTTGGTAAAGTAAAACGAATTGAAAAATTTGGTGCATTTGTCGAAATATTTGCCGGAAAAGACGGATTAGTCCATATTTCTGAACTTGCAGAAGAGCGGGTTGGAAAAGTAGAAGATGTTGTAAAAATTGGTGATGAAATACTTGTTAAGGTAACAGAAATTGATAAACAAGGCCGCGTAAACCTTTCACGGAAAGCTGTTTTAAAGGAACAGAAAGAAAAGGCTGAAGAGCAGCGATAATGGATAACCCCGGTCTTGTCAAAGCTACCAGACATTAGAAAGTCAGGGGAACCCCCTGACTTTCTTTATGTAAATATCTTTGAGAATTGTCCAGCTCCAGCGCCTAGCCCCTCGAGGGGAAAAATGAACTGCTTTTTTCCGAGGTTGCTTCGGCCCTGTCGGGGCTGACCAAGGCGCTTACGCTTTTAGTTCTACCTTGTCCCTTTTATTCATAATGTTTATGGAAGGGGGAACGGGAAGATGAAAAAAGTGGTTATATTTATGCTGATTTGTTTGGCTGGATGGGTCTCGGTAAATAATCCTATTGTGAATCCGTATGTAGATACCCTGAAGGATTCTGCAATGATGGTTTCAAAGCAACATTCCAATCCTCTTTATGAAAGCATTGTTAAAAATGCTCCTACATATGAGGTCCCACCTTCCAATGCCAAAATTGACCCGGTTTGGAAGGCGATACCAGGATATAATGGATTAAAGGTTGATATTTCAGCCTCCTATAAAAAGATGAAAAGTAAAAATCAATTTGATGAAAAGAAATTGGTTTTTACACAAACTTCACCGAAAGTGCACTTAAAGGATTTACCGCCTTCCCCTATTTATAAAGGCCATCCTGATAAACCAATGGTTAGCTTTATTATTAATGTAGCATGGGGAAATGAATTTTTATCGGATATGCTTGCAACCTTAAAAAGGCATCATGTTACGACAAGCTTTTTTCTGGAGGGCAATTGGGTGAAGAAGAATCCGGATCTGGCCAAAATGATTGTTGACGCTGGTCACGAGGTGGGTAATCATTCCTATTCCCACCCGGATATGAAGAGACTTACTGCCTCCCAAACAAGAGCGGAAATGATTAAAACCAATGAAGTCATTGAGGCGGCAACAGGGGAAGTCTGCAAATGGTTTGCTCCGCCTAGCGGAAGCTACCGGAATGAGACGGTGACGGTGGCAAATCAGTTAAAAATGAAAACGGTTATGTGGACCGTCGACACGGTGGACTGGCAAAAGCCAACTCCAGATGCCCTTATTAATCGTGTTATAAGTAAAGTTGATAACGGTTCGATGATTTTAATGCATCCTACTGAGTCAACTGCTAAATCTCTTGACCGCCTCATTACTTTAATTGAGAAAAAAAATCTAACAATTGGTACTGTTTCAGAGTTAATGAGCGAGGAAAGAATAATGAAATAACATCGGAAGAGTAGCATAAAATATAAGTAATGAGGTTTTGAGCTGTTATAATCAGGAGGAATTCGATGATAAATAAATACACTTGTCAAAATGGAGTAAGAATTGTATTAGAACAAATTCCTACCGTTAGATCTGTAGCCATTGGTGTATGGATTGGTACCGGATCTAGGAATGAACATCCCGAAATCAATGGGATTTCCCACTTTTTAGAGCATATGTTTTTTAAAGGTACAACCACACGGTCTGCAAAAGATATTGCTGAATCCTTTGACAGTATTGGGGGTCAAGTGAATGCTTTTACCTCAAAAGAATATACTTGTTATTACGCCAAAGTTCTTGATACCCACTCGCAATTTGCTTTAGATGTATTAGCTGACATGTTTTTTAATTCGACTTTCGTGGAAGAAGAATTAAATAAGGAAAGAAATGTTGTCCTAGAAGAAATTAAAATGTATGAGGATACTCCTGATGATATCGTTCATGACTTATTAAGCCGTGCCGTATACGAGGATCATTCGCTTGGTTATCCAATCCTGGGAACGGAAGAGACACTTAATACATTTACGGGTGAAAAGCTAAAGGAATATATTCATGAGCGCTATACTCCGGAAAATGTTGTCATTTCAATTGCCGGTAATGTTTCAGATGCGTTTATTAATGAAGTGGAAAAATACTTTGGCTCTTACACTGGTGGCAACCATGAAACACGTGAAAACACCCCTGTTTTTCATTCTAATCGGATTTCTAGAAAAAAGGAAACAGAGCAGGCCCATTTATGTTTAGGTTTTGAAGGATTAAAGATTGGTCACGAGGACATCTATAGTTTAATTATTGTAAATAACGTCCTTGGCGGCAGTATGAGCAGCAGATTGTTTCAGGAAGTCCGTGAGCAGCGTGGTTTAGCGTATTCTGTTTTCTCTTATCATTCCGCTTATCAAGATAGTGGAATTGTGACAGTATATGGGGGTACAGGGGCTAAGCAGCTCGATTTATTATTTGAAACCATTCAGGAAACATTGGATAAGTTAAAACAAGATGGAATTACCGAAAAAGAGATTACGAATACTAAAGAACAATTAAAAGGAAGCTTGATGCTGAGTTTGGAAAGTACCAATAGCAGAATGAGCCGTAACGGGAAAAACGAATTATTGTTAAAACGCCATCGTTCATTGGATGAAATTATTGAACAAATTGATCAAGTAACCAAGCAAAGTGCTGATGAAATGGCAAGGTCCATTTTCACGAATCAATATTCAGTTTCCTTAATCAGTCCTGATGGAGAATTTCCAAAGGGCCTAAAATAAAAAGAAACAGTTCGAGAAGTCGAACTGTTTTTTTTTATAGTCCAGCTCCAGCGCCTAGCCCCTCGAGGGAAAAAATGAACTGCTTTTTTTCTAGGTTGCTTCGGCCCTGACGATGAAGTCAAAGAACGACTTCACCGTCAGGGCCTCCAGCACTTGTCGGGGCTGATCAAGGCGCTTCCGCTTTCTTGTTCTATTATTGGACTTCCTTATATAAGATAGTATAAAGAAAGTGAAGGGAGTCCGTATTGATGAGACTGAGTGAGTTAAGTGGAAAGGAAATTGTTGACGTGAAAAAAGCGGAGCGACTTGGAGTTCTTGGTCAAACGGATCTTGAAATCAATGAAGGAACTGGCCAAATTCAAGCTCTTCTCATCCCATCCCTCAAATGGTTTGGTTTTCGAAAACAAGGAGAAGAAATTAGAGTTCCTTGGAATCATATTAAAAAGATTGGAACGGACATGATCATCATCGATATTCCTGAAAATGAAGATGAATAAAGAAGTAAAATCAGGTTCAAAGCCCAAGCAAATGGATATTTGCTTGGGCTTTTTTTATGAACTAATCATGAATAACTCACAGATTGATGGTCTCCGACATAAGATGTTGAAGTGAATAGAAGAAACTGATTTTCGAATTGGATTTTTTTAAAAAGAAGGTGAATGTTTTCATGCTGACAGGGATGCAGATAGCCGTAATCGGTGGTGATGCAAGACAGCTGGAAATTATCCGAAAGTTAACCGAGTTAGATGCCAGATTATCGCTCATTGGCTTCGAACAGCTTGATCACGCCTTTACTGGTGCTGTTAAGGAAAAGTTAGATGAGGTAGATTTTTCTACTATAGACGCCCTCATCTTACCCGTGCCCGGTACGAATTTAGAAGGACAGGTTGAAACAATCTTTTCAAATGAGAAGGTTATTTTGACAGAAGATATGCTTTTAAAGACACCTGAACAATGTACGATCTATTCAGGGATAAGTAATGCATTTTTAAATGAGATCACGACTAAATCGAAGAGAAGACTTATCCAACTTTTTTCAAGGGATGATGTAGCTATTTATAATTCGATTCCTACGGTTGAAGGAACAATTATGATGGCCATCCAGCATACGGATTATACGATTCACGGATCAAATGTAACGGTTTTGGGCCTAGGAAGGTGTGGTATGAGTACTGCTCGAGCTTTTCATGCCCTTGGGGCGAAAGTTAAGGTCGGCGCTCGAAAAAGCGAACATCTTGCAAGAATTACAGAAATGGGCGTAACACCTTTTCATTTAAATAATCTTGTGAAAGAAGTGTCGGATACCGATATATTAATCAATACCGTTCCGCATCCGGTGGTAAGTGCAGCAGTTATTTCTAAGCTCCCTGCCCATACACTCATCATTGATATTGCCTCTAAACCGGGCGGAACTGATTTTAGATATGCGGAAAAGCGGGGAATAAAGGCATTGCTCGCACCAAGTTTACCGGGGATTGTAGCTCCAAAGACTGCCGGATTAATTCTTGCGGATGTGCTGACACAATTACTTCAGGATGACCTATTAAATAGAAAGGGGAAAGAAAAATGAGTTTAAAAGGAAAAAGAATTGGCTTTGGATTGACAGGGTCACATTGTACGTATGATGCTGTATTTCCGGAAATTGAGAAACTAGTGCAAGCAGGTGCCGAAGTCGTTCCGGTAGTGTCCTATACCGTAAAAAGTACTGACACTCGTTTCGGCAATGGCGAAGATTGGGTTAAAAGGATTGAAGACCTTACGGGTAATAAGGCCATCGACTCCATTGTTGCAGCAGAGCCACTAGGACCTAAAATGCCTCTAGATTGTATGGTCATCGCACCGTTAACAGGGGTTTCCATGAGTAAATTCGCGAACGCTATGAACGACAGTCCTGTTTTAATGGCAGCTAAAGCAACACTAAGGAACCTTAAGCCGATTGTGCTCGGAATTTCTACGAATGATGCATTAGGGTTGAATGGAGTAAATTTAATGAAACTGATGGCTACCAAACACATTTATTTTATTCCTTACGGACAGGATGATCCGGTTAAAAAACCAAATTCAATGGTAGCAAGAATGACAATGTTAATGGAAACGGTGGAAGCTGCAATTGAAGGAAAACAGATTCAACCCGTACTGGTTGAAAGATTTCGAGATGATGTTTAATTATTCCCTCTTTCGTATGAAAATGGTTATTTCTTTTAAAGGAATATGTTAGAATATATAAATAATTCATATGCTGGAGATGGTTATTCTCTTCATGCGAATTGTTTTTACTAATTAGATTATTTCCAAAAGAAATAACTGGATAAGAGATTGAAAGGGGTCTTATAGTAATGAGTCAGCAAAGCGGATTTAACGTCGCAGTAGTCGGAGCAACAGGAGCAGTCGGACAGCAAATGATCCAAACCTTAGTAAAGGAAAATTTCCCTTACAAGAAATTACTATTATTATCTTCAAGCCGTTCAGCAGGTCAAAAAATTGTCGTGAACGGAGAAGAATATACGGTTCAGGAAGCGAAGCCTGAGAGCTTTGAAGGTATTGACATTGCATTATTTTCAGCAGGCGGCAGTGTTTCCAAAGAACTTGCGCCGGAAGCTGTAAAACGCGGGGCAATTGTTGTTGATAATACAAGTGCATTTAGAATGGATGCCGATAAACCATTGGTAGTGCCGGAAGTTAATGAAACAGATTTACATCAAAATACAGGGATTATTGCCAATCCAAATTGTTCAACTATCCAAATGGTCGTTGCCTTGGAACCAATTAGACAAAAATTCGGTTTAAAGAAAGTTATTGTTTCAACCTACCAAGCTGTATCAGGTGCAGGTGCAAAAGCTGTGCAAGAATTAATGGATCAAACGAAATCTATTTTGGCAAATGAACCTGTGGAACCAAAGATTTTACCAGTAGGCAGCGATAAAAACCATTATCAAATCGCCTTTAATGCCATTCCACAAATTGATAAGTTCCAAGAAAATGGTTTTACTTTTGAAGAAATGAAAATGATTAATGAAACGAAGAAAATCATGCATTTACCAGAATTAGCTGTTTCAGCTACATGTGTCCGTCTTCCAGTTGCAGTAGGTCACTCTGAGTCAGTTTATTTTGAAATTGACCAAGAAGGCGTAAGTGCTGATGAAATTAAGGCTTTGTTAAAGGATGCACCAGGCGTCATTTTACAAGACGATCCAGAAAACCAGGTTTATCCAATGCCAGCAAATTGTGTTGGAAGTAATGATGTATTTGTTGGAAGAATCAGAAAGGACCTTGATGAAGACCAAGGTTTCCATATGTGGGTCGTCTCTGATAACTTACTAAAAGGCGCTGCCTGGAACTCTGTACAAATTGCACAAAGTTTAGTGAAACTTGGTTTAGTGAAAGAAAAATAAAGTTTTCATAAAAAGGCAGGTTTTGAATGTCAACATGAAAATTATCGTGCAAAAATTTGGAGGTACATCTGTCAGGGATGAAAAAGGCAGGAAACATGCTAGTGTTCATATTGAAAAGGCGTTAAAAGACGGTTATAAGGTAGTCGTAGTGGTTTCAGCAATGGGAAGAAACGGGGATCCTTATGCAACGGATACCCTTCTTTCCTTAATTGGCGGGATTAACAGTAAAATAAGTAAACGCGAACAAGATTTGCTTATGTCCTGCGGTGAGGTCATTTCGAGTGTTGTTTTTACAAACATGTTGCTTGAGTCAGGAATCAAAGCTGTCGGATTAACCGGCGCCCAGGCGGGTTTCCGTACAAATAGCGACCATACAAATGCTAAAATAGTAGAAATGAAATGTGACCGGCTTTTAAGAGAATTGGAACATGCTGATGTGGTTGTCGTGGCAGGGTTTCAGGGTGCAGCAAAAAATGGGGATATCACAACTATTGGCAGAGGCGGAAGTGATACTTCTGCGGCTGCATTAGGTGCTGCCCTGAATGCGGAATGGATTGATATTTTTACCGATGTAGAAGGAATTATGACGGCTGATCCCCGGATAGCAGAAAATGCAAGGCCGCTTTCGGTTGTTACTTATACCGAAGTATGTAATATGGCTTATCAGGGGGCAAAGGTGATTCATCCAAGAGCGGTAGAAATTGCGATGCAATCGAAAATTCCCATTCGAATCCGCTCAAATTATTCTGAAAGTCTCGGGACACTCGTAACAACCTTAAACAAAGATAATCGCGGCAGTGATATAAAAGAACGGATTGTAACCGGAATCGCTCATGTTTCCAATGTAACGCAAATTAAAGTTTTTGCCAAAAAAGATCAATACTACCTGCAAGCCGAGGTTTTTAAGGCAATGGCTAATAAAAATATTAGTGTTGATTTTATCAATATTTCTCCGAACGGTGTTGTTTATACGGTAACGGATGAGATGACGGATAAGGCGATTAAAACTTTACAGGATTTGGGTCATGAACCTGTCATTGAACGTAACTGTGCAAAAGTTTCAGTTGTGGGTGCAGGAATTGCCGGTGTCCCTGGGGTAACTTCCAAAATCGTAACATCGTTGTCTGACCATGGAATTCGAATTTTGCAGTCAGCTGATAGCCATACCACCATTTGGGTTCTCGTCAAACAAGAAGACCTGGTCAAATCAGTCAATGCACTGCATGATGCATTTCAATTGGAAGAAGAAGCAATTGAAGTATATCGAAATGAAATGTAAGGTGTTAACTGTATGAGGCAGGAGTCTTTTTAAAGACTCATTCCCGGCAATCAAATGGAAGGAGCTTAGAAAATGGTTCATTTTGGTCGAGTATCGACGGCGATGGTGACTCCTTTTGATAAGAAGGGGCATGTTGATTTTTCAAAGACCACTCAATTAGTCAATTATTTAATTGAAAATGGAACTGATTCACTTGTGGTGGCTGGCACAACAGGTGAATCTCCTACATTATCAAAGGAAGAAAAACTTGCTTTATTTGCTCATGTTGTCAAAGTTGCTGCCAAGAGAGTTCCGGTCATAGCCGGGACTGGCAGCAATAATACGTACGCATCCATTGAACTCACCAAAAAAGCAGAAGAACTTGGCGTTGATGCAATAATGGTTGTAGCTCCATACTATAATAAACCAAATCAAGAGGGATTATATCAGCATTTTCAAGCAGTAGCTGAAGCAACATCTCTACCAGTGATGGTTTACAATATTCCAGGAAGATCCTCGGTCAATATACTTCCAGAAACAATTATTCGTCTTTCTAAAATTCCCAATATAGTTGCAGTAAAAGAAGCTAGCGGTGACTTAAATGCAATGACCCATATCATTGCTAATACAGATGAAGACTTTGTTTTATACAGTGGTGATGATGGTTTAACATTGCCAGTTCTGTCAATTGGCGGTGCCGGTATTATTTCGGTTGCGTCACATATAATCGGAAATGAAATGCAAGAAATGGTTAAGGCCTATTTTGATGGGGAGAATTCTAAAGCAGCGAAGCTCCACCAGCAATTGCTGCCAATCATGCAAGGGTTATTTGCAGCACCAAGTCCCGGTCCGGTCAAAACAGCTTTGCAGCTTAATGGGTTAGATGTAGGTTCAGTAAGGCTTCCATTGGTCCCATTAACTGAACAGGAACGCACCAGATTGACGGCGCTTTTAAAAAAGTAATCATTCAAAGAATCCAATCGATATTCGATTGGATTTTTTTAGCTTTAAGGGAGTAAATAGCCTCAGGTTCGTAGAATATGGTTGTAATGATTTTCGTGTTTCAAGTATAATAATCATAACTGATTTCGGTCGGCATAAATAACGTAGGAGGATTCAAACATTGATCACAAGCAAAAAAAATAATTCCATTAAGGTAATTTCTCTTGGTGGTATCGGAGAAATCGGAAAAAATATGTACCTTGTCGAAGTGGACAAGGATATATTTGTCATTGATGCCGGCTTAATGTTCCCCGAGGAAGAAATGCTCGGTATCGATATCGTAATTCCAGATATGACCTATTTGACAGAAAATAGAGACAGAGTAAAAGCCATTTTCCTTACCCATGGTCATGAAGATCATATTGGTGCACTCTCTTATTTATTAAGGCAGGTAAATGTTCCAGTTTATGGCATGAAATTAACACTAGCGCTTGCTAGCGCAAAACTTAAGGAACAAGAATTTACCGGAACACCAACGTTTATTGAAGTGGATTCCGATACTATTTTAAACATGGATTCTGTAGATGTCAGTTTTTTTAAAACAAATCACAGTATTCCGGATTCTGTTGGCGTTTGTATTCACACTTCTGAAGGTATTATCGTTTATACGGGTGATTTTAAATTTGATCAGGCCGCAACGAAGCTTTATAAGCCTGAAATTGGAAAAATGGCTGCGATTGGGGAAAAAGGAGTCTTATGTCTGTTATCGGATAGTACCGAAGCAGAAAAGCCAGGCTATACCACCTCAGAGGCAATTGTTGTAAGAGAAATGTCCAATGCATTTTATAATGCACCTGGAAGGATTATTGCTGCTTGTTTTGCATCTGATATTAACAGGATTCAGCACATTTTTGATTCTGCAAAAGAAAACCGTAGAAAGGTTGCGGTCGTTGGGAAAAGCCTTGAGCGAATTTATCATATTGCACTTGATTTAGGTTATTTAGAGGTTGAAGAAGATTTAATCATCCCCATTAGTGAATTAAAAGACTATAAAGACAATGAAGTAGTCATTTTAATGACAGGAAACCAAGGGGAGCCGATTGAAGCCTTACAGAAAATGGCGAAACAAACAGCTAAATTGGTCAATATACAACCGGGTGATACCGTTTTAATCGCTGCTTCACCATTACGGGGAAGTGAAGTCTTTTTAGGAAAAACCATTGATATGCTGTTTAGAGCGGGAGCGAATGTCATCGCCGGTAAACGGACCATTCATGTATCCAGCCATGGAAGTCAAGAAGAATTAAAATTTATGATTAACCTGATGAAGCCTAAGTATTTCATCCCGGTCCATGGAGAATACCGCCTGCTTCAGGCACATCGAAAATTGGCACTGGAAATTGGCCTGACGAACGAACAGATTTTAATCCCTGAACGCGGAGAAATTGTTGAAATAAAGGATGGAAAAATTGGTTTTAGCGGTAAAGTGCCTTCAGGGAATGTTCTGATTGATGGGATTGGTGTCGGTGATGTTGGAAATATTGTGTTGCGGGACCGAAAACTTTTATCCCAGGATGGCATATTGATTGTGGTTGTTACTTTAACAAGACAGGATAAGAAAATTGCTGCTGGTCCTGAAATTATTTCACGAGGATTTGTTTATGTTCGTGAATCAGAAAAGTTGATGGATGATTCGACAAAATTAGTTCGTGAAATCGTGGAACGAAATATTGCAAAGGAAACTTTCGAATGGTCAAGCCTTAAGCAAGATATTCGTGATGAACTAAATCGCTATTTGTTTGAAAAGACCAAAAGAAGACCGATGATTTTACCAATCATCATGGAAATTTAGCTATCGTTTGTAGGGCACTGGAAATTCCAGTGCTTTTTATTATTTGAAAAAATAGCATGAATTTCAAGCATACGTTAATACTAAAGTCATCATGTGTGAAGGGAGTCTAGGGATGGATATTTTAAATAATATATTTCGAAATGAATCCGAAAATCCAGACGGAGGGGAGCCTCAAAAAGAGGAAAAACCATCTTCGAATTTAATAGAAAAAATTCAACAGCTTGGTCAAACCAATGTTCCTCAACTATCATCTGACTCGAGGATCCACTGTTTAACGATTGTCGGGCAAATAGAAGGACATTTAGCATTGCCGCCGCAGAATAAAACAACGAAGTATGAACACCTTATACCACAGTTAGTTGCCATTGAGCAGAATCCTAAAATTGAAGGAGTACTCATTATTTTAAATACGGTTGGCGGGGATGTTGAAGCAGGTCTTGCCATTTCAGAAATGCTTGCGACGATTTCAAAACCGACTGTTTCTGTTGTTTTGGGTGGAGGGCATTCTATTGGTGTACCTATTGCCGTTTCCTGCGATTATTCCTTTATTGTAGAAACAGCGACGATGACCATCCATCCAATCCGCTTAACGGGGCTAGTCATTGGTGTTCCCGCAACCTTTGAATATTTAGATAAAATGCAGGAGCGGGTCGTGAACTTTGTTACAAAGCATTCAAAAATTTCCGAGGATACCTTTAAAGACCTAATGTTTGCAAAGGGCAATCTGACACGGGATATTGGAACAAACGTAATTGGTGCCGATGCTGTAAAAAATGGTCTAATTGATGAAGTTGGCGGAATTGGCGCTGCGATGAAAAAGTTAAATGAGTTGATTGATTTACAAAAAGAAGAAAAAGAAGGGCTGATTCAATGATTCTTTATACGATGATGCCGCAAGAACTTATTTTTCCAAGCGAAACAGAAGCTTTCTCGAAACAGCAAATGATTAACTATCAAGGGGTTCCACTATTAGTGGATATGATGGATCCGCAAAATGTTCAGGTAATCCGTGTACTAAGCAGTGATCCTCAGCATTACCTAGACGATCGATTTTGTCCGGGAGCAAAAATTTCTTTTTCGAACAGCGAAGGTTTGTCCGCATTCTAACAGGCATTATGGTATAATTAGGACAAGAAGACAAGAGCAGCCAAGCAGGCTGCTTTCTTCCTTTTTATCCTAAAAATGCTATTTCAGAATAGTTGAAGAGTTAATATAAACGATTACAGGTGATTTGATGGCGAAAAAAAAGAGAAGGCAAGCAAAAAAAAGGGATAACCAGTTAAAAAAGACTGTTCAATATGAATTAACAGCCTTAGCGTTATTAGCTTTAGCCATCATTTCAATGGCGAAGCTTGGGGCAGTTGGCAAAGCAACAGTCTTATTTTTCCGTTTTTGGATGGGCGAATGGTATATGCTCTGTTTAATTGGATTAGTGGTAATGAGTGTATATTTGATGTGGAAAAGAACTGTACCTTTTTTTTTCAATCTTAAATTAGTAGGCTCTTATTTTATTATTTCATCGATTCTTCTTTTAAGCCATGTGACATTGTTTGATCTTCTGTCAAACGGCGGACGATTTAAAAATCCTAGTGTAATCAATAATACTTGGGAATTGTTTATGATGGAAGTAAAGGGAGAAACCAGTACACACGATTTAGGTGGCGGGATGATTGGTGCTGTGTTATTTGCTTTATTTCATTTTCTATTTGCGGAAACCGGGACCAAAATTGTTGCGTTTATCTTTGTTCTGATTGGTTTTATTTTAATAACAGGAAAATCTTTTGGAGACTTTATTGGAAAAGTTCTCATGACCATTTTTGCCTTTGGAAAAAGTCAGTGGATCGCGTTTAAAGCAGACATGGCAGAGTGGAAACAAAAACAGGAAGAGCGGAAAGTGGAAAGAAGGAACCAGCAGCGGGAGCAACGGGGAAATCGACGTTCTAGAGTTCAGCCTGAAAACGCCAATCCGCCTGAGCCGGAGATGGAAGAGATTAGAATGCCTGAACCTATCATTTCAAGTTTTGCTGACAGGGCCTATCAGGATGACGCACCATCAGAAAGTGAACAACAAGAGAGAATGCAGGAAAATGCGATGGTACCAACCGTAGAAGAAGTTGATCAAAGTCCGCCGATTACGTTTACCGAGGTGGAAAATACAGCTTATGAACTGCCACCGCTTAGATTGCTGAGGATGCCGCGGAAAACAGACCAAAGTGGTGAGTATGAATTAATCCATGCAAACGCGGCAAAGCTTGAGCGGACGTTTCAAAGTTTTGGTGTTAAAGCGCGTGTAACCCAAGTTCATTTAGGGCCGGCAGTAACTAAATATGAGGTTCACCCGGATGTAGGGGTAAAGGTAAGTAAAATCGTTAGCCTGAGTGACGATTTAGCCCTTGCGCTAGCTGCAAGGGATATCCGGATTGAGGCACCTATCCCCGGAAAATCAGCTATTGGTATTGAAGTTCCTAATTCAGAAGTAGCAATGGTTTCACTAAGAGAGGTACTTGAAGCAACGCAAAATGATAAGCCTGATGCCAAGCTGTTAATAGGGTTAGGCAGGGATATAACAGGGGAAGCGGTTCTTGCAGAACTAAATAAAATGCCGCATTTACTTGTTGCCGGTGCTACAGGAAGCGGAAAAAGTGTTTGTATCAATGGGATTATTACTAGTATTTTAATGCGCGCAAAGCCGCATGAAGTAAAATTAATGATGATAGATCCAAAAATGGTTGAATTAAATGTTTATAATGGTATCCCCCATTTATTAGCACCAGTCGTTACCGATGCAAAGAAAGCATCTCAGGCACTAAAGAAAGTTGTTAGTGAAATGGAAAGACGTTATGAATTATTCTCCTATACTGGAACTAGGAATATTGAAGGTTATAACGATCATATGAAACGCCACAATTTGGAGACTGGAGAAAAACAGCCATTACTACCATATATTGTGGTTATAGTCGATGAGTTAGCGGATTTAATGATGGTTGCCTCTTCAGATGTTGAAGACTCCATTACAAGATTGGCACAAATGGCTCGTGCAGCCGGAATACACTTAATTATTGCAACTCAGCGTCCATCTGTTGATGTCATTACAGGGGTCATAAAAGCAAATATTCCATCAAGAATAGCTTTTGCGGTTTCAAGTTCAACTGACTCAAGGACGATCCTTGATATGGGTGGGGCGGAAAAACTTCTGGGCAGAGGGGATATGCTGTTTCTCCCGGTGGGGGAATCAAAGCCAATTAGGGTTCAGGGAGCCTTTCTCTCTGACGATGAGGTTGAGGATACAGTAAACTTTGTTATTGGACAACAAAAAGCACAATATCAAGAAGAAATGATTCCAGACGATCTTCCCGAAACCACGGGTGCGGTGGACGATGACCTATATGACGAAGCAGTTAATTTAATTATTGAAATGCAAACAGCCTCTGTTTCGATGCTGCAGCGGAGATTTAGAATTGGATACACGAGAGCTGCCCGGCTCATTGATGAAATGGAAGCACGCGGTGTCGTTGGACCATATGAAGGAAGCAAGCCGCGCGTAGTTTTGCTAACAAGTAAACCAAATGAGGAGATTAGTTCCTAAATAAATTAAAAAAGAGCCAGCTTTGGCTCTTTTTTCATATAATTTCACTAAAGAAACATATAATAGTGGGGAAACGCCTTATTCTAAAAGTCCTATATGATATATTTGGAAGAGGAATTATATCATATTTGCAGGTTCAAAACACTCGAAATTTCGACAAATTTCTTCATTTGTGGCTTTTTTCGACAAAATGAATAATTTCTATTTATTTATCACTGAAAAAATGTTATATTATTTTCGATTAGTAGGAATGATTATACATCAGATGTCTGATGTCTTAGGAAAAGGCTGGAGGAACCTGCATGTCTATTAGGTCAGATAATCGGCACTTGTATTTACAAGTTATCGATCGGTTAAAGCAAGATATTGAAGAAGGTGTTTATAAAGAAAAAGAAAAATTACCTTCAGAATTTGATCTTGCAAAACATCTAGGTGTAAGCAGGGCTACTCTTCGAGAGGCACTTCGTATTCTCGAGGAGGAAAATGTGATTATAAGGCGCCACGGAGTGGGAACCTTCGTAAACTCGAAGCCATTGTTTACTTCTGGGATTGAACAACTTAATAGTGTCACTGACATGATTAAGCAAGCGGGGATGAAACCGGGGACGATATTCCTAAGTTCATCTACCCAAAGACCTACCGAGGAGGATATTCGCCGTTTCTCATGTTCTATAAATGAGGAAATGGTTGTCATGGAACGGGTCAGAACTGCAAATGGGGAACCGGTTGTCTATTGTGTTGACAAGGTACCTGAAAATATTTTGCCCGAAACTTTTTCTCACGGGAAAGAGTCAATCTTCAAGATTTTAGAAGAAGAGGCGAATCGCAAAATTACATATGCAGTTGCCCAGATTGAACCAATTGGTTACCATGAGAAAATTTCCCCAATTCTAGAATGTGACCCTGAAACTGCTTTGCTTGTTTTAAAGCAAATGCATTTCGATGAAACGGATGAACCTATACTTTTTTCGGTAAACTATTTTAAAGCAGATAAGTTTAGTTTTCGTGTGCTTCGGAAAAGATTTTAATTTTTTTTAGGAGATTATGAAAACGGAAACATTTCTGCTTTCTTCCATTTCTACTTAATCAAAACAACAATCTTTAGGGGGTCAATATCTTGAAAAAGCGTAAAATTGGAATGGCGTTATCACTTGTTCTTGCTGCTGGAACACTTCTAGGTGCATGTGGAAAAAGCAATGATAACACAAACGATACTGCTAAAGATGGCGGCAAGAAAGAAAAAGCCTTTACTGTAGCAATGGTTACAGATGTCGGCGGTGTTGACGACAAATCATTTAACCAATCTGCTTGGCAAGGTCTTCAAGATTATGGTAAAGAAAATGGATTAACAAAGGGTAAAGAAGGATACGATTACCTTCAATCTACTTCTGATGCTGACTATTCAACAAACTTAAATACACTTGCACGTCAAGGCTTTAATTTAGTATTTGGAATTGGTTTCCTCATGCACAATGCTGTGGATGAGATTGCTAAACAACAACCTAAAAATAATTTTGCTATCATTGATGATGAAGTAAAAGAACCAAATGTTGCCAGCGTACTATTTAAAGAGCAAGAAGCTGCATTCCTTGCTGGTGTTGCGGCAGCCCTTCAAACAAAGACAAACAAAATCGGTTTCATCGGTGGTATGAAAATCCCTGTTATCGAACGTTTTGAAGCTGGTTTCTTAGCAGGTGTAAAAGCTGCTAAACCTGAAGCAAAAGTTGACGTACAGTATTCAGGTGCATTTGATAAAGCAGAACTAGGTCAAACTATTGCTTCTAAAATGTATTCTTCTGGTGATGACGTAGTATTCCATGCTGCTGGTGCGACTGGTAACGGACTATTCAAGGAAGCTTCTGACCTTAAGAAGAAAGATCCAAACAAGGAAATTTGGGCAATTGGTGTAGACCAAGACCAAAGCTTTATGGGTCCGGATGTTGTCTTAACATCTGCAATGAAACGTGTTGACCTTGCAGTTAAGGATATTGCTACAAAAGCGAAAGAAGGCAACTTCCCTGGAGGCCAAACAACTGTATACGGCTTACATGAGGATGGAGTTGGCTTAGCGCCAATTAATAGTAAAGCATCAAACAAAGCTGCCATTGAAAAAGCTGTTAAAGAATGGACAGATAAGATCAAATCAGGTGCTGTAAAAGTTCCTGGAACACTAAAAGAGTTAAAGACTTTTAAAGCTCAATAAATAAGAAAAGCGGAAGCGCCTCGTTCAGCCCCGACAAGTGCTGGCGGGACCGAAGCAACCTAGGAAAAAAGCAGTTCATTTTTTCCCTCGAGGGGCTAGGCGCTGGTGCTGGACAATTATCAAAGTCAAGAAATAATTCACTTTACTATACATAGCGGGTTTCAATTACCGGCCCGCTTATTTTTTGAACCTTAAATGAAGTGTAGAATTATATTTTTAATTCTACTTTTCAGTTAGGGTTTACCGAGGGAGAATTCCCTATTTTTTTAATAAAAATAAAGGTCTGACCTCTTACTACTTATGTATAAAATTTCAAAAACCTTTTAAAAGGAAGTGAGATAGGATGGAATATGTTATTGAAATGCTTAATATCCGCAAGGAATTTGGCAGCTTTGTTGCAAATGATAACATTACCCTTCAATTGAAAAAGGGAGAAATCCATGCGTTACTGGGGGAAAATGGAGCCGGGAAAACTACATTAATGAACGTCCTTTTTGGTTTATACCAACCAGAGCAAGGGGAGATTCGGGTTCATGGGAAACCTGTAAAAATATCAAATCCGAACATTGCCAATGACCTTGGAATTGGAATGGTGCATCAGCATTTTATGCTTGTTGATAAATTTACGGTAACAGAAAATATAATTTTAGGAAAAGAAATCACAACTGCCGGAAGGATTGATTTGAAAAAAGCGGAAAAAGAAGTTCGTGATATTTCAGAGCGTTATGGGTTAGCCGTTGATCCACAGGCTAAAATTTCGGATATCAGCGTAGGGATGCAGCAGCGGGTAGAAATTTTAAAGACACTCTATCGTGGTGCGGAAATATTGATTTTTGACGAACCTACCGCCGTTTTAACGCCTCAGGAAATTCATGAACTGATTCAAATCATGAAAACGTTGATAAAAGAAGGTAAATCCATCATTATCATTACTCATAAATTGAAAGAAATTATGGAGGTTGCTGACCGCTGCACGGTTATTCGTAAAGGAAAAGGGATCGGTACAGTCAATGTCAGTGAGACCAATCCAAATGAATTGGCAAATTTAATGGTTGGCCGTGAAGTTGTTTTTAAAACGGAAAAGAAACCGCCAAATCCGAAACAAGATGTGCTTGAGGTCAAGGATTTACTAGTGAAGGATTCACGCGGTGTAACGGTTGTAAATGGACTTAGCTTAACAGTTCGTGCGGGTGAGATTGTTGGAATTGCAGGAGTCGACGGGAATGGCCAATCAGAATTCATCGAGGCCATTACTGGATTAAGAAAGGCTGATAGCGGAAGTGTGAAAGTAAATGGAAAAGAACTTTTCGGGCTTTCACCGAGAAAAGTAACTGAATCCGGGGTCGGTCATATTCCACAAGACAGACATAAGCATGGTTTAGTTTTGAACTATCCAATTGCCGAAAATATGGTGCTGCAAACCTATTATAAAAAGCCATACTCAAAGAATGGAATATTAAATTTTAAAGAGATCTATAACAAAGCAAGAAAATTAATATCAGAATTCGATGTTCGAACTCCTAGTGAATATGCTTTGGCACGTGCATTATCTGGTGGTAATCAGCAGAAAGCGATTATCGGTCGTGAAGTAGACCGAAATCCAGAATTACTGATTGCTGCACAACCTACACGTGGTTTGGATGTCGGGGCAATTGAGTTTATTCACAAACGATTGATTGAGCAACGAGATAATGGGAAAGCAGTTTTACTGGTATCTTTTGAACTGGATGAAATTATGAATGTCAGTGACCGGATCGCCGTTATTTATGAGGGGAAAATTGTTGCAGTGGTAAATCCAAAAGAAACCACGGAACAAGAACTGGGATTGCTGATGGCCGGTTCGAATCGAAAAGAAGCGGGGGAAGGAACACATGTCTAAACGCTTACGCAATATTTTAACACCCATTATTGCTGTTATTTTAGGGGTTATTGTTGGGACCATCATCATGTTAGCAAGTGGTTATGACCCTGTTGCCGCCTATGCAGCATTGTGGGATGGTGCTTTTGGTGATATTTACTATATTGGAGAGGTAATCAGACAGGTAACTCCATATATTTTAGCAGGACTTGCTGTTGCCTTTGCTTTTAGAGTTGGATTATTTAATATCGGTGTTGAAGGTCAATTTATTGTTGGCTGGCTTGCCGCCGTTTGGGTAGGGGTATCTTTTGATTTACCAAAAATCATTCATTTACCGTTAGCAATCATCGCAGCAATGGTAGCTGGTGGACTTTGGGCTTTTATTCCAGGTCTCTTAAAAGCACGTTTCCGTGTGCATGAAGTAATTGTTACCATTATGATGAACTATGTTGCTTTGCATACTGTTAACTACATTATTAATAATAAATTAAATCAAGGGTCATCTAAAACCGGAATGGTTCGTGACTCAGCGTCATTACGTTCTCCATGGCTTGAAGAATTAACCACCCATTCAACCATGCACTGGGGGATCATTATTGCCATCATATGCTGCTTTATTATGTGGTTCCTATTAGAAAAAACAACCCGTGGTTATGAGCTGCGGGCCGTAGGATTCAACCAAGATGCAGCACATTATGCAGGGATGAGTGTAAATAAAAATATAATTCTATCAATGGTGATTTCCGGATGCTTCGCAGGAGTAGCCGGTGCAATGGAAGGTCTTGGTACTTTCGGATATATGGCGGTTCAAGGCGGGTTTACAGGCGTAGGCTTTAACGGAATTGCGGTTGCATTATTGGGCGGCAATACAGCACTTGGAGTATTTTTCGCAGCCCTTTTATTCGGTATATTAAAAATTGGAGCATTATCCATGCCGCTGGAGGCAGGAGTACCAAAGGAATTAGTTGATATCATTATTGCCTTGATTGTATTCTTTGTTGCTTCAAGTTATATCATAAGAATAGTTCTTGACCGATTCAGTAAGAAGGGGGTGAAGTAAGTGAGCTTAATGGAAATTTTGACGATTGTAGTACCTTCCACCTTATTATGGGCAGCTCCACTTGTCTTCACTGCATTAGGCGGTGTATTCTCTGAACGTTCCGGTGTTGTTAATATCGGACTTGAAGGATTAATGGTTATAGGTGCTTTTGCAGCAGTTGTCTTCAACTTAACTTTTGCCGGTACATTCGGTGCTGCAACTCCTTGGATATCGTTATTAGTAGCAATGGCAGCCGGAGCGATTTTTTCCATTCTCCATGCCGTGGCGGCAATCACATTCCGTGCGGACCATACAGTTTCCGGGGTGGCCATCAACTTGCTAGCAACAGGGCTTACCTTATTCCTTGTTAAATTAATTTACAATAAAGGTGAAACGGACATCATCCAACAAAGCTTTAGTAAAATCGATGTTCCAATTTTAAAGGATATCCCTGTTATTGGAAAAATCTTTTTCCAAAATACCTACTGGACTTCATTTGTAGCTATACTTGTTGCAATTATCGCATGGTATATTATTTATAAAACTCCATTCGGACTGCGTCTTCGTTCTGTGGGTGAACACCCAATGGCTGCAGATACAATGGGGATTAACGTAACCAAAATGCGTTATTTAGGGGTCATTATTTCCGGTGCTCTGGGCGGAATTGGGGGAGGAGTTTATGCTGAATCGATTTCATCAAACTTCAGCCATTCCACTATTAGCGGTCAAGGTTTTATGGCACTTGCTGCAATGATTTTTGGTAAATGGCATCCGCTGGGTGCGATGGGAGCGGCACTATTCTTTGGTTTTGCCCAAAGTATCAGTATTATCGGCTCAAGTTTACCTTTCTTAAAAAATATTCCGGATGTGTACCTATTAATTGCTCCATATGTGTTAACGATTTTAGCACTAGCGGGCTTTATAGGTCGGGCAGAAGCACCAAAAGCAGATGGTGTGCATTATATTAAAGGAAGTCGATAAGATTTCTACCCTTGGACCATAAGTCCAAGGGTTTTCTACGTTTGAAACTTGTGTGGGCCTACGTGGCAAATTATAGTAAAAGTATACGTCTGTTTAACTAAGGAAAAGATAAAATAACTGCATGATTTTTTACATATGGTTAGATAAGGGATTTTTTTAATTTGAAGGAGGTATGAAAATGGATGCTGTTGCAGACAAAATGACAGAGATGCAAGGATACAAGCTACATGTCATTGAAACAGATAAATATAAAACCAATACATTTATATGGAAAATGAAAGCACCATTATCGCAAGAGGACATAACCAAAAGGGCGCTGCTTCCCCATGTTTTACAAAGCAGTTCGGCAAAATTTCCATCTACTACGGCACTTCGTTCATATTTAGATGAATTATATGGAGCAACCTTGTTTGTGGATCTATCTAAAAAAGGTGAAAATCATGTTATAAGTTTTACCATCGAAATAGCCAATGAAAAATTTCTAAGTGACCCAAGTCCTTTATTGAAAAAAGGTTTTGAGTTATTGGCAGAAATATTAACGAAACCAAATGCTTCTGACAAAGCTTTCGATTCCGAGACAATCGAGAAAGAAAAAAGAACATTAAAGCAGAGAATTCAATCTGTTTATGATGATAAAATGAGATACTCCAATGTCCGTTTAATTGAAGAAATGTGCAAAGGGGAGCTGTATGCTCTCGATGTAAACGGGAACTTAGACGATGTTGATAAAATCACGCCAGAGACCTTATATGAATTTTATAAAAAAGCATTTTCTGAAGATGAATTAGATTTATATGTAATTGGTGATGTAAAAGAGGCAGAGGTTAAAAAAATAGCTGATGAATTGCTCAAATTTGAAACGCGAACACCGAAAAAACCGAACGCAGCAAATCAAAAGATGATTGAGCAAGTGAATGAAGTGAAAGAAAAGCAGGATGTCAAACAAGGAAAATTAAATATCGGATACCGTACCAATGTTCGCTATGGGGACCCTGATTATTTTGCCCTGCAAGTTTTCAATGGTATTTTCGGTGGTTTTTCTCATTCCAAACTATTTATTAATGTAAGGGAAAAAGCCAGCCTTGCCTACTACGCCGCAAGTCGCTTGGAAAGTCATAAAGGATTGATGATTGTCGTTTCGGGTATTGATTTAAAGAATTATGATCAAGCAGTTGGAATTATCCATGAACAAATGGAAGCGATGAAAAAGGGTGATTTTACGGAAGAAGAATTAAACCAGACGAAAGCTGTGATTCAAAACCAAATGCTTGAGACTATAGATACTTCAAGGGGCCTAATTGAAGTTTTATATCATAATGTGGTAGCTGATACCGATATTCATTTAAGTACCTGGGTTGAAGAAATGCAAAAAGTAACAAAGGAACAAATCGTGGCTGTTTCGGAAAAAATTCAGCTTGATACGATTTATTTCTTAACAGGAACGGAGGCGGGCCAATAATGGAGAAACTTAAGTTTGACCAGCTCCAGGAAGAACTTTTTCATGAGCAAATGGACAATGGACTACAAGTCTATATTTTACCGAAAAAGGGATTTAATAAAACCTATGCAACCTTTACGACCAAATATGGTTCTGTTGATAATAGCTTTATTCCGCTTGGGAAAGATGAGTATGTTAAGGTGCCTGATGGGATTGCCCACTTTTTAGAGCATAAGTTATTTGAAAAAGAAGATGGGGATGTTTTTCAGCAATTTAGCCGTCAAGGTGCATCCGCCAATGCCTTTACTTCGTTTACAAGGACTGCCTATTTATTTTCCAGCACTTCAGATGTAGAAAAAAATCTAGAAACGTTAATTGATTTTGTACAGGAACCTTATTTTTCGGAAAAAACAGTGGAAAAGGAAAAAGGAATCATTGGACAGGAAATTACGATGTACGATGATAATCCTGACTGGCGTCTCTATTTTGGCTTAATTGAAAATTTATATCAAAACCATCCGGTTAAAATTGATATTGCCGGGACAATTGAGTCAATTTCCCATATTACGAAAGATTGGCTTTACGAATGCTACAATACATTTTACCATCCAAGCAATATGCTATTGTTTATTGTCGGACCGGTTGATCCAAACGCGATTATGGATCAAGTAAGAGCAAACCAGGCGAAAAAACCATTTAAAGACCAGCCGGAAATCAAACGGAAATTTGACGAAGAGCCAGCTGCGGCTGCAGAAAAGAAACAGGTACTTGAAATGAATGTCCAAACGCCTAAGTGCTTAGTAGGAATCAAAGCTCTTCATGTGGATCAAAAAGGCGATGAACTGTTAAAAAATGAATTAACGACCAATATATTGCTTGATTTGTTATTCGGTAAGAGCTCGGAAAATTTTGATCGGCTCTATAAAGAGGGGCTGATTGATGACTCGTTTTCTTATGATTATACCCAAGAGCAGGGGTTTGGGTTTGCGATGGTCGGCGGGGATACAAGGGATGCAGATCAGCTTGCTGAAAGACTTGAAAAAATGCTTCTGGATGCAAAGAATGGCAGCATCTTCACGGAAGAGCAACTGGAGCGGACGAAAAAGAAAAAAATAGGATCGTTTTTAAGAGCAGTCAACTCTCCTGAATATATTGCCAATCAATTTACCCGGTATGCATTTAATGATATGGATTTATTTGATGTTGTTCCTACGCTTGAAAAGATAACCTTAAAGGATGTACAGCAATTGGCATCTGAAGTTGTTTCAGAAGAGCGATTTTCGGTTTGTCAGGTTATTCCGAAGAAACATTAGTTTAGGAAAGCGTCGGAGAACGGCGCTTTTTTATTATATTACTGTGTTAAAGATCCTTGTTGATTTTTAAACTTATTGATTGGAGCGGAAATCAACAGCCAAATTTAACATAGCCTATTATATAAATAGAAAGAGTGAGGCTTTTGAAAAAATATGCACTCATCACGGGAGCAAGCGGAGGTATCGGACAAGCAATTGCATTAACCTTAGCTGCAAATGGCTACCATCTATATTTACATTACAATCGAAATGAAAAAATGATAACGGATTTAATGGAAAAATTACAATCGTATGGCGGGGAGTATATGCCTATTCACGCGGATTTGGCAGATTCAAATGGATACAAAAAAATTTGTTCGCAAATTTTTTCACTTGATGCCATTATTCATTGCGGTGGCAACAGTCATTATGGACTGCTAGTGGATCTGTCACAGGAAGAGGCGGCAGCGTTACTGAACATACATGTTCTAAATCCTTTAATGATGACCAAAGAATTATTGCCGAAATTATATCGTAAGGGGTCAGGGAGTATCGTGGTCATTACTTCAATTTGGGGACAAACCGGAGCTGCCTGTGAAGTTGCCTATTCCACTGCGAAGGGCGCTCAAATAGCCTTTGTGAAAGCGTTAAGTAAAGAAGTAGCTCGGAATGGCATCCGAGTAAATGCGATTGCTCCTGGTGCCGTAGCAACGCCGATGATGACGGGTTTTACTAAGGAAGAATTGGAATCCATCCATGAAGAAATCCCAATGGGAAGGCTTGGATTACCGGAAGAAATCGCAAAAGGCACCGCCTTTTTATTATCTGAAGAATCGTCGTACATAACAGGACAAATTCTTGCCATAAACGGTGGCTGGTACACTTAAAAATTAAATTTTAAGATGAATAAATCCCTTTGGAAAGTCACAAAATATCCTTGTACTATTCTAAAGGAGGGTTTTAAATGTCTGTTTTAGATAACTGGAAACAGTGGGAAGACTTTTTAGCTGATCGTCTGCATCATGCGCAAAATGAGGGAATGAGTGAGGGAGCTGTCAACAACCTTGCATTTCAAATTGGTGATTATTTAGCAAGCCAGGTAGAGCCAAAAAATGAGCAGCAAAGAGTTCTTTCAGATTTATGGTCTGTTGCAGACAAACAAGAACAACAAGCTATTGCCAATATAATGGTTAAACTTATTTCAAATAACGGTACTCGTTAAGAGAGAGGCAGGTCCTCTCTTTTTTTCTTTGTTTATATTTTCTCCCTGATTTAAGGTCATTCTCCTTGTTTTTTCTTTCATCTTCACTCAAAATCATTTATTATAAGGTTTAGATATCGGAATGTGAAAATTTGTCGAATCATTCACGCCTATACTTAGGGGGTTTTTATTGTGGAGAAAAAAGAATGGTATTTAGAATATGAGATTCAAAAAAACCGTCCCGGTTTGTTGGGCGACATTTCATCGCTATTAGGTATGCTTGCCATTAATATTGTAACGATTAATGGTGTGGATGAAGGCAGACGCGGCCTTTTAATTAAAGCAAAAGATGATGATCAAATTAAACGTTTAGAGTCAATTCTTAATACAATGGATACAATAAAATTAATCAAGTTGAGAGAACCAAAACTGCGTGATCGTCTCGCCGTCAGACATGGGCGTTATATACAGAGAGATGCGGATGATAAAAAAACATTCCGCTTTGTAAGGGATGAACTTGGATTATTAGTTGATTTTATGGCAGAATTGTTTAAACAGGAGGGCCATAAGTTAATTGGAATTCGTGGGATGCCTCGTGTTGGCAAAACAGAATCTCTTGTTGCGGCAAGTGTTTGTGCGAATAAAAGGTGGTTGTTCGTTTCTTCCACTCTTTTAAAACAAACAATCCGAAATCAGCTAATTCAAGATGAGTATAATGAAAATAATTTATATATTTTGGATGGGATTGTCTCAACGAAACGTGCAAGTGAACGCCATTGGCAGCTTGTTCGTGAAATAATGCGTATGCCTGCCGTGAAGGTAATAGAACATCCAGACGTTTTCGTTCAAAATTCAGAGTACACACTCGATGATTTTGATTACATTATCGAGTTAAGAAATGACGCGGACGAAGAGATTACATATGAGGTAGTAGAACAGAATAACTTACTCTCCGGGTCTGATTTTGGAGATTTTGATTTTTGAAAATTGGAAGGTGTTAAAAGTTGACTGAATTAGGTAATCGACTAAAAGAAGCCCGATTAGCCAAAAACTTGAGTTTGGACGATGTACAGGCAATTACAAAAATCCAAAAGCGTTACTTAATTGGTATTGAAGAAGGAAATTACTCTAGTATGCCGGGGAATTTTTATGTCCGTGCCTTTATTAAGCAGTATGCAGAGGCGCTTCAACTAAATCCCGATGAAGTTTTTGAAACCTATAAAAGTGATATCCCTATCACTCATAATGAAGAAATAACGGATCAATTATCGAGGGTGAAAAGCCGCAAAGCGATTTCAGAAGGGAATTCGAAATTTTTTGATGTGCTTCCGAAAATACTAATTGGTGTTTTTGTTATTGGGGTTGCAGGGTTAGTCTATTATTTTCTATTAAGTCATGCGAGCAGTGATTCGAATGAATCCATTAATAAGATGAATGACCAGGCTAAACTTGAAAAGTCTCAAAATCTTGAAGAGGCAAAAGCGACAGAAACAAAAAAATCAAAAGCTACAAAAGTTAAAAACAGTACAAATGAAAATAAGAACAACGGAAATACTTCTGCTGAAACCGCTTCTCAGCAGGATTTAAAAGTGGTTCAAAGCAGCGGCCCAAATACCACATTTAAATTAAGCAACACAGATAAATTTAAAGTTAAATTGGTTTCAAAGGGTCAAACATGGGTGAATATTAAGAATGGCAAGGGTTATTCTTTCTTCCAGGGGATGCTAACTACAGATGGTACAGATAGTAAAACAGTAGATTTATCGAAGGAAAATCAGGCTGTGATTGTTGTAGGCAGAACATTGGACACGGAGATTTATGTAAATGATCAAAAGCTAGAGTATGCAGTGGCACCGACTGAAATGGTTCGTCAGAACATTACGATTCAATATGTTCCGAAGAACAAATAGTCATCGTAATGATGACTATTTTTCAGTTTTTTATTAAATTGAAATAGTTTAGTTTATTTCAATTGTGTTCTTGTTTTTTAATTAGGAGGAAATTTTATGAATATACCAAATAGGATAACGGTATCGAGAATATTATTAATTCCAATATTCTTAATCATTATGCTAGTCCCCTTTAAATGGGGAAATTTACATTTGCTTGGAGTTGACCTGCCGGTTACCCATTTTGTTGGGGCTCTTATCTTTATTATTGCCTCTACTACTGACTGGGTGGACGGGTATTACGCCCGCAAATATAATCTTGTGACAAATATGGGGAAATTCCTAGATCCCCTCGCTGATAAATTACTTGTTTCTGCAGCTTTGATTGTGCTAGTTGAGCTGGGGTACGCTGCGTCATGGATTGTCATTGTCATCATTAGCAGGGAGTTTGCGGTTACGGGACTACGCCTGCTGCTTGCCGGTGAAGGCGAGGTTGTTGCGGCAAATATGCTTGGGAAAATTAAAACGTGGACGCAGATCATTGCGATTTCTGCACTTCTATTACATAATATTTTGTTTGAAATGGTCTCATTCCCATTTGCTGATATTGCCTTATGGGTAGCATTGATTTTTACCATCTGGTCGGGCTGGGATTATTTTGCGAAAAACAGCCATGTGCTGAAGAATTCTAAATAATAGGAAGTGATGGATTGTGAACGCAGAAATTATCGCGGTTGGCTCAGAGTTACTTCTTGGGCAAATTGTCAATACAAATGCACGGTTTATCTCTCAGCATTTAGCAGGTGCAGGCATTAATGTCTATTATCATACCGTAGTTGGAGATAACCCTGATCGTTTAAAATCCGCTATCGAGATTGCCGAAGACCGATCTGATTTGATTATTTTTACAGGCGGTCTGGGGCCAACGAAAGATGATTTGACGAAAGAAACGATTGCAAAGCATATCGGTAAGGAATTGGTTTTTGACGAAAATGCCTTGGAGTCAATTGAGGCTTATTTTAAGAAAACAAATCGTCAGATGACGGAAAATAATCGGAAACAAGCACTTGTATTAGAAGGCTCTCACGTTTTGGCCAATGATCACGGGATGGCACCGGGAATGGTGGTTGAGAGTAAGGGGCATGTTTATATGCTATTGCCTGGACCGCCGAAGGAAATGGAACCGATGTTCATTGAATACGGTCTTACGGCATTGTCATTGCAAGTGAAGAGTAATGATAAAATTGTATCCAGAGTGCTACGCTTTTTCGGGATTGGCGAAGCCGCATTGGAAACTGAAATTATCGATCTCATTGATTCACAGAGTAATCCTACGATTGCCCCATTAGCTGGTGATGGCGAGGTAACCTTAAGATTAACGGCGAAGCATCAGGACCATGATATGGCTATTAAAATGCTCGATGAGATTGAGCAAAAGATTAGTGCCCGAGTCGGACAATTTTTATATGGCTATAACAATACATCGCTAGTTGAAGAGTTAAGCAAAGTTTTAAAAGCGAAGAATGTAACCATTGGGGCTGCCGAAAGCCTGACAGGCGGAATGTTTCAGAAGGAGTTAACCTCCGTCCCCGGTGCAAGTTCGATTTTAAAAGGCGGCGTTGTTTGCTATACAAATGAAGTGAAACACCAGGTGTTAAAAGTGAAGCAGGAAACTATTGATACGTACGGAGTTGTAAGTGAGCAGAGTGCGTTGGAGTTAGCTGAAAATGTTTCAAGTCTTGTAGGTGCGGATATTGGCATCAGTTTTACAGGAGTTGCCGGACCGGATGAACAGGAAGGAAAGCCGGTTGGTACGGTTTATATTGGACTTTCTATTAAGGGACAACCGGGTGTTGTGGAAAAAGTAATCCTTGCCGGTTCAAGGGAAGCGAACCGGACCCGTGCAGTGAAATTTGGTTGCTATTATTTGCTTAAACATTTAAAAGAATCACAGAATGCTTAGAGGCGTTCTGTGATTCTTTTTTGTTTTGATTGGGGGGCAATGTGGAATAAAGAGGTAGGAGTGGAAAATAAAACAGGGAAAGTGGAAAGTATTTTGTGAAAATCGGAAAATAAAATACTCTAAGTGGAAAATAAGGACTTGAAATACCTAATTTTCATCAAAAATTTGACTCTATTTTGATACTACCTTTGATTAATAATCTAATTCTGGCTAATTTGAGGGCAATGGAAAATAAAATTGCTCAAGTGGAAAATAAATAGTGAAAACTAGAAAGTATTTTGTGGAAATCGGAAAATAAAATGCTCAAAGTGGAAAATAGGGACTTGAAATACCTAATTTTCATCAAAAATTTGACTCTAAATTGATAGTACCTAGGATTAATAGTCTAATTTTCGGGTCTTTTAAGGGTATTGGAAAATAAGATGGCTCAAGCGGAAACTAAATAGTGTAAACTGGAAAGTTTTATACTCTAACTGGAAAATAAGATGGGATATGTGGTAAGTACAATCAATCGCTAAAAAATTAAAATGTAATTATCAGATAATAATTGGATTCCTTTATTTGCCTTGGGCAAATTCATATAAAAGTTCCATTTATCCGACGGATTTACCTGTTTTTACATATAGATTCCACGCAATTTAGTCGAATGAATGTTCGTCTTTTTTCTCGACAAAAAGACGAAAAGAGGTTATATTATTAATAGGTTTTAATTTAATAGTTTGTGGCTTTAATCATTATATTTATATATATGAGGAGGAACGATTTAGTGAGTGATCGTAAAGCGGCTTTAGAAATGGCTCTAAAGCAAATAGAGAAGCAATTTGGTAAAGGCTCAATAATGAAAATGGGTGAGCAGACAGAAACAAGGATTTCAACAGTACCAAGTGGATCATTAGCACTTGATACAGCTCTTGGAGTAGGTGGATACCCAAGAGGAAGAATAATTGAAATTTATGGTGAATGATTTTCGCAACTCAAGTTTTTTACTTTTATTAGTTTGCGAAACTCGCCCGCTTATTGGGAAACCAATAAGACGAAAGGGGCAAAATCGGAAAACATCTCATTGTTTGAGAAAATTCCGAGGTAACTGGATGAATTAAAAAGCATCAAGTACCGTAACGCGTACCGAGTGAACCTACAAATGTAGAATATAACCTCGGCAAGAGTGTCCCTTCCCTAACGGATTATGCTGAGGGAGAATATGTACGCTGAGCTGAGTTGGAATCGACCAACTGTAGTTATACGTTTACCAGAGCGTGTAATAATGAGGGTGACCTCCAGAAGCAAGGATAAAAAGCCTTGTGTATAACAATCCTGCCCGAATCATCTGGTAAAACCACAGTAGCATTACATGCAATTGCAGAAGTACAAGCAAAAGGCGGCCAAGCAGCATTTATTGACGCCGAGCATGCACTCGATCCAACTTATGCCCAAAAACTTGGTGTTAACATTGATGAATTATTATTATCGCAGCCAGACACAGGTGAACAAGCCCTTGAAATTGCTGAAGCACTTGTTCGAAGCGGTGCAGTCGATATTATTGTTATCGACTCAGTAGCAGCCTTAGTTCCAAAAGCGGAGATTGAGGGCGAAATGGGTGACGCTCATGTAGGTTTGCAGGCACGTTTAATGTCTCAAGCCCTTCGTAAACTATCAGGTGCCATCAATAAATCAAAAACAATCGCAGTATTTATCAACCAAATTCGTGAAAAAGTTGGAGTTATGTTCGGAAATCAACTTGTAGTTGTTTCTTAATCTAACACAGAGATTAAGAATTTTACTCTGGGTTTCCCTTGCTAGCGATAGCAAGTAAAAAAACCTTGTGAACCCTATTGCCTAGGGGTGTGATGGAAACATTGCTAACGGTGAAGCCCGCCAATCATGGGTAATACCGTGCCAAGCCTTATAGTTATAAGGAAGGTGTAGAGACTACCAAAAGGAGTTCAATTGAGCTAACCGAGTAGGGTACGGCAGAAGATAGGCTGCTGCTGGAAGTGCAAGGCTCTCTAACATAGAGATGAAGAGATAGTCCACACTATAGAAATGGTAAATCTATAGAATATGCCAGAAACAACACCAGGCGGTCGTGCGCTTAAGTTCTATTCAACGATCCGTCTTGAAGTCCGCCGTGCAGAAACCTTAAAACAAGGAAATGACATGGTCGGTAATAAAACAAAAATTAAAGTCGTCAAAAATAAAGTTGCACCTCCATTCCGTACAGCAGAAGTGGATATTATGTATGGTGAAGGGATTTCTAAAGAGGGTGAGATCATCGATCTTGGCTCAGAATTAGATATCGTTCAAAAGAGTGGTTCTTGGTATTCTTATAACGACGAAAGACTTGGCCAAGGACGTGAAAATGCGAAACTATTCTTAAAAGAAAACCCTGAAATTCGTCTGGACATTCAACAGAAAATTCGTGATCACTACGGATTAGATGGAGATAAGACTGTTACCGAGACAGACGAACCAGATCAATTTGAACTAATTGACTAAAATAAAAGAGCAAATCCGGAAATCGGCTTTGCTCTTTTTTAAAAAATGAATTTTAATACATAAAAATGTATATTTATTCAAATTAAAATTCCTCCAAAGTTTGTAAAACATTGAACAATTTCAAAATATTTCAAACGTCTGTCTGTATCTACCCTTGACAATAAATTTGCGCACATTTACAATTAACATGTATATTTTACATTTTTGGAAATATTACATTGAAAAGCCATGGTGCTTGCTGTATGTTGAGTCTAAACAATGTACATGCCGACACTTAAAAATGTAACAAAAGTTCATAGCAAGAGGAGGTGTAACGATGGAACCAATTACACTCATCTCCATTTTGCTTGGCCTTATCGTCGGTGCCGTTGTTGGCTATTTTATTCGTAAATCCTCTGCCGAAACAAAAATTGCAGGAGCAAAGAGTGCTGCAGAGCAAATCCTTGATGATGCAAAGCGTGATGCTGATGCATTGAAAAAAGAGGCATTGCTCGAGGCAAAGGATGAAATTCACAAGCTTCGTACTGAAGCTGAACGTGAGGTTCGTGAACGAAGAAATGAACTGCAAAAACAAGAAAACCGTTTACTGCAAAGAGAAGAGAATTTAGATCGAAAAGATGAATCGTTAAATAAGCGTGAAACTCTTTTAGAAAAGAAGGATGATTCTCTAAACCAAAGACAACAGCATATTGAAGAGATGGAAAGCAAAGTGGACGAGTTGGTTAGAACACAACAAAGTGAACTCGAACGAATTTCGAGCTTGACGCGCGAAGAAGCAAAAGCGATTATATTAGATCGTGTTGAGCAGGAACTTTCTCATGATACAGCCATTATGATCAAGGAAAGTGAAAATCGAGCGAAAGAAGACGCCGACAAGAAAGCAAAGGAAATTTTATCGCTGGCAATCCAGCGTTGCGCTGCTGACCATGTTGCGGAAACAACTGTCTCTGTAGTCAACCTGCCGAATGATGAAATGAAGGGTCGTATTATCGGCCGTGAGGGACGTAATATCCGTACTCTTGAAACATTGACAGGGATTGATTTAATTATCGATGATACGCCAGAAGCTGTCATTTTATCAGGGTTTGACCCAATTCGTCGTGAAACTGCACGACTTGCACTGGAAAAACTAGTCCAAGATGGTCGGATCCATCCTGCACGTATTGAGGAAATGGTAGAAAAATCTCGTCGGGAAGTAGATGAGTATATTCGTGAGGTTGGAGAACAAACGACATTTGAAGTCGGTGTTCACGGGCTACATCCGGATCTTATCAAAATTCTTGGCCGTTTGAAATTCCGCACAAGCTACGGGCAAAATGTTCTTAAACACTCGATGGAGGTTGCACAGCTTTCAGGGCTGCTTGCAGCTGAACTTGGAGAAGATGAAACATTAGCACGCCGAGCAGGATTACTTCACGATATCGGAAAAGCGATTGACCATGAAGTGGAAGGAAGCCATGTTGAAATCGGGGTTGAACTTGCTACAAAGTATAAAGAACACCCTGTTGTCATTAACAGTATTGCTTCTCACCATGGGGATACAGAACCAACATCCATTATCGCTGTACTTGTGGCTGCAGCCGATGCATTATCTGCAGCTAGACCAGGGGCACGCAGTGAGACTCTTGAAAACTATATCCGCCGACTTGAAAAGCTCGAAGAAATTTCCGAGTCATATGAAGGCGTTGAAAAGTCATTTGCGATTCAAGCAGGTCGTGAAGTTCGGATCATTGTTCGACCAGATGCAATCGATGATTTGGCTGCACATCGCTTAGCACGTGATATCCGTAAGCGTATTGAAGAAGAACTTGATTACCCAGGACATATTAAAGTGACAGTTATCCGTGAAACACGGGCTGTAGAATACGCAAAATAAAGCGGTGCATTCGCACCGCTTTATTTTTTGCCAAAGATTAAAGGAATTAATATTGTGTTACAATTTAAGATAGAAGATATTTTTAGAGAGAAAGGGTAAAAAAATGAATATATTATTTATCGGTGATGTTGTAGGGTCACCAGGCCGTGATATGGTCAAAGAATATTTACCTAAATTAAAAGAGAAATTCCGCCCTAATTTTACAATCATCAACGGGGAGAATGCAGCTTCAGGAAAAGGAATCACGGAAAAGATTTACCGTGAATTTTTAAGTTTCGGGGCGCAGGCAATCACACTTGGGAACCACGCTTGGGATAATAAAGAAATCTTCGAATTTATCGATAGTGCCAAAAATATGGTCCGTCCTGCAAATTTTCCGGAAGGGACTCCTGGCAAAGGGATAGGATTTTTTAAATTGAACGATGTTGAAATTGCTGTAATAAATTTACAAGGGCGTACCTTTATGGCTCCATTAGACTGTCCTTTTAGAAAAGCAGATGAATTGGTGGAAATTGCACGTGCTCGGACCCCATTTATTTTTGTTGATTTTCATGCTGAGGTAACGAGTGAAAAGCAAGCGATGGGCTGGTATCTTGATGGCCGAGTCTCAGCTGTTGTTGGGACTCATACACATGTTCAGACAGCGGATAATCGTATCTTGCCTGAAGGGACAGGATATCTAACCGATGTTGGGATGACGGGTCCTTATGATGGGATTCTCGGTGTAGAAAGGGATGCGGTTCTCAAGAGGTTTCTAATGAGTCTCCCAGTTCGCTTTGAAGTTCCAAAAACAGGCCGAACACAGCTAAGTGCAGTAATGATTGAATTGGATCGGAAAACCGGCAAATGTAAAAAGATCGAGCGAATCTTAATAAATGATGACCATCCATGGTATTCTTAAACCCTTCTATATGCAGGGTTTTTTCGCATTTTATTTGAACTTTTTTTGTCCAAGCCGGAATATGTTTTTTGCCGCCCGAATATAGTAGCAGTGGAGTATTATATATACCTGATTGGTTCATGAACTGCTCATGCGGGATCGGGATTAAACAAGGAGGAGCTAGGAATGGAAATATTAAAAGTTTCAGCAAAGTCTAATCCTAATTCTGTAGCTGGTGCGCTTGCCGGAGTTCTTCGTGAAAGAGGGGCAGCGGAGATACAGGCAATTGGTGCGGGTGCATTAAATCAAGCCGTTAAGGCAGTAGCGATCGCTCGAGGATTTGTAGCACCTAGCGGAGTTGATCTGATTTGCATCCCTGCGTTTACCGATATTTTAATAGACGGGGAAGAACGCACAGCTATAAAGCTCATTGTTGAGCCGAGATAAACAAAGTAGTAAGTATTAAATGAAGGGCTACAATAATCAATCCTTTACCTGCCGGTTGAAAGCCGAGCAGGTATTTTTATGTAAATTATCCAGTAAAATTATTATTTTGGTATATATAAAACAATAGTAGGATTAGGATATGGACAATGAAAAAACTGCAGTAGGACAGCATGATTCTAAGTTTTTTAATTAACAATTTAATTCGGTAAAACATTACCAAAATACGCAGGTTTTTAATAATAAAAAAATATTCATATTTTAGTCAATATTTTTATTTAAAGGGTTGCAATTTTTAGTTCATAGGTCTATTATTGTAAGCGTTTAGTACGTATCTAAATAAAATACTTTTTGGCTTTAAAGTGTAAAAGTCTAGTGGTTTACTTGGAAATGTGCTATAGTTTTAGATGATTAGATTACTTATTTTTTACATATCCAAAGGGGTGTAAGTCATGATCAATCAACTTTCGTGGAAAGTTGGAGGACAACAAGGGGAAGGTATTGAAAGTACTGGGGAAATCTTTGCAATTGCATTGAATCGCCTGGGGTATTACTTGTATGGTTATCGTCACTTTTCTTCACGTATTAAAGGCGGTCATACAAACAACAAGATTAGAGTAAGCACTACAGATGTTCGATCAATTTCTGATGATCTTGATATTCTTGTTGCGTTTGACCAAGAAACGATTGACGTTAACTACAAAGAACTTCCTAGCAGCGGCGTAATTCTTGCAGATGCAAAGTTTAATCCAAAGAAACCGGAAGATACGGAAAGCTCGTTGTATGCGGTTCCATTTACTGAAATGGCTACTGAATTAGGTACTTCTTTAATGAAAAACATGGTAGCAATTGGTGCTACATCTGCGGTATTAGATTTAGACATTCATGTTTTTGAAGAAGTAGTTCGTGAAATCTTTGGTAAAAAGGGCGAGCAAGTAGTTGCGAAGAACATGGATGCAATCAAAGCCGGCTTTGAGTATATGAAGGAAAAAATGGATGCTAACGTTCCAACAATGGAACTTGCAAAAGCTGATGGTAAAAAACGGATGTACATGATTGGAAACGATGCAATCGCTCTAGGCGCTATTGCAGGTGGATGTCGTTTTATGGCAGCATATCCAATTACTCCTGCTTCAGATATCATGGAATATTTAATTAAAAAATTACCTGCTCTTGGCGGAACAGTTATTCAAACTGAAGATGAAATTGCTGCATGTACAATGACAATTGGTGCAAACTATGGCGGCGTTCGTGCCCTAACTGCATCTTCTGGCCCTGGGTTATCATTGAAGATGGAAGCAATTGGCCTTGCAGGTATCACTGAAACTCCAATTGTTATTGTTGATACACAGCGTGGAGGTCCTTCAACAGGATTACCAACAAAACAAGAACAATCAGACTTAATGGCCATGATTTATGGTACGCACGGAGAAATTCCAAAGATTGTTATGGCTCCAAGTACAGTTGAAGAGGCTTTCTATGATACAGCAGAAGCGTTCAACCTTGCTGAAGAATATCAGTGTCCAGTAATTGTTTTATCTGATCTTCAATTATCATTAGGTAAGCAAACAGTGGAACCACTTGATGCTTCTAAAGTAGAAATTAGACGCGGTAAACTTGTAACAGAAGAACTTCCTGAAATTGAAAACAAAGGTTATTTCAAGCGTTATGAAGTAACAGAAGATGGTGTATCACCGCGTACAATTCCAGGAATGAAAAATGGTATTCACCACGTAACAGGTGTTGAACACGCTGAAACTGGTAAACCATCTGAATCAGCAGCAAATCGTATTGCTCAAATGGACAAACGTTTCCGTAAGGTTGAAAATATTCGTTTTGATACACCTGTTTATAAAAATGCACCACATGAAGATGCTGATATCCTAGTTGTAGGTTTCAACTCAACTCGCGGTGCTATTGAAGAAGCAATGGGTCGCTTGGATAAGGACGGAATGAAAGTGAATCATGCGCAGGTTCGTTTAATCCATCCGTTCCCATCAGATGAAATTCTTCCGCTTATTCGTTCTGCGAAAAAAGTACTTGTTGTAGAAAATAATGCAACCGGTCAGCTTGCTAATATTATGAAAATGAATGTTGGTCATGCTGAAAAAATTACGAAGTTTGTTAAATATGATGGAAATCCATTTTTACCACATGAAGTTTATTCAAAATGTAAGGAGTTGTTCTAAGTGGCCACTTTTAAAGACTTTAGAAATGATGTAAAACCGAACTGGTGCCCTGGCTGTGGCGACTTCTCTGTACAAGCTGCAATGCAACGTGCTGCAGCAAATGTTGGTTTAGAACCTGAAAATCTTGCAGTTATTTCAGGGATTGGCTGTTCTGGTCGTATCTCTGGTTATATAAATGCTTATGGCTTCCATGGTATTCATGGACGTTCACTTCCAATTGCTCAAGGTGTTAAAATGGCAAACCGTGATTTAACTGTAATCGCATCCGGCGGTGACGGTGATGGTTATGCTATCGGTATGGCACATACAATCCATGCGATTCGCCGTAATTTGGACGTAACGTATATCGTAATGGATAACCAAATTTATGGTTTAACAAAAGGTCAAACATCACCACGTTCTGCTGAAGGCTTTAAAACAAAGTCAACTCCAGGCGGATCCATTGAACAAGCAATTTCTCCAATGGAAATGGCTTTAACGGTCGGTGGTACTTTTGTAGCACAAAGCTTCTCAACTGATTTAAAAGATTTAACAGCTTTAATTGAAGCTGGAATTAAACATAAAGGTTTCTCTTTAATTAACGTTTTCAGTCCTTGTGTTACTTACAATAAAGTGAACACATATGACTGGTTTAAAGAAAACTTATCAAAGTTAAGCGACATTGAAGGTTATGATCCATCAAACCGTGAAATGGCTATGCAAACATTAATGAAGCATAATGGCCTTGTGACTGGTCTTATTTACCAAAACACTGAGCGTGCTTCTTATCAAGAATTAATTAAAGGATACTCTGAGGAGCCTTTAGTAAATGCTGATCTTAACCTTGATCAAGCGCATTTTGATAAACTTGCAGCAGAGTTTATGTAATAGAAATTGTAAAAACCCGTGGTTACGAGACCACGGGTTTTTTTATCAACTCTATGAAATTCCAAATTCCTCCTTTCAAAGGTTTAATCTCTGGCTGCTTAGTCTACACTTTATGTATTACGTGAGGATTGTCACATATTTTGTTGGGAAAATAAGCTACAATTAGCCATTGAGCGGTGAATTCTACATAGGTATATTTTGATTGCCCAACCATTTTATCACTGGTGTGTAGACAGGGATTTTTTATTGTTTTCATTCCTATAAACCTTTATACTATAATAATGTGCAGATTATTGTGCACCCTTGCCAAACTGCAAATAAATGGTAAGGACTGGCAAATTTAATTTTCATAGAGGAAGCATCTTATGATTAAAATCAAGAAAGGAGATTTTTCCTGATGAATGAACAACAACGTTTAGATAGTAAACAAGTAAAGTCTGCTAATTCTTCGGACAAAAAATCCGCCAAGGATTACAGTAAGTATTTTGAACAAGTGATAACGGCTCCTTCGTTAAAGGAAGCGAAAAAGCGCGGAAAAGAAGAAGTTAAGTATCATAACGATTTTTCCATTCCGGAAGAATTCCGCGGCATGGGTGAAGGGCGTAAATTCTATATTCGCACCTATGGATGCCAAATGAATGAACATGATACAGAGGTAATGGCAGGAATCTTTTTAGCTTTAGGCTATGAGCCAACAGATAACACGGAGGATGCCAATGTTATTCTTTTAAATACTTGTGCCATCCGTGAGAATGCAGAGAACAAGGTTTTCGGTGAATTGGGTCACTTAAAGGCATTGAAAATGGAAAAACCTGACCTGCTTTTAGGCGTTTGCGGCTGTATGTCCCAAGAAGAGTCTGTCGTCAATAAGATTTTAAAAACCTATCAGCAGGTTGATATGATTTTTGGAACCCACAATATTCACCGCCTGCCAAACATTCTTCATGAAGCCTATATGTCGAAGGAAATGGTGATCGAAGTTTGGTCTAAGGAAGGCGACGTAATTGAGAACCTTCCAAAAGTCCGCCGCGGAAATATTAAAGCATGGGTAAACATAATGTATGGTTGTGATAAATTCTGTACGTACTGTATTGTGCCTTACACACGTGGAAAAGAGCGCAGCCGTAGACCGGATGAAATTATTCAGGAGGTTCGTCATTTAGCTGCACAAGGATACCAAGAAATTACACTTCTTGGTCAAAACGTGAATGCCTACGGGAAAGACTTAGAGGATATCAACTACGGTCTAGGTGACTTAATGGATGAGTTACGTAAAATTGATATACCAAGAATACGTTTTACCACAAGCCATCCACGTGATTTTGATGACCATTTAATTGAAGTACTTGCCAAGGGTGGCAATTTAATGGATCATATCCATTTACCTGTTCAATCCGGTTCAACGGAAGTACTAAAAATTATGGCTCGGAAATATACGAGAGAACAATATTTAGAGCTTGTTCGTAAAATAAAAGCTGCGATTCCAAATGTTGCACTATCGACTGATATCATTGTTGGCTATCCAAATGAAACGGATGAACAGTTTGAAGAAACCTTATCACTCTACCGTGAAGTTGGGTTTGAAATTGCTTATACATTTATTTATTCTCCACGGGAAGGTACTCCTGCTGCCAAAATGCAGGATAATGTTCCGATGGAAGTGAAGAAAGAGCGTTTGCAGCGTTTGAATAATCTTGTGAACGAGCTTTCTGCTGAAGCAATGAAAAAATATGTAGGCCAAGTTGTGGAAGTCCTTGTTGAAGGTGAAAGTAAGAACAATCCAGATGTTCTTGCAGGATATACATCTAAAAACAAGCTTGTAAACTTTTTTGCTCCAAAAACTGCAATTGGCAAGATTGTAAAAGTAAAAATTACAGATGCAAAAACATGGTCATTAAACGGAGAAATGGTGGAGAAATTCGAACCGGCAGAGGTGAAGTAAAGTGGCGAAGTATACAAAAGACGATATCGTCGCTCGTGCAACAGAACTAGCGCGTATGATTGCGGAAACAGAGGAAGTTGATTTTTTCAAGCGTGCGGAAGCACAAATTCATGAGAACTCTAAAGTTAAAGTGTTAATTTCTGATATTAAAGGGTTACAAAAGCAAGCGGTAAACCTGCAGCATTATGGAAAACCGGAAGCTTTGAAGAAAGTGGAAGATAAAATTGCATCGATTGAACAAGAATTGGATGAAATTCCTGTTGTCCAGGATTTTAAACAATCACAGCTTGAAGTGAATGAATTACTTCAAATTATAGCTTCAACGATTTCCAATACGGTTACCGATGAAATCATTACTTCAACCGGCGGAGATGTATTGATGGGTGAAACGGGTGCCAGCTTGAAACATGGCGGCGGCGCTTGTGAAGGCCACGATGATTGTGACCACGAACATTAAAAATTGTAAGCCAGGCTTTTATAAAGCCTGGTTTTTCTTATGATTATATATCTTCTAAGTCCAGCACGCCCTTCATAAAAATAGGAAGAGACCTCAAAATCCTGATTACTTCGGAACATACATAAATATCCCGCATAAAATGAATCATGACTAAACTTTTAACCAGTGTTCTTCAAAATATATCGCACACTAGTCTAATTATTAGCATAGGATGAAATGAAACTGAATGAGGAGGGTTCGCGCGAAATGGGAGAATACAGAGAGATAATAACCAAGGCGGTAGTAGCGAAAGGACGTAAATTTACCCAGTCCAATCATACGATTAGCCCGGCGCATAATCCAACAAGTATTCTTGGCTGTTGGATTATCAACCATAAATATAACGCGAAAAAAGTGGGCAAGACAGTAGAGATACACGGTTCCTATGATATCAACTCTTGGTACTCGTATAATGATAATACCAAAACAGAGGTTGTCACTGAACGCGTACAATATACGGATGTCATAAAGTTAAAGTATCGTGACCATGACTGCCTTGATGACAATGAAATTGTTGCACGCGTGCTGCAACAACCGAATTGTTGTGAAGCAGTCATTTCCCCTAATGGAAACCGCATCATCGTCCATGTTGAAAGGGAATTCCTGGTCGAGGTGATTGGCGAAACAAAGGTTTGTGTCGTTATTAACCCGGAAGGATGTAACTGTGATGATGAGGAGTGGGGAATGGATGTAGACGACGAAGAATTCGAGGAACTAAATCCAGATTTCTTAGTCGGCTCAGAGGAAGAATAAACACACTAGGGAGTTTTTACTTCCTAGTTTTTTCTTTTTTCATTGGGCAAGTTTTAACAAAATTTCATTAAAAATAATGAGATATTTTAAGACTTTGCCTGACAAATTTTGTATTGGACTTGCCTTATAATAAAGGCAAGGGAGTGAGAAAATTGAAAATCTATCAACTGCAGTTAAAATGCTTTAAACTGGAAGAAATGAAGAGATTTTATACTAAGGATTTAGAAATGGAACTGATAAGTGAGGCTGAAACTTATTTTGCGGTAAGGGCGGGTACAACGAAACTAGTATTTGAATTGGACAATCGTACACCATATTATCATGTTTGCTTCCGCACAAACTCGGAATACTATGACAAAATGTATGAGAAACTTGCTGAAAGAAAGCTATTATTACCTGATGAAGACGGGCATTACAGCATGTTTTGGCAAGGAAAACAAGCGTATTTTCATGATCCGGACGGCAATATTCTCGAAATGCTCGAAAGACCTTTTCACTGGGGAGAAAATCAGCCGAAATCCCTATGGTATGATGTTGGAGAAATCGGCTTGCCCGTTCCTTCCGTAAAGGAAATGCAAAATCTTTTGTTTTCTAAAGTATCTGACCATCAAAAAGAGGAAAGTGAAACTTTTGCTTTTTATGGAGATAAACAGGGGGTTTTTGTAATCGTAAGAGAAGGAAGAAATTGGTACCCGACAGATCAAAGGGCAACGATTCATCCTATTACCGCAATTGTTTCCGGGGAACAGCCGGAACGGTTTAAGCATCCTGAACTTCCATATACCATCATTGTGAGAAAGGAATGGAATGAAAGCGTTCCAGCAGTACAGTTCCGAATGGCACGCCCAACTAATCAAATCGATAAAATAATTGAATTTTATCGAAATGGCATTGGATTGGAACAGATTGGCGAGTTTCGCGGCCATGATGGGTATGATGGAGTAATGTTCGGTCTGCCTAATAACAGTTACCATTTAGAATTTACCCAGTCAGAAGAAAAGGTGGATTTGCCTATACCCACAAAAGAACATTTACTAGTTTTTTACCTTCCTAATCAGTTTGAGTTGGAGCGAATGGTCCATAGACTTTCGGCGATGGGGTACGGTGAAGTTGCCCCTGAAAACCCTTATTGGGGAAGAGGTGGTGTAACCATTGAAGATCCGGATGGCTGGCGAATTGTCTTGATGAATTCTGTGGGCATTTAAAAGAATTGAATGATTTGGAGGGAAAATAAGCACCCTATCTCTAGGAGGTGCGTTGTGTATGAATCCAGAACAGCCTGGAAATAAAAAGCTGCCTGATTTTGACCAATTAAATGACCGGATCATTGCGGAAAGACCATCCCAGCCCATGCTAGTGATTAAGACCAATCTTGATTCAAAAAATGTAAAAGAAGAAAATCCTTATTATCATGGAGAAAACACAAATGAATTTAGGGAATTTTTTGAGGAATAGAAAAAGCCAGTGATTGCCTCTGGCTTTTTTTTATTCTCTAGCACAAGTGCCTTTCTTTTTCCCATTCAGGCTTTAATAATGATAGAACGTACGTATCATGGGATTGATTATTTTGTTTGATGTAGCCGCGAAGTAATCCTTCCTTTTTGAAACCAATCTTTTTAAGAAGGTTAACCGATGCCACATTTTCAGGATATACAACCGCCCCAATGCGATATAAATCTAATTTTTCAAAACTAAAGCGTAAAACCTCATTAATTGCCTCCGTTGTATATCCGTTCCGCCAATAATGAGGATGTATTTCGTATCCTATCTCGGCCCTTTTATTTTTTAGCTGTAAACCATTCAGTCCTATAGTACCAATAAACTTTTGATTTCCTTTTAGGACAATACCCCAGCGAATCCCTCGTTTTTCAATAAAATTTCTTTGAAACATATCTATTAATCTTGAAGCTTCAGCAGGGAAAGTAAAACGGTCAGTCCCATAGTATTTCATTACTTCGTCTAATGATAAAATTTCATATAGACTGTTCACATGCTGATGGCCAATTTCAATTAGCCTAAGTCTTTTTGTTCCTAAAATGGGAAATGTCATGCTTATCCCTCTCTTCTTTTTCAATTCATATCGGTTTAACAATCATTTTTACTGTATACTCAGTGTATTACGTTGCATATAAAAAAGGAAGGGAAAAAGGAAGGGAGTGGGGAAAATGAGTACGGATCATTATATCAAACTAATAGAAAAGGAATTATTGCCTTATATACAATTAATCTCGCCCAATCCATTTGACCCCATTTTTGTTCGAAATCATTCAAAGTCATGGAAAACAATTGGAAATGGGAATTATGCGGGTGTTTTTTCACATGGTTCTAATCCAGGGCGTGTAGTTAAGGTTTATGGAAGAAGTCCTGAGGAATTAAACAAAGAAATTGAGGTTTATAAGCGATTAGGTAATCATGAAACCTTTTCGAATTTAATAGCTTATGGAGAGAATTATTTAGTACTGAAAAAGCTTGAGGGAATTACGCTGTTTAATGCAATCATAAAGGGGATTCCGATACCGGAAAGGGTAATAAAAGATATTGATCGTGGCTTAGACTATGCCAGATCAGTTGGTTTAAATCCCTATGATGTTCACGGGAAAAATGTCGTGATGTATGAGGGCAGAGGCTATATCGTAGATGTATCGGATTTCTATAAAGAGGGATATTGTAGTAAATGGGATGATCTGAAAAAAGGCTATTATAAAATTTATCAACCTTTTTTATTTAAACTTCATCCAAGGATTCCTTTTTTTATCGTTGATGGGGTTAGAAAAGGTTATCGGGTCTATCGGAAATTTAAAAAGCGAAGGGATCAATGATGATCACTCTTCGCTTTTTGTATGATTAAAGTAAAAAATAGTAAAAGAGGAAGAATTTCTTTCTAATATTCTGATAATATAGAAGAAAGAAGGGAGGAAGGATGAAATGCATTTTCCTTTCTATATCTTTGGAATACACCCCCATTTATTATTCGAATCACTTGCTTATTTTATCGGTTTTCGCGTCTATTTATATACAAGAAATAAGGAAAGGATTCCAATAGATAAAGCATTGTGGGTCGTTGTCGGTGCCACCTTAGGTGCAGCCTTGGGTTCCAAACTGCTTTATTGGTTTGAGGATCCAAAAAAAACGCTGGAACATTGGAATAGCATCCTTTACTTAATGGAAGGGAAAACCATTGTTGGCGGTTTATTAGGCGGATTAATTGGGGTCGAAATTGCGAAAAAATTTATCGGATGGACACGTTCCACAGGAGATGATTTTGTTCTTCCTCTAGCAGTGGGCATGATGATTGGACGGATTGGCTGTTTTTTTACCGGGTTAGATGATCATACCTACGGGGTTGCAACAACATGGTTTACAGGAGTGGACTTTGGCGATGGTGTAAAAAGGCATCCAACACAGCTGTATGAAATTTTTTTCATAGGAATTCTTGTATTATGTCTATTTCAAATGAAAAGAAAAAAATTCGGCTGGGAGGGGCTTTTGTTTCAACTGTTCATGCTTAATTATTTAACGTTTCGCCTTTTAATTGATTTTATCAAACCAACACCGCATCCTTATTGGGTTTTTAATAATATCCAAATTGCTTGTTTGCTAGGAATTGTGTATTACATATGGCTGATAAACAAAAAACAAACCGAAAAGAGGAGAGCACTTTATGCCTAATCGTCCGTATTTGTTTTATGAATTGACCAATAGTATTTGTTCAACCTGTTTACGAAAAGTCGAAGCAAAGATCATTATTGAAAATGAAAAGGTGTACCTCTTGAAGAATTGTATGCAACACGGCAGGGAAAAGGTCTTAATTTCAACAGATGTTGAGTATTACAAATGGTGCCGCGAGTTTATTAAGCCTTCGGAAATGCCATATCGTTGGAACACACCAATTAAATATGGATGCCCCTATGACTGCGGTCTGTGTCCCGACCATGAACAGCACAGCTGCTTAACGCTACTTGAAATTACCGAGCGTTGCAATTTAAAATGCCCGATTTGCTATGCAGAATCCTCCCCGCAAAAAGGGACCTTTCGTAGTTTAGAAAAAATTGAGTTTATGTTAGATCAAATTATTAAAAACGAACGGGAGCCGGATATTGTGCAAATAAGCGGCGGGGAACCAACGATCCATCCACAGTTTTTTGAAATTCTTGATCTCGCAAAATCAAGGCCAATCCGGCATATAATGGTCAATACAAATGGCCTCCGGATTGCTAATGATAAAAAATTTGTGAAGAAGCTCGCCACCTATTCACCAGGATTTGAGATTTATCTCCAATTTGATAGTTTTGAAGAAGATGTACTTGAAGAATTAAGAGGTGTAGATTTAAGAGATATCAGACAAAAGGCAATCGAAAACTTAAATGAATACAATATTTCTACGACACTAGTAGTTACTTTGAAAAAAGGGCTAAATGATCATGAAGTAGGAAAAATCATACAATACGGCCTGCAGCAAAAATGTGTTCGTGGTGTGACTTTCCAGCCGATTCAGGCGGCAGGAAGATTAGAAGATTACGATCCAGCAGTCAACCGTTTAACATTAAGTGAAGTCCGCCAAATGATCATCGACCAGTCCAATGTATTTGGCTCAAAGGATATCATCCCCGTCCCATGTCATCCTGATTGCCTTGCAATGGGTTATGCTCTCAAACTAAATGGGGAGGTTACTCCTTTAACTGGTTTAGTGGATCCAAAGATTCTGTTAGAAGGGGAACGCAATACGATTGTTTTTGAACAAGACGAATCAATCAAAAATATGATTTTCAAATTATTCTCGTTAAATCATTCACCCGATTCCTCGGCCTTATCGTTAAAGGATTTATTATGCTGCCTGCCAAAGGTGGCGATGCCGGGGGAAATCGGCTATGATAATGTTTTTCGCGTCATTATCATGCAATTTTTGGATGCCTACAATTTTGATGTCCGTTCTGTTAAAAAATCTTGTGTACACATTGCTCATCCAGATGGAAGAATTATTCCGTTTGATACCTATAATTTATTTTACCGGGACGACAAGGAACTTGAGTTACTGAAAATCAGGGAAGAGCTTGAGGGGAAAACAACCGTTAAATAGTTAATTTTAAAGGAGTTGAGTGGTTTGGACCAAAATAAGGATGGGAAAGGCGGAAATGGATCTTTAAAAGACCTTTGGAAAGGGATTGGAATTTCAGTTGGGATTTATTTATTAGGTCTTCTGATCATGTTTGTCGTTCCAACGATTACCATTTTTTATATCTTTGCCGCCCCGATTGCCCTTATTATTTTGACCGTTGTCAGCTTTTCGAAAGGAAAAAAACAATTAGGTCAGGGATTATTGATTGGTATTGGACTTAATATCTTGTTGTTTGCTGCATGTTTTGGTATTATCATTTTCAATCTTGGATGACAAAAATGATTCAATTTAGTGCCAGAGACCTTTTAGAAGGTATCTGGCATTTTCTTGCATATGTTGGTAAAGCTTTGTTTGTTACAAATGATGAACAATTGTGCATCTGCGGGTATTGGCTCGTCTAATTTTTGATTGATGTGAAGATCACCGCCATCTGCAATAAGAGTGGCTCCTTTGTTAAGAAGATCCAAAAAAGCGTCTCGGTAGGTTTTCCAATGAGCTTGTTTAGAAATTTCGAAGACAGATTCCCCTGCTTCAGTGCTCAATAATTCTGAATACATATGTGTTACGCCGTGAGAAAAGAGTGATCTAACTGCAGCATGTGAAATCATTTCTTCCGTCGGGATAAATTCATCTACATTGACTTGCTTGAATAACGGTAAATGGTTTTGATTTATGACTTCTGCCGTTACATGGATTGATTTATTTAATTTTTCTTCCATTGTTGTGATGGCAGTTGCAATTAATAACGTCTTCCCATCGACTAACAGGGGGTCTTTTTTAGGAAAGGTTTCTTGTGATGATCGATCAGCAAAAATAATAACCCCTTTTGCCTTTGACAAGTTTGCTTGCTTAAGGGTTTCCTCATTTGTAGCATCCCCGCGAACATAAAACAAGCGTTCTTCCATTATTGGTGCTGTTTCTACATGATCAATTACGACTATATCAACTTTTTTATCAGTTTTAAAAATTTCTTGAATGGCTAATTTCGTTTTTTCACTCCATCCAATTAAAATAAAATGGTTTTTACCTGTATATTTCATTTTCCCTCCAGCTTTATGCTTTTCAAATAACCTAAATGAGGCAAAGATTTTCCCAAAAAATAAACTTAAAAGGCCAACACCGGTAATATATAGAAAAATGGTAAAGGTTTTACCAGCATTGGTTGCAGGCGCATAGTCTCCGAAACCAACTGTTGCCAATGTAGTAAGCACCCAGTAAACACTAGTAAGATAGGACTCAAAGGTTTTGGGTTCAAGAGAATAAGCAATAAATGAAGTGATTAAGATGTAAAAAAGAATAAAGGGCAGAAAAATTCTACCCCTTACCATGGTTAGGTAATAGAAGAATTTGATTAATTTCATGCCCATAAGATCATTCCAATCTTCATAGCGAAACAATAATTTACTTTATGTTTCCCGAAATAAACGGTAAATTAAACATAGAAAATACAGTTGTTTTTCATTTACTATATAACAACATTTATTGGAGTGATTGTATGATGCATTCAATTAAAATAATCAAAAAAAATCAACAGAAAACAAGCCTTTGGTCGGGTGGAAAAACAACCCAATTGGCTATTTCCCCTGAAGATGCAGATTATTCTTTGCGTAATTTTAACTGGCGGATTAGTACGGCTGAAGTAGAAGTTGAAGAATCCCTCTTTACGCACTTACCAGGAATCAATAGAGTCATCATGATCCTTGATGGTGAAATGTATCTTGAGCATGAAGGACAACGTTCAACGTTTTTAAGGCCGTTTGAACTGGACCGTTTTGATGGAGGGTGGACAACAAAGAGCAAAGGGAAGGTAACAGACTTTAATTTAATGTTAGCAAATGAGTTTAAAGGGGATCTTGCTGCGATCCATCTTGGAAAAGAAAATCCTGATGTAAGGTTGGTATTAAATGGACAAACTGAGATTTTCTATTGTGTCGATGGAGCGGTTCATGTTGACCCAAGTGAAGATGAAGCTTTCCTGTTAGAAAAGGGTGACACAATGATTATCAACTCAGAAATAATGAATATCACCTTACAGAGGGATAAGGACATTAATGCTTCTATTATAAGAGCTAGTATTTATTAAAAGAGAATCTACCTTTAAAGGGTAGATTTTTTTTGAAAAAATATGAAAAAATTTTTTTCTCGAAAACTATTGATAAAAGAAAATTTCTTTCATATAATCAGAGTATGCCTTGAAAGTGCTTTCATCAATTATTGGCCAAATAATGATATAAAGTTTTTTCTACAAAAAAAGAGAAAAATTTTTAAAGAAGTTCGAAAGGGCTTACAAAAAAAGGGAAGGTGAATTCATCGTATGACAAGCTTATTGCTTACCTTATTAGCTATTATTATTGTTATAATCGGAGTTTCAGTGTTTAAATGGCATGCATTTATTAGTTTAACAGTCGCAACTCTATTTCTAGCCATTTTTTCAGGTTTATCGATGGATAAAATTGTTAGCGGGATTGAAACAGGAGTTGGCGGCGCTTTAGGTCATTTAGTCGGTATTTTAGCATTAGGTACAATTTTAGGTAAAATGATGGCTGAATCAGGAGCAGGAGTTCAAGTTGCGAATTTCTTCGTTAATAAATTTGGCGTAAAAAAACTTCCATGGGCTATGATGTTAGCCGGTTTTATTATCGGTATCCCTGTATTCTTTGAAGTTGGAATCTTAATTGTACTTCCATTGGTTATATCAATCCATAAAACATCAAAACAAAATATTTTATTGATTGCCCTTCCAGCCATCGCAGGATTATCAATCGTGCATGGTTTAGTGCCACCGCATCCAGGGGCAATTGCCGCTATTTCGATTTATAATGCGAACATGGGAAAGGTACTGCTATATTCCCTGCTTATTGCAATCCCATCTGTAGTCATTGCAGGTCCTTTATTTGCTAAATGGGTTCACAAACGGGTCATTCCAGAAAACGAACCTGAATTAATTAAAATCAATATGGCTTCACAGAAATTACCTAGCACTGGATTATCATTCTTTATTATATTACTTCCTGTTATCTTAATGATTTTCTCAGCTGTTGCTCCATATATAGGGCTTCCAGGTGGAATCACGAAATTCTTCATTTTTATCGGTAGTCCGCTTATTGCACTCTTAATCGCTTGTTTTGCAGCTTTCTACTTCCTTGGAATTCGTCAAGGCATTGATAAAAACGGGATTAAGAAATTTACGGAGGAATGCTTCCTTCCAGTTGGTTCTATCATTGCAATTATTGGTGCTGGGGGCGGCTTTAAACAAATCCTTATTGATAGCGGCGTAGGTGCTACAATCGGTGATATGTCACAGAATATCCATCTATCACCACTTGTGTTAGCATTTATGATCGCAGGACTAATTCGTATTGCAACGGGGTCAGCCACTGTTGCTTTAACAACGGCAGCAGGAATTGTGGCACCTATCGTTCAACATATGTCAGGTGTCAATATGGAGCTTCTCGTAATCGTAACTGGTGCAGGTTCACTAATGTTTTCACATGTTAATGATGCAGGCTTCTGGATGGTGAAAGAATATCTAGGCTTGTCTGTTAAGGAAACCTTTAAAACTTGGACAGTATTAGAAACGATTTTGTCATTCGTAGCTTTTGGTGTAGCTTTAATTGTAAATATGTTTATTTAATGAAAAAAACCTCCTTCATCGAATTCAGGTGAAGGAGGTTTTTATGTAGATGAAAATTTATTTCGTCTCTTGCTTTGTCTTATTTAGGTTGGCAATATTTAAACATAAGGCATCAATCATACTTATTTGAGCAATTTGTGATTCAAACCCCATTGATAGGTACTCGATTTCCTCGGTATTGGTATAAAGTGCTAGATCTACGTTTAAACTAATTGGGGACTTAGGAAATCCTGTTATTCCAATTGTTTTGGCACCCGTTTCATGAATGGTTTTTAAAATATTCATAGTCTCTTTGTTAGACCCAGAATGAGAAATGATTATGGCTGTGTCTTCTTCGGTTAAATGGGAAGCTGACAATAGCTGATAATGGGTTTCCATATGGGAGGAAGCTCTAATACCAGCCCGAGCGAGCTTGGAGAAGGCATCCATTGCAATAATGGCAGAACCGTCTGTACCAAAAACTTCAACCCGTTTAGCTTGGAGGATGAAATCGATTGCCGTTTTAATCTTATTATGATCAACGATTTGCAATGTATTTTGTAACGTTCTTATATTGGATTTGAAAATTTTTTCCGTCAGTGTTTTTTCGTTATCCTTCATTGTCACTTCTTCATGAATTGTCCGAATCGGAGTCATAATTTCTGAGGCAAGAGCAATTTTCATTGCTTGAAAACCCTTGAATCCAATCCGTTTGGAAAATCGAAACACAGTGGCATCCGCTATATTCAAATCATCCGCAACTTCATTGATCGTACGGTGAATAATGGTTTCCGGCTTTTCTAATATATAATCAGCAATTTTTTTTTCTTTTTCGCTAAATTTAGCATAGTTGGATCGGATGGAGCCCAAGCAATTCAGTGTCATATGAAACTTTCCTTTCAATATGGTCCTATTTCGAGTATAGCATAATTGATGCATGAAAAAAATTTTTTCATGAAACCGTTTGCTAGGTGAAATTTTTTTCGTATAATTAAATTGTATGAAAAAAAATTTCATAAGATGTAAAATAAATATGGATTAGTGAAAAATATATTTTTTTTTGCAACAGAGATTTTCTAGGAGGTAAATAGAATGAATTCAAAATATGTAATCGGAGTAGATATCGGAACAACAAGTGCAAAATCTGTTCTTTATGCCGTAGATGGAACAGTTATCGCAAATCATGGAATCGAATATCCCTTATTTTCTCCAACACCTGAAACGGCGGTTCAGGATCCGGAGGAAATATTTCAGGCCGTTATCAATACGGTCAAAACTATCATGCAGAAAAGTCATGTTGACCCTGCGAATATTCTTTGTGTTTCTTTTAGTTCTGCCATGCATAGTTTAATTGCAGTTGACCATGAAGGAAAGCCGTTAACAGAATGTATAACATGGGCTGATAATCGAAGCTCTGACTGGGTCGAAAAAATTAAAACGGAAATGAATGGGCACGAAATTTATCTTCGTACGGGAACGCCGCTTCATCCAATGACCCCACTTGCGAAGTTAGTTTGGCTGCGTAATGACTATACTGAGCTTTTTTCCAAGAGTTCAAAATTTATTTCAATTAAAGAATATATTTTTTATAAGCTGTTTGGAAAATATGTTGTCGATTACTCGATTGCATCAGGTACAGGCTTGTTTAACATCTATACTTTAACCTGGGATGCGGAAGCGCTTAATGTTGCAGGGGTAACAGCGGATAAACTTTCAGAGCCTGTCCCGACTACCTACCAATTAAACGGGATGGACGCGGGATACGCCAAAGAATTGAACCTGCTTAGGGCGACGCCATTCGTTGTTGGCGCAGGGGACGGACCGTTATCGAATCTTGGAGTCGATGCCATTGACCCAGGTGTCGTCGCGGTGACGATTGGGACAAGCGGGGCTATTCGGGCTGTAACGGACCGGCCGATGACTGACCCTAAGGGAAGAATTTTTTGCTATGCCTTAACAGAAAATCATTGGGTCATTGGCGGCCCCGTCAATAATGGCGGAATGATTTTCCGCTGGGCTCGCGATCAGCTGGGTGATGCAGAGGTTGCAACAGCGAAACGTTTAGGAAAAGACCCCTATGAGGTGTTGACAGAAATTGCCGACCGGGTAACGCCAGGTGCTGATGGATTATTATTTCATCCCTATTTAGCGGGGGAAAGAGCACCATTGTGGAATTCAAACGCCAGAGGATCATTTTTTGGCCTTGGTATGCATCATAAAAAAGAACATTTAATCCGCGCTGTGCTTGAAGGAGTCATTTTTAACCTTTATACCGTTCTTTTAGCGTTGTCAGAATTAATGGGAGAGCCGAAAAAAATTCAGGCTACCGGTGGTTTCGCCAGATCAGAGCTATGGCGGCAGATGATGGCTGATATCTTTAACCAGGATGTATCGATTCCGGAGAGTTTTGAAAGCTCTTGTTTAGGGGCAGCAATTTTGGGGCTTTACAGTATGGGTGAAATTGATTCATTAAATGCAGTTTCGGAAATGGTTGGTGCGACCTACCATCATACACCAAATAGCGAGAATGTATCGATCTATGAAGATTTAACGCCAATTTATATCCGTCTATCACGGATTTTGCAGGAAGAGTATGAAAATATTGCTGCATTCCAGAAGAAATGGGTGTAAAAGGCTCTTTTTTGGCTGAAGACTGCCCTTCATCGAAGTGATGTGATGAAAGACAAATAATATAAATGTCATGAGAGGTATAAATGGTTGTGTAAGGAATCCCATCGTCGTAAGAATAATTTTAGCTAAAACCTTTTCCTTTTTCGGAAAAGGTTTTTTTGTGAAAACAAATCGCTACCAAAAGGGAATGGCTTTTTCATAGAGGCAAGCACCAAATTAGTGTTTTTAATAATTTCAAAAAGTGTTCATTTTTTGTGGGTTAATTTACAATGTATTAAGTATCCACCAGTGTTAAAATTTGAATGTAACCGGATTCAAAGAGTTTCAGTTTCATTCATGTTACTAACTTCAAGGGAGAGATTGTTTTGAAGACAGATGTTCAGATTGCTCAGGAAGCACAAATGAAGAAGATTCATGAGATTGCAGACTACCTTGGAATTCATGAACACGAGCTAGAACCTTACGGAAGATATAAAGCGAAGGTTTCATTAGAAGTCTTAAAGAGACTAGAGGATAAACCAAATGGCAAGCTTATTCTTGTTACAGCCATTAATCCAACCCCAGCTGGAGAGGGAAAAACAACGATAAATGTTGGGCTTTCAATGGCATTAAATAAGATCGGGAAGAAAACAATCACCGCATTAAGGGAACCATCTCTCGGACCATGCTTCGGCATAAAAGGTGGTGCAGCAGGCGGGGGCTATGCTCAAGTCGTGCCAATGGATGACATTAATCTGCACTTTACCGGAGATTTCCATGCGATTACTTCTGCACATAATTTACTGGCAGCACTGCTAGATAACCATATCCATCAAGGAAACGCACTTAACATCGATCCAAAGAGAATAGTTTGGAAAAGGGTTCTCGACATGAATGACCGGGCTCTCAGAAATATCATTATCGGTCTTGGCGGCAAAGCAGACGGTTTTGTTAGACAAAGCGGCTTTGATATTACGGTAGCCTCAGAAATAATGGCTATACTATGTTTATCAACTAGTTTATCAGACCTGAAAGAACGACTTTCAAGAATGGTCGTTGCTTATGCCAGAGATGGAAAAGCTGTTACTGCGGGAGAGTTACAAGCAACTGGAGCAATGGCGTTATTATTGAAAGATGCCATCATGCCAAACCTTGTACAAACTCTTGAAAATACTCCTGCATTCATTCATGGAGGACCTTTTGCAAATATAGCCCATGGCTGTAACTCGGTTATGGCGACAACCGTTGCTTTAAAATTAGCGGATTATGTTGTAACCGAAGCCGGATTTGGTGCAGATCTTGGTGCGGAGAAATTTTTTGATATTAAGTGTAGATTTGCCGATCTAAAACCGGATGCTACCGTGATTGTTGCGACCATTCGGGCGCTTAAGATGAATGGCGGTGTTCCTAAAAATGAACTTGGCTTTGAAAACCTTCCTGGACTTGAAGCTGGAATTGCAAACCTTGAAAGACATCTTGAAAATGTTGAGAAATTTGGTGTTCCTGCAATTGTTGCGATCAATAAATTCCCAACAGATACAGATGCAGAGATTGAGCTGTTACGCGAAAAATGTATTGCAAAAGGTGTAGAAGTGGTGCTCGCTGAAGTCTTTACACAGGGTGGCGAAGGTGGTATCGAGTTAGCCCATAAGGTAGTAGAAATTTGTGAAACAAAGGAATCACAATATGCACCGCTTTATGATGTTGATGGAACAATCGAGGAAAAAATCACTACGGTTGCAACGGAAATCTACCGTGCCGAAAGAGTGGAATTCACTTCTGCTGCTAAAAAACAGATTGCTGAAATCGCAGCTCTTGGTCTAGATAAAATGCCAATTTGTATGGCAAAAACCCAGTACTCATTCTCTGATAACCCGGCGTTACTAGGGGCACCAACTGGATTTACTCTAACAGTCAGGGAAGTGAAGGTTTCTGCAGGTGCCGGATTTATTGTAGCACTGACCGGCGATATTATGACAATGCCAGGTCTCCCAAAAGTACCGGCGGCGAATGGAATGGATATTACAGAAGATGGAGAGATTATTGGTCTTTCTTAATTGGAGGAGTTTTTATGGGTACAAGACTTGATGGAAAGCCAGTCGCTCAGTTTTTGAGGGAAAATATTAAATCACGTGTTGGTGAATTAAGAGAGAACCATATTTTTCCCACGCTTTTATTGATTCGACTTGGAGAACGTGAGGATGATATCTTCTATGAAAGAAGCATTTTAAAGAATTGTGAACTTCTAGGAATTAAGGGAACAGTTAGACAACTTCCTTCTTCGATATCAATGGATCAACTTAAGAAGGTTTTCGTGGAGGCTAATAACAATCCTTCTATTCATGGAATCATGATTTTCAGACCTCTTCCGGATCACCTTGATTTGAATATCATTCGTAATTTAATTGACCCTGTTAAAGATATTGATGGCATGTCCCCAGTAAACCTTGAAAAGGTCTTTGAAGGCAATTCCAATGGGTTTGCGCCATGTACTTCAAAAGCAGTGATGGAAATATTGAAATATTATGATATTCCTCTAAATGGAGCAAATGTTGTTGTAGCAGGGAGAAGTCTTGTTGTCGGTAAGCCGCTTGCCATGCTTTTCTTAGATGAAAATGCTACAGTTACAATTTGTCATTCGAGGACAAAAGAGATGCCGTCTCTCACATCTAAGGCAGATATTGTCGTTGCGGCCATTGGGAAAGCTAAGTTTATGACCGGAGATTATTTTAGTGAAAATTCGATTGTAGTCGATGTAGGAGTTAATGATGATGGCACCGGGAAAATTTGCGGGGATGTCGATTTTGATTCCGTTTTGGAAAAAGTCAAAGCGATTACGCCGGCAACAGGTGGAGTCGGAATTATCACAACGACAATTTTGTTGGATCATGTGGTGAAGGCATGTGAAAGATTAACTGGTATTTAATTAATTTAAACGTAGAGGCAGATCCCTTTATTCTGCCTTCTTTTGGAGATTTTTACATATTAGGAGGAATTCCTTTGTTAGAAAAAAGCTGCAATGATTTTATAGAAGAGCTGTCATCGAAATCACCTGTACCGGGCGGAGGGGGTGCTTCAGCATATATAGGAGCACTTGGAATGGCACTGGGCAGTATGGTTGGAAACCTTACCATTGGGAAAAAGAAATATAAGGATGTTGAAGAGGATATCATCGAACTTTTGAATAAATCAGAAGTGATAATCGGTCAACTGAAAGCTTTAGTACAGAAGGATGCCGAAGTGTTTTACCCGTTGTCACAGGCCTATGGCCTGCCTTCAACAACAGAAGAGGAAAAGAAATATAAGGAGTCCGTTTTGCAGGAGGCTCTCATTGAAGCATCAAGGATACCGCTTGAGATTGCAAAAAACTGTTTAGCAGCAATCCGCTTACATGAAGAATATGCGAAAAAGGGAACCAGGATTGCTATTAGTGATGTTGGAGTGGGGGTTGCATTTTGTAAGGCAGCGCTTCAAGGGGCAAAGCTCAATGTATTGATTAATACGAAAATTATGAAGGATCAGGAACTGAAAAATAAGATTGAAAATGAACTTTTTGAAATTGAGAGAGTTGGATTAGCTAAAGCGGATCAAGTCTTTCAGGATGTTGAAAAGATGTTGGTTTGAAAGTGAGGGACTGGAATATTCCAGTCTTCTTTTTATTTTTAAAGCTATAAAGGATATTTTCTAGTCTGATGAATTTATTTTCTAGTATTATCAAAAAAATACTTTCCACTTTTGCAAAAATATTTTCCATTAGTTCATCCACAAAGCACAACTCCATGTCCAAGTTCGTAATTTTGTCATGATTAATAACATCTTGAGGTTAAAAATCAATGTAGAATAAAAAGGGAAAATAGTTTTTGAAAGGTCTGGTCTTATGAAAAAATTAGTGTTCTGTATGATAAGTCTGATGGCAATTATCATCGCAGGTTGCGGGGGAACAAAAGACTTTCAAGTTAAGCTTTCAACGCCTAATACCTTTACGGAGGGAAAGATCTATCCGATGCAAATTAAAATTACAGATCAAAAGGGAAATCCGGTAAAGAGGGCTCATGTTACGGCAGAATTAAATATGAAAAACATGGACCATGGAACAATCCCTGTAACGGTTGAAGAAACCGAGGATGGAAAGTATATTGGCCTAAGTAAATTAGCCATGAATGGGGATTGGGTCGCCACCATAAAAGTAGAGAGAAACGGAAAATCTGTTGAGGAAGATAAGGAATTTTCAGTCGAGGCTGCTACAAAGGAAAATGCCCATAGGGTAACAAAACAGGTCTCCTTGCCAGATTTTAATCTAAAAGACCAAAACGGAAACCAAATCACAAAAAAGGACTTTTTAGGGAGGACCGTGGTACTGACCTTTACGTATGTCAAATGTGCAGATCCTAATGCCTGCCCAGTTTTATTGGCGAATTTTCACAATTTACAAGAAGACCTTAAAACTAGGGGGATAGATACAGACAAAATTCTGCTCGCTTCCGTCTCTGTTGACCCAGAAAATGACACTCCACAAGTGATGAAGGAACATGCAAAAGAAATGAATTTTGACATGACCTATCTTAAAATGCTAACTGGAAAAATGAGCGAAATCAAAAAAGTAGCCAATACCCTCGGTGAGCATTTTGAAAAACAGGGTAATGTTATCATGCATGACAATAAAACGTTTATTTTTAACCCCAATGTGGAATTAACGCACGAATTTACCGGGAGTATTATAGATAGGGAAGAATTATTTCAAGTTGTAGCTGGAGATAAATAAACAAAAGATCTTACTAAAAAAGTGCCAGGCACCATGTGAAGTTTTCACATTAGCATGGCACTTTTTTTATTTACCGTTCGGCTTTACGAGCCCATGTTTTTTAATATGATACTGTAAACTTTGTCTCGTGATTCCAAGTGTTTTGGCTGCTTTAGAGATATTCCAATCCACTTCGTCCAGTGTTTTTTGGATATAATGCTCCTGCGAGTTCGAAAAAATCGATTTAAACGGATTCTTTTTTAACTCTTTTTGCTTTTCTACTTTGATCGAAGGTGCTGTTAATATTTTTTTCTTCATATAAGCTGGAAGGTGGTCGGTACCGATTTCCTCATCATTTTCATTGGCACGTATCATTAAATTTTCGATTAAATGCTCTAATTCTCTCGTATTACCAGGCCAATGATATTGAAGCAACATCGAAAGCAATATATTGGAAAGGTTTGGCACATCTTTGTTGAATTTCCTCTTATATTTTTCAATGAAAAACTGTATGAAAAAGTGGATATCTTCTGTTCGCTCCCGTAATGGAGTAATATAGAGACTTGTATGTGCAAGCCTGTAAAATAAATCTAGACGCATTCTGCCGTCGTCGATTAACTTTTCTGGGTCTTCGTTGGAGGCACTTATTACGGTACATTCTACCGGAGTCACCTCATTCGACCCAACCCTGCGGACTAATCGCTCTTGAAGAACACGAATTAATTTAGATTGTAAGGCAATTGGCATTGAGTTAATTTCATCGAGAAAAAGCGTACCATTTTTGGCATATTCAAAAAGTCCGATTTGGTTCGTTGCCCCGGTAAAGGCACCTTTGACGGTTCCAAATAACGTACTTTCCAACAGGGTTTCTGGAATAGCAGCACAGTTTATTGCAACAAAAGGGCTTTCCGCTCTTGGACTGTGATTATGCATACTCTGTGCAAATAGTTCTTTACCAGTTCCCGTTTCCCCGACAATTAACACATCGGTATTATGGACGGCAATATTTTCCGCTTCTTGGATGAGGTTTTTTAGCGCGATGCTCTTGCCTTTAATATCATCAAAGGAAAAAGTCGTTCCATTTTTATAGGGCCGATCATTGGAATCTGAGTTGACAATTTGTCTTCTCATTTCTATCGTTTGATGGAGCTGATTTTTAAGATGGGATTCATTTGTACTAATCGAAAATACAGCAACCGTTTCCCCGTCTTTTTGGATTGGGTACGTACTATAATTTACATATTTAGGTACTCCATTTACCGTGGAGTGTGCTCGATATCTAGAGAATATTGGTTTACCGGTTTTGAAGGTATGTTTATGCTCTGAATATTGCGGGTTATAATTATAGGCCTCCCAAAGATGTTTTCCAAGAATTTCTCTGCTGTCCAAACCTTCTAACTTTTCCTGCGCATTGTTATAGAGTACAATTTTCCCATCCGTATCACTCATCATTACGCCTTCGTTCAAAGATTCTATAATTTTTTCAAGGCAGTATAACCTAGCTTCCTGGTTGGTCGATAGATTTGTAGTATCTTTTATACATAAAATCAAATAATCCACGTCTATTGAGAATTTTTTTACCTCTATTGCCAACTTCTTTTCGTTTATGGTCACTTGATAGATTTGATTCTCTACTAAAGGTTCCTGGTTACATGGCAGAAAAAGAAAGATATTCATCCCGAGCGTGAGATTCATTTGAAGGTCATCGTTCACATCATAAAATAAAATATCGCTGTGATTGTCTAAAACAATAACCCCATCTACAAAACTTCTAATCAATGAACCGATTGATGCTGGATTCATTACAAAGCCCCCTTTAAACATCTATTTCAGAATATATCATTTAGTAGGAAAAGTTAAAATAGTCTGCATGCAAAAAACATCTGCAGAATTGAAAGTTTGATTTTTCAAAGATGGAAACTTAATTACTATAGTTGTTATCAGGATATTGCAAAAAATATCTGCGTTTTTTAAAAAATTTTTTGAAGAGTAAAGGTCATCAAAAAATTTTTCAACCCCTATAATTTCACACTTTTCTGAAAAAGTAAAGTGGATGATGTGACTATGGCATATTTCTTGCAATAAATAGAATGAGAAATTTTAATAGACCTTATTTTATAAAAGCAGAAAGTGAGTGATGTGCAGTGAAAAAACGCAGTTTAATTCTTTCCGGTTTGTTAGGAATCTCCTTGTTCGTAACAGGTTGTGCAAGCAGCCAATCCTCCAGTTCCACGTCAAGTAAAGATTCAATCAAAATTGGTTGGGTAGGTCCTTTAACAGGTCCGACCTCAACAGATGGGACGCTTAGCCGAAATGCTGCACAGCTTGCCATTGAGCAATTTAACAAAGATGGCGGAGTGAATGGGAAAAAAGTAGTGCTAGTTGCAGAAGATGATCAAGGGAAACCGGAAGAAGCGTTGAAAGCCGTACAGAAGTTAATTAATAGTGATAAGGTTTCAGGAATTGTCGGCGGTGGCTACAGTGGTCCGATGAAAACGGTTACACCGAAAGTTCAATCTTCTAAGGTTCCGATGGTTGTGGCCTATGCCGTTCATCCGGATATCACAAAAGGCGGCGATTATGTAAATCGTGTCATTTACACGGCAGATGTACAAGGAAAAGCAATGGCTGATTATGCTGTTAATGATCTGAAAAAGAAAAACATTGCCGTTATGTATGTGGATATTGATTATGGAATTTCCATCTATAATGCCTTCAAAGCAGAAGCCAAAAAACTTGGGGCCAATATCGTAATTGAGAAACCATTTAAAATGGGGGATAAAGATTTTAGCTCTGTCTTAACTGCTGTTAAAGAGTCGAAACCGGATGCATTATATGTTGTAGGATACTACAATGAGGCAGCAGGAATCGTTACACAATCGAAGGAATTAGGTATCGATGCACAGTTTTTAGGTGTAGATGGTTTTGATTCTCCTAAATTCCTAGAATTGGGTAAGGAAAATACACAAGGTGCAACCTTTACGACCTCGTTCTTTGCAACGGATACAAGAGAGGCGGTCAAAGACTTTGTTAAGGCATGGCATGACAAATATAAAGATAGTGAGCCAGACATGCTTTCATCCCAAAGCTTTGACGCAACGGAAGTTATTTTAGAAGCTATGAAAAAGGCAGGAACAGACCGGGAAAAATTGGCTAAAGCAATTAATGAAACAAAAGATTTTGAAGGAACATCCGGAAAAATTTCCTTTGATGCCCAACATGAAGTAGTAAAACCGGTCATCTTTATGACAGTGAAAGATGGAAAATTCCAATACGTCAAATCTTTGAATTACTAAGGTTCATTTGGACTTGAGAGGGAGGAGGGGGCCTTAGGTCTCCTCTTTGCTTTTTTAGAAGAAAAATCGAAAGGAATGAGGTAAAAATGTTAGCACAACAGCTTGTAAACGGGTTTGCAATAGGTTTTGTCTACATCCTTGTCTCTGTTGGCTTAACGATGGTGTATGGAGTCCTGAAATTATTACATTTTGCACATGGTGTTATTTACATGGTAGGCGCATTTGCGGCCATGATTGGAATTATGTATCTTCATTTACCGTTTTTGGTCGCTTTGATTTTTGCCATGGCCGTTTCCGCTATTCTTGGGATGGCAATAGAACGCTTTGCCTATCGCCCACTTCGGGGTGGAAACCCAATTACAACATTAATCAGCGGTGTAGGAGTAGCAATTTTTCTAGAGAATTTACTCCAAGTTATTTTTTCTTCCGATACACAGCCGTTTCCGGAAACAGGAACAACCAATACCATCTATCATCTCAGTCAATCAGTATCATTAACGAATTATAAATTTTATATTATCCTAGCAGGTGTCATTGGACTAGGACTTTTATTTGCTTTTCTAAAATTTACAAAAATGGGCCTGGCGATTCAAGCGGTTGCTCAGGATATGCGCGCAGCCTCCTTAATGGGGGTAAATTGCAATCGTGTTGTTTCAGTAACATTCATGCTTGGGTCTGCTCTTGCAGCAGCTGCTGGAGTATTGGTCGCATTAAATTACAATTCTTTATTTCCAAGCATGGGCTCCATTCCAGGTCTAAAAGCATTTTGTGTTGTGGTCCTTGGGGGATTAGGTTCCATCGGAGGCACGATTATCGGCGGCTTAATTCTTGGACTGGTAGAAACGATGAGCGATGGATATTTGTCTGGAATGGTCATTGATAAAGATGCGATTGCCTTTGTCATTCTAATTTTCATTCTATTAATTAAACCTTCCGGATTGTTTGGGAAAAAAGTCGAGAAAGTGTAGGTGATGGTGATGGATGTATTAATTAATCCCTATTATGTTGACATTATAGTCTTCTTAATTATCTATATTGTACTTGGTTTAGGATTAAATTTGATTACCGGTTTCGCAGGTCAAGTATCGCTTGGACACGCTGCCTTTTTCGGAATTGGTGCCTATTCCTCAGCGATTTTGTCTACGAAAGCTGATTTAAATCCGTGGCTGGCAATTCTCTTGGCCATTGTAATCACTTTTATTATAAGCGCAATTTTAGGATTACCATCTCTCAGGGTCCGTGAGGATTTTCTTGCTATCACAACATTGGGAATGGGTTTGATTATCCAGTCCTTTTTTAAAAATGCTAGCATTACCGGAGGAGCTTATGGAATTGACATGATTCCTTCTCCCGCTTTGTTTGGTGTGAAGCTTGAGAATGTAAGTTATTTGGTGTTTATCTTGATCGTCATGCTGATTGGAATATACGCAATTAGAAAAATGACTCAGTCCCGAATCGGCCGTGCCTGGATGGTTATTCGTGAAGATGACATTGTTGCCCAATCAATGGGAATTAATACCACCTATTACAAGGTATTGGTGTTTGCGATCGGCGGAGCATATGCCGGAGCGGCAGGTGCATTGTTTGCACATAAAGTTACGTATATTAGCTCTGACTCATTTGGTTTTTCGATTTCAGCCACAATCTTGAGCATGGTGGTAATCGGCGGGCTGGGAAGTATTCGCGGCACGCTATTTGGAGTAACTGTTCTCTATTTATTGCCTGAGTTATTCCGCTTATTCCAATTTACTTTTATCGATTTGAAGTATCTTGATATGTACAAGATGATGCTTTACGGATTACTGATGGTGGTTATGATGCGTTATCAGCCAAATGGTATTTTTGGCAAAAAGGGTGCTAAAAAAGTAATGGGCAAATCAATTCGCAAAAAGAAGACGGCAAAAGGCGGTGAGCATGTTGCTTAAAATAGAAGGAATCACCAAACGTTTCGGTGGATTAATAGCTGTAAGCGAGGTCAGTCTTCAAGTGAATCAAGGAGAAATTTTTGGTTTAATTGGTCCGAATGGTGCGGGAAAAACAACATTTTTCAATATGTTAACAGGAATCTATAAACCAAATGATGGAAAGATTCTTTTTGAGAATCAGTCTGTCCATGGATTAAAACCTTTTCGAATCGCGCAATTAGGGATATCCCGTACTTTTCAGAATATCCGTCTGTTAAAGGATGAAACCGTGATAGAAAATGTTATGGTCGGAATGTTTGGCAAGACGCATACGGGCTTATGGTCTGCCATTTTGGGTTTACGTTCTTCAAAAAAAGAAGCAGAAATGGTCAGAGAAGAAAGCCGGAAAATATTAGAGATTGTCGGGCTTAAGGGTTTTGAGGAGGAGCTTGCAGGCAGTCTTTCCTATGGAAATCAGCGCCGCGTGGAAATTGCCCGTGCGTTAGTTTCAAAGCCAAAACTTCTTCTTCTCGATGAACCGACAGCGGGAATGAACGATGAGGAAACGGACGAAATTGGTGAGCTGATTGTAAGGATAAGAGAAAATGGTACAACGGTTATCTTGATTGAACATAATGTCGGCTGGATAATGGGTCTTTGTGACCGAATTGCTGTTTTTGATCATGGTGAAAAGATTGCTGATGATGAACCGGAATTGATTATTTCGAATCCAGCGGTCATTGAGGCTTATATTGGTAAGGAAGATTCAGAAAGGGAGAGCGAATATGCTGCAAATTAATAATCTTAATGTGTCCTATGGAAGTATCCATGCTGTAAGAAATCTCTCTCTAGAAGTAAAAAAAGGGGAGGCTGTGGCCCTAATCGGTGCAAATGGAGCAGGGAAAACTACGACAGTAAATGCAATTTCCGGTGTCATTCCCTCAAAGGGATCAATTCAATATGAAGGAAAAGAAATCAATGGGAGAGCTCCCCATAAGGTTGTTAAAGAAGGCATTATTATGGTTCCGGAAGGACGGCGAATTTTTCCAAAATTATCGGTGGTGAATAATCTAATTATGGGAGCTTATGCCAGAAAGGTATCGAAAAAAGAATTGCACCAAGAAATAGAAAAGATCTATGAATTGTTTCCGCGATTAGCTGAGCGGTACCAGCAAATGGCCGGTACATTAAGCGGTGGGGAACAGCAAATGCTGGCAATCGGCCGGGCCCTAATGGCTAAGCCGAAACTGCTCATTCTAGATGAACCTTCTATGGGGTTGGCCCCGATTGTTGTTAAAAGTATTTTTTCAACGATTAATAAAATTAAGCACGAAGGATTAACCATTCTCTTAATTGAGCAGAATGCAACGATGGCTCTATCGGTAGCTGATCGTGGGTATATATTGGAGAATGGGGAAATCCACTTTCAGGATACTGCAAAAAATCTCCAGGAAAAAGATGTGGTTAAAAAAGCTTATCTGGGATAATCAATCAGCCAGGGTTTTCATAAAAACCTTGGCTGATTTTTTTAAAGTTAATGGAGGGAGAAACCGAAAAACACTTAAAAAACCTCCATTAACTAAGGATAAATCTGCATGCAAGATTTATCTGCAGGGTTTCAGACGGAACCGTTTACAAGGTTTAACTACTTTTCAAATCATCCTCGTGAAAAACATGCAAAAAACATCTGCGGTTAATTTTAAATGAATTTATTTTCCCTAACGAGTGTTTAGAACAAATTAGCTATATTTATAGCTTAATAGCGCGCCTTTCCAACAAAACTTAAGACAATTTGGACGAATTTAAATGAGTTGGCACGGTACTTGCAATATATAAAAGCAAGAACAACATTTAATCTAGGAGGAATTATTTATGTCGAAACCAGAAATCTTATATTCCGTTAAAGCGCAAAGAGGACCTGAGCTCCGTTGTAAGGGTTGGAGACAGGAATCAATCCTAAGAATGCTCGAAAATAATATGGAAAATGCTGAGAAGCCGGAAGAACTAGTGATTTACGGCGGTATCGGTAAAGCAGCTCGTAACTGGGAATCCTACCATGCGATTGTAAAATCGTTAAAAGAACTTGAAGATGATGAAACATTGGTTGTTCAATCAGGTATGCCGGTTGCTATCTTCAAAACCCATAAATATGCTCCAACTGTAGTTATGGCAACAACTAATATCATGAAGGCTGACTGGCCGACATTCTATGATCTGCAAGATAAAAACCTAACCATGTATGCAAACTATACAGCTGCACCATGGGAGTATATCGGAACACAAGGCGTTATCCAAGGCACATTCGAAACCCTTTCTGCTATTGCACGTTTACACTATAATGACTCACTTGTGGGTAAAATTCTTTTAACTGCCGGTGCAGGCGGTATGGGTGGTAACCAAACCAGAGCGATGACGATGCATGGCGGTGTGGCCATCCTTTGCGATTCTAACGTTGAAATTATTAACCGCCGGATTGAAAAACAATTCATTGATGTTTTAGTAGATTCACTGGATGAAGCCATAGTGTTAGCAAAAGAATATGCGGCTGCTGGAAAGCCATTGGGTATTGCGGTTGTTGGTAATGCTGCAGATATTTTTGAGCAAGTACTTCAATCAGGATGGTTACCGGATATTTCCACATCCATGACACCGGCACATGACCCAATTTCTTATCTGCCATCTGGATACACAGTTGCTGAAGCAGAAGAACTACGCGATACAAACCGTGAGCTTTATTTAGAAAAGGCCCGCGCAACTATGGTTCGTGAGTTAAAAGCATTAATTAAGTTTCTAGAACTAGGTGTTAAATCCTTTGAGTACGGCACAAGTATTCGTAAAGAGTGTATCGATGCAGGGATGGATGCGAAAGAAGCGAAGCGTTTACCAGGCTTCGTTGCAGAATATATCCGCCCGCTCTTCTGTGAAGGCCGTGGACCATTCCGTTGGGTATGTCTATCTGGTGAAGCAGAAGACTTACGCAAAATCGATGAAATGATCCTTGAAGAGTTTAGTGATGACTTGCTTGTAACTCGCTGGATCAAACTGGCGATGAAACATATTCCAATCGAAGCACTTCCAGCACGTATTTGCTACATGGGCTTTGGCCAGCGTAAGAAATTCGCGTTAAAAGTAAATGACATGATTAGAAAAGGCGAACTTGCCGGACCAGTAGCTTTCTCACGCGACAACTTAGACTCTGGTTCAATCGTGAACCCAACATTTGAATCTGAAAACATGAAAGACGGCGGCGATTTAATCTCTGACTGGCCAGTACTGAATGGTCTATTGAATGCGGTTGGTATGTGTGATTTGATTGCCCTTCAAGCGAATTACTCTATGGGCGAAGCCGTTCATACAGGTGTAACAATGATCGCTGACGGAACTGCAGAGTCAGATATGAGACTTGAAGTTGCAATGACCGTTGACTCTGGAATCGGAGTTATCCGCCACGCACAGGCAGGCTATGAAACTGCCCGCGATGTTGCCAACGGTAAAGGAAAACTTACCGATGAAAGCATTAAAGTACCATTATGGTGGTCACCTAAAGCAACATTTGGTCCGAAAGATTTAGAAAAAGAAGATGTAAAGGCTTAATAAATGAAATAAAACTAGATAGTAGAGATCGACATCTTGCAGGTCTCTACTATTCTTTTGTTATTTTCAGAGATTACATAGCAATCACTAGCCAAGGAATGACAGAAAATGTTTGGAGGTTTTAAAATGTCTGATACAAAAGTGAAGATAAAAGTAGATTTATTGATTTCAAATGCAGCTGAAGTCATTACCTGTGCAGGAGAAGGCATGAGTGAAATTGGTGTCTTGGAAAATGCTTGGATTGCCGTCAAGGATGGGAAAATTGCCGGTGTCGGGACGGAATCGGATATGAAAGAAAGTTTTGAGCTAGAAGGATCGGATGTAATTGATGCTAAGGGGAAAGTCGTTGCTCCAGGATTTATTGATTCTCACACCCATTTAGTATTTTACGGCACAAGGGTTGAGGAATATGCAGCTAAGGTGGCAGGATACACTCCTGAGAAATTAAAAGAACTAGGAATTTCAATGGGGCCGAATCGGACCGTTGAATTAACTAGGAACAGACCTTCAGAGGAATTGTTTGAACAATCTAAAAAACGTCTGATGATGATGCTTAATTATGGAATCACGACAGTTGAAAGCAAAAGCGGCTATGGTTTGACAACTGATAGTGAAATCAAAATTTTAGAAGTTAGTAGTAGGCTGAACGAAGAAACACCGCTTGATGTGTTAAACACATTTTTAGGTGCCCATGGATTCCCTGAAAACTTAACAAAGGAAGAATACCTGGATGTAATCATTAATGAAATGATTCCGCGGGTAGGAGAACGTGGTCTCGCTGAATTTTGTGATGTCTGGTGTGATGACGGCTATTTTACAGCAGAGGAATCAAAGCAAATCCTAGAAGCCGGACTGAAATATGGGATGAAGCCAAAAATTCATGCGGATGCTTATTCCTATATTGGCGGTACGGATTTGGCAGCTGAGATGAAAATGGTCTCGGTTGACCATTTGAATTATACACCAGTTGAAGTGATGGAAAAGCTTGCGGAAGCAAATGTTACAGGAGTCTTAATGCCATCCCTTGATTTTGCGGTAAGCCATAAACGACCATTTGATGCACGAAAAATGCTGGATTTAGGCATGCAGGTGGCACTGGCAACGGATCTTTGCCCGGCTAGTTATACGCAATCCATGCAATTTGTCATTAACCTTGCATGCAGACTCTATCAATTCTCCGTAGAGGAAGCCATTAAAGCCGCAACATATGGCGGGGCACAAGCGCTTGATCTCGATGACAGGGGTACGATTCAGGAAGGAAAAGTAGCCGATTTACAAATTTGGGATGTCCCAACTTATAAGCATATTGCATATGAACTTGGAACAAACATTGTGGAAACAGTAATCAAAAACGGTAAGGTTGTCGTTAGCCGTTAGGAGGGACTTTTATGAAAACAAATCAAGTATCGAAAGCTTCTGAACATGTAAATGCAGAACGATTGCAAGAATTATTTTTAGAACTTGCAAAAATTAACGCTCCAAGTGGGAAAGAAAGTCTTGTGGCAGAATATTTGAAAAAGGCGCTTCCAGAGCTTGGTTTTACCTTGGAATTTGATGAAGCACATAAAAACTTTAATGGTGAAGTCGGTAACCTGATTGCCTATCGTGAAGGTACTGATTCGTCGATTCCACCGTTATTTTTCTCCACCCATATGGATACGGTTTTACCTACAGAAGGATTGAAGCCAGTCATTAAAGACGGTGTGATTCATTCAGATGGTACGACAATTTTGGGCGCTGATGACCGAGCTGCATTGGCTGCTTATTTAGAAGCGATCCGCGCCATTATTGATAGCGGTGTGCCACATGGACCAATTGAATTCATTCTAACTGTAAATGAACAGCCTGGTCTTGTTGGGGCAACGTATATGGACTATAGCAAGGCAAAGAGTAAAACGGGTTATATTTTTGACAGCAGCGGTGATGTTGGCCAAACGATTTTAAAAGGGCCATATAGCAGCCGGATTTGGATGGAAGTTCAAGGGAATGCAGCACATATTGCCTTGAATGCAGAGGAAGGAAATAGTGCTTTCATTCTTGCGGCCGAAGGATTAAGGAACATGAAGCTAGGTGCAATCGATGAAGAAACGCTTGCAAATATTGGAATTATCAAAGGCGGGGAACTGACATCGATTATCCCGGGAAGTGTAACTGTTGCTGGTGAAGTACGGAGTTTTTCAAAAGAAAAATTAGATGCCCAACTCAAACATATGGAAGAGGTCATGAAGCAGGCTGCCGAGAAAAAAGGTGGAAAGGTGGATGTTCGCATCGAGAAAAAATATCTTGGCTTTGATATTCCGGAAGACCATATTTTAGTGAAAAACACCTTAGAAGCTGCGCAAAAAATTAACGTTAAGCCATACTTAACGGAAACATTAGGCGGGGCCGATACAAATGTGTTAAATGAAAATGGGCTTACCACGATCACCCTTGGATTAGGATTCCAAAATATTCACTCTTTCAGGGAATGTATCAGCATCGAAAACCTTATAAATACGGGTAAATTAACAACAGCATTAATTGAACAGTGGTATGTGAACCATAAAAATTCCTAAAGGAATGCAAAACATTCCAGATTAACATTTTAAGAGAATGGCATTATAGTGAGGATATTGTCGAGAAATTGATTTATAATATTGGATAAAGTCGAAACATTTTGGCAGAACATAATAGGAGATGGGACCAATGAGCAGCAAAGAATTAGTAGAGTTAAAATTAGTAGACTTAGACGGTTTTTCTTTAGACCGTTATAAAGTGGAAAGTGTAGCTAAGGGTGAGGCGAAAGTTGAAATCCCGGAAGCGAACTGGCAACGGGTGCGAGAAAGCCGAAAACGAGTCGAAAAGGCCATTAATGACGGAAAAGTAGTTTACGGTGTCAATACAGGTTTTGGAAAACTAAGTGATATTGAAATTAATCCTGAAGATAATGCAAAGTTACAGTTGAATTTATTACGAGCGGATGCTGTTGGAGTTGGTGAACCACTGCCAATTCCAGTTGTAAGAGCGATGATGACGTTAAGAGCAAACTCATTATCAAAAGGTTTCTCCGGCATTAGAGAAGAAACCCTGCAACTGCTTCTTGATATGATTAATAACAGTGTACATCCGGTTGTTCCATGTAAGGGTTCCGTTGGGGCAAGCGGTGACCTCGCCCCCCTATCCCATATTGCTATTTGTTTAGTGGGTGAAGGGAAAGCTGAATACAAGGGCGAAATCTTGCCAGGCGGAGAAGCCTTAAAACGTGCTGGCCTAAAACCAGTTTCTTTAGAAGCGAAGGAAGGGTTGGCTCTTATCAATGGAACACAAGCAATGTCAGCAGTTGGTACAATTGCACTAAACGAAGCAGAACGTGTTGGTTTATCTGCAGATATGGCAGCATGCCTAACAATGGAAGCATTAAATGGAATTATTTCTGCCTTTGACAATGAGCTTTTAGCGGTGAGACCTCATCCAGAGCTTGAATTTGTGGCATCACGAATGAGGAACTGGCTTGAGGGAAGCAAACGGGTAACACGTCAGGGGGAGATCCGTATCCAGGATTCCTATTCGATTCGCTGTATTCCACAGGTTCACGGTGCATCCTGGCAGGCATTTAATTATGTCAATGAACGCTTAAGTGTTGAAATGAACGCTACAACCGATAATCCGATTGTACTTGAAAGCGGTGAAATTCTTTCAGGAGGCCATTTCCATGGACAGCCAATCGCACTGTCAATGGACTTTCTAAAAGTAGCTGCAGCAGAATGGGCGAATATTTCGGAGCGTAGAACAGAACGTCTTGTTAACCCGCAATTAAGCGGATTATCTCCATTCTTAGCAACAGATCCAGGATTAGAGTGCGGTTTGATGGTTGCGCAATATGCCGCTGCATCCCTTGTTTCTGAAAATAAAGTCCTTGCCCACCCGGCAAGTGTTGACTCGATTCCTACATCGGCCAACCAAGAGGACCACGTCAGCATGGGAACCATTGCTTCACGTCAAGCACGAGAAATCATTCATAATTCCGCAAGAGTCATCGCGATTGAAATGATTTGTGCTTCACAAGCGATTCACTTAGAAAATGCAGAAAAAGAATTAGCGCCGGCAACAAGAGCCTATTTAGAAAAAATCCGTGAAATCTGCCCGCCACTTGAAGGCGACCGTGCCATTTCGGATCAAATGGAAGAGCTTGCACAATTTATCTTAAAAGACAATTCATTAGTTAAATAATATTCTGGAGGCCGTCCAGGAAATAGAGATTAAGGATGGGCCTCCTTTCCAAAAACTCCATTGAAAAATACCCCATGACCAATCACACTTACCCCGAGGATTTACTTCAAGGTGTCACCGCGTTTTTAAAGCTATAAAGGAATAACTAGCTTATAAATAGTCTGAATTTTCAGTTACAGTGATTTAAAAATATAAGGGGGTCAATTATGAAAGCATTAAAGTTTTTATCCATGGTTTTAGTTTTAATGGTTATTCTATCTGCCTGTGGGACAAGCCAAACAAGCAGCAGCGGGGAGAAAGCAAAGGAAACTGAAAAGAAAACACTAAAGGTTGTAACCAATGCCGAATATGCTCCATTTGAATTTCTCGATAAAGGTCAAATCAAAGGTTTCGATCTTGATTTTATCAAAGTGGTAGCGAAGGAAGCGGGACATGACATTAATGTGGTAAATACCGGCTGGGATCCACTATTCGTTGAAGTAAAAGGAAAAACTGCAGATTTTGGTATTTCCGCCATTACGATTAATGATGAACGAAAACAAACCTATGATTTCTCAACACCATACTTTTTATCTACAAATGAAATTCTCGTACCAAAAGACAGCCCAATTAAAAGTGCCGCGGATTTAAAGGGTAAAAAAGTGGCCGTTCAAAATGGAACTACCGGTCAAGAAGCGGTAGAAGCAATAATAGGAAAAAATAATCAAGATCTTAAAAAATTTAAAAGTAACAATCTAGCGATTATGGAATTGAAGAGCGGCGGGGCAGATGCCGTTGTCGCAGATAATACAGTTGTCGAAGAATACGTTAAAAATAATCCGAATGAGAACTTAGTCGTAATAAAAGACGATACAGCATTTGAAAAAGAATTTTATGGTTTAATGTTTCCAAAAGGCAGTGTGCTAAAAGCTGATTTTGACAAGGCGATTACAAAAGTGCTTGAAAACGGTGAATATGCAAAGATTTATCAACAGTGGTTTAAGTCAGACCCTGATGTAAATGCATTGAAACAATAACGGATAACGAAAAAATTGCGTAACCCATATACCTATGGCAGTTACGCAATTTTTGGCTGTTTAAACGATCAGACTTTCATACTGAATCATATTAGGAGGATTTGCCTATGGATTTTCGTTTTGATTTATTATCTGAATACAGTTCATTTTTCATAAAAGGCACAATGCTGACAATTGGTCTTTCATTCGCTGGAATTTTACTTGGAACCATTTTCGGCTTGCTGATCGGGCTAGGTAAAATGATGCAAAATAAATTATATGCCCAGCCATTTAATTGGTATATTACCTTTTTTCGCGGGACCCCTTTTATGGTTCAAATCCTATTAATCCATTTCGCTGTAGTTCCACTATTTTTAGGTGAAACCAATGCAATTGCGGCGGCAATTGTTGCCCTTTCCTTGAATTCAGCTGCATATATCGCTGAAATTTTTCGTGCCGGGATTCAATCCATTGATAAGGGTCAAATGGAGGCTGCGCGTTCTCTAGGAATGAATCATGTTCAAGCAATGCGCTATGTTATTTTGCCGCAGGCGTTCAAGCGGATGATTCCCCCATTAGGAAATGAATTTATTGTATTAATAAAAGATTCGTCTCTCGCAGCGTTAATTGCAGCACCCGAGCTTATGTACTGGGGACAAGCGATGCAGGGGCAGTATTATCGTGTTTGGGAGCCATATCTAACAGCAGCTGCGATTTATTTGGTGTTAACCCTTACGTTAAGCTTCTTATTATCTAGACTTGAAAGGAGGATGGCGACCACATGATTACCGTGAAAAATTTAAAAAAGTCGTTTGGAAATCATGAGGTTTTAAAGGATATCAATGTTTCCGTGAAACCTCAAGAGGTAGTCGTAGTCATTGGTCCATCTGGGTCAGGGAAATCCACCTTTTTACGGTGCATCAATTTATTGGAAACGATTACAGACGGTCATATTTATATTGAAGGAATAGATCTCGCTGACAAAAAAACCGATATTAATAAGGTGCGGACAGAAGTAGGCATGGTTTTTCAGCAGTTTAATCTTTTTCCACATAAAACCGTGATTGAAAATATTATGTTGGCACCTATGAAAGTGAGGAAGATTTCTGTTGAAAAAACAAAGCAGAAGGGGTTGCAACTGCTAAGTAAGGTGGGGCTAAGAGATAAAGCGGAGGCCTATCCGGGTTCACTTTCCGGTGGGCAAAAACAGCGTGTCGCCATTGCAAGAGCACTCGCGATGGAGCCGAAAATCATGCTCTTTGATGAACCAACATCTGCACTTGATCCGGAGATGGTCGGTGAAGTATTAGAGGTCATGAAGCAGCTTGCGAAAGAAGGGATGACCATGGTCGTCGTGACTCATGAAATGGGCTTCGCCAGGGAAGTGGGTGACCGCGTCATTTTTATGGATGGCGGCTTCATTGTCGAAGAAAATGTTCCAAAAGAGTTATTTGAGAATCCGCAGGAAGAGCGGACCAAATCGTTTTTAAGTAAGGTTTTGTAAATTTTTGTTGAATAGGGTTAGTGTTGGGGAGGGTCCAGAGGGATTGTCCCCTATTATATTTATTGTTTGATTGATAAAAAACCAGATAATTCAGGTTCTTTAAAGAATAACTTGCATGCAAATTTTATCTGCGTTATAAAAGTTATAATCGTTTGCAAGGATATAGGAATTTGTCGATTTATGTGGTGTTATGGTGCAAGAAATATCTGCGTTGTTTGTGAAAGGTTTGGGTTATAACTCAAATTAAAAAGAAAGCTTTTAAAAAAAATCTAAGGAAAAATCGCTATTTTAATAGAAAAAACAAAAAATTCCCCCAATTTGATCAACTTGGCACAGTACTTGCAATATATAAAGTCGAGTACACCAAATTACATACTAGGAGGAATTAGTAATGACAAAACCAGAAATCTTATATTCTGTTAAAGCACAAAGGGGACCTGAACTTCGTTGTAAGGGCTGGAGACAGGAATCAATCTTAAGGATGCTTGAAAACAATATGGAGAATGCCGAAAAGCCGGAAGAGTTAGTTATTTATGGAGGTATTGGTAAAGCAGCTCGTAACTGGGAGTCCTACCATGCAATCGTTAAATCGTTAAAAGAACTTGAAGATGATGAAACATTGGTTGTTCAATCTGGTATGCCGGTAGCCATTTTCAAAACACATAAGTATGCTCCAACTGTTGTGATGGCTACGACAAATATCATGAAGGCTGACTGGCCAACATTCTATGATCTTCAAGATAAAAACCTAACCATGTATGCAAACTATACGGCTGCACCTTGGGAATATATCGGTACACAAGGAGTGATCCAAGGAACATTCGAAACCCTTTCTGCGATTGCACGTTTACACTATAACGATTCACTTGTTGGAAAAATCCTTTTAACAGCGGGTGCAGGCGGTATGGGCGGTAACCAAACAAGAGCGATGACGATGCACGGCGGCGTGGCAATCCTTTGTGACTCTAATGTTGAAATTATTAATCGCCGGATTGAAAAACAATTCATTGATGTTTTAGTAGATTCATTGGATGAAGCTATTGTATTAGCGCAAGAATTTGCGGCTGCAGGAAAGCCACTGGGAATTGGTGTTGTCGGAAATGCAGCTGATGTATTTGAGGCAGTATTGGAAAAAGGGTTCTTACCGGATATTACAACATCCATGACACCAGCACATGACCCAATCTCTTATTTACCATCTGGCTATACAGTGGAAGAAGCTGAGCATCTTCGTGATACAAATCGTGAGCTTTATTTAGAAAAAGCACGTGAAACCATGGTGCGTGAGCTAAAGGCTCTTATTAAATTCCTTGATTTAGGTGTTAAATCATTCGAATACGGCACAAGTATCCGTAAAGAATGTATCGATGCCGGTATGGATGAGAAAGAAGCGAAGAGATTACCAGGATTTGTAGCAGAATATATCCGTCCGCTCTTTTGTGAAGGCCGTGGACCTTTCCGCTGGGTTTGTCTATCCGGTGAAGCAGAGGATTTACGCAAAATCGATGAAATGATTCTTGAAGAGTTCAGCGATGACCTGCTTGTAACCCGCTGGATCAAACTGGCGATGAAACATATTCCAATCGAAGCACTTCCAGCACGTATTTGTTATATGGGCTTTGGACAACGTAAGAAATTCGCATTAAAAGTAAATGACATGATTCGAAAAGGAGAACTTGCGGGGCCGGTTGCCTTCTCCCGTGACAACCTAGACTCCGGTTCAATCGTGAACCCTACATTTGAGTCAGAAAACATGAAAGACGGCGGCGATTTAATCTCTGACTGGCCAGTATTGAATGGTCTATTGAATGCGGTTGGTATGTGTGATTTGATTGCGCTTCAAGCAAACTATTCCATGGGTGAAGCAGTTCATACCGGCGTAACGATGATTGCAGATGGTACAGAAGAATCCGATATGAGACTAGAAGTTGCGATGACTGTTGACTCAGGTATTGGGGTTATCCGCCATGCCCAAGCAGGCTATGAAATTGCCCGTGAGGTTGCCAACGGAAAAGGAAAACTTACAGAAGAAGGCATTAAAGTACCATTATGGTGGTCACCTAAAGCAACATTTGGACCAAAGGATTTAGAGAAGGAAGAAGTAAAGGCTTAGTTCCTTCGAAGGATGGTAGGGGCCGGATCATGTCCCTGCCATCATTTTTGTAATTCAGGCAGTTTTAAACCGTATCCCTCATTAGTTCTTGCTTCTAATCTATCAATATTTGTTCTATTCATATTAGGGGGTATTCTTTTGGAAAATCAACAGCTGCAATATTCTTCTGAAATCGAATCTGAGTCATCTGGTAATCTTCAAAAAAAATTAAAACCACGTCATGTGTCAATGATCGCCTTAGGTGGAACAATCGGAACGGGTGTTTTTCTTGGAAGCGGGCCAGCCATTCATACAGCGGGACCGGGTGGGGTTTTAGTAGCCTATGGAATTATTGGGATTATGGTGTATTTTGTCATGACTGGGCTTGGGGAACTGGCAACCTTTATGCCAACAAGCGGTTCGATTAGTACTTATGCCACACGTTTTATTGACCCGGCACTTGGATTTGCATTTGGCTGGAACTACTGGTTGTCATGGGCGATGACCCTTGCCGCTGAACTTTCAGCTTCTGTCCTGTTAATGAAGTATTGGTTTCCCGATAGCCCTTCACTCCTGTGGAGTGGATTATTTTTAGCTTTCCTCTTCCTTTTAAATGTCTTATCAGTTAAGGGCTTTGGTGAAGGAGAGTACTGGTTCTCTTTTATTAAAGTAGCAACGATAATCATCTTCATCGTGGTTGGAACCTTGATGATTTTTGGAATCATGAACGGCCATCAACCTGCTGGATTTCAAAACTTTACTGTAGGCGATGCACCGTTTGTTGGCGGTTTTATCGGAACATTAGGAATCTTTCTTGTTGCCGGCTTCTCCTTTTCAGGAACTGAATGCATTGGTGTTGCAGCAGGAGAGAGTGAGGACCCAGTCAAAAATATCCCACGAGCCATACGGAGTGTTTTTTGGCGAATTCTTCTGTTTTACATTTTAGCGCTTCTCATTATCTCGTTTCTTGTACCTTATACGAATGAAAGTCTTCAAAACTCAACTGTTATGGCCAGCCCTTTTACCATTGTGTTCAAAAGAGCCGGGCTTGCATTGGCCGCTTCTGTAATGAATGCCGTTATTCTAACATCAGTTTTATCTGCCGGAAATGGCTGTCTTTATGTGACAAGCAGAATCATGTATGCAATGGCCCAGGAAGGGCAAGCACCACGAATTTTTGCTAAAGTAAACAAACGTGGTGTCCCTGTTGCAGCTCTAGTTGCGACAACGATTGTCGGAATGTTAGCCTTTTTAGCGTCCTTTGTAGGAGATGGAACCATCTATCTTTGGCTGATGAATTCCGTTGGTGTGACGACGTTTATTTTCTGGCTCGGAATTGCGGCCAGCCACTACCGCTTCCGCAAAGCCTATGTGGCACAAGGTTATTCGATAAAAGATCTCCCATACCGTGCAAAATGGTATCCCTTTGGACCGATCTTTGCTTTCGTTGTATGCTTTGTGATCCTGATTGCCCAAGACTATCAAGGGTTTACCTCGGGGCATATCGATTGGGTGGGTGTCATTGCCGCCTATCTCGGAATCCCTGTATTTATTGTATTTTGGCTTGGTTTTAAATTTATTAAGAAAACAAAGGTCATTCCTTTAGAAGAATGTAAGATTGATGTCAAAGAATTTCAGAGCTAAAAAAAGTTTGCCACAGTTCCTGGAACTGTGGCCTAATTTTGTTCCTTTTAAGGATTGATTCATTATTTTTAATCGCAAAGATTTTTCTCGATCTTTTAGTTATTTCGTATTCCAGACATTGATTCCTCTGGTTAATAATACCGTTGTTTTTTTGTCAACAAATTTTAAGCGGACATACAAATTTAGTCAATGAACGTAATACAATGTAAAAAAATTAGGAGTGATTTACATTGTCTTGGCTAATCATCTTGGCATTTGCAGCATCATCAAGCATAGATAATTTAGGTATTGGTATTTCTTACGGTGTTCGAAAGATCCGAATTGGCATTGGAGCCAACATTTTAATGGCCATTATTTGTTATCTTATGAGCCTTGCTGGTATTACTTTTGGAATTTGGGTTTCGCGTATTCTACCTGGCATCTTTCCAGTGGTAATTGGAGGATTATTGCTTTTAATTATTGGAATTAGAATTATTTTGTTAGCAGCACCCCGTAAGAACGCAATAAAGGATCATGAAGGATATGACGGTCAATCCACTAGTATAAAAACGGTTATCAAAAATCCAGAATTAGCCGATGTGGACCAATCGGGAGAAATTGGCTGGGGTGAAGCCATGCTTCTTGGTGTTGCTTTATCATCTAACGCACTTACGAATGGCTTAGGTGCAGGCTTACTTGGACTTTCGCCCCATGCTATTTCTCTAACAGCTGCAATTGGCAGTTTAATTAGTGTTTGGGTTGGTGTTAAGTTAGGTTTTAAATTATCCGCCGTTCGGATTGGTCCCTATACATTGGGGCAATTTGGTACCATTATTAGCGGAATCATTATTATCATTATTGCGATAACCGCTTTCTTTTAAAATAACTGTATTGACAATTATTAATGAGAATATTGACGAATTGTCAACGTGTAGATATATTAGTGAATAGATTTAAGGCCAATTGGAACTGGGGATTACTGTGATGGGGTATATGAATATGGGGGAGTAGAAAATGTCAAAAGATCAAAAAAATAGCAATATTGGGTTGGTGTTAAAAGATCTATTAAAACAACAGTCCTTATCCATGAGGAAATTGAGCGAGCTTACGGAAATCGACACTGCCACCATTTCACGTATTGTTAATGGTAAACGAAAAGCCACACCTGAACATTTAAAAAAATTTGCAGTCTCTCTTGGAGTTCCGTTTGCAGATTTATTTCGTGCTGCAGGGTACCCGATTGATCAAAAAACAGAAAAAAGCTATTCAGATGATCTTAATGCAACGGTGGATAATATTGAAAAAATCCTAGAATCTTCTAATTTGTATAATAAAAAATTTACAATTGAAAGTGTGGAAAAACAATTAGAGAAATACGAACAGTTCTCGCAAACGGAAGAAGGGGAAGAAACCATCCTAAATAACTTTGAGAAGAAGCGCCAAAAATTAGGGGGAATAGGTCCATTTATTAGTCAATTAAAAGTAATGTTTGAACAATTTTGTACGAAGAAGGATTCTTCACATCATTTGGCCGTTATAGGAAGTGCCCTTTTATATTTTATCATGCCAGTTGACGTTATTCCGGATTACATCTTTCCGATTGGTTATTTAGATGATGCCGTCGCAGTACAGCTTGTATCGAATTTACTATCAATGAAAAAATGAAACCAGATCCAAATTATTAAAAAGTTTAGATTGAACATTCCTCTTAATGGTATATTTTATTTTAAGTTTAGTATAGGAAGGCGATAATTTTGGGAGATAAAGAAATTAACCTAGTAGAGCATTTGGATGAATTACGTAAAAGACTAATCATATCAGCTGGAGCCTTTCTGATTTTTCTTGTTTTTGGACTCATTTATTCCAAAGAGATTTATGTTTTTTTTATGGGGAATTTAGGATATAAACTTATGGTTTTAGGGCCAAGTGACATTATTTTGATTTATTTTCATCTTGCATCAGTTGTTGCCATTGCAGGAACGATTCCTGTTGCAGCATGGCAGATTTGGATATTTGTTAAACCTGCATTAAAACCTTTAGAAAGAAAGGTTGCTTTAGCCTATATTCCATCCTTATTTTTACTATTTATAGTAGGTTTGGGTTTTGGATACTTTTTCATTTTTCCAAACATCATGAGGTTTCTAATCCATTTGGGAAATGATTTAATGACTACCTCGTTTACGGCAGAAAAATACTTCAGTTTTTTAATTAATATGACGTTACCATTTGGCGTTGCTTTCGAATTACCGCTTGTCCTGATGTTTTTAACAACTTTGGGGATTGTCAATCCTTATAGAATTGCGAAAATGAGAAAATACGCATATTTAATCCTGGTCATTATTGCTTCTATGATTTCTCCGCCAGAGCTCATCTCTCATCTTTCGGTAGCAATACCGCTTATTATTATTTATGAAGTAAGCATTCTGTTATCAATCATGGTTTATAAACGAAAGCAAAAAAGTTACAGTGGTATGCACTTTTGAAAAATAATAATCTTAAAGATTCACATGGTATGGTTACTCCATGTGAATTTTTTTCTGCACAAATTATAGTGTTTTTTAAATTTTCGCATTTTTTGATACTATAGAGGTAGGTTTTATATAGAAGGGAGTATCTGTCATGGTTTTACATCTAGAAAATGTTTCATTAAAACGAGATGGTTCTTGGATTTTACAAAATATAAATTGGCAAATTGAACAGGGAGACCACTGGGTATTATATGGCTTAAATGGTGCAGGGAAAACAGCCATTCTTCAATTGTTAAATGCTTTTTACTTCCCGACCAGCGGAAAGGTTACGGTACTCGGTCTTGAATTTGGAAAGACGTATTTAGGAGAAAAGCTTCGGAAACAAATTGGTTTTGTTTCCTCGTCACTACAGGAAAAATTTCACCCTGGCGATAATGCGTTTGAGGTTGTTTTAAGTGGTGCTTTTGCTTCCATTGGTTTGTATGAAACTCCTACAGATGAGATTCGTGAAAAAGCGATTAATTTACTTGAAAATCTTGGCTGCATTGAGTATGCGAATCGAAACTATGAAACATTGTCCCAAGGGGAAAAGCAACGCGTCCTAATTGCCCGGGCATTAATGGCCGAACCCTCGTTGCTAATTTTGGATGAGCCAACGAACGGACTGGATTTTATTGCACGTGAAGAGTTATTGGAATCAATTGAATTGATTTCAAAGAATCCTGATGCCCCGACGATGATTTATGTCACCCACCATGTTGAAGAAATATTACCTGTTTTCAATAAAACCTTGTTACTTAAACAGGGAAAGGTTTTTGCGGAGGGTGGTACAAGTGAAATGATCTCAGGGGAACTGCTTACAGAATTTTTCGGATTGCCAGTTAAGGTTTTTTGGGAAAACAACCGGCCATTATTATCAAAAATGCAGGCAGTAGAAAAATAGAATGGGAGGTTTCGATTTGCCGAAAGTAAAAGTGGCCGTTGTCAGAGTGCTTTGAGAATTAAGGGGAGTGGGCATTATCATGGGTTGTTGATAGTGCCCGAGTGGCAGAAAAAAATGTGGTGTTGGGAACGATCAGGTGTTAATAGTGCCCGAGTGGCAGAAAAAAATGAGGTGTTGGGAACGATCAGGCGTTAATAGTGCCCGAGTGGTAGAAAAAAATGTGGTGTTGGGAACGATCAGGTGTTGATAGTGCCCGAGTGGTCGAAAAAAATATGGTGTTGGGAACGATCAGGTGTTGATAGTGCCCGAGTGGTCGAAAAAAATATGGTGTTGGTAACGATCAGGTGTTGATAGTGCCCGAGTGGTCGAAAAAAATATGGTGTTGGGAACGATCAGGTGTTGATAGTGCCCGAGTGGCAGAAAAAAATGTGGTGTTGGGAACGATCGGTGGTTGATAGTGCCCGTGTGGTCGAAAAAGAAGGGGTGCAGTCAACGAATAAGTTTTTAATGCCCGCAAACAATAATATTATATTAAACAAATCCCCGTAATTATAGGGCTTCTTCGATAGGAAATTTTTTCTTCAGGTTTCATATTTTGTTCAATATTTCACAATCTATTTTTCGGAATACATGCTAAGATGAAATCACAAAAGGTATTAAGGAGTGATAAGCATGATGCAATGTGAATGGAAGACTTTTTCAACTGATTCTGAGACCTATACATTAGAAACATTTGAAGCAGCAGTTGGAGACGAATATGAGGCGATGATGTTAAAAGAAAATGAGCAGATTCCTTCCTATATCTGGACTGTCAATTATGTGGTCATTGTAAAAAGAAGCTCCAAGGTCCTAACAGACATATATTTTGAAAAAATACCGCGTAATCCTGTTTGTGAGTAAAAAAATTTTGATTTAACATGTGAAATATTTCACAATCATAACCTATTGGAGGGAATAAAAATGGCAATCGATGAAAAAGTAATAGAGCAAACCCAAACAGTAGCAGAAACAATTGATAAATTAGTCGAGAATGGTTTAAATGCATTGGCGGAATTCCGCAGCTTTAATCAACAAACGATTGATGAAATTGTTAAACAAATGGCGTTAGTGGGACTTGACAAGCATATGCCGCTTGCAAAACTTGCCGTCGAGGAAACAAAACGAGGCGTGTATGAAGACAAAATCATTAAAAATATGTTTGCAACCGAATATGTCTATCACAATATTAAATATGATAAAACGGCCGGAATTATAAATGAAAACGATTATGAAGGCATCATTGAAATTGCCGAGCCTGTGGGGGTAGTAGCAGGAGTTACACCGGTTACCAATCCAACATCTACTACAATGTTTAAGGCATTAATTTCAATTAAAACAAGAAACCCGATTATTTTTGCCTTCCACCCATCTGCACAAAAATGCAGCAGTGAGGCAGCAAGAATACTAAGAGATGCCGCAGTAAAAGCCGGTGCTCCGGAATATTGTATTCAATGGATTGAAACACCATCCCTTGAAGCTACCCAAACCTTGATGAATCACCAGAATATTTCGCTCATCCTTGCAACAGGAGGGGCAGGCATGGTCAAATCTGCTTATAGTTCTGGTAAACCGGCTTTAGGAGTTGGGCCAGGGAATGTTCCATGCTATATTGAAAAATCAGCTAACCTAAGCCAAGCTGTAAATGATTTGATTTTATCGAAAACCTTTGATAACGGTATGATTTGTGCATCTGAACAGGCCGTTATCATAGATAAAGAGATTTATAGTAACGTGAAAAGAGAAATGATCGCAAACAATTGCTACTTCCTTAATGATGATGAAAAAGAAAAGGTGGAAAAACTAGTTATCAATGAACATTCCTGCGCCGTAAACGCGGATATTGTTGGAATGCCTGCCTTTAAAATAGCTGAAATGGCCGGAGTAACGGTTCCCGAAGGCACCAAAATTCTGATTGCCGAATTAACAGGTGTAGGACCGGCATATCCGCTTTCAAGAGAAAAATTAAGCCCAGTTTTAGCCTGCTACAAGGTGAACGGTCTCGAAGAGGGGCTTAAAAGAGCAGAAGAAATGCTCGAATTTGGCGGTTTAGGCCACTCTGCTGTGATTCACACCAATGACCAAACAGCTATAAGAGAATTTGGCATGCGAATGAAAGCCGGCCGGATTATTGTAAATGCACCTTCTTCACAAGGGGCAATTGGCGATATTTATAATGCCTATATGCCTTCATTAACATTGGGATGTGGTACGTATGGCGGAAACTCAGTTTCTACCAATGTTGGTGCCATCCATATGATTAACATTAAAAAGGTTGCAAAAAGGAACGTGAATATGCAATGGTTTAAGGTTCCATCCAAAATTTATTTTGAAAAAAATTCAACTCAATACTTAGCGAAAATGCCAAAAATCTCGAAGGCGTTTATTGTCACAGACCCTGGTATGGTAAATCTTGGCTATGTGGACCGCGTGCTCTATTATTTAAGAAAACGCCCCGATTATGTACACTGTGAAATTTTTTCAGAAGTGGAGCCGGACCCTTCCATCGAAACGGTGATGAAGGGTGCAGAAATGATGGCAAAATTCCAGCCGGATGTCATTATCGCACTTGGAGGCGGTTCTGCCATGGATGCTGCGAAAGGAATGTGGCTCTTCTATGAGTATCCGGATTCTGAATTTTTTGGCCTAAAACAAAAATTCTTAGATATCCGTAAGCGGATTGTAAAATATCCGAAGTTAGGGGAAAGAGCCCAATTCGTGGCGATTCCAACCACATCTGGAACTGGCTCAGAAGTGACCTCCTTCTCAGTTATTACCGATAAAGAGGCAAATATTAAATACCCGTTGGCTGATTATGAATTGACACCTGATGTCGCCATTATTGACCCGCAATTCGTGATGACGGTACCAAAACATATTACGGCTGACACTGGACTCGATGTATTAACCCATGCAATTGAAGCGTATGTTTCCTGCATGGCAAATGATTTTACGGATGGCTTAGCCATGAAAGCCATTCAATTAGTATTCGAGTATTTGCCAAGAGCCTATAAAAATGGAAATGATGAAGAGGCACGTGAAAAGATTCATAATGCATCCACGATTGCTGGTATGGCATTTGCCAATGCCTTCCTTGGAATCAACCATAGTCTTGCACATAAGTTAGGCGCTGAATTCCATGTTGCCCATGGCCGTGCAAATGCGGTTCTTCTGCCACATGTAATTCGTTATAATGCAACTAAACCGACGAAGTTTACGGCATTCCCGAAATACAATCATTTCATAGCGGATAAACGATACGCAGAAATCGCTAGAACCCTTGGACTTCCTGCTCGGACAACAGAAGAGGGTGTTGAAAATCTTGTGCAGGCCATTATTAAACTAGCTAAAGAGCTTGATGTTCCAATGAGCTTAGAAGCCAATCATCTTGATCGGGTTGAATTTGAAAGCAAGGTGGAATTTTTAGCAGAGCGTGCCTTTGAAGACCAATGTACGACCGCAAATCCGAAGCTTCCGCTAGTTACGGAATTGGCTGAAATTTATCGTTTGGCATATAAGGGAGTTTAATCTCCGCTAATCAGAAGAGAGTCTTCCTTGCTAAGGAGAGGCTCTCTTCTTTGCTTTTTGAAGGAAAATAGATGTAAAAACGAGAATAATATAAGTGACAAAAGGTTTCCTTGGTTCAATAGATTTGGAGGAGGAATTTTTTTGAAGGTGAAAGAACAGTTAGCCCAGATGTGGGAGAAATTTGTTATGGAGGGGGTCCTCCAAGAGGATCTGGATCCAATGATCAAACGCTCTTGGTTGCGATCAAAACAGTTTAATGTGAATCCTTTTCAAACAATCGGAAATGAAAAGCTATCAGGGCGAGAGTTACAAACTTTACTAGCAGAAAAAAAGGAATTAATCCAAATTTCACTTCCACTCATGAACACACTTTACTCGCTTGTAAAAGGCTCCGGATTTCTTGTAACACTTTGTAATGAAAACGGTTACCTATTAACCGTCATAGGCGATCCGGAACCACTGGAAAATGCTGAAAGGATTCAATTTGTTACAGGAGCCAATTGGAGTGAGGAGGCGATGGGCACGAATGCGATTGGCACAGCTATCCTTGAAATGAAGCCTATTCAAATTTTTTCGTATCAACATTATACACGAGCAACCCAATCGTGGACCTGTTCGGCCTCTCCCATTTTTGACTCAAATAATAACATAATCGGAGTTTTAAATATTTCCGGACCGTTCGATAAAGTCCATCCCCACACCCTTGGAATGATTGTTTCCACTGTAAAAGCAATTGAATTTGAGCTGCAATTGATTGAGAAAACAAATCGAAATGAAATGATGATGAGCTATCTTGAGGAAACAACCAACACCTTAAGTGATGGGATAATCATCATTAATGAAAGTGGTACAGTCATTAAGACTAACAAAATCATGCGACAGATATTGAACTTGTCAGAAAAAGAAATAGAAGGAAAATGGATTTCCAATGTCATTGAAAATAAGGAAATGGCAAGCTTTTTTCAGACCAACCAAGAAGTAATGGATCGGGAGGTCAAACTACAAATTTGCAAAACCCAAAACCAGATTTCGGTCCTATTTAATGCAAAACCGATTCATAGACAAGGGATGAATATTGGTTCCCTAATTACTGTGAAGGAAATAAAGAAAGTCCGACAACTCGTGAACCATTTTTCCGGGAATCAAGCTAAAGTAACGTTTGAAGATATCATTGGAAAAAATGAACGTTTTTTGCAGTGTTTACTGGAGGCAAAGCTAGCAGCAAAAAATGAATCGACCGTTCTGTTAATGGGGGAAAGCGGTACGGGCAAGGATTTAATGGCACAGGGTATTCACAATGAAAGCAGCCGGCGCAAGTCTCCATTTATCGCTATCAATTGTGGAGGCATACCGAGAGATTTATTAGGAAGCGAGCTTTTTGGGTATGCTGAAGGCGCTTTTACGGGAGCAAGAAAAGGCGGTCATGCCGGGAAATTTGAGTTAGCTGACGGAGGGACCTTGTTTTTAGATGAAATTGGTGAAATGTCATTGGAAATGCAAGTCCTGCTTTTGCGGGTTTTACAGACGCGAGAGGTCGTCCGGATTGGTGGTTCAAGAGTGGTGCCGGTTAATGTTCGTATTATTGCAGCAACGAACAAAGACCTGTGGAAGGAGGTACAGAAAGGAAGTTTCCGTGATGATTTATTTTTCCGCCTAAATGTCATGCCGATTCAAATGCCAAGCCTTCGGGATCGGAAGGATGATATTCCATTATTAGTCCAACATTTTTCCAGCCAGCTCGCATTTCGAATGCAAAGAAAATCCCCTGCAATTAATGATCATGTTCTCCATTCATTAAAAGCATATGACTGGCCTGGCAATGTTCGAGAATTACATAATATTATTGAACGGGCAATGGTAAAAGCTTCTGACGATAAATTGACTACGGAATTGTTCCCTGAAGAAATTTCCGCATATGGAACCTTGAAAGATGAAAATCCGTTAAGATTACCAAAAAAGGATGAACGAAAAAGGCAGGCATTACTAGAATCCATTGAAAAATATAATCGCAATTTTAGTAAGGCTGCAGCAGATTTAGGTATATCCCGTAGTACCTTATATCGGCAAATGAAAAAATACAATATTGAGTAATGGCTGTCCCGTTTTGCAACAGTGTCCCATATTCGTTGGGACACTATGTAGCAAAACGAGACAGTCCTTTTTTTGAAAAGATAATTAGTAAGCGCTTTCAGATATGGCATGAAACTTGCATTCTATTAAGAAGAGAAGACACTTTTAAGATTAAAGGAGGAATTTACCGTGTCATTAACAAGTGAAAAAGTAAATATTCCTATTGAAAAGCTGAAATGGATGTACGAAACAATGGTAAAAAGCCGCTATTACGAGGACACCATGGTGGAAGCCTATAGTGAAGGTAAAAAACCAGTTTTTAATATTGGTGCAGGACCGGTTCCTGGAGAAATGCATCTAAGTACAGGACAGGAGCCTGCAGCTGTTGGGATATGTGCTCATTTGAAAAAAGAAGATACCGTTACGGCTCCGCACCGCCCGCATCATCATGCAATTGCAAAAGGTGTGGATTTAAAGAAAATGACAGCAGAGATGTTCGGAAAAGTGACAGGGCTCGGAAAAGGAAAAGGCGGTCATATGCATTTATTTGATCCGGAAGTGAAGTTTTCCTGCGGAGGTATTATAGCAGCAGGGATACCCCATGCGGTTGGAGCAGCACTTGCGGCAAAGAAAAAAGGTCAAGACTGGGTAGCGGTTGCATTTGTTGGTGAAGGGGCCGCAAATGCCGGCGGTTTCCATGAGTCACTGAATCTAGCAGCCGTTTGGAAATTACCGCTCATTGTCGTGGTGGAGGATAACTCATATGGAATTTCTGTCTCAAAACAGGATTCAACAGCGGTTGATTCAAATGAAAAGCGGGCTGCAGCATATGGAATTGCCGGAGCACATGTCTCTGGTAATGACCCAATTGAAATGTACAAGGTGTCGGAAGAAGCCGTTAAGCGGGCACGCAATGGTCAAGGTCCTACCATTATTGAAATTGAAACCTATCGGTTCTTAGGCCACTTCCAAGGAGATCCAGAGCTATACCGTGATAAAGACGAAGTGCCTAATCTTCGAAAAATAGATCCTATTATTAAATTGAAGGAATTAATCTTGGCAGAAGGTGTATCTACAGAAGAGGAACTTGAGGTTTTAGAGGCGATAGCGAAGAAAGAAGTAGATGCGGCCTATGCCTTCGCGAGGGAAAGTGCTGATCCAAAACCGGAAGATGCTCTAGAGGATGTTTTTTCAAAATAAAAAATCTCAGGGAATTGAAAGGAGAATCACAATGGAAACATTAAAAATGCGGATGTTAACTGGAAATAAAGCGATGGCCGAAGCAATTGCCTTAGAAATGGAAAGAGACCCAAGTGTGTTCGTGCTTGGTGAGGATGTTGGAAAATATGGAGGTATATTCGGCTCGACTCAAGGTCTGTTTGAAAAATTTGGCCAAGATCGTGTAATGGACACTCCGATATCTGAAACAGCCTTTATTGGGGCGGCAATCGGAGCAGCTGCAGAAGGGCTCCGTCCAATTGCAGAATTAATGTTTGTCGATTTCTTTGGTGTATGTATGGACCAAATTTACAATCATATGGCGAAAATTCAATATATGTCCGGAGGTAATGTCAAGCTTCCAATGGTTCTGATGACGGCAGTGGGCGGCGGGTACAACGATGCTGCACAGCATTCGCAAACCCTTTATGCTACCTTTGCTCATATGCCTGGACTAAAGGTTGTGGCACCATCGACTCCATATGATTTAAAAGGGATGATGATTTCGGCTATTCGTGATGATAACCCGGTCTTATTTATGTTCCATAAAACACTACAGGGCCTTGGCTGGATGGACCAGCTTGATGCCTCCATTTCACATGTACCGGAAGAGGCTTACACGGTACCACTTGATAAGGCAAAGGTTGTTCGTGAAGGGAAGGACGTTACGATTGTAGGGCTGCAAATGACGATGCATTATGCCTTAGAGGCTTCAGCAAGACTTGCAAAGGAAGGGATTGAAGCAGAAGTCATTGATTTACGTTCCCTTGCTCCAATTGATAAAGATACGATATTAAATTCTGTAAGAAAAACACATCGCTTAATCGTGGTTGACGAGGATTATTTATCCTACGGTATAACAGCTGAAATTTCCGCTATTGTCGCTGAAGAAGCGCTGTATGAGCTTGAAGCGCCAATCAAGCGGATTGCGATTCCGGATGTACCAATCCCTTATAGCCGCCCATTAGAGCAATTTATCCTGCCTAGTGCTGAAAAAATCTATCAACAAGCAATTAAACTTGTAAACGAAGAATAGTCAGGGGGTTTCATTATGTTTGAAGTAAGATTGCCGCAAACATCAGAGGATGATTTAGAGAGTGTCATTGTTTTTTGGCACAAATCAGAGGGCGATACCGTCAATGAGGGTGATGTTCTTGTAGAAGTCCAAACCGAAAAAGCGGTGTTTGAAATCGAAGCGGAAGAAAGCGGCGTTTTGTATGAAATTCGTGTTCCAAGGAGTGAGGTTGCAGGCGTAGGACAGGTTCTCGCTACAATTGCTCCATCTGCGAGCACACCTATTGAAAAAATCGATCAACAGGAAAAAGTAGAAAGTACAGAACAGTCTTCCGAGTCTTCCCAGTTTGTAAAAGTATCGCCGAGGATTCGCCGCTTGGCTCGAGATCTGGGGGTAGATTTAGCAATTGTAAAAGGAACAGGCCGTAACGGGCATATTACGGAAGAGGATCTTCATCAAGCAGTAAAACAGGAAAGTAGACCAGATTTTAAATCGGTTCCTATTGTCGGGGTGAGGAAAACCATTGCCAAGCGAATGTCAGAGAGCCTTGTATCCACGGCGCAATTAACGGAAACTGCCTGGGCTGATGTGACCCTATTAGCCGAAGAACGAAGTCATAGAATCGATAAGGTTAGTTGGAATGATCTATTGTTATTTGCAGTTGCGAAATCGTTGAAACAAAACCCGAATATCAATGCTCATGTTTTTGAAGAGGAAATCCGTCAGTATGAGAAGGTTCATTTAGGGGTTGCAGTTGACACCGAGGATGGACTTTATGTTCCTGTAATTAAAAATGCCGATGAGTTAAGTTTACTTCAATTACGCGATCGTGTCCGTGAACTAGTGGAAAAAGTGATTCAACATCGGATTACCCCCGAGGAGCTTTCCGGTGGGACCTTTACTGTAACAAACCTAGGCAGTTTTGGAATTCAATTTTTTACCCCAATCCTAAATCTGCCTGAAGCAGCGATTCTTGGTGTTGGAAAAATCGAAACCGATCTAACTTTGAAAAATGGCCAAATTACGGAGAGGAAGAGACTGCCACTAAGCTTAACATTTGATCATCGTGCGATAGATGGGGCACCTGCAGCAAAATTTATACAAACGTTAATTGGCTATCTTGAGGAACCTGCTAGACTATTAGATGAGGTCTTAGCTAAATAATAGATAAAAAACGATTGAGGATGATCCTCAATCGTTTTTTCGTTAAAAGATATATATATGAGTCTTTATAGTTCGTATGCCTTTCCAATTAAGCACAGGATTGCATATATATAGAACAAGGAGAGATGGTATATGAAAATCAATCAAAAGTTTATCCCTGCTTCCAATACTTTTACTCGCCCTGGCATTAAAATGAATCCCGAATATATAACGATCCATGAAACGGATAATACCGCTAGAGGTGCAGACGATGCTGCCCATGCTAACCTTCAATATAACGGTAATACTAGACAAGCTTCCTGGCATTTTACAGTTGATGATGATTCTATTTACCAATCGATACCGACTGACGAAGTAGCATGGCATGCGGGAGATGGAGATGGACCAGGGAATATGTCATCCATCGCCATTGAAATTTGTGTCAATCGTGATGGTGATTTTACTAATGCGGTTGAAAATGCGGCGTGGCTAACCAAACATTTAATGGGGGAATTAAGAATCCCTATTTCTAATGTTGTCCAGCATCACCACTGGAGTGGTAAAAACTGTCCAAGATATTTGCGGAGTGGTGAAAAAGGAGTCGATTGGAACGATTTTTTAGAGATGGTTAAAGGTGAAAAAATCAATAAATCGGATACCCCGAAAAAGGTCAGCAAGGAGGAATATAAAGGCGACAGTATTGTTGATTACCTGAATAGTCTCGGTGAAGATTCTAGCTTTTCGAATCGTGAGAAATTAGCCGCAAAATACGGTATAGGGAATTATAAAGGCACTGCAGAACAGAATCTAAAACTATTGGATATTTTAAGAGACAGAAAGTCTAAAACGGGGTCATCAGATAAAGGTTATAAGGGCAACAGCATTGTTGATTACCTCAATAGCATTGGAGAAGATTCAAGTTTTTCCAATCGTGCAAAACTAGCAGAACAATATGGTATAAAGAATTACACAGGCACTGCAGCACAAAATCTAAAGTTACTGGACATTCTTAAAAGATGATTCTGAATAAGAGGAAGTCAAAAATAGAGCTGCTCACGAAACAGTTCTATTTTTGATAGGCATTCGATAACGGGAGATAACTATATTATTTTCTACTTTCATTTTTCATAAAATTCTGTTACAATCACTCGAAATAGGGGGTGTAATCATGGCTGGTAATGTAACAGAATTACTTGGTGCTCCATATGAAAATTTAATTGAAGCCCAAGTAGATAAAAGTCCAAGCGAAATTGTTATTTCGAGTAATGGTGGCGAAACCTACTACATAGTAACGCCTGAAGTATATGATAGCGATCTTAAACAAGAAGGATTCGAAATCGTCGTGTCTGCCGGAGAGTAATTTACTCTCTGGTTTTTTTGTGGTTATTTTTTGAAGTTTTTTACTATGAATATCGGAATTGTGATACTAGTCTCTATCATCATGCGACAATATATTACAATACTATTACATTTGGTTAACAGTTTTCGACATAATCTAGCAATCTTCCCAAATAGTAAGTAAACTGGAAAAGTGATTATATAGATAGCGTGGGGGAGAAAATGAAAAAGAAACTTTTGTCATTAGTAGCAGCTACAGTAATTGGGACTTCTTTATATAGTACTTCAGCCATGGCCATGAATATCAAGGTTAAAAAGGGAGATACCTTATCTAAGTATTCCAAGCAATACCATATCTCAGTTGCAAAAATAAAATCAGCAAATAAATTAAAAAATGATCGAATCTTTGTCGGGCAGAATCTTAATATTCCTGTAAAAGGAAATACTGTTGCCAAACAGAGCACTACTCCGACTTCATACATATATACAGTAAAAAAAGGCGATACTCTCTCAGCAATCGCTAAAAAATACCATACAACTGTAAAACAATTGAAGTCATTAAATAATCTGAAATCAGATTTTATCCGACTTGGCCAAAAACTTAAAGTCAGCGGCAAAATGACCACTCAATCGATTAAAACGAATGAAACTACAAGTTCTACCGTGAAAGAATTAAATACAGATAAATTGATACAGGATGCCAAAGCAGTGATTGGAATCCCTTACAAATGGGGAGGAACGACAACAAGCGGCTTTGATTGCAGCGGTTTTATTTACTATGTAATTAACAAACAAAAACCTATCTCTCGTCAGACGGTTGCTGGTTATTGGAGCATGATGAAGCCGGTATCTACTTTATCGGTTGGTGATTTTGTTTATTATGAAACGTATAAATCAGGTCCTTCGCATATGGGGATTTATGTTGGAAATGGAAAGTTCATTCACTCCGGTTCAACTAAGGGTGTTGAAATTTCCGATATGAATAATTCTTATTGGAAGCCTCGGTACCTAGGTGCAAGGCATTTATAGTTTATTAAAGGAACTCTTATTTACAGTAAGAGTTCCTTTTTATAGGTGAAGTGATCGTTTTTTATTGGCTGGTTAAGGCAGAGAAATCTGTTGCTTTGCTCAAATCCTTTTCCGATATGGTAACATTCGCCTTTTTAAATTCAGCTTTTAAAACAGTTGCAATCTTTTCCTGCGTGACCTTTGTTTCTTTGACTTGATCTGTAAGGGTATTTTTCATTTGTGCGAATGATTTTTTCGCTTTTTTATCTGTCAATTGAATAATATGGTATCCATATTGAGTTTTGACCGGGTCACTGACTTCTTTTAGTTTTAAAGCATAGGCTGCTTTTTCAAAATCCGCGTCCATCTCACCAGTTCCAAACCACCCAAGATCACCGCCATTTGAAGAACTTGCTGGATCTTGTGAATATTTTTTCGCCAAATCTTCAAATTTTTCGCCTTTTTTGAGTTTAGCTTCCACTTCATCAGCAGTTTTCTTATCGTTCACTAAAATATGACGGGCGCGAATTTCTGGCTTGTAACTAGCGTATGCATCCTTTAATTCTTTATCGTTAACTTTAAGGGTTTTATACACCGCTTTCTCCTCTAAAAGATTTAGCTTCACTACGTTCCTATAGTCAGACTCATCTTTGTAGCCGTATTGCTGTAAAGTGGTTAGAAATTGATCACCCAGTTGTTCTTTTACTTTTTTAACCTCCGCATCAATTTCAGATTTAGTAACGGTATATTCTTTAGACAAAACTTTTTCAACAGCAAGCTCTTGAAGTGTCTGTGTTCCATACTTTGTTTTCATTGCTTGATATAATTCATCTTGTGAGATATTTCCTGAATCGGATTTCATGAGGGTACTATTGCTGCAAGCAGACAATCCCAGTGCACTGATCATGATACCTGTAAGAATCCATTTCTTCATTCTTTCACTCCTAAAATTTGTAATCTATTAGATGTTAAAAACTATATTAATGAATGAATATGAATAAATGATGAACAGGTTAAGAAGAATGTAAGAAGAAATTAAGAAATAATTTATGAGATTTTAATAGAAATTTAAGAAAATAGCGGGACCAAATTTAAACAATAAAGGAGTAGTTTTATTGTGAAAAAAAAAAAGCGATGTATTAGCTTAAAAATAACATCGCTTTTAATTATTTCCTTAGACGCTTCCATTTGTGGAGCAGTAGTTTTTTGTCGTTGCACAACATTTATAATAGAAACTATCTAAACGAAGCAGGGGTCATTAAAATAAATTACTTCGGTTAAGATCAAATTTCCGCCCATTTCTAGCATCGCATCTCTAGCTTCTTTTTCTGTAGAAAATTCGTATATTTTAATACTTTCCTCCGTATGCACGGTGATTACCCACATTTAAAATGTCTCCGTTTCTTCTTAATTTTTTATGAATTAGAAATTAAAAGTAGAAAGTTAATTTGCTTGAGCAGCTAGTTCTGAAATTTGATAATTTTTCTTTGTAAAAACGGAACCCTCTAGGATGGTTCTTGCTGTACGGACTACCTTTATTGCACTGATATGGCCGGCAAACAAGTCCACCTTTGTTTCCATAATTCCGGCAGGATGGGCTAATCTAACCACTTCATGGTTAAGAGTCACAATATCAGACAAAATGGTATCCTTTAGGAAAGCAGCTGCCGTTGTACAAATCGCACCTGTAATCGCAAGTGCTTGATGCGGCTTTTGCATGGACATCATTCGGATTGTCAGGTCCATTTCAGAAGCATTTCTATTAATACCAGTATTATCAATATACTCCATAGGGGGTGCAATGATGGTCATTTTTGGTACGGCTGGAGACTTTTTAGTTGCATCTTCTTTTTTAGAAAAGTAGCACATTTCAGCTGCTGTAGATCTAATTTCTTCTAATTCCCTTAATTTTTCGGGAGAATACTCATGTGGCAATTCATTTCCAATTAGCCCCACATCCTGTGCTCTGACAAAAACAAGTGGATTGGCAACGTCAACTATCGAAATGGGTATGGTTCCATTTTTAGTTTCAATCCAGTCCACTGATTTTCCGGTTGGAAAAAGCTTTCCTGTTACAGCCCCCTCTGAGCGGGTGAAGGAAAGGTAAATAGGGGAACCTGTCCCCGGAACACCAGGGATTGAACATCTTCCTTCTGTTTGGACCTTTCCATTCTTTACTTCCACTTCAGCTATAATTAACTTGTTGGTATTCGTATTTAATATTCTAACTTTCGTAACGGGTTCTATTTTTGGCACAAGCCCTTGTTCAATTGCATAGGGTCCTACAGCAGAAGAAATATTGCCGCAATTACCATTAAAATCAACGAATTGGTTTTCAAGGCTTATTTGTGCAAATGTATATTCAATGTCTACACCTTGAATAGAAGATTTTTTAATAATAGCAGCTTTACTGGTTAAGGAATTTGCACCGCCAAGCCCGTCAATTTGCCTTTGATCGGGACTGCCCATTATATCAAGAAGAAAGTCCTCCCAAATAGCACGATTTTCAGGCATGTGCTCATAATTGAGAAATACTCCTTTACTGGTTCCACCACGCATAATGACAACTGGGACTTTCATGTTACAAAACCACCTTTTTGATTTTTTGAAAAATTGTTGTTCTTTTGAAAACATAGTATGATAAACTAGATCATAAGTAAAATAGATAATTTTGTGGGAAAATATAAAAATTTTTTTATAATCCTATGAATGGAGGATTCCTATGGATGAGAAAGATTGGGTCGCGATCAAGGTTTTGTTCGAAGAAAAGAATATTAGCCGGGCATCGGAGCGCCTGTATATTTCACAGCCTGCTTTAACATACAGGTTGAAGAATTTAGAAAAAGAGCTTGGTACTGAATTGTTTTATAAAATAAAAGGCGGAATTGAATTTACTTCAGAAGGTGTCTATTTAGCTGATTATGCAGAAGAAATGATAAAAAAACTTCAGCAAACGAAAGATTACATACTGAATATGAAGGAGGAGGTAAGGGGAACATTGCGATTAGGAGTATCGAGTAACTTTGCTCAATATAAGCTTCCTAAACTATTAAAGCAATTCTCTACCGAATATCCAAATGTTCAATTTAGTGTTAATACGGGTTGGAGTACCAGTATTATGAACCTACTAAATTCTTCAAGTGTGCAATTGGGGATACTGCGTGGAAATTACGATTGGTATGGAGCCAAAACGATGCTCCACGAGGAAAGGCTTTGTCTTATTTCCAAACGTGAGGTTGATATAAATAAATTACCAGAACTTCCCTTTATTAATTATCAAACCGACAGTTCCCTAAAAAATCTAATCAACGGCTGGTGGCACGATCGTTTTTCAGAACCTCCGCTCGTAACTATGGAAACTGATCGCCAGGAAACCTGCAAAGAAATGGTTAAAAATGATTTAGGGATTGCGATATTGCCTGAAATTTGTTTACAACCATCTGATAATTTATTTACATATGGATTGTCTTACAAAAATGGTACACCTGTTTTAAGAAGTACGTGGTTAATGTACAACAAAGACGAATTGCAGCTAACAACTGTAAAAACCTTTTTAAATTTTTTAAACCAAAATCCAAATTTATAAAAATAGTACAAGGAAAGCTATACTTTTTCTTGTACTTCACTCTTTTAATCGCTTGCAATAAAAAAATCTAACTTGATTATAAGTTTTTTTTTAGAAAATCTTAAAAAAATATATATTTTACTTATTTTGATTGCTGAAATATTCTAAAAATATAGTTTTCAGAGATAAGAAGATTGGAAAGAATCTTTATCTTTTTTCTCTGAGTTTGTAAGCGATTTCTTTTATGGAGGGGATTTATATTATTACTTTTTTAGGAGTTTCAATGGTTGTCGTATTTACTTACTTGATTATGTCAAAGCGATTATCTCCGGTCATAGCCCTTGTGGTGGTTCCAATTGTCTTTGCATTAATTGGAGGTTTTGGCTTAAAGCTGGGGGATATGATGATGGAAGGTTTAAAGGTTGTCGCCCCTTCAGCAGCGCTATTATTGTTTGCAATACTGTTTTTCGGGATTTTGATTGACGCAGGATTGTTCGACCCGCTTATTAAACAAATGTTGAAATTCGTAAAAGGGGATCCAGTAAAGATCGCCATTGGTACTGCGATTATTGCCTTGTTAGTTGCTCTTGACGGAGACGGTACCACTACACACATGATTACGATTTCAGCAATGCTGCCCTTATATTTACGATTGGGCATGAGTCCACTAGTACTTGGAACTATATCAATGCTTTCTGTCAGTATAATGAGTGGTATGACTCCATGGGGAGGTCCTGCAACAAGAGCAATTGCCTCGTTGGGTTTAGATGCCAATGAATTTTTCCTCCCGCTCTTACCTACCCTGTTTGCGGGGATAGGAAGTATCCTGGTTACGGCCTATTTTCTGGGAAAAAAGGAACGGAAGAAAATTGGTATAATAACTATAGAGTCACCGTACAGTAACCTTTCTGCTATTCCTGAAGCAGCTATCGCGATTGAGATGCCAGGAAATATAAAGCGTCCTAAACTGATATGGTTCAATCTGCTGTTAACAATTGCGGTAATGGTCGTTTTGGTAATGGGAATATTACCGGCTCCGGTGCTATTTCTTATTGGTTTTGTTTTAGCTTCCATGATTAACTATCCAAACTTGGAACAACAAAAAGAGCGGATAATGGCACATGCAGGAAATGCTTTGACGGTTGTTACACTCGTTTTTGCAGCGGGGATCTTCACGGGTATTTTTTCTGGAACAAAGATGGTGGACGCAATCGCTCATTCACTCGTTTCAATTATTCCAGATTCTTTAGGGTCATTTTTTCCTGCAGTAGTGGCTCTGACAAGTATGCCGTTTACTTTCGTTTTATCAAATGACGCCTATTATTTTGGAGTGTTGCCAATCTTGGCGGAAGCGGGCTCCGCATATGGGGTAGACCCATTAGAAATCGCCAGAGCTTCCGTATTAGGCCAGCCAGTACACTTTTTAAGCCCGTTGGTAGCCTCTACACTGCTATTAGTAGGAATGATTAATACCGACCTAGGAGAGTTCCAGAAGGCTGCATTTAAATGGTCTGTCTTCTGCTCTTTAGTTATCATTATCGTTGCTGTAGTAACTGGTGCATTGAGTATTTTTTAATATAGAGAAAAACAGAGCTGTTTACAAATTTGTAAAGCAGCTCTGTTTTTTCTATATTAATGATGGTTATTTTATTGTGTGACAAATAATTTTTACAATGGTTTTTGCAAAATTGAAAACGGTAAATAAACGGGTGTCATTTAGAAACTGTGATGCTGGTAATGGATCAATATAGTTGATCATACTTTTGATATGGTAATCTCCCACTTTAGGTAGAATTTTTTCAAGGGCACTCCCAGGAGCGAGTGGTCCTTTGTTAAAATAAATAAAACCGACTTGGCTTTTTTCTCCCAAACATGCATCAATACTGATAATCAACGGCTTTTTATGCTGCTTCTGGATGTCTTTCAAAATATCCTTTAAGTTAAAGGCATGAACGGGTTCTTTCAAGGTGCCGTATACATGATAAGGAACATGACTTTCTCTAAGCATCGTACCCACTAGAGGTCCTAGTGAGTCTCCAACATATCGATCTGAGCCAATACATAGAAAAACAATTTCTCTATTGTCAAGCATAGAGCGTGTGATGATTTCTTCCATAATTTCTGAAGAGACCTCAATTTCTTTTTCTTCTATCAATTCCTTCGCTTTGATTTTAAATAAAGTGTTCTCTTGTTCTGAGTTTCCTTGATTATTAAAAAAAGGACACATTTCACTTCCCCCAAATGGCATGTAACGTATTGTTTTAAATGTATTTAAAACAATTATATCAACTTAAGCTTCTTTCAAGTAAGTTAAACTTTGGTATGATGGGAAGAATTCTTTTTGATATCCCAATCTCACAACAATTCGAAAAGAAATATTAGAATTAAATACAGTTTCGGCTTTTTATAAATTTCTGAAAGAATTTTATTTAGAAAGCATTTCATAACTCACGAAATTTAGTTATAGTAGAAAGAATTAGTTATTTTAAACTGTAAGTTTCAATGAATAAAAAGAAAAATCTTGAATTTTCAGGAAAATAGATTGACACATTTTATCGAAAAATGATATAAACACAATAAGAATTTTAATAAATAAACGTATTAAAGTGAAAAATAATTCTAGTATGAGGGAAAAATAGGGGGAGTTACATCATGGGACAACGTAGTAAAATTTTAGACTGTACGATTCGGGATGGAGGTTTGGTTAATAATTGGGATTTCAGCGTCGAATTTGTACAAGACCTGTATAATGGCTTAAGTGAAGCAGGCGTTGAATATATGGAGATTGGTTACAAAAACTCACCAAAGCTCCTTAAAGCAACGGAGCCCAATCCATGGAGATTTCTTGACGATAACTTTCTGAAAGAAATCATTCCTGAGAAAAAGTTTACGAAGTTATCTGCTTTAGTAGATATTGGTCGTGTAGACCCTAATGACATCCTGCCGCGCGAACAAAGTGTTCTAGATATGATCAGAGTAGCTTGCTATATCAGAGAAGTGGACAAGGGCTTGGAACTTGTTAAAATGTTTCATGATTTGGGGTATGAGACTACTCTTAATATCATGGCTTTATCAAGTGTTCCAGAAAAGCAACTCATTGAAGCTTTTGAATTGGTACGAAACAGTCCTGTAGATGTCGTGTATATCGTTGACTCCTTTGGAAGCTTAGATCCTGCTGATATTGAGCATCTCGTGAAAAAGTTTAAAGACTTGGTTCCTAACAAGGAACTTGGAATTCATACACATAACAATATGCAGTTAGCGTTTGCCAATACAATCGCTGCAATGCGAAGCGGAGTTACTTTCTTGGATTCCTCTGTTTATGGTATGGGTCGTGCAGCCGGTAACTGTCACACAGAGCTTCTTGTTAGCTACATCCAAAAAACAAGCTACGAGCTTAAGCCTGTTTTAGGTATTATTGAAAAACATATGCTGGAAATGCGTCAAAAGTGGGAGTGGGGCTATATCATTCCTTACATGATTTCTGGTGTTCTGAATGAACATCCACGTGTTGCAATGGCATACCGTAATACAGCGGAACGTGATAAGTTCGTTGATTTCTATGATAAGGTCACGTCACCAGAAGTGGAATTGGCGACAGTTTCAAAATAGTGGGATTGCAAAAAGTACCTTTTGATTAAGGTGCTTTTTTTCTTTATTCGAAGTTCTTTTTCTAGTTGAAAGGGTAAAAAACGCTTCTCTAACTTTTAATATAACCCCACATACAGCATGGTTAATTAGCGGTAATTTAATGTTTTTACTATTGTATATTAAGTTGAGTATTGAACAAGATAAGAAAGTCTTCTGGGTAAGATTAGGATTACTATTTTTAGTCATGTGGGTTAATTATTTTGTTAATTGAGGTGAGAATAACATGCCAATGTTGGATGTTAATGGGGGTACCCTATATTTCAATGTTAAAGGAAAAGGGATTCCTATTGTATTTATCCATCCTCCTGTACTCACTTCTTTTAACTTTGAATACCAAATAGAGGAATTATCAAGATACTATCAAGTAATTACTTTTGATATTAGAGGTCATGGAAATAGTCAGTATTCAAGTAAACCAATTACCTACTCGCTTATTATAAGTGATATAAAACAACTATTAAATCATCTAAAGGTAAAAAAAGCATTTATTTGCGGCTATTCTGCTGGTGCATCGATCGTTTTAGAATTTTTGCTGACTTCTGAAGACCAAGCTTTAGGAGGAATTGTAATTAGCGGTATGTCTGAGATTAGTGATTGGAGGCTAATGAAAAGAATTTCTTTTGCAATTAAGCTTGCTAAGGCTGGGGCTGTATCTTTTTTGGCATGGTCTGTATCTTGGAGCAATTCAAATACTCAAAAGCAATTCATCAAGATGTTTATTGATTCCAAAAAAGGTGATGCGAGGAATATCCAGCAATATTACGAGTATTGTTTGCACTATAATTGTACCAATCAACTAGAGAACATTCATATTCCAATTATCCTGATTTATGGGGAGCAGGATAAGCAATTTTATGATTATGCCCAGCTATTACATGAGAAATTACCATGTAATGAATTAAAGTTCATTGAAAATGTAGACCATCGGATTCCAACAAAAACCGCAGATGCATTAAATAAAATAATTAGTCAGTATATTAAAAAACATTATTTGGAAAAATAATGTTCACTTGTGCTTATCATGATTTTGTAAGGTTTAACCAATCTACATGTAGTAGCGTCATTACATATTATTGTAACCCTATAATGAATGCAGCTGAAAAAAACTGAGGTGAATTTTTATGGATGTTAAGCTTTTTCGGGCAATAAATTTTCTTTCTGGTCGTTCGTTAATGTTAGATAAAATGATGATATTCATTTCAAACAGGATTCGATTTGTCTATATTCTTATTTTAATCATTATGTTCTTTAAAAGACAGGAATATAGAAAAATGGCTATGGATGCAGCAATCTCTATCCTTATCAGCTTAATAATAAATATATTCATTAAGTTATTTTATTTTAAGCCGCGGCCATTTTTAAAAAGAAGTGTAGGAATTCTTATTCCCTCAAAAATGGATTCGTCTTTTCCAAGTAAACATACCCTACTTGTTTTTGCAGTTTCAACTACGATCTTTTTTTATCATCGTTTCCTTGGAGTAATAATGGGGGGGATGTCTTTCCTTACAGGGTTATCTCGCATTTGGGTAGGACATCATTATCCATCTGACATTATCGGTAGCGCCTTTCTAGGATCTCTTATAAGTCTTTTCGTCCACAAATTATCACTTTTTCAAAAGTAAATTTTTTTGGCTTAGGAGTTGGAATGAAATCTTCCTAATTCTTTTTGCAACTAGTTTGGAAGGGAAAAGTAATGCAATAATTGTACCGGCTAAGGTTAATAGTAATATAAGAAAGTGCTGAAAAAAGCCCTAACATTTTTTGTCAGGGTCGAAGATAACTTAATTTATTGTTGTTTGTACTGAGGTTCCTCACCTTGAATTTCTTGAAGGCGTGGTTCAAGGCTATCAAGAACGGATTGCGTTTGTTGTGCAGCTTGTTGATAAAGTTGCTTTGCATTTTGGTTGTCTGTAGCTAAAGCAAAAGTTTCGAAACTTGCCTGGGCACTTTTTAAACTTGCTAATGCGGTTTGAACTTGTTTTCCAACTGTCATTTTACTCCTTCTTTCGAAAAAAATTGAATTCACAAAAGTAGTATGCGAAATACTTGTAAGGTTATGCATGGTGATTTCAAATTCAAACGAAATTAAATCCTCTCTTTTTCAGTAATTTAATTTTCAATAATTTAAGTGTTTTTTAATGAGTGGTATAGCATGTGAGTTATCAGATATACGCTAAACAAAAAAAGACCAGTGTGGTCTTTTTTAAGAGAATTTAGTTGTTACCCCATACGCTTTCAGCAATTTTAACAATGTGCTTAATCTTATCCCATTGTTCCTCTTCTGTTAAAACGTTTCCTTCTTCCGTGCTGGCAAATCCGCACTGAGGGCTTAATGCCAAGTTTTCTAATGGAATCGATTGACTTGCTTCTTTAATTCTTGCCTTAATCACTTCGGGATCTTCTAATTCCGGGAATTTAGAGGTAATTAAGCCTAATACAACGGTTTTGTCATCTCGTTTAAAGCTTTTAAGTGGTCCAAAATCACCTGAACGATTATCATCATATTCCAAGAATAATCCATCAACATTTAAGTTAGCAAAAATAGCATCCGAGATTTGATCGTATCCACCGCTCGTTATATAAGTAGAGCGGAAGTTTCCGCGACAAATATGCATTGTGATTACCATATCTTCAGGCTTCTTAGAAATGGAATCATTTAAACAACTTACCCTCGAATCAATGATATCCCGTACGTCCTTGCCAATTTTTTCAACGACTGCTTTGATCCGATCTTCCGAAACAAAATCAATCCAGGAAGTATCGTCTAATTGTAAATAACGGCAGCCCGCATCATAGAAAGCTTGAATGGCTTTTTGGTAAGCCGTTACTGTATCATGGTAGAACTGTTCTGTGTCGCCATTGTAAAACTCATCGCCCTGAATTCTTGTGAATAACATATTGGGGCTTGGAATGGAAAACTTAGCAACTTGAGTTCCATCACCGTATTGATCAACGGCATGCTTTAGGAATTTGAAGTGCTCTAACATATAATGACCATTAAAGTCGATTTTACCAACTACCTTGATGGCCTTATTTTTTGTTTTGGCACCTTTGAAGTTACTTACATACTCCGCTTCAAATTCCTCAATACCCTCTAAACCTGCTAAAAAGTCTAAATGCCACCATGCACGTCTAAACTCACCATCCGAGATGGATTTAAGGCCCACCTCAATTTGTTTCTGTACCAGTTTCTCAATTTCTTTATCCTCTATCACCTTAAGGGCTGCATAATCAATTTCCTCGTTTGCATATGCTTTTCTTGCTGCTTTAATAGGTTCAGGTCTTAGAAAACTACCGACATGATCAGCTTTAAATGGAGCTTTTACTAATGTTTTGGTCATAAATATTTTCCTTCTTTCTATAAAAATGGCTTTGTTAAAGAACAATGTTGATTTTTAAACAGCGTTGATTGGAGCGGAAATCAACAACCAAGTTTAACACAGCCATAAAAATAAAAACCCCTCTTCATAAATAAGAAGAGGGGGGCATAAACGTAATGGATTCTCTTCTTATCTTCTAGCAAAACGCTACTGGAATTGGCACAGTACAAAAAGTCTGCTGCCGAGGTTTCAAAGGGCCAGTCCCTCCACCTCTCTTGATAAGAATATTCTAAAAAATTTAACTAATATTTACCTTACACCTGTTCTAGTATTCTGTCAATAAATTTGTGATATATTTAACAAAGTGATGTAAGATATTTAAAGCCCTTGCTTCCGTCCAGTTTTAATTCTCTTAAGGGCTGTCTTTGTTTATGTAATGAAAATGCTAAAACATAAAAACCCTCCAAAAGGAGGGAAATCGTACTCCAATATGAAGCTATTTAATCTTGCTGTACGATCAAGGATTATTATTTTTCACCTTGTTTCCAGTCCAAATCGCTAAAATTAGAAGGATGACTCCAAATATGATGCTGTTCCATAAGGCGCCGGTGTTGTCAGTAAAGTTGTATACCCACGGGGAGAAAAATACCCATATACCAATTAAACCTGTAAGCCAAAGCTGCCACATCAAATATCGACCCCTTCCAAAGAAGATTCGAATATTGGAGTACTTACAATATCTTATTCATCTTTTTTGAAAAACATAACCTTAAACGTTCAAAACAATTTTTAGACCGTCTTCAGCAATTAAGAAAAAAAACGTAATTCATTGCATACAATTTTACACATGCCTTGGCTATTCATTATTGTTAATATGAGAAATTCAGTTTAAAATGTCTCAATGTTGTGACATTGTCTGGAGGTTAAGATATTTGAAGAATCAAAGAGTGAATTCGATATTGTTATTATTTGTGGTGTTTGGCGGCTTTTTTATCTTTGGTTTATCGGAAAATGTAAAAGGCCCGGCGCTTCCGTTCATGCAATCCGAATTCAAACTGCATGAATCTCAGCTTGGTTTCCTACTTGCCCTAAATTCTCTCGGATATCTGCTGGCTTGCTCATTTACATCAAGTCTATCCAATAAAATCGGAATTAAATGGACAGGAATCCTTGCATTTGCTTCGATGGCATTTTCGGGTATATTGATGTTTTTGTCTAAGGGGTATACATCATTAACACTATCTTATTTTATGTTATATCTGGGAAACGGTATCCTCGAAATTGGTCTTGGAATTATGGCTGCCCGCATTTTTACTAAGAACACGGGGACGATGATGAACCTTTCCCATTTTTTTTATGGACTTAGTTCAATCGGGGCACCTATTTTGGGTGCTTCCATGATGGGATGGAATATTCTAAATGGGGAACTTGGCTGGCGTGGTATGTATTTAATGATTCTTTCTCTTTCCATTTTGCCCATCCTTCCTTCACTTTTCGGAAGGTTTCCAGAAGATCATCATAATAAGGGGGAATCTACATCATTTCGTGCCTTGGGTCGGGATCCGATTGCCTGGATGATTGTAGCCATCCTTTCATTTGGGGTAGTGTCTGAAATATCAATTGGTAGCTGGCTTGTATATTATCTGGAAAATGCATATGATTGGTCATTAAATAAATCTTCGGGAATGCTTTCGTCCTTTTTTCTATTCTTTACCCTTTCAAGGCTGTTTGCCGGACCCATCACGGATAAAATTGGCTATACCCTTTCCATTATGATTTTTTCTGCTTTTTCAGGTGTATGCAGCCTTGCAGCTGTGTTCAGCGGAGAAAAAGGTGCGATTCTCTTTGCGATTGCAGGAATTGGGATTGCTCCAATCTATCCTACTGTAATGGCACTTCTTGCCAAACAATATTCTAAAGGAGTAGGGACAGCGATCACCTTTACGGTAACTCTCTTGGGGATATCAAGTATTATTGGAAATTTACTTGTCGGCTTTATCATTGATTTTTTCAATCGAGTATGGGGGCAGAGGAGTACAGGAGGTGAGCTAATTGGCCTTCAGGCTGGTTATGTGTTTATCGCAGGATTGGCAATACTATGCTCAATTTGCAGTATGTTCTTATATAAAATTCTCCGAAACCGAAATAAGGTTGTTGGGAAGGAAAAAGGTTCAGAACTGAGTTTCTGAACCTTTTTCATTTTTAGATGGAGAAAGATATAAATTCACTAAAAAAACAAATATTAATAATGGAATAAATTTTGGAGGTACTTAGAATGAAAAAATATCGTTTTCCCGAAGGGTTCCTATGGGGAGGGGCTACTGCGGCCAATCAAATAGAAGGCGGCTTTAATGAAGGGAACAAAGGACTAAATATTGCCGATGTCCTTCCAGGTGGAAAAGAGCGGTATAAAATTTTACTAAACCCAGGTTTTGATTTTGAGATCCACCCTGATCAATATTACTATCCAAATCATGAAGCAATTGACTTCTACCATCGTTATAAAGAAGATATTGCCTTGTTTACCGAAATGGGGTTCAAAGCCTTCAGGATGTCGATTGCCTGGACGCGGATTTTTCCAAACGGCGATGAGGTAGAGGCGAATGAGGAAGGGCTGGCATTTTACGACCGTGTGTTTGGTGAATTGCATAAACACGGTATTGAACCAGTTGTAACCATTTCCCACTATGAAATGCCTCTCCATTTGGTAAAAGAATATGGCGGCTGGAGAAGCAGGAAAGTGGTGACGTTCTTTGAAAGATATGTAAAAACCATTTTTAACCGATTCAAAAATAAAGTAAAGTACTGGATGACGTTTAATGAGATCAATAGCAGCTTGGTGATGCCGATTCAAGGACTTGGTTTTTCCATTCAAAAAGAAGAGGATAAATACCAGCCGACCTTCCAGGCCTACCATCATCAATTTCTTGCCAGTGCGCTTGCGGTCAAAATGTGTCATGAGATTATTCCGAATTCTAAAATTGGGTGTATGATTCTTTTTGCACCTGTTTATCCCTTTGATAGCAATCCAGAAAATGTAATGTATGCCCTTCAGGAAGAACAGCTTTTCAATTACTATTGTGCTGATGTGCAAGTACGGGGTGAGTATCCGGCTTTTATTAGCCGCTACTTTAAAGAACATCAAATTGAATTAGAAATTGAAGAAGGAGACTTGGAATTAATGAAAGAAGGGACTGTTGATTATATCGGCTTTAGTTATTACATGTCCCGTACAGAGAAGAAAGCGAAGAGGGATGAGGATAGTTCGGAAGGGAATATTATTGGCGGCATTAGAAATCCCTTCTTAAAAACAAGTGACTGGGGCTGGGAGATCGACCCAGTAGGATTACGCATCACTTTAAACAAATTATACGACCGCTATCAGAAGCCGTTGTTTGTTGTCGAAAATGGCTTAGGCGCCTATGACAAGGTAGAAGAAGACGGCACAATCAACGACGACTATCGAATTAACTATCTTCGTGAACATATTCAAGCAATGGGTGAAGCAATAGAAGACGGGGTTGAATTAATGGGCTATACAAGTTGGGGCTGTATTGATATGGTAAGTATGTCGACAGGCGAGTTCTCGAAACGGTATGGGTTTATTTATGTCGACAAAAATGACGATGGCAGCGGTACATTAGAACGCAAAAAGAAAAAATCCTTCTTCTGGTATAAGGATGTCATCTCAACAAATGGAGAGAAACTTTAATACTTCAAAAAAAGTGTTTAAATCCAAATAGATTTAGGCACTTTTTTTGATACTTATAACGCCCTAACGGGTTGTTTAGTAACTTAAGGTTTTATTAAGGTTCCCCCATTAAGATGGAAAACAGTTAAGGGAATTTTAAATTTGGGGGAATTAACTTGAAAAAGAATTATACAAGAATTGTTCTGGATTTACTAATGGCAATCACTTTTGTGTTGTTAATGGATCCAAGGGTATTAAATGGTTTACCTTTTCATGAAGTGGCAGGTCTGGTAATCGGAGTAGCGATTCTTACACATATTGGATTGAACTATCGCTGGGTGATTAATACGACTAAAAAGATTTTCGATCCTAAACTTCCTAAAAAAACAAAATTTAGTTATTTGTTAAATATCTTGCTTTTAATTTCTATGGCTACAGTTATTATTACAGGTATCTTAATTTCTAGGATAGTTTTTCCAAGTCTTGCGGTACAAGGTGGACACTCGATTCGAGGAATCCACAGTTTCTCAGCAGACGCAACGCTTGCATTAGTGGGCCTTCATGTTGGGGTCCATTGGCAATGGGTAATGAGTATTTTTAAAAAGGCGTTTAAATCAAAAGAAGGAAAATTTAGAAAAGGTGTAATTGCATCAGTAGTCCTATCCATCGCCATTTTAGCAGGCGGAATTCAATGGTTTTCCGCAACAGCTTCTTCAAATATTGCTGATTTTGCACCTAAACAAGTACAACAAAGTGGGCAGACATCCAACATTGGGAATACAGGGATAACAACCAATACAGTACAGGGACCGCCTAGTGGAGATTTTCGTGAAGGAAAATTTCATGGAAAAGATGGACATGGTGGCAGCAGAAACCCGTTTCGTGATGTTCTAAATTATTTTGCGATTTGGGCAGCCATCATCATTCCTACCTATTATTTTGAAAAACGAAAACTAAAGAATAAACGAGAATCAAAAAACTTACATCTTCAAAATTCATGATCAAGGTTCAACATCTATTGAAATCAATCATCTTTCACACGATTCAAGAAAAGTGAAAGACGGCACACTTTATATTGCCATAAAGGTTCTAGCCCTGCTATTAAAGCAGGGCTATTTTTGTGGCATATTAAAATCCACGTGTGAACAAAATGAACAAAATATATTTTATTTATGAAAAAAACTTAATTTGGGAAACGTTTTCACTTCAGAATATTTTGATTATACTTTATTTGCAATTAAAAGAGGTAAAAACAATCTTGAAGGGGTGGAAAACTTATGTGGATCATTACTGTCTATTTAAAAGAAGAAATTACTATGTTTGAATTTAATACCGAAAAAGAAGCAAGAGAAACTTTGGGCAAAGTACAAGGTTATAAGGTTCTTTCTGAGGTTATTTACTATAACGACATTGAAAATTCACTGCAGCTTGTACAAACATAATTTGTATCGTAATAAGTCTGTGTACCCCCTTTTGCTTTGTGTAGAAATTTAAAGCAGGACAAATATCCATTTTTAATTGACATGTTGTATTACCATTTCCTTTAAAGGATAATGATGCATATTAATATAGTAAACAACCTTAAGGAGGTGTGTTTACTATGTGCGGTTGGTGCGGTTGCGGAGGTTATGGCTATGGATACGGCTACGGTGGCTATAGCCCATTTGTATTAATTGTTGTGTTGTTCATTCTTTTAATTATTGTTGGAGCAAGCAGCTTCTATTAATAAAACATACAAAAATGAGGTGATCTCGATCAGACACCTCATTTTTGTGTTTTTTAATTAGTTTTTTCTGTCGGTACTAAAACAAATGCGAAATACCAATCGAAATATGGTGCTTGAATATTGTAATCATTTTTCATTTTGGAGAATAAAATTGAGGAATGAACTTATAAAGGAGACGATTAAGCTGACTCCAATGATATTTTTTGTAGTTTTAATCTCATCCCTTGCCTACATTCTTGGAGGATTTCTTGTTCTATTTCGGAAAAATTGGTCGGAAAAAACCTTATTGTCATTAGTTGCTCTTAGTGCCGGTTTATTGTTATCCATTGCGCTTTTGGATCTAATTCCTGAAGGACAAGAGGGCATTAATCATAGTAGTTTGTTCGTCCTAATTGGTTTTCTTATAATGTATTTAGTCTTTTTGCCAACAACATTGCACAGGAAAAATGGATTAGAAAACGGAGATCTTACTACTGTAAAAGGATTATCAAGTGGAATGCTGCTTCACAATTTTTTTGAGGGGTTATCCATTGGAATTAGCTATTCTGCAGATTTTAAATTAGGTATCTTTGTTTCTATAGCACTGGTTATTCATAAAATCCCTGAGGGACTTTCTTATACTTCCGTTATGCTTGCCTTTCTAAATGGCCGGAAAAAAACTGCAATTTATCTTATCATTCAAGGAATTTTCACTTGGTTAGGGGCGGGATCTGCTTATTTTTTATCAGGACTTAGAGATCATCAAGAACAAATTGTTGCAATGGGCTTATCCGTAACAGCCGGAATTTTCCTATATCTAAGTGGAACCTTATTATTGCCTTTAATTAATCGAGGAACCTTTAAAAGTACACCTTTGTTCTTTATCTGTGGGATCTTACTTTATTTGGTATTACATAGTATTGTGTAGGGATTGAATAGAAGTGCTTTTAGTACTTCCCCAAAGAGGATTCTATCCTCCGAATTACAGTATTGCTTAGGCGGTATTCTTTAGGCTGGCATCTGTGCTGGCCTCTTTTATTCTAAACATGCAGTGACATGGATTAAAAACAACCGAAGTAAGAGGAAATTATTAATAATTTTTCGAATCTATCATCATACAATAGTCGTAAAGATTAATAGGAGGCGGTTACATATGCTTGCGAAAGTAAACGAGTTAAATAGAAACATAGTTATTTTATTATCAGTCCTAATTATTGCCATTACTTCAATAATTGTTACCTTAATTGCAACACGGGAAGGGTCCGGTAATGTAAGTCCAAAGTCATTATCGGAGTTTCAAGAATTTGTTGTCAAAGAATATGGAGTAAAGCCGGAAATTCAAATTACTTTTCGCAGTGTTTCCCCTGAGCAGGCTCATTCTATAACGGAGTCATTAGCGAAAAAGTTAAATTTAGAAAATGCAGGATTAAAGGAATATGATGGTACAGAGTGGTTTGGTACACGAAGTGAAGAAGGTGATATTGCTGTTGATGCGTTTTATAAGTAAGGCCGTCAAATCATGACGGCTTTTTATTATATTTGAATTCATATTATTCCGTTTCATTATATTACGAACAGGCGGGAATCTATTTTGCTGATTACAAATCTGCCTGTTTTTCAATTTGCAAATACTTCTGCATTTTGGGATGTTTTATGTAAACCCTTCCGTTTATGTCAAAAATACATCCTACAGACAATGAAAAAAGCGCAATGCTAACGGATAACAAACCGTGATACAAAGCGCTTTTTTAACGAGTACGTCCCAAAGAGGATTCGAACCTCCGACCTACAGTTTAGGAAACTGTTGCTCTATCCTGCTGAGCTATTGGGACATATTTTTTGGAACGTCTTTTATTATAATAAATTGGATAAAAAAGGTCAATAAAAAGTTCTTTTATTTACATGGTGCCTGACGACATGTGAAGTTTTTAGACACTTTTCTCTAAAAATTAGCCAAACAAGCAAGCTTAAAGTAATGAGCAAACCTTCCATTGATAAGATATACCAAGGATAAGGGCCGAGAACATCCAATAGACTGGCGGTAATAGGTTTATGACTTAAAAACATGTAATTTCCGCCAACCAGTTTATTGACCAACATGATGAATGGCATTAGTACATTAAGAAATACAAAGAGTTTGACCACGGACCATATGGTTGGCCGGTATCCGTGCACCCAGGTGAAATACAGCGGCACCCAAATAATCATTAGATGGGTATAAAAAAAATGAAAAAACCGAAAATGTGGAAAGTCGTAATGTAATATAGGCGTAATGAGTGCCTGAGTTGCTCCAAGCAATGCAGTGAAAAGCAAAATTTCATAGATTATTTTTTTACGAGTAAGCAGGAGTAATATGGATAAAATTAGACTGATGTTACAAAGCTCCAATGGCAAAGCAGAGCTGGTTTCCCAGATCCCTTTTATGAGCATCCAGAAATGATAAGTGATTTCAAAAACCATAAGTGAAATCGCAGTACCAATTTCAGCCGTTCTCCACTTTATTTTATTTCGGAAAAAATAAATCCCTGCGGCTCCCAGAATCAGGATAGCGATAATAATTAAATGGCTGTTGGAATACATCTCAAAATTGTATTCTTTACTACTCCCTACAAACCATTTGAGCACAAAACCACCTCAATTCTTATCCCTTACCTTTTATAACTATATGCAGCTACAGGGTTTGGCTATACTTGCTTCAATATTTATTGTTTTAAAATTAGTAATTTATTACCGATAGTATTTTATCTGCGATAGTAACCGATTTATCTGCGCAGCTGACACTTTATCTGCGATAAACGATATTTTATCTGCGAACCCGCCTCAATCGAATAAATAACCCCACAATCCCAACTTGGTAATTTCCACATGTGCCCCGCACCATCCCAATATGATATAATAGTTTGTCGAAGATACTCGAAATGATGAAAACGTGGAGGTCATTATGGCAACTGGATATACGCCGATGATACAACAATATTTAGCAGTAAAGGCAGATTATCAAGATGCCTTTTTATTTTTTCGCTTAGGCGATTTTTATGAAATGTTCTTTGACGATGCAATTAAAGCATCGCAAGAATTAGAGATTACGTTAACGAGCCGGGAAGGTGGAACGGAAGACCGGATTCCGATGTGCGGTGTTCCGTACCATTCCGCGGCCAACTATATTGAACAATTAATCGGCAAGGGCTATAAAGTAGCCATTTGTGAACAAACCGAAGACCCAAAACAGGCCAAAGGGGTTGTCCGCCGCGAAGTGGTGCAGCTCATTACCCCTGGAACCGTGATGGAGGGCAAGGGATTAACCGATAAAGAAAACAACTATATTGCTTCTGTTACCGCTTTTGATGATCGCACTTACGGTTTTGCTTACAACGACATCTCAACAGGCGAAAGCCGGGTTACTTTATTATCGAATAATTTTGAAGAAGTTCTCAATGAGATTGCCGTATTAAGTGCCAAAGAGGTAGTAGTAAAGAGCGATTTTGACGGGGATCTTCAAAAGAGAATGCGTGAACGAGATGTTTTGGCGATTTCCTTTGAAGATAATAGTTCAATAGAAATGAATTTTGCCGGTCTGCTGGAGGATTTGAACCAGGATAAGTTGAAGCAAACTGCAGCAAGGCTTTTTAACTATTTGTACCGCTCGCAAAAGCGAAGCCTCGACCATCTTCAGTCGGTGACAACCTATCAAATCCATCAATATATGAAAATTGATTATTATTCAAAGCGAAATCTTGAGTTAACCGAAACCATTCGTTCCAAAGGGAAAAAAGGATCCTTATTATGGCTTTTGGATGAAACGATTACCGCAATGGGCGGCCGGATGCTCAAACACTGGATCGACAGGCCTTTGATTAATAAAAAGGAAATTGTGCATCGCCATACCCTTGTTGAAGTGTTGATGAATCACTATTTTGAGCGCCAAGAGCTCCGTGAAAAAATGAAAGAAGTTTACGACCTGGAACGTTTAGCGGGCCGCGTTGCGTTCGGGAATGTAAATGCCAGGGACTTAGTTCAATTAAAACGTTCCCTGCTCCAAGTTCCATTTTTAAAACAAATCCTACAAAACATGCAAACTGAAGAAATGACTCAAATTGCTGAATCTCTTGACCCTTGTGAAGAGGTAACGGATTTGTTAGAGCTGGCGATTGTAGAAAATCCTCCTCTTTCGTTAAAAGAAGGAAACATCATTCGTGATGGCTATAACGAACAATTGGATCAATACCGGGATGCAAGCCGCAATGGGAAAACATGGATTGCCCAACTGGAACGGGAAGAACGCGAAAAGACGGGCATTAAATCCTTGAAGGTCGGTTATAATCGTGTTTTTGGCTATTATATAGAAGTAACCCGCGCCAACCTGCATCTTTTACAAGAAGGGCAGTATGAACGGAAACAAACCTTAACAAATGCGGAACGGTTTATCACACCGGAATTAAAGGAAAAAGAAGCGTTAATTTTACAAGCGGAAGAAAAATGCGGCGAGCTCGAATATGAGCTTTTTACTGAAATTCGTGAAATCGTGAAAGAGCAGATTCCAAGGCTCCAGGCTTTGGCTAAAGCTGTCAGCGAGCTCGATGTACTGCAGTGCTTTGCTCAGGTGAGTGAAGAACGCCGATATGTGAAACCGCAATTTTCGGATGAACGCCGTGTCGTGATTAAGGATGGCCGTCACCCGGTTGTCGAAAAAGTTCTTAACTCGCAGGAATATGTTCCGAATGACTGCTTCATGGATGGTGATCGCGATGTCTTACTTATCACTGGGCCAAACATGTCCGGTAAAAGTACGTACATGCGTCAGATTGCGTTAACGGCAATCCTTGCACAAATTGGCTGCTATGTACCTGCTGAAGCAGCTGTCCTACCGATTTTTGATCAGGTATTTACCCGCATCGGGGCAGCCGACGATTTAATTTCCGGACAGAGTACATTCATGGTCGAAATGCTTGAAGCGAGAAATGCGATTGTCAATGCAACACAAAACAGCTTGATCCTGTTTGATGAAATCGGCCGCGGAACTTCCACATATGATGGAATGGCGTTGGCCCAAGCGATTATTGAATACATTCATACACGAATTGGGGCGAAAACACTTTTTTCAACTCATTATCATGAATTAACAGTTTTAGAAGAAGAGCTATCGAAACTGAAGAACATCCACGTTAGTGCTATTGAGCATAATGGCAAGGTTGTTTTCCTTCATAAAATTAAAGAAGGACCTGCAGATAAAAGTTATGGGATTCATGTTGCCCAACTTGCGGAATTGCCGCCTGAATTGATTGATCGGGCAAATGAGATTTTGACGGCGTTAGAGCAGCCGGATATTCAGGCAATTCCAAGGAAAACTGAGGCTCCAGTAGTTCAGGCTGACCCGGTAAAAACTGAATCAGTGGTTGAACAACCCTCTCAGCTATCCTTTTTCGATGAACCTGCTGAGAAGAAGAAAACGGAACTATCTTCAAAAGAAAAACGTGTGTTAGATAAAATTAAAGAATTAGATTTATTGGATATAACACCGCTCCAGGCGATTAATTTGTTGTACGAGCTCCATAAAAAGTTGAAATAGGGGGTGACGTAAATGGGCAAGATTATTCAATTGGATGACATCCTGTCCAATAAAATTGCCGCGGGGGAAGTTGTTGAACGACCTGCATCTGTTGTAAAAGAGTTGGTGGAAAACGCGATTGATGCCGGCAGTACGGTAATTGAAATCGAGGTCGAAGAAGCAGGTCTTGCTAAGATCCGTATCACGGACAATGGCAACGGGATTGAAGAAGATGATGTGTTAATCGCATTTCAGCGCCATGCCACAAGTAAAATTAAGAGTGAAAGTGACCTTTTCCGTATCCGGACACTTGGATTCCGCGGTGAAGCCCTGCCAAGTATCGCATCTGTTTCAAGATTAGAGATGAAAACCTCAACAGGAGAAGGTGCTGGAAATCGAGTCATGATTGAAGGCGGAAAGGTCGAAGTGTTTGAAAAAGCATCAAGCCGCCGCGGTACCGATATCACGATTACGGATTTATTTTTCAACACGCCTGCCCGCTTGAAATATATGAAAACCATCCATACGGAGCTTGGGAATATTACAGACGTGGTGAATCGTTTGGCACTATCGCATCCAGAGGTGGCCTTTCGCTTAATTCATAATGAACGGAAATTGCTGCAAACGAACGGAAACGGTGATGTTCGTCAAGTTTTGGCGTCTATCTATGGTCTTGGGATTGCCAAACAACTGGTGCCAATCACGGGATCTTCTCTTGACTATAAGATTAGCGGGTTTGCTTCGATGCCGGAAGTAACGCGGGCATCACGAAACTATATTTCAACGATGATTAATGGTCGTTTTATTAAAAACTATCCATTGGCGAAAGCCATTCAGGAAGGCTATCATACATTGCTGCCGATTGGGCGCTTTCCGATTGTCCTTCTAAACATCGAGATGGATCCACTACTGGTTGATGTGAACGTGCACCCTTCGAAAATGGAGGTTAGGATTAGTAAGGAAGCGGAGTTAAATGAACTGGTGACATCGATCATCAAAGAGACATTTAAATCGAAGATTCTAATTCCTACTGCTTATACGGTTGCAAAAAAAGAAATGCCAAAGTCGGAGCAGACCTCATTGGTTTTGGATGAGGGAACAAGGGAAATACCAGCTGTGAAGGAAATTGAGCCACAGCCCGTTCCAGCCCCGGTGGTTCAAGAAACCCGACCTCGTCTGGAACCATCATTTTTTAATCCTCCGATTCAAAAAGAACCGGAAACCTGGGACTTTCCAGAATCGTTTAAAGAGTTTCATGAAGAACCTGTGGATCAGGAGATGGAAGAAGAGACGTTCACCGAACCGCCTGAGGCTGAAGAGCTAAACGAAAGCCGGGTACCGCGAATGTATCCAATTGGGCAAATGCATGGAACCTATATTTTTGCCCAAAATGAAAATGGCTTATATATTATTGATCAGCATGCGGCCCAGGAGCGGTTGAAGTATGAATACTTCCGAGAAAAGGTTGGACAGGTGGCTTCTGAATTGCAGGAAATGCTGGTTCCGTTAACCTTTGAATATTCCACAGATGACTTTTTAAAGATAAATGAAAACATCCATGAACTTGAAAATGTCGGTGTTTTTCTTGAAGAGTTTGGATTAAATAGTTTTATTGTCCGTTCTCACCCGCAATGGCTGCCAAAGGGTGAGGAAAAGGAAATCATTGAAGAGATGATTGAGCAGCTGCTTTCGATGAAAAAGGTGGATATAAAAAAATTGCGCGAGGAAGCGGCAATCATGATGAGCTGTAAGGCATCCATTAAAGCCAACCGGCATTTGCGCAATGATGAAATTCAGGCATTGCTTGATGATTTGAGGAAAGCATCGGACCCGTTTACGTGTCCGCATGGAAGACCGATCATTGTGCATTATTCCTCATATGATATGGAGAAGATGTTTAAACGGGTGATGTAAGAAGAGCCAGGCGTTTTCCTGGCTCTTTTTATATAAATGGGATTAAAAAATTTTAACTAGGAAGGTTATTGGAAAACGGATATCGAATATAATGAAAATTGGGCAAAAGAGAATTCAAGTTGGATATACGAGTTCGATTTGAGACGAATATAAACTACATAGATTGTCGGGGAAAGAGAAATGAAAACACAACTAAGAGCGGATTTAATGCTTCTTATGATTACATTTTTTTGGGGTGCATCTATTTTACTTACGAAGATTGCGCTCTATCATATGGAAGAATATAATTTAATCGCCTTGCGCTTTATGATTGCATTTCTTGTATCAGGGATTGTATTCTTTAAACACTTATTAAAAATAAACTTTCAAACGGTAAAATATGCATTTATATTAGCAGCTATTTTGTTTTTTGTTTATGTTTTTGCTACTTTCGGTACAAAGTATACATCCATTTCGAATGCAGGTTTTTTAATGAGTTTAACCGTCATTTTTATTCCGGTTATAATAACCCTATTTTTAAAACAAAAGCCTGAAAAAAAAGTTGTATGGGCGATCGCTTTATCACTATGTGGTATAGGGCTTTTAACATTAAATAATCAATTCAAAATAGCACACGGTGATTTATTATGTATCCTTTGTGCTTTATTTTATGCAGTGCATATTATTGTTACGGGAAAGATAGCAGGAAATGTTAATCCTATTTCTATAGGAGTCTTGCAGCTTGGTTTTGTTGGAGTTTTTAGTACCATTTTCTCCTTAATTATGGAAACGCCTAAATTGCCGGACAATCCGGAAGCATGGTTTTCCACTCTTGTCTTAAGTATTTTTTGTACAGGTATACCTTTTATTGTTCAAATCATTGCACAACAATATACTACCCCCACTCATGCTGGCCTTATTTTTACTTTAGAACCTGTTTTTTCTTCAGGATTTGCATTCATTTTTACTGGGGAAACTCTTTCAAACCAAGGTTACCTGGGTGCAATGCTATTATTAATCAGTGTGCTGATTGCCGAATTAGATTTTAAAAGTCTTTTAAAAGTAAATTATAGGAAAAATATTGAGTAAGTATGATGCAATAAGTCAGGCAGTTTACCTAGCTTTTTGCATGCGTTGAATATTTTACTCACTATTTGCAGTAAATTAAACAATCAGCGATACTTCATCTGAGGTATCGCTTTTTCAATCCATAATTCGGAAAAAATAAATGACACTTTTAATTCCTCTGATGTTAAAATATAGAAAAAAGTATTTTGGAGGTTTATATGTTTGCGGGGGATTTTATGTTTCAGTTTGGGCCTATTTTTATAGGAGTGATATTTGTCATCGTTATATCTACAATTTTGTTTACTATTGTAAAAGGAATAACACAGTGGAATAAAAATAATCATTCTCCAAAATTAAACGTAAATGCTCGAGTGGTTGCAAAAAGAACTGCAGTACGTGGGGGTGGAGAAACTAGGGCCCATAGTGATTATTTCGTAACATTTGAAGTTGAAAGTGGAGACCGAATGGAACTTGAGGTAAAAGATGATGACTTCGGAATGCTTGTTGAAGGAGATCAAGGCGAGTTAACGTTTCAGGGAACAAGATATCTTGGGTTTATTCGCTCTGCTAAAGTTAAAGAAGTACTGTAACAGACAAAGCTGCCTTGTGGTGGCTTTTCTTCTTGAAAAACAATTGAATTTTTGTTAACCATAATTTGGCATAAAAGAAAGGAAATCTTATAAAAAAAGGAGTGTATAATTTGGGATTCATTTTTGGATTAGGAATAGTATCGCTAATTTTTTTTGTAATAGTATCCATTTTATCGATAGAAAAACAGTTGCGGCAGCTTAATAGGACAAACGAAAGAATAGCTGATTTGTTAAAAGAAATCAAGAATGGCAAGGACACTGGAGTTCGAATATTACTATTGTACGGATTCGAAAATTTTTTCGTCGAACTAATAAGTATGTTGGCATAGGTGGGGAAATATGTTTAAATGAAGTTGAAATATTGAATTATTTTTAAGGGGGATGGAAATGCCACCAATTGTATCTGATGCCCACAAAGAGAACAGAAAGAAAGAAATCTTGAATAGTGCCTTCGTGTGTTTTGCCAAAAAAGGATTTCAAGAGGCAACCATTAATGATATTGTTGAACATTCAGGAATCAGTAAGGGAGCCATTTATAATTATTTTAAAAGCAAAGATGAAATTTATTTGGAATTGATGAGTAATCAAACTGTTCAAGTATATGAGAATAAGAAACTGGAATTATCGAAAAAAAAATCAGCGATTGAAAAATTAAATTTCTGGTTTGATGCTTACCTTGAAATGGATCCTTTTTTGGAAGAAAATAAAGCGTATTTCGCGATTCATATTGAGTTTAAGCTCCATGCATCAAGGAATCCGGAGTTAATGGAAGTTCTAAACGAGCGCCGCCATAAATATTTTGTTAGGGAAATTGCCGAGATTATTTCAGAGGGGCAGATGGCTGGTGAGATTAAGCAAAATGTTCAGCCTGAAGTATTTGCAGATTTATTTTGGTCCGTTATAGATGGAGTAGTTTCTCAAACGATTGTATACAAAGATTATCCATATCAACAGACAATAAACGAAGTGAAGGAAATGTATTTACAAAGAATCATGATTACATCATAAATTTCTTAAGGATCATAAGCCGTTGTCTTTATTGAGAAATAATGTTGAAATATTCCGAAGGTTTAATTAAAATAAACCTAACAGTCGGTTTTTATAAGGGAAGTTATTTTTTTTACAGTAAAATAAACCGTCTGGTCGTTTTAAATAATCTTTCCATTTTCTCTAAAAATCGTCTCTGACTAAAAGGGACTTAGGACCTGATGTCTTATGAAGGCTATTTTAGAAGTCCAGCAATAAGAAAAGGTGTTCATCGCCTTAATGAAGGCCGTTTTCAGAGGTTGATCAATGAGAAAAGGTGTTCATCGCCTTAATGAAGGCCGTTTTCAGAGGTTGATCAATGAGAAATGGTCTTCATCACCCTTATGAAACCCATTTTCCCCGTAACCCTTATGGATTTTGGTCTTCATGAGAAGTATAAGAAATATTCCTATCTATTATTGGAACCTTTTGTAAGTGAAATCATAAAATTAAAATAAACCGTCTGGTCGTTTTATTTTAAAACAAAGTAAATTTTCAAAGGAGGGAACTACAATGCCACCTTATGAATATCAGATTTTGCTTGAAACCAAGAAAAAGGAATTAGAAAGAAAAGCAGAGATTGCTTGGATCCATAGTAGTCATTATCCGCAAAACCAAAGAGGCATCATCCTAAAAGATAAAAACCTTGGAATCTTGATTAAAATGGTGAGGCTTCTAAAATGTTATATTTAATTGAAAAGAAGGCGTTTTGAACAACACTTGTTCAGAACACCTTCTTTTTTTAATCTCTAATCCTTGATAACCAAACCCATTAATGTTGCAAATTGAATCGCTTGGTGACTTGATACTTTACATCCTTTTAAATCGTTCATTGCCACTGTAAGTGTATTAAAATTAGAGGTACTGATATCGATTCCCTTAAGTGAAGTTTGATCAAAATTGGCTCCGTCAAGATTACATAATTTAAACTCGACACTTTTAAGTTTACAGTTAAAAAAGTCTGTGGTTTTTAAGGAAGAATCCTGAAAGCTTGCTTTTTCCAGCTTTGAATCTCCGAATGTTGTTAAGTTTAAGACGGAATTTTCAAATTGAACATTTCCAAAACGAGAGTCCGTAAAATCGATACCTAATAATTTACTATTTTTAAAGACGACTCTGTGAATAGAAGATTTGCTCAAATTGGCGTTCGATAAATCGCAGTTCTCGAAAACTACATCCGTTATATCGATATTTTGAAAATCGGTATGATTAAACCTGCTATTCTTAATCACCATATTAGAAAGACGCACCCTGCCAACCGTTTCATTTTCAAAAACGGAATCAACAATTTTACACATTTCTAATTCAGGGTCTTCTTCATAAAAAATATCCTGGAAATTCCTAGTAGGTAATTCATCTGAAATTTTTGGTAAATCAATCTTCATTTACAATGCCTCACTTATTCAATAATTTGTTAAATAAAAATATAAATTTTTCCAATAAAAAGTGGCATTGAACCGTCTACTCTATGAAAGGAGGCTTAAAATGGTTCATACGAATGTAAAACAATCGGAAATGCCCATTGATAACTTAGCAGAATTTAAACAATTATTCAATGCACATAAAAAGGTTGTTTTTGCAATGGCATTATCGATACTTAGAGACTTTGAAATGGCTGAAGATGTGCTTCAGGAAGTGTATATCAAACTTTTTCAGCATATGAAGCATCAAAGGATTTCAAATGTGAAAGCATGGCTGATTACAGTATCCAGGAATACAGCATTAGATCTGTATCGAAAGAAAAAACGTGAAATTACGGGATTTGATGGTGATTATTTCGAAAGGCTGCAATATATTTCGGACGATCCTATAGACAAAATGGTTTTATCGAAATACTTAGAATTGCTTAATCAAGAGGAGAGGCAAATTGTCATCCTAAAGGATATCTCGGGAATGAAGCATAGAGAAATTGCCAAAATCACAGAAATGCCGTTAGGAACAGTTCTTTGGAAATATAACGTGGCCATGAAAAAACTGCGAAAAGGAATAGAGTAGGGAGGAATGGTGTTGAAGAAGGAAAAAATGCTGAAGCACCTGGACAATGCAATAGAAAAGCAGGTACCGGATATTTGGGATGAAATACAGAATAAGGTACATAAGACAGAAAAACTAGGATATCAAGGAGATATTATAATGCAAAATAATGTCACGGCCAAAAACCAAAAAAGAAGTCTATATAAAAGAATATCTATTGCTGCTGCCATTTGCCTAATTACCGTCTCAACTTTAACTTTTACCCCCGCATTGGCAGCTATTCAACAGGCATTGGATAAAATATTTTCAAGTAAACATATTGATGATTCAGGTTTGAAAATGGCGATTAACGAGGGGCATGGACAAACGGTAAATCAAACATATTATGATAAAGAACATGATATAACTGTCCACTTTGAGAGTGTTTTAACAGATGATAAGGAGACAAAACTCTTATTGACTTATCAAAGTAAAAAAACAAATTTAAAGCATTATTATGTCGATATTTTTGAGGGGAAAAGTTCAATCAATTTGATTGTTGGAAATGCACCAAAGAAACGATTACATTCTGTTGGATGGGGCAGCAGGTATTATGATGCTAAGGAAAATAAAGTGGTTGAGGCCGAATCATTTGATTCAATAAAAGATTATGGAGGCCAAAACATTCGTTTGGAAATTGAAAATTTAACCATCTATGATGATCAAAAAACAGGGGAAGTAAAAACCACATGGCCGCTTGAGTTCAAGCTCAGCAAATCCGCTATTTCGACAAGGGAAACAGTAAATGTAGATAAAGAATTCATATTTGAAAACCAACATTACAGGATTAAGCAAGTTGAGTTTTCAGCGATGGAAACAAGAGTGGTTGTTACAGGTTCTGATACTAAACTTATCACGGAAAATGGAGAAAAATACCACGTAATGAGTAAATTGGAACATCAGTTCCTACATGCAAGGACATTTAATAAAAAATACGGCTATATCGTTGATAAGAAAAAATCGGGTGTGTTTTTAAGATCAGCTGGTAAAAGGGTGGATCCCATTTTTAGTAAGGGTGAGGTACAGGGAGCAGATGACGAATACATTATGTTTTTTGCTCCGGTTAAGGACCGCCAAAACTGTGTGCTTGAAGTTGGGGAGTATATTAAGATTCCATTGAATAAATAAGACCTTGGTTATAGTACAGGATTGGAAGAGCTTGGGATCACCAAGCTCTAGTTTTTTGCCGGCGGGGGTTCCTCCATCCAACCGTGTTTCATTAAAATTGTACCCCCATCTTTAGCAAAATCAAATGTATTGGCTATAATACTACCCATATTTAATAGTAAATCATTTCTAAAACTAAAAGCAGCTCCAATTGAATTACTGCCTAGTCCGAAAATCGATAGTAAATTAGTGTTATACATCATAAGTTTATCTGAAAAGGGAGATATGGTTGATTCAGTAGTTATACCGGCCCAAGTTGAAGGAGCAGGTATATCACTATCTAATAAAAGATTACTCATTTTCGAAATTACTTCTTTGGCTAGTTCCTTCCCACGTGTAAAGTATTTTTTCACATCCTGTTCTTTAGCTACTTGTTCAAATCCAATCATTAGCCGCATACCTGTAACATTCGTTTCCAATGATTGATAAACTAAACCAATTTCGACGGCATTAAGCGTCCGTTTTTTACGGAAAGGATTTAAGCCATTTGTATAATTGGTATCATTTACAAAGTCCACTTCTTTTGGCATCAGTACAATAGGGGGACGGGACAAAACACCTTTTTCTAATAGGTGTTTCGTTGTAACGGAATAAGTAAGTTGCATATCCGTTGTCAATTCCATATATAAATCACGAATATCTTCTCGATAGGACATCCCTTCGTGTAAGGTATAAAGTCCGGACAAAACTTTACTCAGCATTCGAACGTACATAATCATATAAGTATCATCAAATAATGGCGGAGCATTTAAATTTACATCGCTTTCGTTAAAGGCTGTTGGTATAACGGCTCCTTCGTTTTTAAAAATTTCTTTTATTTTTTGTTCATTTTTACTTTCTATTGCATATACCTTTTGCAAAATATCCTTTACTTCATTCTCATTCGTTTTTTCAATAAAATACTCGAGGACCCTCAGCATCATTGACTTTTCCCGATAAGCCTGCCATAAGTTCCCCAACTCTGAGGCGGTTATGGGTATACTACTATTCATCTTGCACCTCCAAATTTTTTTGCATAATCCTATTATTCCTTTAATTCCTTTTTTAAATTAATTATTATTATTTACAAAAACAGAGGGAATTTAAGAAGCGAAGGTAAAAAGGAAGGGTATAAAAGGGAGAGGGGTAAAAATTTATTAATGGTAAGAAATAGAGGTGATTCATATCCTAGCCATTATATTTTGGACAATAATAATTATCAGTTTTATCTTCAGCTATGTTGGGCTCGTATACCCGATTATTCCGTCCGTTTTACTGATTTGGGGAGGGGTCCTGCTGTATCAATTCGGGATTAATTCAAATGAACTTTCCTGGGTTTCGTGGACCATGCTTGTGCTCCTAACCATTTTGTTATTTTTAGCGGATTATTTGGCGAATCTTCACTTTGTGGACAAAGCGGGAGGCTCCAAATGGGGTATGCGGGCGGCAACAATCGGGTTAATTGTTGGCAGCTTTGTCGTCCCACCCTTTGGTGTCATTATAGTTCCTTTTGTGTTGGTATTGATTGCGGAACTGCTGCAAAAAAAAACGTTTCAAGGTTCGATAAAAGTGGCGTTTGCTACATTAATTGCTTTTTTAAGCGGAACCTTTGCAAAAGCTTTTATTCAGCTGATCATGATTGTAGTTTTTGTTTTGGATGCAATTTTTTAGGGGGTCTTTCCTTTGAAAACTGTCTTCTAATTTTCAAAGGAAAGTTCCATTACTTTTAAAAGCTAATGTTAAGCACTTAGAGGGAATTTCTCTTGCTTAGACTTTTGTGATAGCACTTTTTTTAAATAAGGGTAAATCCAACGGTCTAAACCAATCACACCTGCATTTAACCCAGCTACAAGAATGAACATACCGATTAGAGCCATCTGGGGATTTGTGCTAGTCGTGCCGGAAAACATATAAGCAAAATTCATTACAAGGCCCATAAGCATAGCAAAATTAGTAAATAATCCGAAGATTAAAGCGATACCCACTAAGAATTCTCCCCATGGAACTAAAACATTAAAAAGTTCAACATGTGGAATTGCAACATCTTGTAAAAAGTCCCCCCACCATGGTTGAACAGCTGGGTGCTCACCAGATGCCTGCTTTACTGCACCGTATAAAAAGCCACTTGCATCAAAATTGCCGCTGGATATTTTCCCCCAACCTGCATTTAGCCATTGCCATCCAAGGTATACTCGAAAAACGGTGAGAAGTAGCGAAGCATTGCGGTTTTTCCTTAAAAATTGGTTAACCATAATAAATCCTCCTTTGTATAACTGATAACAATTATCATTGATAACGATTATCATTATCAAATATTTTAAAACTTCAGTCAATAAAAAAGTGAAAAAAAAACCATAAATAGGTAGATTTGCTTAGTGGGTATAATAAAAAAGAATTATTTTCCTTTTTGGGCATTTACAATGTTAATGGTAACTTTTTTTGATATCTATATCGATGAAAAAAATCGTTGGTGGAATCTGTTTTATTCGGTAATATGTGATCCAAAATTGCTTGCTATTTTACTGACTTATTATAAATGGATATGTAAAATGGAAAATGATGCTATTAATGCGGTTCATCATTTAGTGAGTGTTCTCATGATAAATAGAGTAAAGTGAGATGATTATGTGATTAATGGAGTCATTTTTGATTTTGACGGACTAATAGTTGATACGGAGTCTGTCTGGTTCGAGGCATTCAAAGAGGTTCTTTTTGATAAGCATCATGTAGAGCTGGATTTATCAAAGTACTCATCTTCCATAGGAACAGGCAATGAGATATTATTTCAATATTTTCGTGAGTTAGTTGGGAAAGACGTAGATTGTGAGTTGCTTGATGAACTTGCACATGAATTGTACAACGAAAAAATGAAAAAACCAGCTCTTCGTGAGGGTGTAATCGAATATTTAAAGGAAGCTAAAAAGATGGGTTTGATCATTGGGTTAGCATCTAGCTCTTCTAGAGAGTGGGTTACCCAGTACCTCAAGCAATTAAAGATCATTGAGTATTTTGATATAATTAATACAAGAAACGAAGTAAAAAAAGTGAAGCCAGACCCGGAATTATATATCAATACCCTAAATGATTGCAGTTTAAACCCTTCAGAAACTATCGCATTTGAAGATTCATTAAATGGGTTAATCGCAGCAAAAGGAGCCGGCATCCACTGTGTAATTGTTCCGAATGATGTAACGAGGCATTTACCGTTTGAAAATCATGATTATATGCTCGATTCTATGAGCCAGGAAACGTTAAGTGGGATTACTAAAAAGTTTGTGTAAAAGGGTAGTTCAAACAACTTTTATTTTTATAATTAAATTGATATAACTCGTCAAATATATTGGAAAAAAGGAAAATAAAATGCTCAATGTGGAAAATATCACGATAATCCGGCAAATAAATCATCCAAACCGGCAAAAAAAATATGTACAAGTTAAAAAGGTCGAAACCGTCAACGATTTCGACCTTTTTAATTATTTATTTCGCTGCCGTTTGCAGCATTTTAATATATTTCAGTGATTTTCCAGTACCAATCGCAACAGATTCAAGTGGATTTGAAGCAAGTGAAACCGGAACAAAAATCTCCTTACTCAACCATTCTTCCATTCCATTCATTAAGGCGCCGCCACCTGTTAATATCACGCCTCGGTCAACGATATCACCGCTCAGCTCTGCAGGGCAGTCCTCAAGCGTTGCCCGAATTGCTTCTAAAATTTGTAATAATGACTCTTTCATGGCATTACGAATTTCATAGGATGACAGTTTCACTGTTTTTGGCAATCCAGTCACTAAATCGCGTCCGCGGACATCCATGAATTTTTCTTCATGATCAATCAGGGCATAGCCAATTTCCATTTTAATATTTTCAGCTGTTCTTTCCCCAATTAGAACATTATATACTTTTCGTACGTGTTGAATAATTTCTTCATCAAGACGGTCACCGCCAACTTTTATGGAGTGACAAGCCACAACGCCGCCAAAGGAGATAATAGCAACCTCGGTATTTCCACCGCCAATGTCTACGACAACATTTGCTACAGGTTCATCTACAGGTAGGCCTGCCCCAATTGCTGCCGCCACTGGTTCTTCGATTAGGCTTATTTTTTTAGCACCTGCATTGCGAACAGCATCATGAATCGCTCTTCGCTCAACACTGGTCGAACCAGAAGGGATGCAAACCACGACATTGGGTTTGCGGATGGAAAAACCGCCTATTTTAGCAGCTTTCTTCATAACTGCTTTTAGCATTTCGGTTGTCACATCATAGTCGGCAATGACTCCATCCTTTAACGGACGGATTGCAACAATTTTTTCTGGGGTTTTCCCAATCATTTGTTTTGCCTCGGTACCTACTGCCACGACTTGCTTCGTAGTGGTATCAATTGCCACCACTGAAGGTTCGTTTAGTGCAATTCCCTTGTTTTTCGTATATACCAATATATTAGCAGTTCCTAAATCAATTCCAATTTCTGAAGTAGATAACATGTTTTTTCACCTTTTTCTCTAGTATTCTTACAGAATAACCTACGAATAACCCTACCACGAATTTGGGGGTAATTTGTCGATTGTAAATGAAACGTTACTTATTTGTAATGTTAATGAACAGGCCAGCTTTTTTAGAAATAAATTTGTCATAAAAAATTCACTTTGAAATAATGCATAGAAAGGTTATTTTTTGATTATACTTATTTGATGTTCAACTGCTTTTTAAATATGTGTTACGATAGGAACGTGAAGGTGTGATCTTTCACTCAAAATGGAATAAGGGCAGTGTGAAAAGATTGGATTCAAAACAAAAGTTATTAGTCATTATTGGGCCGACGGCAGTTGGAAAAACGAAGCTTAGCATTGAAATGGCGAAAAGGTTTGACGGGGAAATCATCTCAGGTGACTCCATGCAGATTTATCGTGGAATGGATATTGGTACTGCAAAAATAAAGCCCGAAGAAATGGAAGGGATTCCACATCACCTTATTGACATTCGCGAGCCGGATGAAAGCTTTTCGGTTGCTGAATTTCAACAACTCGTTCGTGCCAAAATCAGTGAGATTGCAGAAAAAGGTAAGCTTCCCATCATTGTCGGGGGTACCGGACTTTACATACAGTCTGTTATTTATGATTACCAATTTTCCGATGCAGCTGCCGATGAGGAGTTCCGCCTGCAGCTGGAAGAAAGAGCGAAGAATGATGGTGTTGAGGTACTTCACCAGGAATTAACACGAATTGATCCGGAGAGTGCAGCGCAAATTCATCCGAACAATGTTAGGCGAGTTATTCGGGCACTCGAAATTTATCACTGTACCGGAAAAAAGATGAGTGATGTGCAAAGCGAACAACAGCCGGACCTCCTATATGAGACAGCGCTTATCGGATTATCAATGGACCGAGAGGAACTGTATAAGCGAATTAATATGCGTGTCGATTTAATGATAGAGGAAGGGCTTTTAACAGAAGTTATAAAACTCCATGACCAAGAACTAAGGGATTGCCAGTCCATCCAAGCCATTGGGTATAAGGAAATTTATGATTACCTTGATGAAAAAATCAGCCTCGAACAGGCGATTGAAAACCTCAAACAAAATTCACGCCGTTATGCAAAAAGACAGTTAACTTGGTTTCGGAACAAGATGAGTGTACAATGGTTTGATGTAACAGAAGTGCAGAATTTCCCGAAAAAATTAACGGAAATTTCACATTATGTTGAAGGAAAGCTACAAGTAAAATCGAATACATATTAGTAGAGATAAAAGAGGAGGATATACTAATGAAAACAACCATTAATATTCAGGATCAATTTTTAAACCAATGCCGGAAGGATAACACCCATGTAACCGTATTCCTATTGAACGGTTTCCAATTAAGGGGTCAAATCAAAGGCTTTGATAATTTTACAGTCCTGTTTGAGTCTGAAGGAAAGCAGCAATTGGTTTATAAGCATGCCATTTCAACCTTTGCTCCGCAAAGAAATGTTCAACTTGATTTGAATGCGGAATAAAATCCAATTATAAATTTGAGCCCAAATCTCTGGGCTCTTTTTTATTTTTCAAAATAAAATGTATAAAAACTGAATACACATAGATTGAGGGAATAGTGATTATTTTGAGAGCAGACTGTTTTTCAGATTGAGAGGTGAAAGCTTTGGATCAACAATTCCGAGAGAAAAGTAACGGTCAAATAAGAGTTGTCCTCAACACACAAAAGAAAAAAAACATTCCAAAAAAAATGCCTGACTTTCAAGTTGTTCCAAAGGAAATCCCCCCCGAGCATTCGGCTTTAATTGAAATAGAGGAAGAGCTTGGTGCTTTGGTTGGCATGGATGAAATGAAAAAAATGATAAAAGAAATCTATGCCTGGATTTATGTCAACAAAAAGCGGGAAGAAATGGGTTTAAAGGCAAAAAAACAAGCCCTTCATATGATGTTTAAAGGAAATCCCGGAACCGGTAAAACGACAGTGGCCAGATTGATTGGCAAACTTTTTCAAAAAATGAATGTTTTATCAAAGGGGCACTTAATTGAGGCAGAACGGGCTGACCTTGTCGGGGAATATATCGGTCATACTGCACAAAAAACACGCGACCTTGTGAAAAAAGCGCAGGGTGGTATTTTATTTATTGATGAAGCCTATTCCCTAGGGCGCGGCGGAGAAAAGGATTTTGGCAAAGAAGCGATTGACACGCTTGTTAAGCATATGGAGGATAAGCAGCATGAGTTTATTTTAATCCTTGCCGGCTATTCTCGGGAGATGGATTATTTTTTAACCTTAAACCCCGGTCTCCATTCGCGGTTTCCTCTTGTGATTGATTTTCCCGATTATAACATCGAGCAGTTGTTGGAAATTTCTAAACGAATGCTGGCTGAAAGAGAATATACTTTCAGTCATGAAGCCGAAAAAAAGGTAAAAGATCATTTAATTTGGGTTAAAGCGGTGTTGAGTCCGACTAGTTTTTCAAATGGCCGTTATGTGCGAAATATTATTGAAAAATCGATCCGGGCCCAAGCGATGAGGCTGCTAATGTTAAATTCATATGATCGGCATGAATTAATGACGTTGCGAAGCAATGATTTGATTTTTGAGGAAGATTAGAAAGAAAGACGGAGATTCAATCCCCGTCTTTTTCTTATGTACCGTTTAAATTATATAATCGAAATTTTTTTCTATATAAATAGAAAGAGTGATGACTTTTATAAATAAAAAAACCTTTCTCAAATATATGGGAAAGGTTTAATAATGTCCAATTCTTCGAATCGGCAGTTTCCAATCGAAGGTATAAGAACAGACTCGTAAAACGGTCACGATTGCAAATAAGGTATATAACTCCCATGGACTAGATGCAATCTTTAAGCCAATGATGATTCCAGCTAGAATCGCCCAAACGGCATATATCTCAGACCGTAGCACAATCGGTTTTCGTCCTGCTAATAAATCACGAATAATCCCACCACCGATTCCCGTTAAAACAGCAGCGACGATAATTGCACTTATGGGATGGTGCATGTTAGAAGCATAGATGGCTCCTTGAATGGCGAAAGCTGAAAGTCCAATCGCGTCAAATAAATTTCCCCATTTTTGCCATTGCTTCAGTAAATTTGCAGGAAACAAAAATACCGCTAATATAGCAATAATGGCTATTTGAAAAAGTAATCCCTGCTCCCATAAGGCCGATACAGGGACACCAATTAACAAGTTTCGAATCGCACCACCGCCAAAGGCTGTAACAATTCCTAAAATAAAAACTCCCAAAATATCATATTCTTCTTCCATTGCTACAATTGCTCCACTGACAGCAAAAGCAATTGTACCAATCATACTTAGCACTTCCCAAGTCATTTCTTCTCATTTCTCCCCAAAATTTCTTTTATCTAAAACATTATATAAAAATAATATATTAATATAAACAAATATGATTTTAACATTTAAAGGTGATAAATCAACTGATTTTTGGTGGAAATTAGAGAATTTTGGAATGATTTGATATGATGATGGAAGAACTTTTCGAAAGGAAGAATGCTGATGGAAAATACGGAGACAAAGGAAACCGTTGAAAAAGCAATTCTTGTTGGATGCCAAACACAAGAGATGGACGATTTGCGTTTTCAATATTCGATGGATGAATTGGCCTCCTTAACAGAGACAGCACAAGGTGAAGTCCTGATTTCGGTTGCTCAAAAACGTGAACGCATCCATCCAGCTACATACCTAGGCAAAGGGAAAGTCGAAGAATTAAAGGCATTAACGGAAGAACTTGATGCCGATCTAGTCATTTTTAATGATGAACTTTCCCCTAGCCAAAAGAGAAATTTAGCAGGGGAAATCAGTGCTCGGATTATTGATCGAACCCAGCTGATACTTGATATCTTTGCCCAAAGGGCACGTTCAAAGGAAGGAAAATTACAGGTAGAGCTCGCACAGCTCCAATATCTTTTACCGCGCCTAGCCGGACAGGGCACGGCTTTATCCCGTCTTGGTGCCGGAATTGGAACAAGAGGACCAGGGGAAACAAAGCTCGAGTCGGATCGGCGTCATATCCGCCGCAGGATTGATGATATTAAAGGACAGCTCTCTGTGATTGTCCAGCATCGAGACCGCTACAGAGAGAGACGAAAGAAAAATAAAACCTTTCAAGTCGCCATCGTCGGCTACACGAATGCTGGAAAATCAACTTTGTTTAATCGTCTATCCGAGGCAGAGTCCTATGAAGAAAATCAGTTGTTTGCAACCCTTGATCCGATGACTCGGAAGTTAATTTTACCAAGCGGGTTCCTTGCCTTAATTACCGATACAGTTGGTTTTATACAGGATCTTCCGACCACCCTGATTGCTGCCTTTCGCTCCACATTGGAAGAGGTGAAGGAAGCAGATCTGCTGCTTCATGTTGTCGATATGTCCAATCCTGATTATTTTCATCATGAAAAAACAGTTAATAAACTGCTTGAGGACTTAGAAGTTAAAGATATCCCGCAATTAACCGTCTATAATAAAAGGGATCAGAAGCACCCGGATTTTGTTCCGACTGCAAATACCCCATCTGTTTTTATTAGTGCATTTGACAAAGAGGATCGGAATGAGCTAAAAAGAAAAATGGAAAGTGTCGTTATTGAAGCGATGGTTCCATATCAAGTGGAAGTTCCATCGACTGAAGGAAAGCTGTTGTCTTTATTAAAAAATGAAACCGTATTGCGTGATCTCAGTTTTAATGAGGAAAGTCAGCTATATCAATGCCGGGGATATTCACTTAAGGACCACCAGATTACAGGACAATTAGAGAAATTTAAAGTGTAGAATAGGAGATACAAAATGTTTCAACAGTTGAAAAATGGGGAAAATCTTCAGCCGATTGTCAAGGAAGTAGAGAGACAAGTTGCTGAGGTACATAAAAGGATTGAAGAAAGAGCTGAGGTAAATCAGTTTCGAGTGTTGCAAAGTTATCAAAAACATAAGGTAAGTGATTCTCATTTCATCCCGACAACAGGGTACGGCTATGATGACATTGGCCGAGATACATTGGAATTAGTCTATGCAGATGTATTCGGGGGAGAGGCAGGTCTTGTCCGCCCGCAAATTATTTCCGGCACCCACGCGATTTCCATTGCATTATTTGGAGTACTCAGACCGGGTGATGAGCTTTTATATATGACCGGAAAACCATATGATACGCTTGAAGAAATTGTTGGGATTCGCGGGAACGGGGTCGGGTCGTTAAAGGAATTTGGGATTAGCTATGATAGTGTATCTTTAAGTAGCAGGGGTTCAATTGATTGGGATTCGGTTGCAGCTAAAATCAAGCCGAATACCAAGATGATTGGTATCCAACGTTCAAAGGGCTATGCAACCAGACCATCGTTTACGATTGCTGAAATCAAAGAAATGATTACATTTGTTAAAGAAATCAAAAGCGATGTTGTCGTGTTTGTGGACAATTGCTATGGTGAGTTTGTTGAAGAATTGGAGCCGTGTCATGTTGGGGCCGATCTAATGGCCGGGTCCCTGATCAAAAACCCTGGCGGCGGAATTGCCAAGACGGGCGGCTATATAGTTGGGAAAAAACAGTGGGTTGAGGCTTGTTCTTACCGGATGACTTCACCTGGTATTGGCGCAGAAGCCGGTGCTTCTCTTTACAGTCTTCAGGAAATGTATCAAGGGTTTTTCCTTGCTCCGCATGTGGTGGGGGAAGCTGTGAAGGGTGCTGTGTTTACTGCGGCTATGCTTGAAAAATTGGGGATGAATTCATCACCAAAATGGGATTCGGAGCGGACAGATCTGATTCAAGCGGTACAATTTGATGACCGCGATAAAATGGTGGCTTTCTGCCAGGCCATTCAATTTGCCTCGCCGATTAATTCACATGTCACTCCGTATCCTGCTTATATGCCTGGCTATGAGGACGATGTGATTATGGCGGCCGGAACCTTTGTTCAGGGAGCTAGCATTGAGCTGACGGCAGATGGTCCAATCCGGCCACCGTATGTGGCTTATGTTCAGGGCGGTCTCACCTATTCACATGTTAAAATAGCTGTTTGCCTGGCAGTGGATCGTTTGCTGGAAAAAGGATTAATTCAACTAAATTAGCTGAAACTATGAGGGTTGCTACTTGTGGCGGCCCTTTTTCGAGATTTTATAATCGGGCTAAGTGCCGGTGAAGGTGAAAACGTTGTTTGCGTGAGAACTTTGAGGTGTTCTAGGTGCCCGTGAAGGCGAAAAAACCGATTGAGCGGGAACTGACAAGGTAACATAGTGCCCGTGAAGGTGAAAAAATCGGTTGAGCGGGAACTATCAATGCCTTATAGTGCCCGTGAAGGCGAAAAAATCGGTTGAGCGGGAACTGACAAGGTAACATAGTGCCCGTGCAGGTGAAAAAATCAGTTGAGCGGGAACTAACAAGGTAACATAGTGCCCGTGAAGGCGAAAAAATCGGTTGAGCGGGAACTGACAGGGGCTTATAGTGCCCATGAAGGTGGAAAAATCGGTTGAGCGGGAACTGACAAGGTAACATAGTGCCCGTGAAGGCGAAAAAATCGGTTGAGCGGGACCTAACAAGGTAACATAGTGCCTGTGAAGGCGAAAAAATCGGTTGAGCGGGAACTAATAGATCACATAGTGCCCGTGAAGGCGAAAACACCGATTGAGCGGGAACTGACAAGGTAACATAGTGCCCGTGAAGGCGAAAAAATCGGTTGAGCGGGACCTAACAAGGTAACATAGTGCCTGTGAAGGCGAAAAAATCGGTTGAGCGGGAACTAATAGATCACATAGTGCCCGTGAAGGCGAAAACACCGATTGAGCGGGAACTGACAAGGTAACATAGTGCCCGTGAAGGCGAAAAAATCGGTTGAGCGGGAACTGATAAGATCGCATAGTGCCCGTGAAGGTGAAAAAATCGGTTGAGCGGGAACTGACAAGGTAACATAGTGCCCGTGAAGGTGAAAAAATCGGTTGAGCGGGAACTGACAAGGTAACATAGTGCCCGTGAAGGTGAAAAAATCGGTTGAGCGGGAACTAACAAGGTAACGTAGTGCCTGTGAAGGCGAAAAAACCGATTGAGTGGGAACAATCAGGGCCTCATAGTGCCTCCAAAGATGAAAAAATCCGTTGCCCGGGAACTAAAAAAACCTCTCAGAACATATGAACATAAAAAATTATATATAAATGGCACTATGTATATTTTAAAATAATACCGTTACATAATAATACCCATCATTGAAATCTAAAAATTTTCAAATAAAAAACCATGTTAGAAAATCTAACATATGATTGACATATTTTCTAACACCAAATATAATAACAATATGAATTACGAAAAGGGAGGCGAGGATAGGTGAGCGGAAAAGAAATTCGCCGTTCCATGCCACTGTTTCCCATCGGAACAGTCATGCAGCTAACGGAATTAACTGCAAGACAAATCCGATACTACGAAGAGCACGAATTAATTTCTCCAGCAAGAACGGATGGAAACAGGCGTTTATTTAGTTTAAATGACATTGACCGGCTTTTAGAAATCAAGGATTTAATTGATCAAGGGGTCAATATGGCTGGGATCAAACAGCTATTCCTTGTGAAAGAGCAACAAACCAATATTATTCAACAACAGGCTGAAAAATCCAAACGTGAGTTAACGGATGAACAGCTTAGAAAACTACTTCGCAATGAATTGTTGCACACGAACAAATTAAGCCGTCCAACTTTAAGACAGGGAGATATGTCACGCTTTTTCCATTAATCATTTAATTATTAATAGGGGGTAATAAAATGGCTAAGTATACTAAAGCAGATATTCAACGTTTGGCACAAGAAGAAAATGTTAAATTTATTCGTTTACAATTCACAGATATCCTTGGAACGATTAAAAACGTCGAGATTCCAATCAGCCAATTAGAAAAAGCATTAGATAACAAAATGATGTTTGATGGTTCTTCTATTGAAGGATTTGTACGGATTGAAGAATCTGATATGCGCCTTCATCCTGACCTTGATACTTGGGTTGTTTTCCCTTGGACTGCGGAAAAAGGTAAAGTTGCCCGCTTAATTTGTGATATCTATACTCCAGATGACAAACCTTTTGCCGGAGACCCACGTAATAACCTTAAACGTCTTCTAGCAGAGATGAAAGAACTTGGCTTCACAAACTTTAACCTAGGACCTGAGCCGGAATTCTTCCTATTTAAATTAGATCAAAAAGGTGAACCAACTCTTGAATTAAACGACCAAGGCGGCTACTTTGACTTAGCACCAACCGATTTAGGGGAAAACTGCCGTCGTGATATCGTTCTTGAGCTTGAAGAAATGGGATTTGAAATTGAAGCTTCTCACCATGAAGTAGCTCCTGGACAACACGAAATTGATTTTAAATATGCTGATGCTGTAACAGCTTGTGACCAAATTCAAACATTCAAACTTGTGGTAAAAACCATCGCACGCAAACATGGTTTACACGCAACATTTATGCCGAAACCATTATTCGGTGTGAATGGTTCAGGAATGCACTGCAACCTATCCCTATTTAAAGATGGCAAAAATGCATTCTTTGAGCCAACTGGTGATCTTGAACTAAGTGATACTGCACGTCAATTCATTGCTGGAATCTTGAAGCATGCTCCAAGCTTTACAGCTGTAACAAACCCAACAGTAAACTCTTATAAGCGTCTTGTACCTGGTTACGAAGCACCTTGTTATGTAGCATGGTCTGCACAAAACCGTTCACCATTAATTCGTATCCCGGCTTCACGTGGAATGAGCACACGTGTAGAAGTGCGCAGCGTTGACCCTGCAGCAAACCCATATCTTGCTTTAGCTGTTCTTTTGAAAGCAGGTTTAGATGGAATTAAAAATAATTTAACTCCTCCTGCGGCCGTGGACCGCAACATCTATGTAATGAGCAAAGAAGAAAGAATCGAAGAAGGCATCATCGATCTTCCTGCAACATTAGCACAAGCATTGGATCAGTTAAAAGCCAACGAAACTATGGTCGCTGCTCTTGGTGAACATATTTTCGAACATTTTGTTGAAGCGAAAGAAATCGAGTGGGATATGTTCCGTACAGTAGTTCACCCATGGGAAAGAGAACAATACATGTCTATGTATTAATACAAAATAACTCCTAAGCACATTGCTGCTTAGGAGTTTTATTATTATGCAAGTAAGCTTATGGGATTTAGGGGTTTGCATTTAATCTGAACCATTTTGCTTGAATTGCTTATAACCGGTCAGAACTAAATCACCACCAATCCCTGCGGTAATCGAGATGGTCATTTTCTCAACATAAGAATTAGGGGAAATATACAAAACAAGAAGCAGTGAAGCAAAGGCGCCAAGAAGCATTTCTTCTAAAAACCCAAGATAAATGAACTTTTTTGTCTTACGCGGCATGATGATTTTTCCATGCTTTCGAACATGTCCAAGAATTCCAACTACACCACCGATTATGAAAGAGAAAATAATGCCTTTTAACACAGTTTCTCAACCTCCTTAAGCCTAAATTTTTGACCTAAGGTAAATCTTGGTGTAATTCCATTATATTAAAATTGTAATCTATAAAAAATGGGTAAAAAATACTGAATTTTCAATATTTGTAAAATAAATATAGTGAAATCCCTATAAAAAAGAGTCAGCACATTATTTTGTACTGACTTTTTTTATTAATGTATATGTCGATAAACTCCAATCACTTTTCCCAAAATAGAGACATTCCTTAAAATGATTGGTTCCATTGCGGAATTTTCCGGCTGAAGGCGAATATAATCCTTTTCTTTAAAAAATCGTTTACAGGTTGCCTCATCTTCCTCGGTCATTGCGACAACAATATCACCGTTATTAGCGGTTGGCTGCTGTTTTACAATGACATAATCCCCATCAAGGATCCCTGCTTCAATCATACTTTCACCCATAATTTCCAACATAAATACGTGTTCATCAGATGGAGCAAGTCTTTCGGGAAGTGGAAAATATTCTTCAACATTTTCTATCGCTGTAATCGGAAGCCCGGCGGTTACCTTACCGACAACAGGAACATTGACAACGTTATTTCTTGGGATTTGAGCTGTTTCATCTACTTCTAAAATTTCGATTGCTCTTGGTTTAGTAGGGTCTCTTCTAATAAGCCCTTTACTTTCTAATCTAGCTAAATGACCGTGAACGGTAGAGCTGGAAGCAAGACCGACTGCTTCACCGATTTCCCGAACAGAGGGTGGATACCCTTTTTTCTTTACCTCGCCTTTAATGAAATCAAGAATATCCTGCTGCCGTTTAGAAATTTTAGCCATGGTAATTTCCACCTCGCCACTAGTAATTGTTACCTTAATTATAGCATGTTCGCCAGTTTTATACAAACATAAGTTCGAATATTATTGACAACAAACAGATGTTCGGATTATAATAAAATCAATTAAACGAACATATATTCTGTCGAGAGGTGTTTGTAATGAAAAAAATATGGACCAAATACTCATTTTCTATTATTCTAATTGGATTAAGCTGCCTATTTGCTTTTATACTTTCGATTGATTTTAGTTCATCCGCAAATGAACGCTATAAAAAAATAACTGTTTCCGAAGGAGATTCCCTTTGGAAAATTTCTAAGGAATACTCAAATGAGCATTCTCTTTCCAATAAGGAATTCGTAAATTGGGTTAAACTCCATAATAAAATAGAAGATGAAAACATTTATCCTGGTGAAGAGATTGTTATTCCCGTTAATAAGAAAACCTTATCTACTACAGAGTTAGCAAGTGCTGCTGAAGAATAGAAAGAGAGATTAAGTATGAAAGCAATTATTTATTGCCGAGTGAGTACAACAAAAGAGACACAGGAAACCTCACTTAAAAGGCAAGAGGAAGAACTCATCCAGCTCGCTAAACAGTATCAATTTGATGTTGTATCCATCATTAAAGAACAAGCAAGTGGTTATGAACTGGAAAGGGATGGGATTCTTCAACTGCTTCAAACAATTAAAGATGAACCGATCCAGGCCGTATTAATTCAGGATGAAACGAGATTGGGCAGAGGTAATGCAAAGATTGCTCTGTTGCATTGTATTTTAAAAGAAGATATAAAGCTTTTTTGTATATCACACAACGGAGAACTGCAGCTTTCTGAATCAGATTCAATGGTGTTACAAATTGTTGGGATGGTAGAGGAATACCAGCGCAAGCTCCATAACATCAAAATAAAGCGTGGTATGAAAAGGGCAGTCCAACAAGGATACAAACCTGAGAAAAACCTTAAGAATCTAGGAGAACACTCAGGCAGGGAAAAAATTGATGCACCTATTGAAGAGATTGTCAGGCTAAGAAAAAACAAATTGACCTTTGCTGAAATTGCCGCTACCTTAAGGGGATTTGGTTATAATATTTCAAAAGCAACCGTACATAGACGATATCAGGAATATATTCAAACAGAAGAAGATTAAACATTTACCTTGTCAGACGGAGCTTTTTCTAGTAAAATCAGTTGTCATGGATTTAGTATTTATGATAACTTGCTTCGAAAGGTGGGTTTAATTTGCTTTCAAAGGAAAAATTAGCGAGAATTAATGAATTAGCAAGAAAATCAAAATCAACTGGATTAACGGAGCTAGAAGCAAAAGAACAATCAAAATTAAGAAGTGAATATTTAGCTGCTTTCCGTTCTAATATGTTAGATACATTAACGAATACCAAAATTATCGATCCACTAGGTAATGATGTAACACCTGAAAAAATCAAAGCTAGAAAAAAGAATAACTTACATTAAAAAAGGGCAGGAATACATTTTTGTATTCCTCTTTTACATATTAAAGCGCTTTCTGTGGGAAAATAGAAAATGATAAGGCTTACAAAAACTAATTTTGATGCAATTAGTTGAATAAATCGGAACGGGACTATAATATTATTGGTGTACTTATAATCCTATTATTCAGGAAAGGATGTAATTTATGTTTGATATGATTGATGCTTTATCGGTAACGTCCATTCGCACACTTTCTATTGATGCGATTGAAAAAGCTAATTCAGGCCACCCTGGAATGCCAATGGGTGCTGCACCAATGACTTATACATTATGGACTCGCTTTATGAACCATAATCCCAAAAATCCTCAATGGTTTAATCGTGATCGTTTTGTATTATCTGCTGGACATGGTTCCGCGTTGTTATACAGCATGCTTCATTTGTCCGGTTACAATGTAACAATGGATGATTTAAAGCAATTTCGTCAATGGGGCAGTAAAACACCTGGCCACCCGGAATATGGTCACACTGAAGGGATAGAAGCAACGACAGGACCACTTGGCCAAGGTATTGCCATGGCAGTCGGAATGGCAATGGCAGAGCGCCATGTAGCAAGTGTTTATAACAAGGATAAATATGAACTTGTGAATCATTATACATACAGTATCTGTGGTGATGGTGATTTAATGGAGGGTGTGTCTGCAGAAGCTGCATCACTTGCAGGCCACTTAAAATTAGGCCGTTTAGTTGTTCTATATGATTCAAATGATATTTCTCTTGATGGAGATCTAGATAAATCATTCTCTGAGAGTGTTAAAGAACGTTTCCAAGCCTATGGATGGCAGTATATTCGTGTAGAAGATGGCAACAATCTTGAAGAAATTTCAAAAGCCCTAGAAGAAGCGAGAAGTGATTTAGATCGTCCAACCATGATTGAAGTGAAGACAGTCATTGGGTATGGTTCACCAAACCGCGCAGGAACTTCCGGTGTCCACGGTGCTCCATTAGGTGCGGCTGAATTAAAATTGACAAAAGAAGCTTATAAGTGGACCTTTGAAGAAGACTTCCATGTACCACAAGAAGTATATGAAAACTTCCAGAAGCTTATTGTTGAAAATGGAGAAAAGAAAGAAAAGGAATGGAATGACCTTTTTGAACAGTACAAAAAGGAATACCCTGAACTTGGTTCACAGCTTGAGAAAGCATTAAACCATGAGCTTCCAGAGGGTTGGGACAAAGATATTCCAGTTTACCAAGAGGGGAAAAGCCTTGCTAGCCGTGCATCTTCAAGTGAAGTGCTTAATGGTATTGCGAAAAATTTACCAATCTTAATTGGCGGCTCTGCAGACCTTGCTGGATCAAATAAAACTTTAATCAAAGGCTCTAATGACTTCATGCCTGATTCCTATGAAGGCCGTAATATCTGGTTTGGCGTTCGTGAATTTGCAATGGGAGCAGCAATGAACGGAATTGCGCTTCATGGCGGTGTTAAGGTATTCGGCGGAACATTCTTTGTTTTCTCGGACTACTTACGTCCATCCATTCGTCTAGCTGCTTTAATGGGATTACCAGTTACGTATGTATTTACCCATGACAGTATTGCGGTTGGGGAAGATGGTCCAACACATGAGCCAATTGAACAAATTGCCGCATTGCGAGCAATGCCGAATCTGTCCCTCATTCGCCCGGCAGATGGAAATGAAACAGCGGCTGCATGGAAGCTTGCTGTTGAGTCAACAAACAAGCCAACGGCTCTTGTATTGACTCGCCAAGATCTACCTACGATCAAAGGTACGGATGTAAATGCATATGAAGGTGTTTCAAAAGGGGCTTACGTTATTTCTGCTTCTGAAAAAGAAACTCCGGACGCATTGTTGCTAGCAACTGGTTCTGAAGTAGGACTAGCTGTGGAAGCGCAAAAAGCATTAGCAGGAGAAGGTGTGCAGGTTTCTGTAGTCAGCATGCCTTCTTGGGATCGCTTTGAAGCCCAATCAAAAGAATACAAAGATTCTGTTCTTCCTAAGAATGTGAAGAAACGTCTTGGAATTGAAGTGGGTGCTTCTTTAGGCTGGCATAAATATGTAGGAGACGAAGGAGATGTGCTAGCCATTGATAAATTTGGCGCCTCAGCTCCTGGTGAAAAAATTATGGAAGAATACGGCTTCACAGTAAATAATGTAGTAGCTCGTGTGAAAGCATTATTATAATAATATTTCCTTTGCAATGAGAGGACAGCTTATAATGGCTGTTCTCTTTTTTTATATTGATTAATCGCTTTTAAATCTTAGAATTTGTAGGGTTTTTATCATAAACATAAAAATCGACAAAAATAGTGAAAGTTTTTGCCGCCGAAAGACAAAAGTTTTGATTTTGTTTTTTTATAATAGAAAAAAGGGCTTTTGGCGAAGGAGAGATTGTGGTGAGAAACTATCGGCTATATTTAATAGAAGATGAATTTGCCGCCCATTACTTCGGAAGAGAGAGCATGTTTTTTCAGCTTTTTCGTGAACATGAAAGAGCATTCGGCGAGCTAAAATATATTACAGGAAAACAAATTACTTATATAACAAAAACGGTTGAGGTTTTAAAAATTCATAACCTTTTGCAGAAACAACTTGGAAAAATAAAGGGGTTTAAGGCGGAACATGGCACATATTCTATTGAAATGAATGGAAGACTAAGTATAGCAAAATTAGCCGTCTTCCAGGATTTCATATCAGTAGAGGCAACTGGCAGCTATGAGGCAGAAACAGTGTTTTTTGAAGTTCTTAGGAAATGTGAATCTTCGTTCTTAGCAATCGACTTGGAGCATGAGCGTTTTGGATGGTTAAAGCCGATTAAAGAAAGAAAATATGTATAATTAAAAACGGATATTGTATATTCCTAATAATTTTAGTACACTGTGTATGGTAGACAACATGAAGGAGGAAATTCAATGATGTACGTTCTAGTTGGTATACTGGCATTAGCTGCTGGTGTAGCACTAGGATTTTTCATTGCTCGTAAGTATATGATGAGCTATTTAAAGAAAAATCCGCCAATTAATGAACAAATGCTTAAAATGATGATGATGCAAATGGGTATGAAACCTTCACAAAAGAAGATCAACCAAATGATGAATGCTATGAATAAGCAGCAATCAAAATAAAGGACAAGCACTCGTGTAAATGGGTGCTTTTTTTCATAGGTAATTCCTTTATCACGATTTTACTTATATATTGTTCGGTAAAAAACAGATGTAAGTACGTTTAAAAAAACAAAAGGGAAATTTCTCTGGAATTAATATTGCAATTTTCAAAATCTTAACAATTCGCATAAATTACTTTTACAATTGTTTGGTAATCTTAAGGAAAGAACAATGTAGGAGTGATTATGATGGTTGCTAAATTGAAAAGAGAATGGCATAAATTCTGGTTCATCAGTTATAACACTCTTTTGGCTAAAAGTATCGAATTAGACAAAGTTGAAAAATATCTACAGAAATCAAAAAATCATGGTGACAAACTGATTCAACTCTTGTCACGATAAATTTTTAATCTTGTAGTCTAAAGAATGGAAAAAAGGTCAAAACATCACCTAAAGAAAAGGGTCGCAAAACTCAAAATAAAATTTGAATGAGCCCTAGTTGGCTCTTTTATTATAGGCAAGGTTAAAGCATTCAGGCTTATGGGTGCTTTTTTTCATGCTTTTCAAGTTAATTTCTAAATCTTTATTATTTTTCAAAAATTTGTTAAAATAATTATCCAACGAGTTAAACGTATAGATAGAGATTTCGGGGGAGTTTAGATGAAGGTCTTTTTGGATTTGGGCTGGTTTTTTAAACAGGAGAAAAAATCGTACGTAACAGGTACACTTCTCTTATTATTGGTGGCCTTGCTGCAATTGGTTCCGCCTAAGGTAATTGGGATTATTGCGGACCACATAAAGGAAGGAACAATGACAACTGGTATCTTGGTAGAGTGGATGGGTATTCTTGTTGTAGTTGCTCTGATGATGTATGTATTGCGATATTATTGGAGAATGATGATCTTTGGTTCATCCGTGAAGCTCTCTAAAATACTACGAAACAGGTTGTATCAGCATTTCACCAATATGTCCCCGGCATTTTATCAAAAGCGGCGGATTGGTGACCTGATGGCCCACGCGACCAATGACCTACAGGCCATCCAGCAAACAGCAGGTGCCGGTGTTCTTACCCTCGTCGATTCGCTGTCCACCGGCGGGTTCGTCATCTTAGCAATGGCATTTACAATCAGCTGGAAGCTTACGTTAATTTGCCTGATTCCAATGCCCTTTATGGCAATGTTAACCAGCTGGTTTGGCACGATGCTACACCGAACTTTTCACAAAGCACAGGAAGCATTTTCCTCCTTAAATGATAAAACACAGGAAAGCATTACCGGGATAAAGGTTATTAAGACCTTTGGTCAGGAAAAAGAAGATATTGAGGATTTTCGAAAACAATCCGAGGATGTTGTTCAAAAAAATATCATTGTTGCGAAAATAGATTCGCTTTATGATCCGACGATATCGATTATTGTGGGGATTTCCTTTTTCCTCTCGATTGTCTTCGGTGCAAAATATGTGATCAATGGGGAATTGACCATTGGGGAACTGATTTCATTTACCACCTATTTGGGACTCTTAATCTGGCCGATGCTCGCATTTGGCTGGTTGTTTAATATTGTTGAGCGTGGACGCGCTTCTTATGACCGTGTATCAGCACTTCTTGGTGAACCGATAGAAATCCGCGATTCTAAAGAAGCATTAGATGTAGTCCCAACAGGGGATATAAAATATGAAATTTTGGAGTTTACTTATCCAGATGAAATGGAAGCCAAGTTAAAGGGTATCTCTTTTGTATTAAATCAAGGGGAAACGCTGGGAATCGTTGGTAAAACAGGTGCAGGAAAAACGACGTTATTGAAACTGCTTATCCGTGAATTCGAAAATGATCGTGGGGGAATTTTATTTGGTGGAAAAAGTATTCAAACATACAAACTAGAAAAACTTCGCGAGGCAATCGGGTATGTTCCCCAGGATCATTTTCTCTTTTCAGCCACTGTGGCTGAAAATATTGCCTTTACCAATCCTGATGCTCCTCTCAACGAAATTGAAGCGGCTGCCGCATTAGCGAATATTCACGAGGATATTCTTCAATTTACGGATGGATATCAAACCGTTGTAGGGGAACGTGGCGTATCGCTTTCCGGCGGACAAAAACAACGGATTTCGATTGCCCGTGCGCTCCTGATGAATCCAGAAGTGTTGGTGCTGGATGATTCCTTGTCTGCTGTTGATGCAAAAACTGAGGAAGCAATACTGTCTTCCTTACGAGAGAACCGAGCAGGGAAAACCACCATCATTACTTCGCACCGGTTAAGCGCGATTCAACATGCCAATCTGATTCTTGTTTTAGATGAAGGAAAAATCATCGAAAGAGGAACACATGATGAGTTGATGGCGGGGAATGGATGGTATAAAGAAATGTATTTACACCAGCAGCTAGAGGAGTTGGTTGAGCATGGGGGACACTAAAATAGAAAAAGCGGCTCTTATGACTAAAACAACAGATAAAAATGTCTTGTCTCGGCTGCTCTCCTATACAAAACCACACAAAAAAGCACTGGGTTGGGCGTTCCTATTGCTTTTGCTCACCACGATAGGAGATATCGTCGGACCAATTCTCGTAAAAATATTTATCGATGATTATTTAACACCTGGGAAATTAACATTTAAGCCCTTACTGATATTAGGTTCGGTGTATATGGGAATCCAAATCATCAAAGCCATCTTGATGTTTTTTCAATTAGTTAAATTCCAAGAGATTGCCTTGAAAATCATCCAACAGTTGCGGATTGATGTGTTTTCTAAGGTTCAGGCCCTAGGGTTACGTTATTTTGATAAAACACCGGCGGGAAGTATTGTTTCAAGAGTGACCAATGATACCGAAGCGATAAAAGACATGTTTGTGACAGTACTGGCCACGTTTATTCAAAGTGGATTTTTGCTGATTGGAATTTTTATCGCGATGTTTATCTTAAATGTAAAGCTTGCTCTTCTTTGTGTGGTCATCATCCCAATTGTGTTGCTTGTCATGAACCTATACCGAAAATACAGCTCCCGTTTCTATACGGATATGCGCGAACGTTTAAGCCAATTGAATGCAAAGTTGAGTGAATCACTATCAGGAATGTCAATTATCCAAATGTTTCGTCAGGAAAAAAGACTCCGGAAAGAGTTTGCGGATATCAATGAACAGCATTATCTAGCAGGAATGAAAAACATCAAAGTTGATGGGCTTTTATTAAGACCGGCTATTGATCTGATTTATGTCTTTGGGTTAATCATCGTATTGAGTTATTTTGGAATTACTTCCTTCCAGCATACAGTTGAGATTGGTGTCCTATATGCGTTTATTAGTTACTTAGACCGTTTTTTTGAGCCAGTTAATCAAATGATGATGCGCCTGTCCTTGTACCAGCAGGCAATTGTTGCCGGGGGCCGTGTATTTAAATTGCTGGATGAAGAAGAGCTGGCACCTGCCCAGCAGGAAGAAAAGACACTAAACATTGAAGCTGGAAGAATTGAGTTTAAGCATTTAAGCTTTTCCTATGATGGAGAACGGGAAGTGTTAAAGGATATTTCCTTTACTGCAAACCCAGGGGAAACGGTTGCTCTTGTAGGGCATACCGGCAGCGGAAAAAGCTCGATTATTAATTTATTGATGCGTTTTTATGAATATGAGCGTGGTGATATTCTAATAGATGGCGTATCAATTCGTGAGTTTTCGAAAGAAGTATTAAGGGAAAAGCTGGGGCTTGTTTTGCAGGATCCGTTTTTGTTTTATGGGACCGTCAAGGATAATATCCGTTTGCATAATACGGAATTAACGGACGAACAAGTAGTGGAAGCTGCCAAGTTTGTTCAAGCTCATGGCTTTATTGAAAAACTGGATGATGGATATGAACATAAAGTTGTGGAGAGGGGTTCAACTTTTTCCAGTGGTCAAAGACAATTGATTGCATTCGCGCGAACGATTGCAGCGAACCCGAAAATACTTGTATTGGATGAAGCAACGGCTAATATTGATACGGAAACAGAAGAGGCGATTCAAACTACGCTAGCAAAAATGCGTAAAGGGAGGACAACGATTGCTATTGCACATCGCTTATCTACTATCCAGGATGCGGACCTTATCCTAGTCCTCCATCAAGGAGAAATTGTTGAGCGTGGAACCCATCAGGAGCTGCTATCTCAGGAAGGGCTGTATCATAAAATGTTCCTATTACAAAACGGATTGATGGAACGTTTTGAAAAAGCAGTTAATGAATAGGAAAAGCCCGGCAGCTTGCATGCCGGGCTCTCTTATTGACTCACCAATTGGTGAGATTTTTTTATAAAAGTTCGATTATATTCATTTAATAGATGATCAAGCTCCTGGCTGTAGCGTATAGCAACGGAGGAACTCAAGCCGTTGGTGATCGCGACTTGAATTAATTCAGCTCGCTTTTTTTCGATTAATGCGATTAGTTCTTGTTTGATCACGGCCGATGTCCTTTCCGGAAAACTCCTAAATTGTATGTTCGAAGAATGAATTATCTAAAACTATTAATTTGTTTTACTAGTATAACCTATTGTGGGAATAAATTCAAAGGGATTTGTAAAAAAATATCCATTATTGCAAGGGATATTATTGTAGCTATGGGAGTACTTTCTAATAGGGGAAAGAAATGAGCGATAGTCACAAAATATTCATGGTAATCATTATCTTTTAGGCAAAAGTTTTGTTAGAATGAAATAGGTATCGACTATATTGGGAGTGTTTATATGTCTGATGTAAATATTTTTCTAGCATTAGGTGCGGGATTTCTTAGCTTTATCTCACCTTGCTGTCTGCCTCTGTATCCGGCATTTTTATCGTATATTACTGGAATGTCAGTAGGGGAACTGAAAAGTGAAAATGCGATGCTTCAAAGGCGGAGTTTGCTACATACATTATTTTTCCTCATTGGTTTTTCGTGCATCTTTATTGCCATTGGATTCGGAACCTCCTATGTAGGAAGTTTTTTCCGGGAATATAAAGATCTTATTCGCCAGCTGGGCGGAATATTTATTATTTTCTTTGGTTTGATGATTGTGGGGATCTTAAGCCCAGAATTCTTGATGAAAGACCGTAAATTTGAATTTAAAAATCGTCCATCCGGTTATATTGGGTCCATATTAATTGGAATGGCCTTTGCAGCTGGCTGGACGCCATGTACCGGACCTATTCTTTCTTCTGTTATCCTTTTAGCAACATCAAACCCGGGTTCTGGTGTCTTATATATGACTGCGTATTCTCTTGGATTTGCGATTCCATTTTTCATTCTCTCCTTCTTTGTTGGACGGATGAAATGGATCAAGAAATATAGTCAAAAGATTGTAAAAATCGGAGGCTATCTCATGATTGTCATGGGGATTATTCTCTTCTTTGACTGGATGACAAAAATTATTACTGTTTTCCAAAGCTTATTTGGCGGCTTTAGTGGTTTTTAATGTAAAATGACTTGAAAATCCTGTAAATATTCTTTGTTTTCAAATATAATAGACTCATAAATGGATAATTTTTATTCGAGGATGCGCGTTTTGCATCCATAGTGGGGGAAGTGAATTGGCAAGAATATTGATAGTGGATGATAAAAGTTTAATGAGAAATACCTTAAAGGCGATTTTAAATAAAACAGACCACGTTGTTGTCGGGGAAGCAGAAAACGGAATGGAAGCGATCCAGCTTTTTAAAGAATTGAAACCTGATATGGTTACAATGGATATAACCATGCCGAAAATGAGCGGACTAGAAGCGATTAAAGTTATTCGCCGGGATTTTCCTGAGGCAAAGGTGATTATGTGTTCAGCAATGGGTCAGCAAAAAATTATTATGGAGGCCATTGAGGCAGGGGCAAAGGATTTTATTGTTAAACCATTCGACGATTGCCGCGTGATGGAAGCACTCAATCGGGCTTTAAAATAGACAACCATTTCAGGGGTTTTCCCGAAATGGTTTTTCATTTTCCAGTTTGTGGATGAATTACTTTGATTTTTTTAAAATGGGATTAAAATCTGATTAATAAGTTGCAAATATCTTTTTCTAACATAAATTTTTGATATATAATGAGTAAGAAAAATATGTAGATAAGGAATGAATATCCTATGAACACGGTTGTTATCTCTTCAATCGGTGCTGCATTTATGGCTATTATGGTCATGGTCGTCCGTCTTAAAGCGGCAAAAAAACCGACAAATGCAAGAAAAATTATATTACCGCCCTTTTTCATGGCGACAGGAGCTTTAATGTACGTGGTTCCTAAGTTTAGGCTGACTGGATGGGAAATCGTTGAGGCAGTCGTTGTAGGGGCTCTATTTTCCATTTTCCTAATTAAAACCTCGAAGTTCGAAATTCGAGATAACGATATTTATTTAAAACGTTCAAAAGCTTTTATTTTTATCTTAGTGGGCCTGTTGGTTATTAGGATTGCTTTAAAATCAGTACTAAGCTCAACTATTGATCCGTTCCAATTAAGCGGAATGTTCTTCCTGCTTGCATTTAGTATGCTTTTGCCATGGCGTATTGCCATGTATGTGGACTATAAGAAGCTTTATAGGGAGCTTCATTTGACTAAAAAGTAGTACGGTGAACACTGGTCCTTTTGGGGATCGGTGTTTTTTGTTTAAGGGATTCCTAAAAAGGGTGAGACAAAAACAAAAACCGTCCACGTTTCCGGACGGTTTAGAACAAATGCTCATAGGGAGCCACATCAATTCTATTTTCAAAAAGTTTTTTACGTAAAAATTTATGATCCCTTTTCGGAGTAGCCTGGATATAACCGCGAATTACTAATTCCTCGGTAATTTTTGGAGCATTTTCTTTTAAAGCAATTTCTCCAATTTTACCGGCAATTTTATGACGAGCCACATCACGGAACAATTCGGGAACTGGACTTACCAAATCTTCAAGAAGTACTTTCTCTTCGTCGCCCCAAAGGTGTCGGGATTCGTTTACATAGAATTCTTCCCAGTCCATTACGGACTTCCCGTCTTCTTTCGGCATCTTTTTCAAAAACTTACGGAACATAAAGAATCCGCCAATTCCAAACGAAGTAATCAGAAACACTACCCAAAATAATATAAACCATAAAAACCAACCATGAAGCATTTTCTTCACCTACAAAAAAACATTTTTTCATCTTATTATAGTCTGTTTGAAGGAAAGAAGACAAGTAAACCGGTAAAACTTTACGATTTGGTGAAAAGTATTGTAAGCAGGTTGGTTTTATTAGTATAATAATATTCGTCCTTACTTTACGGGGCTGAATGGGGTACTGGTGTCCTCCTCGGTCTTCAAAACCGCATGAGACCTGCGTGCCAGGTCTGGTGGGTTCGATTCCCACGCAGTCCCGCCAAAAGAGTTAATTGTTTCAAAGGTTTAAGCGTTTTTTGTGGGTGTTTTATCAACAGTTGAACCTTTTAAATAAGAGTGAAAAGTCAACAGTTTTTTTCTGGAAATTAAATAAATATCAAATCCACCAAACTCTCAATGGAAGGTGGATTTTCTTATGCAAACAGTTACGAAAATTCAAGGAAAAGGTTCAAAAGTAACCAGAATATAGATTCAAACAAACTGAACAATAGATGACTCTGATTGAAATGTTGAGCGATTTATGACCTTCTGACAAACTTAGGGTTTGTCAAAGCCTACAATTCAAGCCTGGTATGAACATTTTCATTATCTCAATGATTACCTGGGAGGGTGTCCTAATGAAGAAGTTTCGGCTGAATTGCTTCGAATTTATATTGTCTATATGCTTAATGACCAAGGTTTAAAACTAACTATTGTTAATGTGCGTCTTAGAACCAATCATGCTTTCTTATGACATTGTTATCAAGTAGGATGAAGATGAAATCCAATCCTTTACACCGGCTGAAATAAAAGTGTTACTAATCAAATTGATGATTCGGTTAATAGGATTTCTTGATAGAATAATGATTTAAATCAATATTCCTATATTCATATCGGGGCATAGATTACCTATCTTTTAACAAACGTGCTGTTTTGTGGAATAGTGCTTAATAAGGATATTTATGTTAAAGACAATAAGAAAGTGCACTCATCTAAAAAAATATATGACTGTTGGTATTATTATGAAATTTGTAACGGCTTTTCCTGCACCATACTAACCGATATGATATGATGAAGAAAATATACTCTTAATTACAATATAGGAGAAAGTCATGAAAACGAATGTAATCCAATTAATTCAAAATAAGGCACCAGAATTAACCGAATCACAACGTAAAGTAGCCGATTACATAATCAAAAATGCAATGGATGTTGCTTTTTTAACTGTTGATCAATTGGCTGGACTCGTAGGAACGAGTACTACTACGATTATGAGGATGGCTTTTAAATTAGGCTTTTCGGGTTATGCTGAATTTCAAAAGGAACTTCAAGAACTACTTAGAAATAGGGTAGACCCTCAAACAAGGTTGCAAGCAAATCTGAAGGAGATTAATGAAAGTGATTTATTAGTCCGTTGTGCAGAAAACCAAATAGAAAATATTCGTTCGACGATGGATCTCATCGATAGCCAAACTTTGAATAGGATGTTTGATATGATATGTTCTGCTAATCAGATTTATTGCTTAGGTGCCAGAACAAGTAAGCCAGTAGCTCAATTTTTAAATCATGGATTCAATCGATTGTTTGGTAACAGTCATTTGGCCAATGAAGATGAGTGGCCAGAAAAAGTAACTAATTTTTCATCATCAGATTTAGTGATAATTATTAGTTTTCCAAGATATTCTAGAAAAATGGTGAACATGGCGAGAATTGCAAAACAAAATAATGCGAAGGTTATTTCTATTACTGACGGATACTCATCTCCTTTAGTGAGTTTCACGGATTTATTACTTCCCTGCAGTTATCAAAGCGTTGCTTTTCACAATTCTATCATTGGACCAATGTTTATTGCTGATTATCTTATTAGTGCAATTGCAATAAATTACCCGGATAAAACAAAAGAACGCTTTAAGTCAATTGAACCAATCATTACCGATTTGGGCTATCACCATTTGGATTAAGGATGATTTTTTAACTAATCTATTGAAGATGATTGTGGTATCTTCGATTTTATTAATAAAAATACTTTGATGTTCAGGAGTAAGTTTAGGACGTTGTTATTTGTATAAGATTTTAGAAAAAAAACTAAAAGTAATTCTTAAATGAAAAGGCCGTACGTGTTTAGTTCACGTGTGGCTTTTTTTTATATTTTAAATTTAGCAAAGATGCTCCAAATATAAGAAAAAATGTTTACCATTTCTGAATTTTATTTTATTTAAAAAAATTTATTAACTGAAAAGGTTTACATAAAAATAAAACGATGATAATATTTAGGTGTAATAAATTTTACATTAAGTTTAGATGTAGTTATATTTACTACGTAAATCGATGTAATAGCAAATTACATTAGACAAGGTCTTTCACCATTTTAGTAATTGTCCTTACATTAGGTAGTGAAACTTTAATTAAAGTATAGAAAAAAAAACAGAAACTTCTGTAGTTAAATAGGGAGGATATTTCAAATGAGATTAGGATTTGTAGGTTTTGGAGAAGCTGCTTTCGAAATGGCAACTGGACTAAAAGTACATGGCTTGGAAAAAATTTCAGCATATGATCCGCTCTGGAATCACCCAGTGTATGGAAAACTTGTACATGAACGGGCTGAACAAGCACAAGTTAAACTCGAAAATTCGTTAGAATGTTTATTGAATTTGGAAGAAATAAATATCCTGATTGTCGCTGTTCCTGCAAATAAAGCGTATGAAGTAAGTGAGACCTTAAAGCCATATATAAAAAACAAACTTGTGTATATCGATGTATCTGCCTCAAGCCCAAATGTTAAGCGAAATATTAATGATAATATCAAGGAGAGAGGAGCATATTTCGTTGATGCAGCAATGATGGGTCCTTTGCCAGTTTATAAACATAAAGTACCTATTTTAGCGAGTGGTGAGGGAACGGACGCTTTTATTGATTTTATGTCCCCATATGGAATGAATATTACGAAAGTAAGTGAAAATCCGGGAGATGCATCTGCTGTAAAATTAATTCGAAGCATCTTTATGAAAGGCTTACCTGCTCTTTTGCTTGAAATGTTAGAAGCTGCGAGTGAGTTTAATGTGGAAGAACGAGTGATTAACTCTATAAGTGAAACCATGAATGCGAAAACATTTGAGGAAACTATGAATCGTTTGGTTACCGGAACTTCTATTCATGCATTAAGAAGATCGATTGAATTAGAAGGGACAATTGAGATGCTGGAATCCTCAAATTTGAGTTCCTTGGTGACTAGGGCAGCTAAAGATAAACTTAGATTGTTGGCGGAATTAAATTTAAAAGAAAAGTTCCAAGGAAAGACCCCAGAGAACTGGTTGGATGTAATCACTGCTTGTAAGGAGGAAGAAAGGATATCTTAAATAATAATAGTTTATAAATTTAATAGAATTTAAATTTGACTAGAGTGGATTTAAATTTTGAAGCGGTAGAACAATTAAACAAAATTTTGGTAAAAGATTTAAAAAGAGAGGAATGTAAAAGAATGAGTGTTGGAAATAGGGTATTTTTGAAGAGAGAGTTACCGGGGCAAAATATAATAGAAGGTTTTAAAACAATTCCAGCGGCGAATGTTGCAGATTGCATGGGAAGATTAAGTGCTTTAAGTTCAGAAATAAAACTAATGTCCAATCCTAACAATGGAATAATGGTTGGTGTAGCTCTGACAGTAAAAGCGCGTCCGGGAGACAACCTTTTATTGCACAAAGCTTTAAATATGGCTTCTGAAGGTGATGTTATTATTGTTTCGAATGAGGGTGACCGTACACAAGCTCTCATGGGAGAGATTATGGTTTCCTACGCAGAACACACGAAAAAAATTGCCGGATTAGTATTGGACGGACCGATTCGTGATATTAACGAGATTTCAAAAATGACTATACCAGTCTATGCAACGGGAACGACACCGGGAGGTCCTTATAAAGAAGGTCCGGGAGAAATTAATGTTCCGATTGCCTGTGGGGGTATTCATGTTAGTCCAGGCGATATTATACTAGGTGATTCTGACGGTGTTATTGTAATACCTAAAAATGATGCCAGTCAAATTTTAAAAGATGCACAGATTGTATCAGCCAATGACCATAAAAAATTGCAGGAAGCCATAGACGGATCTGCAAACCGGGACTGGGTAGATGAAACACTAATGAAGAAAAATTGTTCGATTATTGATGATCTATATAAATCTTAAGTAGTAAAGGAATTTTGTGTTTGAATATGTAGTGAAAATTACACTATTAATTTTAATTATCGTAAATATTACTATTAATACTAAAAGACCATAGCATAAAAGCGTTAAAAAGTTCTAACGCTTTTATGTTGTGAGGATTACAAATTTGAGACAGGATCGTGATTAGAACCAGAAATTTATTGAACTAGCCATTTCCCCCCTAGTCAATCAGTTCAAGAAACAGTGCAATTATCTAAAGTTCATTGGGAATCTACTAGAGGTGAGCACCGACGTTTTTTTACATTTTGAAACTTCTGAAAGATTTATGCATTGATCTATAAATTTATTGTAAAGTTAATGACGGGGGATCTAGTATTTACTGGAGATATATTTAAAACTGAAAGGCCAGTTGAAATCATGAAACGTATAAAATATTTAAAAGAATTTAAAATACAAGTTTGTAAAGAAGCTATTAACAAAGGTAATGCAGCAAATATTGCCCGTCACTATGAGCTTTGTCCAAAAATGGTGAACCGTTGGGTTAAAGAATATAAAGACGGAAACTATTATGCATAAACAAAAATGTTGAATACAGCCCTCTTTCAAGGAAAGAAGGAATACTGGGAAAATAAGCAGTTTCCGGTAAACTAAAAAAATCTACACTATAACTGACTTCTAATAAGTTCCCGGATAGATGTATTTTGAAATTGGTTGGATGTTATTGAAGCTTGTAAAGAAAAAAATATAGCAATCTAAATCTAATTGAGGGATTAAGGAATTAATCTTTTAACTAATATTAATTCCATCTTCTATCAAAAAAATTGGGCGTTTTTACCAAAGGGTTATGGAGAATAGAAGGGTACTTTTGTTACTAAGACTAATCAATAATTTAAATAAATGGAGATAGACGGATAGTATAAAATTGATAAAGTTTTTGCTTAAGGTGAAAATAACAATCATAATCGTTGTTTGCTTAAAAACTTTTACTCCTTTGACTGTGTTTATTAAATTTATTTTCTATATAGTAATAGAAGTCCGGCATGTAGTTTAGTTTTGCAAATGTAATAAAATTTCGGCTTGTTAGATTTTGTAAGCATTTACAAATTAGAGTGTGGTCATTTTTTCATTTCATGTCTTGAATGCTTCTTTGTGTTTACTATTGATATTCACCCTAGAAAGATTTTCTGCTGACAACTGAAATGTAATCTAATGAATTCAACGAAATATGGGGGAAATAAATAATGCTAGCAATTCTTGGATTTTTAATGATTGTAGTCTTCATGTATTTAATAATGAGTAAGCGTTTGTCAGCGTTCAATGCACTAACCATTGTTCCGGTCGTTTTTGCACTAATTGGCGGTTTTACCGATTTAGGACCAATGATGTTGTCGGGGCTCGAGAAAATTGCTCCAACTGCTATTATGATTATTTTTGCCATCCTTTACTTTGGTGTTTTGATAGATACAGGATTCTTTGATCCACTAGTATTGAAAATTTTAAAAATGGTGGGTGGTGACCCATTAAAAATTGTACTGGGTACGGCAGTTTTATCGCTGATCGTTGCTCTGGATGGTGACGGAACAATTACATATCTTATTGTAGTAACAGCATTTCTTCCTTTGTATGAACGATTAGGTATGAACAAACTTATTTTGGCCTGTATTCCCGCATTAGCAATGGGGATTATGAATTTGACACCGTGGGGGGGACCGGCTGTTCAAGCAACTGCTGCAGTAAATGTAGATATAATAGAAATGCTTATGCCAATCATTCCTTCTATGGTCGCAGGTGGGATATGGGTTCTGGGTGTTGCCTTTTTTCTCGGGCGGAGTGAGCGTAAGCGGATAGGGGTTGCTAATATTCACGGAGATTTTAACGAAGAAATTGCTGCTACCCTTGATATAGGGATGGATTCATCAATAAAGCGTCCTAAATTATTTTGGTTTAATCTAGTTTTAACAATCTTAATAATGTCAGCCTTAATTATGGGCCTCTTACCGCTACCAGCTTTATTCATGCTTGGATTTGCGATTGTTATGATTGTTAATTATCCAAACTTGCAAGACCAAAAGGACCGTTTGCACGCACATTCAGGTAACATATTAACTGTTGTCTCTATGATATTTGCAGCAGGTGTATTTTCCGGCATTATAGAAGGCACTGGAATCGTTAAGGCTATAGCAGATATTCTAATTGCAATTATTCCAGATTCTCTTGGACCTAGATTAACCGTGATTGTTGCACTTATAAGTATGCCATTTACATTTTTTATGGCGAATGCTCCCTTTTATTTCGGGATCATTCCAATCATGGCGGAAACAGCTGCTCACTTTGGAATTAAATCAATAGAAATAGGACAGGCTTCTCTATTGGGACAACCGTTACACTTGTTGAGCCCACTTCAAGGTTCTATTTATGTACTAGTAGGGCTTCTAGGTATTGATATAGGTGACCATATTCGTTTTTCGGCCAAGTTTGCGATAGGGACAGCATTAGTTATGACCATTGTCGGTGTTTTGTTCGGAGTGCTATCAATTTAATAATATAACACTATAAGCCGTGATCTCTCATATTTTTGAGTATCTATCCCTAATAATAGAAATTAGCAAAGAGAGGCATCTCTGATCCTTGTGTCATACAAATCAGCCAAAGTTTAGATGAGAAATTTACCATGATACAAAAAATGATTTTTGATTTTCGTTCTTTACAAAAAGGAGCATCCTCATATAAAGCTTTTAGAAGTAGTTGAATTTGTGAGCAGTACTTAGAATGCTGGAACAAAATTGATAATGTTTAACAAATTCAAAAAAGAGACACTAATATATCTATGAAATTTTTACTAGAAAATAGATTTTGTTTTACCTGAATCATCTATTAAGCTGCTATTCCAAAGAAGCGATGAATAGACATTGTCTAATTTTGGACAGACCTTACCTTCTTAGCAGGTTTGTCCTTTTTCATTATACGCATATATTATATGCCCTTAAAATCTAACGAGCCGTTGGAAAAGACTTGAATCCCAACATGGCATCAACACGATCATTTTTTAGGAGATCAAAGGCACTCGTTAAAATAACGTTTCTGTAGAATTACTCCTGGCCTGTCTTTTCTTGCATGGTAGATAAGCGATAAGGAGTAGATTGAGATGAAAAATAGGCATGATCGTTTTGCTGTATTTATTATTGTATGTTTGTTTATGATTACGATTGTAGGAAGTCGCCCCCTTATCCCGCTTTATGCAAGAGATTTAGGTGCCAGTCATGGAGAAATTGGGGTTATTGTTGCGCTGTTTTCTTTTTTACCTTTATTCTTTTCCATAAAAGCAGGGAAAATAATTGATGGTATCGGAGTCAGAAGCCCACTTATTCTAGGTATTCTATTTGGGAGTCTTTCAATGATTATTCTCGCGATATTCAACAATCTAATGGGTATTTACTTATCGCAAATCTTTTCTGGTCTTGCTCAGCTAATATTTGTTCTGGCGATACAGGCGTATGCGGGGCAATTTTCCAAAAGCAAGTTGAGAGAATACTTTATTTCTGTATTTAGTATTGCGGTTGCAGCTGGCAGCTTTGTTGGACCGCTGATTAGCGGAGGACTTTCAGAGGTTTTAAGCAATACTTACTCTTTCTTCATTTTGGGAATTATTGTTTTATTAGCTGTACCACTTTCCTTTCAATTAAAAAAATTGAAGAAGAAAAAAATAGAACCAGTTGAACAAGGGGAAAAAGAAGCGAATTCTTTTAAATTACTACGTATCGAAGATTTGCGCAAAGCAGTCATAGTTAGCTCACTTGTTTTACTGGCGAAAGATACCTATATCGCATTTTTCCCATTATTGGCAGTGGAAAAAGGGGTATCAACTCTTGTAATTAGTGTCATTATCTCATTGAATGCAGCTGCAGGTATTTTAATCCGAAGCATCTTACAATGGATGGTACGTCGTTTGAAGCGCAACGTTATAATTACAATATCAATCCTTGTAGCTGGGTTAATTTACATTTTAAATCCATTCGTTGATAGTGTGATAGGGCTTAGTATCCTTGCTTTTGTTCTTGGATTTTGTTCAGGTATAGGGCAGCCACTTTCCATTTTCACGACCATCAATTCATTGCCGCATGATCGTGTGGCGGAAGGTCTTGGCCTGCGTCTAATGTTTAATAAATTAACACAGATTCTTGCTCCGCTGTCGTTAGGGGCTGTTTCAAGTATTGCAGGAATGTCTGGTGTATTTTATGTGTGTGGTGCTATTATTCTGGCTGGTTCCCTCAATCCAAATAGCATTTTTTTTACTAAAAATAAATAGTAGTACTAGTTTCAGCTTTTAAACCAGACAATGAAATAAAAGAAGCTGTTAAACCCAAAAGTTTGCATTCAATAAAAGGCTCTAGGGAACATTCCTTTGGCCTTATTCAAATCTAGATATTAGGCCAAGGAGGCAGCCAAAGTTAAATTGGGTTTAGAATAATAAATTAATAATTATTTAAATTTTTCAAATTATTAAATTAAAAATCTTTTATTTCGAAAATTTATGTGCTACAATAAAAGAGTAATAATTATTACATTTTATGAATATTAAGTAAAAAATAATACGACTGGAGATGTTGCCTTGAGTTGAAGAAGATTATAATGCCTCTTATTGTGACCATATGATATTATGACTTTGAGGGAGTTACTTCAGCACCAGATAATCCAGTTTTTTTTGATGATATATTATCCTCAGGGCATCTTATAACATGATTACGGTACAAGGAGAAAGTTATGAAAACGAATGTAATCCAATTAATTCAAAATAAAGCACCGAAATTAACAGAAACTCAACGTAAAGTAGCGGATTATATCATCAAAAATGCAATGGATGTTGCTTTTTTAACTGTTGATCAATTGGCTGGACTTGTAGGAACAAGTACTACTACGATTATGAGGATGGCTTTTAAATTAGGCTTTTCGGGTTATGCTGAATTTCAAAAGGAACTTCAAGAACTACTAAGAAATAGGGTAGATCCTCAAACAAGGTTGCAAGCAAATCTGAAAGAAATTAATGAAAGCGATTTATTAGTCCATTGTGCAGAAAACCAAATAGAAAATATTCGTTCCACGATGGATCTCATCGATAGCCAAACTTTGAATAAGATGCTTGATATGATATGTTCTGCCAATCAGATTTATTGTTTAGGTGCCAGAACAAGTAAGCCAGTAGCTCAATTTTTAAATCACGGATTCAATCGATTGTTTGGTAACAGTCATTTGGCCATTGAAGATGATTGGCCAGAAAAAGTAACTAATTTTTCATCATCTGATTTAGTGATCATCATCAGTTTTCCAAGATATTCTAGCAGAATGATAAACATGGCGAGAATTGCAAAACAAAATAATGCGAAGATTATTTCTATTACTGACGGATACTCATCTCCTTTAGTGGGTTTCACTGATTTATTAATTTCTTGCAGCTACCAAAGCATTGCATTTCACAATTCTATCATTGGACCAATGTTTATTGCTGATTATCTTATTAGTGCAATAGCAATAAATTACCCGGATAAAACAAAAGAACGATTTAAGTCAATTGAACCAATTATTACCGATTTGGGCTATCACCATTTAGATTAAGGATGATATCTTTGAATCTATTAATAAACCAAATATTTAGATTGGAATCACAAAATATTCTAATTTTTGATTAATAGAAAAGGCCACACGCTGTTCAACTGGGGTTTATACACGGGCGGCCAATTCTGTATATTTTCAAATTAAAAAGAAAGCGCTTCATCACTAAGAGGGAGGTCGACAGCGACCTTTAAAACGTTGGTTGGGCCCAAGTATAAAAGTCGTTGCGCAACTTAGTTAGCCAGGCCTTTCCAATAAGAAAACCGATAGAAATTAATATTTTTTTGCCTATATATGTAATAAAAAATACGTTAAAAGTAAATATTGTAGTATTTATTACAACTATAAAACTAGTTAGATAAAAAATTTATAAAAGTAAAGAGGGGATGAAAGAGATGAAGAAAAAATGGTTAACAAGTCTTGCTGTAACCACCATGTTGGGTGCACTGATCACAGGTTGTGGACAACAGAGTACAGCTTCTAAGGCAGAAAGCAAGAATGGCATTGAAAACCAACTGGTTATTGCTGGTAATGGGGCGGAATTTGAAAATGTTATGAGAGACGATGTCTTCAAGCAGTTTCAAAAAAAATATCCGGAAGTAAAAATCAGTTATGTTTCTGGAGTTTCAGGGGACATTGTAGCCAAAGTGAGAGCACAAAAAGCTTCTCCTCAAATTGACTTTGCAATCGTAGATTCCAACTCCCAAGAGATTGGACGCAAAGAGGGGCTTTGGCAAAAAGTAGATAAAAAAGATGTACCTAATTTGGAAAAAGCTCAATTTGGTTCTAAAGCAAAAGATAACAGTGGAGTGCCTGTATTTTACTCGACTATGGGGATTTCTTATAACAAAGAGCTTGTGGATAGCAAAGGGTTACCAGTACCTACATCCTGGAATGACTTAACCAATCCAAAGGTAAAAGAAAATCTAGCACTTTCGGATATCAGCAATAATTTCGGACGAACCACCTTGCTCATGTTAGCTTACTCAAATGGGGGATCTGAGAAGAAAATTGAACCGGGTTTTGCAAAATACGCAGAGATTGCTTCTGGTTTACCTACATTTTTAAATAACACTGCACAAATTCAACAGGCGTTACAACAAAAAAGAGTGGCCTATACGGTATGGAATTCGAACCGAAGTTTAACCTTGGCTGATACTGGTGTTCCTATGGAATTTGTTATTCCAAAAGAAGGGACTATCCTTTCGACTCAATTTGCCAACTTGGTAAAAGGAGCACCTCATACTAAAGCGGCGAAAAAGTTTATTGATTTTCTTCTGACCGATGAAGTGCAGAAAACACTAGGAGAAAAATTATATCTGAACCCAGTAACAGATGTGAAATTATCGGCAGAAGCGTCCAAAAAAATTGACTACGATAAAAGTAAAGCGGTGAGTGTGGATACAGAATTGGTTAGTAACGAGTATGCCAAATGGGTAGAGAGATTCAACAAAGAGGTCGCAACCAAAGTCAATAAGTAAGGGGGACTACCAGTTGGAAAAAAAGTATGATGTTGAACTAAGACATATAAAGAAAAGCTTTAATGGAAACACGATTGTAAAGGATTTTAGTATACAGATCGAGAGGGGAGAATTTATCTCCTTTCTCGGGCCTTCGGGCTGTGGGAAAACCACCACACTCAATATGATTGCGGGCTTCTTGGAAGCGGATGAAGGGGAATTGTTGATCAAGGGAAGATTAATGAATGGAGTACCTACCTACAAAAGAGACTTGGGGATGGTCTTCCAAACCTACTCATTGTTCCCGCATATGACCGTGTTTGAAAATATAGCATATGGATTAAAATTGAGGAAACTTCCGAAAGATGAAATAGCCGTAAGAGTGAAAAAAGTTCTTGAACTGGTCAAACTACCTCAAGTGCAAACACGCTTTCCCAAACAGCTTTCAGGTGGTCAACGTCAACGTATCGCAATCGCCAGAGCGTTAGTAATGGAACCATCCATTCTGTTACTGGACGAACCGCTCAGTAACTTGGACGCGAAGCTTCGTGAGGAGTTAAGAGATGAATTGAAACGTCTACATAAGGAAATTGGGGTTACCACCATTTTTGTGACCCATGATCAGGAAGAGGCCTTGTCGCTATCCGACCGAATTGTTGTCTTGAGTCATGGAAACATTGAGCAAATCGGCTCCCCCTCTGATATCTATCACCGACCGGCTACGGAGTTTGTCCATACTTTTATTGGGAAAACGAACCGACTGGATGGTACTGTAAAGGCTTTGGATGGCAATGACCTTACCATTCAGACGGAGGATGGCCTGTCCATTAAGGCAAGGAGCAAGGAGAAGAAATTTGTCTCGGGCGAAAAGGTTTCAACGTATATGCGTCCAGAGACCATCCAATTGACAATGGATCCGGTCGGTAGCGTTGATGTAACTACTTTTAGTGGTATCGTCAAGCTTGTCACTTTTCTTGGCCCGATTACGGAATATCACATTTCTGTGGGAAAACACGAGCTGATTGTGCGAACGCAACAACCTCAGAGACATTTCGTTGAAGGGGCTCAAGTTTACGGCTTTTGTCATACAGAAGATATTATGGTTGTAGAGGAGAACTTCTAGTATGGCGAAAACTTCTTTACGAACAAGCTTAATTATTGGTCTCTTGTTGGCTCCTACAATGGTTGTTTTAATGGTATTTTTCTTAATTCCCATGTTGATGATGTTTTTTCATAGTTTTGAAGATAAAGACTTACACTTTACCTTGCAAAACTACTTCGTTTTCTTTAAGGATCTCTATTATTGGGATATCCTTTGGCGTTCAGTTAAAATCAGTGTTTGGACAGTTTTGGTAACGTTTGTTTTCGGCTATCCTGTAGCAATGTATATGGCGAAATCGGAAGGGAAAGTAAGAAGCCTCGTTACTTTGCTTGTACTTGTACCTCATTTGGTAAGTGTAGTCATCCGCAATTTTGGCTGGACAATCATATTAAATGAAAATGGTTTGATCAATAGTTTGCTAATGAATATGGGCATTATCCAAAAGCCTTTACGCCTGATGTATAACGAATTAGGTACTGTTATTGGTTTAGCAGACTCCTTTATTGTGTATATGATTTTAGCGATTGCGACTAGTCTTTATGCCATAGATCAATCCCTGTACAAAGCTGCTTCGATTATGGGTGCGAGACGTTTTACTTCTTTCTTTACGATTACATTTCCGTTAAGTTTGCCGGGGATTTTTTCTGGGATTGTCCTGGTATTTAGTTTATCCATGAGTGCATTTGTGACACCTGCTTTGTTGGGAGGAACTGCGGTAAAAGTGATGCCAACTCTGATCTATCAAGAAATTCTGATTACACAAAATTGGCCTTTTGGTACTGCTTTATCCTTTATTTTACTAGCCTTTACGCTTATCTTGGCGGGCACATTTACCAAACTTGTGGAAACACACCGTTATAAGGAGGTGTTCCAATCATGAGAACGATTCGCTTCTCTTGGCTTGGGGTTTTAACATTTATCGTTTTGTTTTTTGTAATCTCTCCTTTTATCGTTCTTATTCCTAGCTCGCTAACAGCAGCCCAATTCCTGTCGTTTCCTCCGCAGGGGGTGTCTTTTCAATGGTATGCGAAAATACTAGATCGCCCAGAATTTATAGATTCTTTTATATTCAGTGTAGAATTGGCTGTGGTAACTGCCATCGTGGCGACTATTATAGGTACATTGGCTGGCCTTTCCATAGCGAAGTATAAGTTTAGGGGAAAGAAGATTGTAAATACATTTTTACTTTCGCCATTAAGTGTTCCTTCATTAATCGTGGGAATTGCTGTATTGATTTATTTTACTAAGATTGGCATAGCGGGTTCTTTTCTAGGATTGCTTTTGGCGCATTTGCTGATTACTATTCCGTACGTCGTTCGTCTGGTTTTGACTGGAATGACAAGTTTTGATTATAGTCTTGAAAAAGCAGCAGCCATTGTAGGAGCAAAACCAATTAGAGTATTTTGGGATATTACCCTTCCGTTGATTAGACCTGCCGTTTTTTCTGGATTCATCTTTTCTTTTCTTAATTCGTTTGACAACGTTACACTGTCTTTGTTTTTAGTGTCACCGCAGCAGATGACACTTCCCCTGACGATATTCAGCTACATTCAGGAAAATGTAGATCCGTTAATATCGGCAATATCAACGGCAGTGATTCTATTAAGCTTAATTCCAGTTATTTTATTGGAAAAAGTATATGGCCTTCAGCGGTTGTTTGGGATGGAAACAAATTCACACTAGAGAAAGCAATAAGTATGAGTAGACCCAGCCAGTGCAGGTAACATTGATAATCACCAATCAGCATCAATTGTGGACATTACATTATATGACTTGGTCTTTGGTTTCCATATGACATAGCTTGGAACGAACACTTAATCAATTTTGCTAAAATCGAGCTAGCATAAGTCATAGTAATATATTTTACATTTAATTGTAATATTATTGGTTTTACTACGCATGGTTAATCAAGCCAGGAATGGATCGATTGAATGTGGAATCAGTTCTTGGGAAGTCGAACTCGCCAAACGGTTATATACATTTATGCTTGTAGTTGTGAAAACTTTGAAAAAACTCAATTAGTGAAACAATGAACGCGAAGACCTTTGAAGAAACTATGAATCTTTTGGTCAAGCTCCAAATGCGTTTGAAAAAGCTTATTACCAAAAAAATAGAGGTGCTTGATTTTACTAGATTACCTGTACAAATGGTGACGTATCGTGAGATAGGTCACCATTTGTACAGTCCACCGAGCGATAGCGCGGTAGTGTTTTTTTAAAAAAATAATCAATTTATATGTCCGTTTTCTTGACGTAGGTCCAATATTACACTCATTTGAAGTTGATTTGGCGGGGATTCTCCTGATTTTATAAACATCAACTAATTTGCAAATAGGGAGCTTGGTCTTCAAAACCGCATGAGACCTGCGTGCCAGGTCTGGTGGGTTCGATTCCCACGCAGTCCCGCCACTTTTGATGCTAATAATACATATTAAGCGCACGGTGATGAATTTTACTCGTGCGTTTTTTCTTTTGATATAAGAAACAAGACTTTTCAAGTAGTGACTAGGCACAAGTACATAAGTCAAATTTATAAACTACGGAACAATTTCAAAAACGGTCCCCTGATTAAAATCAGTCACCTTCATAGAGCCAAATACCCCTAAATATAGTCTGGTTTGATCTAAATTCGTTCCCAAACTAACATAATAAGCGGATTGAGGCCCAAAATTATAATCCGTTTCAATCACACTGAAATCATTTAGTTTGCCATCTGTTCTAACCCTGGTATAGGCTAAAACTCCTCTAACCGGTGGGCGAGATTCTTCATGCCTCGCAAGATCGGTAAACACAACGCTGCCCGTTAACCCGGGGATTTCATTCCCCATATAAGCTTGCACTCCTGTAAGCGAAGTTCCTCCAAACTTATCGGGCCTTTGGTCTTTATGATAATAACTAGTTAAAGGCGGAAGACGGCTCACTGAAGTGTTTACTGCTTCATGAAAATAAGCAATAGTTTTCTCATCCAAAGTAGGATTTTCGGAGCAGCCCCTTTTAATCGAAGTAGGAAAAGCACCTTCCCATCCTCGCCAGCCAAAGTTAATAAATCCTTCTTGGTTAGGTTCAGTGTTTCTTACAGAAGCTTGAACAAGCTGCGTAACGGGTATTGGTTTATAATGAACGAATGAAAAAATGGATTCTACTAAATCCTGTCCGACATTTCCCACAATTTTGATATACTGGTTATAAAACCTTTGGAATGAAATGCCTGTTATATTGCGAACTCCTTTGGCTATAACCGAAAGTGTTTCCTGAATAGGAACGGGAAGTTCATCAAAACGTGTGACTACAGGTGGATTATCGATAAAAGTATTCTTAACTACGTCAATTTCAATGATTTTTCCGGCTATTTCCAAAGTATCTTGGCTCAAATTAAACGGGTCATAGCCCGATCCGCCATCTCCGGTTGTTAAAACAAGTTTTCCTGTTTCAGGTGAAAAATTTAAGCTATTGACACCATTATGATTCATAAAGGGTCTTCTTAAGTTAAGCAATGTTCGTCGCTTTTGAGGGTAGCCATTCGACTGTAAAATCCATTCTTCCACTGTATCAATATGATCATATTGAGTTTCCCTATTTATCCATCTTTGGGTTAATGTTTTGGGATCACACGGGTCAGGACTAAAATGTTCAGAAAGAGCACCTGGACCTTGTGTCCCAGCTACTGAATAATGAAGATAAAATAAACCGTTCTTATAAAATTGGGAATGAAACGCCAGCCCCAGCAATCCACGTTCATCATAACCCCCGCCAGAGCCGCCTAGTTTTATGATTCGCGGGCGAATATCTAAATAAGTCCGTATAACTCCATTGTCTATGTAAAAGATCTCACCTACCTGGGTTGCAATAAATAATCTCTCAATTGAGTCACCGGGAAGTATTGTTGTTCTCAAAACAGTGGGTAAATTAATCTTACTAACAACGGGCCGTAAACGAACCTTAACTTTTATCACCTAACTTTCCACTCCTTCAATTGTTTTCTTTAATAAAAATATGAGCAGAACTGTTCTATTAGTACCAATTTGGGCCGGGACTGAAAAGGCATAATACCTGCTTAACCGCACGGGAATTTTTACCCGTGCGTTTTTTCATTTAATGAATAAATTCGCTCATTAGCGTGTGGAACTTTTATGTGGAACAAGATTTTTCGGGTGGTGCCAGGCACTGTTATTTTGTGGGTTCATTCATTATTTTTTAATTCATACTTTACAGATAGGAATTATAAGTTTATAATACAATTAATCTAATAAAAAAATTAAAACAGACCGAATTAAAGTTGTTGTATTCAAGAAAAGTTTTATGTAAAACTGAAGGAGTGTTTATGATGAGAAAAAACGATGATAAAAAGCGAAATAAACTTATCAATAAACTAATTTTTTTAAACGTATATAACAAAGAAGATCAACAGCTTTATAAGCTGCCACTAGCGAAATTAGAATATGAGTATAGGAAATTTAAATTACAAAACCATCCTCATGGTGAGTTTGGCTCAATTCAATGGGTTTAAAAATAGATCCGCTTGCAGACTGTATGGTGTTTCCGCACCTGCAGTCTTTTTTTATATACATTCAAGTTTACTAAGTTTAAATGACAAAATAATGTGGAATATTAAGTTATCGTAATCTAAAAAATTATCAACATATTTAGACAAATAGGAGAGAAGAATATATACTTATTATCAGGAAAAAGCATGAAAAGAGGAGAAATTATGGAAATAAAACGTCAGAATGTCGATTTTGGTAATTCGATCTTTCAAACCCTTGTGGATGGTTATTACTTTGAGATTCCTACCAATGTAGTAGAAATTACGAAGGAAAAGGCAGACGGCCACTACCCGACTACTTTTAATGATCCCCAATCCCTTCTTCAAAATATGCTCATTTCAACCACGATAGATGGTGTAGAGAAGTATTATCTGGTAGGCGATTCAGCGGAAAAACAGGTGTTAGGAAATATTCACATCAACAAGCTTCATGATAAAACAGAATCTGAGATTCCGTACGTAATGTTCCTGGCGTCAGTTGCCTATTACAATGTATTAAAAGGAAACGGCAAAGAAGATACTAGAGTAAACATTAATTATTTTTCAACCATGCTTCCAATTTGGTTACTTAAGAAAACGAACAAGTTCAGTGATATGCAAAATAAAATGGCAAGCCGATTTAAAGGGGAGCATCAGGTAGCGATTCTAACTCCAGGGTTAGACAGAGTTGTAACCATTCACGTTGAAACAAGCAAATGCCGGATTGAAAGTGAAGTTGCTCGTTGGGCCATTAAAAAAGACTTTGATTTACAGGATCGTGAGGAAGCAAATTCATTTAAAAACTATGAAACCCTAATTGTGGATCTAGGGGGAGGGACTGTTGATCTTGCTTTGCTCCAAGCAGGTCTTCAATCTCCTAAAAGCAGGGATTCATTGAACTGCTTCGCTGATATTTCATACTTAAAACACATCGAAAAATTGAGAAATGAAAAGTTACTAGAGTATTTTGAGGATGTTCGCTCGCTAGAAGAATTCATTATCAAAACAATAGAGAAAACAAAAATGGAGCAACGCGATGGTAATAGCGGGAAAAAAGTGGATCTTACAGAGCAAATCCATGAGTCATTAAGGGAGTACACGCAAATATTATTAACGAAAATTGAAAACACCTTCCCATCCCCTAAAGATAAGGTCTATAAATATGTTTATATAGGTGGAATAGCTGGAATCCTTAAACAATTCATTGAGGAATCAATTGATAAAAGGTATGGCGTCGAAATAAGAGAACAAAATCATCTATTCCTACCTGATCCAAGAAAACTTAATTTATATGGTCTAGAAATTTTAAGCAGGCATGAAACCAACGTAGTTTTCGCCTAAGAAGGGGAGAAGAACGTATGAGCAACAAAGATCATCTTCTGGCTGATAAGTCCGCATTCGGATTGTACAATATGGAGTCAAATCTAGGTGCACAGATGTTTGCACCATTTTACGCTCTATCAAACTTTTTTTTAACGGCTGCTAATCTCCAAACGGATGTGTTCAGATTAATGAATATAGAATCAGGAAGTAAAAACGAACCTGTAGAGTTGACTTTAAAAACATCGGAAATTTCTCCAAAGGTATATTCATTTCTTGAGCAAAAAGCACAGGCAAATGAATTGGAGGATTATATAACAAAGCTTGTTGAGCAGGATATGAAGAAAATTGAAAAAGAAGAGACAATCGATACTCTTCGTGAAGAGTTTTTAAGCAAGATCAACTCACTTAAACAAGAATTTGCCTCCCTTCTCGATGTTGATCATATTGGGGTGGGGTCCGTTCAAACAAACGAATTACGGGATTTTGTAACGAAACTCGGTGAGCAAAAATTAGATAAGGATCAATTCCAAACGTTGTTAAAATCCCTACGCAGCGAGTTATTAAGTGAGATTCACTTACTTAAAAATGAACTTAGTTCTCGTCCTGTCGATCCTGCTAATCCAAATACCACAAAGCCCGCTTTGGAACAGGCTAAAGAAGAGAATGATTTGAAAGAAGGTCAATTGGTCGAAAGTGATCAGGTTACAGGGACTATTGAAGAAGTAATAGATATGGATTTTTAAAAAATGAAGTAGCAGAGAGATGTTCTGCTACTTTTTTCGTTATTTTAAAAAGATTTCTTTCACAAATTCAAAAAACAATTATGAAATTAATTCACGTAGTTAGGCTAAATGAAAATAGAAAATATTTAGAAATATAGAAAAAATCCTTGTGAAAAAAATGAAGTCTTGCTAGAATAAAAAAAGTATCAGGAACAGGATTACTTTTTTTTGATTCAACTGGGACATTTTATGTCCTCTAGGGACATAAAATGTCCCGATGAATATTCATCTGGTTTTAAGTTCATTTACAATTTATTTTCAAGGAGGAATTTTTTTGGGGACAAACGTATTAAACTTATCATCTTACAAGTTTTATAGTAACGGAGAATGGAAAGAAAGCCTTTCGGGCGAAACCATTAACATCATGTCACCTTACCTTTCGGAAGTAATTGGAAAAGTGCAAGCAATCACAAAAGAAGAGGTGGATGAAGCGATTTATTCGGCTCATGAGGCTCAAAAATTATGGGCAGAGTTCTCACTTCAACAACGTGCAAGCTACTTATATAAATGGGCAGATGAATTAGTTAGCAGGCAAGAAGAAATCGCAGAAATGATTATGAAAGAAGTAGGCAAAAGCTTTAAAGATGCAAAAAGTGAAGTTACCCGCACAGCGGATTTTATCCGTTACACCATTGAAGAAGCCCTGCATATGCATGGAGAAAGCATGAGGGGCGAAAGTTTTCCAGGCGGGTCTAAAAATAAAATTGCCATTGTTGACCGCGTGCCATTAGGGGTAGTATTAGCGATTTCTCCCTTTAACTACCCGGTAAATCTAGCTGCAGCAAAAATAGCCCCGGCCTTAATGGCAGGAAACGCTGTTATTTTTAAACCTGCAACACAAGGTGCTATCAGCGGTACAAAAATGATTGAAGCCCTTGATGAAACAGGGTTACCAAATGGCCTTGTCAACCTTGTTACAGGCAAAGGTTCTGTGATTGGTGATTACTTAGTCGAACATAAGGGAATTAATATGATTTCATTTACGGGCGGGACCCAGACAGGTGTTAGATTAGCCAAGAAATCGGCGATGGTTCCCCTTGTCCTTGAGCTTGGTGGAAAAGATCCCGGCATCGTCTGTGAAGATGCCGATTTGAAAGAAGCAGCTAAACAAATTATCAGCGGTGCGTTCTCTTATTCCGGTCAACGCTGTACAGCGATTAAACGGGTGCTTGTAAATGAAAACGTAGCCGATGAGCTTGTGGGATTATTAAAAGAAGAAGTGGAAAGATTGACTGTGGGTTCTCCGGAAGATGGCTGTACCATTGTTCCTTTAATTGATAAGAAATCAGCCGATTTTATTCAAATTTTGATTGCTGATGCACTTGGTCATGGGGCTGAAGTAGTAATTGGAAACAAAAGGGAACGTAACTTGATTCATCCAACGCTACTTGATTATGTTACTGGAGAAATGCGTGTGGCATGGGAGGAACCGTTTGGACCTGTACTACCAATCATTCGCGTTTCATCTGATGAAGAGGCAATTAAACTTGCGAATGAATCTGAATATGGCCTCCAGGCAAGTATTTTTACAAAAGATGTGAACAAAGCGTTTGCGATTTCGAATAAAATGGAAGCCGGATCCGTCCAAATTAATGGCCGTACCGAGCGCGGCCCAGATCATTTTCCCTTTATCGGTATAAAAGGATCGGGAATAGGAGTTCAAGGAATTCGTAAGAGTATCGAATCGATGACACGGGAGAAAGTAACCGTTTTAAACCTTACAGAGTAGCCCAATTTTCATTTACCTTACATATTTTTTAAAGGAGTTAGATTTAACGATGGTAGAAAAACAATTTAAAATAATTGAAGCATCAGGAATTCATGCAAGACCGGCAACACTATTAGTTCAAACTGCAAGTAAATTTGATTCTGGAATTAATATGGAATACAAAGGAAAAAGTGTAAACTTAAAATCGATCATGGGTGTTATGTCTTTAGGCATAGGTCAAGGGGCAGAAATCAGCATTTCTGCAGATGGCAGTGATGAGGAAGAGGCATTAAGAAGCCTCGAAGAAATCTTAACAAAGAAAGGTTTGGCTGAATAATGAGCTTCTTACATGGAATTGCTGCCTCAAATGGGATTGCCATTGCAAAGGCCTACCGTCTCGTTGACCAAGATTTATCTTTTGAAAAGAAAACGATTGATCATACTGATGCAGAAGTAGAACGTTTCAATGCCGCAGTAAAGAAAGCAAATTCAGAGCTTGAAGCCATTCGCGATAGAGCCATAGTGGACCTTGGTGCAGATAAAGCAGCCATTTTTGAAGCGCATCTTCTTGTTTTGAATGATCCTGAATTAACGGGTCCGATTATAGATAAGATTCATACTGAGAAAGTAAATGCAGAGTCTGCCCTTAGCGAAACGGCAGATATGTTCATTATGATGTTTGAACAAATGGATAATGAATATATGAGAGAACGTGCTGCAGATATTCGTGACGTGACAAAACGTGTTCTCTCGCATTTATTAGGTGTTCAAATTGTTAATCCTGGTATGATTGCTGAAGAAGTGATCATTGTGGCGGAGGACTTAACGCCTTCTGATACAGCACAATTAAATCGACAATTTGTAAAAGGATTTACCACGAACATCGGGGGGCGTACATCGCATTCAGCGATTATGGCCCGTTCAATGGAAATCCCTGCTGTTGTTGGTACAAAAACAGCTACAGAGGAAATCAACCATGGCGATCTAGTGGTTGTGGATGGCTTAAAGGGTGAGGTTCACATTAACCCAACACCTGAAGTGGTGGAGCAGTTCCGTAAAATGGCTGAAGAATATGAAATTCAAAAAGCGGAATGGGCAAAGCTTGTCAACGAAAAAACAGTTTCTGCCGATGGCCATCACGTTGAATTAGCGGCTAACATTGGTACACCGAATGACTTAACAGGGGTTATGGCAAATGGCGGGGAAGGTGTCGGACTTTATCGGACTGAATTCCTATATATGGGCAGAGATCAACTTCCAACAGAAGAAGAACAGTTCGAAGCGTATAAGGCTGTATTAGAAGGAATGAGTGGAAAGCCAGTAGTGGTTCGGACACTTGATATCGGCGGAGATAAAGAACTTCCATATTTAGATCTACCCAAAGAAATGAATCCATTTTTAGGATTCCGTGCGATTCGTCTATGCCTGGAAGAACAAGATGTTTTTCGTACTCAGATTCGAGCCCTGCTCCGAGCCAGCATTTATGGAAACTTAAAGATCATGTTCCCGATGATTGCAACACTCGATGAATTCCGTTCTGCTAAAGCTATTTTGGAGGAAGAAAAGCAAAAGCTTGTTTCTCAAGGATTACAAATAGCTGGGCAGATTGAACTTGGTATTATGGTTGAAATTCCTTCAACTGCCATCTTAGCAGATCAATTCGCAAAAGAAGTGGATTTCTTTAGTATCGGAACGAATGATTTGATTCAATATACAATGGCAGCAGATAGGATGAACCAAAGGGTTGCCTATCTTTATCAGCCGTATAGCCCATCGATTTTACGATTAGTAAAAATGGTGATTGATGCAGCACATGCTGAAGGTAAATGGGCTGGAATGTGTGGAGAAATGGCAGGAGATGAAACGGCCATACCAGTACTTCTTGGCCTAGGCCTCGATGAATTTTCAATGAGCGCCACTTCTATTTTAAAAGCTCGTTCACTCATACGTAACTTGAAAAAATCGGAAATGGAAAAGCTTGCAGAAGAAGTTTTAACTATGCAAACAACCTCCCAGGTTATTGAAGCAGTAAAAAATATAACAAAATAAATACTTTTTTAGGGGGTGGTTTTCTTGAAATCAAATGAAGAAACCCTTAGGGATTTAAAAAAGGAATTGCTTCGGATCGGTTCAACGAGCCAAAGGGATTATGATTTGTTGAAGAAGAAAGGCCTGGTTTTAAGTACGACCATTTGTCGAAGATTAAAATTAAGCTGGCCTATGGTTGTTGAGAAAACAGGGGTTGTATCTTCAAAAAGGTAATTAAGATATACTTTTTACATTGAGTCGTTTTTTAATATTAAAAATATTGTTTAGCCTCCTTACTAAAGTGGAAATTCAATTAGTTAAGGAGGTTTTTTGTTTAATGATTTTTTTTAGTTCTATAAATGATTTCTAAACACATTTTGGTTAACTATGATTTTATTAAACTATCACGTTGACTGTATGGTTTTGATTGTGATATAGTTAACATAACGAAAAAGGGGTGAGTAAGTTGGGAAGTTGTATCGAATTGGTGAATTAGCACGTTTAATGGGTATTTCTAAAAGAACCATTGATTATTACACCCAAATAGGCTTACTGAACCCTGTGAGAACGGATTCGAATTACCGAATGTATGGAGAAGATTGTATTAAAATTTTGGAAATGGTTGAACATTATAAAACTCTTAATATGCCACTTGAGGAAATTAAATCTTCTATTAAAATGCTAAATTCCGATAATGGGATTGATAAAGTGAAAGTAGAAAAACATTGTGAACAAATTGCTATCCTTATGGGACATCTTAAAGAGGAAATAACAGTGATTGAGCCTATTCTTCAAAAATTAAATCAAACTGAAAAAGAAATGCTTGTAAATAAGCTTTCTTCACAGGGTGTTATACTGGCTCAAACATTGTTATTATTATTTGATTAAACGTTTTAGAATACTAGGAGGTGTATTCCTAACTTACTAGTAAGTTAGGAGATTATTGATAATTATTAATTTAATGATCATTGCAATTTTAATTGCATTTACGGCATTTTTCGTATCCTATGAATTTGCCATTGTGAAAGTCCGCAGTACACGAATTGATCAGCTTGTTGGCGAAGGAAACAAGAATGCAATTGCGGCCAAAAGAATTGTTTCGAATCTTGATGAATATTTATCCGCATGTCAGTTGGGTATTACCGTTACCGCATTAGGATTAGGTTGGTTAGGTGAACCTACAGTGGATCATATTCTACATCCTTTATTAGTAAACCTTAACTTGCCTGAATCCGTTTCAAGTATTGCATCCATTGTTATCGCATTTGCTGTAGTCACATTTATTCACGTCGTAGTAGGGGAACTTGCCCCTAAAACATTTGCGATACAAAAAGCAGAAACGGTTACATTACTTTTTGCGAGACCAATGATGCTTTTTTATAAAATTATGTATCCCTTTATAAAAGCATTAAATGGCTCAGCCCGTTTGATTACAGGCATCTTTGGATTGAAACCTGCTTCCGAACACGAAGCTGCTCACTCTGAGGAAGAGCTCCAAATCATTATTTCAGAAAGCTATAAAAGCGGGGAAATTAATCAGTCTGAATATAAATATGTGAATAATATTTTTGAATTTGATGATCGTATTGCAAAAGAAATAATGGTTCCCCGTACTGAAATTGTGGCGTTTGATAAATCACAATCATTAGAAGAATGTCTTAAAATTGTTACAGAGGAAAATTATACGAGATACCCAGTTATTGATGGAGAAAAGGATAACATCGTCGGAATGTTGAACATTAAAGAAGTCATGACTGAATTTATTAAAGGAAAGAGTTTAGGAACTACTGTTGAACATTATGTTCGTCCGGTCATCCAAGTAATTGAATCAATTCCAATCCACGATTTATTAGTTAAAATGCAAAAAGAACGTGTTCATATGGCAATTCTTTTAGACGAATATGGTGGTACCGCTGGTTTAGTGACGGTTGAGGATATTCTCGAAGAGATTGTTGGTGAGATACGGGATGAATTTGACGCAGATGAAGTACCGGAAATTAATAAAATTAATGAACATAAAACGATTGTGGATGGTAAAGTCCTTATTGAAGAAATAAATGATTTATTTGGTTTAGATATAGACGATGAGGATATTGATACCATTGGCGGATGGATTTTATCCCAAAAGATGGACGTGACTGAAGGTGAAATTATTTGTCATGGTCATCACGAATTTAAAGTCCTTGAAGTGGATGGTTACCATATCAAATCATTAGAAATAGTAAAGTCAGTAAAACAGGAAGTCCTTGTTTAATGCAGAATCCCTCTTATTTTAGAGGGATTTTTTTTGATTTAAATTTGTAAGATTAATTACATGGTAAAAAGGACATCGTTGACCTTTAACCCAGTTGATTGGAGCGGAAGGCACGAAGACTCCTGAGGGAGTACGGGGCAGGGGAGACCCCGCAGGAGCGTAAGCGACGAGGAGGCTCCCCGGAACGCCCGCGAACCGCTTGTGCCTGGAGCGGAAATCACCAGATAAATTTAACACATCAAAATAAAAAGAATTTATCTGAAAACTCGAATGTTAGTACAACTCCCTTAATATAGTTAAAATGAATAGCCATCTATTGTGTTTAATCGGTACAAGTTTTCTAAGTTTTTATAGGTGGTTCCACACCGTTCTCCCAATTCCAATCCAAAATACCGAAAAGCATATAGGCAGTTACTCAATTATTTTCTAAATGCCTTCCGCTTTTCTAATGATAAGGAGGAACTCAATGCTACATATAGTGGCCTGTATTAAGCAAGTACCTGACACGAAAATTATTAAAATGAATCCAAAAACCAACACCATGGACCGCAGGACGGCACCTGCCATCTTAAATCCTTATGACTCCCATGCGGTAGAAGAGGCAGTCCGACTAAAAGAGCGGTATGGTGGAACGGTATCTGTCCTAACGATGGGTCCGCCGCCAGCAGTGAAGGCGATTAAAAAATGTATTGAAATAGGGGCTGATGAAGGGTATTTGATCACGGACCGAAGATTTGCGGGAGCGGATACGTTAGCAACCAGTTATGCTCTTACGAAAGCCTTAGAAAAAATCTCAAAAACCAATCCTGTGGATCTCGTCATCTGTGGGAAAATGACCATTGATGGAGATACCGGTCAAGTCGGACCTGGAATTGCAAGGAGGCTCGATATTCCGCCGCTCACCTCAGTGAATAAAGTAGTGGAAATTAATAAAGACGAGGGGTATGCCGTTGTCCATCGTAAATTAGAGGACGGGTTTGAGGTAATTAAATCCACTTTACCTTGTTTGTTTTCTGTTGAAAAAACGATCAATGAAGTTCCGTATTCTTCGTTTCCAAACATGTTAAAAGCAGCGAAATATGAGCCAGTTATCTGGTCTGTTGATGATTTGGAGGGTGTGGATATTAAACAGCTTGGCTTGAAAGGATCTCCAACGATTGTATCAAAGGTATGGGCCCCGCCGCCGCCAGCAGGGGGAACGATGATTGAAGGCAATCCATTAGAACAAGTGGACCAATTGCTTTCCGTCATTCTTGAAAAGAAAGAATTGTTTACGGTCAAGGAGGGATAATGGATGGATTTTAAAGATTATTCAGGTGTTTGGGTATTTATCGAAGAAAAAGACGGGGCAATTGCTCCAGTTTCTCTTGAGCTACTAGGGGCAGGGAGGAAATTGGCCGATAAACGTGGATGTGAGCTGGCGGGTGTTATCATCGGGGAAAATATTAAATCTTTAACAAGGACGATTTTTGAATATGGAGCAGATACAGCCTATGTCTACGACCAGCCGATTTTTAAACATTACCGTACAGAATCCTTTATGAAGGCACTTCTTGCTTGTTCGAATAAATATAAACCTGAAATTATTCTATACGGCGCAACCTCAACCGGAAAAGACCTTGCGAGTGCAGTTGCTACCGACTTGCCAACCGGATTAACAGCGGATACGACCGAGTTGGATGTAGAAGAGGAATCCGGTTTACTCTTAGCCAGCCGCCCAGCCTTTGGGGGAAATATTATGGCGACGATTCTTTGTAAAAAATATCGCCCGCAAATGGCAACAGTCCGTGCCAAAGTCATGAAAGCGCTGGCGCCACAATTAGGCAGAACAGGTAAGATTATTGAAGAAACCATTTCCTTACAAGAAGAAGATATTCGGACAAAAGTATTAGAAATTGTGAAGGAAACCACAAAAAAGGTCCGAATCGACGAGGCCGATATTATCGTTGCCGGGGGAAAAGGGTTGGGAAGTGCAGAAGGGTTTCAGTTAGTTCACCATTTAGCCGAAACGCTTGGCGGAGCTGTCGGTGCCAGCCGGGATGTAGTGGAAGCGGGGTGGATTGCTCATCCTCACCAAGTTGGGCAGACCGGGGTAACGGTCACGCCAAAGATTTATTTTGCAATAGGAATCTCAGGAGCGATTCAACATGTCGTTGGGATGAAAAACTCCGGTTTGATCATTGCCATAAATAAAGATCCGGAAGCGCCTATTTTCCAATCTTGTCACTATGGAATTGTCGGTGATGCCTTTCAAATTGTACCAATATTAATTGAACAGTTTAAGAAAGCTTTATCAAGAGAGGAGGTAGAGAGCTATGCCGGAGAAGTTTGATTGTATAGTCGTCGGGGCAGGGCCCGCTGGGATCTCCTGTGCCCATGATTTAGCAAAAGGCGGTGCAAACGTCTTGCTTATTGAAAGAGGAGAGTACCCAGGTTCCAAAAATGTCATGGGGGGTGTCCTCTATCGAAAAATGATGGAGGATATTATCCCGGGGTTCTATAAGGAGGCTCCTATTGAACGACCAATCGTTGAGCAGCGATTTATGATGATGGATAAGGAGTCTGCTGTCACCTTTAGTTATAAAGGATTGGAGTGGGCCAAGGAACCCTACAATAACTTTACCGTATTACGAGCAAATTTTGATCAGTGGTTTGCCGAGAAGGCGGTCGAGCAAGGTGCAATTTTAGTATGCGAAACTGTCGTATTAGAATGTATTGTTGAAAATGGAAAGGTTGTCGGTGTCCGAACAGATCGTCCAGACGGAGATATTTATGCAGATGTCGTCGTTTTAGCAGACGGGGTGAACTCACTATTGGCTCAAAAGCTCGGGTTTCACAAGGAGCTTAAACCAGAAGAAACAGCCTTGGCCACGATGGAAATTTTGAAGCTTGATAAAAAGATCATTGAAGACCGTTTCAACCTAGAAGAAAATCAGGGTTGCACGATTGAATTATTTGGAGATGCCACAAAAGGAATTCTCGGCACAGGGTTTTTGTATACCAATAAAGATACATTAAGCATTGGTGTCGGGACACTTCTATCCGGGATGATTAAACATAAAATTAAACCATATGACTTACTTGAATATGTAAAAAACCATCCGATGATCCGCCCGTATATTCAAGGCAGCGAGCCGGCAGAGTATTTAGCTCACCTGATTCCAGAAGGCGGCTTTAATTCGATGGGGAAAATTGTCGGGAACGGCGTCATCGTCATCGGAGATGCTTCCCAGTTGGTCAATGCGATTCATCGGGAAGGATCGAATTTAGCGATGACCTCTGGCAGACTGGCAGCGGAAACGGTTCTTTTAGCAATGCAATCAGAAAACTTTTCTGAAGGTATGCTGAGCCACTATAAAGAAAAATTATTTGCAGGATTTGTCGGTCAGGACATGAAAAAATATAAAGATTCAACCCATCATTTTAATAAATTCCCGCAGTATTTTGAAGAGTATATTCCAATGATCAATAAAGCTGCAAGTCAAATGTTTACCGTTGATGGAACGTCCAAATGGGAGAAACAAAAGAAAGTCATAAGAGGGCTAGGATCTGCGAAAGAGAAGATGAAACTTGCACGCGATGTTTATAAAGCCTGGAAGGTGATGAAATAATGAGTGAACAGAAAAAATTTCAGTCTATCGAAGAAAAGCAATATCTCGTTCGCTTTAACGCTGATACTAAATCTCATCTTCATGTAAAAGATAATGATATTTGTTTAACGAAATGTCCCGATAAAATCTGTACGATTTTTTGTCCGGCAGAGGTTTATAAATGGGAAGATATCCGCATGCATGTTGGGTACGAAGGCTGTCATGAATGTGGCAGCTGCCGGATTGGCTGTCCTCATCAAAATATAAAATGGGAGTATCCGAAGGGCGGCCACGGTATAGTTTTCAGGTTAGGATAACACTAGATTCATATTTAAAGGGCTATCTATTTGGATAGTCCTTTCATTTGTTGAAGGATGAATAATTGGCTTGCCAGGTCAAATTTTGAATAGGTAGCACATTGTTAGCTATCACCTGTTTCAAAAATTGAGCATCCAAACCATTAAAATAGTTATTTTTAAATAGTTATATGGAGGGGTACAATGAATAAGAGTTATGACGTAATCATCACTGGAGCGAGGTGTGCAGGATCGACATTGGCCATCCAGCTTGCTGAATCGGGTTTTCAGGTACTGCTAGTGGACCGTGCCACCTTTCCAAGAGATACCTTGTCCACCAATACGTTCTTTAATAATACGACAGCGATTCTTAGAGAGATGGGGGTTTTGGATCAACTATTAGAAACAAATGTAACACCTGTCCAGACAATCAAATTTCAGTTCGAGGACACCGTGATTGAAGGTCCAATACCTGCTGTTGATGATGAGGATACTGCTTATTGTATTCGAAGAACCCATCTGGATCATATTCTGCTTAACCATGCAAAATCCAATAAAAATATTAAAGTGATCGAAGGATATCGAGTTACAGATGTAATCTATGATGGAGAAACAGTAATAGGTGTGAGAGGGGAAGATAGGTCTAAAATAGTACAAGAGTACCGAGCCCGTCTGGTGGTTGGTGCGGACGGAAGAAACTCTAAGATTCGAAAACTAGTAAAAAGTCAACTGAAAATTATCAGTCCATCCAGCATTGCTATTTATTTCGGATATTTCTCCGGGATTCATCATGATTCTGTTCCTAAATTTGAGGTATATAAAAGAAAAGATAAAATGGCGATTCTTTTTCCTACAAATGATCATTTATATGTAGTGGTTGCTAATTTTTCATTAGAAAATAAGACCTTACTTGAAAACTTTAAAGAGGATCCAGAAAGTAGTTTTCGTCAATTTATCGATAATCATTTTCCAAACACAACATTAAGTTATCGTCTAAAGGCTTCAAAATTGACAGAACCAATTAAAGGGTTGATTGGCTATGATAACTATTGGTACCAGGGAATGGGTGCTGGTTGGGCATTGGTTGGAGATTCCATTTGTTTTAAGGATCCGGCAATGGCTCAAGGTATCCATGATGCAATCCGTGGGGCACAAATCTTAGCAAATATCTTAATTAAAAATAATAATTGGCAAACAAATCAATGGGAAACAGTAGCGGGGGAGTACCAACAATCAATGGAAAAAGAATTTATGATTCGTTTTTATATGGGCTGTGAGCTTTCTAAGAATGAAATCATCACAGAACAACAAGATGCTATCAATAAAATTATTAGTACCCATCCATCCGCTATAGAGAAATTTTTAGGAATCTATAATTATGCCAACGAGCCTGTTGATTTTGAAAAAGAACTCCAAAGGATAATAGGAAATTTCTCTTAAATTTAACAGTATATAAAAATGTTGCCAGCAACTTTTCTTTTAATGCTTTAAATGTACAACTGTAATGGAAAAAAGCCTTTTAAATAAAGGAAATAGTGTTCCTAAAATAATGGCGGGGATATCAATAATTGACCATAGGACGTGATAAAGTTTGATATCCTTGCTCTTTCCAATGGTTGCCTGCCGTAAGCCGCTGTCAAAAATCCAAAACGCCCTGAGCACTGTGTAAAATGAGTATATTCCCAATAAAGCAATTTGCCACCATGTTAATTGAATAAATAGTGTGTTCATTTTCTCCATCTCCTTGACAAGTGAAGGTGTTTGTTAAAATTATAATCTACCTTTGTTTGTATTTGTGATTTTTACCAAAAAGTACATATATTGTTCAATAAGTTATGTCAACAAACAAAATAGGCTATTTGTATTTTGATTTTTACAGTTTTTACAAAAGCACTATTAAACTTGGGTGTTGATTTCCTCTCCAATCAACGTTTTTCAAAATCAACATTGTCCTTTAACATAGCCTTTACAAAAATAGCAGCATAGAAATAGGCATTGTTTAGTCTTTTTTATCCATTCACTTTTTTCATTTCCTTATATAGTATTAAGAAATAAATAGAATAAGAGGAAGGAGAATATTGTGAATACAGACCAAGCTTATGCCCTCTTAATGGATGCAGGCGTCAAAGAAGAAACCAGTATTGAAACGATTAGACGATGGTTACGGGAAAGAAGGATTTATTTCGAAGGAAAAGGAAATCGGAATAATGAATACATAATTGATAATATGGACCAAGCATTCTCCATGTTAACGGATGCTGGAGTTACTGAAAGCGACAGTGCACAAATTGTTGGGCGCTGGTTGAGTGAAGGAAAAATTAAAAACGTGAGGAATAGGAAGAAGGACACCGCTATTGAACCCAGTAAAGCAGTGACGAATCAATTTTTAAATAATCCTCAAGATCAATTGAAGATTATCCAGCAATTAAAAGAAAAAATTAATGCACAAAATGAACATATTAAAGGAATGGAGCAACTCCACAAAACTTCCATTTACACGTTAAAACAACAAAGAGATAAATTAAATAGAGAAGTTGCCATCCTCGAGAGTGAAAAAAGTGAACTGCAGAACGATAGCATGAATTTACTAAAAGAAAACAGGGATTTACGCAATGAAATTTTAAAATTAAAACAAGATCCCTCTTATGGAATGAAAAGAAACCCTGAGAGGAAACTAAGTACTCCACAACCGAGAACGAATCATTATCGCCAAAAATTAGGACTTGCCAAAACAGCAACCGAAAAAGAAATCGTAACTAGCTATAAAAATTTATTAAAAATAACCCATCCTGACCATGGAGGGAATGCTGCAACCTTTCATTATATTAAAACAGACTATGATCAATTTAGAAATAATAGTAAGGAATAATGTATCAGTATTTTATCGTACTCTGTGAGTGAATACTAAGGTGGTTGTGCCTTTTTTTGCTAAGTCGGGAATCCCGATTTAGCAAAAGAGGCTTTTTTAAAATTCATAATACCGGCGAAGCAAATAATAGATCCATTTACAATGCGGATGATTTCGAATATTTTCCACTAACCCCTTTACGATCGCTAAGCTGTATACTGGTTCTTGCAGCTCCTGTTTTAATAGCGTTAATGATTCTTTCTCAATCGATTCATCCATTTCACCGATTATCTGTTCAAGATTCTCGAGAATTTGTTCCTTTGTGACTTCCTCACTTAGAGGCTCAAGCATATGTAGAAATTCCCTAGAAACAAATGGAAGGGTCATATGATGAGCCAATAAGTTTGTTTTTTCCACTAATGATACCGAAAGTAACTGCAAATCTAATGGAACATTGTAAAAAACAAATAATTGTGAGTAGGTATTCATAAATCCTTTAATACAAAACATTAAATCATATTGTATTTCTTCCACTTCATCCCCATATAACCGTTCGATCATCGAAAGGATACTATTCCCCATTAATTTATCATAGTATTTCATTTTCATAATGAGTTCTTTATTAAGGGTTTGTGACTGCTCTTTCATAAAAACCTTTGCAAAATCCGAATGCTTCTGAAAATTATAGTAGATTGCATAATAAAAATCATATAATAGCTCTTCAACTTTCGAATTTATGACTAGGTAGTCAATATCAGAAATAATCTGCATCATAAATTGATCAATTAATGCGATAATTAATTCATCCTTTGATTTGAAAGAAAGGTAAAATGCCCCCTTGGATATGCCGCAATAATCAGTTATTTGTTGTACAGAAGTGGCCTCAAATCCTTGCTTTGCAAAAAGTTCTAAAGCCTTTTCCATAATTAGTTGTTTTTTAACCATTAAATCGCACTCCTATTACCTTTCGTTTGACAATTGACCGATTGGTCATTAGTATAAGGAATTGAGTTTGTTAAGTCAATTATGGGTAGGTGTAAAAGTGAAAGGGTTAGTTAATTTTGTTCTTCAAAATAAATTAGCGGTCTGGCTGCTCACGATTATCATTACGGTATCTGGTATTTATTCAGGCACAAGAATGAACATGGAGACCATTCCGAATATATCGATTCCTTACTTAATGGTGACGGATGTTTACCCGGGAGCGACTCCTAAGAATGTAATGGAAGATATATCGATGCCAATTGAAAAGGCAGTAGAAGGTCTTGATCACGTGAAGTCTGTGTATTCCAATTCCTATTCTAACATGGCTAGTATTCAGGTGGAGTACGAATATGGTATTGATATGGACGAAGCAAAACGGGAATTAAAATCTGCATTAGAGAATGTGAAATTGCCAGATGGGGCAAAAGAGCCGACAACATCTGCGATTAGCATGAATATGATGCCGGTTGTAGCCCTGAGTGTAAGTAGTTCCAAAGAGGATATTGTTGGATTGACGTCAACAGTTGAGGAAAGCTTACTTCCGAAAATCGAGAAAATCGAGGGTGTTGCGGATGCAACGATCACAGGTCAGCACATCGATGAAGTAGACTTAACATATAATAAATCCAAAATGGCTCAATTCGGTTTAACAGAAGATAAAGTCAAACAAATGATTCAGGCAAGTAATATGTCAGTTTCATTAGGACTTTATGAGTTTAAAGAAGGTGAACAAGCTGTTGCAATCGACGGTAAGTTCATGACGGTTAAAGAATTAAAGAATATGTTAATCCCAGTTACACCATCTGCCACCAATCGTTCGCCATTTGTGAAACTAAGTGACATAGCTTCAATTCATGTAGTGGGTAAAGTGCAGTCCATTTCACGTACAAATGGCAAAGAGGCAATTGCGATCCAAATTGTTAAAGGTCAACAAGCTAACACTGTAGATGTTGTGAACAAAGTGAAAAAGGTTATTAAAGATGAAAAAGCAAAAGTGGATGGACTTGCGATTGATGTGACCCTTGACCAAGGAAAACCTATCCAAGAGTCCATTACAACGATGATTGAAAAAGCAGTATTTGGTGGGTTGATTGCTGTATTAATCATCCTCCTCTTCTTGCGTGATTTTAAGTCAACGATTATTTCAATCGTATCGATTCCTGTTTCTATCTTTATGGCGTTAATGATTCTTCATTGGATGGATATTACGTTGAATATTATGACTCTTGGAGCGATTACCGTTGCGATCGGCCGTGTAATTGATGATTCCATCGTTGTAGTTGAAAACATTTACCGACGATTACATTTAAAAGAAGAGCAATTAAATGGACGGGCTCTGATTCGTGAGGCAACCATTGAAATGTTCAAACCAATCCTGTCATCAACCTTAGTAACGGTTGCAGTATTCGCACCGCTGATTTTCGTTGGTGGCATGGTCGGGGAGCTATTTGCACCATTTGCATTAACGATGGCGTTTTCGCTTGGGGCTTCATTACTTGTGGCCATTACAATCGTTCCTGCTTTATCTCACTTCTTATTTAAGAAAAAATTATATGGTGAAAAGACCGAAAAACACCATAAAGAAGTTGGTAACTTAGCAAAATGGTACAAAGGTTTTCTTAACAAGTCGCTTAATCATAAAGTGATTGCTTCTATCCTTGCGATCCTTTTATTAGCGGGAAGTTTGGCGTTAACCCCGCTAATCGGATTTAGCTTTATGGGGAGCCAAGAAGATAAAGTGATGTACTTAACGTATACTCCAAAAGCGGGCGAGCTTCGTGAAGATACCTTAGCAAACGTTAAAGCAGTTGAACAAAAAATGCAAAAACGTGATGATATTGATATCGTTCAAGTATCTGTTACAGAAGCTGGAGACACGTCAGCCGCAATGTTTGGCGGAGCAGGCGGCGGAGGTTTAATGTACCTCATCTTTGATCCGGATACGAAGAATTTCCCGAAAGTGAAAGAGGAAATTGAAAAGTATGTAGCGGGTATGAATCAATCAGGAAAATGGAAGAGTCAGAACTTCTCTTCGATGTCTGGTTCTAATGATGAGGTCAGCTATACCCTCTATAGTGAAGATTTAAATAAACTTTATAAGTCTGTTGATAAGGTAGAAAATGTTTTGAAAAAGAATAACGGCTTGAAAGATGTTACTTCAAGTGCGGAGGACCCTTTTGTTGAGTATACATTCCGTGTGGCGCAAGATGAATTGATAAAATACGGTTTAACCACCGGTCAGCTTGTTGGAATGCTAAGTCCGCAAAAAACGGAGAATGTATTAACAACGGTGGAGAAGGACGGTAACGCGTTAGATGTAATTGTTCAGCAGGAACAAAAGAAACAACCGAAATCAATTGAGGATATGTTAGATAAACAAATCCCAACAGCAATTGGTAAAAACGTTCCTCTTTCCGATCTTGTCAAAGTCAAAAAAGGAACAACCTTAAATACGCTTTCACGCAGTAAAGGTGAATACTACGCAACTGTTTCTGGAAAAGTGAAAGGCAAGGATATTTCTAAGGTAACCACTGAAGTCGGTAAAAAAGTGGATAAACTAGATTTACCAAAAGGGGTTACGGTTAGTGTTGCCGGTGTCCAGGCAGATATGTCTGATACATTTACGAAACTTGGTGCAGCTATGGCTGCTGCAATTGCCATCGTATATTTCATCCTTGTGGTAACCTTCCGTGAGGGTGTAGCACCATTTGCCATCCTGTTTTCGTTACCATTTGCCGTCATCGGTTCATTTGTAGGTTTATTCATCGCAGGAGAAACCATTTCTGTATCCGTTATGATGGGTCTGCTGATGTTAATCGGGATTGTTGTCACGAATGCGATCGTTTTGGTAGACCGGATTATCCATATGGAACGTGATGGATTGAGTATGCGTAATGCTGTTTTAGAAGCAGGAGCAACGCGTCTACGTCCAATCCTGATGACAGCTATTGCTACAGTTGGTGCGTTAATCCCATTAGCGCTTGGAGAAGGCGGCGGAGGTTTGATTTCCAAAGGACTTGCGATTACAGTAATTGGAGGTTTAACAAGTTCGACCTTATTAACCTTAGTGGTTGTACCAATTGTATATGAAGTCCTATCAAAATTATTTAAGAAAAACCGTAGAGAAATACAAGAAAATTAATGAAATCAGACTTATAAGGTGAAATCTTTAAAAGTAATTTATGGAGCTGCTCAAATAATTGGGCGGCTCCTTTTTTCATATTAGTCAATAAATAAAAAACTTATGGCTTTTCGTCAGATCCTATTTGATATACTAGAAATATAATACGCTTTCAACCATGGAGAACTGTATATGAAATTCCCCAACAGGAAAATGAAATTATTTACTCAGATGGTATTGCACATATCGATTGTTATCTGCGCTACTACGATATTAGCAGCTATTTTTTTTACGAAAATAATTAACGATCTTTCAACACAATATCTTGGTCACGAGGCAATGTCTGTAGCAAAATTAGCTGCACAAGATGATAGGATTATTCGTGCTTTTAAAAGCGAAAACCCGTCAAAGGAAATTCAACCGATTACGGAGAGGATGAGAAAGCAAACAGGAGCTAGTTATATCGTGATCGGAAACAAACAGGGAATCCGTTATTCCCACCCCAATCCAAAATATATCGGTAAATCAATGGGTACAAGCAATCAGCCTGTTTTTAAGCAGCACATTTCCGTTGTATATTTTGGTGAAGGAATCTCGGGTCCTGCAATCAAAGCTAAAACCCCTATTCTAAATGAAAAGGGGAAGATAATTGGTGTTTCCTCTGTCGGTTTCTTAATGGTGGATGTAAAAAAAAGAATTCTTACCTATAGAGAAGAAATTATTGTACTTGCTCTATTGCTACTCGTAATGGGAGTTGCAGCTTCTTTTTTTATTGCAAGGAGAATAAAACGGAAAATGTTTGGTCTCGAACCTGAGGAAATTTCTTATGTTTTTAAAGAAAAGGAAGCAATACTAGAGTCGATTCGGGATGGAATCATAGCGGTAGATAGTGATTTTCGTGTACTTTCTATGAATAAAAGAGCACGGGAATTGCTTACGGGAAATTTTCCGCTGCAGGATTCGATTATCCAAACCTCTCGTTTAAGAGAAATGATTCAAGAAGTTATTGAAACCAAAACAGGAAGATCTAATCAAAAGATCCTTTTGGGTGATCAAGTGTATGTTATCGATTTTTCAATCGTAACACAACTGAGCGAAATTGCAGGCGTCGTCCTAACAATTCGGACTGAAATTGAAATTGAGCAATTGTTTGATGAAGTTTCAAAAATTAAATCTTACTCCGAAAACATTAGGGCCCTCAATCACGAATTTCTCAACAAATTAAATACGATATATGGATTATTAAGTATTGAAGAATACGATAAGGCCAGGGATCTCATATCAAGTGAAGTGGAGGATCGCCAAGACACAATCGTATTTTTAATGACAGCTGTAAAGGATCCCTTCCTTGTAGCCTGTTTGCTAGGTAAAATAAATCGATCAAAAGAGTTAAAGGTAGACTTAAATATTGATCAAGAAAGTCTTCTTTCTGAGCTACCTGAATCAATGGATACGAAGCTGCTTGTATCCATTCTCGGTAATATTATTGATAATGCGATGGAAGCTGCAAAGGAAAAACACGAAATGGGGGCAACGGTAATAGTCTCTTTCACCGATATTGGCAGGGATCTTGTTTTTGATATTCAAGATAATGGATCCGGTATTCCAAACGAAAAGCAAAATACTATTTTTACAGAGGGGTATACCACCAAAGAAGGGAAAAATCGCGGCATTGGTCTAAGCATCGTTAAGAATTCCCTTGAGCAATTAAATGGTCAAGTATTTATCACGAACAGCCTTTTAGGAGGTTCTAAATTTACACTTGTGATTCCGAAAAGATAAAGGAGAATGTTCATGGCAGGAAACCCTATTCAGGTCTTGATTATTGAAGATGATCCAGTTGCTGCAAATATTTATAAAAAATTCACTGAAAAAATTGAGGGATTTGAGGTTTCTGCTATTGCAAATTCAGGGGAGGATGCGCTTGGCTATCTTCATACATTTAGACCCCATTTAATTTTGTTAGACATCTATCTGCCGGATATGAACGGTATCGACTTACTTCGAGTAATTAGAATGAAATTTAGGGGAATAGATATAATTCCCATCACCGCTGCAAATGACGCAGAAACCGTTACAGAGGCGATTCGTGGAGGTGTTTTTAGTTATTTAATTAAACCAATTGATATTAAGAAGTTCACGAATGAATTGACTAGATATAAGCTAACGATGGAGCAGCTTCAGATTAAAAAAACGATGGTTCAGAAAGAAATCGATGCCTTTTTCTCCTTAGCAGACCCTGCTACTCCTAAACTAAGGGAAGAAAAACAACTTCCTAAAGGCATCGATCGATTTACATTGTTGAGAGTCCGTGACAAGCTTCATTTTGAAAAAGGGAGTGTAAGTGCAGAGGAGTTAGCTGTCCTTCTTGGAATCACAGATTCCACTGCACGAAAATATTTAGAATATCTTTCATCTATTGATGAAATGAAAGTAGATATCCAGTATGGTTCGGTGGGTCGGCCAGAACGTAAATACAAATGGAAAAAGAAATGATGACCTGAGGATTGGTGAAAACCAATCTTTTTTTGTTTTCTTTTTGTATTTACATTAAATGTAAATTTTAAGTTTATTATTTTAATTCAACTAATTTAGATAATATTTTAATTTTTCTGCCTAAACTATACAGTTATCTTAATAGCTTCTTCAAACGACGGTTTGAAAGCGTTATCTAGCTTTATTTTAGGGAGATTTGAGAGCGCTCTCTTGCTCAAAGGTACAAATTATATATTTTACAATTTTAAAAGGGGTGCAGTTTATGACAGGTCATGATATTTCATTGCTCATTGTTGCAATATGTGGTATTTTGCTGCTGGTTTTCCTTATTGTTTCAAAATTACGGTTCCACCCTATGTTAGCATTATTGGTGGTTTCAATTGGTGTAGGGTTTGCATCAGGTCTTGATGCTGAAACCATTGTCACTTCAATTGAAGACGGTGCTGGTCATACATTGGGAGGGGTCGGACTGCAGGTCGCAATTGGTGCCATGATTGGAAAACTATTGGGGGATTCCGGTGCAACTGATCAAATCGCGTCCGTTATTTTAAAACGATCCACCAAGCGAACTTTACCATGGTTAATAGGTGCGGCAGCGTTTATTATTGGAATCCCCATGTTCTTCGAGGTAGGATTGATCATGATTTTACCACTTGTCTTCTCGGTCGCAGCCCAAGTGGAAAAGCAAGGGAATTTAAAAGGTTCAGCATTTATTTATATAGGCGTACCTGCTATAGCTGCTCTCGCAACCATGCATGGTATGGTACCACCGCATCCAGGTCCTCTTGTTGCGATTGAAGGGTTTAAATCAAATCTAGGGGTTACGATGATTTATGGGCTTATCTGTGCAATTCCAGCAGCGATCCTAGCGGGACCTGTATACGGTAAATTTATTGCACCACGGATGAACGTTCGTCCCGATCAACTTTTACTTGACCAATATACCGCAGCTTCCGTAGGGTCAGAGAAAACTTCAGTATCAAATGACGCCTCAAAATATATGGCAGCAACTGTAGAACACCGTCCGGTCTCAACTGTAACCTCATTTGTAGTTATTTTGTTGCCAATGGTTATCATGTTAAGTCGTACATTAGCTGAAACAGTGTTTAAGAATTCGGTTATGTTTAATAAAATCACTGAATTTATAGGAGAGCCCGTTATTGCTTTGCTTATTGGTTTAATCGTAGGGATCATTTTATTGGGATATAGACGCGGAGTAGATACAAAAAAACTTCGCGATTCATTTGGAGCGTGTCTTAAGCCTATTGCAAGCATCTTGTTAATTATCGCAGGGGGCGGTGCCTTTGCAAAGGTACTTGTTAATTCTCATGTAGGTGATGCAATTATCCATCTAACTTCGGGAATGAAACTCTCTGCCATTGCAATTGGCTGGCTTATTGCTGCTTTATTATCTGTCACAACAGGGTCTGCTACCGTGGGGATTGTTGGAGCTACAGGATTGTTGGCACCGCTAGTTGGGTCAGATCCTAGTATTAATAAGGAATTATTAGTAGTAGCCATTGGCGCAGGTTCCTTATTCTTTAACTACGCTAATCATGCAGGATTCTGGTTAGTAAAAGAATCTTTTGGAATGTCAATGGGAGAAACCTTTAAAACGATTACCATTATTCAATCAATCATAGGGCTGGTAGGATTGGTTATGGCACTGCTATTAAATTTACTGCCTCATTTCTAAGTAAAATATAACTCCTAGCTGAGATTAATTATCTGTATAAGAATTTTTCACTCTAGCAGCCAACTAAATTCTTCAAATATAAAGAAGCCTAGGTTTTCAAAGTTTAAAATCTAGGCTCTTTCAACTTTAAGGGCTTGTTAACACCAGCCACCATCATCACAATCCGTATACTTGGCATCTGGGCCTTCTGTTACGGTAACGTGCTGGTAAATTTTTTGCTGGTCCGCCTCAAAATGATGATCCAAATCGTATTGAAGATTTCCAGAAAGCTTTATTTTTCCAATACAAGTATTTTCTAAATATAATTCCATTTCACCGTTTTTAATTTTCCCAGTTACACTATCTGTCACATCTATTTTTTGTTGTTTCAAAGCCATCTTCTTTCAACTCCTACAGTATGATACAGCTAGTTTCCCCATTTTCTTCTAAAGTTTTATGGAATATAAAGGTAGAAATAAAAGCGAAATATTCAGGCATTTAATATTGACTTACGACCAGTTTTGAGTAACGATAGTAATACATTTAATATTAGCTTGGAGGATCACCTATGAACTTTGTTAGTACACGCGGAAATGTAAGTAAAATTGGTTTTATTGATACAGTCTTAATGGGGCTGGCAAATGACGGAGGGCTTTTAGTCCCAGAAAGAATCCCGCAAATTCCTGCTGAAAAACTGCAAGAAATGTCTAAGCTTACGTATCAGGAATTAGCTTATGAAATCTTTTCTTATTATGTAGAAGGGGAAATACCGGATAATGAGCTAAAGGAATTAATCGAGAAAAGCTATGCAACTTTTCGCCATCCGGAGGTAACACCTGTCCAAAAAGTGAAGGATCACATGTATGTGCTGGAATTGTTCCACGGTCCGACCTTTGCTTTCAAAGATATTGCGCTGCAATTCTTAGGAAATCTATATTCCTATGTCTCAAAGAAAACAGGTGAGACCATTCATATTCTAGGCGCTACATCGGGGGATACAGGTGCTTCCGCCATTGAAGGCGTAAGAGGAAAAGAAGGTATTCGCATTTGTATTTTGCATCCACATGGAAAAGTAAGTAAGGTACAAGAACTGCAAATGACGACCGTTCATGACGAAAGTGTTTTGAATCTTGCGATAAAAGGTACGTTCGATGATGGCCAAAGAATCATTAAGGAATTGTTTGCCGATGTTGAATTTAAAAATAAATATCATCTCCGTGCGATTAATTCGATTAACTTTGTCCGAATTCTAGCACAAACCGTTTATTATTTTTATGCATATTTCCAAGTGGCAAAAGAGACAAACGCAAAAAGTGTTAACTTCAGTGTTCCAACAGGGAACTTCGGAGATATATTTGCCGGGTATCTTGCAAAGAAAATGGGTCTTCCTGTTGGAAAGCTTATTGTTGCGACGAATGAGAATAATATTTTAGAAGGGTTTATCCATGAGGGAGTGTACAAGCCAGGTGAGTTCCAAAGCACTTTTAGCCCTTCTATGGATATCCAAGTTGCCAGTAATTTCGAACGTTATCTGTATTATTTGGTTGGTGAAAACCCAAGCAAAGTAATGGAGTTAATGGATCAATTTAAGACAGAAGGAAAAATTATTGTCGGTGGGGAACAACTCCAGCAGGTGCAAAAAGATTTTGCTGCACATGGAGTAGTAGGAGAAGAATGCTTGGATACGATTAAAAAGTATTTTGACGAAACCGATTATCTATTAGATCCACATACAGCTTGCGGGGTTGCTGCATTCGAAGTATGCAATGAACCAAATGAGGTTTGTGTCACTCTTGCAACTGCTCATCCAGCTAAATTTAATGAGTCAATCGAACGTTGTGGTATTAAGCAGACTTTCCCGGAACAAATAAGTCAATTGTTTAATAAACCGCAATATCTAGAGGTTATTGATGCGGACAATCAGATAATTGTTCGGGAGTTAGAGAAGCTATTTAGTTTTTCTACCAATTAGTAATAAATATCACTAATCAATGATGACGGGTTATCTGTCCAATATTTTTAAAAATTTTAATCTTGCCCCTTCCAATAAGGGGCTTTTTCATTATATATGCCTTTGTTTTCTTGACATATTCATGTCCATGTCGAAAATGCTGTTTGATTTGACAAAAAATTCTTAAAATTATATTGTCCTATACAAATAATAGTGTTAAAATCTGAATATTATAAATTTCTAGCGATAGAAAAATAGAAGACTACTTTATCAATTTTTCTAAAAGAAAGTACATATGTAGTCGAAGAAATTGGGGAGGAAGAAGATGAAGAAAAGTTTTGTCATCATCGTTTGTGGACTGCTATTATTGCTTTCCGCATGCGGAGCAGGAAGTAAGGAAACATCCGGGGAGAAAAAAGAAAAGGTTGTGAAAATTGGCATTACACAGCTTGTCGAGCATCCTTCTCTTGATGCTGCACGAGAAGGTTTTATCAAAGCACTAAAGGATGCCGGTTATGAAGAAGGAAAGAACTTGAAGCTTGATTACCAAAATGCCCAAGGGGACATGAATACCAATATGTCGATTGCTCAAAAATTGGTTGACGACAAGGATGATCTCATTTTGGCAATTGCTACTCCTAGTGCACAGGCGGTTGTAAAGTCAACGAAGAATATTCCAGTCTTATTTACCGCCATTACCGATCCGGTTGGGGCTCAACTGGTTCAAAGTCTTGATAAGCCGGGTGGTAACGTAACAGGAACCTCTGATACACACCCAGAAGCAATCAAGAATACGATTGATGCCATTAAAAAGTTTGTTCCAAATGCCAAGAAGGTGGGTATCATCTATAACAATGGTGAACCTAACTCAGTTGTCAATGTGAAAAATGCTAATGAAGCTATTAAGGCAGCAGGGCTTGAATCTGTTGAAGTGACGATTTCTACTAGTTCCGAAGTAAAGCAGGCAGCTGAATCCTTGGTGGGACGTGCAGATGTACTTTATATTCCAAAGGACAACACTGTCGTATCTGCTCTTGAATCTGTTATCAAGGTAGCGAATGCGAAAAAGATCCCAACCTTTGTAGGTGAAGGGGATTCCGTCAAACGAGGAACCTTTGCATCGTATGGTTTTGACTACCATGACCTTGGTTACACTACCGGGAAAATGGCTGTGGATATTCTAAAGGGTAAGAAACCAAGCGAAATTCCTGTTGGTTTCCCAGAAAACCTTCAGCTGATGATTAATAAAAAAGCGGCTGAGCAGGAAGGAATCAAATTAACAGATGATCTGTTAAAGGATGCTAAAATTGTAGGGGAATAGAAGCCTAAATTCTTAATCCTTTAATAAATAACAAAAAATACCACCTTAGCTCTTACAAGGTGGTATTTTTCGTTGCTGAGTTAACAGCTTGAAGTAATTTATTGATTAGGCTTCCTGCATCATCAGCCTCGATTGTTGTTAATTGAATGCGGCAAAACGGTCTCACTCTGCATTCTAAACACCTTCTAAAGCAGTCTACAATGCTCACATCTACATCATTTTGATAATAGGTGCGAAGATGGTCAATTACCTTGTCAATATCGGTTACTTTAATGTTTTGCTCACAAAACTTAGCAACTCTCATCCTGTTCTTTCCCCTTAACATATTGCTTCTAAATAAAAGGCCACCTTTCACATCAAATGAAATGTGGCCGTTTATTTAACTTTATTAACGTTAAACTCAGATTGAAGGAATGACTAATTTATGCAAAAACTGCTTTAGTCAGTAAAAATAGAACAGAAGGAGCAAGCAGACAGCCCAAACCAGTATAGAAAGTGGCAGTAACCGCACCATACGGTACTAGTTTTGGATCTGTGGCAGCCAAACCACCAGCAACTCCACTCGTTGTTCCCATGATCCCTCCATATACCATGGCTGTCCGCGGGTTGTTCAATCCAATATATTTCGCGATAAATGGAGTGCCAATCATCGTCAGGATGGATTTGACAAGACCTGCAGCAATACTTAAGGTAATCACGTCTGAGCTGGCACCAATTGCAGACCCTGTTACGGGTCCTACGATGTATGTAGCTGTACCTGCACCAATAGTGGTCAAACTAACGGCATCTCTGTATCCAAATGCGAGAGCGATGATTACGCCTACAACGAAAGACAGGATAACGCCAATAAAGAGGGATAAAACTCCATTGATACCAGCCTTTTTGATTTCACTAAAGTTGGCTCCGAAGGCAGTGGCAACAATCGCAAAGTCCCTAAGCATTCCGCCCCCCATCAGTCCGATTCCTGAGAAAAGACTAATATCTGCCAGTCCTTTTTCACCGCCTGAAACTACTCCGCCGATATAGGCGAGCACAAGTCCCAGTGTGATGGCAATGGCTGAACCATGGATGCGCCCCTTTGTTAATTTGTCAGAAATAAAATAAGATAGATACATCGTCAAACCGACAATGGCAAAAGCAACAATTAATCCATTATTTTGCAGAACATTACCTAATGTTTCGAACATGCTGCTCACCTCCGGCCATATCAGTTTCAAGTGTTGTATTTAGTGAGCCACCCCTGCTTAATAAAGGAACAATCGCCCAACTAATCAAAACGACGGAAACTCCAGCTACAATAGCCAAGACTCCACCATCTAGGGCCGCAACGACATTTTGCTGTGCTGACATGGCAATCACAATTGGAATATACATACCACTCCAAAAACCAAGTCCTTCTTGTGTCTGTTTGTTTAGCTTATCTTTCTTTTTCAGATACTCCACAAGTAGAATTAGCATCAGCATGGCGAAACCGACACCGCCTACATTTGCGTCAATTCCTAGGATTTGTCCTAGGAGATCTCCAAAAAACACTCCAGATAATAAGCAAATTGATAATAATGCGACCCCAAAAATAACCATGCAATTTCTCCTTTTCAATTTTTTCTTAAAATAAAAGGACAAGGTTGAAAATTGAATAGAAAATAAATTAATGTGTCTGAACTGGTAAGGATACGGAAATGAAGGGTAAGCGCTTGCAAAATAAGAATCAACAGTCGACTGTATTCTAAAACAAATAATAAAACGGGAGAAAAGGAAAAGTCAATTACTTTTTTAAATTTTCTAAAAATATTGAAATTTAAAAATAGAAGCGCTATAATAAAATCGACAGTCGACCAAATTAAATTTACAGAAGGAGACCTTGTCATGAAAACGAATAAATTCACTCAAAATGCATTATCCAATCATATTGCTGAACATATTACGGAACAGATTTTAAAGGGAGAATTAATTCCTGGGGAGAAACTGATCGAACATATTTATGCTGAAGAGTATGGAACGAGCCGTGCTCCCGTCAGAGAGGCAATCTACTTACTTTCCATAGAAGGTCTTGTGGAAAGAATCCCAAGAAAGGGTGCCGTCGTAAAGGAGTATACAGAGAATGAAATATACGACCTTCTTGAAATAAGGAATATGCTTGAAATGATGGCAATTGATCGTATCCAAAGAAATGGGGCCAGTTCAGCTGATTTGTTAAAAATGAATGATATTTTAGCAGATATGAAGGGTGTTACGGATGTTCATCAATACACACAATTAAATCACTCCTTCCATATGACACTTGTAGAGATGAGTAAGAGTGAGACGATTAAAACTATGTATTCACGTCTTGGATGGCCGCTTTTAAGGATACAGAGTATTTCTTTTACAAACGATGGTAGCATTGAAAAGTCAGTAAGAGAGCACGAAATGTTAATCAGTTTTTTAAGAGAAGGAAAAATTACGGATGCTGCCAATCTTCTGAAACGGCATAATGAGGATGTAATCTCCAATATGAAGAAAAAGCTAGGTTAAAAGAATCAGTGATTTAACTATAAAGGTGGTGAAAGTATGAGATTGTCATTTTTATTTCCCGGTCAAGGTTCGCAAAAGCCCGATATGCTGGATGAACTCCCTCGGCATCCAGCAGTTGAAGCGGCCTTGGTAGAGGCAAGTGAGATCCTTGATGAAAGTATTTACAATTTTGCCTCGAAGGAAGCTTTAGAATCGACTGTTTCTGTTCAAATTTGTCTGCTTGTTTCCTCTGTTGCCGTATTAAAAGCCTTTGAGTCGGAAGGAGTGTATCCAGATTTTGCGGCAGGTCATTCCGCGGGGGCTTTTAGTGCAGCTGTTGCATGTAAATCATTAGAATTTGCGGATGCATTAAGGTTAATTAAGCTGAGAGGGCAGCTAATGGAGAAGGCCTATCCTGAGGGATATGGAATGGGCGTCATTACAGGGTTTGATCAAATGAAAGTGAAAGAAATGGTTGAAATTTATTTTACAGAAAAGAATCCAATTTACACGGCAAATATTAATGCACCTGATCAAATCGCAATTTCAGGTTCAATTCTAGCTATCAACAAGGTTATCCACCACGCCAGGGATAGAGGGGCAAGAACTGCAGAACTTTTAAACGTCTCCATTCCTTCCCATTGCTCTTTAATGAACCCCGTCTCCCATGTATTATATGAGGAACTGTTAAAAGTTGAGTTTCGTCAACCCGTACTTCCATATTCATGTAACCGAACAGCGAGACTTTTAAGAACTTCTCATCAGATTAGAGAGGACCTTGCCTTTAACGTCTCCCATCCAGTCATGTGGCATAATATTTCTTCCATCCTTTGTGAAAATGGTTCAAGACTTTTTATTGAAATGCCTCCAGGAAATGTCTTAGCAGGTTTATCTAAAAAAGCGTTGCCGGGTGCCCGGTCTCTTTCCTTAGAGGAGAATGGATTTAGAAATTGTTTGTTTCTGGGTAAAAGGTTCTGTAATCAAAATAAGTAAGGTGAAAATCAAAATTGGAAAGGGGAAAGCAGGAATGCAGGCAATTAAAAAACGTTCTTGGAAAACTCGATTGGAAGCAAAGGAAAAAAGACTGGAGAAGATGAAAGCCATCACCTCAGGTAGGATTATTCCTACAAGTAAAATTGTTGAGGCGCTTGAAACCTTAATCCTGCCTGGTGACCGCGTAGTTTTGGAGGGCAATAACCAAAAGCAGGCATCCTTCCTATCTAAAGCCCTTGCTCAAGTAGACCCCAAGAAATTGTTTGATCTGCACATGATTATTTCAAGTATTTCCCGGCCGGAGCATCTAGAAATATTTGAATCCGGTATCGCAAAAAAAGTGGATTTTTCTTATGCTGGACCTCAAAGCCTTCGAATGGCACAAATGTTGGAAGACGGAAAGCTTACGATGGGCGAGATTCATACATATGTCGAGCTGTATGGAAGGCTGTTTATTGACTTGACCCCGTCAGTGGCACTAGTGGCAGCTGACAAAGCAGATGCAGCCGGTAATTTATACACAGGACCAAACACGGAGGAGACTCCGACATTAGTTGAGGCTGCGGCTTTTCGTGATGGAATTGTGATCGCCCAAGTGAATGAACTAGTGGATGAACTTCCACGGGTGGATATACCCGGGTCATGGATTGATTTTGTCGTAGTCGCTGATAATCCTTACCAGTTGGAGCCTCTTTTTACCCGGGACCCTCGTCATATTACAGATATTCAGGTTCTGCAAGCGATGATGATTCTCCGTGGCATCTATGAAAAGCATCAGGTGCAGTCATTAAATCATGGAGTAGGCTATAATACGGCAGCTGTTGAATTGCTGCTGCCTACTTATGGAGAAAAGCTTGGGCTTAAAGGGAAAATTTGCAAACATTGGGCTTTGAATCCGCATCCGACCTTAATCCCTGCGATTGAAAGCGGCTGGGTGGAAAGTGTTCATTGCTTCGGCGGCGAAGTTGGAATGGAAAAATATGTGGCCTCAAGACGGGATGTTTTTTTTACAGGCCGGGACGGCAGCTTGCGTTCAAACCGGACTTTATGCCAGCTGGCAGGACAATATGCTGTCGATCTGTTTATTGGTTCCAGTCTGCAAATTGATGCAGCTGGAAATTCCTCGACCGTTACCCGTGGAAGGCTTGCAGGCTTCGGCGGGGCGCCAAATATGGGGCATGATCCCGGGGGAAGAAGACATTCTTCCGATGCTTGGCTGGATATGAAGATAAGTGATGATCCGCTTGCACGTGGCAAAAAGCTGGTGGTACAGGTGGTGGAAACATTCCAAAATGGTAATAAACCTGTTTTTGTTGAATCCTTGGATGCTCTCGATGTGAAAAACGATGCTGGGCTCGCAACAGCACCTGTCATGATTTACGGTGAAGACGTCACCCATATTGTCACAGAAGAAGGGATTGCCTATTTATATAAGGCGAACAGCATGGAAGAACGCAGGCAAGCGATTGCAGCGATTGCAGGAGTTACCCCGATTGGGCTTGAAGCAGATGTCCGAAAAACAGATAAATTAAGAAGAGAAGGACTAATTGCCCTCCCTGAAGACCTTGGCATTAGAAGAACCGATGCAAAGCGCTCGCTGCTGGCAGCTAAAAATGTAGAAGAGCTGGTAGAATGGTCAGATGGATTATATGAACCTCCTGCTAAATTCCGAAGTTGGTAACTAGGTGTCTATAACAATGAAAACAATACAAACTTACACTAAGAATCTAGCGATTATGGCAGTACAAGCACTGATGGAGGAAGCAGAACTTACGCCAAAGCCGGGGCTCGTTGATCGAAATAACTCAGGTTCCCACCACGACATGACAATTGAATTAATGGTGAAATCAGCTAGGTCCTTAGAGCCGGCCTTTAGTGAGATTGCTCAAGTAAGTTGGGGAAGAACCCCTTCCCAGGAATTAAGGGAAGAAATCGCTGCTATCGGGCGCCAAGGGGAAATCGATATGTTTCACGCTACGGGAGGTATAAATACACACAAAGGGGCGATATGGGCATTAGGCCTGCTTGTTTCAAGTGCATCGTTGAACCCGGGAGAGTGCTCAATGGAACAGATTACTTTAAAGGCAGGGAAGCTAGCCCTCTTCCCGGACAGAAATCGGCCAAAACAAATGACAAATGGTACAAGAGTAATAGAAAAATATGGTGTGAAGGGAGCTCTTGGTGAAGCACAGCAAGGGTTCCCGCATATTAGAAATCTATCGTTGCCAATTCTTTATGATGCCCGGAGAAAAGGTATTAAAGAAGACCTGTGCAAGCTCAATGTATTAATTGCTCTAATGGCAAATCTTGATGACACTTGCATTTTACATCGGGGAGGGGAACAGGCATTGTCAAGAACAAAAAAACTTTCTGCTGCAATCCTTTTATCAGGTGGAGTTTGGACAAAGTCAGGGTGGAAATTTTTTCAAGAGCTTGATCAATTTCTGGTTGAGTGCAATGCTTCCCCGGGCGGAAGTGCCGATTTGCTTGCGGCTACATTATTCCTAGATGATCTTTATCGGAAAAATACGAGTTTATTTACAGCTCAAACCATTCTTGCTCATTAAAAAGGGAGGGTACCCATTTGGAAAAATTAATGTTTTGTTTTCCTGCGTCAAAAAATTTGGAATCATTCTCACATGTAGGTGTAGTTGGATCAGGGGATTTGGAAATTTTAATGGAACCTTCCGATGGAGGTTACGCAGAAATTCTTGTACGTACAGGAACTACGGGTTTTAGGGAAACATGGAGAGCTGTCTTGGAGAGGTTTTTTACGCAGCATGATGTTTCTGCAACGATTAAAATCAATGATTTCGGTGCAACCCCAGGCGTTGTTAGTTTAAGACTGTCACAGGCATTGGAGGTGGCGAGTTATGCAAAATAAGCTAAAAAATAGTTTTGTAGAATGCGGCGGACGTGAGCGGGCACGTGCTTTGCTAGGTGAAACTAGCTTCAGGGAAATACTGGGCCCATTTTCCGGCATTGAGTCACCCCATCTGGAACCTCAGGGGATTGTGCCACAAAGTGATGATGGGGTAGTGATCGCCAGGGGAGAACTTCGCGGCTTTTCGTTATTAGTTATTTCAATTGAAGGAAATTTTCAAGGAGGAGGAATTGGAGAGGTTTCTGGCGCGAAAATTGCCGGTTCATTAGAACTTGCTTTGGAGGATAATAAGGCGGGCAGAGCCGTGTACCCTGTAATGGTTTTTGATACGGGGGGAGTGCGGCTGCAGGAAGCAAACTACGGTCTTTTATCGATTGCAGAAATTGGGGCAGCCATCGTCGAGCTCAGAGAGTACGTACCAGTTATAGGAATTATCCCTGGGAAGATCGGGGCATTCGGGGGGATGTCCATTACTGCTGGATTATGCAGTACGATTATCATGACCCGTGAAGGAAGGCTCGGTCTAAACGGTCCAGAGGTAATTGAGCAAGAAGCAGGAGTTGAGGAATTTGATTCGATGGACCGCCAATTAATTTGGAGTACCATTGGCGGAATTCAAAGAGAAGCTTCTGGATTTGCTGATCTAGTTGTCGATGATGATATTGAAGCCTTTCAGCAGGCAATTCTTTCTGCTATGGCGAAAGGGACTCAAATGATGCCCAGAAGTGCACAGGTTGAAAGATATCTATCTTTTTTACAATCTGTTGATCCGGCAAATCCAATTAACCCGGAAGAAGCACGATTTCTATGGAAGCAATCCGAGCATGGTAAACCTTCTGAAATCAGCTATGGGAAAACCATTCAGGAAAATGGAAATTTAAGCAGGGGACATAAATGGTTTAATCTTTTAACAATGGGCACTTCAACTATCGGTAAAATTGATTCTGTTCTTTGCGCTGATTCCTATATTGGGGGCGCGCAGGCACGTTTTCTAGCAGTAGTCCCGGATCCATTCAGCCGTTTCCCGAGGGCGCGTAAGGGGGAAGTTGGACTTGAACAGGGATGGATGATAGCCAAACATATTCGTGATGCAATCGAGGAAGACCGCGGCCAGGAGAAGAGGGCAATTGTGGCAATTGTTGATGTACCAAGCCAGGCATATGGGTATCGGGAAGAATTGCTCGGAATCCATCAATCATGTGCTGCAGCGGTTGATGCTTATGCTTCTGCAAGGTTAGCGGGCCATCCGGTCATTGCCTTCATACCGGGAAAAGCGATTTCGGGAGCTTTTCTTTCCCACGGCATGCAAGCCAACCGATTGGTTGCTTTAGATGATGAAGGTGTAAATGTGCATGTCATGTCTAAACAATCAGCAGCTAGAATTACGCAGCGGACGATCGAAGAATTAGAGGATGCAACAAAAAAGGTACCGGCAATGGCATATGACATTTGTTCCTTCGAAAAACTAGGTGCCTTGTTTGCCCTTATGGATGGGATTAATGTGGATTCCCCAACAGATTCTGACCTTACTTCTGTCAAAGGAAAATTAGTTGAGGCCATTGAAGATATCAAAAAAAATCCAAGAAATCTAAGCAACAGACTTACCTCTTCGTTTGCTAAACATGGCGGTCGGTCAGCTTCCATACTTGTACGAAAAAGGCTGGCAGAGCAATGGTGATAGAAACACATGATTTACTGAAGATTTCGCATGACGATATTATCAGCCATTCTCCCATACCCCAATGGGCTGTTCAATCACTAAAGAAAGCCCCTTATGTTGTCGTTCGCAGAGTACATGCTCCGAAAGGGCAGGTGGCAATAGGTATTAGGGGGAAGGCAAGAAACGAGCGGTGTGGGGCATTTTTACCAGTGGATTGTGTGCTAAAACAGATAAAACCTGAACATCTAAAAGAAAGAAATCTGTGGAAAAAGAAACTATCCCCAGTTTTTTTGGCGATGGAGTTTGCGGAAGCCATTTTGGAGGGATACGGGCTTTCATGGGGACCTGGAGGAAGTGCCGGTTTTGAGCTTGCCAGCGGAGTAGAAACCGTTACTTCAAAAAGCGACTTAGACATAATCATTCGTGCACCGAAACCATTGCCTGTAAATAAAGCTTTAGAGATTGCAAAGGAATTTAAGAACTGCCCGGTAAGAGTGGACCTGCAAGTAGAAACCACTGAAGGGGGATTTTCGCTCTTGGAATATGCAAGAGATACCGGAACGGTTTTGTTAAAAACAATGTTTGGGCCCAAGCTGAGTAGCAACCCTTGGGCCGAAACTAAAATATTTTAGGTAAGGATAGGGGATCGCTGGGGTATAAACTTACAGGGACCCTCTTTTTGTTTATTAAAAAGGAAAAATCCTTTCCTTTAGAGTTAGTAATATCTTTATCATCAATGAAAAACATAAACCAGAAAGCTTTATTGATTTTCGCTTATTTAAAATAAACCTTATAATAGTGCAACGATTTTTAACTTCTTATTAAATGCAATTGCGGGCACACTAATTGTAGCTAATACATATGTGCAGGTGATTCACTGGATTTCTCCCGCACAGTCACTGAATAAACAAGTCGATAGTTTTCCATGGATAGGGCATCGATTCTGGGAGGTATTTAAATGAGAAAACAATTAATTGAAATGTTAGAAGGTCGTAAAGATGAAATCATTCAGATTCGACGATATTTACATGAAAACCCTGAGTTGTCTTTTAAAGAAGAAAAAACGGCTCAATATATTGCTGATTATTACAACGGCAAGGATGTTGAGGTACAAAGAAATGTAGGAAATGGATATGGAATCATCGTCACAATTAATGGTGGAAAGCCTGGAAAAACGATTGCGCTTCGTGCCGATTTTGATGCCCTTCCCATTTTGGAAGAAACAGAGCTTCCCTTTAAATCAAAGAATGAAGGGGTTATGCATGCCTGTGGTCATGATGGGCATACGGCCTATTTAATGATTCTTGCGGATTGCCTGATCCAATTAAAAGATCAAATACCTGGATCAATTAAAATCATCCATCAGCATGCAGAAGAAGTACCTCCTGGTGGAGCAAAAAGTATCGTAGACTCTGGTGTGCTGGATGATGTAGACAATATTTTTGGGATTCACTTACTTCCCATAGCTCCAGCGGGTCATATCGGCTATCACAGCGGTTTTTCGTTTGCCGGGAGATCTTATTTTAAACTTGGGATTCAAGGAGTCGGGGGGCACGGCTCTTCCCCGCATAGGGCAAACGATGCGATTGTTGCCGGCTCATATTTTGTTACAGCCGTACAAACGATTATAAGCCGGCGGTTAAATCCCTTTGACGCTGGTGTAATCACGATAGGTTCCTTTGATGGAAAGGGTACATTCAATGTCATTAAAGACCGTGTGGAACTTGAGGGGGATATCCGTTACATGACGGTGGAAACAAAGGGGATTATTGAAAAAGAAGTTCGCCGTATTGTTAGCGGAATTGAAGCGGAATTTGGTGTCCAATGTGAGTTAACCTACACTTCCGATTATCCGCCGCTTTATAATGATCCAGAGGTTACGGCAGCGGTAAAAGCAAGCCTGGAAAGTGCGAATGACCCGGATATAAAGGAAGTAGAAGAATATCCAATGATGTCACCATCTGATGACTTTGCTTATTATTTAGAAAAAATTCCTGGTTGTTATTTTTATATTGGTTGTACCCCAAAAGGAGTGGAAAAGCCATTTTTCAACCATCATCCAAAATTCGATATTGATGAGGATTCACTCATAGTAGCTGCGAAATCAGTAGGTTATGTTGTTTGTGGATACTATGGGTTAGAGTAACAAGACATACTCAATGTCGCGTTGGATATTTTTAAAAGGTAAAAAAGATAAGAAATATTTGAGAAAAATCTTATAATAATATAAAATCCAATTATATACAATATAATTGGAGACTCTAAAATGGAATATTTATCGCTAAAAGACCATGTGTATAACTATATCGTTGAGCAAATTAACAGTGGAAAATTGCTTCCCGGTAAAAAGGTAAATGAAAATCATATTTGCGAAATGCTGAAAGTCAGCAGGACACCGGTAAGAGAGGCCCTCATACAGCTTTCATCAGAGGGGTTGCTTGACAATGTTCCAAGAAAAGGGTTCGTCATAAAAAGCCTTACAAAACAAGAGGCGGAAGAAACATATTTCATCATCGGTGCATTGGATGGTCTGGCTGCTTCACTGGCGGTTCCGCTTTTAACGGAGAAGGACATAAAAGAGATGGAATTTTATATCCAAAGTATTGATCTTGCCATTAATACAGAGAATTACCGGATGTATGATAAGATGCAGCAAGCTTTTCATGGTGTTTATTTAAAAATCTGCCCCAACAAAAGCCTAGTAGATCTACTGCTACAATTAGAAAAGAAGTTTTTAATAAATTTAGGTGAAATTGGTCCAAAGGATCAACTAAAGGAAAGACTATCGCAAATAAATGATGAGCATAGGACGATGATGGAACTTTTTAAAAGCAAGGATTCTGCTGAATTAGCCAGATTCATGAAAGACGTACATTGGAATATTCATAAGGTCGAGAACCTGCAGCTATAGAATATGAACTGAGGTTAAGAAAACGATTTTGTCCAACAGCGACAAAATCGTTTTTTTATTGACTGTTAAATATAAAGTATATAATATAATATATACAGATAATAAAATATTCATTGAAAAAGACTGAATATTTTTGATTATATTTTAGCCTTTTTTAGTAATCCTTAGTTTGAACTTGAATAATGTAAAATCTTAGTTAAGGAACAACCATGGATTGCTAGACTTTTGCAAAAGTGAAAGCGTTTTAAGGAAAATAGCAAAAGATCATAAATCTAAGGGGAGAATGGAATATGGAAAAGAAAAATCTAGACTTGGCAATTCAACTTCGTCATGAACTTCATGCTCATCCGGAATTATCAAACCATGAAGTATGGACAAAGCAGCATTTAATTGATTTCCTCAAAGAAAACACGAAGCTTGAAATTGTAGACAGAGGCCGTTGGTTTTATGCCATCTATCATTCTAAGGTAGGGAGAAGAAACGTAGCTTTTCGCGCAGATTTTGATGCTCTTCCAATCGAGGAAACCATTGATCTCCCATATGGCTCTCAATTTCCAGGGATTTCACACAAATGTGGACATGACGGACACTCTGCAACTCTAGCAGGTTTTGCCCTTGAGATTGATCAATTGGGTTCCGATAATAACGTCTTCTTCCTGTTTCAGCATGCGGAGGAAACAGGGGACGGTGCTGCCGAGTGCGCTGTTTTCATCAAGGAAAATAACATTGATGAAATTTTTGCTTGGCATAATATGAGCGGCTTTAAACACAATACCGTTTTCGTTATTGATGGGACAGCACACTGTGCATCTAAAGGTATGACGATCCAAATGGAGGGTGTTCCATCTCATGCCAGCGAACCTGAAAAGGGAATCAATCCGTCCTTCGCTATTGCGAAGATAATTGATGCGATCCCTGGATTTGTTGACCCCGAAACCAATAAAGGAATTGTTCTCTGTACTGTTGTTCAGGTAGATATTGGTGCAAAAGCATTCGGTGTCAACGCCAGCAAGGGGGCGCTTCGAATGACGATTCGTGCACTCTATGAAGAAGAATTGGATAGATTACAGAAGAATTTGGAAGATATTGCGAAGGCCGAAGCAGAGAAGTATGGTCTGAAGGTACGCTTCGAATATCAGGATGAATTCCCGGAAACGGCAAACTACAAAGAAAGCTCTGACAAAATTCGTCAGGTCTGCAAAGAAAAAGGGATTCCAATGGAAGAGCTAACTGAGGCGTTCCGTGGTTCTGAAGATTTTGGCCATTATACAAAATTGACAAAAGGTTCTTACTGTTATATTGGAAATGGAGAGGATTATCCGAATCTGCACAGCTATGAGTATGACTTCAAAGATGATCTTATCGAAACCGGTGTAGAAGTATTTAAAGGATTAGCTGATCTGTAAAAACCTTATTTAATAGAAAACATGTTTTTACCTGTTTCAATATTTATTACGTATATATAATGGTTTATCGTCGAGCTGCCCATAAGGTGCAGCTTGTATTTGATTTATCAATCTAACCATTTTTAATTATTAGATATACAATAGATTAATAGGAGGAAATGAATTGGAAAAGAAAAATCTTGATTTAGCGGTTCGGCTCCGTCATGAACTTCATGCCCATCCGGAACTATCCAATCATGAAGTATGGACGAAACAGCATTTAATAGATTTCCTCAAAGCGAATACAAAACTTGAAATTGTGGACAGGGGCCGTTGGTTCTATGCCATTTATCATTCTAGTATAGGTAAAAGAAATATAGCGTTTCGTGCTGATTTCGATGCTCTTCCAATTGAGGAAACCATCGATCTTCCTTATGGATCCCAATTCCCAGGGGTATCACACAAATGCGGGCATGATGGTCACTCGGCAACTTTGGCGGGTTTCGCCCTTGAAATTGATCAGAAAGGCTCAGATAATAATATCTTCTTCTTATTCCAGCACGCAGAAGAAACAGGTGACGGTGCTGCTGAGTGTTCTGTATTTATCAAGGAAAACAATATTGATGAAATCTTTGGGTATCACAATATTAGCGGATTTAAACATAATATTGTCTATGTTATTGATGGAACAGCGCAGTATGCTTCAAAGGGTATGAACATCTATATGGAAGGAATACCTTCTCATGCAAGTGAACCGGAGAAAGGCATCAATCCTGCTTTCGCGATTGCGAAGATTATTGATGCAATTCCTAGATTCACAGATTCTAAGAATAATAAGGGTACTGTTCTATGTACGATTGTTCAGGTTGATATTGGCGCAAAAGCATTCGGTGTCAATGCCAGCAAGGGAGTATTGAGAATGACGATTCGTGCCTATTACGAGGAAGAGATGGACAGGCTTCAGAAGAATCTGGAAAATGTTGCGAAGAATGAGGCGGAAAAAGATGGCCTGAAGGTAAAATTTGAATATCAGGATGAATTCCCGGAAACTGTAAACAACAAAGAAAGTTCGGACAAGATTCGTCAGGTCTGCAAAGAAAAATGCATACCGATGGTTGAGTTGGAGAATGCAGTTCGTGCATCAGAGGATTTCGGCCATTACACGAAACTCATAAAAGGTTCCTATTGCTATATTGGAAACGGTGAAAACTATCCCAACCTGCACAGCTATGAGTATGACTTCAAAGATGATCTTATCGAAACAGGAGTGGAATTGTTCAAAGGACTTGCTGAACAGTAAAGGAAAGTTAAATTGGAAAGCTTGTAAAAATTAGGAAGTTAGCATGAAGAATGTTCATGCTAACTTTTTTAATGTCATAAAGAGAGAAGAATTCTTATCCTTAAATTCAGGTCTAAAAGTTTGTAATTTGAATATAAATCATATCATCGAATCTAGCAGACGATATAAAAAAAACTCGGACAACCTTTTACAATAAATGGAATGTGGATTCGGAGTTTTATACTCCTTTTAGATAGATAAAAAGAATAATAAAGTACATGGTAACCATATTGGGAGGGGATTCAATGAAAAAAGTGTTGAAAACGATTGCTGTTTGCGGTGCCATAACACTTGCGCTTGCAGGGTGTGGGAAAGCATCAACAACGACCAACAATTCAAGTGGTGATTCAAAAGAAAGAACACTAGTATTTGCGACAAGCGCGGACGGTGGGGCTTTTGCACACAAAGAGAATGGGAAATTTGCGGGCTTTGACATCGAAGTGGTAGAAGCGATTGCAAAAAAAGAAGGATATAAGATCCAGTGGAAGGATATGAAATTCGATGGAATCATTCCATCCTTAAAGACGAATCAGGTGGATGGGGCTGCTGCAGCCATTACGATTAAAGAAGAACGCAAGGCAGTTACTAATTTCACCGATCCTTATTTTGATAGTGGTCTGGTGCTAGTAGTTAAAGAGGGAAGTAATATAAACGGTCCAGCTGACTTAAAGGGAAAAAGCATTGTTGCTAAAAACGGAACCTCCGGATTGGAAAAGGCAAAAGAATTAGCGAAGCAATATGGTGCAAAGGTGAAGATTTTAGAGGATGAGCCGACACTCTACTTAGATGTTCAAAATGGACAATCCGATGCGTTAGTTAACGACTATCCATTTGTAACCGACAAAATGAAATCCGGTACAGCGAAAGGTCTAAAAATAGTTGGGGAGCGCTTAACAGGGGAACAATATGGGATCGCTATCGCAAAGGATGAGGAAAAGGTTTTAGAGGATTTTAATAAAGGATTGAAAGAAATAAAGGACGATGGAGAATACGATGCGTTGCATAAAAAGTACTTCGGAGAATAAGTGTTTTAGTGCTTCAGAAATACAACATAGAAATGAGAAGAACAAAAAGGCGCATGAGATGAATGCGCCTTTTTTCAAACATAGAAGAAAGAGGGGTTACGATGAGAGGAATTGAAATGGTCTGGCAGGACTTCCCTAACCTTTTAGTAGGGGCGGGGAAGACTCTTGAAATTGTCTGTATTTCATTACTTTTTGCGACAATCATCGGATTAATCTTTGGGATGTTTCGGATTAGTTCCAATCGGATTTTACAAAGCATCACCCGAGTGTATGTAAGTATTATTCGTGGTACACCCTTATATGTTCAAATTATTTTCGTCTATTTCGCCATCATGCCCATGATTGTCCCTGGAGGCCTATCTCCGATGGTTGTTGGAGCGATGACGATTTCTATCAATGCAGGTGCTTACCTTGCAGAAGTATTCCGTGCTGGCATTACATCAATTGATAAAGGACAAGAGGAAGCGAGCAGCGCCCTTGGGTTCACAAAACGTCAAACATTTTTTTATGTTATTTTACCGCAAGCAGTAAAACGAATGACTCCAGCCTTTATGAATCAGTTTAGTATAAGTTTAAAAGATACCTCTCTATTAGCCGTCATCGGAGTAGTTGAACTAACGTACAGTGCCCAAATTGGCTATGCGCAAAACTATGAAATATTTGCCTATCTTTTTACGATTGGATTAATGTACTGGGTATTGTACACCTCGATTAACTGGTTAACTGAGCTTGTGGAAAGGAAGGTGTCGAATTAATGCTGGAAATGAAAAAGATACATAAAACCTTTGGCTCCAATGATGTCTTAAAAGGAATTGATTTATTTATTCCGAAAGGACAAGTTGTTTGTTTAATCGGTGCGTCTGGTTCGGGAAAATCAACGCTGCTGCGTTGTATCAATCAGCTCGAACTTCCATCAAGTGGAGAGGTTTATTTTGAAGGAACCTGCGTAACAGAAAAAGGGCATGACATTACGGTTACGAGGCAGAAAATGGGGATGGTTTTTCAGCAGTTTAATTTATTTCCTCATAAAACGGTTTTAGAGAATATCACACTGGCACCTATTAAAATTAAAAAAATAACCAAAGATGAAGCAGAGAAGATTGCCATGAATTATCTAAAGAAAGTAGATTTGACTGAAAAAGCAAGTGAATATCCGAAAAGTTTATCAGGCGGACAACAGCAGCGGGTGGCCATCGCACGAGCCCTTGCGATGAATCCGAAGGTGATGTTGTTTGATGAACCAACCAGCGCTCTAGATCCGGAAACAGTTGGAGAAGTATTACAGGTTATGCGTACCTTGGCTAATGAGGGGATGACGATGATTATTGTCACGCATGAAATGGGGTTCGCAAGAGAAGTTGCTGATCGAATTTTATTTTTAGATAAAGGTGTGATTGTTGAAGATGGACCACCTAAAGAGATATTTGGCGGAGCAAAAAGTGAGCGACTTCGTTCATTTCTAGATAAGGTCCTTTAAGTAGGTATTGAATCTTCGCCCATCCTTATTCGAAATAAAGAAGAGAAAGAGTGAAAAAAATGAAAAAACCAATCATTGGCATTACGACATCCTATGTTAAGTATAATGACAACATGGAAGGTGTGTATATTCATCACGACTACCACCGGGCAGTGGAACGAGCCAGCGGGATCCCGATACTTCTTCCTGTTGTTAAAGATGAAGAAGCCATTAAACAATATGTTACGCTTTGCGACGGGATCATTTTTAGCGGCGGGGAAGATGTTGATCCACAATTTTATAGCAAGCCCCCACATGCAAAAATAGGTTTTTTTCGAACGGAGAGGGACGAATTCGAGATAAAGTTATTTGATTATTTTTCAAAAACAAAAAAGCCGATATTCGGGATTTGCAGGGGAATACAAATAATCAATGTTGCCTGTGGCGGAACACTTATACAAGATATTCCTTCTTTAATAGAAAAAGAAGTCCATCTTCATGAGCAGACCATCCCCCGACCGCTGCCATTCCACCATATAAAACTGGAAAAAAATAGCTTGATTTATGGAATTTGGGGATATCAAGATATACTTGTAAATTCACTTCATCATCAAGCGATAGAGGAATTAGGACAAGGCCTTGTCATTACAGCGCTAGCTAATGACGGAATGATTGAGGCGGTCGAAGGAAAGGATTATCCATATTTGGTCGCTGTTCAATGGCATCCCGAATCGATGTCAGAAAAACATCCGGAGATGCAGGAATTATTTAATCGATTAGTAGAAGTAAGCAAATACCATTTCAATAACGGTTTAGAAACCGTTGGGTAATTGGCTTGTCAGTATTAAATGATCATTTCAAGACATACAATCTTCTTAATTAAGGATTAGATTTTTAGATATTGAGGAGATGGTGAGATGAAATTCGAGATGCAAAAAGCGTTAATGTTGGCGGAAAATATCAATGATTTTATAAAATTCGTTCAAAAAAATTATGAAAATAAAGATAGAAGCCGTGTGGAGAAAGATAAAATCTATCAAATTAAACTGCTGATTGAGGATTTTAAGTTTCAAATCATTGCAGATGAGCTAATCAGAATCAATCAGTTTTCTTGGGATGAAAAGTATACGCTTTATCTGGTTGATGGATTTAATAAAGGAATCAGCATTATTGATGAATACGTAAAAAATAATTATCATGAGTTATTCATTTTTACGGCGAGACTTTATACATTAAAGAATCTTAGTCTGCCATTTAGTAATATAAAGGAGATGAGATAAATACTCATCTCCTTTATTCTTGACTTTGTAATACCGACCTCTTCAATTTGTTCTTTATTTTAGGGTATAATAAAATTTGTAATTAAAATAATTACATGTATAACAAAGATAAGGTAGGTGACTGGGATTGTCTATTAGTAGTCGATTTGCAGTTGGAATTCATATATTAACGCTTATTGAAATTAATAAAGAGGGAATCAGTTCATCAGAATTTCTAGCTGGAAGTGTGAATACAAACCCTGTCGTGATAAGAAAAATTATGGGGATGCTTAAAAAAGCCGGGTTAGTCGAAGTACACCCTGGTATTGCAGGAGCGAAACTAGCCAGGGATTTATCTGATATTACTTTACTTGATGTATATAAGGCAGTGAATGTTGTACAAGAGAATGAATTGTTTAGTGTCCACGAAGAACCAAATCCGGTTTGTCCTGTGGGAAGGAATATCCAAGATGCAATTGGCCCCTTATTTACCGCTGCTCAAGTAGCTATGGAGAAAACCTTGGAAAATGTGACTCTTGAAGATGTTGTGAAGGATATTGTTAATAAAGAAAAATTAAAGGACTAAGCAGATGATTAATGAATCTGCTTTTTTTATTTACACATTGAAAAATTCACTTAATCTGTCCTCCATTAAAAATCTACTTTATAGTCAAATAAAATATTAAGTCATAAAATCAACCCATTTTCAAAAGATAATAGTTAGGATGCTCTATGACATGAGGTGTTTTGAAATGGGCAAAATTTGGCACATTTATCGATCAGATTGGAAAAATATATTCAGCGTTCCTTCCGTTGCTTTGTTGGTAGTGGGACTTATGATCCTGCCTTCTATGTATGCATGGTTTAATATCAAGTCGATGTGGGATCCGTACGGGAATACATCGGGAATTCAAGTTGCCGTCGCCAATGAGGACGAAGGTGCTAGAATTCGTGGAAAGAATATTAATGTTGGAAATGAAACAGTAAATAATTTAAAAAAGAATCATAAACTGGGCTGGATGTTTGTGAGCACTAGTGAAGCTAAAAGGGGGGTAGTGGAAGGAGACTACTATGCCTATCTTATCCTTCCAAAGGAATTTTCAAAAAAAATTACAAGCATCATAACCGCGAATCCTGAAAAACCTGAGATTATTTTTGGGGTAAATGAAAAAATTAATGCCGTTGCACCGAAAATTGCTAGCTCAGGTGCATCAAGTGTGACAGCTCAAATTAGCCAGGCCTTTATTAAAACCGTTGGAGATGCGATTTTTTCAGGATTTTATAAGGCTGGAGTCGAACTTGAAAAAGATCTGCCCTCGATTCTAGATGTGGAAAAACAAATTTTTGCGTTGGAAAAGGCACTCCCGGTCATCGATCAAATGGGGAAAAAAGCAATTGAACTCGAGGGTAAACTTCCTGAGATTCACAGGAAAGGTCAACAAATTATTGAACTAGAGCAAAGAATACCAGAGCTTGACCGGGCAGGTGCCAGTATTTTAAAAGTCGAAGATAATTTACCGCTTGTAAAGAATGCAGGCGACAAGGTGCTCGCCCTCCAAGAAAAGCTTTCGGATATACAAAGAACATCTTCGATTGTAGCAGATGTAGTAGCAAACCTTACTGAAATCGAAACCAAAATAAAGGATGCAATAGATCAAGCGAAGGCTGCAAATGAAGCAGATACCAAGGGAAATCAGGAACAGTTGAATCAGGTATATGATGAACTAGTAAAAATTCATCATGACGTCCAAGCTGCCAGAGTTGAGTTTCAACAAAAAGTAGATAAAGGAGTAGGAGGAATTAACACAGCTTCTGTATTTGTAAAAAATGAGTTGCCGACGATTGAACAAAAAATCCATAAAGCTGCCAATTTTGTCCGGAATGATTTGCCAGGACTAGAGGCGGACATTCGAAAAGCAGCGGATCTTGTCAGGACTAAGCTTCCTGAAGTTGAAAGGGTGATTCACAAAGCAGCGGATTTGGCCAGAAATGATTTACCTGGATTTGAAGAAAAAGTTAGAACAGCTGCAGATAGAATTAGACAATTTAAAAATAGTGTTAATTTTTACGATTTGATTCAATTTTTAAAGCATGATCCGACGAAGGAGAGCAATTTTTTATCCAATCCAGTTTTGTTAAAAACAAAGCGGATTTTTCCGATCCCCAATTACGGTTCAGCAATGTCACCATTTTATACGATGCTTGCTTTGTGGGTAGGGGCTACGCTCCTTGTGGCTTCATTGAGAGTCGACGTAGAAAATTTGGACAATCGCTATAGGGACTATCAGCTTTATCTTGGTAGACTATTAACTTTTCTAACAATCGGTATATTTCAAGCGGCAATTGTTTCTTTAGGAGATTTGTTTATCATTCATACCTATGTGGTGGACAAAGGATGGTTTGTTTTGTTCAGCATCTTCATGAGCATGGTGTTTATCATTATTACCTACACATTGTGTTCCGTGTTTGGCAATATCGGGAAAGGATTAGCCATTATTCTTTTGGTCCTGCAAATTTCAAGTTCTGGCGCAACATTTCCCGTAAGTGTGACATCAACCTTTTTCCAAAAGCTAAATCCTTTCATGCCTTTCACTTACGGTGTTAGCATGTTGCGGGAAACAGTCGGTGGAATGATTAACAAGATTGTTGTCAAAGACTTTTTTGCCCTACTTGTTTTTGTTGGGATTAGTTTTCTGATTGCGTTTGTCTTAAAGAAACCATTAGGAACTCGAATCCAGAAAACAGCAGAAAAAGCGAAAGCTACTAGATTGGTTCCTTGATAATACTGATTGAATTACATGTAGATTTTAGTTAAAGCTGAGGCAAGCCGATTAAAATTTGATTTTAACCGAGTCTGCCTCTAGATGCATTTCACACCATTTGAGTGCTTGGTTGTTTTTTTATATATCGAAATAAATTAACAGCCAAATGAAGGTTAAGTACCTGTTTACTGTCCGTTAAATCAATCGAGAGTATTTCTTCAATCCTTTTTAAACGATAGCTTAAAGTATTGATGTGAACATGCAAGGTATCTGCCGTTCTTTTCACATTTTGGTTTCCCTCCAGATAGATATAAAGAGTTTTGAGAAGGTCTCCTTTTCGAGAGTTTTCATAGTCAATGAGGGGACCAAGCACCTCATTGATAAATTCCATCACTTCTTCTTCGGGATTTTGCAGTATAAACCTTTGAATCCCGAGATCTGAATAACTAAGAATTGAATTTTCCCAGTGAAAATGACGAATAAAGTTCAAACAATTCTCAGCTTCTTTGAGAGATTTATGGACATTCTGCAGCCCTTGTTTGACTCTACCTATTCCAAAAGCAACCTCAACCTCCCAATTTCTCGACATTATTTCCTGTTGAATCCACTTTACCTTTTCTTTTACCCGCGAAACAATGAAAGAATTGGCAGTATTTGAATGATCGGAAAGAAGCACCACGATTTGATGATGATGTGTTACTGTCATACCCTTTGTGTAAGGTCCGAGAAAAGCCTGGTTTGTAAGTTGAATCATTTTTCTAATTAGGCCTTCTTTAGGCTGATTCTTCTGGTTAGAATCTATTGAAAATTCAATAATGGTTGCAATATAGTTATCTCCTGGATTTAGGTCCAGGCTTTTTGCTCTTTGTAAAAGCGCCTCGTCCATATGCTCAGTAAAGAGCATTGTCACAAATTCGTCCTTTAAACGTTGTTGGGTCTCGAATACGGTCTGCTCTTTAAATACTTGTAAGGAAAGAACCGTGCAGGCATGTTCAAGAGCGGCCAAATCCATTTCGTCCAATTTTTTCGTTGATAGAATCATTAATAAACCAAGGAAATTCGGCTTCGAGCCAAGTGGTAAGCTGACCAACTGATACGGGACACCTACTATGTCAACTTCCTTAACGGAAAGGGAATTTTCAGTTGATTTCATCAATATAGCAGCTTGATGCTTAACAAACATTAGAATCTCGGTGGAAAGAACGGGATCATAGGAAGAAGTTATTTGGTCTCCTAATTCATCGAAAAGAAATGTGTTTTGGCCAATCCACCGGTGTATGTATTGTAATATAGAATGAAGGTCCTCTCCCTGAAGAACAAGATTCGCTAGGGTTCTATGCGTTTCAATGGAATACGAAAGGTTTTTGACAGTCTGCTCTTTTTCCTTGTAGAGACTGGATCTTTCTAATGCAACAGCTGCTTGATGGCAGATTGCTTCTAATAGATGAAGGTCTTCAGGCTTAAAGTTTAAAGACTGTTGGAAAGAATCTAACGTAAACACCCCAATGCATTCACCCTTCAAAAAAATCGGGGCAGAAATAACCGTTGAAAAGTGGAAATTTTCAGGTATCGATCTGCTTAATAACCCTGAATTTTTAAATGATAAAGTTGCTAAAGCTGTTTTAATTTCATTCTCGTTTTTATATATAACTGAATTTCTTTTTTCAAATGTTATCCCCGTCATCGATTCTCCAGGTTTAAGACGAATTTGTCGGAAAATTTTGGGGTAAAAAACACCCTGTGCGGATTGAGCAATTAAGCAATCTTGTTTTTTATTATATAACCATAATGAGCCGCCTTCCGCAGCTTCAACCACTGAAATGGTTTCACGCATTATTAATTCAATAATAGTTTCAATATCGAATGAGGTATTGAGGACATTCGAAATATGTATTAAGGACTGAAGCTGGCGATGCGTTAATGTATCTTCCATTTTGGTCCTCCCGAAAGATTAGTGTGTTTATTACTAGTATTAAAAATTGCTAATTCAGTAGTAACCAATGCTTATTCTAATAATTCTGCTAAAAAAATATCTCTATAGTAAAATTATAGAAGTAAATTGAAAGCGTTTCAATTCCTGTTTTTGTATAAAATCCACAAATTTTATCGAATCATTTTCATGAAGATTGACATAGTATTCTGAATTTTTTACGTTATAATTATTAGAAGATTAAGAAATATGTTAATGGTATTCATCAAGAAACCTTTTCAACAGGTTGCATCAAGATTTGGTTACTCTAATCAAAAAAATGAGAGGCTGGATGCAAAGATGAATTTTGACTTAACAGAAGAACAGGCGATGATACGAAAACTAATTCGTGATTTTGCAGAGGCGGAAGTAGCCCCGGGTGCAGATGAAAGAGACCGGACAGGAGAATTTCCAAAAGAAATTTTCAACAAGTTAGCGAAGTTAGGAATCATGGGGCTGCCTTTTCCTGAACAATATGGCGGTGGTGGCGCAGATACAGTTAGTTTTGCCATTGCAGTAGAAGAATTAAGCCGTGTATGCGGGTCAACGGGAATTACATATTCTGCCCATATTTCCTTAGGGGGGGCACCAATCCATTTATTTGGAACACATGAACAAAAGGAAAAGTACTTAACACCGCTTTGTACAGGAGAATATTTGGGTGCTTTTGGATTGACAGAGCCGAATGCAGGGTCTGATGCTGGGGGAACGCAAACAACGGCAACGTTAGAGGGAGATCAGTGGACAATTAATGGTTCCAAATGTTTTATTACGAATGCAAGCTTTGCTAAAAATCTTGCGATTACAGCCGTAACCGACCGCTCAAAAGGTACCAATGGAATTAGCGCCTTTATTGTATCGACTGAAGCTCCAGGATTTAGGGTCATTAACAATTATGAAAAAATGGGCCTTCACGCGTCGAATACAACAGAACTAATCCTTGAAAATGTAAGCGTATCCAAGGAGAATCTTTTAGGTGTGGAAGGCAATGGATTCAAGCAGTTTTTAGCTACACTTGATGGCGGAAGGATTGGCATTGGTGCAATGGCTGTTGGGATTGCTCAAGGCGCCTATGACAAAGCACTTCAATACGCAAAGGAAAGAAAACAATTTGGCCAAAGCATCTCGAAGTTTCAAGCGATTCAATTCAAACTGGCTGACATGGCAATGAACATTGAATTAGCTCGAAATATGGTTTATAAAGCCGCTTGGCTAAAGGATCAAGGCAAGAAATTTAAAAAGGAAGCCGCTATGGCGAAATTATTTGCTTCAGAAATCTGCATGCGGGTTTGTGATCAAGCAGTCCAAATCCATGGCGGATATGGGTATATGAAGGAATATCAGGTGGAACGTTTTTTCCGGGACGCAAAGCTTCTAGAAATTGGGGAGGGAACCTCCGAAGTACAAAGAATGGTTATTGCACGTGAAATTGGCTGCTAAAGAATGTATATAGCAAGCTGTGCTGAAGGACAATGTTGATTTTTGGAGCGGAAATCAACAGGATAAAAAAATAGATAAGGGAGCAATTTTACATGGATGTCAGTGGAATTTTACAAGTAGTTTCAAATAGTAAACTCGTTTATCCAGATGTAGAAAAAGTGCGTTCAACCTCTATTGGAAGCAGCGAAGCTTTTCGAGAACTTCTTAAACAATCCCAAGAAGACCCTGCTGCCTTTTGGGATCGTGCAGCCCGTGAACTTGTTTGGTATGAACCATGGAATGAAACTATTAGTGGACAACTTCCTGATTTTCGCTTTTTTGTCGGCGGTATTAGTAACCCGAGTGTAAATTTACTTGATCGGCATATAGAAAATGGGGCAGGAAACCGGACCGCTCTCATTTGGGAAGGCGAAAACGGGGACACCAGATTTTATACGTATAATATGCTTCTTGCTGAAGTAAATCGATTTGCCAATGTACTTAAATCATTTGGTGTAAAAAAAGGTGATTGCGTAGCTATTTATCTTCCAAATCTAGCCGAAGCCTTTATTGCCGTTTTAGCTTGTTTTCGTCTGGGTGCGATTTACAATACGATTTTCTCAGGTTATTCCGAAAAATCATTGACAGACAGACTTATCAGTTTTGAACCAAAAGTATTGGTCACTGCAGATGCAACGGAAAGACGGGGAAAAGTCATTCATTTAAAAGAAAAAGTCGATAATGTAGTGCCATCTATTTCTTCGATTGAGGCAGTCATTGTTGTAAATCGATTAGGTTCAGAGGTTCAAATGAAAGAAGGCCGGGATTACTGGTGGCATGAAGAGACAAAAGCCGCAAGTATCGTTTGTGAGCCTGAGAGAATTGAAGCGAACGAGAGCGGTATTGTGTTCTATACGAGTGGTACGACAGGTAAACCGAAAGGTGTTGTGCATTCCGGCATGGCATTTGTTACTCAAAATTACACATATGCCAAGTATCATATGGATCACCGTAATGACGATGTTTTCTGGTGTACCGCGGATATCGGCTGGTTAACGATGCATATTTGGGGAATTACCGGTGCTTTAGCGAATGGTGTAACAACTGTTGTCTATGAAGGAGCAGTTGATTATCCAACAAAGGACCGTTTTTATCAAATTATTGAAAAATACCGGGTGAATAAGTTATTTACTGCCCCAACAGCATTAAGAATGTTAAAGAGTATGGGAGAAAAGGCACTAGAAAAATTTGATTTATCCTGTCTTGATGTCATATCTCTAGTGGGTGAACCTTTCGATCCGGAAACATGGCACTGGACATATGAAATTTTAGGAAAGAAAAAGATATATATCAATAATACTTGGGGCCAAACGGAAACAGCAGGATGTCCAATTGCAGGGGCAGCCTGGCTGACGCCAATGAAACCGGGATCCTCAGGTACTCAATTTTTAGGCGCAGTTTTGGATGTTGTGGATGAAGAAGGCAATCCAGTAGGACCTTGTAAGTTAGGAAATCTTATAATTAGAAAACCATTTCCTATGCTGTGCCGGACACTTTGGAAAGAACCGGAGCGCTATTTCGGTTCCTATTTTAGCCAGGTGGAAGGCAGTTATTATGCCAGCGATCTTGCATTGATCGATGATGATGGACATATATGGGTAGTTGGCCGTTCAGATGATGCGTTTAATGTTGCTGGACACCGTTTAAGTACAATGGAGATGGAAAGCGCTGTCCTAGAATGTCAGGGTGTCGCTGAAACCGCCATTATTGGAATTCCTGATGAAATAAAAGGAGAAGTTCCGCTCGTATTTGTCCGTCTGGCTGATGGCTTCAATGGAACAGATGAATTAAAACAACAAATAAATGATCAGATCGTAAAACAAATTGGTAAAATTGCTGCTCCAAAATCAATTGTTTTTACAGATATGTTGCCAAAAACAGTCAGCGGCAAAATTATGCGCCGCTTATTAAAGGAGATTGTTGTATCAGGTAGTGTTCATGGCGACATTACAGGACTAGAAGATCCGGCGTCCGTTGCACAAATACAAAAAATAGTTGCTGATAAATCAACAGTTAAATAGTCATTAATTAGAACCAGTCATTTTCATGTAAATGATTGGTAATGACTGGTTCTAATATTCTAGATTAGTAGCTAAAGATAATCGTATAGTATGTTGCAAAATGAATGATTAGTTTTTACATATCTCCTTAACGATGTTAGAAAGGGTGGAAAGGTATGTTCAAAAAAATATTAATTGCCAACCGCGGTGAAATTGCCGGACGTGTGATCAGAACGTGTAAAGCATTGGGAATCCAAACGGTTGCGGTTTACTCGGAAGCGGATAAGGACGCTCTTCATGTGAAGGCTGCGGATGAGGCTTACTTACTCGGTCCAGCAAAGGTCTCCGAAAGTTATCTCAATATCGATAAAATCATTGAAATCGCGAATACGTCAGGGGCAGAGGGTATTCACCCTGGATACGGACTGCTTTCAGAGAATGCTGAATTTGCCCGCAGATGTGAGGAGGAAGGTCTTGTTTTTATTGGACCGTCTCCGGAGGTTATCTCCAAAATGGGCAGTAAAATTGAAGCTAGAAAGCTAATGGAGCTGACGGGAGTTCCGGTTGTGCCGGGAATTACATCGCCCCTAGCCGATGTCGAAGAAGCGGTGGAAACGGCAAAGAGAATCGGTTATCCGGTGATGTTAAAGGCTTCAGCTGGCGGCGGAGGCATTGGTATGCAGATTGTCCGCAGCGAGGATGAAACTAGAAAAGCATTTGAAAGCAATCAGAAACGGGCTGTTAGTTTTTTTGGCAACGGAGAAATGTTTATTGAAAAATATGTAGAAAATCCCCGGCATATTGAAATTCAAATTCTTGCTGATGGAGAGGGGAACACCGTTTATTTATGGGAACGGGAATGTTCCATTCAACGGCGTCATCAGAAAGTCGTTGAAGAAGCACCATCTCCATTTTTAGATGAAGAGACTCGCAGGAGGATGGGGGAAGCTGCTGTGAAGGCGGCCAAATCAATCGGCTATAAAAATGCCGGAACAATTGAATTTTTAGTGGATGAGAATAAAAACTTTTACTTTTTAGAAGTAAATACGAGACTGCAGGTGGAACATCCCGTGACGGAAGAAATAACGGGGATAGATTTAGTTGCCGAGCAGCTTCAGATTGCATGGGGAGACACATTAATCTTTAAACAATCGGAGATCAAGCGTAATGGGCATGCAATTGAAGTCCGAATCTATGCGGAGGATCCGAAAACCTTCTTCCCGTCTCCAGGGAAAATTACCAAATTTGTGTTACCGGCAGGTCCTGGCATCCGTCATGAATTGGGAGTGAGCGAGCAGTCGGTCGTGACCCCATTTTATGATCCAATGATTGCTAAACTTGTTGTGAAGGGCAAGGATCGCAATGAGGCGATTGTAATCTTGAGGGATGCTCTATCCCGCTATGTGGTGGAAGGGATTAAAACTAATATCCCGATGCTTCAAAAAGTAGTGGGGCACGATTCTTTCGTTTCCGGTGATACGACCACAAATTTTGTTGAAAAGTATCTGCAGGATAATAAAAAAACAGTCACGAAATAACACAAGGAGGGTTAATCAATGAATAAAATTGTTGCAGTGATGGCAGGAAACGTATGGAAGGTATTAGTTCAACCGGGTGATAAGGTTGAGGAAGGTCAGGATGTGATCATTTTGGAATCTATGAAGATGGAGATTCCGATTACGGCTGAAGTTAGTGGCACGGTTAAGGAAGTAAAAGTAAATGAAGGCGACTTTGTGAATGAAGAAGATCTTTTAATCGAAATGGAATAAACCTTCAAGGGAGATGTGAGCATGAACTGGCCCACAAATGTAACCATTAAGGAAGTTGGACCAAGAGATGGGCTGCAAAACGAGAAGTCCTTTCTTTCCACGGAGGATAAAATTAACTGGATTAATCAATTGTCCCGAACAGGCCTTCAATCTATTGAAATTACCTCATTTGTTAATCCAAAGTGGATACCGGCATTGGCCGATTCATTGGAAGTAGCAAAAGGTATTGAGCGCATGCCAGGTGTCACGTATACGGCTCTCGTCCCAAATCGGCGTGGGCTGGAGAAGGCCTTAGAAGGAAATATAGATGAAATGGCTGTGTTTATGTCAGCCAGTGAAACACACAATCAAAAAAATATTAACAAATCAATCGCAGGTACCTTTCCTGTTTTGGAAGAGGTCGTAAAGGAAGCTTTGTCGGCAGGAAAAACAGTCCGCGGCTATGTTTCAACTGTTTTTGGCTGCCCCTATGAAGGCGAGGTCTCGATTGATAACGTAATTCGGGTGTCAGAGCACTTATTTGAGATGGGCATTCAAGAACTGTCACTCGGAGATACCATTGGCGTAGCAAATCCTAAGCAAGTTCAAGAGGTGTTAACTGTCCTTTTAAAACGCTTCCCAATTGAAAAATTAGCACTGCACTTTCATGATACACATGGTACAGCCGCAGCGAATATTTTAGCGGCATTAGACATGGGGATTACCACCTATGACGCTTCTACGGGTGGATTAGGCGGCTGTCCCTATGCACCAGGTGCTTCAGGTAATGTGGCGACGGAAGATGTTTTGTACATGCTGGGCAATATGGGCATTGATACAGGCGTCAACTTAGAAAAACTATTGGGAGCAGGACGCTTTATTCAAGAAAAAATCGGAAGAAGTTTACCTAGCCGAAATCTTCAAGCATGCATGAACAATGAAAGAGGTGAGTGATTTGGATCAGGTTGTAGAGGTTTCAACGCGTGAAGATGGAGTTGTTGTCATTACCTTAAATCGTCCAAATGCAGCAAATGCACTTTCAACCAAGCTTCTCGAAGAACTTAAAAATATAATCGACACTTGTAAATTTGCCCCGTCTGTTCGTTGTTTAGTCGTTACAGGAGCCGGCGAAAAAGCATTCTGTGCTGGTGCTGATTTGAAAGAACGAGCGGGTATGGATGCGCAGACCGTAAAGAAAACCGTTTCCTTGATTCGGGAGTGCGTAAACAGCTTGGAAACATTACCACAACCGGTGATAGCAGCTGTAAATGGGGCGGCTTTTGGCGGGGGAACGGAATTAGCCTTGGCCTGTGATATTCGTGTTGCTTCAGAAACAGCAAAATTCGGCCTGACTGAGACTTCACTCGGAATTATCCCTGGTGCAGGCGGTACACAACGCCTTCCAAGGCTCGTAGGAAAAGGAAGGGCAAAAGAGCTTATTTTTACGGCTAGACGTATTGATGCACAAGAAGCAAAGGAAATTGGCTTGGTTGAGTTTGTAGAAAATCCGGAATCATTGTTAGACAAGGCATTGGAAATCGCAGCTCAAATTGTTAAGAATGGCCCAATCGCTGTTCGGCAGGCTAAATTTTCCATTGATAAAGGTTACGATGTGGAATTAGCGACAGGGCTTGCCATCGAACAAAATGCCTATGAGGTCACAATCCCAACAAAGGATCGTTTGGAAGGACTTCAGGCTTTTAAAGAAAAGCGGAAACCTGTCTACAAAGGGGAGTAACATGAGAGGGAGGATCACTTCATGACCACAGAAGTTCATTCAGAGAATCTTACATTACAAGAACGCCTTGAAAAGATTTACAAAGGCGGTGCCGCGAAATACCATGAAAAAAATAGCGAGCAGGGAAAACTCTTTGTTCGTGACCGCTTAAAGCTATTGTTTGATCAAGATTTTGTCTTGGAGGATGCAGCATTTGCCAATTGTATGGCAGAGGATCTTCCTGCAGATGGTGTCGTAACAGCGATTGGAAAAATAAACGGACAGACCGTTTGTGTTATGGCGAATGATTCTACAATCAAGGCCGGCTCCTGGGGGGCACGGACGGTTGAAAAAATAATTCGGATTCAAGAGACAGCCGAAAAACTGAGAGTTCCATTAATTTATCTCGTTGATTCCGCAGGAGCACGGATTACCGATCAGGTAGAAATGTTTCCAGGACGCCGCGGAGCAGGCCGAATTTTCTATAATCAGGTGAAATTATCCGGGAAAATTCCACAGGTCTGTGTGCTGTTTGGACCATCTGCAGCAGGCGGTGCGTATATCCCGGCATTTTGTGACATCGTGATTATGGTAGATAAAAATGCTTCCATGTATCTAGGGTCGCCACGGATGGCGGAAATGGTCATCGGAGAAAAAGTAACACTAGAGGAAATGGGCGGTGCGCGGATGCACTGTTCGATTTCAGGCTGCGGCGATGTTTTGGCGAAAACCGAAGAGGACGCGCTTGAAATGGCGAGAAAATACCTTTCTTATTTTCCCGCTAACTTCTCAGAAAAGCCGCCGAGCAAAGAGACGTTACCGCCAAAATCATTTGAAAAAACAATCGAAGACCTGATTCCAACAAACCAAAACTCACCTTTTAATATGTATGATTTAATCGACCGCATCATTGATGAAGGATCTTTTTTTGAAATTAAGAAGCTTTTTGCTGCCGAATTAATCACCGGCCTATCCCGTATGAATGGAAAACCAATCGGTATTATTGCCAATCAGCCGCGGGTGAAAGGTGGAGTATTGTTCCACGATACGGCCGATAAAGCAGCTAAATTTATTAATCTATGTGATGCATTCCATATCCCGATTCTTTTCCTTGTAGATGTCCCAGGTTTTATGATTGGGACAAAGGTGGAGCGCGCAGGCATCATTCGCCATGGTGCAAAAATGATTTCTGCGATGGCGGAAGCGACGGTGCCAAAGATTTCTGTCATAGTCCGTAAAGCCTACGGTGCGGGTCTTTATGCAATGGCAGGTCCTGCATTTGAACCGGATTGCTGCCTTGCTTTGCCAACGGCCCAAATTGCCGTAATGGGACCAGAGGCTGCAGTAAATGCTGTCTACTCCAATAAAATTGAACAATTGCAAGATTCTGAGAAGGCTGCCTTTATTCAGCAAAAACGTGAGGAATATAAAGAGGACATTGATATTTACCGTCTCGCTTCTGAGATGATCATTGACGGCATAATCCCAGGAAACTCTTTACGAAAGGAACTGGTTAATCGTTTTGAAGCGTATTCTTCAAAGTATACTCAATTCTCTGAACGAAAACATGCAGTCTATCCAGTATAAATTTTAATAGAAATCTATTTTAAAAGGAGGCTATTTCTTTGAATAAGGGTAAAATCGTAGACTCTTTTACACAAGCGGTCCAAGATATTCCGGATGGAGCGACCATAATTGTTGGAGGCTTCGGATTATGTGGAATTCCCGAAAAAGCCATCATGGCTTTACGGGATAAAGGTACAAAGGATTTAACCATAGTCAGCAATAATTGTGGCGTCGATGATTGGGGACTAGGTCTTTTACTAGCTAACAAGCAAATTAAGAAAATGATTTCCTCCTACGTGGGTGAAAACAAGATTTTTGAACAGCAGTTTTTAAGCGGGGAACTGGAGGTAGAGCTCGTTCCACAAGGGACATTAGCTGAAAGAATCCGTGCAGGCGGTGCAGGAATTCCTGCTTTTTATACTGCGACAGGCGTAGGAACAGCGATAGCAGAAGGGAAGGAACATAAGGTTTTTAACGGTAAAACTTTTATCTTAGAAGAGGGAATCGTTGGGGATTTTGCTCTTGTAAAGGCATGGAAAGCAGACCCGCTAGGCAATCTAATCTATCAAAAAACAGCACGTAACTTTAATCCGCTTGCGGCAATGGCAGGAAAGGTCACGATTGCAGAGGTAGAGGAGATCAAGGAAGCCGGTGAGTTAAACCCGGATGAAATTCATACACCTGGAATTTATGTACAACGGTTGCTGCTTGGTGAAAACTATGAAAAAAGGATTGAAAGGCGGACAGTTGTCCACGTTTAGTTCAATAAAAGGAAGGAGGATATTCTATGAGTATTGCACGGTCGTTAATAGTGAAAAGGGCTGTTCAGGAGATTCAAGACGGAATGAATGTTAATCTTGGTATTGGAATACCTACTTTGATTGCCAATGAAATTCCAAGTAATTATAATGTTTTGCTTCAATCAGAAAATGGGTTATTAGGGATCGGAGCCTATCCTTTCGAGGGCAATGAAGATCCTGACCTAATTAACGCTGGTAAGGAAACTGTAACTGCTGTTAAAGGAGCCTCTTTTTTTGATAGTGCTGAATCCTTTGCAATGATTCGAGGCGGACACATCGATCTCGCCATCCTGGGAGGTATGGAAGTTTCAGAACAAGGAGATTTAGCTAACTGGATGATTCCAGGAAAGATGATTAAAGGTATGGGCGGCGCCATGGACTTAGTAAATGGGGCAAAACGGGTTGTGGTCGTTATGGAACATGTTAATAAAAACGGGGAATCTAAAATTAAAAAAGCCTGTACTCTTCCATTAACAGGAAAACAAGTGGTACACCGTTTAATTACCGATTTGGCTGTATTTGATTTTACACCGGAAGGAATGGTTCTTGTCGAAACACAGCCTGGCATTACAGTAGAAGACGTTGACAAAAACACAGAAGCTGCTTTCAATGTAAGTCAGGAATTTATGATTAAATAAGTAGAAAGGGTCAGTTACCCGCCAGTTTAAAGCAAAACTTGGAGGAGGAGACTGACCCTATGTAATCATTCATAATGAAATCCCTTGTTCATTTCCAGGTATGGTATAAACAAGGGATTAAGTACATAGATCATTCATTCGATGTACCTGCCATTTCTAATGGTTTTTATACGAAGACTTTTGTCTCTTCTTCAAGAATATCTTTCTCGACAATCTCCCACCAATTTTCCGAACATGTTAATTGTGAATCCGTTACTACTTCAGTCGCTAACTGATTTACATCAACTTTTCTCATACTTTTCGATTCTTCAGTCGGATCAAAGTTGCAACAAATTTGATAAATATCATCAAAATCAGCCATTGACATGATTAAGGACCTCCTTTCCTAATAGGTTAGGGCTAAGAAAAGCTTAACCCTTTACTTTATTTATAGTCCCATTTGATTAAAAATAGAAGGAAAGTTAGTGACAGATTTTTGAATTTTTCAAAAAATAGCTTCTTAAAAATAAAAAACGAGACTCCTTATCGGTAGTCTCGTTTTTTATTTTTAGATTAAATATTTTCGACGATAGTGGCTACGCCTTGGCCGCCGCCAACACAAAGTGTTGCTAAACCATAGCGGTTTTCTCTTTTCTTCATTTCATGAATTAAAGAAACAAGGATTCTTGCTCCGCTGGCACCGATTGGGTGACCAAGGGCAATTGCTCCGCCATTTACATTTAATTTTTCTTTGTTAAATTGAAGCTCACGGTCTACTGCGATTGACTGAGCAGCAAATGCTTCGTTTGCTTCAATTAAATCGATCTCTTCTAATGAAATAGTTGCTTTTTCAAGCGCTTTTTTGACAGCTGGTACAGGACCAATCCCCATAATACTTGGGTCCACGCCAGCAGTTGCATTGGCTTTAATTGATACCAATGGCTTAAGACCTAATTCTTCCGCCTTTTTACGGCTCATTACAACGAATGCTGCTGCACCATCATTAATTCCTGATGCATTACCCGCAGTAACCGTACCATCTTTTTTGAAGGCCGGGCGAAGTTTTCCTAAGCTTTCTGCAGTTGTTCCAAATCGAGGGAACTCATCTTGACTAAAGATTGTTACTTGACCTTTACGTCCAGGAATTTCTACAGGAACAATTTCATCGGCAAAACGGTTGGATTCAATGGCTGCCTGTGCTTTTTGTTGGCTTGCAGCTGAAAATTCATCTTGTTCTTGACGAGAGATTTCATATTTCTCAGCAAGGTTTTCTGCAGTGATTCCCATATGGTAGTTATTTTCAGCACACCATAAGCCGTCAGCAATCATACTGTCGACAACTTTCTGATCGCCCATTTTAAATCCATCGCGTCCGCCTTTTAAAAGGTAAGGAGCCTGACTCATGTTTTCCATTCCGCCTGCAACAACAATTTCAGCATCTCCTGCAAGGATAGCTTGTGTTGCCAAGTGAACAGCTTTTAATCCTGATCCGCAGACTTTATTAATAGTTGTTGCTGGTGCTTCTTGCGGTACTCCTGCTGCAAGGGAAGCTTGTCTCGCCGGATTTTGGCCAGCTCCTGCTTGTAATACATTCCCCATGATCACTTCATCAACATCATTTGGAGTAATTCCAGCTTTTTGGATGGCTTCTTTGATTACAGTCGCACCTAATTGAGTGGCTGGGACGTTTTTTAAGCCCCCAAGAAAACTTCCAATTGCTGTTCTTACTGCACTTACAATTACAACTTCATTGATTGCCATTTTATTTCCTCCCTAAAAAATTTATGTATTATCAATTCCCCCTTAAAATAATACAGTAAAAATACCACAATTTTTTGAATTATTATTCGACAAATTTAGCGTTTTTTAATAAATGAAGATTCATTCATTTTGTTTAGGGGTGGAGGTAAAGCAACTCTTTATTGAAATGGAACAAGAATTTTGTTAAAAAATGAGCATAACAGAATAATAGGGAACTTTGTTAAAAAATGTCGAAAGATATTGGGGTTTTTCAAAAAAAAGAAGGAGAAACATTTAATTGTTTCTCCAGAATTAATTAACTCTATGGAAAAGAATATCGGATTTGCTAATATTTATTTATATTACTAATCCGCCATCAACACTTAAAATGGTTCCATTAATGTAACCTGCCTGATCAGAGGCTAAAAACAAATAGGCTGCAGCAATATCTTCGGGTTTTCCAATTTTTCTAAGAGGGGTTTTTTCCTTCATGAAGTTAAGAACCTTGTCTGGTACCGCTGCTGTCATGCCGGTTTCAATAAAACCAGGAGCAACCGCATTTACTCGAATTCCCTTAGGACCGAACTCCTTTGCCCAGCTCTTTGTTAAGCCAATTACTCCGGCTTTTGTGGCTGCATAGTTTGTTTGACCGATATTGCCGTATAACCCCACTACTGAGGATGCGTTCAGGATGACTCCGGACCCCTGGGTAAGCATAATTGGGGCAACGGCCTTTGTACACTTAAAAACCCCAGTTAAATTCACACTTATAACTTTTTCCCAATCGGTTTCTTTCATTTTTGTAAGAAAACCATCCATCGTTATCCCGGCATTATTAATTAACACATCAATTCGCCCGTGCTTTGCGACTGTAGATTGAACCATATCCTGAATCTGAGAACTGTCTGTTACATCAACTTTAAAAAAGGTAACATTCTCAGACTGAAGTTCTTCAAGTGCTTCCCTGCCGGAAGATTCATTGTAATCACAGATGACAACACTTGCTCCATCTTGAAGAAATTGCCTTGCTGTTTCTTTCCCTATACCCTGTGCGCCCCCAGTAATTAAAACAACTTTCCCAGTAAATTTCAAAATTTCCCCACCTCTAGTTAAAATTTCATTTGCTAACAAACTGTTGTTTTTCTAAAAGGTCATGTCAAATAAGGGTTATTTAAAAATACAGGAATTGCAACCGTGGCAAGCCAACACAATTTTCAATATTCATACTATTCCCAAAATCAATAAAAAAGAACAGAGGAAATTCCTCTGTTCTACTATTTCTACTTAAAAAGGGCAAAAGCAGCTTTTGAATTTGTTTCAAAAATATCAAAAAGTACTTTTTGGGATGCTTTAATTTGTTCTGTAATTTCATCACGAACTTTTTGTTGTTGAGAAATTCCATTTTTAACAGTTTCTTGGAAACGTTCTTGAGATTGATTAATCAATTTTAAACTTTCTTTGTATGGAGTTTCGATTAATTGTAATGTGCGGTTTGAAACTTCATCCAATTGAGTATTCCATTGTTCATAAACTTGACCTGCTGAAGGACCAAAGTTCTTTTGCAAGTTTAGCTTTGCATTTTCTCTTAGTTCATTAAATAATTTCTTTTGTTCTTCTTGAATAAGAGTAACATCGTCTGTCATTTTTTCTAGAGTTGATTTTTGTTTTTCAAGGGATTGCAAAAATAATTCTTCCAATTCCTTTTGTGCATTGGTCACTCTGTCCAAACTATTTACCCATGTGTTAAAAAGTGATTCTCCAATACGAACTTGTTCTTGTTCTTGTTTTTTTACATTTTGTGCCATGTAAAAACCCTCCCATTTTATAATCATTGCAGCTAAATGACTGCAGTGTTAACAATTTTAGATTTAAAATATTATTTATCTTCTGTTTCTTCTTGTTGTTGTTTGCGTGATGGGGGAAGAAACATATCCATGTAAATACTAAAAAAGCGATTGATCATGGATTGATATTGCTCAAGTGTAGTAAAACAGGTCTTCAAATAATCTTCACCGGTTTTTGTAATAGAATAAATCCGTTTTGCTGGACCTTCAGTTGTTGTATCCCATTCAGAATAAACTAATTGATCTTTTTCAAGCTGCCTTAAAGTCCGATATACATTGCCTTGGTCAATAGTAGCAAATCCGAACTGTGCCAGCTCTTGAATTAACTTGTAACCATGTAAATTCACATTTTGTAAACTTAACAGCAGAAATGGAACCATTAAGTTTTTCGGCATTGTATTCATCGTGCGCTCTTGATGCGAAGCAGTTGTGTCTTTAGCAGATTCATTTTGATGGATGGTCAAATCATATCACTCCAAAAAATATAATCTATACGTGTAATTTACACCTATAGATTCACTTTGTCAAACATTTCTATATGTGTAATTTACACTTAGTTGAAAAGTTTCTTAAAATATTAAAATGAATAAAGATTCATGTAGGATTTTGTCGAAAAAAGCAGTAATATTTTGCGATTATTTCTAATATTTTATCTTCATTTCTTGCGAAGTAACTAGTATGATTAATATGTCCAAAACGAAAAAGGAGGAGAAATCATGAGTTCTGAAACCAATATTTATGAAATGTGGAAAGATTTTTATTCAAAGTCCAGTAGTTTTTTTGACGATAAGGTGAAAGAGGATTTTCCGTCTAAAGGAATGGGACAAATTTTAGAAATGAATCTTATGTTTAAAAAGATGATAGATGAGAGTACAGAAAAATATTTGGAATTTGTAAATGTTCCTTCACGTACTGATCTTGCAAATCTATCTACATTAATTGTGAATGTGGATGCAAAAGTTGATAATTTAGAAGAATTATTGGAAGATGCGTCAGACAAAACGATTGACCCAGCAAGTTATCAACGCGATTTAGCCGCAATTAAAAAAGATATGAAAAATCTTGATAATAAGCTTAATCAAATTCTTGCAGTGCTTAAATTACCGGAAACTTCAAAATAATCCGGTAGTACATAAATAACGAGAAACACTGTGAAATCTCAAACTAATTTACATCAGGAGGAAAAGAAAATGACAGAACTAAAAAATAAAGTAGCAATCGTAACAGGTGGAAGCAGAGGAATTGGAGCAGCAATTTCATTGGAATTAGCAAAACAAGGTGTGAAAATCGTTCTTAACTACGTGAGCCGTCCAGAATTAGCCGAAAAAATGGTTGCAGAAATCCAGGAATTTGGCGGAGAAGCTTTTGCCGTTCAAGCTGATGTTTCCAACAGCGATGATGCAGCGCGCCTAGTTCAAACAGCGGTAGAGCACTTTGGTAAATTAGATATTCTTGTAAATAATGCAGGAATTACACGTGATAGTACGTTTAAAAAGCTTAGCGAAGAAGACTGGAGAAAAGTCATCGATGTGAACTTAAACAGTGTTTTCAATACTACTTCGCCTGCTCTTCAGCACTTGCTTGAATCAGATGGTGGCCGCATTATTAATATTTCATCCATTATTGGTCAGGCTGGCGGATTCGGTCAAACCAACTATGCAGCAGCTAAAGCAGGTTTGATTGGTTACACGAAATCACTTGCTCTTGAATTAGCGAAATCAAATGTAACGGTAAATGCAATTTGCCCAGGATTTATCGGTACTGAAATGGTTCAAGCAATTCCTGAGAAAGTTCTTGATGGGATTGTGGCTAAAATCCCACAAAAACGTTTAGGGACTCCTCAAGAAATTGGCCGTGGTGTTGTATTCCTATGTAAAGACGGTGCCTATATTACTGGACAACAATTAAATATTAACGGCGGACTTTACATGTAATTGTCATGAAAAGTTTGATTTAAAGATATATTTTAAAGACAGAATAAATGATGTAAGGAGTGAGCAATCATTAGCATTTTAGTTACAAAAGAATGGGAAGAGTATGCCAAAATGGTTCCTGAGGAATATAAGCAGGTAATGAACCGTGTTAAAAGGGCTACTGAAGTGTTAACAACTGAGGCCGAACCTGAAGTGGGTCCAACGCCAAAGGAAGTGATTTGGACAAAGAATAAGACAAAGCTTTATCGTTTTATTTCTGATCATCCGAAAAAACATAAAGTTCCACTTCTTATGGTGTATGCCCTTATCAATAAGCCGTATATTTTGGATTTAACGAAGGGCGGCAGTTTAGTTGAATATTTAGTGAATCAAGGTTTTGATGTGTACATGATTGATTGGGGAACATTTGGTTATGAAGATCGCAATATGAAATTGGATGATTTCATTATGGATTATATACCGCGTGCTGTTAAAAAGGTCATGAGAACTTCAAAAGTGGATGAAGTCTCCATCTTAGGATATTGTATGGGTGGTACCATGACATCTATTTTTGCGGCCTTGCATCCTGAATTGCCAATCCGTAACCTTGTATTTATGACCAGCCCGTTTGACTTTGCAGATTCTGGTCTTTACGGTGCAATGCTTGATGAGCGATATTTCGATATTGATAAAGTAGTAGATACTCTAGGAGTAATTCCTCCTGAGATGATTGATTTTGGAAACAAAATGATTAAGCCAATGGCAAACATTTATGGACCTTTTATTAGTCTTGTTGATCGTTCAGATAATGACAGATTTGTAAAAAGCTTTAAGCTACTGCAAAAATGGCTGAATGATGGCATTCCGTTCCCTGGTGAGGCCTATCGCCAGTGGATTAGAGACTTCTATCAGAAGAACAGACTGATTAATGGCGAACTTGTTGTCCGCGGCCGTAAAGTCGACCTAAAGAATATTAAAGCGAATGTTCTAAACCTAGCAGGTAAGAGCGACCTTATTGCTCAACCACATATGGTAGAGGCATTAATGGGAAAAATATCAAGTAAGGATAAAGAATACAAGAATCTGCCTGTTGGTCATACGTCCATTACATTTGGCAGTCAAGCTACGAAAATTACTTATCCTACTATCGGCGGATGGCTTGCGGAACGTTCAAACTAAACAATGAAATGAATGATTAGGGAGTGTTCCATTTAAGGAGCACTCTTTTTTATATGAAAAAACAATATATATGTATTAGTAATCATATTATATTTGTTTTTTTCTGACAATTCAAGTAGATTATGAAAGGGTTTTCAAAAAAATAATAGGCAGAAAAGAATGAAGAGGGAGAATAAAGGTTATACAATTCTCCCCATTTTTAAATGAAAGTGTTGAAATTTCTAAAAATCTAGCAAAATACATAAACTCTGTGGAAAAATTATTTCCATTATGACTGCGCAATGGAATTTGGGGTAATGCATCGGAATGAGACCGGTGATGATAAAACGATGGAAGTATTCACATTTCCGTAAGGAGTTAGGCGATCAATTAGATTACTCAGATGGTCCATCCCTGTCACTGCAGCCTTAAGTAAATAACTGACAGATCCGGTTAAACGGTGACACTCAATGATATCAGGGTCGTCCCTAAGCAAATTTTCAAAATCTGAATAGGAAAGGATCTTCATTTCGCTGACTTGTATGAAAACGATTACATCTCTGCCGACGGCTTTTGGACAAACCCGTGCACTGAATCCCTCAATAATTTCCCGCTCTTGCAGCCGCTTTAGACGCTCGGTAATACTTGGACGGCTAAGAGATAATTTCTTTGATAATTCACTTAAGGTTATTCGTCCATCCATTTGAAGAAGTTCAAGAAGACGAATGTCTAATGGATCCATTGAATGTTCTCCTTTCAAAATGTAGATAAATATCAAAAAATTTATGCAAATAGAAAACTAACCATCTGAATCTTATGCGATTTGTTATGTTTTCCGATTACATTATACCTTATTATTTAATAGAAACATAATCTTTGTAATTATTAAATAAGTAAAACTTCAGTATTGATAACATCGATTCAAAATATGTAAACGTTGTCAAATGAGGGGATGTATCGAAATGTTTTAACCATTGAGAAAGACTTTGATTTTTCTCTTTTTTTAGAAACAATTTCTACTATAATCACAGTGATAATGGGGGTAAAACAATGAACACAATCCAACCATCTTTAGAAACAAACGCAACAGTAATTGATAAAATGCATGAGCATCAGCAAGTTGTTTTTTGTAATGATCCGACGACAGGGTTAAAAGCGATTATCGCTATCCATAATACAACCCTTGGCCCTGCTTTAGGAGGCTGCCGGATGCGGCCATATCGAACGATGGATGAGGCATTGGAGGATGTACTTCGCTTATCTAAAGGGATGACCTATAAATGCGCTGCCGCAGATGTGGACTTCGGAGGTGGAAAAGCAGTTATCATAGGAGATCCAGCAAGGGATAAAACCCCTGCACTATTTAGGGCTTTTGGGCAGTTTGTTGATTCTTTAAACGGCCGTTTTTATACAGGGACAGATATGGGAACTTCAATGGATGATTTTATCCATGCTGCAAAAGAGACTAATTGCATCGTAGGAATTCCAGAAGCATATGGAGGCGGCGGCGATTCATCTATTCCAACTGCACTTGGAGTAATTTACGGTTTAAAAGCATCCAGTAAAGTCGTTTTTGGTACAGATAATCTTTCCCATAAAAAATATATCATCCAAGGGCTTGGGAAGGTAGGTTACAAAGTAGCTGAGCAATTGCTAGAATCTGGTGCCGATTTATATGTAAGCGATATCAATGAAGAAGCAGTCACGGCCATTCAAAAACATGCAAAACAATTAGGAGGCAATGCCGTTCGTGTAACCGGAGACGAAGTGTATTCAGTTGATGCGGATGTATTTGTTCCATGTGCTTTCGGCGGAATTATAAATGATGAAACGATAGATCTTTTAAAGGTTAAGGCAGTCGTAGGATCGGCGAACAATCAGCTTCTATTGGAAAATCACGGAGAAGCACTAAAACGAAAAGGGATTTTATATGCTCCAGACTACATTGTAAATTCCGGTGGGTTAATTCAAGTAGCAGATGAACTTTACGGCTACAATCAAGAGCGTGTGCTAGCCAAAACAAGCTCCATTTACACGTCTTTATTGGAAGTTTACAAGCAGGCAGAGCTGGATAATATCACAACGATTCAAGCTGCAAACCGGTTCTGTGAAAAACGAATGGAAGACCGACAAAGGCAAAATAGCTTCTTCTCACATACAAAACGCCCTAAATGGGATATTTGCAAATAAAAATTCTCCTAATGAGGTGATTAGATGTCAATGTCAATTGAATTTCCAATCTTTCAAATTGTCGATGAAAGTGGGCAATTAATAAATGAACAGTATAAAGACCAATTAACAGAAGACCTTGTCAAACAATTCTACTATCATATGGTTCGCATCCGAACTTTTGATCGAAAAGCCATCAGTTTGCAGCGTCAAGGGAGACTTGGAACATATGCCCCATTTGAAGGGCAGGAAGCTTCTCAAGTTGGAAGTGCTCTGGCGCTTGGCAAAGAGGACTGGGTATTCCCTACCTACCGTGATCACGGTGCTACCTTAACATTCGGTGCTAGTATGGCTCGTACGTTATTATATTGGAACGGTCGAGTGGAAGGTTGTGTACCGGAAGAAGGTAAAAAGATTTTCCCACCTGCCGTACCCATTGCCACACAAATCCCACATGCAGCGGGAGCGGCAATGGCAGAAAAAAGAAAGGGAACGAAGAATGCAGCAATAGCTTATTTTGGAGACGGAGCCACTTCAGAGGGTGATTTCCATGAAGGATTGAACTTTGCCAGTGTATTTCAAGCACCCGTAATCTTCTTTAATCAAAATAACGGATTTGCCATTTCCGTTCCGATCGAAAAACAAATGAATTCCAAAACCATTGCCCAAAAGGCACTTGCTTATGATATGCCAGGTGTGCGTGTGGATGGAAACGATATATTTGCTGTCTATTTCCAGACAAAAGAGTACATAGAACGTGCACGTAATGGAGGAGGACCGACTTTAATTGAAGCGATCACATGGAGGTACGGTGCCCATACCACTGCGGACGATCCAAGGAAATACCGAAATCAATCAGAAAGCGATACCATTAGGGAAAAGCGGGATCCTCTTCTTCGTGTCGAGCGCTTCATGAAGGTAAACGGTTTTTGGGATGATGAATGGGCGCTGAAAGTTAAAGAGGAAACGGAAAGCGAAGTAGAGCAAGCAGTAAAAGATATGGAAAGTTTTCCAAAACCAAAGATCAATGATTTATTTGATAATGTGTTTGAAAAGCCAACTTGGACGATTGCAAAACAAAAAGAACAGTATCTTCAATTAATTGGAGGGGAAGTGTGATGGTGATGACTTTAGAGAGACCGTTAGAACAAACTGCTGTAAAAACGAATCAGCTGACACTTGTTCAAGCGGTTACAGATGGATTGCGCATAATGTTAAAAGAGGATGAAAATGTCCTTTTACTTGGCGAAGATATTGGAAAAAACGGAGGGGTATTCCGCGCTACTGAGGGCTTGCAGGAGGAATTCGGGGAAGATCGTGTAATGGATACGCCGCTAAGTGAAGCGGGCATTATTGGTACTTCTATCGGAATGGCAATCAATGGATTCAAACCTGTAGCGGAAATGCAGTTCCTAGGGTTTATCTATCCTGCGTTTGAGCAGATCATGACACATGTATCACGGATTCGGATGCGAACTATGGGGAGTTATTCGGTTCCGATGGTGATTCGGGCGCCATATGGTGCAGGCATCCGTGCTCCTGAGGTGCATTCAGACAGTATGGAAGCATTGTTTGCGCATATGCCTGGAATAAAAGTTGTTTGTCCTTCCTCGGCATACGATGCAAAGGGGCTGCTGATTGCTGCCATCGAAGACCCGGATCCTGTCTTATTTTTAGAGTCGATGAGAATCTACCGTTCAGAGCGGGAAGAGGTTCCAGAAGGAAAATACATCGTTGAAATCGGTAAAGGGAAAAAGCTTAAAGAGGGGAAAGACGTAACGGTTATCGCATGGGGAGCAATGGTGCCGGTAGCTATGAAAGCAGTAGAACAGGCAGAAAAACAAGGGATCACCTGTGATGTGATTGATTTGCGAACCCTTTATCCTATTGATAAAGACATAATTGCAGAGTCTGTTCAAAAAACAGGCCGTGCCGTAATTGTTCATGAAGCCCATCAAACAGGCGGCGTGGGGAATGATATTGTTTCCATTATTAACGATACATCGTTTCTCTATATGAAATCTCCGGTTGAACGTGTTACAGGTTTTGATGTGCCAGTTCCACTTTTTGCGCTTGAGGAACATTATTTACCAACACCTAAGCGGGTGGTAAACGGAATCGAAAAAGTTATGTATTTTTAGGAGGGGAAAACATTGGTTGAAGTAAAACTTCATGATATTGGGGAAGGAATGACAGAGGGAGAGATTATTCACTATTTTGTTAAGGTTGGCGATAGAGTAAAAGTTGATCAGCCTCTGGTAGAGGTACAAACAGATAAAATGGTGGCTGAGCTTCCATCTCCTGCATCAGGAAAAGTAAAAGAAATTGTGGTCGATTATGGAACCACTGTATCTGTTGGTACAACACTTCTTGTGCTGGAAGCAGAGGAGACAAAAGAAGCAGAAGAATTGATGGAAATGAAACTTGAAGAAACAGCACCCCTAGCAAAGGATATACCTACAACACAACCACAGCCAACAAAGCAAGCTAAGGGAAAAGAAGAAAAACAATTTATCATTGCGGCCCCATACACTAGGAAAATTGCTCGCGAGTTTCAAGTAGATATTAACGAAATTTCAGGCACAGGAATAAACGGACGGATCACAGTAGAAGATATATACAATTTTGTTAAAAAACGCGACTTGATTCAGTCTTCCAAGGAAATGAAAGCGATTTCCGCAGAACCGAAAGAACAAATAACAGAGCCAATCATAGAGAATCGTGGACGAGAAGTCCGAAATGAAAAGGAAACAATAGGTGAAGAGATTCCTTTTAGAGGCCGCAGGAAGCAGATAGCAAAGAAAATGACCCAATCTCTTTATACCATTCCACATGTGACACATTTTGAAGAGGCAGATTTAACGGAACTGCTTGGTTATAGAAAGAATTTAAAAGAAATGGGGATCCATGTTTCGGCAGTTGCTTTCTTTATTAAAGCCATTGCCGTAGCATTAAAACAATTCCCAGTATTCAATGCAAAACTTGATGAAGAAAACGAAGTGATTCGATTAGAAAAAGAATATAACATTGGAATTGCTACAGATACGGAAGATGGTTTAATTGTGCCAGTCATCCATCATGCAGATCAATTAACGGTCCGTCAAATTCATGACAAACTAAAAGAATTGACAAAAAAAGCACAAGAAAATCAGCTGACACCAGCGGATTTGAAAGGCGGAACCTTTACCATCAGTAATGTTGGTCCATTAGGAAGTATCGGGGCAACACCGATTATTAATTATCCGGAAACGGGGTTAATTGCCTTTCATAGAACGAAAAAAATGCCGGTTGTCGTGGAGAATGATGAAATTGCGATTCGTTCAATCATGACGATGTCGATGGCGTTTGACCACCGCGTGGCTGACGGTGCTACGGCCGTGGCCTTTACAAATCGTTTTAAGCAATTAATTGAAAATCCAAAGCTATGGCCAATTGAATTAACATAAAAACCTAGAAATCTAAAAATACGAAACGTCAATAACGTGGTATGATAGAAAGCATGGATTGAATCGTTTGATCGAGTGAAGGAGGAGTATGTTTGAAATCTGCATCACTGCAAAAAAAGTTATTGCCACGCCATATTAGTTTAATGGCAATGGGAGGAGCAATCGGGACCGGGATTTTTAAAGGGAGCGCGGAAACGGTATCAATAGCGGGACCGGGAGTAATCTTTACCTATGTGTTCGCAGGTCTGTTGCTGCTTGTTGTGATGGGAGCTATAGCAGAAATGGCAATCGTCTATCCAAATACAAATATGAAAGGTTTTGTTCGGAAAGCCTTTGGTAAGCGTGCCTCTTTCGTAATTGGCTGGATGTATTGTTTTATGTGGCTGGCTGTGTGTGTCATTGAAATTGTTGTGGCCGGCAGTTTCTTACAATATTGGCTTCCCTCTGTTCCACTTTGGGAATTAAGTTTAGGCTGTGCTGCATTGGTTATTGGTATTAACATGATGAATGTGAAAAATTATGGAGAGTTTGAATTTTGGTTTGCCGGCATTAAAATCACCATGATTATCGTATTTATCATTTTGGGAGCCTGTATTCTATTTGGACTCATTCCAAGTAATCAATCGAACTATCTGCAAAATTTTACCGAGCATGGCGGATTTTTTCCAAAAGGATGGATGTCCATCTTTTCAGCGCTGTTAATTGTGATGTTTTCGTATGGCGGTTCAGAACTGATCGGGTTAACGGTTACTGAAGTAAAAGATGCGGATCGTATATTACCCAAGGTGATTAAGAGTTTTATTTGGCGCATTATATTGTTTTATACACTTCCGATACTAGTTATTTGTGGTTTAATTCCTTGGGATAAAATAAGTGATCAATCAAGTCCATTTGTCCAGGTATTGTCGATGACGGGTCTTCAGGGTTCCGCGCATCTGATGAACTTTATTTTAATTACCGCAGTATTATCTGCAGCGAACTCAGGAATTTATGGATGTACGCGAATGCTGCATTCTTTAGCGGTAGAAGGGGAAGCACCGAAGTCCTTTTCTTATGTAACAAAAAAAGGTGTGCCATTATACAGCTTAATGCTAAGTGCCGTGGTTTTAATCGGCGGTTCGATGATTGCTTATGTTGCTCAGGATCAAGTATTTATGTTATTAATGGCAGTTCCGGGATTTGTCGTATCATTAGTATGGATCAGCATTTGTTTGGCACAATTAAAACTTCGTAAAACCTATCCGAAGAATCCGAGCTTTAAATTGTGGGGTTTCCCGTATATCACAGCGATTACCGTTGTAATTTTAAGCATTATATCCGTGATATTTGTGTTTAACGTGCAAAACCGCGTCAGTATTATTACTAGTCTCGTTGTTTTGGCAGTGTTAGTTGCGATCTCATTTTTAAAATTTAAAAACTTGGAAGACCAGGATACTAAGATTAAAGAAGAGAATGTCGTATAAGATAGAACAATAATTATTTTTATGTATTACAGGGGCGGTTTATCTCGTCCCCTTTTTTTATTTAAGGTACTTAACCGCTGTTGCAGCATATATTTCAGCAGATTCAACCAAGTTCTGAACTGAAACACGCTCATCAAAACCGTGAAGTGTATTTAGAATACCAGGTCCGTATAGGACTGTGTCAATTCCATTTCTACGGAAATGACGGGCATCGCTGGAAGCAAGTAGCAATTTGCTGAAGATTGGCTTTTCATTTCCAAGGACTCGTCGAATCCCTTTTTCTAATGCCCGTACGATAGGACGATTCTCCAAGGTCCAGTTTGGGTTTAATAGGGACCCCATTGACTCCACAATCGAGCCTGGTGCAACTTGTTCAACAAGATTTCTGGCCGTATATAGTACAAACTCAGGCTTCATACCGAATGGGACTCGTGTATCTACCTCAATCACGCATTTTTCGGCTACGACATTTACCTTGGTCCCGCCCATGATAATACCCGGATTGTAAGATGGGCGATAAAGCAGCTGTGCAAGTGAGGGATTTTCTGACTCCTGAGAAAAGAACCACTCGCTTTTTCTTAAAAGAGGCACAAGCTCTGCCGGTGGAGTTGCCTTTAAATCCCATAACCTGGCCAGTGCCTCAACCACTAATGCTCCTCTTCTAACAGCGGAGATTCCTGAAATCGGCTGTTGGCTACCATGCCCGGGCTGACCCGGAATTGTCACTCTAAACCATAAGCTTGCTTTTTCTCCAACATCCGGGTTGCGAGGGTACGATGGCTCGCCAATTAGACAGGCATTCCCCTGAATCGTTCCTTGGTCGATGAATTTCGCAGCAGCATAGCCGCCAGTTTCTTCATCTGGCACAACTACAACACCTAGTTTCCCCCTAAGATTAAGCTTTTGGGCTAGTTCTTGTATTATTCCTGCTACAAAGACTAGGGCTGCCAGCCCGGCTTTCATATCGGAGGCCCCTCGACCTAATAACATACCTGCTTGAACTTCCCCTGAAAACGGGTCAAAGGACCAATGTGATCGGTCTCCCGCTGGAACGACATCTGAATGTCCGCAAAAAAGGAGCTTTTGTCCTGTGGCACCGGTTAAAGAAGCATCTCCGACAACCGTAACAAGCCCACTCTCTTGGTGGATGTATTCTGAAATCGTGAACCCTTTTGCCTTTAAATACTCGCTAATATGCTGTCCAGCTTCTCGTGAATATTTTGTAAACTCAGGGGATGGATTCTCTGATGGAATACGAATAAGGGCAGACGCGAGATCGATTAATTCCTGCTGTCTTTCTCTGACTAGTTGGAGAATCATGTTGCCGCTCATATGCTAAGCCTCCCATTAAAACACTTATAATTTACACTATGCTATTCGCTGGAGTTGGGTTGTATGCATAGGGGGAAAAAGGGTTATTGAAAAGGGCTTTATTTTCTAGGTATTCGCCGTTTCACATCAAAAACGCCATACATATTAATAGGATATTCAACTAAAAAGGAGCGATGCTCAGTGTATCCTTATGGAAATTATTCAATACAACAAATTCAGTACGACTATAATCCATATGTACAACAGAATCCATATGTACAACAGAATAAATATGACCATGATCGACAACTTCCGCAAATATCGCAGTTGCTTCAATTACCCCAATGGCAGCAGCTGGAACGCAGATTGAATCAACTAGAAAGGCAAAATGATCGGCAGGATCGTGAAATTGATCAGCTTCAACGCCGACTTCAACGGGTAAACCAGCGGCTTCGGGTGGTAGAAAACAGGTTACATGTACCATTTACTTCACATGATGAATTTTAAGGAAAAGCAAAGGAACTGGGGAAATTCCCAGTTCCTTTATTGAAGTTAGTTGAAGAGTTTTTACTGAAGGCTAAAACTAGCGAGGCCCCCCAAGAAATGACCTTCATAAAGTCGATGAAGACCAAAACTAGCGAGGAACCGCAAAGAAATGACCTTCATAAGGTTGATGAAGGCCAAAACTAGCGAGGCCCCCCAAAGAAATGACCTTCATAAGGTCGATGATGGCCAAAACTAGCGAGGCCCCCAAAAGAAATGACCTTCATAAGGTCGATGTAAGCCAAAACTAGCGTAGCCCCCAAGAAACGGCCTTCGGATGCTAGCAAAAACAAATCAAAATAAAGCCCTAATCCTCATTTCCAACAAAAGCCTGACTTTTACGATATACCATTGCTTCCATTGTAGCAATTAGCTCCTTGCCACTATAAACACGAATAGTATACCAGCCAAGTTTATGATTTTTCTTAATTTCCTCAGCAGTTGCTGTGAGTGTTTCCCCTAATTTTCCTGCAGAAATGAAGTTTACATTGGTTGTCACACCCACTGCTGTTTTTCCATATGAGTTACTGGCTGCGGCAAATACATAATCAGCAAGAGAAAAAATAACTCCTCCATGAACAGTTCCGTGGGCATTTAACATTTTTTCGTCTGGGGTTAATTCAGCGGCTGCTGTACCAAGTCCAAGTTTTGTCAGTTTCATGCCAAGGAATCGGCCATAAGGTTCATTTTTCATTAGGTCTACAATCTGTTCATAATGTTTTTCGTGAATCGCTTTTTCTTCGAGATGAGTAGTCATAGAATCCTCCCTATATTTAATTAGTTAATGAAACGTTTTTAAAACGTTTGGTGTTATAGATGAAATATATCATTTTGATAGAGTAGTATCAATTTAAAAATGAACAAAATGGGAATAATTTTCAGAGGAAAAAGTGATTTTTTTCGCCAAAAATGCTGTTTTTTAACGGATTTAAGGGATGAAATAAATATTTTTACATAAAATTAAAATTTTCAGTTATTAATATTGACACGGTGTTAATATGGTATTAATCTATAACTATGTTACATTAATTTTAATTGCCGTATAAATTGTGTTATCTAAAAATTTGATGATGATGAAAGTAAGGGGGATTATAGTATGTACAATCCGGAAGTTGAAACAATGAGTCGTTCGGAAATGAAAGCGTTACAATTCCTTCGACTTAAACAAACCATAAAAAGGGTTTATGAAAATGTACCTTTTTATAAAGAAAAATTTGATGAATTAGGAATCACACCAGATGATATCCAATCACTAGAAGATGTAAGATTGCTTCCTTTTACGAAGAAAAAAGATTTACGTGATCAATATCCATTTGGATTGTTTGCCGTCCCGATGGAAGAAGTAAATCGAATCCATGGTTCATCAGGAACAAGCGGTAAACCGACAGTCGTAGGATATACCAAAAATGATATTAGCAATTGGGCTTCGATCGTAGCACGCGCTATCGTAACAGCGGGGGGAAGAAAGTCAGATATTTTTCACAACGCTTACGGGTATGGACTATTTACAGGAGGACTTGGCCTTCATCATGGTGCCGAAGAGCTGGGAGTGGCAGTAGTTCCTATTTCTGGTGGGAATACTGAAAGACAAATAACTGTTATTGAGGATTTTAAACCAAGAGGAATTTGTGGAACCCCTTCTTATATTTTAAATATTGTAGAACAAATGGAACATATGGGATTAGATCCGCGTGAAACTAGCTTGGAATATGGAATTTTTGGTGCTGAACCATGGACAGAGGAAATGCGTACAACACTTGAGAATAAGTTGGATATTAAAGCAATTGATATTTACGGTTTAAGTGAAGTGATGGGGCCGGGTGTAGCGATTGAGTGTTATGAAGCGCAAAATGGTCTGCATATTGCGGATGATCATTTCTTAGTGGAAGTTTTAAATCCTGAAACATTAGAACCAGTCGAAGATGGTCAAGATGGAGAACTTGTGTTTACCAGCTTGACAAAGGAAGCGCTGCCAATTATTCGTTACCGAACAGGAGACATTGCTTCGATTACTCATGAAAAATGTAAATGCGGAAGAACGCATACGCGTATGTCCCGTTTAAAAGGACGGACGGATGACATGCTGATTATCCGCGGCGTAAATGTTTTCCCTTCAGAGATTGAACGTGTACTTTTACAAATTGAAGGACTTTTCCCAAATTACCAAATTCACTTGATTAAAAAGGGAAGTTTGGACAGTGTGGAACTTCATGTGGAAATTGAAAAGCATCTTTATCAAGAAGTCGGTGAAGACTTAGGACATACAGCCATTCAAGCATTAAAACGTACAATCCAGCATCAAATGAAATCAACTTGTTTAGTAACAATGGATACGATTATTAATAAACCTGGAAGCCTTCCTCGATCCGATGGGAAAGCGAAGAGGATTGTAGATAAAAGGAATGCAACTCCCGTAACCAATTAAGTTGATATATAGTAAATTTGTAATCGCTTAATCTATGCTTGCATCTTCTTTATATCCAGGGATTGCAAGCGTAGGTTAATTCGAAAGTTATTCACTATTAAAATAGTAGAATTTTCTTGATTTTTATATAACATTAAAATATAATAACGTTAAATAAACGTTATATAATGAAAGGTGGTATAAACGTGAGCATCCTTGAAAAAGATTTAAATGAACAAGCACAATTAGAAAAATTTATTGCTCGAATTGAAGCGGGCGACAAAATTGAAGCAGATGACTGGATGCCGGAAGAATACCGGATTGCATTAATAAAATTAATTTCACAGCACGGAATCAGTGAAATTATGGGCGCACTGCCTGAAAAGGAATGGGTGCCAAAAGCACCATCACTTAGAAGAAAATTGGGAATCATGGCCAAGGTTCAGGATGAAATGGGACATGGACAGCTCCTTCTTCGTGTAGCAGAGGATTTATTAAAGCCTTATGGAAAAGATCGCGGCGATTTAATGCAGGACCTCTTTAATGGAGATTTAAAGTTTCATAATGTGTTCCATATGGCAACAAAAACATGGGCTGATGCCGGAATGATTGGCTGGCTTGTTGATGGTGCTGCGATTATCACGCAAACAAACATGCTTGGTGCTTCTTACGGTCCATATGCACGAGCATTGCAGCGGATTTGCGCAGAGGAAGTGTTCCACGCACAGCATGGGGAAGCGATTATCATGGCACTTGCAGAAGGAACAGACGAACAAAAACAAATGATTCAAGAAGCATTAAATGACTGGTGGGAAGCGCTTCTTATGTTCTTCGGACCAGCAAGCAGTTCAACGACAGGTACAAGTAAGCAGGATGTAACGATTAAGTATAAAATTCGTACAAGTACAAACGAAGAATTACGACAAAGCTTCTTTACTAAGTACATTCCGCGAATTTTATCATTAGGCTTAACGATTCCGGATCCAACTCTTCATTTTGACGAAGAGCAGCAGCTTTGGGTTTACCAGCAGCCTGATTGGAATAAATTTAAGCAAATTATTAAAAATAATGGTCCACGCTCACAAGCACGTTTGAACTTGCGGAGAGTTTCTTATGAAAACAACGCATGGGTACGCGATGCTCTAAGTGCGGCAGTAAACTAAGGAAAGGGGAAGGGAAAAATGGAGCAAAAGAAAACATTTTATCAGGAATTTGAAGTCTTCAGTAAGCGGACACCTTCTTCACCCTTTCAGCACCAATTTAGTTTGTTAGCGCCAAATGCTGAAATGGCGATGGTAATGGCTCAAGAAAACTTTATGCGACGCGACCCAGTGGCAGATATTTGGGTCGTGAACCGTGAACATATCCGTGGAATGTCAAAGGAAGAAAAGCTTACATTACAACGATTAGATAATAAAGATTACCGTACAACGAAGGGCTACGGTTACTTAAAGAAAAAATGGCGTCATTATGAACAACAAATGTTGGATGAAAAAGAAATTCTTTCATGGGCAGGAGGGGACAAGAAATGACAGAACAAAATGTAACCATCACTCCTGAACTAAAGGAATCAGTGGTAAATTTATTATTTCAACTTGCAGACGACGACTTCTTTTATTCGTATCGTGGTTCTGAATGGCTTGGGCTTGCACCCCATATTGAAGAGGATGTTGCTTCTTCCTCTATAAGTCAAGACAGCATGGGGCATGCTGCGATGTTCTATCAATTATTAGAAGAAATCGGAATCGGGAACGCAGATGCACTCGCCCATTTGCGACCTGCTAATGAAAGAAAGAATAGTATTTTAGTAGAAAAACCAAATGGCGAAGGCTATTACATGGAGGTTCCGAAATATGATTGGGCCTACGCTGTAGTTCGTAATTATTTCTACACAGCAGCAAAGAAAGTGAAAATTGATTCTTTGAAAAATAGTTCCTATGAGCCGCTGGCCAAAGTTGCTATTAAAGTAAATATGGAATTGTACTATCATTTGCTTCACTGGAAAACATGGTTTGTTCAACTTCTAAATTCTACAGAGGAAGCGAAGCAAAGAATGGAAGCCGCAATTGAACAAGTCATCAATGATTTTGGCGATGTCTTTTCACTTGGTGGGGATGGAGAAAAAATCGTTGAATTAGGTTTAATTGAAAAAAGCGATGTGCTAATCCAACGCTGGAAACAACAATTGGCTCCAGTCCTTCAGTCTGTAGGCTTAACGATTCCAGATATTCCGGCTAACTCAGAAAGAAACGGCCGTAACTTAGAACATACAGAAGATTTAGTGTCAGCAATCGAGACACTTTCAGAGGTTTATCGTTTAGATACAGCTGCATCATGGTAATGTAAACATAGAAAAGAGGTGTGATCATGCAAATGTCTATAAAATCACTGGAAAAGCAGGTATTAGATGTATTAAATGATGTTAAAGATCCTGAAATCGATACAGTGAGTATTATTGACCTGGGTATGGTAGAGGAAGTAATGGCAGAAAACGGAGTGGTTGAGATAAAAATCCTGCCGACCTTTTTAGGATGTCCGGCCCTTAGCATTATCCAAAAGAATATAGAAAATGCCGTGAAGGCCATTGAGGATGTAGAGAAGGTTAAGGTGGAATTTATCAACCATCCGCCATGGACGTCAGATCGGATATCTGAAAAAGGCAGAAATGGGCTTAAAGCATTCGGAATTGCTCCTCCACCTCGTTTAATGGACAGTGATGGATCGTGGCATGTTGATTGCCCGTTTTGCGGTTCTACCTATGTGACCATGGATAACATCTTTGGGCCGACAGCTTGCAGAAGTATTTTATACTGTAAAAATTGTAAAAACCCATTTGAAGCAATGAAACCGATCTCAACTTTAATGTGAATAAATGAATGTGAGGAGAATAGACCATGGCAAAACTAATTGCTCTCTACAAACAACCCGAAGATAAGGCTGCATTTGATGAACATTATAATAATGTGCACGTACCGATTACGGAAAAAATTCCAGGACTGCGCGAAATCAAAGTAACAAGATTTACCGGAACGCCAATGGGCGGAGAGCCTCCTTATTATTTAATGTGTGAAATGCGTTATGACAGCCATGAGGATTTACAAAAAGGCTTACGTTCGGAAGAAGGAAAGGCTTCAGGAAAAGACTTAATGAAATTTGCTGGTAAGCTGGTTACTTTGGTAATCGGGGAAGACGATTAATGAAAGCGTATAAATTTATTGAAGCAACACAAAAAGAAGGGGTAGCGCTTATTGAGCTAAATAGACCAGCTCAATATAATGCCTTGAATCGAACAATGGTACACGAAATTGTTGATGCGATGGAAACTTTCGACGGGGATGAGAAAGTTCAGGTTATCGTGATTACGGGGAAAGGACGGGCGTTTTCAGCAGGTGCAGATATTGATGAAATGGCAGGGGATGATCCAGTTCGACTGGAGCTATTAAATCAATTTGCCGAGTGGGACCGTCTATCCTTAATCAAAAAGCCCATCATTGGTGCGGTAAAAGGCTTTGTTTTTGGCGGGGGATTTGAGTTGGCACTGAGCTGTGATTTATTAATTGCAGCCAGCGGTACGGAATTTTCATTCCCGGAAGTGAACCTTGGGGTTATGCCGGGAGCGGGTGGCACCCAGCGCTTAACAAAAATTGTCGGCAGAACGAAAGCGTTGGAATGGTTATGGAACGGCACTCGAATTTCAACAGAAAGTGCCCTTCAGCACGGATTAATTAATCGAGTTGTCTATCCTGAGTTATTAATGGAAGAAACGATGAAAACAGCTAGATTTATTGCAAACCAAGCACCGCTTTCAATTCGTTTCATTAAAGATGCGGTCAATAAAGCGGTGGATTATTCTCTTTATGAAGGAATGCAATATGAAAGGAAAAATTTCTATTTATTATTTGCTTCCGAAGATCAAAAAGAAGGTATGAACGCTTTTATTGAAAAGCGGAAGCCGGAATTTAAAGGGAGATAGCCATATGTACGAAACGATTTTGTATTCTGTTGAAAACGGTGTGGCCTGGATTACATTAAATCGGCCTACTACTTTAAATGCGTTCGTGGCTCAAATGAATAGAGAAATTACGAAAGCCATTAAAACAGCTTCTACAGCTGAAGAGGTCCGCTGCATCGTGATTACCGGTGAAGGACGTGGTTTTTGCTCCGGTCAAGACCTGTCAGAAGTAGATGAAAATATGGATCATGGGCAGGTATTAAGGGAGAAATACGGGCCGATGATCAAGCAAATTTATCAATGTGAGAAACCGATTATAGCGGCTGTCAACGGGATTGCTGCCGGTGCAGGTTTTAGCCTTGCACTAGCCTGTGATTTTCGTATTCTTTCAGAACGCGCAAGCTTCCTAAATGCTTTTATTCACATTGGTTTAATTCCGGATTCAGGTAATAGTTACTTCCTTACTAGATTAGTAGGAGAAGCAAAAGCATTGGAAATTTCAATTTTAGGTGAAAAAATCCCTGCGGACCAAGCGCTTGCATTGGGGCTGGCGACTAAGGTGGTATCTACTGATAACTGGGATACTGAAGTCACCCAATTTGCAGAGCGAATTGCGGCATTACCAACAAAAGCAATTGGATTAATCAAACGCACAATTAAATCAGCAGGTGAAAAATCCTTTACTGATTACTTAGAAGAAGAGGCACAGGCACAAAGAATTGCCGGCCTAACGAAAGATGCCCGTGAAGGCGTGCAGGCATTTATGGAAAAAAGAAAACCAACCTTTATCGGCAAATAAGAGGAGGATCAACTCATGACAACACAAGTAACTGAAGCTGTTTCATTAAAAAGAGATTATTATCATCTTATCATTAATGGTGAAAAAGTAGAAAGCTCCAATGGAAAAACGATTAAAACTTATAATCCTGCAACTGGTGAGCTTCTTGCCGAAGTAGCAAAAGCTTCAAAAGAAGACACAGAAAAAGCAGTACAGGCTGCCCGTGAGGCTTTTGATCATGGAAAATGGCGTAAATATCCGATTAACCGCCGTTCACAAGTTTTGAACAAAATTGCTGCAATTATGCGTTCCCGTTTTAATGAGATTGTAGAATTAGAGATTTTAGACACTGGTAAATCATTGGCTGCAGCTCAAGGTCAAGTTTCACAAGCCATTGAAGACTTTGAATTTTACGCTGCTGCCATTGTTGGTCATCGAGGTGTTGTGAACAATATGCCTGGTCAATTTCATAATTTTACAGAAAAAGAGCCTGTTGGAGTATGTGCGCAAATCATTCCTTGGAACTATCCATTAATGATGGCTGCATGGAAAATCGCTCCAGCTATTGCAGTTGGCTGTTCTGTTATCGTAAAACCAGCAAGCTTAACCCCGCTTACGGCGATTATTTTAGGTGAAATCTGTTTAGAGGCTGGCGTTCCTGCAGGGGTTGTAAACATTGTTCCAGGATCAGGTTCAGAGGTTGGTAACTACCTTGTTGAACATCCAAAAGTAAATAAAGTGGCTTTCACCGGTTCTACTCCAATCGGAAAAGATATTATGGGGAAAGCATCTGAAACATTAAAGCGTGTCACTCTAGAATTAGGCGGAAAGTCTCCTAATCTCGTGTTTGAAGATGCGGATATCGATGCTGCAGTAGATGGATCCTTATTCGGTATTTTCTATAACTCAGGACAATCCTGTGAAGCTCGTTCACGTCTATATGTACATGAAGACATTTATGATGAATTCATCACTAAATTTGTTGAAAAAACAAAGAAACTCGTTCTTGCTAATCCATTTGATAAAGGAACCCATATGGGAGCGATTATCGACCAAGGGCAACTTGATGTTATCGATGGCTATGTAAAATCAGCAATTGAAGAAGGCGCAGAAATTTTAGCAGGTGGAAAGCCTGCTGTTGTAGAAGGATATGAAGGTGGTTTCTGGTATGAGCCGACTGTCATTGCAAATGTTAACCACGACATGACTGTTGTAAAGGAAGAAATCTTTGGACCTGTTGTAGTAGTTATGAAATTTAAGGATGAAAAAGAAGCAATTAAACTTGCAAACGACACAGAATTCGGATTAGGCTCAGCAGTTTGGTCAAAAGATGGCGCGCGCGCAACTCGTGTGGCAAAGCAAATTGAAGCAGGAATCGTGATGGTAAACTGCCCATTCTCGGCATTCCCTGGTACACCATTTGGAGGATATAAGCAATCTGGTTTTGGCCGTGAGCTTTGCATTGAAACACTTGATCTTTATACCGAAACAAAGAGCATAATTTCTTACTTTGGAAGTCGTCCATTAAATCCACTAGGTGTTTAATATCCTACTTGTACGAATGAGACTTCATGGTTTCATTCGTACTTCTTTAATCTGGAAAAGGAGAGATTAGTCATGAAAAACATCGTTGTTGTTGGTTCTGGTGTTATGGGTAGAGGAATTGCCTATGTTTCTGCACTTGGTGGATTTTCCGTTACATTAGTGGATGTGAATGAAAATGCGCTTAAAAGTGCCGAAGGTGAATTAAATTCCATTTTTGCAAAAGGACGCGAAAGAGGAAAAATTTCTTCTGAACAGGAACAACTTGGAAAAGCGAATCTATCCTATGAGAGTGATTTACCAAAGGCCTGTTCCTTCGCAGATCTTATTATTGAAGCCGTACCTGAAAAAGCGGAAATCAAAAAACAGGTTTTTGAAACAATGGAGGAGTTTGCTCCAAAACATTGTCTTTTTGCAACAAATACTTCTACGATGAGCCCAACCGAAATTGCTTCATATGGGAAACGGGCAGAACAGACCATTGCCATGCACTTTTTTAATCCGGTTCATAAAATGCCGTTGGTTGAAATCGTCCGCGGTCTTGAAACAAGTGATGAAACAGCAGAGACGATTAAAAAAGTGGCTGAACAAATGGGAAAAGAAACAGTTGTTATCAATGAATTCCCTGGTTTTGTCACAAGTCGGATCAGCTGCCTTGTTGGTAATGAAGCTTTTTATATGCTTCAAGAAGGTCTTGGCACCCCGGAAGACATTGATAAAGCAATCAAACTTGGTTTGAATTACCCAATGGGCCCATTTGAATTAGTTGACCTTGTTGGATTGGATGCCCGTTTAAATAACTTGAGATACTTACATGAAAAATTAGGTGAAAAATATCGTCCAGCACCATTGCTCGAACAATATGTAGCCGCAGGCCGACTTGGCCGCAAAACGGGCAAAGGTGTTTATGATTATACGAAAAAAGAAGAGTTGGTGAAAAAATGAAAGAGGTTGTAATTGTCGATGCGGTTAGAACGCCGATTGGAAAGTATAAAGGAGCATTAAAAAGTGTCCGTCCTGATGATTTAGGCGCAATCGTAATTAAGGCTCTTCTTGAAAGAAATCCTAATCTTCCTCCGGAACAAATTGAAGACGTCATTTTTGGTAATGCCAACCAAGCAGGGGAAGACAATCGAAATGTTGCAAGGATGTCGGCATTGCTAGCCGGGCTTCCGATTACTGTAGGAGGAACAACGATTAACCGCCTTTGCGGTTCCGGTTTGGATGCGGTAATCTATGCGGCAAGATCCATCGCAGTCGGTGAAGGAGATATCTATATTGCCGGTGGAACAGAGAGCATGACACGTGCACCTTATGTCATGGCCAAGCCTGAGGTTGACTATCCAAGAGGTTCCATGGAACTTCAGGATACGACAATTGGCTGGCGCTTTACGAATAAAAAATTAGAAGCGATGTACGGGGCAGAATCCATGCCGCAAACAGCTGAAAATGTAGCACAGCGCTGTTCGATTACAAGAGAAGAACAAGATGAATTTGCACTTCGGAGCCAGCAAAGAGCTAAAGCGGCCATGGATAACGAACGTTTTGCGAATGAAATTGTGCCCGTCACCTTTAAGGACCGAAAAGGAAACGAGGTAGTGGTAACCAAGGACGAGCATCCACGCCCGGATAGCTCCTTGGAAAAGTTATCAAAGCTAAAGCCGATTTTTGAAGGCGGTACGGTCACAGCAGGAAATGCATCCGGTGTAAATGACGGGGCGTCTGCCGTATTATTAATGAGTGCTGAAAAAGCGAAGGAACTTGGATTAAAGCCGCTTGCAAAATATGTAGTGGGTGCAGTTGCGGGTCTTGAACCTTCTGTAATGGGATTAGGACCAATCTATGCTTCCAGAAAAGCCCTCACAAGAGCGAATCTATCGATCGACGAGATCGGGTTAGTTGAATTAAATGAAGCCTTTGCCTCCCAGTCCATCGAATGCATGAGACAATTGGAGCTTGATGCGGATAAAGTAAATGTTAATGGCGGTGCCATTGCTTTTGGCCATCCGCTTGGTGCAAGTGGTGCCCGGATTTTAACCACCCTAGTCCACGAAATGAAAAAACAAAAGGTTCAATATGGACTTGCAACCATGTGTATCGGTGTCGGTCAGGGAATTGCCGCTATTATTGAAAGCATTGAAAATTAAAAGTTTAAGCCCTTATATAGTCTGACTAGTAAGGGCTATTTTGTCTAATAAAGGAGCGAAATTAAATTATGGAAAACGTAATATTTAAAATAGAAAATCATATCGGTTATGTAACAGTGAATCGTCCTGACGTTTTAAATTGTTTTAACTATCCAACACTATCCGAGCTTCAAGAAGTAGTTAATTCTATTTCTCTAAATCCAGATGTTCACGTGGTCATTTTTACCGGTGCTGGTGAAAAGGCCTTTAGTGCGGGCGCAGATTTAAAGGAAAGAAAAACCTTATCTGAAACAGAGGTAAGAAGGAATGTAAAAGCAATACGCGATGTGTTTAACAGTATTTCATTGCTCCCACAGCCTACAATTGCTGCTGTTAATGGCTATGCCCTTGGAGGAGGGTTCGAATGGCTGCTATCCTGCGATTTTGCGCTTGCTGCAGAAGGAATTTCGTTGGGATTAACAGAAACAAGCTGGGCGATTATCCCAGGAGCAGGTGGAACCCAGAGATTGCCACGATTAGTTGGCGAAACAAAGGCAAAAGAATTAATTTTTACGGCAAAGAAATTGTCTGCCCAAGAAGCACTAGAATTGGGTATTGTCCTAGAGGTAGTTTCTCGAAACGAATTAATGTCTGCTTGTGAGGAATTTGCCGCAAAAATCATGAAAAATGGGCCAGTTGCGATCCGTCAGGCAAAATATGCAATTACCCGAGGCCTTAACACCGATTTACAAACAGGGCTTGAAATTGAGGCAAAAGCTTATGAGCTAACGATTCCGACAGAGGATCGTCTTGAAGCTTTAAATGCCTTCAGTGAAAAAAGAGTCCCACGTTTTTCAGGGAAATAGCTTGCTTTTTTTAGAAAAATATTTAAAAATATTAACGGTCGTATAAATAATGTGATAGAAAAAGAAATGGGGGGTGAAATGAATGGGTGAAAATACACGCTCCATGATTTTTACAATATACGGTGATTATATTCATCACTATGGGAATAAAATTTGGATAGGTAGTCTAATTGGACTATTAAAGGAATTCGGACATAATGAGCAGGCGGTTCGGGTAGCCGTTTCCCGTATGTTGAAACAAGGGTGGATCCAATCTGAAAAGATTGAGAATCGCAGCTATTATTTTCTAACAAAACAGGGTATAGACCGGATTGAAGAAGCAGGAAATCGTATCTTCAAGCTCCATCCAAGTGAATGGGATGGAAAATGGCGCGTTCTCATGTATACTATTCCCGAAGAAAAAAGACAGATTCGGGATGAACTTCGTCAGGAGTTACTATGGAGTGGCTTTGGCAGCTTTTCAAACGCCTGCTGGATTTCTCCGAATAACTTGGAAAAAGAAGTGAAGCTCCTTATTGAAAAATACGATATCAGCGAATATGTCGACTTTTTCGTCTCTGAATATATCGGTCCAAGAGACAATAAAACTCTAGTTGAAAAAAGCTGGCCGTTAGAAGACGTGGTAGAGAAATATGAAGAATTTATTATCACGTACAGCAAGCAGTTTTTTGCCAATCAAGAGATTATTAGTCGCGGCGAAATGACAGATGCCCAATGTTTTGTTGAACGGACAAAGCTTGTCCATGAATATCGCAAATTTTTGTTTATCGATCCGGGACTTCCAAAAGAACTATTGCCGGAAAATTGGAATGGAAACCTTGCTGCAACATTATTTAACCAATATTATCAACTTCTTGCAGAACCGGCCAGCCGTTTTTTTGAAAGTATTTTTAAGGAACATAATGATTTATGTAAAAAAGACGACTCCTATGATGCCAAACACCATCCGTATATGATTTAGTGACCAGCAAAGCAGCTTTTTGCCTATTGATTAGGAAGAGCTGCTTTGTTGTAAATTGAATTGTGCATTTTTTTAAGAGAGGGGAATTTGTGTGAAATCTGTCAATGAATTGCTTTCGATAAAATATCCAATTATCCAGGGGGGGATGGGGAATATCAGTAATGCCCAGCTGACTGCGGCTGTTTCAAATGCTGGCGGACTTGGAACGATTGGAAGCGGAACGATGACCCCAGAGCAGGTTGAATCGATTATTCTGGAAACGAAGGAAATGACAGATCAGCCTTTTGCAATCAATATACCTATCAATGTTAGTCCTTATACGGAGGAAATGATCCAACTGGTCATGAAACACAAGATACCTGTTGTTTCATTATCTGCCGGCAATCCAGCGCCTTATATTGCCCGTTTGCATGAACATAATATAAAGGTGATTGTGATTGTTGCTGCCGTCAAACATGCACAAAAGGCAGAAGAGGCTGGTGCCGATGTTTTGGTGGCGGAAGGTTTTGAAGCAGCCGGAATTAATTCCAATCTAGAATTGACCACGTTTACGCTCATCCCGCAAATTTGCAAACATGTTTCCGTACCCGTTTTAGCTGCAGGGGGAATTGGCGATGGACACGGTTTAGCTGCCGCATTCATGCTTGGGGCATCAGGAGTGCAGATGGGGACACGCTTGATTGCAACAAAGGATGCACCTTTTCATTCTACATATAAAAATAGATTGATTGAGGCAACAGACCAGGAAACGGTGATTTTGGGCCGTTCGGTTGGCCAAGTACGGAGAGTACTAAAATCAGGATATGCAAAACAGATTATTGATTTAGAGCGTCAAGGTTTGTCAGAAGAACAATATCGTAAGATGACATCGGAAGATTTCCATCTGAATGGTGCAATACGAGGGGACGGCGAAAATGGCTTCATGAACAGTGGACAAATTGCTGGGCTTATTGAGGATGTTCCAAGTGTTAAGGAATTATTAGATGGAATGATAAGTGAGGCACGAGCAGTCATGGAGGAGCGCTTGCGACTTTTTACCATGTAAATAGCCTTGAGAGGAGTTTGGGGGATGGGAAAAATAAACAAAGAATTCAATCTTATGAAGGTTGTTACGGATGGGGCTACACCTCCTCCATGTGATCTGACCTTGCAGATTGAAGTAACCTCTGCGGATGATGGGGTCGCAAGGGGGATTTGGAAAGTCGATGATCAGTTTATGAACGGACTTGGTGTGGCGATGGGCGGCTTTGTTTCATCTGCGGCGGACATCATAATGGCCTATGCGATTGCATCTAAGTTAACGGGTGGACAAAGCTTTACTTCTATCGATTTACATACGACCTTTCATAGACCCATTTTAAAGGGAGAGGTTCTGGTTGAGGCAAGGGTTGAAAGATTGGGAAGGAAGGTTGCCTACGTTGTCTCAGATTTATTTCAAAATGAAAAGAAATCAGCAAGTGTTGTTTCTTCAGTGATGATTATTGGTGAGTGATGTAAGCTATCGGGAACTAGTCCCGATAGCTTTTTAATTTAGTATTTCTAGCAACATAGGAATTTTGTCTATTAAGTTCCATTAAATAAGCAATAAAAAAGCAGCTTGGTACTATTTTAGGCTGTTTTTTTATTTTTTTAATTTATTGTTTCTACGTCACGATTATTTTCATTTCAAGAAATATAAAAAAATGTAACTTCCGTTTAAAAAGGAAAGGAATTGGAGAATTTTATGAAGTGTGGTTATTTTTAACAAAAATAAAAGAACGTACTTTTTAAAGGAGGTCGCTCGAATGTTATTAGTTCCTCGTGAGATAGATAAACTCATGATTGTTGTCGCAGCAGATCTTGCGAAAAGAAGAAGAGAAAGAGGATTGAAATTAAATTATCCTGAAGCCGTAGCAATGATTACCTATGAAGTATTAGAAGGCGCAAGGGACGGTCGAACAGTGGCTGAATTAATGGAATATGGAGCTACTATATTAAAAAGAGAAGATGTGATGGAAGGAATTCCGGATATCATTGACGATATACAAGTAGAAGCTACTTTTCCCGATGGAACAAAATTAGTAACCGTACATGACCCAATTCGCTAAGAATCAGCAGGAGGAATAAGCAAATGGAAATGGAACCAGGTCAGTTGTTTTTAAAAGAAGAACCGATTATTTGTAATGAGGGAAGAGATCTTTTCAGGATAAAAGTAACGAATACCGGAGATCGGCCAGTCCAAATAGGTTCACACTTTCATTTTTATGAGGTGAATGAATCCCTAAAATTTAATAGGGAGGAAGCCTTTGGAAAGCGCTTAAATGTCCCAGCCGGTGCAGCGGTTCGCTTCGAACCAGGTGATGAAAAGGAAGTAGAATTGGTGAGTTTTGCCGGAGAGCGGAAAGTTTATGGCTTTAACAATAAAACTGATGGATCTGTTGAAAGTGGGTGTGATAAATGAGTTTTGAAATGCCTCGTAAACAGTATGCGCAAATGTACGGACCCACTACCGGTGATTCGATTCGACTGGCGGATACAGATTTGATTATTCAAATTGAAAAGGATTATACGACCTATGGCGAGGAAGTGGTTTTTGGGGGAGGAAAAGTGATCCGTGACGGAATGGGTCAGCATCCTCTCGTAACTCGAGGGGATGGCGTTCCAGACCTAGTGATTACGAATGCCGTGATTTTAGATTATACCGGAATATATAAAGCTGATATTGCCATTCGTGATGGGAAAATAGCTGGAATCGGAAAAGCAGGTAATCCATTGGTCATGAACGGTGTTGATATTATCATCGGTGCTTCTACTGAGATCATTGCGGGTGAAGGAATGATTGTAACAGCCGGTGGAATTGACACGCATGTGCATTTTATCAACCCGGCACAAGTAGAGGTGGCACTTACGGCCGGACTGACCACTTTAATTGGAGGGGGCACGGGTCCTTCTGCGGGTTCAAGAGCTACAACGGTCACTCCTGGAGAGTGGAATATTCATAGGATGCTCGAAGCGGTCGAAGGGCTCCCGATTAATGTAGGATTGACAGGGAAAGGACAGGCTGCAACAGAAGAACCATTAGCTGAGCAAGTTCGGGCGGGTGTCATCGGGCTTAAAGTTCATGAAGACTGGGGTGCCACTGCTTCAGCCATTGATCATGCATTAAGAGTAGCAGACAAATATGACGTTCAAGTTGCGTTACACGCGGACACCTTGAATGAAGGCGGATTCGTTGAAAATACGATGGCTGCTATTAAAGACCGTGTAATTCATATGTATCATACCGAAGGGGCTGGAGGAGGGCATGCACCCGATTTAATCAAATCAGCTAGTTTTATGAATGTTCTCCCTTCATCTACTAACCCAACACTTCCATATACGGTAAACACCATTGATGAACATCTGGATATGTTAATGGTTTGTCACCATTTAAATCCATCTGTACCCGAGGATATTGCTTTTGCTGATTCAAGGATTCGAAAAGAAACCATTGCTGCAGAAGATATACTGCAAGATATGGGGATTTTTAGTATGACAAGTTCAGATGCACAGGCGATGGGGCGTGTTGGAGAAGTTGTTATCAGAACATGGCAGGTTGCAGATAAAATGAAAAAACAAAGGGGCTTTTTAGAAGGTGATCGTGAGCTTTCAGATAATAACCGTGCAAAACGTTATATTGCAAAATATACGATTAATCCTGCGATTACCCATGGAATTTCTGATTATGTAGGTTCCATTGAAGTAGGAAAGATTGCAGACTTGGTGATCTGGTCACCGGCGTTTTTTGGCGTAAAACCTGAACTGGTTCTTAAGAGTGGATTAATTGTTCATGGAATGATGGGCGATGCAAATGCATCAATCCCAACGCCACAGCCAGTGATTAGCCGTCCAATGTATGCTTCGATTGGAAAAGCACTATCCAAAAGCTCGATTACGTTTGTATCCCAGGCAGCCTACGAAGGCAAAGTTCATGAAAAGCTCGGTCTGGAAAAAGTGATCCTTCCTGTAAAAGGGATTCGGAAATTGACGAAAAAAGACATGAAACTTAATTCGGAAACACCTGAGTTGTCAGTTGATCCACAAACATATGAGGTAAGAGTCAACGGCGAACTTATTACATGTGATCCGGTTGATAAGGTACCGATGGGACAACGATATTTCTTATTTTGAGGTGAAAGCATGTTAATTGAAAGAGTAGAAACCAATATTGAGGAAATGGAAAAGGAAGAGATTATCAGCCGACATATTGAAAAAGTTTACCTGGAAAGTGCACACCTAGTAAAACGAATTCAAAGGGTTACAACCGATCATGGCAGGGAAATCGGCATCCGTTTAAAAGATCCACGTGACCTTATTGCTGGCGATGTCTTATATATAGATGAAAAAAATATGATTGTCGTTGATGTGGTAGCCGATGATTTATTGGTGATTAGCCCGCGCAGCTTAAAAGAAATGGGGACAATCGCTCATCAACTGGGCAATCGCCATCTTCCTGCCCAATTTGAAAATGACGAAATGATGGTTCAATATGATTACCTTGTAGAGGAACTTCTACAAGAGCTTGTGATTCCTTATAAACGAGAAGAGAGAAAGGTAAAGCAGGCATTTCGCCATATTGGTCATAGTCATGGAGCATAAGTTCCTATCACTATTTCAGCTTTGTGATTCAAACTTTCCAACTGGTGCCTTTAGTCATTCATACGGTCTTGAAAGCTATATTCAAGAAAATGCTGTTCATAATTCGGAAACATTTTCAGAGTGGCTTCGGGTCTATATCAATGAGCAGCTCATCTATTCAGATGGACTGGCAAGTCATCTTATTTTTCAGGCGTTGGAAAAAGAAGATTTTCAAAAAATCTGGAGGCTTGATCGGTTATTGGCCGTGCAAAATTTACCTCGTGAAATGAGGGAGGGCACGCAACGAATGGGTGAACGAATGCTGAATCTTGTCCAGTCCCTATATGAGATACCGATTTTATCGCTTTACAGAAAAAGGATTGAAGCAAAACAATCTTTCGGTCACCCATCTATTGTGTTTACAATGGTTGCACAACATGCGGGTGTGCCAAAATCAACGGTTGTATTATTTTATTTGTATTCGGTTGTATCAGGGATTGTCCAAAATGCTGTGCGCGGAATCCCATTGGGGCAAACGGCAGGGCAAATCATTCTTCGTGACATCCAAATCGTTTTGGCCGAGGCAGTCCAAACGATTGAACAGTTGGATGAAGAAGAATTTGGAATCGTCTCGCCGGGGCTTGAGTTGTCACAAATGAGGCATGAACGAGTGAATATAAGAATTTTTATGTCATAGCTCAGTGTATTTTTTCGGAATGCAGATAAAATGCTTAGCAACGCAAATAAAGGTTGCTTTTTCGCAGATAAGTGACCCGCATTCGCAGAGAAAATCCAATTTTGCGCTGATAAATTTAAATGAGAAAGGAAGAGGTTAAATGGATCCAATTAAAATTGGAGTGGGTGGCCCTGTTGGTGCGGGAAAAACCATGTTAGTTGAGAAATTGACGCGCCATTTGAAGGATGAAATAAGTATGGCAGTTGTCACTAACGATATTTATACAAAAGAGGATGCAAAATTTTTAATGCATAATGGAGTTCTTCCGGCTGATCGTATTATTGGTGTGGAGACAGGAGGATGTCCACATACGGCAATTCGTGAGGATGCTTCAATGAATTTTGCAGCGATCAATGAATTAAAAGAAAAACACCCTGATGTAGAGCTAATTTTTGTTGAAAGCGGCGGCGATAATTTAGCTGCAACATTTAGCCCGGAATTGGTTGATTTCTCCATTTACATTATTGATGTGGCACAGGGAGAGAAAATTCCAAGAAAAGGCGGTCAGGGGATGATTAAATCTGATCTATTTATTATTAATAAAACAGATTTAGCCCCTCATGTTGGCGCAAGTCTTGATGTCATGGAGTCTGATACAAAGGTGTTTCGCGGAGACAAACCATTTGCATTTACCAATTTAAAAGATAATTCCGGGTTGGATAATGTCATTGATTGGCTAAAGCAAAATGCATTATTAAAAGGATTGGCATGAGATGGAAGATTGGACAGGCGTTCTCCATTTAAATGCTGAAGATAGAAGGGGAAAAACGATTTCGAAAAATGTATATTTCCAGGGTGCGTTTAAAGTAATGCGCCCTGTTTATCATGATGAATCAGGCCAGCCTTGTTATTATTTATTGAACCCTGGCGGCGGTTATTTAGATGGGGATCGTTATAAAATGAAAATCTCCCTAGAGAAAAATGCACGCGTAACCATGACAACCCAGTCAGCGACCAAGGTATATAAAACTCCTAAAAACCACGCTTACCAAGAAGCAGAGTTCTTACTTGAGGCAGGCAGTTACCTTGAATATATCCCAGATCCATTGATTGCCTACCAACATGCGAAATACAAACAAAAAAACGTGATTCGGATGGATAAAACAGCCACACTTCTCTATTCAGACATCATTACACCTGGTTGGTCTCCAGAGGGAGAGCAATTTAGTTACGAAACCATTCAATTATTAAATGAAATCTATATGGATGACGAATTAGTTGTATATGATCATATAAAATTAAATCCAGGCCAACAGAATTTAAGGGGCCTTGGATTTATGGAGGGATTTTCTCATTTGGGTTCGATGATTGTAATTGGAGAGCAATCGAATAGTGTTTTACTCGATCAGTTATATTCTGTGATTGAAATGAATACAAATGATTATAAAGTTGGACTATCCTCACTTCCAGTTCCGGGCTTTACTATTCGCGTGTTAGCAAATTCGACTCAAGTGATTGAAAAAATGTTCTCGGAATTTCATCAAATCATCAGTCAGGAATGGTTTAATAAAAAACCATGTTTTCTTAGAAAATACTAAGGTTTTAATCCGGCAATTCGAAAAGATTGCCGGATTTTTATAGAGAAATAAGAAAATGGGGAGGAAACAAAATGGGTGTTACTTTATTTTCTGTTTTAGCGTTAGGTTTTATTTTAGGCATCAGGCATGCATTGGAACCCGATCATGTCATTGCAGTTTCAACGATTGCAAGTCAAAGTAAAAAGCTTTGGCAGGCCTCTCTGGCCGGTGTTTTTTGGGGAATTGGACATACAGCCACACTTTTTATTATAGGTATCATCCTAATTGTCATGAAAAATGATATTCCTGAGAAATGGTCACTGACATTGGAATTCTTAGTTGGAATCATGCTTGTTTATTTAGGAATCGCTGCAATGTTATCGATTCGAAAAAATCGAAAACATTCTCATCATCATGATGAAGTACATATTTTTGTGAAAAAGCCTACTTATTTTAAATCATTATTTATCGGATTTGTTCACGGACTTGCCGGTAGTGCTGCCATGGTTCTCCTCACCATGAGTACCGTTCATTCTGTATGGCAGGGGGCGCTGTATATTTTAGTATTTGGATTAGGAACCGTGATCGGAATGTTAATTTTTACAACCGTTATTGGGATTCCTTTTGTTTTAAGCATGAAAAAAATGGTTGCTGGAAGAGGACTAATTTTGGCAACAGGCGCTTTAAGTACTGTTTTTGGCTTTTACTATATGTATAATCTAGGTGTAAATGATGGCTTGTTTAAACTTTGGATATAATCAAGGATACAAGATCTTTTTCTGGGGAAACTTTAATAGTAAAAAAAGGAGGAAGATGCAGGTATGTTTGAAAATTTTGAGGTAAATCAGCTATTCGAAGGGCAGGCACATGAACAACCTCATTTTTCATTGAATATCCAAGGACATGATTATAAGGGGATGGTTCAAGATGGTAAAATCCACTGGTACCATCCACATCCGAAACAAAAGGTCGAAGAAGAATATTTAAGTTCCGTTGAATCACAGGTTTTTGATTTAATGAGTGAACATATAGAATCATAAAGGAAAGCTTCCCGTCATTTTGCCGGGATGCTTTCTTCGATTTTAAAATAAAGGAAGAACTTTTCTTGCACATAGGAATAGCCAAGTACAGAATACAAAAGGCATGGTCAATGCAGGAAGACCGTATGGCAAAAGCCATGTGACAATACTTGCTGTAATCGGAACGGTTAAACAAGCAGCGATAATTCCATATAGTAATCCATTCCGCTCATTGTCCTTAAAAACGATGGATACAGCAATAATAGTTAAGATGGCATTGTATCCATAGAGTCCCAGAAAAATCAAATGGTGCTCACCACCGAGTAGATAAGAAGTGATTAGGGAAGCTAGGTTCCCGATTATGGCATAAAGTCCTAATTTCCATCCAGCCCAAAATACCGCAATAAAAAGCAGGATACCAGAAAAGGAATTATCTAGGAAAAAAATTTGCCCAATTCCGTTCATAGCGCCGTCAAGCCAATTTGTCTCTCCTTTAATATCTAGAGTCCAATTGGATAGAGATTGCGGTGTGAGATCAGGGCTGATTTTAAAAGTAACTAATCGATATGTAGTAAGGAGCCAAAACCAGGTTAGGACAATAAATGGAAAGGTTAGGGGTGGGATCCCAGTTGGCTTCATGATATAAATCATGGCTGCTGTAAATAAAGCGGCGATAGCAGAACCAGCTAAAGCAATCAACCACCTGTCATCCCCGCTTAAAAATAAGAAAAGGGCCATTCCTGTCAGGACGGAGTTATATCCATACAACCCTTGGCTGACACTGGCCTGATCGGCCCCTCCCGTTTTTCCAATAACCGTGCCAATTAAGCTTGAGAAGAGGGCGATGATTCCTAAGGAATAGGATGCAATGGTGATCGCAGCTAAAATAATAAACCCAGAAACCGCGTTTTCAATCAATATTACCTGAGAGATTCCTTTTAACGAAGATATTATCAACCATTTCAATGTTTCCTTGTTAAAAAAATCATTTGAGTTATGTTGAATGTTCACCACGTCCTTTTAGGGGGGAAATAAAAAAAGTCCCGAACAATCACCTTAGGTGAATTCGAATCTTTAATAAATTTTCCCTCTAATTAGAAAAAGTATTCGAATAGTCTTTGGGATAAAAAATATAAAAAGCTTGTAGACGTATCTAGAAACTAGATTTGTCTACAAGCCAAACGAAAGCTATTATTTCATTGCATTAAAACTTACAGCTAATTTTGCTCCAACAACGGCATTGTTTTTAACAAGAGCGATGTTTGCATCTAAACTTTTTCCTTCGGTTAATTCTTTTACTTTCCCAAGCATGAAAGGTGTTACATCTTTACCGGAAATATGTTTTTCTTCAGCTTCTTTTAATGCTGTTTCGATTACACTATTAATCGTTTTTTCATCCATGGCATATTCTTCAGGAATTGGGTTGGCAATAACAGCCCCGCCTTTAAGATTCAAATCCCATTTTACTTTTAACGTAGAGGCAATGGTTTCTACATCATCTGCACGTAAGTTTAGAGGGAATTCACTTGTACGGGTATAGAACGCAGGTAGAACATCAGTTTGATAACCAATCACCGGTACACCTTTTGTTTCAAGATATTCCATTGTCAGGCCTAAATCTAGAATCGACTTAGCACCGGCGCAAATAACGGCAACGTTTGTTTGTCCAAGTTCTTCCAAGTCAGCCGAGATATCCATTGTTGTTTCGGCTCCACGGTGGACACCGCCAATACCGCCGGTAACAAAGATATTGATTCCCGCTGCTTCAGCACAAATCATCGTGGCAGCGACGGTTGTTGCTCCTAGTTTTTTTGTGGCAATTAAATATGCTAAATCACGTCTTGAAGCTTTTGCTACATCAGAGCTTTTACCGAACATTTCTAGCTCTTCATCGGATAAGCCAATTTTAATTTTTCCATCTACGATTGCAATGGTTGCCGGTACGGCACCATTATCACGGACAATTTGTTCCACTTCACGTGCAGTTTGAACATTTTGCGGATAAGGCATACCGTGTGAGATAATAGTTGATTCCAAAGCAACAACTGGTTTTCCTTGTTCCTTAGCAGCACGCACTTCTTCAGATAATTCAATATATTGTTTCATGATAATTCCTCCATGTCTTTTAATAGTTTTTCAGCTGATAAATCCTGACGGACCGTATAAGGGGTTTGCAGTGTTTTGGCAGCATTCATATTACCGGCTTTAGCAATCTCTGGTAAGGATTTTCCCTCTAACCAGGTATAAATGACAGCGGAAGAGAATGCATCACCAGCTCCTGTAACATCGATAATTTCCTCAAGTTCAATAGAAGGAACATGGAAAATCCCTTCATCCTTATTTCCAATCATCGATCCTTTTTTGCCATTGGTAATAATCACATTGGATATACCAAGTGATAACCAATTTTCTAAAGCCAGTCTCCAGTCTACTTCATTTTTGATTTCAGTATGAAAGTAAGTTTCCGATTCATCACGATTTGTGATTAACCATGATACACCTTCTAAATCTTCTGGTAATCGATTCATCTTTGGAGATGAAACGGGAATTAAAACAATCGGAATATCATGGCTTTTTGCAAAATGACACAAAAATCGAATCGTTTCCTTGGGACAATTTAAATCGGCCACGATACATTTTGCTTGGCTTAAAGAAACATCGTGTTTAAGAAGTAATTCAGGTGTGATCGCTTCGTATACTTCCATATTTGCTAACGCAATAATTAATTCTCCGTTAGAGTCTAGGACAGCAGTGTAAGAACCAGTAGATTTTTCGGGAAATTGGGTCACGGTTTCCAAGTTCATGTATAAAGATGATGCTTCCTCAATAAAAGACCAATCATTATCATCACCGCTTGTAGAGATAAGATCCACATCCATTCCAAGCCGTCCCAGGTTTTCTGCAATATTCCTTGCTACCCCGCCTGCATTATGAGTGGCGTAAATTGGATTGGATGTACCTAACTGGGCTTTTTCTTTCACATGGAATTTCCGGTCAATATTCGCACCGCCGATACAAATCACGTGTTGTGATTCACTTAAAATATAGGCTCTCCCTAAAATTTTGCCTTTTTTGGTTAAACCAGAAATCATATTTGCAACGGAGGGTCTGGATAATCCTAAGATCTCCGCAAGTTCTTGTTGTGAAACGTAGGGATTCTTTCTAATTAGATCCAAAATTAATTGTTCTTTCTCATTCATTTTTTCAGGCACAAAACTCACCTCGTTCATAGACAGTACGGTTATTTTGGACTAAAGGTTTTTAATTCTTTTTGAGTTTCAGGAACATTTATTTTACCGGCTTTTATTTTTTTTACCCATTCTTTTACAGCTGCATCAATATTTGTTTTGTTAGAAGCTTTTTCATTGATTGGTGCTAAGCCTACACCATCTTCAGTTAAACCGTATAACGTAACTTTGCCGCCAGGGAACTTTCCATCTTTGGCTTTCTGGGATAGATCTTGGACTGCTACATCAACGCGCTTAAGAGCGGATGTAAGAACGACATCCGGTCCCATATCTGCTTGGTCACGGTCAACCCCTATTACCCAAATTTGTTTGTTAGGGTCTTTTTTCTTTAAATCATTGGCTTCTTTGAATACACCAACACCAGTGGCTCCTGCAGCGTGAAAAATTACATCTGCGCCTGTAGAATACATTTTAGCAGCGATGGCTTGTCCAACCTCAGCTTTGTCAAAAGCACCTGCATATTGAACATCGACTTTTACTGTAGGATTTGCAGCCTTTACTCCAGCTAAGTAACCAGTTTCAAATCGTTCTGTCACAGGGATTTTCATCCCTCCAATAAATCCAATATGGTTAGATTTTGTCGAAAGAGCAGCTGCTATACCCGCAAGGAATCCTGCCTCTTGCTCTTTAAAAAGAATACTAGCAACGTTTGGCTGTTTAACCTCAGCATCAACGATGGCAAATTCAGTATTTTTTTGCTGCTTCGCAATTTCTTCTACGGCATTTGGCATTAAGAAACCTATCCCATATACTAGGTCATACCCTTGGCGAACAAGTGTATTTAGGTTTGTTGTATAATCGGCATCTGATTGGGATTGAAGGTAATCATAGCCGCCTTTACCTTTTGTCAGACCATTTTTTTTACCAAAGTTTTCAAGTCCTTCCCATGAAGACTGATTAAAGGATTTATCATCGACACCACCGATATCAGTAACCATTGCTACAGAGAAGGTTTTTCCTTTCGCAGTTGCGTTCTCGTTACTTTTTCCACACGCCCCTAATAGTGTACCCGCAGCCAGTACAAGTGATAAGGCCATTCCAATTTTACGCTTTTTCAAAGTATGTGCCTCCCTATGATGTTGTAAGGTTTAAACATTTGTTTAATTGTTAAACTTATGTTTGTATTATACTTCGGATTTATTGCTTGGTCAACAGCATCCTTTCTGGATATAATTTCTTTAAATACCTAGTTGAAAAGAGGATATATAGATGGAAAAAGATTTATTGGGGAAGCGTATAGCAATAGCTGGATCAAGGAAGATCGAAGAAATCAGTACACTTATAATAAAACAAGGAGGTATCCCGGTACTTCGGCCGTTGCAAGGAACGGTCCTCTTATCTGAGAATGAAGTAGAGTCGGATTTACAAAGGTTTATTCGTGATGGAGCGGATTGGGTGATTTTTACAACAGGAATGGGCACAACCACTCTATATGAATTGGCTAAAAAATTGGATGTTGAAAAGGAGTTTTTACATACCATCCGTCAAGCCAAAGCTGCATCAAGAGGATATAAAACCTTATCAGCATTAAAAGAACTTGGGGTTAAACCCGTTGCCGTTGACGAGGATGGGACGACAAAGGGATTAATTCAATCCCTGGAAAGCTTTGATTTCTCGGGAAAAAAGGTCATGCTCCAGCTCCATGGTGAAAAGGCACCGGCATTGACTAAGTTTCTTGAGGATAGAGGGGCAACAGTGTCCAAACTGCTTCCTTATCAACATATTGCACCTGAGATTGAAACCCTAGTGACGATTTGCGATGAACTAATATCAAATAAGTTAAATGCTGTATGTTTTACAACGGCAAACCAAGTTCGTTCCCTATTTGATTTTGCAAAAGAAAAAGGCTATGGCAAGGAGATTTTGGCTGCTTTTCATGGCTCAGCGCTTGCAGTTTCAGTTGGAAAGGTAACGGCAGAGGCTTTAAGAGAAGAAGGAATAAATCGAGTAATTACACCTGAAAAGGAAAGAATGGGTGCGATGGTGGTTGAGTTGTCGCGTTATTACCGTACCGTAGAAAAGCAATAATCGATCCTTAAATAGATAGTGGATCAAACGATTTTTATTGAGGTGCCATTATTAATAATCCTATATCTCCCGCATAAGTTTTAAAAAAGAGTTTTTCAACAAGGGGGGAGTTGATGTTTAAATTTTTTTCTTTTAAAAAAAAACAGGCAGAAAAACAGCCATCCCCCCATATGCCTCATATTCTCACAAAGCTAGATCGAATTATTGAACTCCTTGAAAAACAACAACAGGAGAAAATAAAGGAAGAAAGACAAGAAAAACAAGGTGGTAATATCCACCTTGAACATGTACAAATTGATCATCTAGAGAACATTAATTTTCAACTAGAGAAAATCGAGATTGACGAATTAAGTGGGAAATTATTGATTGGAAATAATATTAGCGGTTCAGAGGAGTTGACCAAATCCATTATTCAAAAAATAGAGAAAGAAAATGAAGAGGAAGCACTGGCAGAAGCTGCTTCCGATGATGAACAAAAAGTGATGAAAACGTCAAAAGGCTATCGTTTTAAATATAAATTCTGATTACTCCCAATTGGTATTGGCGATTTTGATATCTTGATCATCTATTATTGCATCAATCATATCCGGGTCATTATTGATACTTAAATTTTTAGTAATATGATTCATATTTCCATACGTATTACCGTGTGAGACATTTTGTTTTTGATTAGCATCTATTCCATTTATCTGACCTTTCCCAACGAGCAGGGAGGAATTATTGAGCATCGTTGTCACATTAACAGAATCAAGGTTAATATTCGATTCGTTTTCATTACCAGGAGTCTCAAATGAAAAATTGATATCCCGGTCATCGATCGGCGTATCAATAAAATCCGGGTCATTCAAAATAGAGATATTATGCAAGAGAATATTACATTCCCCGCTAACATCACCAAAAACTTTATTTTGCTTCCCATGCGCATTCCAGCCAACCGCCGTATTTTTTTCAGCGATAAAGATTCCTGCCTGCCGCTCCATGGTTTGGACATTAATATTCCCTGTAAATTGAAATTGTGAAGATTTTAACATTTTCTCACCACATTTTTTCATTTCTGCTTTACAGTATGAACTGGATGTAAATAATGTGATAAATGCCCACTTTTTTTAATGGTGGTTTGTGTCATCTCCTCAGTAACGGAATAGGCTGATAAAAATGGAAAAAGGGGATTAGCGGATGAATATTCGTTTTGACCATGTAACTATAGCAAGTATGAAAAATTCTGCTGGTGTATTTTTAGGGGAAAAGAATATGATTAAAAAATTTCGAAGCGATCAGACTGTTACTGAAGTAATTGGAACGTTGTCAGGTAAAGAAAATTTAATGATGGACAATTTATGGGTAAACAACAAAGAGAAGGGGGAGGCTGATTAAACGATGGGTTCCTCTTTTTTATCTCCATCTGTTCATATCGGAACCATCAAAATCGGGAGTATTGGTGAGGCGTCATGTTTTAGTATCGGAAATAATTTTATCGAAGATTTTAAAAGCAATAAAAAACATAGCCAAGGGTTAGGAAACATCCACGGGGACCGAAATAATTTATCTCATTCAAGCGCTTCGTTAACTACTATGCAAGCGGACCAGAATAAAAACAAGCCTAGTGATAAAATGGATAAAGCTCCAACTGATAAAGCGGAAAAAAACCTTTCATGAAAGGTTTTTTTCTTTTGAAATTTATATATTTGTACCAAAATTTGGTTTTATATCCTGGTCAAAGATTACTCCATCAATTCCATCCAAGTTATCCAAATTATTCGCGACATTTAGTGTAAGGACATTAAAAAAGCCAAAGGTACTACCAAAACCTTGATTAAATTTCCTGTTGGAATCCATCCCTGTAATAATGGATTCGCCGATTGATACATTGGCGTTTTGTTGGGGAGTGTTAACATTTAATACTCCTAAATTAATGACTGAAGGCATTCAAATTTCCTCCATTCCTCGGTACTATTATTTATTATATGATTTATCCCTTTTTATGTTCAGTAAATAACGAAATTGTGTTCATAAAAAACAAAATCTACGAAACATCAATAAGTATAAATAACTTTTCAAAAAGGAAAACTCCCCAAAATACCGCTATAATGTAGAATAGAATTCGCATTTTTGTTAGGGGGGATCCTGCCTGAACACAATAAAAATATCACTGCAGACGAAAATCTTTGGGCTGGTACTGTCACTGGGATTATTATTAATCGTGCTGCTGACGGCTTTTTACAGCTACATGGAAAGTAAACAAATCGAAGAAAACCGGGGCAGAATGGCACTGGAAATTTCAAAAACGGTATCCTTTATACCGACTATTATCGAGGCTTTTCAATCAAAAAATCCATCGCAAACCATTGAGCCGCTAGCTGAAAAAATTCGCAAACAGACCGGTGCTGAATTTGTTGTAATAGGAAATAAAAAGGGAAACCGATATTCTCACCCGCTAAAATCGAAGCTCGGGAAAAAAATGAGGGGCGGAGATAACGAAAGAGCCCTTCAAAAGGGAGAATATTATGTATCCACGGCAAAGGGGTCACTTGGTCCATCTATCAGGGGAAAGTCACCTATATTTAATCAAAAAGGTGAAATCATTGGGATTGTTTCTGTAGGATTTTTGCTAGAGGATATCCATCAGCAAATCATGAAAAACGTGATCAAGGTACTGTATGTCGCAGTTTTCGCTCTCATCATCTCGTTAATTGCCAGCATTTTACTAGGGCGGAATATTCGTAAGGATACAATGGGGCTTGAACCCTATGAAATTGCCTGGCTTTATAAAGAAAAAAACGCAGTATTGCATGCGGTGAAAGAAGGGATTTTGGCAATCAATCAAAAGGGGTTCATCACGATGATGAATCAACCGGCCAAAAAACTCCTAAATATTCATGGTTCAGTAAGACTTATGAAGGTGGATGGACTATTTCCTTCAGACTATTTATATGAAGTTTTAGAAACAGGAACACCTCAAATTGATAAAGAAATGGTCTGGAAGGACCGAACAGTGATTGTAAACTGCACACCCCTTTTCAATCAACATGAAATAACTGGAGTAGTTGCATCGTTTCGGGATAAAACTGAAATTGAGCAAATGTTAAACACGATATCGGAGGTTAAAAGTTATTCTGAAGACCTTCGTGCGCAGACTCATGAATTTACCAATAAATTATACGTGCTACTTGGCCTGCTTCAGCTGGGGGAATATCAACAGGCGATTGAAATGATTCAATTGGAAACACAGGCACTGCAATTTCAAAATTCTGTTGTTTTTAACCAGATTAAAGATACAAAAATCCAGGCTATTCTCTTAGGAAAGCTGGGAAAAGCATCGGAAAAGAAGATTCAGTTTGAAATTGCTTCTGATAGTTATTTGGAAAACTTACCGCCCCATATAAAACTTTCCAACCTCATTGTTATCCTTGGAAATTTATTCGATAATGCCTTTGAGGCCGTATATGGGTTAGAATTTCCTACCGTTAAATTTTTCGCAACGGATATTGGTAGTGACATTATCTTTGAAATTTCAGATAATGGGAAGGGAATTAAAGAAAATGAAATACCGCTTCTCTTTCAAAAGGGTTATACCACGAAAGAAGGGACCGAGTCGAGAGGATTTGGTCTATCAAATGCAGAAAAGGCTGTAATAGAAATGGGTGGAATGATTGAGGTGCAAAGCAGTCCAGGGAGTGGAACTGTTTTTACTGTGTATCTTCCTAAAGGAAACGAGAGGGGGAGAAGACTTGAATAAGATCAAGGTAGTGATTACGGAAGACGATTTTCGAATTGCAGATATTCACGAGAAATTTTTACAGAAATTCAAGGAAATTGAAGTAGTTGGTAAAGCCTTGAACGGGGATCAAACCTTGCAAATACTAAAAAAAGAACAGCCTGATTTACTACTTTTAGACGTGTACATGCCGGACATGCTTGGAGCTGAACTCCTGCCTATCATTCGTGAGAGCTTCCCTAAGATGGGGATTATCATGATTACAGCTGCAACTGATAAAGTTTTCCTTGAAAAAGCTTTAAGTTATGGAGTAGAGAATTATTTAATTAAACCGGTTAACCGGGAACGATTTGATGAGGTAATTTTGGAATATATTCAAAAACACTCCCTGTTAATGTCCAAACAGGAGGTGAATCAAAATTATGTAGACCTTTTATTTGGAAAAGGAAAACAGGAGAGGACAGGAAAAAGTGCCGGATTGCCTAAAGGAATTGACGATATTACGCTTGGAAAAGTGAAAGCAGTTATTCGTTCCAAAAATGAAGGACTATCTGCAGAAGAAGTCGGACAGGAAATCGGTGCATCAAGGATCACGGCTCGCCGCTATTTAGAATATTTATCCGCTATCAAAGAGGTGAAGGCAGAAGTGGTTTATGGAATTGTAGGAAGACCGGAAAGGAAATATTATCCAGTTTGAGGGGGATTGCCGAAAAGCAGTCCTTTATTTTTTTTAGAATCTCAAACTGGAAAAGTCCTCCTCTCGTGAACAATATGTACAAAATACAAATTAATTTACGATATTAACATTATTTTGGAAACGTTTTCACTATATAAAATTTTGATTATTATTAATTTACAAACAAAAGGGGTGAAGACAATGTTAGCAACTTTAGGATTTTTAATGATTATTATTTTCATGGTTTTAATTATGACAAAACGTCTTTCAGCCATGATTGCCCTCATGGTCGTTCCAGTAGCCTTTGCTTTAATCGGCGGGTTCGGCAAGGATATGGGGCCAATGGCATTAGAAGGGATCAAGAGTGTGGCACCAACAGGAATTATGATTTTATTTGCCATTCTCTTCTTCGGAATTATGATTGATGCAGGAGTATTCGATCCGATTATTCAAAAAATCTTAAAAGTAGTAAAAGGTGACCCAGTAAAAATAGCAATAGGTACAGCTGTACTTGCACTATTAATCTCCCTTGATGGAGATGGAACAACCACTTATATGATTACCATTTCCGCGATGCTCCCATTGTACAAACGAATTGGGATGAAGCCATTAGTCTTAGCGGGGATTGCAGTATCAGCTTCCGGAGTAATGAACCTGCTTCCATGGGGAGGTCCTACTGCCAGGGTTATGACGGCATTACATCTTGAAATGGGAGATGTATTTACTCCAGTCATTCCAAGTATGATTGGTGGAGTGTTGTTTGTATTGTTTATGGCATATTGCCTTGGAAGAAAAGAGCGTAAACGGATAGGAGTATTGGAAATTGATTATAGCACAATGGCGCAAATGGCAGCTACAACTGAGGATGCTTACCTCAAACGTCCAAAATTAATTCTAGTAAACTACCTTCTTACGATTGTACTTTTATATGCTTTAATTCAAGAAGTCCTTCCGACTACTGTTCTGTTTATGATTGGTTTTGCAATTGCAATCACAATTAATTATCCGAATTTAAAAGAACAAAAAGAACGAATCATGCACTATGCTGATAATGCATTATCTGTAGTTTCAATGGTTTTTGCAGCTGGTATTTTTACAGGAATTCTTACAGGAACGAAAATGGTCGATGCCATGGCAAGTAGCATGATTTCTCATATTCCTGATGCACTTGGTTCACACTTTGCGCTAATTACAGCCATTATTAGTGCACCATTTACCTTCTTTATGTCAAATGATGCCTTTTACTACGGAGTATTGCCTTTATTGGCAAAAGCAGCAAGCGGATTTGGAATTGACCCGGCGATGATTGGACGAGCCTCATTATTAGGATTACCAGTCCATCTTTTAAGTCCGCTCGTTCCTTCTACTTATTTACTAGTAGGGATGGTTGGTGCGGATTTCGGAGACTTGCAGCGATCCTTCTTAAAATGGGCTTGCGGTTCAACGGTTGTCATGATTTTAGTTGCTCTCCTTTTAACAATTATACCATTATAAATGTTTCTCATAAGAGCTCCTTTATAGGGGCTTTTTGGATTTTTAAATAGGAGTATATTATGTATATATTATTTCAAATCTTATTAAATGTTGTTTTGCCAGTATTCATCTTAATTGGAGCTGGTGTATTTCTGCACCGAAAATTTCATTTTGATATGAATACCTTATCTAAATTAAACACTTATTTTTTAATGCCCGCTGTAAGCTTTACAAATATTTATCAAAATAATGTGGGCGGAGAAACATTGCTGCATATTCTTGGATTCTTAAGTTTACAAGCAGTTAGTTTGATGATGATTAGTTCATTCATTGGTAAAGTGGCAAAATTTGATAACGGTTTATCATCCACTTTTAAAAACAGTATAAAGTAAAAGCAATCAAAGAATTTTTGAAAAATCCGGTGATCTATGCTTTTTTATTAGGTCTTCTGCTCCATACGTTTCGTATAAAAATTCTTGAATTTTTATGGTCGCCTGTTAAAAATACATCTAATGCTTTTATTGCAGTAGCGCTTATAACACTTGGGGCACAAAGTGCCTACTTGAAATTTAGCCGGTTCTCGCAGCCGCTAGTCCTAAGTTTGCTTGGCCGCCTAGTCCTTTCTCCAGTTATTGCATTCCTCATTATTATTATTTTAAAGTTGGACGGCACTACAGCGCAGGCTTTATTTATCGCTAGCTCTTTTCCTACATCAAGAAACAGCGCACTTTTCGCCTTAGAATATGGAAATCATCCGGAATATGCAGCACAGGTGGTCTTGATGTCTACGGTATTTAGCATGCTTACCGTCACGACAGTGGTGTATTTATCTTCGATTTTATTTTAGTTTGGTGAGGACCGTTCAAAAAAAGAACGGTCTTTTCTACTGGGTTTTATGAGACTATTTTAATTTTTTAAGTAAAATTTGATCGATTGTTGTTGAAACCCAAAGAAGTATTAAATTTCCTGTCTAAAAAATATAAAAATAGTGACAATCTGACTCGAAAATTGATTATAATTAATACAAAGTTATTATTTTTGTGATTTTTGTAAATTGGCCTGCAACAAAGGAGGTTTTTCATATGAACATAAGGCAAAAGAAATATAATTTTTTTCAACGAATCGGACGTGCGTTTAGGTTGAATTTTTTAAAACTGTTTCGTTCTCCTGGCGGGGCCAAAAAAGTGTCATTAGGTTTTGCGATTGGCTTTGGTTTGGAAATGTTGGTGATATCATCTGCTTCACTTATCTATATATTATTTATCCCGATTGTCCGTCTGGCCAAAGGATCCTTTCCTGCTGCAATCATTGGAAATGTTATTGGCAAACTAACCTTTCTGCCTGTGATCCTGTTACCTTTTGCAAAAAAACTCGGGAAAGCGGTCTTTCCATTGAAGGTTCAGATTGGACAAAGTACACCATTTTCATTTGAAAAACTGCTGCATGGCGATTTTAGTGTCATTATTAGTATCCTCCACGGGGGAGTCCATGTTTTAATTGGAATGACCATTTTTGGTATCGTTCTTGGGATTGTCTCTTACTTCATAGTCTACTATTTGTATGAAAAGCAAAAAACGAAACGACTAACAAGAATTCGTGATAAACAGGCACTTCGGAAAAATAGCTTGAATAAAAATTTAGTATGATTTATGAATTAACGGTCATCCATTCCTTCATATGGTGACCGTTTTTTTGACTTCTTGAATCTATTTAGTTTTCATATGGGTTAACGTATAATGAAAGAGTGATAGTTATGAATTTTCTTGATAATTTAATTTTTCGTCATGCGGAGGTCCATTAGATGCTGGTTAATACCTTTAAAAATGAAGTAGACCAACTAAAATACGAGGTAATTGGGTGGAGGAGATATCTCCATCAAAACCCTGAATTATCGTTTCGGGAGGAAAAAACGGCACAATTTGTGTATGAAACACTCGAATCCTTTGAGGACTTGGAGCTTTCCCGCCCGACAAAGACAAGTGTGATGGCTCGCCTCATCGGTTCACAGCCTGGTAAGGTCCTTGCAATCCGAGCTGATATGGATGCCTTGCCGATTCAAGAAGAAAACACGTTTGAATTTGCATCTAGTACTCCCGGGGTGATGCACGCCTGCGGGCATGATGGACACACGGCGATTTTACTTGGGACTGCAAAGATACTTTCTGGAATGAAGGACCGCATCCAAGGGGAGGTTCGTTTCCTCTTTCAGCATGGGGAAGAAATGTTTCCGGGCGGCGCCGAGGAAATGGTGGATGCAGGGATAATGGAGGGTGTTGACCTCGTAATAGGAACCCATCTTTGGTCGCCGATTGAAGTAGGCAAGGTTGGGATTGTTTATGGTAAAATGCAGGCTGCGCCAGATACCTTTGATATTACAATAAAAGGGGCCGGTGGACATGCCGCTGAGCCGCATCATACTGTTGATGCGATTGCAATTGCTACACAAGTAGTTGGCAACTTGCAGCATATTGTTTCTAGAAACACAGATCCACTCGATAATCTTGTTGTTTCGGTTACGAAAATCATGGGGGGAACCGCTCATAATGTGATTCCGAATACTGTAGAAATCGGCGGGACGGTCCGCAGCTTTGATGCTAAACTGCGTGAATCCATCCCGCCTCTAATGGAACGAATCATAAAGGGGATTACTCAGGCACACGGTGCTGACTATGATTTTTCCTACAATTACGGCTACCGCCCTGTTGTAAATGATGAAGCTGTTACAAGGGGAATAGAGGAAACTGTTCTTGAGCTGTTCGGGGAAGAGGCTTTAGCGTCAATTAAACCGGATATGGGCGGAGAAGATTTTTCCGCTTTCCAGCAAAAAGCACCCGGAGCGTTTTTCTATATAGGGGCAGGGAATGCTGAAAAAGGAATTGTCCATCCCCATCACCATCCACGTTTTACGATCGATGAAGAATCATTGGAAATGGCGGTTAACATCTTTGTTCATGCCGCATTTAAATTTTTGAATTAAACAAAGGGTCTTCCCCAAGCTAGTGGGGAGACCCTTTTTAATATCCGCGTTTTCGATCCACTATTCCGTTTAAGGTTTCCCCATTTAAATATTTTCCTACATTATCCACAAAAAATTGAGTCACACCTTCAATAGTGCTGGGTCCAGACAAATGCGAAGTGACATAGACATTTGGTATCGAATAAAAACGATGATCCTTTGGCAGTGGCTCTGTTTCAAAAACGTCAAGAATAGCAGCTTTCAGGTGCCCCTCCTCAAGAACGGATTGTAAATCATTTTCATCGATCAGTGCACCTCTGCCCACATTTACAAGACAGCTATCAGGCTTCATTGCGAAAAGGATCTCACGATTTATAACATGGTAGGTTTTTTCTGTTAAAGGAAGCGCAAGGACAAGGTAATCAAGATTTTTAACAAAATCCTTCCATTGGTTTGCAGTAAAGTGTTGGTCCACGATTTCGGCATTCCTCCCGCTAAAACTTAATCCGTGTACTTTCATGTCAAATACTTTAGCTTTACGGACGGTTTCAGCCCCGATCGATCCCAATCCGGCTACTCCGATGGTTTTTCCGGCAAGGGAGTCAGAAATAAAGGAATCCCAGTTTCGTTCTGTTTGTGCTTGTCTCATTCGCGGAATGTCCTTAACAATGTGGAGAAGAAAGGCAAAAACATATTCAGAAATATATGTGCCAAACTGGTCGACAATTCTGGTAAGGAGGATGTCATCAGTGATAGATGGATCGGCCACTAAATCATTCACCCCTGCGCCTATTGATTGAAACCAACGGACAGATAAGGCATTTGGTGTACGGAGGAGTTCGGTAGGGAACTTCCAGCCTAAGATAATCTCTGTACCGGGTAAAAACCTTTCTGCTTCCTCGTAAGTTGCTGCTGCCTTCACAGCTTTAAAACCAAATTCACGTACGCGGTTCGCATATTCTTCAGCGTGGTGGGGGTCAAATACTAATATATTTGGCTGTGACGAATTCATATAAATCACTCCTATACAAGCTATCTAATGAGACATTTGCCATAATCAATATAATTAAGTTAACAATAGATGTAGTAAGAATTCAAGATTAAAAAGTATCAGAAGTTGCTATATTATTTAAAAGGAAATTTGTCTATCAAACTCTATCATAGGAATGTTCCCTGGTCTTTTATCCTTAATTTTCACCCCCTAATATTTCGGGAATGAAAATAAAACCACTCTGTGTTATGATGGCAATATCAAACCGATCGGATGTAAGGTGGATTCCATCTTTGTCATTCAAAGGAAGTAGTGGGAGTGCGATTAAAATGGAAACCTGGAAACGGAATTTATGGGTGCTTTGGATTGGCTGTTTCTTTACATCAGCCAGCTTTTCGATGGTCATCCCTTTTTTGCCCCTTTTTCTACTGCAAATAGGCGTTCATCAACATACAGAAATGTGGTCAGGGCTGCTTTTTAGTTCTGCATTCTTTGCCGGCGCAATCGCTTCGCCTTTCTGGGGAAGGGTAGCGGATCGATACGGAAGAAAGCCAATGATTATTCGAGCAGGATTTGTTCTTTTTGTCATTTATACATTAATGGCCTTCGTAACGAATCCTTATGAGATCTTAGCATTAAGAATAATGCAGGGATTATTGAGCGGATTTATTCCCGGCTCTATCGCATTAATTGGGACCAATACTCCAAATGAAAAAATTGGGTATGCCCTTTCTTTAATCTCTACCGCTACTGCTTCAGGAGGGATTCTTGGACCATTACTCGGAGGTGGAATTGCTCATCTCTTCGGAAATCGCTTAGCTTTTGCTAGCGCCGGAATCTTCGTCTTTATTGCGACTTTCCTTATTATTTTCTGGGTGAAAGAAGAAAACTTTACTCCAAGTAAAGAGAAGGGATCCGTTAAAAATGATTTCAAGGTGGCATGGACCAATCGGACGTTAATGATGGTTCTCACCTTAACCGTTGTTACAAGCTGTTCGGTCATGACGATTGAACCGGTTCTCCCATTATATATTGTGAAATTAGGGAGCTCTTCTGAAGATGCTTCATTACTAGCAGGTATCGTATTCTCGCTTCCGGGGATTGCCAGTGCCCTGTTTGCTCCCTATTGGGGAAGATGGGCGGACAAAGTTGGCTTCCAAAAAGTGCTTGTCATAGGACTGCTCGGGGGTGGAGTTGGAACATTGGCGCAAATCCTTTTCGGAGAAATTTGGGGATTTTCAGTCATCCGTTTTGTTTATGGTGTGTTTTTCTGTGCAGTCTTTCCAGCGTTAAATGGGCTTGTCGTAAAATCAACACCAGACGATTTCAGGGGAAGAGCCTTTGGATTAAACCAAACCGCCAATCAAATTGGCGGGATGATTGGTCCAATGATTGGCGGTTTTATTGGTGGGATTTTTCCCGTTCAAATTGTATTTGTTGTTACAGGCCTATTACTATTAACAGCTATGGGTATGGCTTATAGAAAAGGAAATATGTTAAACAGACCAATAAAGAAAAATGCATGGGCAGGAAAATAAATGAGTTAAAACGTCACAAAAGAAGTGGCGTTTTTTTTGGTCACATTTATATGAAAGCGCATACATTGATAACAAGGGGGTGATTATATGTTATATCCGTATGGAAATGATTATATAAAATATTTAAACGATGAGGGATCTTACGGTATGACCTATGATCAATGGAAGGACAAGAATTCGAAAATGGATTCAGGGAAATATAATCAAATGGGAGACAATAAAAATATCGTAAATAAATATTCAAATTTGAGATAATAGCGCCGTGATGGTGCTTTTTTTCTTAATGGGAAAGATTGTGTTACGATTTGACAATTTTAAAAAAAAGAGTATAGTAATTACTCGTTAGTAGTTACCTAAGGTAACTGTTTTTACGGTACGAGGAGGATTTGAAATGCAAGGTTTTTTTCAAGAGTATTTATCTGTTTATCGACCACTTATAAGCAAACTAAATGAGTTACTGGGGAAATTTGAATTATCCTACTCCTTATGGCAGGTTATTTGGTACGTTAAAAAAAACGGGCAATCGTCACTTGTTGATATTTCCAATTATTACAATGTTGAAAAGCCTACGATCACAAGGGCTGTTAAGCGTTTAGAGGAGAAGCTCATTTTAAAAGTCATCCCTGGGAAAGATAAGCGTGAGAAAGTGGTCCAGCTGACAGAATTAGGGGAAGATCTTTACCAGACTATAAGACAGAAAATAACCGAGCTCGAGTACAGTGTCATGAGCGGGATTCCGAAAGAGGAACAAAACGCCGCATTTCAATTACTCCCAAAGTTTAGAAAAAACATTCTTAAAGAAGGTAGAAAAGATGAATAAACCAAAATTATGGACAAAGGATTTTTTAATTGTCTCAGCAGCAAACTTTTTCCTTTACTTTACGTTTTATTTATTAATGGTAACCATCACCATATTTGCTTCAGAGAAATTTCATGCATCTCCAAGTCAAGCAGGGCTTGCTTCAGGAATATTTGTAGTAGGCACACTGATTGCACGCTTATTCTCAGGAAGATCAATCGACCGTGTCGGCTGGAAAAAGATGTTATACATTGGCTTTATCTTATTCTTACTTACCACATTATTATATTTTGCAGTAAACAGTCTTACTTTTCTTCTTGTGAATCGTTTCTTGAATGGTGCCGCAATGGGGGTTGCTTCCACAGCAACGGGAACGATCGTTGCGAAAATTATTCCAAATGCAAGACGCGGTGAAGGCACTGGTTATTATGCATTAAGTGTAACGCTTGCTGCAGCGATTGGGCCTTTCTTAGGGATGTTCCTTATGCAGCATTCAAGTTTTAATATGAATTTTATTGTTTGTCTTATTTTTTTAGTCATGAGTTTTGTTGCGATATTCTTTTTAAATGTTCCAAAAATCGAACTATCGCAGGAACAATTGGCCAAAATGAAGGGGTTTTCGTTTCATCATTTCTTTGAAGTAAAAGCCATACCGATTTCGATTATCGGTGCATTGGTGGGATTTGGGTACTCAAGTATCCTTACATTCTTAACTTCCTATGCAAAAGAAATCAATTTAGTAGATGTTGGAAGTTTCTTCTTTATTGTTTACGCTGTTTTCACTCTGATTTCAAGACCATTTACCGGCAAATGGTTTGATCAAAAAGGCGAAAACTTTGTGATGTATCCATCCTTTTTATTCTTCGCTGTTGCTTTAATTTTGCTTAGCCAAGTTCATCAAGGGATCATGCTTTTAGTTGTTGGTGCCTTAGTCGGTCTTGGATATGCAACATTCTCGTCAAGTGCCCAAGCGATTTCCATCAAAGTATCGCCAAAAAATCGGATGGGGCTGGCAACTTCGACTTTTTTCATTTTTGTTGATGGCGGAGTTGGAATTGGGCCTTTCATTCTTGGCTTTTTCGTTCCTTTAATTGGCTACCGGGGTCTGTATTTTAGTGTCGGTATCGTTGTTTTTGCTTGTATCTTCTTATATTATTTCTTACATGGCAGAAAAAGTCGTCAGAGAAGAAGTGAACTTGTTGAGTTACATTAATAAACGTAGAAGGAGTGGGTGGCAGGCCTGCTCTATTTTTTTATATAATAGAATGAAAAGGTGAAAAGGATCGATATCGATGAAATTTGTATTGGCACCTGATTCCTTTAAGGAAAGTATCACGGCAAAAAATGCTGCCCTTGCTATGAAAGAGGGGATTCTTAAGGTTTTTCCTGATGCTGAGTGCATGATTGTTCCGATGGCGGATGGAGGTGAGGGAACAGTGGATTCCCTTGTCAGCTATAAAAATGGGAAACTGCTCAAAGTGGAAGTGACCGGGCCGCTCGGCCGGAAAGTGACCGCCGGTTATGGATTATTAGGTGATGGAAAAACTGCAGTCATTGAAATGGCCAGTGCCAGCGGTATTCATTTAGTGGGTTTGGAGGAGCGGAATCCATTACATACAACGAGCTATGGTACCGGTGAACTCATTAGACATGCACTCGATCAAGGGGTTACGCGAATTTTATTAGGGATTGGCGGAAGTGCAACAAATGATGGCGGAATCGGAATGCTTCAAGCCCTTGGTGCATCCTTTAAAGATGTAAAAGGTGAAGAGCTCCCGTTCGGCGGTGGGGGATTAGAGGATCTTCAGTTAATTGATTTAAGCGGATTAGATCAGCGCATTAAAAACGTAAAAATTGATGTAGCCTGTGATGTGAACAATCCATTGACAGGTGAGCTGGGTGCATCCTATATCTTTGGACCGCAAAAAGGAGCTAGTCCAGAAATGGTCACCTATTTGGATCAAAATCTGAAGCACTATGCAGAAAAGATTAAAGAGCAATTTGGGATAGATATTGACTGCGTTGAAGGGGCTGGTGCTGCGGGTGGACTTGGGGCAGGTTTACTGGCCTTTCTTCAGGCCGAGTTAAAAAAAGGTGTAGACCTTGTGATCGAATATACCGGGCTTGAGGAAGAGATAAAGGATGCTGATTTTGTTTTTACCGGCGAAGGTAGTATTGATGGTCAGACCCTGTTTGGGAAGACTCCATATGGTGTCGCTGACACTGCAAAAAAATATGAAGTCCCGGTTATTGCTTTTGCCGGAAAAATAGGTGATGGGGCCGATGTGCTATATGAGCATGGATTTACCTCCATTGTAGGAATTTTAAAGGGAGTAACAAGCCTGGAAAAAGCCTTAGAATCCGGTTACGAAAATTTGGCTCATGCAGCAGAGACTGTTTGTAGAATTTTAGCTATTAGCAAAAAGTAAAATATGCTGAAACCCTGTTCGAAACAGGGTCTTTTTTTGTTGCGTGCCCAGCAAGCAGTTAATTCCTAATTGGTGAAAGTCCAATTTGAGTATGTGCTAAGACGCTCAGTAGTTGACAGGCAACTTGTGGAGAAATTAAATAACCTTTCATTATCCCTTCATTGCTCCGATTAAAATAAAACAAACCCCCAGGAATATCCATGCAATTTTATAAAGCGAAATGTTTCCAACCATTCCTAAAACGCCAATGGTGGTGGTAAGAATTAAGATAATGGGTCCCACAAGTGCAAGAGAACTATTCACCATTAAGGCTTTTTCAACGGAGTTAAATTTGATCATTAAAATGGCGGCAAATATTTCGATGCTGCCTGAAAGAACTCTTAATAATGCCATTCCTAATACGGCTTTTTCAAGAAAAATAAACATTTTTGCCTCCCGAAGAAAAAATATATCTAAAAAAGTATATGTCGTATTCTTCAAAAGAAGGACAGGTCAAAAAAATGTTTTTAAGCTCAAAAGAAAAACGGCTGGTTGCAGCCGTGTTTTTAAATCAACTTAAATCCACTAAATAAGATAATCAATGCCATGACCGTCCGTAATGGTTTCGCAGGGAATTTTGAGGATAAGGTGCTCCCTAAAAGAACTCCTGGGATGGAACCAAGCAAAAGATTAAACATCAATGAATAATCGACATTCCCGATCCCTGCATGCATTAAGCCAGCGGCAGTGACCAATAAAAAAGCGTGAGCAATATCCGTTCCAACTAATTCAGAAGGAGTCATTTTATACAAATAAAGCATCGCCAAGGCAAATAATGAGCCCGACCCAATCGAAGTTAGCCCGACAATAAAACCAAGTATTGCTCCGATTGCAATGGTCAAAGCACGTTTTTCCTCCAAGGGTTTTATTTGAAAGGGATTCCATTCGAATTTTTCCTTGATAAAGGTTTTAATCAGGGTGGTCAATGCAACCAATATTAACACATAACCCAAAGCATGTTTAATAACAAGTTCTTGATTATGAAAAAAGGCATCGAAAAGATGAAGAGTCCCTACAGCAATGATTGTACTTGGAATACTGCCAATGGCGAGATACTTCACAAGCCTAAGGTTAATCGTCTTTTGCCGCCAATGCTGAACAGATCCGAAAAATTTCGTTATGGAATTATAGGCAAGGTCCGTTCCAACTGCAATTGCTGGATTGAAACCTAATAAAACCAGGACAGGTGTGAGTAATGCAGCACCGCCTACCCCTGTAAGCCCGACTAAAATGCCAATAAAAAGCCCCATCACTATAATGCCGATACTCATAAGGCAAACACTCCAAATTATTTAAATCTATTATTTATCCCTAAATTATGAAGTGGATAAATGCCTTGTTACAAACCTTTGTTGTTAAAAATAAAAAGGGGCTTAATCTAGTATGAACCAGGTTAAGCCCCATAAGTAAATAGGTTTATTTTTGTTCTTCCTCGTTTAACTTAATTTTTTTACAACCAACATACAAGCATGAGAAAATATCTAAACCATGCTTTGCTTTTACCAATCCTTTTAAATAAGGAGTAACTAAATCCTTAAAGTCAGCGGCAACTCCTTCTTCCTCCAAGATTCCATATACATAGAGCTTTTTTTCGTCAAAGAGAAAGGCTACATTTCCAACGGCTTTATTTGCGGAATCAACCACATTTAATACTTGAAATTGCGGAGTAATTACTTCAGGTGAAAAATAAATTTGCAATTAAATCTCATCCCTTTTTTAATCGTCTAGCTCCAGCGCCCTTCGAAGGTACTTTCGCTTTAAGTAAATTGTAATTTTTCAAACAATGTGTCGCTTTCCTTTGATGGTTCTTTCTTCGCTACATGAATTAACACCATGCAAAGAAATGCACAGATTAAGGTTAATCCAGCGGTAATCAGAAACATTCCTGTACGGGACCAAGCCATTAACGTACCAAAGATCGGTGGGCCAATTGCAACACCTAAAAATCTAACGGAACCATATAAGGATGTGACAAAGCCTCTCCGATCAGTCGGAACCGCCCCAGTTATAAAACTGTTAATACAAGGGAGTACTAGTCCTGTTCCGATACTGCTGATCACTAAAACAGCAAAGAATGGAATTAGTTTTTTAAAAAAAATCAGCGATGCGAAAGAAGAAGTCATTAACAAAAGTCCTAAGATAATCAGCGTTTTCATTAATTTCATTTTTTTTCCGATTTTACTGCCTGTTATGTAAGAAGTTGTCGTCATGAATAAAAGTGGAATCGCAAGAATTCCTCCTTTTAAGACACCATCGATGTGATGATCTTTTTCAAGAATATCGGAAATGTAAAATAAAATTCCAAATAAAGTGAATAAGCACACTGCTCCAGTTAAATAAGCAGCAAACAGCCAGCGTCCCTCTGTTTTAAATACAGAAATAAGCCCTTTTACATATTTGCCAAGAGAAGGAGGCTCTTTCTCCTTTTTCTTTTCTTTAATAAAAAATATGGTCAAAAGGACAGAAATGAAACAAAAAACCGGAAAGGCAAAAAATGCTGCGTACCAAAAGAGAAGAGCTAAGAGAGAACCAATTATTGGACTAATGACCTTTCCCAAACCATTCGAGGCCTCTACTAATCCAAGCACTTTGCTTTGTTCGCTGCCTTTAAACAAATCCCCTGTTAAGGCCATTGCAATTGGAGCAGTTCCGGCTGCACCAATTCCCTGCATGATTCTTCCTGCCATAATCCAGAGATAAGCATTTGAAAACCAAGCTGCGGCTGCGCCCGCAAGTAACCCTCCACTTCCATATAAAATAAGTGCAGGTATAATGATTGCTTTTCGTGAAAAACGATCTGATAAATAGCCAAGCACAGGAATAGAGATGGCCGCAGCAATTGAAAAAGCAGAAATAATTAAACTAACTTTAAATTGTGAAATATCGAGAACTGACTTCATTTTTGGAAGAATTGGAATCAACATCGAATTACCCAAAACCAGGATTAGCGGGATTGAACCTATTGCAAATATTGTCATGCCTTTATGTTTTTTTTTAGGCAATGGATGTACACCCCTAACTATTAGATTGAAGCTTTTTTTATTGTTTGAAAGGAGACGTATGTTTATTCAGGTGGCAAATGCCTATATTTCGAGGAAATCAGCCCATTATTTACACATTCACCCAATTAGTGAATAATCTATCCTAGAAAAAAAGAGGAGGCGTTTTCCCTATGGATTTTCTATCCTTGCCAAAAAGGACATCCGGTAATCGAACTTTTGGTTTGACGTCGGTTGTCGATTTTGGAACCCCACTGGGAGAATTAAAAAATATTTTAGCTGATTACAGCCATATTATCGATATCGCAAAACTAGGGATTGGTTCAGCTTATGTAACGCCTAATATAAATAAGAAGGTTCAGCTTTATCAGGAATACAATGTAAAGCCCTATTGCGGGGGAACATTATTTGAAAAAAGTTACTTTCAAAATAAAATTCCTGAATATCTTTCGTACTTACGCAATCTGGGAATTGAATGGATTGAGGTATCGAATGGTACCTTAGAGATTCCGCTTCGGGAACGCCTCCAAATCATCTCTGAATTGAAGGATGAATTTCAAGTAATTGCAGAGGTGGGGTCAAAGGATGCAGATAAGGAAATGCCAATTTCCGAATGGAGAGAGGAAATCAATCTTTTACTAAATGCTGGCTGCAAATATGTTATTACGGAGGGAAGAGATTCAGGGACCTCTGGTATTTATGAAAAATGTGGAACGATTAAAACTGACTTAATTCAAGAATTACTTCAAGATATCGATCCGAACAAGATCATTTTTGAAGCACCTTCTTCAAAGCACCAAATGTATTTTATTAAGGAAATTGGACCAAATGTTAACTTGGGAAATGTAAAAATTATCGATGTGTTAATCCTCGAGGCACAACGCCTTGGCTTAAGGAGTGAAACGTTTTATTTGGAGGATATTGAATGCAACTTACTTTAATCAGACATTTGCCAACTGAATGGAATAAAAAAACATGGCTTCAGGGAAGAAAAGATATTGAAATTTCGCAGCTAACCAAGGACTTTCAAATAGGTATTACTGAAAATCGATTGCTTTTAAAAAAACTTGCACCCTTTGATCTCGTTTTGGCGAGTACGCTGAAACGGACACATCAAACTGCACAGCTTTATGGTTATGTTCCTGAGGTGGAGGGATTGCTCGATGAACTAGATTTCGGTCCATTTGAAGGATTACCAAAGGATAAATTGGTGGACCACAATAACCGTGCATGGATTGAAAAACCCAGTGAACTCATTTTAGGCGAAAGTTTAAAAAGCTTTGAAGAACGGATTGTTCTTTTTCTAGATAAATATCATGATTTTCACAATATTTTAGTGTTTGGTCATGGATCATGGATTCGTGCTCTACTTTCCTATAAAAACCATGGTCATATCAATGAAATGAATAAAATTACTGTAAAAAATAATTCCTGTATAACGTTATCATTTAATGATAACGAAAAGGAGGGGTGAAAAATGACTGACATACTAACATATGAAAATTGGGATGAAAATAGGCTTGATACATTTTTAGATTCTCAGCCAGATTATTTTGACGTATTAAAGTGGGCCTATCAAGAATATGGGAATGAAATCGTTTATGCCTGTAGTTTTGGAGCGGAAGGCATTGTGTTAATTGACTTAATTTCTAAGGTGAATAAAACAGCGAAAATTATTTTCCTCGATACTGGACTTCATTTTCCGGAAACCTATGAATTAATTGATAAAATAAAAAAACGCTACCCTTCCTTGGATATCAACATGGTGAAACCAAAGCTATCATTAAAAGAACAAGCAAAAGAACATGGAGAAGCGCTTTGGACTCATAATCCCAACCTTTGCTGCCACATACGAAAAGTACTCCAACTAAAAGAATTGTTAAAAGATGTAACAGCATGGATTTCTGGACTAAGACGAGAACAATCTCCTACAAGAAGCCAAACTCAGTACATTAATAAGGATGAAAAGTTTAAAAATATCAAGATTTGCCCCCTTATCCATTGGACGTGGGAAGATGTTTTAACCTATATCCAGCTTAACAACCTTCCATATAATCCTCTACATGATCAAGGCTATCCGAGTATTGGCTGTTTCCCATGTACTCAGCCTGTATCGGACGATAGTGATTCACGATCCGGGCGCTGGACAGGGACTTCGAAAACAGAATGCGGACTTCATCCATCGTAGGAGTGTTAGGATGGAAACGCAAACAGTGATTCGCAAATAAATGGTTATAATTCACAAATAAACTGTTATGATTCGCCGATAAATCTTCCAAATGCGCAAATAACTGTGAAAGAGCTAGGGAGGGAAAATAAGTGGTTGTAAGTATACCGCATGGCGGTAAATTGGTAAATCGTATCGATCTGAACACTCCAATCGATTTATCCAATCATAGTGTAGAACTAGATAAAATGGCTTTAAGTGATCTGGAGCTAATTGCAAATGGAGCCTACAGTCCGCTCGAGGGTTTTATGGTAAAAGCCGACTATGACTCTGTCGTCCAAAATATGAGGCTCTCAAATGGACTTCCTTGGTCGCTACCGATTACACTGGCGATTGACCGATTAAAAGCAATGGAATTGAATATTGGAGAAACCATTAATTTAATTCATCAAGGCACTGTCTATGGTGTGATGGAGGTAATGGAAATCTATCTACCTGATAAAAGAGTAGAAGCAGAGATGGTTTACCGAACAATTGAGAATGTTCATCCGGGGGTTAAAAAACTTCTTGAGCGGCCAGAAGTATATATTGGAGGTCCAATCATACTTATAAAAAGACCTAAAAAAATTGAGTTTGAGGATTACTTTCTAGACCCGATTGACACAAGACAAACGTTTCAACAATTGGGCTGGAAAACCGTCGTTGGATTTCAAACACGAAATCCTGTTCACCGGGCCCATGAATATATTCAAAAATCTGCACTAGAAACCGTTGATGGTCTTTTCTTAAATCCGTTAGTAGGCGAAACGAAGTCAGATGACATACCGGGAGAAATCCGGATGAAAAGCTATCAGGTATTACTAGAAAATTATTATCCGAAAGACAGAGTCTTTTTATCTGTTTTCCCGGCAGCTATGCGATATGCTGGCCCAAGGGAAGCGATTTTTCATGCTATCGTCCGGAAAAATTTTGGCTGTACTCACTTTATTGTTGGCAGAGACCATGCAGGGGTAGGCAATTATTATGGAACGTATGATTCCCAAAAAATATTCAGCCATTTTTCAGAAGATGAACTAGGAATCAAGCCCCTCTTTTTCGAACATAGTTTTTATTGTAGAAGATGCGAAAACATGGCATCTGAAAAAACATGCCCCCATGACCGGGAGCACCGAGTAATATTATCCGGAACAATGGTTAGAGGAATGTTAAAAAACGGGGAACAGCCGCCAAAAGAGTTTAGCCGGCCTGAAGTTGTACAAATCTTAATCCAAGGTATGAATCAGGTCTATACAGAAAAATAAAGGGTGTAGGGGAATGGAGAGAAATATTATTTGGCATGATTCGGCTGTTACAAAATCAGACCGGCATCATTTGAATGGCCATAAAAGTTGCGTGCTTTGGTTTACCGGATTATCAGGTGCCGGAAAATCAACATTGGCAAATGCGGTTGATTATGCCTTGTTTCAACATGGGATTAAAAGTTATGTATTGGATGGTGACAATGTCCGTCATGGTTTGAATCGGGATTTAAGCTTTCGTGAAGAGGATCGAAAGGAAAATATTCGCAGAGTCGGGGAAGTCTCGAAGCTTTTTGTTGAAAGCGGCCATATCGTATCCTCTGCATTTATTTCTCCCTTTCGCCGTGATCGGGAGCTTGTCCGCAGCATGTTTGAGAACGGGGAGTTTATCGAAATTTTTTTAAAATGTCCAATTCAAGTCTGTGAGAATCGGGATCCAAAAGGATTGTACAAAAAGGCAAGAATAGGTGAAATTCCTGATTTTACTGGAATTTCTTCACCTTATGAAAGTCCCGAACATCCAGAAATCCTAATTGAAACGGATCGATATACGATCGAAGAATCAGTATACAAAATTCTATTTGTTTTAAAAGAGAGGAAGATCCTTTAACACGGGATCTTCTTATTTTTTTCGCCAATTAGCTGCGAAAATAGTTATTTTTTGCAGCTTTAACGTATAAATATAGTCGATAATATTCGTTGAGAAAAATTGACAAATAATTGCATAAATCACGATTTTATAATCAATTACAAGGGCTGTTAAAATAAAAATTACCAGGTTAATCCCCATCATCACTTTTCCCGGGCTCCATTTCTTGTAATTGGCAATCATTAGTGCCGGGATAACCATTCCCCCGCTTGATGCTCCTGCCCGGATAAGCAGTCCAACACCAATTCCAAAAAAAATACTTCCTGCTGCCAGATCAAAAACAATATTGATATGGGGAAGTAAAAATTTAGTCGTTAGGATTCCGACAGTTGTTGAAGTGGTTGCAACAGCTAGGATGGTCCGTAAAGTCCAGGTATAACCGAAATAGTTTAAAGCAAATAGTAAAAAAACAATATTAGCAAGCCATAAGGAAAAACCAAGCGATAAATGAAACCAGTGATTCATCAAAATGGCCAGGCCTGCTGCACCGCCGGAGGGGATGGAGTGTGGAAATAAAAACAGGGACATAGACATTCCCTGAAGGGTGGCTCCAACTAATAAACAAAAAAAGGTTAGGAGTTTTTTTTTCATGGTTGTTGATGATTATCTTCAATATGTAAAGTAATTGCTGCCACTTTCAATTCCCCCCATAACTGCTTTCCTTGTCTATTTTATGAGGTTTAGAAATAGATTATGAAGTAAACTTTTATAGATATTTTCCAATTAACCTAAAGCATTTTTAAGCAGAGGGATGCAAACTCTATTCATAAAGACTCATTCAAATAAATCATAATGAAAGGAATTGAGTAGATGTCTCCATCCGAATCATTTCAACCCGGGCAAATTGTCTATGTAATCATTCGAAACCCTCACGCTCAGGATGTGGCCAATGTCCAAGAAGCTGCTGTTGTCCAAAATCCCGAATCACCTGAGAATCTATCGCTTTTTCTATATGATACCTATTATCCTTTAACAAATGAGGTGGCCGCCTATCATACCGCAGACGAGGCGGAAATGGCTTACCGTGAAGCCTTCGGATTTTCAGAAGAAACGGAGACTTATTTTGGTTAAGCCCTTTGTTCCCCAACTCGTCTACGTGGAACCTGGTGCACTTGAATACCCGCTTGGGAAACAATTAATGGCAAAATTTGAGGATATGGGAATCGAAATCAGACAGACCACATCACATAATCAAATTCGAAACTTACCCGGGGACAACGATTTTCAAAGGTACCGAATGGCCAAATCGACCTTAGTAGTCGGGGTTCGTAAAACCTTAAAGTTCGATACATCGAAGCCTTCTGCCGAATACGCGATTCCATTTGTAACGGGGTGTATGGGTCATTGCCATTATTGTTATCTGCAAACGACGATGGGAAGTAAACCGTATATCCGTACTTATGTAAATTTGGAGGACATTTTTGAGGCAGCGGAAAATTATATGAAGGAACGGGCACCCGAACAAACCCGATTCGAAGCATCTTGTACATCTGATATCGTTGGGGTAGACCATTTAACCCATACTTTAAAGAAAGCGATTGAATTTTTTGGAGAATCGGAATATGGGAAACTTCGCTTTGTGACCAAATTTGCCCATGTTGATCATCTCCTCGATGCTAAGCATAACGGCCGGACCCGCTTCCGCTTTAGTATAAATGATGACTATATCATTAAAAATTTTGAACCGGGTACCTCGAGATTACCGGAGAGAATTGAGGCAGCGAAAAAGATAGCAGGGGCGGATTATCCATTGGGTTTTATCATTGCCCCAATTTATTTGCATGAAGGATGGAAAGAGGGCTATAAAGAAATGCTCGAAAAACTCGAAGCAGAGCTGCCGGACAAAGCCAAAAAGGATTTAACCTTTGAAATGATTCAGCATCGGTTTACAAAGCCGGCTAAGAATGTCATCCAAAAAAACTATCCGATGACAAAATTGGAGCTCGATGAATCCAAACGTAAATGGAAATGGGGCCGGTACGGGATTGGCAAGTATGTTTATACCAATGAAGAGCAAGAGGATATTAAGGATACGCTTGGCAGCTATATTAACACTTATTTTCCCGAGGCAAAAATTGAATACTTTACGTGATGAAGGAATCCTGAAGGGTTCCTTTTTCACGATGTTTAGAAGTTGACGAAACCAATTAAATATGTTATTAAATTAATGTGTTAGCACTCCTAATGATAGAGTGCTAAAATAATGATATAATCTAAAATATTCCCCTTGGAAGGAGCAATTTTGATGGAAACCAAACAGTTTCAGGCTGAATCGAAAAGATTATTGGACATGATGATTCATTCCATCTATACACAAAAGGAAATCTTTTTAAGAGAGTTAATTTCTAATTCCAGTGATGCGATTGATAAAATCTACTATAAAGCATTAACAGATGAGAACTTAACGTTTGATAAGGACCGCTACTACATAAAAGTAGCCGCTGATAAAGAGAACAGGCTGCTCAAAATCACAGACACAGGTATTGGAATGACAGCGGAAGAGCTTGAGAATAATCTTGGAACGATTGCCAAAAGCGGTTCATTAGCTTTTAAAACAGAAAATGAATCAAAGGATGGCCATGATATCATCGGACAATTTGGTGTTGGATTTTATGCTGCTTTTATGGTTGCTGATGTTGTTACAGTGATCAGTAAGGCATTAGGCAGCGACCAAGCGTATAAATGGGAATCAAAAGGTGCGGAAGGATACACCATCGTCCCAGTTGAAAAAGATGAAGTTGGGACTGAAATTATTTTAAAAATTAAAGAAAATAGCGAAGATGAAAATTACGATGAATTTTTAGAAGAATACCGCCTAAAAACCATCATTAAGAAGTATTCAGACTTTATCCGCTATCCGATTAAAATGGATGTAACCTCAAGAAAACTTAAAGAGGGCAGTGAAGATGATTACGAGGATAATGTAGAAGAACAAGTCATCAACAGTATGGTTCCAATTTGGCGGAAGAATAAAAGCCAGTTAACGGATGAAGATTATCAGAATTTTTATTCTGAAAAACATTACGGCTTTGACAAACCGCTTAAACATATCCATATCAGTGTAGACGGGGCTGTAAGATATAATGCAATTTTATATATTCCGGAGAAAACCCCATTTGATTTTTACTCACCGGAATATGAAAAGGGCTTAGAACTATACTCAAATGGCGTGTTAATCATGAACAAATGTGCTGATTTGCTTCCGGACTATTTCAGTTTTGTTAAAGGAATGGTGGACTCTGAGGATTTATCGCTTAACATTTCCAGAGAAATGCTTCAGCACGATCGCCAGCTTAAGCTAATTGCAAAAAATATAAATAAGAAAATTAAGAGTGAGCTGCAAAGCTTATTAAAGAATGAACGTGAAAATTATGAAGAATTCTATAAGTCCTTTGGCAGACAATTAAAATTTGGTGTGTATAGTGATTACGGCATGCACAAAGAAGAATTGCAGGATTTATTATTATTCTACTCTTCTAGAGAGAAGAAAATGGTGACCTTAGATGAGTATGTATTAAGAATGCCTGAGGATCAAAAATATATTTATTATGCATCCGGTGAAACCATTGATAGAATTGATAAACTGCCACAAACAGAATTAGTTGCAGATAAGGGCTATGAAATTCTCTACTTCACTGATGATATTGATGAATTTGCCATCAAGATGTTAATGGCTTACAAGGAGAAAGAATTCAAATCCGTTTCTAGTGGTGATTTAGGAATTGAATCTGATGAGGATAAAAATAACACCGAATCAGAGGAAAAGGAAAATAAAGAGCTATTTGAAGCGATGAAAAAAATCTTAGCTGACAAGGTGAAAGATGTTCGGATATCAAAACGGTTGAAGAGCCATCCTGTTTGTATCACAAGCGACGGGGAAATCACCTTGGAAATGGAAAAAATTCTAAAATCGATGCCTGGTAACCAAAATGTAAAGGCTGACAGAATTTTAGAAATCAATGTTCATCATGAGGTATTTACTTCACTCAAAGAAGCTTTTGAAAAGGATCAAGAGAAACTATCGCTATATACCAATCTTTTGTACAATCAAGCATTGCTCATTGAAGGGCTGCAGGTTCCTGATCCTGTAGAATTTACAAATGATATTTGCAAAATTATGGTATAAATAGAGAAGAGCTGTCATGATGGCAGCTCTTTTTTTAGCATTCTTACACTTCCTGTTGCATGATAGTGAAAATAATTAAAGATCTCCAGTTGATAGCCTGTACCATTTGGAACCGTAAACGTATAGTTAATACCTTCCTCACCGGAGTCCCCGTAGAAAGTTACACTATCAAAATATTCAATTGAAGTGCCTAACTTGGTGATTTTAACAATTGAATACTTAATGGGTGAGTACTCATCGTGAGTGATTTGAATTCCATGAATCGTAATGGTTTCATTATGGACGGCAAACTTTGAACTGAAGAAAAACGGAACAGCTATCCCGAGCCCCCATTTTAATCCCCCATCTTCTTCCTTGTCCTTTTTAAATCCCCCCTTGAAAAGCTTGTATAATCTGCGAAAGTACGACCCTTCCTCTCCCATTGGTCTCTCTCCCTGATTGAAATTAAAGCTATTATATTATTTGCATCCAATAAGAGAAAAGGAACGGCATTCTCCCAAGCACGTCCAAAATTTTTCCATCCTGCCTATTTTTAGACAAGTCGCTTCCATTCAATTGGAACAAGCATATCATGTAGTGCAAAAACCATTTGAATCGGAGCGTTTTAACTATTCAATGAAAAGAGGCTGACAGTATTTATGGAGGGAGATAAATGTTTACAATCGAACAAATACAGGTAAGCCATTTTTTGTTCGCAATGGGCTGCCTGCTGGCGTTAGCGCATATTCTTGGCTACCTTTGTGAGCGGATCTATATTCCGAGGGTAATTGGGGAAGTTGGAGCGGGAATTATCCTTGGACCTAGTTTATTAGGCTATTTTTACCCTCAAGCATATCAATGGCTGTTCCACGGATTTCCATTGGAGGATCAATTATTCGGGCTCATTTATCAAATCGGTTTAATTCTTTTGATGTTCGTGTCAGGATTAAAATTTCATACTGAATTTGAGAAGGATGATTTAAAAATTACCTCTGCTATTACGATCGGGTCTAGTGTCCTTCCGTTTATTATTGGATGGGTGGTTACAAGTTTTATTGACTTAAATAAATTTGTCGGCACAGCTAATGATTTGCTGGCCCTTAAATTAGTCGTTTGTATTTCGATTGCAGTCACTTCAATCCCTGTTATTTCTAAAATTTTTATCGACCTAGGAATCATGAAAACAAGATTTGCAAAACTTGTTGTTATTATTGCCGGTCTGCACGATATCCTGCTTTGGGTAGTATTGGGTGTAGCGACAAATCTTGTTGCCCATCATAGTAACCAATTATCCTATAGTGATGTTCTTTTAAGTATTGGAACGACTTGTTTGTTCTTATTGGGAATTCTCTTTGTGTTAAGAGTCCTTTTTAAACATTTAACCATGAATGACCGAAACATATTTTTCCGGTCTTCAAACCTCGGTTATGTTTTAGTCATTCTGTTTATCGCTTGTGTACTGGCTTATTTTTTTCACGTCGAAACCATCTTCGGGGCCTTGCTGGTCGGGATTGCGGCAAAGCTTTATCTTCCGGGGACGGTCTCTGAGAAGATCGAAGAAGGTGTTTCTAATTTATCCTTTTCTTGGTTTGTGCCTGTTTATTTTGCAACAGTGGGGCTTCAATTGGATTTAGCCAAGTCGTTTGATATTTATTTCTTTATCGAATACTTATTAATTGCTACCTTTATTCAAATGACGATTGTTTACTTTACCTGTCGATTAATTAAGCTTAATTCTCTGACAAGCTTAAACTTTGGCTTCGCAATGAATGCAAGGGGAGGCCCAGGAATTGTTTTATCGACAGTAGCTTTCATGTCAGGGATTATCAATCAGGAGTTTTTTGCAATACTAGTTATGCTTGCCCTTGTTACTTCCTGGATGACAGGAACTTGGCTTAGATTTGTAATTAAAAACAAATGGGATTTAATGTGACAAATGAATAAATTTCATACTCTTACACAAGATATAAAAAACTAAAGGAGTGTGAGAGTATGAAAAAAATAGTTCTCTTACTGGTTTTACTATTCCCAATCAGTTTTGGCAGCTTTCAGTTTGTCCATGCGAAAGAAACGGGGTATCTGCAAGCCCAAAATAAGGTGATCTCTGAAAAAGAAGCAGGGGATATTGCTTTAACAAAAGTAAAAGGTGAAATTGTTAAGGTTGTCCTTGAAGAGGATGATGGAAGATCCGTTTACGAGGTAAAAATTAAAAGTGCAGGCATTTTTTATGAAGTTGAAATCGATGCGAAGACAGGTAAAGTTTTAGAGGTAGAAAAAGAGGGGTCTTCTAACGGTGATGATGATCGTCATGGTGACGATGACCACGGTCATGACCACGATGACGATGGACCTGGTGACGACGATCAGGGAGAAGACTAATAGAAATTTTAAAAAAGCTGCACGTCATAATTGATGTGCCGTTTTTTATATTGAGAAAATTACTTATAGGAGAAAATTAATGATTAAAAAATACGTAATTCTTATATTTTTTCTCTTTAGCTTTTTAGCACCAGGGTATCATTCCTACGCTGAAACAAAAAAGGTAGAAAAGAATAAAGAAATGGAAAAGGTTGTACCGGGTCCTAAAAAAGAGAAGCTTAAGGAAATAGAAGAAAATAACGATTCGGATAAGGAAACAGAAGAAAAGGGCGATTCGGAAAAGGAATCTGATGGTGAAAAAAAAGATAGTGAAAAATGGGATTCGGATTTAACCTGCACCAAGGATATAAAATATACTTTGGCACAAAAGCAGAGTCTCGACCAAATCTATCACCGTATTTATATGGATTATATCAGTTTGATTGAAACATATGCCTGGGCAGGTGCCCTAACCCAAGATGAAAAAACTCTACGTTATAACATGTTAAGAAACTACATACTTACCTTTCAAAAAAGAAACTACAAGTGGTGCAGTGAATTCGAGGAAGATGAATGGGAAGAAGAATGGTTTAACAGTGATAATGATTAAGAAACATTTAAGGTACAATTCAAAATAGGGATGGACCTTAAATAGAGCAACTTTTTTGACATGATGACCTTTTTTTACGTAAGCTTAATGAGTTGTAACATACAAGTATTTAGTTGACGGGGAGGAAATAACTGTGAAAGTAGTAGCAATCGTTGGAAGTATTCGGAAGGAATCGTATAATCTTAAATTGGCGAAATATGTACAAAGAACCTATAAGGACAGCTTTGACCTTGAAATTTTAAATATTCGTGACCTTCCTCATTATGATCAGGATATCGAATTAAACCCGCCTCAGGTGGTATCTGACTTTAAGAAGAGAGTAGCCGCGGCAGATGCCGTTCTTTGGGTTACTCCGGAATATAATTATTCGATTCCTGGGGTATTAAAGAATGCAATGGATTGGTTATCCCGGGTGGATAAAGTAATGATTGGTAAACCATCATGGATCATGGGTGCAACAATGGGGACGCTCGGAACTGTTCGTGCTCAGAACCATTTGCGTGATATTCTCTTCTGCCCGGGTATTGGTTCACTACTAATCCCAGGAAATGAAGTCTATGTTGCCCAGGTTCAAGAAAAAATGGATCAAGAAGGGAACCTTACCCACGAACCAACCATTAAATTTTTGGATCAGGTGGTAAATAACTTTATTCAGTGGTTTAACCAACAAAAACAGCTTTGTTCCACAAAATAATTTTAAAAAACAACACCGTTGAAGCGGTGTTGTTTTTTATTTGATTATTTTTTCAAAATAATGGAAAATGAATAATTTGTCCTATTTTTGATTCTGACCCATATACATATAGAGGGCTTGTTTTTTATATAAAAAAAGGGGAGGGTCAACATTGAAGTTAAAGAAATCTTTAGCGTTATTGTTAACAGGAGGGTTGGCGGCAAGTTTATTTTTAGCAGGCTGTAGCTCAAAGTCAGGTGACGACGGAAAAAGTAGTTCAAATTTAATCAAAATTGCCACACAAACACCACTTTCGGGTGGAAGTGCGACCATTGGGGAAGCTATTAAGCTGGGTGCCCAGCTTAAATTGGACGAAGAAAAAGCAAAGTTTAAAGAATTAGGCTATAATCTGCAGCTAGTTCCTTATGATGACCAAGGAGATCCGAAAAAAGGGGTGGCGAATGCCCAATTAATTGGTGCCGATAAATCAATTTTAGCAGTTGTCGGTCACTTTAACTCAGGGGTTGCGATTCCATCATCTGAGGTCTATGAAAAATATGCGATTCCTATGGTATCACCTGCCAATTCTGCAGTTGAAGTAACTAGCAGAGGATTAAAAACGGTCAACAGAATTGTAGCCCGTGACGATTTCCAAGGGCCAGCTGGTGCGGAATATGCAGTGAATACCTTACATGCGAAGAAAATCTTTATTGTTCAAGATAAAACAGCTTACGGAACAGGTCTTGCTGAAGCCTTCAAGAAAGCTGCAGAAGAAAAAGGCGCACAAATTCTTGGCTTTGAAGGAATTACCGTTGGTGAAAAAGATTTTAATGGAGTCCTTAACCAAATTGTCTCCAAAAAACCGGACCTCGTTTATTTTGGTGGTATCTATGCTGAAGGCGGTTTGTTAATCAAACAAGCACGTGAAAAAGGCATTAATGTTCCATTCATGGGCGGGGATGGACTGGATGCGTCCACACTTGTTGAAATTGCCGGTGACGCGATTAAAAATACCTATATTACTTCACTTGCTGGGGATTCAACGAAATCACCAGAAGGTCAAAAGTTTATCGAAACCTATAAAGCCAAATTTAATAAAAACACAGAGTCCTATTCCGTATATGGTTATGACACGATGGGCGTTGTTTTAAAGGGAATTGAGGATGCGATTAAATCCAATAACAACAAAATGCCTACTCGTGAGCAAGTAAGAGATGCAGTCCGTGGTGTCCAGGATTACCAAGGTGTGTTAACGAAGGTTAGCTTTGATGATATCGGGGACAACAAATATGCAAAAGTGTTTATTTATAGCTTTAAAGAAGCGAAATATCCGGCAGAATTTGTTGGTGAAGTGAGTAAATAAGGGGAACAGATTGAAAAGGGTACACTTTAGGAGGAGAGTGCCCTTTTTTCTTCTATATTTTGGGACAAGGAGGTTTACTATGCTGAATGAAATAGTCCAGACAATTCCGCAGGTGCTGATTGATGGACTTACATTAGGGGCAGTCTATGCTGTTATTGCATTAGGGTACACAATGGTTTATGGAATATTGGAATTAATTAATTTTGCACACGGGGAAATTTTCATGTCCGGTGCTTTCATGGGAACAGCCATTCTGCTTGTGTTAACGGGAATGGGCTGGGTCTCAGCCGTACCGGCCATTGTTATGTTAATTACGGCACTTCTTTTAACAGCTCTGTTAACGGGATTACTAGGAATGGGAATTGAACGAGTAGCCTACCGGCCACTTAGAAATGCGCCACGGCTAATTCCGTTGATCACAGCAATCGGGATTTCCTTTTTATTGCAAGATATTGTGAGATTCATAGCTGAATTAAAAAAGGGAAACTATATTGTAACGGGTCCAAGTATGTTTACCCACCAGCTATCGATTAAGGCTTCATCGATTAGTTCCATGTTTAACGATGCGAATATTAAAACTTCTTTTGTAATTGTCCTTGTCACGGCCGTGATCATGATGATTGGACTTGACTTATTTGTCAATCGTACAAAATGGGGTATGGCGATGAGGGCAGTGGCACAAGACCGTGAAACCGCTTCGTTAATGACGATTAACGTAAACAAAGTGATTTCGATGACCTTTTTTATCGGGTCTGCACTTGGTGGGGCAACTGGCGTCTTATTTGCTGTGCAATACGGGACGATTGACCCTTATATTGGTTTTATCCTCGGTTTAAAAGCATTTACTGCCGCTGTTTTAGGTGGTATTGGAAATATCCGCGGTGCGATGCTCGGTGGTTTATTGCTGGGGGTACTAGAAATGTTTGCATCTGCCAATTTAACGCTGCTCTCCGGTGGTGTCTTCGGGGCGGAATATAAGGATGTTTTTGCGTTTATCATTTTAATCATCGTATTACTGTTTAAACCGGAAGGCCTATTAGGCAAGCCGGTCACTGAGAAAGTGTAGGTGAGAAGATGAAAACTTTATGGAACAACTATAAAAATAATAAAATTTTCCAGGGAATCTTTCTTCTCATTTACATTGGCGTCACATCTTTAAGTTTATTTTTAGCCCAGAAGTCAGTCATTGCATTCTTACTGCTGCTAACCTCCCTATTACTCTTATATTTTACGAATTTTAAGAATCTCACGAAATGGTTGATTGCAGGGGTTGTATTGGTATTTCTCCTCCCATTCACCGCTAGTAATGGGGATGCGTATCAATCCTATATGGAAGTTGCCACACTGGTTGGAATCTATATTTCCATGGCTCTTGGATTAAATATTGTCGTTGGAATGGCAGGACTTCTAGATTTAGGGTTTATCGCCTTTTTCGCGGTTGGAGCTTATACGTATGGGATTTTTGCCACTGCACAGGCTAACAATTTTATGCCATTTGGGCATTTCCCGCTTTCGGGGGAAAGCTTTTGGTTCTTTATTATCATTGGCTGTTTAGTCGCGGCATTGTTTGGGGTGCTGCTCGGGATCCCGGTTCTTCGCGTAAAAGGGGATTATTTAGCGATTGTTACCCTTGGGTTTGGAGAGATTATCAGAATTATTTTTAATAACCTGGATCGCCCGGTTAATATTACAAACGGTGCCATGGGCCTTGCCTCTGTTACCCCGCCGCGTCTGTTTGGAATTGATTTTCTCTATCCAAGCCAATTTTATTATGTGGTTCTCGTCATTTTGTTGTTTACGATTTTTACCGTTCGCCGTTTCGAACACTCAAAAATTGGCCGTTCTTGGAAGGCGGTTAGGGAAAATGAAATTGCCGCACAGGCGATGGGGGTTCCGTTAGTTCGGACGAAACTGATGGCGTTTGCGATTGGAGCTTCTTTTTCAGGGATGATGGGGGTTGTTTTTGCCGCAAAACAAGCCTTTGTTGATCCGACCAGCTTTACACTGCTTGAGTCGATTACGATTTTAGTTATGGTTATTTTAGGTGGGATGGGAAGTGTTCCAGGGGTAATTCTAGGTGCAGCAGTAATGACCATTCTGAACCTTCAAGTATTAACAGAAGTGACGAATTGGCTGAATCAGTTAAGTTCGACGGGGGTCATTTCGATCCCAGATGCTCTTTCCCCTTCAAAAATGCAGCGGATGATTTTCGGTTTACTGTTAATCCTCTTTGCATTATATCGACCCAAAGGGCTATTGCCCGCTAAAAATCGTAAATATAATGAAAAAGAATTACGTGATGGAAGCAAGGAAACAAAAACTGCGATCACCCCTGATCCATCACAGCTTGAAAAAGCTCAGGAGGTGTAAGGAATGTCCATTTTAGAAGTGAAAAACTTAACGAAAACCTTTGGAGGTCTAACTGCGAACAATGATGTATCGATGGCTGTTGAGAAAAATTCGATTACGGCAGTTATTGGTCCGAACGGTGCCGGAAAAACAACTTTTTTCAATATGATTACGGGCGTTTACCAGCCAACATCTGGTTCCATTTTACTGGAGAATGAATCATTAGTTGGATTAAGGCCACATGAGGTGTGTAAAAAGGGAATTGCCCGGACCTTTCAAAATATCCGCTTATTTAATGAGATGGCTGTCCTTGAAAATGTTTTGGTTGGAATGCATACGCATTTAAGGGCAGGCCTCCTTGGGATCTTATTTAATCTTCCCGGGATACGCAAGGAAGAGAAGGTTTCCGAAATAAAGGCCTATCAATTATTGGAATATGTAGGGCTGGCAGATTTGCTAAATGAAAAAGCCTGCAATTTAAGCTACGGGGCGCAAAGAAGATTGGAAATTGCAAGGGCTCTTGCTGCAGGTCCAAAGGTCCTTTTATTAGATGAACCGGCAGCAGGGATGAATCCAAAGGAAACTAAGGAACTAACCCAGCTGATTAAAAAAATGAGAGATGAATTTAATCTCACCATCATTTTAATCGAGCATGACATGAAGCTTGTAATGGAAATCTCTGAGCATATCGTGGTGCTCGATCACGGGGAAAAAATTGCAGAAGGAAAGCCGGAGGACATTCGGAAAAATCCAAAGGTTATCGAGGCCTACCTTGGGTCAGGTGCCGTTCATGCCGGATAGGGGGAAAGAGATGCTTCAATTAAATAATGTTGAGACCTTTTATGGCGGGATACAGGCTCTAAAAGGGATTGATGTTTCAGTAAATAAGGGGGAAATCGTCACCCTGATTGGCAGTAATGGGGCTGGTAAATCAACAACCTTAAAATCCATCAGCGGACTGGCGAAAGTAAAGACAGGAAGTATTGTGTACAATGGAACGGATATTTCGAATAAACCCGCTCATGAAACAACTTTGTTGGGGATTGCTCATGTTCCAGAAGGCAGAAGAATCTTTCCAAGACTTTCTGTAAAGGAAAACCTGTTAATGGGGGCATTCTCCGTTAAAAACAAAAAGGTGATTGAGCAAAGAATGGAGAAGGTGTTTCATTATTTTCCGAAACTAAAAGACCGGCTCGAGCAAAAGGGAGGAACCATGAGCGGTGGTGAACAGCAAATGCTTGCCATTGGCAGAGCTTTAATGATGAAACCCGATTTACTCATGCTTGACGAGCCCTCCATGGGTCTTGCCCCCATCATCGTCGAACAAATCTTCGAAATCATCAAAGAACTCAACGAAGAAGGCATCACCATCTTGCTCGTCGAACAAAACGCCTACCAAGCCCTGCAAGTCGCCCACCGGGGCTACGTCATCCAAACCGGCGAAATCAAACTCCAAGGAAACGGCTATGACCTAATCACAAATGAAGAAGTGAGAGAGGCATACTTAGCTTAAAGATAAATCGACATAATTCGGGCGGTGCCTGTCACCGCCCGAATTATGTCGATTATTTATTTTGAAAATTGTTGACTTTCATTATATTTTTACTTTAGTTCGCTATTATTTTACCACTTTACCAAACTAAAATATCGTAGTATAATTTTTCACGTAATCAATTAGCTGAGGTGATTAAGTATGATGATAACAATTAAATTTGAATGCCATTCGATGAACTACCACCATCGTTATCATCATCATTCTTGTTGATTGTTAACTCTATGACCACTAATGAAACTGCATAATAAATTTGAGAGTAAACTTACAAGAGAGGAATTACCATCATGGAAAATAAAAAATGGGGATTATGGATATTAACAACCTTTGTTGTTGGGAATATGGTTGGCGGGGGCATTTTCATGCTTCCTAGCAATATGGCGCAAGTGGCTAGCCCTTTTGGCTCAATGGCCGCTTGGGGAATCACGGGTTTAGGCGTATTATTTATCGCACTTGTTTTTGGGAATTTGTCTACTAGAAAACCAGAATTGAAAGCAGGTCCGCAAAGCTATGCGCAAGCGATGTTCTCATCACCGAAGGCGGGACGCATTGCGGGTTATAGCATGGCATGGGGATATTGGGCAGCAAACTGGGCAGCAACTGCCTCAGTCATCATTACATTTGCGGGGTACTTATCTACATTCTTCCCGATTATGCAAAGTTCAAAAGTACTTTTTACTGCAGGATCTTTCTCACTGGAATTGGGTAAATTCATTAACTTCATGGTTTGTACGGTTATGCTATGGGGCATTCAAGCGATTTTATCCAAAAGCTTCAATGACGGCGGTAAATTGAACTTTATCGCAACTGCTGCAAAAATAATCGGGTTCGCCTTATTCATTGTCATGACTTTGTTTATTTTTGACGCTGGAAACATTGGTAATGGGAAGGAGTTCATTGATAAAGCAGGCAAGTCCGTTTTATTTGGCAGCCAAATCAATTCTGCCGCGATTTTAACCCTTTGGGCTTTTATTGGAATTGAGTCAGCGGTGATGTTATCAAATCGGGCAAAGTCGCAGAGAGATGTAAAAATGGCAACCATTATTGGTTTAATTATTTCGCTTGTAATCTATATTGGAATCACACTTTTAACGATGGGTGCACTGCCTGTAGAAGCGTTAAAAACTTCACAAAAACCGCTAGTAGACGCACTAGGACAAGTAGTTGGTTCCGGCGGCGGAAAAATCATGGCCTTGCTTGCTCTTGTTTCACTATTTGGGTCAACTGTCGGCTGGATTGTCGTCAGCTCTGAAGTCCCATATCAGGCGGCAAAAGATCAATTATTCCCAGCGTTTTTCGCGAAAACGAATCGGAAAGGCAGTCCAATTAATTCATTAACCTTAACAAATATAATGACACAAATCTTTTTGTTCTCAACGATTTCCGGTACGATTTCTGAAGCCTATAATTTTGTCATTGTCGTCGCAACTCTAGCCTATTTGATTCCGTATTTGGTATCGGCGCTCTATCAATTAAAATTGGTCCTTACCGGTGAAACCTATGACACGATTAAGGGTTCAAGGGTGAGGGATGGTGTGATCACTGTTTTAGCCTTGGTTTATTCACTCTGGGTAATTAAAACAGGTACAGCGGACATGAAAACATTCTTTTTAGGAATTGGATTATTTGTAGCGGGTTTGGTTTTATATCCGTTTGTGATGAAGAAGCGGAATGTGATGGAAAAAGTAAAGGAAACAAAAGCAGCTTAATAATAGATTTCAAAGCAGGATGCCTATTGGGGGCATCCTGTTTTTTTATTAATAGTAGATAAATTTATAGAAAATTTGTAAAATTAAAAAATATTATTGACGAAGGTTTTCGCTATCGATATGATTATAATAGGAAAATATCCATAAGTGTTCCATAAATAAGAAAGGAGGGGATTGGATGTAGAAAGAACCCACCAGTAAATTTACTTCACTTCGTTGGATTCATTTAATAATAAGGGGCTGATATTACTTGAAAATTGAAAACCATTTCATTGACTTTATTCCTGAAGAGGAAAGGCATGGAAGTGTCCGAAATCTATTTTCAATCTGGTTCAGTGCGAATATGCATATTCTCACGATTGTCACCGGGGCTCTTGCAATTGTATTTGGACTAAATCTCTTTTGGGCAGTGGTTTCAATTCTACTAGGAAACCTAATCGGGGCTATCTTTATGGCCACACACTCCGTTCAGGGACCCAATCTTGGAATCCCGCAAATGATCCAGAGCAGGGCCCAATTCGGTATTATCGGGGCAATCATCCCGCTTTTAATTGTCGTCGTCATGTATATTGGATTTTTTGCAAGTAATGCTGTTGTCAGTGCACAGGCGCTATCAAGTGCTTCTTCAATTCCAATCAATATTGGAATTTCTCTTATTTGTATTACAGGGTTTATGATCGCCCTTTATGGATATGATTTAATTCACAAAATTGTTAAGTATTTGACCATTGCCTTCACCGTCGTATTTTTCTTTGTAACGATTGCAGCCTTTGGTCTAGACCTTCCGGCTGGAAGTTGGTCACCAAGTGAATTTAAGCTTGCACCATTTTTATTAGGTGTGAGTGTTTTTGCTGCATGGCAATTGTTATACGCGCCCTATGTTGCGGATTATTCCAGATATCTTCCTTCTAAAACATCTTCATCAAAAACATTTTTCTACACTTATACCGGAACCGTAATCGGTACGGTTTGGATGATGGTTTTGGGGGCTGTATTAGCTACTGCGATACCAAAATTTTTAGATAATCCCGGGAAAGAAGTCTCCCATCTTTTAGGACCTATTTTTGTTCCGATTATTTATGCGATTATCATTATCGGACTTGCCGCTATCAATGGACTAAATCTATATGGAGCGTTTATGTCCATTACCACCATCATAGAAACCTTCACAAAATTAAAGGGTACCATTCAAACAAGATTTTGGCTGATGCTAAGCTGCTTAATTTTATGCGGCGGGCTTGCCATTTGGGGAAATGGGGACTTTCTAAATAATTTCACAAACTTAATTCTTTTCCTTTCCTACTTCATGTTCCCATGGACGGCCATTAATTTAATTGATTATTATTTTTTGAAGAAAGGCCATTATAATGTTACAGCTCTCTTTGATTTAAATGGCCAATATGGAAAAATTAACTGGATTGCCGTTGGAACTTATATTATTACAATCCTATTGGAAATTCCATTTATCAACAGCTCTTTTTTTGTTGGCCCGCTTGTTGATAATTTAGGTGGAACCGACCTGGCATGGATTGTCGGGCTATTTGTACCAGTCCTTTTGTATTATTATCCTATGAAAAAATTAAAATCAAAATCTGTTTCGAACGAGCTTGATGCAAATGAACAATTGACAACTCGCATTTAATATAGCCTATTTTATAAAGGAGTTAAAAGACAAATGATACACGCAGATATAATTATATCAAGCAATTCTGTATTTACAGGCTTGGCAGATAAGCCGGAACCTGCATCCATTGCAATCAGGGATAATAAAATTATCGGCATTGGCTCAATGAATGAAATGCAGCCACTTATAAATGAAAATACGGAAATCTATCAATTTGAAGATGAATTGGTCATGCCGGGTTTTCATGATTTTCATCTTCATTTAATGATGGCCGGGCTGCAATTGGTTAGTGTCGACCTCACTTCAGTTCGTTCTGAGGAGGAAGCAGCTAAAAAAGTATCTGAGTTTGCTCAGGAGAATCCTGATGAAGAATGGATTATTGGGATGCAGTGGGATTCAAGTTATTGGGGTCCACAGCAAATGCCGACCCGACACTCACTTGATCAAATGATCCCGGACCACCCTGTGTTTTTATTACATGCGGAGGGGCATTTTGCCTGGCTCAACAGCAAGGCACTTGAGGTATTACAAATTAATGAGTATACACCGGATCCCGAATTCGGCTCCTATGAAAAAGAGAATGGTAAATTAACGGGGATTTTATATGAAAATGCTGTAACTACCGCTTCCGAAAAGGCATTAAATTTTTCAAAAGAAAAAAAATCCCGGATTCTAGAAAGGTTTATGGAGGAGGCGGCTAAATATGGGATTACGTCCGTAAATGATATGTTTGCGCCATTTGATGAAGTTCTTCGGGATTATCAGCTATTAAAGGAAATGGATTTGAATGATCGTTTATCGGTACGAATCCATTTGACCCCGGAAATAAAGGAAGATATAACCTTTGCACAAAAAATGGGAGTAGAGTTAAACTCCGGCAAATTAAAATATTCCGGTTTAAAAGGATTCCTTGATGGGGTAATAACTGGGTACACTGCTTTGTTGTTAAAACCATATGAAGATAAACCGGGTTTTTGCGGTGAACCTGCAATGCCGCCTGAAAGGGTAATCAATTGGGTTGTGAATGCGGATCGGCAGGGGCATCGGATTCGTTTTCATGCTGTCGGGGATGGAGCTATCAGGCTTGCGCTTGATGCATTTGAAGAGGCACAAAAAATAAATGGGAAACGTGATGCGCGGCATACAATTGAACATATCGATATTATCGACCCAAATGACATTCCTCGGTTTAAAAAACTAGGTGTGATCGCTTCCTTTCAGCCGGACTTAATTGCGATTGTAGAAAGGGGAGTATACGAAAAACTTGTTGGTAAACAACGATTAGAATATGTTTACCCGATTCAAACCTTCCAACAGTCAGGAGCTCAAATTGCTTTTGGAACGGATACACCGATTGCTCGTTCCCTCAATCCTTTAACGCAAATCTATTCAGCGGTGACTAGAATGGATAGCAGCGGTGTGACGGTATGGAATTCTAACGATTGTATCTCCTTATCGGAAGCATTGAAAGCCTATACAATTGGACCGGCCTACGGTAGTTTCAGAGAGCATGAACTTGGGACATTAGAAGTGGGAAAGCTTGCTGATCTAACCATAATAGATCGCAATATTTTTGAAAAACCAATTGGAGAATTATTGGAGACAAAAGTTAAAATGACGATTGTCGATGGGAGGGTAGTCAGCAAAGAGATGAAATCTTCGACTACCAGCACCGTTTAATACTATAAACAAGGACCTTCCGAATGGAAGGTCCTTCGTTATTCACTATTCACATAATAAATTTTTCTAGGTCTGCCCTTTGATGTAGGTGCCTCTTCTCCGATGATTTCCGCAATTCCCTGTTCGACCAACCCGTTAAGGATCCTTCGGGCATTTCTCGGTGTCATCTTCAGCCAATCTGCGATATTCGCAGCAGTAATCGAGTTTGTCCCTAAACGTTTTTGTACAGATATAATCTTATTGAACGTAGTAATGGTGATTCCGCTATCTTTCAGTTTATCGCTCATTTCCTTGTTATCCGTTCGATAGCTGTATGTAATATTTTCCCCTTCTATTAAAGGTCCTTCGATGGTTCCGTTTGTATCTACTAAAAAGGCTGAGAAGGTGCCATAATTTTGGGCATGATTTAAGGCTAATCTGGCATTCTCCTCTGCGGCAAGTGCAGAATCCCCATAGCCAATGCCGATATTCGCAGGTAAATCGGTTATTAAAGCCAATTCCTCCAGTAGGGAAGGTATTTGTTGCCGTGAATCATGTAAAGAACCTCTCGTTGAAAAAATCATAAACGTACCCACACCAATCGACATAAACGATCCTGAAATGGATTCGGAAAAATTTAAAACGGCTGACTGTAATTCCAAGTTCAAGCGATGAAGATCATAGGACACAGTGTGGAAATCGGATTTTTTCTCCATTCTTTGTATTTGGATCAGTAGCGAAGCAATTTGTGACTGTTTAAAATGCAGCATCTCCCACTGCTGAATCGCCTTCTTCAAGGTTTCGCGAATATTGCTCCTAGTCGGCGTCACACGATAGGCAGGGATGCCTTGAGAACGGAGAGTCTCATAGATTGAGTATAGGCAGGTTACACATAAGTTAACTTTTCCATTATTAAATAATTTTTGATGAAAGGCCAAAAGATCCTCGTGAGGAGTGTCGTGTAAGTATTCGTGAACATAAACCTGATTGCTTGATATTCCTAAATCACGGTAGGTTTCATTCACATCACGTTCAGTCAGCATATCAATACTTACCCGTTCAAGACTTGCCCCGTCCTTATAACCGATTTCAACGAGGGTTTTGGTTAAACTCGCTCCATCCAACCCCAGGAAAAAAAACGGCTGATTCGTTCCGCTTCTTTGCGCAGCCTTATAAAGACCGGGTCCTGCAAAAATCCATAAATCCGTCCGATGTTGATTTTGCTGTAAGATATTTGTTGCTTCTTCCATATTTTGATAGGTAAAAGGAATTGCCTCAATTTGGTTACTGTATTCAGCTGCAATGTCGCAGATTAATTGGACAAAATCACTTGGTCCTACAATACCGGCTCTAGGTTTCAAAAAAGTCACCACCAATTCATGAACTAAATATATTTTCCAAGTAGTTACATTATAGCAATTCAGCACACCATTCGTAACTATTAATCATTTTTGCAAGAATATCCCCAAAAAACGAAAAGAATTTTTTGAAAATTCAATTGACAATCATTTCTAATATTTGTATAGTGTTAATAAGGGAATACATTGGGAATATTTCCATAAATGATTGAAGGAGGAAAATGGATTGAAGGGAAACGAACTTTTGCCTTTAGTAGATAAAGAGAGATTTAGAAATGTCATTGGTCATTTTGCCAGCGGGGTGTCCATTATTACCGTTAACCATAATGGAGTGGATTTTGGAATTACGGCAAGCGCGGTTAGCTCACTAGCGTTAGAACCTCCGATGCTGCTCGTTTGTGTCAACAAAAGCACAGGAACTTGTCACGCAATTTCAGACGAAGGATCCTTTACTGTAAATATTCTTGCCGAAAATCAAAAGGAATTGGCCTTAAAATTTGCTAGAGCAAATACGGACAAATTCAATGGTGTTTCCTTTAATTATGGAGAGCTTGAAAATCCCATTTTAACTAACACGCTTGCGCAGCTAGAATGCAGGGTTGTCGAAGAAGTAACAGGGGGAACTCATTCCGTATTTCTTGCGGAGGTTCTGAAAGCGCATGCCGAAGAAGGTGAGCCGCTCGTCTATTTTCGAGGAAAATTCGGTCAATTTTTGGAAACATAATAATAATCTATTAAATTTATGAAAATATGGAGGAGGATTTTAGATGGCGTTAATGACAGGGAAGCAATACCGGGATTCATTAAATGACGGAAGGGAAGTTTATATCGATGGGGAAAAGGTCAAAAATGTCGCTGAACACCCCGCATTTAAACCAATCGTGGATGTTAAAGCCAGGATGTATGATCTTAATCATGAGGTAAAATATGCTGACAAAGTAAAAACCGTATTGCCGGATGGAGAGGAAATCTGCAGGGGCTACAAAACACCTGAAACGAAAGAAGACTTGGCAGCGATTCGTACGTATGTCGAAACGGTCTTAGATGATCTTGGCGGTGTAGTTTACCGGGTGGGGGATGAGACAATTGGAGAAATGTGGTCCTTATATGATGCTCAAGATAAGTTAAATGAAATCGACCCTGCTTATGCAAGAAATATTAAGTACCATGTGGACCGGGTGGCAAGGGAGGACTTGTTCCATGTATCGGCCAATACCGATCCAAAGGGTGACCGCAGTAAGTTGTTCAGCGGTAAAGATGGAGGAACATTGCTCCATGTGGTGGAAGAAAACGACAGAGGAATTGTTGTAAAGGGAGCAAAATTTGAAACCGCTGCAGCATATGCTCACCAAGCCTTTGTTAAACCAACAATCTTAGATTGGGAAGCCGGGCAGGAGGCAATGGCACCATTTGCGTGTGGATTTATCTGCGACATGGGGTCACCAGGACTAAAACATATCTGCCGTTCTTCACTTGGGACAGGGAAAAATCCAGCAGATTATCCTGTATCTACTAAATTTGAAGAGATTGATACATTACTAATCTTTGATAATGTCCTGATCCCATGGGAAAATGTGTTGTTCCACCGTTCCTTACAATCGGCTGCCTACATTCGCTCCACCTTACATCGCTATTCTGCCTTTAACTACACCCTTAGGGTTTTACGGAGAGCAGATTATTTACTAGGTGCAGCTCTATTGAATGTCGAACAAACTGGGTTGACAAAGCTTCAGGCAGTAAAGGAAAAAATCGCTCAATTAATTACGTATCGTGAAGGAATTAATGCACATCTAACAGCAGCCGTTGCCAATGCGGAACGCAGCCCTGGCGGTTTGATGATGCCGAATCAATCCTTGCTGTATACAGGAAGAATTTTTGCCCTGACGAATTTCCCGGCAATGGCTCACTTGACGAGAGAGTTAGTTGGTGGACAGCTGGCTGTCACACCTGATACGACTACAATGTCGGATCCGGCAATTATTGATTATATCGATCGTTATTATTCAGTAGGAGAATGGTCAGCAGAGGATCGTGGGAAATTACTTTATTTTGCTCGGGATTTGCTCAATTCTTCTTACGCAGGCCATAAGGTGACATTTGAGTTATTTGCTCAAAGTCCGCCATTTGCCCAATATATGGCTGCTTACAGTAGCTTTGATGCAGAGCCAATGCGTGAATTGGTACGAAAAGCAGCGAATCTTAATCCAAAAACATCACTTACCGTTTAAGAATAATGGAAGGGAGCGGTACAATTGCAAACATTTTTTGATGGAGCTTTACAGCTTTCGGCATCGGTACTCACCATTGGGGCGCTCGATGGAGTGCATAAAGGACATCAAGCATTAATTAAAACCGCAAAGGGGAGGGCAATTGAGTTAGGGGTTCCATTAGTTGTGTACACATTTGACCCGCCGCCAAGGGTTTATTTTAAAAATGCGATGCTGCTCTCCTCTCTGTCTGAGAAATTGTTGAAGCTTCAATCTCTTGGAGTAGACCTTTGTATCATTGCTCCCTTCAATGAACACTACATGACAAAGGAAGTAAGTTCGTTTATTGAGGAAATTGGCGAACTTAATCCAGTGGAAATTTGGGAAGGACCTGATTTTCATTTTGCAAAAAATCGTGAAGGAAATATTTCTACTTTACAGAAATATTTTTCCGTAAAGATCACAGAGTCACTGCGCTGTCCATCGGGAGAAATTATTTCCTCGACCAGAATACGCAGTCTTATAAAAGAAAATAAGCGGGTTCAGGCTGAACAACTTTTGGGCTGGAACCATGCCGCGTCGTTTTAATGGAGAATCACTATATTTTGATTAAATAAAAAGGAGAAGTGGAAAATGACACACGAAAGATTTCGAAAATTTGAAACGAATAATTTTTATCCAACTAGCTTTGGAGAAGAGTCCCATCACGTAGCTAATGAATTTTGTATGGTAGTGCGTGCCGGCAATCATATTTATATGAGGGGCCAGACTGGTTTTGACTTAGAAGGGAATTTCCATGGCATTGATAATGTAATTGAACAAACAGAAAATGCATGCCGCTGCATTAAAAAGCTTTTAGAAGAAGCAGGGGGGGAAATGACAGATATTTGTAAAATTACTACTTATTTAACGGATCGTTCCTATCGCAAGGATGCTTATAGTGTAATTGCGAAGCATTTTAAAGGGGTTTACCCTGTCAGCACAGGTCTTGTTGTGAACGGACTTGCGCTTCCGGAAATGCTGGTAGAGATTGATGTCGAAGCAGTTATCAGTGATGAGGGATAAAGATTATTGTTAAAAAATCATGGTGCAGCAGTAATTAGGCAAGGTTTTAGCTCTGCTGCCCATTCTTAAAGAGGAGGAAGAGGTTTGACGTTTTCTGTAGCAGGCCGCTGTTCAAAAACCGGTGCCCTTGGTGCGATTGTGACATCCAGCAGTCCAGCAGTCGGTGCACGATGCCCTTGGATAAAATCAAATATAGGCATTGTTCTCACCCAAAATGTAACCGATCCTAGATTAGCAGATGTCGGATTTTCAACAATAGAAAATGGATATAATGCTGAGTCTGCCATTAGGACGATGATAGCAGCGTCTGATTTTCCTGAGTACCGGCAATTAGCCGTAGTAGATGCGAAAGGTCAAGCAGCGGTATTTACTGGGGAAAAAGCACTTGGCGTCCATGGGGATTATTTCACAGATAATGTTGCTTGTATTGGAAATCTATTAAGTGATCCAACTATTCCGGAAGCAATGGGCAGATATTTTAATCAACATGGTGGGCAGTCTTTGGAAGAGAGATTGATCTCAACGATTGAAGTTGGTTTTGAAATGGGTGGAGAATTAGATCAAGAACATTCAATCGCATTATTAATCTACCATCCTGATACTCCGTTTGCCTATATTGACCTCCGGGTTGATTATAGTGAAGATCCTTTTGGTGACTTAAAGAAGCTTTGGGAGATTTACGGTCCGCAGGCTGAAAGCTATAAGGTAAGAGCGATTCGGCCTGACGATGCCCCATCCTATGGGGTAAAGGGGGATGAGTAATTTTTATCTATTTTGTATAAGAGTAGGGAAGTGACAAATCCATGCAAATTCATCTCGAAAGATTACTTGCTGATATCGAAACCTATGGAAAGTTTGGTGCAAATCAATATGGTGGTATAACAAGGCCAAGTTTTTCAAAGGAAGATCAAGAAGTTCGGAATCGATTCATTCAAGAACTTCTTGATTTGGGCTTAACCGTAACAATTGATGGTGCAGCAAATATTTGGGGGAAATGGGAAGGGAACGGGAGAAAAAAAGGAAGTATTGTCATCGGATCCCACTTAGATTCAGTGCCAAATGGCGGAAAATATGATGGTCCACTGGGAACGCTTGTTGCAAAAGAAATTGTACGAACCTTGATTGAAAATGGGATCCGTTTGGACCATGATCTTGAGATTGTATCTTTTACTGCCGAAGAATCCAATGATTTTCACTTATCAACATTTGGAAGCCGTGCATTTGCTGGTAAATTATCGGCTGTGGAATTGGAGCATGTTATAGATTCAAAGGGAAATCACCTTAAATATGAGCTGGTTAAGGTTGGAGGAGATCTGGAAAGGTTTCCGCAAATGAAGGAATTGGCAGAGGAAAAAAAGGCCTTTATTGAACTTCATATTGAGCAGGGGCAGCGGCTTGAACACCAAAATATTTCAGCTGCGGTGATTGATAAGGTTGTAGGGATGTATCGCAGTAAGGTTACTGTTACCGGAGAGACAAATCATTCGGGTACAACGATGATGCAACACCGAAGGGATGCCCTGGCGGCGGCAGCAGAAATGGTTCTTGAAGTAGAATTTCTTTGTAATAAAGATGAAACAGATCTAGTTGGTACTGTCGGTAGAATGCAAGTATTTCCTAATGCAACGAATATTGTCCCCGGTGAAGTTGTTTTTACCTTTGAAATTAGAGGAGAATCTATAGAAAAGATTGATGAAATGGTCCGCAAGATCCAAGAAGAATGGAAGGAAATTGCCAAGAGAAGGCAGGTTCAACTCCAGGAAGATATTTTTTTAAAGCAAGCTCCGATTACTTTGGATTCAGAGGTGGTTCGAATCCTTCAAAAAACCGCACAAGAAATGAGTGAGCCCTTTTTGACATTGGCAAGTATGGCTGTTCATGATGCCGCACAAATGGCAACGGTTACAAAATCGGCGATGATTTTTGTCAAAAGTATCGGTGGGAAAAGTCATTGTCCAGCGGAGTATAGTGTTCCCAAGGATATCGAGAGGGCTGGAAATCTTATGTTGAAAGGAATTTTGAATTTGGACCGAGAACTTATTTAGTTGGCATAGTTGTTAATTTGAATTTGAATAGGTCTATAGGATGACTTTACCATTCGTTAAGGAGAGTGATGGAATGAAACATGAAAAAGCCGTAAATGAATTACCTTCCGTATGGATGGCGCTCATCCCGATTGTTTTTATGGGAGCCTCCCTTGCACTGGGAATTGGTGTGTACAGTGCTGATCCGCATGTACCTCTTTTGTTGAGTACTGTGGTCGCGGTAATGGTTGCCTTGAAGTTGGGACATTCTTGGAAATCCATTGAAGAGGATATTTCAAAAACAATTGCTGTATCCATTAAAGCCTTGCTTATCTTAGTGATCATCGGAGCATTTATTGGCGCTTGGATGGCTGCTGGAATTGTTCCTTCAATGATTTATTACGGGATTGGCATTCTATCGCCCACCTACTTCTTAGTTTCAGCCTGTATAATCTCTGTGTTAGTAAGTATGGCTGGGAATGCTTGGTTCGCCGCCGGGACGATTGGCGTTGCCTTAATGGGGATTGGCCAAGGATTAGGTATTCCGTTACCAATGGTAGCAGGAGCGGTTGTTTCTGGAGTGTATTTTGGGGATAAAATGAGTCCTTTATCAGACGTAACCAATTTTACTTCAGCGGTAGTAGGAGTAGACCTCTTTGAACATATTCGGAACCTCATGAACACCACTGTTCCTACACTGATCATTTCACTTTTGTTATATACATTGTTGGGGCTTAAATTTCATGGGGAGCATGCAGATTTGTCCATGGCGGCAAATGTTCAAAATATCTTATCGGAACATTTTACCATTTCTCCATGGCTATTATCGCCTCTAATCTTTATCTTTTTAATTTTCGCATTAAAGATTCCTGCAATCCCAGGTTTATCCGTCGGTGTGATCATCGGAGCCATCATTGCTATATTTGTTCAAGATATTTCTTTGGGTGATATGCTTTCCATCATGAATAACGGTTTTTCCACTGAGACAGGAAACAATGTTACGGACGAACTGCTGAATCAAGGCGGGATTCAAAGTATGATGTATACGGTTTCATTGATCCTTATTGCTTTATCTTTTGGCGCAACGCTTGAAAAGGCAAGGGTTCTAGAAGCCATCTTAGGCGGAATGCTTAGAAAGATTAAAAGGACAGGAAGCCTAATTGGGGCAACAGCTGCGACGTGCATTACATCCAATATTGTTGGCTGCGACCAGTTTATGTCTGTCGTGATTCCGGGTCGGATGTATTTAAATGAATATAAGAAACGAGGTTTCCACCCGAAATTGCTCGGACGGACTTTAGAAGATTGCGGGACTGTAACTGCCTGTCTTCTTCCTTGGACAACATGCGGGATCTTTATGTTCTCTGTCCTGAAAGTTTCAGCCTTAGACTATGCACCATATGCCTTTTTCTGCTACATCAGCACCCTAGTCGCCATCACCTATGGCTACCTCAACATAAGAATCAACCGCCAGCCAGCCGAAGAACAAAAAATCACCATCGATAAAACAGAAAACTCAACCGTTACCACCTAACTTTTTTTGGTGACATTTTTGGTGACAGGCACCATTCGTGGACAAATCGCCATTTTTGTCCGTATGGGGTGGACATTTATTGGAATAAATTTATTGACAATTATCTAAATATTTCGTACATTTTATATATGGAAAAATTCCTTAATAGTTCCGTAAGTTGTTAGCTCCATATTTAAATTGGTAATAGATTTTAAGAGTTTGATACCTAGATGAGCAGCTAATGTAAAAACCTAATAGATGAATTAATTAATTTTAGGAGGTAAGTACCCATGGTAAGTCCACAAATAGTTTCTCAAATTGAAAAGTTAATTGAAGCAGATAAGCGGCATTATTTACACCCAACAACAGTGCCGAGCTTGTTCCAAAAGAATGGTCCGAAAATCATTTTCCAGGAAGGAAAAGGGATCCGTGTTACCGATATTAAGGGAGACACCTATATCGATGGTGTATCGATGCTTTGGAATGTCAATTTAGGACATGGAAATCAGGAGCTTGCACAAGCTGCCTATGATCAAATGAGCTCCATTGCATACAGCTCGTCTTTTTATGGTTATACAAACCCAAATGCGGTTCGCTTAGCAGAAAAAGTAGTTTCCCTCGCTCCTGGAGATCTATCAGCCGTTTTCTTTACATCCGGAGGCTCCGAATCAAACGATACAGCCTTTAAGCTGGCGAGATTCTATTGGAATTTAAAAGGACGTCCTAATAAGAAGAAAATTATCTCAATTACCCGCAGCTACCATGGTGCAACGGTTTCAGCAGGTACTGCAACCGGAATAGATGCCTTCCACAATTTTGCCGGTTCAAGGGATATTGACATTATCAATGCGAGGGGCCATGTAACCAATTGCGAATTGGGCGATAAGACCGATCCGAATTATGTAGGCTGTATTCGTGACACCATCGAAAAACTTGGTTCTGAAAACATTGCAGCCGTCATTCTTGAACCAATTCAAGGGGCAGGCGGGGTTCATGTTTCACCGGATGGTTATTTAAAAGCGGTAAAAGACTTATGCCAAGCGAATGATATTTTATTAATCGCTGATGAAGTTATTTGTGGCTTTGGCCGTACCGGTAAGTGGTTCGGTATGGATAACTGGAATGTTGTTCCGGATATTATGAGTGTCGCAAAAGGGATTACAAGCGGCTATGCCCAATTAGGCGGAGTTTTGGTGAATCAAGAAATTCGGGACACCATTGTGGAATATGATCAAATTTTAGGGCACGGATTTACATATAGCGGACATCCGACTGCCTGTGCTGTAGCTTTGAAAAATATCGAAATTTTTGAACGCGACAACCTTCTTGAAAATGTAAACAATATGGAGACTGTACTGAAAAAGGGATTTGCATATCTGGCAGATAAGCATCAGCATTTCACTAAATCAAGAGCAGTTGGCCTTCTTGCTGGTTTTGACCTGCAGGCTGACCGTGACAGCGATACACCTTTCGAACAATCAATCCGCGCTGCAGCTTTTGTGGTTGAACATTGTTTTAACAATAAATTAATTCTGCGGGCTGCTGATTTTGAGGAAGGAAAAAATATTGTTGCGATTGCACCTCCGCTCATTATTAATAAGGAAGAAGTAGAAGAGATAATCAGTATTGTAGATGATGCTCTAACTGCTTTTGAAAGAACACTTTAATTTTAAGAACAATAACAGGTCAGCTGATAGCCATGGAAGTGGGCTTCCTGACCTGTTTATTTACATAGATTAGGAGGAATTTAAGTGCCAAATCAACTATTAAAAATAAGCAGTAAAGTCACTGAGTTTTTAAAAGGGATAAAAAGACTATATATAAATGGTGAATTTGTAGAATCCTTTTCTTCTAAAAAATTTGAAACCTATAATCCTGCCACGGGAGAGGTTTTAGCAACTGTCTATGAAGCGGGTAGAGAAGATATTAATCTTGCAGTCAAAGCGGCCAAGACCGCTTTTGAACTGGGACCCTGGTCGAAAATGTCAGCCGCGGAAAGGGCAAGATTAATTTATAAATTGGCGGATTTGATAGAGGAACACCAAGAAGAATTGGCCCAAATAGATACAATTGACAATGGGAAACCGATTCATGAAACGCGAGCAGTCGACCTTCCAGGGACGATTGAGCAGTTTCGATATTTTGCGGGTTGGGCGACAAAGGTAATGGGACAAACCATCCCTGTTTCCGGTCCATTTTTAAACTATACTCGTCATGAACCGGTTGGAGTGGTAGGGCAGATTATTCCTTGGAACTATCCCATCAATATGGTCTCTTGGAAAGTGGCTCCTGCTTTAGCTGCCGGATGTACGATCGTATTAAAGCCAGCTGAACAGACGCCACTATCAGCCCTTTATTTTGCAGAGCTTGTTGAAAAAGCTGGTTTCCCACCAGGTGTCATCAATATTGTCCCAGGATTCGGTGCGATTGCCGGGAACGCGATTGTCGAGCATCCAGATGTTAATAAAATTTCGTTTACAGGTTCAACGGCGATTGGAAAGCAAATTATGAAAAAAGCAGCTGATACGATGAAGCGGTTGACACTTGAACTTGGTGGAAAGTCCCCTAATATTATCCTCCCGGATGCTGACCTTTCTAAAGCAATACCTGGTGTGTTTAACGGGATTATGTTTAATCAAGGAGAAGTCTGCAGTGCGGGTTCACGCGTATATGTTCATCGGAATCAGTTTGATGAAGTGGTAACCGGAATGGTTGAATTGGCGAAAAAGGTTAAGCTTGGGAACGGGTTGGAGGAAGAAACGTCAATGGGGCCGCTCGTATCAAAAAGGCAGCAGGAACGAGTTTTTGAATATATTAATACAGGTATTCAAGAAGGGGCAAAAGTGGTGTCAGGTGGCGGAAAATCTGATATAGGGTATTTTATTGAGCCAACCATCTTTGTAAATGTTGAAGAAAACATGACGATTGCCAAAGAAGAAATCTTTGGTCCAGTTGTCGTCGTCATGGCTTACGATACGGTTAAAGAAGTCATTGAACGAGCGAATAATTCACCATATGGATTAGGTGCAGGCGTCTGGACAGAAAACGTTAAAACGGCACACAAAATCGCGGGCCAACTAAAATCAGGCAGCGTTTGGATCAACTGCTACGACGCCATCGACCCCGCCTCCCCATTTGGAGGGTACAAACAATCCGGATTCGGCCGGGACCTAAGCGCCTACGCACTAGAAAGCTACACAGAAATCAAAAGCGTCTGGGTCAACTTGGAGTAGATTAATAACATTCGACAAAAATCGGGTGGTGCCTGGCACCACCCGATTTTTGTCGAACGATCATTTTGGGGCTACCATCATTGCATGGCTCCCTAATGCTTTGTAGCTGGAGAAAAACTTTTTGCTGTCGTATTTGACATGTCCTTTTAGGGGGTTCATGACATATACATATTTATCGTCGTATCCATTAAGGACAACGGCATGCAGGTTCACGGGGGCATGGAAATATTTTTTGGTTCCGCTCAGATACCAGCCGTATTTAATTTTAGGTTTACTTAAATCTAATGTGACCCAAATGACTACAGGGACGCCTTTATCCAATTGATCAAGCATCACATCTTTTTTTCGGCCGCTTAAATCTTTTGCTATGTATTTTCCCTTTACTTTCTTTAAATAAATGTTCGAAGCTTTAACAATCGGTGGCGCATAAGAAAAAAAGCCATGTCGGGATCTTGGGTTCCCGGCAAAATACTTGTAGGGATCAGGACCATAACGTTTTCCGTTTTTGAAATAAAAAGGCTTTTTGGGCAAATATTGATCTGACATTTTCGTTTTCGAGACATTGTAATGGTAATAATTTAATACAGCTGTAAGGGAAGAAATTTCACAGCCATTCGGTAATTGGGGTTTTTGCCTAAGAGATTTTACAGGAATATATACCTTTTTAACATAAAAGCGCCCATTTGATAAATACTTATATTTTTTTATGTAAGAAAATACCCGATTGGTCTGCCTGATGTCACTATTGGCTGTTTTCACTTCAATTAAAAACTCTTTACTGCTAACTTTAAAGGGCAGTATGGCCTTTAATTGTTTCAGTATATATTTAGAGCCAATGGGCAGAGGTTTTGATACAGCTTTTCCCTGATTATTGGTTGATAAGACTTGAACTACCTTTTTCGTGTTAACATCAAACAGCTGGTATTGAGTATTTTTAATCGGTTTCTTTGTACCCTCGTCTGTATTGATAATTGTGATCGTTCCTTCAGTCACTACATTTGGTTGATTAGGGTCTGCCTCTGCATAAACTCGGTCAAATGAGAAACACATCATGACCGGAAAAATCAAAAAGAAAAATAGAATCTTCGTTATACGTTTTATCATTAAAAAATACCTCACTACTAGTTTAAAGTGTTGAATTATTCCTTCGCTCTCCTAATTATTCCATATTTATCTTGTAAACTCAAAAACTTCATTTCTACATATATTGTTTTTTTAAAATCCTTCATATTTTTATCCATTGAGGCATTACCTAAAAAAAGGGGGTGCTAACATTGAAAAAACAACCAGGGAACCTTCCGCCCTTTGTAAATGTCCAATCCCGAATCGACGGTTATTCGAGAACGAAAAAATTAGTCTTAGGCTCTATCCTTGCGGCTTTTGCCACCATTTTTCAATCGGCCGGTATTTTTGTCGGGATTGGATATGCTTTTAGTATTTTAGCCACTATGCCCATCGTTCTTTCCGCAATGATTTCAATTCATCTTGGCATAATGTCGTATTTCTTAACCATCTTGCTGCTTCTCATTCTTCAGCCCAGTGAATTATTCGTTTTTCCATTCACCACAGGTCTTTTAGGATTGTCATTAGGAATAGCCTTCAGATGGTGGGAAAATTGGATTGCTATTACCTTTTTTGGCGGAGTCTCATTAGCCGCTGGGATCCTATTTCTACTATATATCGTTAAATTTCCTGTTTTAGGTCCTTCTGTTTCCCATACAATCTATATTCCAGTGGTTTTCTTGATCTTGTTGTTTTCCTTGTTCTACAGCATGATTTGGATGGGGGTGAGCAAAAAGATTTTTGAACTCCTGTTTAAAACCAGGAATAAAAGAACAGGTCTTTAAAAAAGGGGGAATGCAAATGTCTCGCTTACTAGAATTTCGAACCATCTTTCAATCCATTAAACAGGCATGGGAGATGAAAAAAAAGACTGCCATTGTCATGCTAATTGGTGTCAATGGGTCTGCTTACCGGCTTCCGGGTACAAAAATGATGATGACAACCGATGGAGAAATGAACGGTACGATAAGCGGTGGATGCTTGGAAAACGATCTTTTTGCCTATGCTGAACGAGCTTTGAAAGAAAATACTGCACTAATCAAGAATTATGATTTAAGTGAAAAAGAAATATGGACTTTAGGAATTGGCTGCAAAGGTTCATTAGAAATTCTTATTCTTCCGGTTCAGGAGGAGGACCTATTTTGGAAGACGACGGAGCAGTTCCTCCAAAAGAATAAAGAATTTTCTTTTATCCTTGAGGTTCCAACGGGTGTAAAGGCGATAATAGCAAAAAATGGTGAAATGGTTGAAACGAAGGGTTCACTGCCTCATAAAGTCTATGAACAGGCATTAACAAGTATGAAATCACAGAGACGTGCTGAAATTATGGAAGTGGGAGGCCGACGCTTTGTCATCGATATCATTCGTTCAAGTCAACGGCTTATCATTGCTGGTGCCGGTAAAGATGCAATTCCGGTTGCAGACCTGGCAGCAAAAACCGGTTTTACAGTTACTGTATTAGACCCACGCAGCGAATTTAATAACAAACGCTATTTTCCAAATGTTGTACATATTACCGAAGATCCCGAATCCCTTAATCCGGCGGATGTCAGTGACGCCTGGTGGGTCATTATGAATCATTTGCAAGTTCGAGATGAAGCCGTACTCCTGCTCGCATTAAAAAGTAATCCAAAATATATCGGTGTTTTGGGTCCCGTATCAAGGACGAAGGAGATGCTTGAAAACTTAGGTGAAAATCTGCCCGTTTTGGACAAAATTCATGCCCCGGTAGGTTTAGATATTGGAGCTGAAACAATGGAGGAAGTTGCAGTTAGTATCGTTTCTGAACTTATGATGGTGCGGTCAATGAAATCTGGTACATCATTGCAAGGAAAAATGAAGATTCATGCCTAAAATAGGAGCCATTATTTTGGCTGCAGGAATGTCCAGTAGAATGGGGAACCCCAAGCTATTGCTGCCTTTAAAGGGAAAACCGCTTTTTCGGTACTCGATTGAACTTACTAAAAGGCAACAGCTTCATCCAGTCGTATTTATTGGAGGGGAATATCTGGAAGCTTTTCAAACAAGTGCAGCAGATTTAGATGGAATAGAATATATCAAAAATAATAATTACATGCAGGGGATGTCTACTTCTCTAAAATTAGGAATTGAAAAAATTAAGGGTCGAGTGGATGCCGCATTTATTTTTTTAGCCGATCAACCCCTTGTTCCGGATTTAGTTGTTCAATCATTAATTCAAGATTATAAAAAGGAAAGGCAAAAAGGAATCAGGATTGTCAGGCCTCAATATAATGAGTATCTTGGTCATCCTATCTTAATTGGCAGCAGTTTATTTTCAGAATTTCTCGATTTAAAGGGCGATCAAGGTGGAAAAGAAATTATCCAAAAATATAATGTCTATACAAAGATTCAGGTTTTTGAGTCATCATTTTGGGGGATGGATATTGATACGGCTAAGGATTATAAAAAAGCAATTTCTATCAGTAATGAAATTTAAAATGACGCTCCAACATTTTTCCGTTTTGAAAAATGAATTCTATTTACCTACATTGTCTTAAAATAATTTGTTAGACGTAAACCTGTTTAAACGCAGGTTTTTTCTTTTGCCTCTCAAAAGAGAATTTAATAAAAAACAGTAGTCTGAGATTTGTTTTATATATAAAACGGAGTTTGTGTCTACAAATAAATTTTATAATCGACGGTTTTAAATGTCAATGAGGAATTCTGAAAAATACAAAGATTACATAGTTATTCATCAAATAATTAATAATTTAAGAGTTTTGTATATAAAACATAATTTATTATTTAAAACTATTTTCTTAAAATCTATTGACTAAATATTAAAAAAATTATAAAGTCCTATTATTAAAACTATGTTTTTTAATGTCAACATAGTGGAAAGGGGGTAAAAGAGACTTTTCCGGTAAGTTAAATTTTGCAACGACCATAGGGAGGTAAAAAATGTTCACGAATAACAAAAGATGGATTTATGTAGCAGTTCCTATTTTTTTCTTTTGGTTTTTTGGACAAATTGACAAACTAGGAATCTCAATCATTCAAACGGACCCTGGATTTCTAAAAGATTTAGGATTGACTGGTGCGGATCATAATGCAAAAATTGGCTTCCTAACATTTATTTTTACGGTTTCCTATGCAATATCGAATATTTTTTGGGGGTTTGTCATTGATAAACTCGGAGCACGAAAAACAGCATTTATTGGGATTACCATTTGGACTATCACGATGATCATGGGGGGTCTGGCAGATTCATATGGAACCTTTATGACGAGCCGAATTTTACTCGGAATAGGGGAAGGGATTATGATTCCTGTCTGTGGAAAGCTTATTTCCAATTGGTTTAACAGGAAAGAAATCGGTAGAGCACAGGCTTCTTGGATCAGCGGTAACTATCTTGGCCCTGCAATTGGCGCCTTAGCACTATCTGCGATTATCGCTAGTTTACATTGGCATGCTGCATTTTTCTTTCTCGCTTTCTGTAATCTATTAATCAATATTCCATTGTTTATATTCCTCACACGTGAAACACCAGAACAGCATCCTGGAATAAGTGCGAAAGAGCTTAAGATGATTCGCGAAAATGATTCAGCTGAAAATGAAACAGTAAAACAAGGTTTTACACAAGACTTTCGTTATTGGGTAGTTTTCGTTGGAAACCTTATGGCATCTTTTATCTTCTATGGAATTAGCATCTGGCTCCCAACCTACTTAATTCAAGCAAAGCATTTTGAACGAGAAACAATGGCGGGAATTACATCCTTTGCCTTCATCTTCGCATTAGGGTTTGTACTCATATCCGGTTTTCTTTCAGATAAAACAAAACGTCCCAATTTACTTGCAGTCATCTGGTTTGGTTTATGCGCAAGTTTCTTATGGATTGCAGCATCATCTAACAGCGCTTTATTAGCAGGTGTTTGCATGGCTCTGGCAATTGGAACCTTGGGTGGTATTTTCCACGTAACCAATATGCTGACTGTAAAATATTCAACCCCTAAAACAGCAGGAAGAGCTGCCGGTTTAATGGGCTTCACAAATATCCTAGGCGGTTTCTCCAGCTACATAATGGGCTGGATGCGTGACCTAGCCCATGGTGATTTCTTACCATCCATCATCATGTTAATCGTCGTCGCCCTAATCGGAATGGTCGTCTACATGCTCTCCTTAAGAAAAGAATCAATAGAAGTAGCCGAATTAAAAACGAATCAACTCATCCTTTAACAATTCGACAAAAATCGGGTGGTGCCTGGCACCACCCGATTTTTGTTGAAAAACCTTTTTATGAATCTATGAAACATCTGAAAATTCTGTTGACTTATTTGAAAGATGTTTTATTATTAGAAATATAAAACACTGTTTTACCAATGAAACAATATGAACAAGGAGGAGGAAAAAATGGCATTTGTACAGGTGGATGATTTAACTATTCATTATGAAATAGAAGGTAATGGTAAGCCTTTAATCATTTTACACGGGATGGGGAACAATTCACAATCGTGGAAAAAACAACTGAAAGGGTTATCCGAGCAATATACAGTGATTGCATGGGATGCACCCGGATATGGGAAAAGTTCAGATCCGAAAGAGGAATTGATGGAATTTAAGGAATTTGCGAATATTTTAAAGGGATTTATTGAGAAACTTGGGCATGAATCCGTCACACTTCTTGGTCACTCAATGGGATCGGCGATTGCGCTTGATTTTTGTTACCGCTTTCCGGACTTAGTAGACGCATTAATTATTTCAGATGCAACAAGAGGGGCAGCAGCGTTAACGAAAGAAGAAAATGAAAGCAAATTAAAAAATCGTTTGAAGAACATCGAATCATTAACACCGGAAGAAATTGCAAAACTACGGGTAAAAAGCCTGCTTTCACCGGAACCGAGTCCTGAAGTGTTAAATGAAGTGGAAAGAATCTATTCACAAATACGGCCAATGGGTTTTCGCTCTGTCGCTTATTCCCTGTATCATTTAAATAATATGGACATACTATCCTCCATCCGTGTTCCAACCCTTGTTATTTGCGGGGAATTGGACAAAGTCACACCAGTAAAAGAGTCACAGGTAATTCATGAAAAGCTTCAATATTCGAAATTTGTGATTATCCCAGGGACAGGGCATTTATGTTATCAAGAGGCGCCAGAGACCTTTAATACCATTATCCTGGACTTTATGAACTCTTTAATAAAGCAAACAGAAGTCCCGTTCAATCATTAAAATATTTCAATGGACATCTATCTATTTCTGTGGGAAATTTGATAAAATTGTAAAACAAGCATGTTATTAACAATGAGATGGTGAAAGTTTATGGCAAAAGAAGAAAAAGAACGTTATAATGCCAATGCCTTAGTAAGGGGATTGGAAATATTAAAGCTTTTTAACGAGGAGCGCCCAACTTTATCCTTGGTGGAAATTGCGAAAGAACTGGATGTAAGCCGCACCGTTCCATTTCGACTATTGTATACGCTTCAATCACTTGGATATCTTCATCAAGATGAAAATACGAAGCGCTATAGTTTAACTCCAAAGGTGTTAGAATTAGGCTTCTCCTTTTTGAGCACACTCAAACTTCCTGAAATTGCCCAGCCTTATATGGAAAAATTAAGGGATGAAACCGGAGCATCCTGCCATTTATCAATTTTGGATGGCAATGAAGTCGTTTATGTTGGCAGTGCACCTGCGAGAGGGGTTTCTGCCGTTACAGTTAATGTAGGACTAAGACTTCCTGCGCATGCTGTTGCAAATGGTAAAGTTCAGCTAGCCTATCAGCCGCAAGAACATTTAAATCAAATCTTATATGGATCAAACTTAAAACCTTTCACGGAGAGAACGCAAACAGATTTTGTTGATTTTCAAGAGGAGTTAGCGTTGATTCGCGAGCAGGGCTATGCATTGACAAAAGGAGAATTGCATCATGGAATCCAATCTGTAGCTGCTCCAATATTCGACCGCAGTGGTAAAGTGATGGCTGCGATTAATGTGGTAGCAACAGAGACGATTTTTCACAGCGAATTTATTGAGAAAGTGGCATTGCCAAAGGTACTTGAAATTTCCCAAATTCTATCCGGATTCATGGGTTTTCATTCATAAAAAAGTAAAAGCTTGCGGATATCGCAAGCTTTTTTTATATCTATTTGTTTTATATACAAAACTAATTTTAATTTACAACACAAAAATAGTGTTTTTTGTTGACATAATTTTCGTAAAATTTTAAAATAAGAATATAAGCAAAACGGTGTTTTGTATTTAAAACATCAACTTGCGAAGTTTTAAAAAAAGGAGGAATATTAGTTCATTTTTATACAAATTATTGTAAAATAATAAAAAGAGTTTTTGGAAGCGCGTACATTCTTCTACGGTAAAACAAAAGGGGTGTTTTCATGTTGAACGGTAACAAAAGGTGGATTTATATAGGAGTACCGATTTTCTTCTTTTGGTTTTTTGGTCAAATTGATAAATTAGGTATCTCGATTATTCAAACGGATCAGGTTTTCTTGAATGATCTTGGATTAACGGGTGCCGATAAAATGGCGAAAATCGGTATGATTACCTTTGTTTTTACGATTTCTTATGCTTTATCGAATGTTTTTTGGGGGTTTATCATCGACCGGCTGGGGGCAAGGAAAACCGGGATTCTTGGTCTAATCGTCTGGGTAATTACGATGGTTATTGGTGGATTATCGACTTCTTATGAAATGTTTATTGTCAGCCGGATCATATTGGGGATCGGTGAGGGGATGATGATTCCGATATGTGGAAAGTTCATTTCGAACTGGTTTAATCAGCGTGAACTAGGGAAAGCCCAATCTACTTGGCTTGCCGGAAACTATTTGGGTCCTGCCTGCGGTGCTGTGATTATCACCACTGTCATTGCAACTCTCCATTGGCAGGCTGCGTTTTTCTTTCTTGCCGGTTTTAACCTATTCATTGTTCTACCAATGTTTATTTTCCTTACTCGGGATACTCCGGAAGAACATCCAAGACTTGATAAAAGTGAATTAGCTTATATCCGTCATACAGATTCATCCGTTAACACGAAAAAACAAAACTTTGCTCAAGATTTCCGTTATTGGATTGTGTGGTTCGGAATGTTAGTAGCATCCTTCTTATTCTTCGGTATTAGTGTTTGGCTTCCAACCTATTTAGTTGGAGCGAAAGGTTTTTCAAAAGAAGCCATGACCGGAATTACCTCTTTATCTTGGCTCTTTGCCCTAGGTTTTGTCATTCTTTGTGGAATTCTATCTGATAAAACAAAGCGTCCAAGCTTACTTGCAACCATTTTATTTGTATTAACTGTATTATTTTTAACGATTGCCATTTTGACTCGACAACCTGTCATAGCAGGTGTCTGTATGGGCTTAGCAATGGGAGCTCAAGGCGGTGTCTTCCATTTAAGTAATTTATTTATTGTCAAATTTTCAACTCCTGAAACGGCAGGACGTGCAGCGGGTTTAATGGGCTTCACGAACATTCTCGGCGGCTTTTCAAGCTATATCATGGGTTGGATGGTGGATCTATCTCATGGAGATTTTGGCCCATCAATTTTGATGTTAATCATTACTGCATCACTTGGAATTGTTGCATACCTATTTACATTGAAAAGAGAAGCAGAGGAACTAAAAATTGAAAAATTATCCCGCAAACAAGTAACGGCATAAAATCCCCGAATTTTATGCTTTGTGTTACCTATATAAAACATATTTTTGTATTTAAAAATTTCTCAATATTTATAATTGACAATTATAGTGTTGGGATTTAATATTAAATTATAGAGAAAACAATGTTTCAAATATAAAACATAAATAAGGAGTGTTATAAAAATGTCTTCTGAAAAATTTGATTTAGCTGGATTCGAAAAAAAATATGTTGCTAGACTAAAAGATCGTACTCTAGATTGGAACGTTTTAAAGTTCCAAGAAGAAATTGATCCATCTTACAAGAGAGCGCAAATGAGATACATCGGACGAGGTGCCACAGCTAACAATGATGCAAATGTAATCGAGGCTGAACACTTTACATTAAGCACAATGGTTCTACCCGCAGGATGCCAAGGTCCGCTTCACTTGCATGATGATGTTGAAGAAGTATTCTTTGTAATCAAAGGAAGTATCACTGCACTTATTCAAGAAGAAGGCGCCGATGAAGTTCATGAAATCGTTTTAAATGAAAGGGATTGCATCAGCTCACCTCCTGGGGTATACCGCGGACTTCGAAATGACAGCGATGAAGAAGCATTGATGCTTGTTATGCTGGGTGCTGTTAAGCCAAATCTTCCGACGTATCCACAAGGAAGTGCGTTAGAGGAACTTCGAATCAAGCGTGCAAAGGAAAGAGAAGCAATTATTAACGCAAAATAATGAAAAATGGGCAGTTGTTTCAAAGCTTAAACATACTCCCTGATTGATAGAATTCGTTCGACAGGGATGGTCCTCTTTATTAACATGCGGGATCATCCTTGTCTACTTTATAAACATATAGAATAGGGAAAAGCAGAGGAATAGTGGAGGTGGCATCATGTTAGGAATCACACATTTAAGGCATATAGGATTAATTACACCGGTACTTAAGGAACAGGCCGATTTTTATGAAAAAATCTGGGGTCTCGATAAAGTAGCACAGGATGAGAATACGGTTTATTTTCGCGGGGCCGGCCCTGAAAATCATATATTAAGTCTTCACTCAGGTGAAAAAAGAGGACTCCATCATATTGCTTTTGGGATGGTTGATAAGAACGCGGTGGACCAAGCGGCAGAGACGCTAGCTTCAAAAGGTGTTAGGATTGTTGCGGAACCGGGATATTTGGATGAAGAAGGTAAAGGTTATGGGCTGCGTTTTCTTGACCCGGAGAATCGTTGTATTGAATTATCCGCGTGGGTAGAAATTCATACCTCGATTTGGAATAAGAAAAATGTTGACCCGGTAAAACTGAACCATGTCGTTATGAACACGAAAGATCTTGATATGATTACAGCATTTTATACAGATGTATTAGGGTTTAAGGTTACCGACTGGAGTGAGCACCAAATGTCCTTCCTTCGCTGTAACAGAAAACATCATTCGATTGCCTTTAACCAAGATCAACATGCCTCTGTAAATCATATCGCCTATGAAGTCGATACTGTGGATGAGGTTATGAGAGGGATTGCGAATGTAAGAAAAGCGGGTTTCCAAGAACTTTGGGGTCCTGGCCGTCATGGTCCTGGAGATAATATTTTTTGCTACTTCCAAGACCCAGGAAAGTTTGTAATGGAATATACCTGCTATTTGGAAACAATTGAAGATGAATCAGAATGGAGAGCACGCGTCTGGAAACGTGTTCCACACCTAATGGATCAATGGGGTATTGCTGGCCCTCCAAAACCGGAAGCGCGGAAAGCGATGGCAGGCATTCCTGATCCAGGCTGGGCAGTTGTAAAGACGCTAGTTTAAAGGTTTTAGCAAAAGGGGTGTCATGATGGATTTAGGACTAAAAGATAAGGTAGCAGTAATAATGGGCGGCACATCTGGGGTTGGTTTAAAAACAGCAGAAATGTTTTTACAAGAAGGTGCCAAAGTAGCCGTATGCGGCAGAAATGCAGAGCGGAAAGAAAAAGCATATGATCATCTGTTAAAATTTGGGTCGGCAGAATCCATTTATTCCGCTACCTGTGACGTAACAAATAAAGAAGATGTTAATCATTTTATCGAAGGTACAGCCTCCTTTTTTGGTGGTATCGATATCCTCGTAAATGCAGCAGGCCAAAGCGTCATGGGACATTTCTTCGATGTCACTGATGAGCAATGGGAGCAGCAAATTCAATTAAAATATTTTGCTATCATTTATGCCGTAAAGGCTGTTCATCCATATTTAGTGAATCGAGGCGGTGGCAGAATCATCAATATCAATGCCACCTTAGCGAAAGAACCAGAAAGACATATGATTGCGACTGCGGCAACACGAGCGGGCCTTTTAAATTTAAGTAAAACCTTATCGCAGGAGCTGGCTTCAGATAATATTTTAGTCAATTCAGTGAGTCTTGGTTTAATTCGAACGGATCAATGGGAGCGAAGAAGAATGAAAAATGCTCCTGATATGAAAGCTGAAGACTATTATGCAGACTTAGCAAAAAAGAGAAATATCCCGTTAGGTAGAGTAGGGGAAGCAGAAGAAGTAGCGAGTGTGATTTTATTTCTAGCTTCCAGCAAAGCAAGTTATGTAGCGGGTTCAACAATTGAAACAGCTGGAGCGCTGGGGAAAGCGCTTTAATATTAGATAAAGGCGGAATAAATGATGAGTGAGCAAAAGCAAATGGAATTTACTACAGCAGATGCGGTCGTAAAAGAACTTGTACGTGCTGGTGTGGAGGTAGCGTTTGGAATTGTCAGCATTCACAATATGCCAATCTACGATGCGATTCTTCGAGAGGGCAGTATTCACTTAGTATGTTCCCGCGGTGAAAGCGGTGCAGCCAATATGGCAGATGGATATGCGAGGGCATCAGGAAAATTGGGAGTGGTAATTACTAGTACCGGAACAGGAGCAGGAAATGCTGCGGGTTCTTTAATTGAAGCATGGGCAGCTGGAGTTCCTGTTCTTCATTTGACAGGTGAGGTAGCATCTCCTTATCTAGGAACAGGAAGAGGCTACATCCATGAATGTAAAGATCAATTGTCAATGATGGAAGGAGCTTCTAAGAAGGCCCTTCGCCTCAGAAGACCTGAGCAGGCAGCCGCGGTTGTCAGACAAGCCATCCAGGAAGCGTTTGCTTATCCATCTGGCCCGGTAACACTTGAAATTCCGATTGATTTTCAATCTGCCATTATACCTAATCATTCAATGGAAGAAATTAAAACAATTGCTTCTGCTAATCAAACGATTCCGTCCGTTCCCGAAGAGGTCGTAACGAAAATAAAGAATGCTCGACGACCGGTTATTTGGGCAGGCGGAGGTGTAATTACATCAGGTGCATCTAAAGAAGTTCAAGAGTTAGCTGAAAAAATTGGTGCAGCAGTGGTTACAAGTCAATCAGGGAAAGGAAGTATCCCAGAAGATCATCCTCAATGTATCGGCCATTTTGCAGCATATGAGTTGACTAAAAATTTAATAAAAGACGCTGATTTATTAATTAGTGTCGGTGTGCGGTTTAGAGGAAACGAAACCTCGAACTGGAAGGTCGCCGTTCCAGCAGAACATATTTCCATAGATGCGGACTTTCATGCAGTGAATCGAAACTATGAAGCTACTTATAGTTTAGTAGGGGATGCCAAGCATATCCTTCAGGCATTAAATCAGGGAGTAGCTAAAACTGCAGTTAATCCAGATCCAGCATTTTTAGACGAGGTGCAGTCTGTACGAGAGGAATTACGTTCCCAGTTAAGAGCAACACTTGGACCATACGAACAAATCCTTGACGGAATGCGTAAAGTGATGCCTAAAAACACTATTTTAGTCCGGGATGTCACCGTACAGGCCAATGTTTGGGGAAGCCGATTATTTGAAATTTATGAACCAAGAACATCGATTCACGCTTCAGGCGGTGGAATTGGGCAAGGTCTGCCAACTGCCATCGGTGCGCAAATGGCCGATAAAAATTGCCCTGTTGTACTTATGGCTGGGGATGGCGGTTTTATGGTCAATGTTGGAGAAATGGCAACTGCTGCTCAGGAAAAACTGCCAATGATCGTTGTTCTATTTGATGATGCCGGATATGGTGTCTTGAGAAATATTCAAAGTAATGCTTATGGCCGTCAGGTTGCAGTGGATTTAATGAGTCCTGACTTTGTGTTATTAGCTCAATCAATGGGATTTGATGCTGCACGAATTGGCTCTCCCGCAGAATTTGTATCGGAGCTTGAGAAGGCGGTAAACACCAAAAACCCTACGATGATTGTTGTCGATATGGAAGCGGTTGGCCCAATGGCAAAACCATTTGGAGGACCTCCAGGCGCAGCAGAAGCTTTTAAACCGAAAAAGTTGTAAGGAGGAATTGAAGTGATATCTACACACCCATATGTATCAGGCAAATATCTTATTGGCGGCAAATGGTTTCAAGCGGAAAAAACGGCTGATGTCATCAATCCGGCCAATATTAATGAAGTAGTCGGTTCCGTTGCTATGTGTTCGAAAAATGAGGTGGATTTAGCTGTAGAAACCGCTGCTAAGGCATATGAAAGCTGGTCTCAAAGTGAAATTGAGGATCGGGCACATCGCATGAAAATGGCGGCAGAAGAAATCAAAACAATCGTAGAAGAGAATGTTTCACTTCTTGTTCGGGAAAATGGAAAGGCATTAGTGGAAGCGAAAAAAGATTTACTCCGCTGTTCAGATATTATGATTCAAGGTGCTGAAGAATTATTAGAATGGTGGAAACCTGAAAGCTTACCTGGGAATCAGAAGGTACAGATTCGCAAGCGTCCGCGGGGAGTGGCAGCCATCATTTCACCTTGGAATTCGCCTATGATTCTTACGTTCAAACGCGTGATTCCAGCTGTATTAACAGGAAACTCAGTGGTTGTGAAGCCAGCGACGAGCTGTCCTTTGACGATCATGATTTTCTTAAAAGTAGTCGCATCATATTTCCCAGATGGTGTGATTAATGTAGTAACAGGCTCAGGCGCTGTGATTGGAGATGCGCTTTGCACTGACCCTAGAGTTCGTACCATCGCTTTTGTTGGAAGTACAGAGACGGGTAAAGAAATTATCCGCGCTGCTTCTGGGACAGTTAAGAAACTTTATATGGAACTTGGCGGTAATGATGCTGCGATTGTTCTACCTGATGCTAATTTGGATGAAGCAGCCATTAAGCGCCTTCGTTTCGGAGTTTTACGTGCTGCGGGGCAGGTTTGCTCAGCGATTAAAAGAATCTATGTACACGAATCCAGATACGATGAAGTAGTTGAAAAATTAAAGAAAGAATTCAGCCATATCCGAGTTGGAAATGGAATTCAACCAGATGTTGAAATGGGTCCTTTAAATAATAAATCGCAATATGACTATGTAAAAGGTTTAATTAAACGCGCAGAAGACTCTGGTGCAAATGTTATTACCGGTGGGATTCAGTTAGATCCGGAATCCTGGGAACAAGGCTATTATATTTTACCTACTATTATTACCGGTGTAGATCAGCAAAGTGAAATTGTCCGTGCCGAACAATTTGGTCCAGTGATTCCAATTCTATCTTTCTCTGATGTGGATGAAGCAGTTCGACTTGCGAACGATAGTGAATTTGGTTTAAGAGCATCTGTTTGGACAGAGGACGCGGCGCTGGCAGCGACAATGGCAGACCGTTTAGAGGCAGGAGCAGTTTTCCATAATAACCACACCATCTTCCAAGATCTTCATTTAGATTTCCCTGGCCTTAAAGAAAGCGGATTATCCCGTGAAGTAAGACATTGCGGCTTGGAATATTTCGCAGACTCATATGGATTTGCGAACTAATAGGGGGAATATTAAATGAGAATTGGGTTAATTGGAGGAGGAAACATTGGAAAGTTCCTCCTCCAGAGCATCAATATTGAGGGGCTTCTGCCAAACTCACAAATTGTTGGACTTTATACAAGGAATGAAATATCCGCAAAGCAATTGGCTGAACAATACAGCACGGAACACTTTTCAACGATGCAATCACTTATTCAATCAAATGTTGATGTAGTTATCGAAGCAGCAACCGTCCAAGTCGCAAAAGACATTGCTGCACCTGCTCTTAAAAGTGGGAAAGACATAGTATTAAGCAGTGTAGGAGCACTTGCTGATGTAGATTTTTATCAGAGCCTTGAAAAAATATGCCATCAAAAAGGCACAAAAATTTATTTACCTTCCGGTGCGATAGGCGGATTGGATGTTCTTAAAGCAGCAAAATCGATAGGGGAACTTGAATCTGTTTCCATTATTACGAGAAAACCACCCCGAGCATTGCCGGGGGCACCAATAGACCGTGAACATGTAATGTTCGAAGGTTCAGCTGCAGATGCAATTGAATTATTCCCGAAAAATATTAATGTTTCCATTATCTTATCTTTAGCCGGTCTGGGACCGAAGCATACTAGCGTCAAAATTATCTCTGATCCTGGAGTAGAAAAAAATAATCATATAATAGAAGCAACTGGATCCTTCGGGAAGTTATCCTTACAAGTGGAAAACAACCCGATGCCAAATAATCCAAAAACCAGCTATCTAGCTGCATTAAGTGTCCTATCATCATTGAAAAATAAAGATGCCTCTATTCTAGTTGGATAAATGCTAAACTAATAACAGGGGATGTTCTTTTAATATAATAAAACTAATCGGGTAACCCATATATGAACGAAAGTCTAATACTTAGGGGGAATAAGCAGATGTTAAAAACCAACGTGAATTTAGAAGAAATGTCAAAAAAAGAAGCAATCGAATACTTAAAAGAATCTGTACAACCCGAAATTGGAGCAATTCCTGCTTATCTATTAGGAGATCCCACTGTTTATGATATAGAACATAAAAAAGTCTTTTTAAAAACTTGGTTGTTCGTTGGTCATGAATCAGAAATTCCGAAAAAAAATGATTTCATTACAAGAGATGTAGCCGGTTATTCCGTTATTATTTCAAGAGGCGCTGATGGGGAGATCCGTGGCCTTTATAATATGTGTACACACCGCGGGATGAAGCTTTGCCGTGCCGACGCCGGAAATAAAACAATGTTTACCTGTCCGTATCATGGTTTTAATTTTAAAAATAATGGCGATTGTGTCGGCGTTCCGTTGCAAAAAGATATTTACGGTGAGGATCTAGATAAATCGCGTCTTGGACTTTATAAAATTAGAATTGAATCCTATAAAGGACTTATGTTTGGAACATGGAATGAAGAAGCTGAACCTTTGGAAGAATTTTTAGGCCAGTTTAAATGGTATGTGGATATTTTGGCGGGTCGGGCAGAAATGGAAGTATTAGGGCCGCCGCAAAGATTCATCATTCATTCTAACTGGAAAATTGGAGCAGATAACTTTGTTGGTGATTCCTACCACACGATGGTTACACATGGATCCATTGCAAAATTAGGAATGGTTCCAAGCGCGACTTATTCTAAAAAGGGTTACCAAATTTATACTGAACATGGGCATGGTTTAAACCTTGGTACTCCGAATCCAGATTTTGCTTTTCCTGAGGAATTGAGAGAAGAGTATCAGTCCAATTTGACGAAAGAGCAATATGAAGTTTTATGTGATCTAAAAAATATGATTGGGAATATTTTTCCAAATCTTTCATTCTTAATTTCTCATACGAAGGTAAAAGGTCAGTTAATTTCAAATACATCTGTTCGACTTTGGAGACCAGTTGGTGTTGATAAGATGGAGGTTATTACCTGGTTCTTGGTAGAGAAGAACGCTTCAGAGGATTGGAAAAGACGCTCCCGTGAGTCCTTTGTTTTAACCTTCAGCCCATCTGGAATTTTTGAACAGGATGATACAGAGGTATTCACGGATATAACTGCAGCAGCATCAGGAGCTATGCCGCTCGTAAAACAACTTACTTTTAACTATACCATGGGCTTGCACAGAAAGCCTGTTGAAGATTTTACTGGTCCAGGTGTTGCTTTTGATGACAAGTTTACAGAGGCGAATCAAAGGAACTTCTATCGTTATTGGTTGGATTTGATGACGAAGTAGTCCATCATGTTTGAATTATTTGGCAGGTTTTTAATGGAAGGGATTTCATTGATTGGGGGAATCAAGAATGAGTATGGAAAAAATGCTGGCGACCTATGAATTTGAACAATGGTTATACCGTGAAGCAAAGTTTCTTGATGATATTGATTTTGATGGATGGTTTAATTTACTTCACCCGAATATCGCTTATCAAATGCCGGTGAGGGTCAACAAAGAAGGGATAGAACGTCCTGATTATTCTTTAAATATGTTTGCTTTTGATGATGACTACGAATTATTGAAAATTCGAGTAGACCGTTTAAAAACTGATTATGCATGGGCTGAAATCCCGCCATCGCGTACAAGGAGATCTGTTAATAATGTACAACTGCTTGAATTTACTCCAAATGAAAAAGCGGTTGTAAACAGCTATTTAACCATCTACCGAAGCCGCAGTACGGATATCCATCATGATCTTATTTCAGGGGAACGTCACGATGAATTCACATACATTGATGGGGAGTGGAAGCTTTCTAAAAGAGAATTCATTATTGATCAAACAACAATAAACACGAGAAATCTTGCAATTTTCGTATAGCAGCTTATTCACGTACAATAGACAACCAGGGAGGTAATGTTCAATGGCGATGGCTTTAAAAGATAAAGTAGTTTTGATTACAGGTGGAGCTTCAGGAATAGGAGAAGCTGTCACACGCCGTTTTATACAAGAAGGAGCAAAAGTGGGCATTATCGGCCGTTCTAAAGAAAAGTTAGTGAAAATGAACGAAGAATTTGGTGAAAATATTCTTACTATTCAGGGAGATGTTAGCAAATACGAGGACAATGAGCAAGCCGTTCAAGCTACTGTTGAGAAATTTGGCAAGTTGGATGTTTTTATTGCTAACGCAGGCGTCTTCGATGGATTTGCTAAATTTGCTGATGTGACTCCTGAGGCGCTTTCCGAAGCGTATGATTTCCTTCTCAATATTAATGTAAAAGGTTCATTTTTCGGCGTTAAAGCAGCTCTTGAAGAATTGCAAAAAACAAATGGCAATATTATTTTTTCCGTGTCAGGTGCAAGTTTCTATCCTGATGGCGGCGGCGTTTGGTATACAGCAAGCAAGCATGCTCAAGTCGGACTAATGCGCCAGCTTGCGTTCGAACTCGCACCAAATATTCGGGTAAATGCGGTAGCCCCAGGAGGCACACTTACAGAACTCACGGTTATTCCACCACTGCATCCATTTGTTAAAATTGTCGATAATGAGACAAAAGCGAAAAGTATTAAAAAGCGAAACCCACTTCAACTCGCGCAGATGCCAGAAGATCATGTTGGGGCCTATGTTTTGCTTGCTTCTGATCAGGCTCGTGCCATTACTGGGGAAGTGATTTCAAGCGACGGGGGATTGTCCGTCCGTGGTCTTGGTTGATTTGTAAAGAGGGAGGGGTTTTAATGAACGAACCGCTGACTGCAAAACAGCCATTGGCTGGAAATAATGTCATCAATCAACTTGCCTTTGTTGTCAATGATATTGAACAGACATCGGAGGCATTTGCAAAACTTTTGGGTATACCAAAGCCAAAATGGTTTTTAACAGGAGACCGCGAAGTTTCAAAGGTAGTTTTTCGTGGAGAGCCTACCGATTCGCGCAGTAAGCTGGTCTTTATGAATACCCCGACTGTCCAATTTGAATTAATCGAACCAGATAAAGAACCAGGGACGATGCGTGAATTTCTAGATACCGTGGGCGAAGGGATTCATCATATTGCCTTTGACGTAGATTCCATTCAAGATATGCTGCCAATTTTTGAGGAAAATGGTTATTCTCTACTGCAGAGCGGTGAATTTACCTCTAGTGACGGACGATACGTTTATGTGAATACATTGAAGGATCATAAGACTTTAGTTGAATTGCTTGAAAGTGCTGAACCAAGGGATACAACTCCAAGAACGGAGGTATTTACTCCTCCGCTCCTTGGCACGAATAAAGTAGAGCAGCTGGCGATTGTCGTGAATGATTTAGATGCTGCTGCTGATGCGTATTGTAAATTGTTAGGTGTGGAAAAACCTGCTGTGATCAAATCTGGTCCCAGCGAACTTACCCAGGTTGTTTTTGAAGGGGTGCCAACAGAGGGAAAATCCAAGTATATGTTTATTAATACTCCGCTCATTCAACTCGAAATAATTGAACCAGGCGATTCCCCAAGCACGTGGAAAAAACATCTTGATACATATGGGGAATGTGTCCACCATATTTCATTTGTGGTAGAGGATATGGATGGAAAAATAAAAATGCTGGAGGAAATGGGCTATCCTGTCATCCAAAGGGGAAACTTTTGGAATGGCAAAGGGCGATATGCCTATATGGATACTACTTCGACATTTAAAGTAATCATTGAATTACTTGAAAGATATTGAATAAATAAGACTTAACCAGCCTCGTGCTGGTTTTTTAGTGTCGTAAATATGAACTAAGGTTCATTTTTTCGCAGAAAATATGATATAATAAAGATAGATATATTTTCTAATGAATAGGTAACATAAAAATATAAATATAAAGGGTGATGACATGACCGAAGGGATCAATACGATTCAACACCGTAAGTATCCATTAAGTAAAATCATTAGCAGAGCGATAGCCATTACTATTGGAGCTATAATTATGGCGACCGGACTGGAAATATTTTTAGTACCGAACCATGTTATTGATGGGGGAATTACCGGGATTTCGATTATGCTGTCACATATAGCAGGCTGGCAGCTTGGAATTTTTCTTTTCCTTTTTAATTTGCCCTTCGTTTATTTAGGATTTAAGCATCTAGGTAAATCTTTCGCGTTTTCAACTATATATGGGATTTTCGTATTATCTATTTTTACCTCTCTTTTTCACCCCGTTCCTGCCTTTACAAATGATATTCTTCTTGCAACTGTTTTTGGCGGGATTATCGCTGGTATAGGCGTTGGAATCGTAATTCGAAATGGCGGTGCTTTAGATGGAACTGAAATTCTGGCAATCGTCATTCATAAAAAGGTTCCCTTTTCCGTTGGGGAAATCATCATGTTTATTAATATATTTATTTTAGGTACCTCAGGATTTGTATTTGGCTGGGACCGAGCTATGTACTCCCTATTAGCTTATGTTCTAGCCACGAAAGCTATTGATACAGTGGTAGCCGGAATGGAAGGATCGAAATCTGTTTGGATCATCAGCGAAAAAGCACAAGCCATTGGACAGGCAGTTACTGAACGTTTAGGTCGCGGAGTTACCTATTTTGAAGGGAAAGGTGCTTTTTCTGGCGACAATAAAAAGGTTATTTTTAGTATTATTACAAGACTTGAGGAATCAAAGTTAAAAATGTTGGTTGAAGATATTGATCCTTCCGCATTTTTAGCGATTGCGGATGTATCCGATGTTCGAGGCCGCTTTAAGAAGAAAAAAATCCATTAAAAAGGATCTGCCCAAACAGGGTAGACCCTCCAATCAAATCAATGACCGACTTCAGCGTTATCGACATGTTTGATATGATTATGGTTAAGTGCAATAAAGATAACTGATATTAAAACAAATGCTGCACCAACATAAAACGGTGTACTCGGGTTATACCATTCCGCCAATTTTCCGGCGAAATAGGGAGCAATTGCTCCACCAATAAAACGTAAGAAACTGTATGCAGCAGATGCAGTAGAACGCTCAACAGGAGCAGAATTCATCACGGCAGTTGTAATGAGCGTGTTGTTATTTCCTAATAATGCTCCGGCAAAAATAACTGCTGCAATAACCACCCATTGTGTAGATGTCCAGATTCCCATGATAGCTAACACAACTGCGAATATGGTTAACATGAAACACATGGATTTAACGGTTCCAAATCGTCTTTGAAGAATTGGAGCCATAAAGACGGAAGTAACGGCAAGTAAAATTCCCCAGCCAAGGAAAACAAAGCCGATTCCGTGTTCATCGAGCCCCATAACGAATGGAGCAAACGCAAGCAGCGTAAAGAAACCAAAGTTGTATAAAGCAGCTGCAATACCAAAAACTAATAAAGAACGATGTTTTAATGCCTTAAAAGGATCTTTTAGAGATGTTTTAGCTTGAGAAATATTTTTTGGTTTAGTATTTGGCATTAAGGCAATAAGACCGATAAATGCAATAACCATTAAAGAAGCTACACCTAAAAATGGGCCTCTCCAAGACATACCGCCAAGCCAGCCGCCAAGTAGTGGACCAACGGAAATTCCAAGCCCAATTGCTGCTTCGTATAAAATAATCGCCTTTGCAGTACCGCTGTTTGATAGTGAGACAATCGCTGCCAAGGCAGTAGCAACGAATAAGGCATTTCCAAGACCCCAGCCACCGCGCAATCCAACTAGTGCCCAAATATTATTTGATAACCCGCCTAGGGCTGAAAATACGGCAATGATAACGATTCCGGAGAGAAGTGTCCATTTGATGCCGAGTCGTGAAGAAATCATTCCGGTGATCAACATGGCCACTGCCATGACAGCATTGTAGCTTGTGAATAGAAGGGTAGTTTGACTTGGTGTTGCATGGAGTTTTTCACTTATGGTAACAAGAATTGGGTCAACAAGGCCTAACCCCATGAAGGCAATAATACAGGCAAAAAAAACAGCCCATACTGCTCTTGGTTGACTTAGTAAACCTGCCTTAGCTTCTACATTCGAGGCCGATTTTGTCGGCGAAGAAGCAACAGATTCTGGTGATGATGACATATACATTTCCCCTTTGTTTGTATTTAATTTTATGAAGATTAAAGAAGGCCTTTAAATGAATTTCGAATAACATCCCCGCGGCTAATAATCCCAACTAAAACTCCGTTTCGTTCAACTGGAACTTTTTTAATTTGTTTTTTTCCTAAAACAGCCGCAATATTCTCCATTTCCTCATCCCAAGAAACCTTATAAACCTTCTTTTTGGCAATTTCCATTACGTTTAACGCCAAGATTCTTCGTTCTCTTTCCTCGAAGTCCTCATTATCCCCTTTAATGACGAATGCATAATAGAAAGAGTCAACGATTCGGTCATCATGTTTTCCAATAAATCTTAGAATATCCCCGTCACTGATATAACCAACAATTTCATTCCTGTCATTTACAATTGGAAGACCGCTGATTCCAAATTCAATAAATTTCTCAATCACAGACCGGACTGTGTCTGTATCCTTTACTTTGTGTACTTGACTAATCATGATATCGTGAGCTTGCATCTAATCCCTCCCTTGTACATAGCTTTCCATGTTAAAAAAGTTGTATAATAAAAGTATATATTTGTATTATACAACTATTTTCATTCCTGTCAATAGTGTATTCTGATCGATGGAGAATATTTACAGGTTCAGTTCGACTATAGATAATTGATTCCAAAAAAATTTTCAGTGTGGTACGATGTTGATAAAGAATTGATAAAGCGAGGTGGATATATATGGGGGATCATTCAGTGGAAACCATAGATCTTGAGCTGGCAATCCTAATCCGCCGAGTGACTTCGGCAAATAGAAAAATTGGGCATCTTGATCGCTCCGCCTATCTTTTATTACATCGGATTATTTCAAAAGGACCAGCAGGAGCAAAGGTCCTTGCGGATGAATTCCAGTTGGATATTTCTACGGTAAGCAGGCAGACGGCTGCCCTTGAACAAAAAGGATATGTATACCGAATACCTGACCCATTGGATGGCAGGGCTTACACCCTTCAGATAACGGAATTAGGGAAAAAGGAATTTTTTGATCATCAGGAAGCACGAATTGAAAGAATCAATGAAGTTTTAGAGGAATGGTCGGACGAAGAACGAGAATTATTTGGACAGCTTTTAAGAAAATACAATCGTTCCTCAAGAAAATAAACCAAACAGTGCATTGTTTGGTTTTTTATTTTTCTTCTTATTTAATAGGGAAGTTTTTAAAGCTCTTCAAAAGCTTCCTACCAGGATTGCACTAATGCAGCAAATTGATTAATCGTAGTTGAGTTGGAAATCCGCACTCGTCTCATGAGAAGCATTTCATCCGGCTCACCTGATTCAATAAATTTTCCTGGCTTAGTAGTTGTTCCATAATGATAATATTTTTTCGTTTCTTCGACAACTGCGGCATCAACATGGCCGAATGGATAGGCAATGGCTATTACAGGTTTTCCGGTCACCTGTTCAATTATTTCCTTTGAGCCCCCAAGCTCTTCTTCAAAATTCGTCACCTTGGGCAGGTCTGCATGTGACATCGTGTGAGACTGGATGGAGAAAATACCTGAATCCACCATTTCTTTTATATTAGCAGAAGAGAGCCGAGTAGTATTTTTATCAATCGACCCAGCAATAACATAATCGGTCGCAACCGGATGGAAGGTGTCATCCTGTAATTTTTGCAGGATCCATAAAGCATTTAAATTGTTTTTCATTCCGTCATCAAAGGTAATAAGAACTGGCTTATTTACTTTATTGACCTCACCCCAGCGTTCAAAAGTCAGGAAGGTATAGCCGTGATCCTTTAAATAGCGCATCTGCTCTTCAAAATTAGCGGGAGAAACAAATAATTCCCGTAGTCCGACACCATTATAATGATCAATGGCATGATACATCAAAATCGGGACATGCTGTTGGAAGGTTAAAGTAGATTTTGCAATAAGCTTTTCAAGACCATCCCCTTGAACGGCATAGACTGCCACTTGGTACTCGCCACGTTTTCCTGAAAATTCATTTGTATCAAACAGAAATGAAAAATCACTAGCAGCCTCAGCTGAAGAGAAGGTTTTCATATCTTGCGGGCCGTCTGCTGTCCGCCAAATATGGTAACGAATTTTTTGAACATTTTCCTTAAAATCTTCTGTTGTAATGACTGCATTAGTGGATTCAAAAGTAATGGGACTTATAGAAATAGTGGCTTTCGGTTGAAAAATAGGCCGATTGTCCACTTCCGGATAAGAATCATCTTGGATCATTGACCGCGCTTTCGAAGAATATCCAATCTGTTTATTTTCTTTGCTCATTTTAGCATTAGCCTCTTTTAAGCCGCAGCTAGTAAGAATTGTAGTGGAAATCAGTGCGAAGACGACTAATTTGTTCATGTAATTCATCCTTGTAATATAGTAATCTCGGTGATAATCATATCATTTTGCTAGTAGGAGGGTTATATCGAATAATCGGTTTTTATAGGCAAAAAGATCCAGTTCCATCGATGGGGGAGCTGGACCCTTTTTTTACCCTTTCCCTTCATTAATGGTCCGAAAGATTTGTGTATACATACTTCCTTGAACAACATTTTCTAAAAAGAACTCACTGATTAATTTTAAGTAATCCTCATCGTCAAACATTTTTTTGTTCTGTAATTCCATTTCTGCCAGCCCCTCATAAGTGGAAAAAAAGGAATACGTATGATCTTTGCCCGAAATTGGTGTTAAGATTTCTACTTTATGATTATAATTTTCGTTCCGAAACTTTTTAATTTCCTTTAAATTTTCGATGGCTTCTTTAAATTTGTCCTGTTTTATTTCAAACGTTTGGTAAACAAACACAGACATTGTTTAACCCCCTAGAAAATGATCAACAGACATATGTTTAACGTTTCCAAAACCCTTTTTAATATGCGGTAGAAAAATTTTGTATTTTCATTTGTGACATGGTAAACAATACACCTAATCTAATAGAAAATCATAGAAGGATTGATTGTTCACTATCTTCCTGGGAAAAATTCAGGAAAACACTTTAATAGGACGGTGAAAATATATTGGATACTTACTTATTGTTGATGACAGTCATCTCGATTCTCATTGTTGTGATCGGAGTATCGGTATTTAAATGGCATGCATTTATTAGCTTACTTGTAGCCAGTATGTTTTTAGCACTAGTAGCTGGAGTGCCTCTTGATAAAATTGTTGCGGCTTATGAGACAGGGGTTGGCGGTGTATTAGGACACTTAATTGGCATTCTTGCCTTAGGAACCATACTGGGTAAAATGATGGCCGACACAGGTGCAGGGACACAAATAGCAGAATTTTTTATTCGAGCATTTGGAGTTAAGAACCTGCCATGGGCGATGTTACTATCTGGTTTTATTATCGGTATTCCCGTATTTTTTGAAGTAGGAATCTTAATTTTATTACCATTGGTCATTTCCGTTTGGAAAACATCCAAGCAAAATATTTTACTAATCGCACTGCCGTGTATTACAGGTTTATCTATTGTTCACGGCCTTGTGCCGCCGCACCCAGGGGCATTAGCAGCCATTAGTATTTATAAAGCCAATCTTGGAAAAGTCTTAATCTATTCCCTCGTTGTTGCGATAATACCGGCAATCCTCGCAGGCCCGGTATTTGCAAAATGGGTTCATAAACGGGTGATTCCAGAAGGAGAGCCTGAATTAATTAAAATTGAAACCAGGTCCACTTCTTTACCTGGAACAGGGATATCCTTTTTTATTATTCTTCTGCCGGTTATTTTGATGGTTTTATCGGCTGTAGCACCTTATATGGGTTTAACGCCAGGATTAATGAAATTTTTTACCTTTATCGGTAGTCCGATTATTGCGCTCCTCATTTCCGTTTTTGTGGCTTATTATTTTCTCGGGATGCGCAAGGGAATGGACCGTGGCTTGATTAAGAAATTGACCGAAGAATGCTTGCTCCCAATTGGGTCGATTGCGCTCATTATTGGTGCGGGTGGGGGATTTAAAGGAATTTTAATTGAGAGTGGGGTAGGGGATACCATTGCAAAAATGGCAAATAATTTATCCCTGTCTCCATTGGTACTTGCTTTCATCATCGCGGGTTTAATCCGAATTGCTACGGGGTCTGCAACCGTCGCACTCACCACGGCAGCCGGAATTGTATCACCTGTCATTCAGAATATGTCTGGGGTTAACCTTGAATTGCTGGTTATTGTGACAGGTGCAGGTTCCTTAATGTTTTCACATGTGAACGATGCCGGCTTCTGGATGGTAAAAGAGTATTTAGGATTAAGTGTGGTAGAAACCTTTAAAACGTGGACCGTATTAGAAACGATTCTTTCTTTTGTAGCGTTTGCTGTAGCAATGATACTAGATACATTCCTTTAGGTAGTTTTCACAAATAAAGGAAAATAAAATAATTTCGGCAAAATAACCCTTCGAGATTCTATCGAAGGGTTTGATTTTTAATGATTATCTCGTTTCTTCCCAATCTGTATACGTACCGCTGCCCTGACAGCCTGGGCATTCAAAGGAATTGAAATAAGCAAATTCATTATAGGGATAAACGGTGTAGCCTCTGCCTTGGCAATCAGGACATTTGCCTTGGTCTTTCATATTGGAGACAAAATTTTGATATTTATTTTCTCTCCATTGATTATAGGAGTTGAGTAATCCCATTTCCATCACCTCAGTTTTTCATTAGTATGAGTAAAAAATGGAATATTTATGCTCGTATATTTCCTTTAAAAACAGAATCCGTTAGAATAATTAGATTCCATTGCAGAGAATTTTACTTAATTGCTATAATGAGTCATGTCTTGAAAGTAATACTCTTAATATAGTTTATGTATGATCAATCAAGATTGTGAAATAAAATTCGACAAAATTCGGGTGGTGCCAGGCACTATGAAAACTATTCTTAGTCTAGCTAAATTATTTGAAGAAAAAAATATCTCTTATCAATTTGTTGGTCCAACTTCCTTGGCAATACAGGGAATTCAGATGGAAAGTTCGAAATCGATTTTTATTGATGTCCAATGGGATGCGCTTGCACAGGTATATGATTTGTTCTTAGATGATTTGCCTTCTGAGATTAAAAAAGATGTTAAGAGTGCTTCGTTCACGTTTGGTTACAATGAAAATATGGTACATATTCATTGCGAATATAATACAACTATCCGAACCAACCCTTACCGTATTGCGGTAGACATAGAGGAAGTAATGGTTTGGTGTTTATCATTTTATACATACCTGTATAACCCCAAAGCTAATCCGGTGCTAGCTGAGAAGGTTCATTCTTATCTCTTAAATAATCAAAAACAAATGACAGAAGCCAATCAAAGGGCATGGAATCAGAATAATTACGAAGCATTAATCAATCGCTATGGAGAGCCTGCCAATGCTGCGCTAAAAATAAAAGAGAATCCGGATTGGCGTCTCCACCCATTTTTAAAATATATGGGGGATCTAAAAGAAAAAAAAGTCCTTCATTTAATGGGATCGAACGGGGTTAAGGGGGTGGCCCTTTCCTTATTGGGGGCAAATGTAACGATTGTTGATTTTTCTGCGGAAAATGAACGTTTTGCTAAAGAAGTTGCACGAGAAGCAGGGGTTTCACTAGAATATGTTGTCTCGGATATTTTAAACCTTCCAGATATGATTCAAAATGAAGCGTATGACATGGTATTACTGGAATTAGGGGTATTACATTATTTTATTGATTTACATCCGTTATTTTCAACTATTTATTCCAAGCTTTCTAAAGGTGGAATCTTTATTCTTCATGAATTTCATCCCATCTCCACAAAGCTCATTACTTCAAGCGGGAAAAAACATAAAGTGACGGGGAATTATTTTGATCCGTCATTAGAAGAAGTCAATGTCGCTTTTTCGAAGCATATGGGTTCCGAACACCAGTCGGAGCTTTCGAAGTCATTACAGCGAAAATGGACGATGGGGGAAGTGGTAACCGCTGTAGGGCAAAACGGCCTTCAAATACTGGTGTTAGAAGAAGAACCTAATCATAAAATCCATGATATCGGCTTACCGAAAACGTATACTTTGGTAGCAGGAAAATCTTAAAACAAAAAGGCAGTGTGCAATAAAATTTTGCACACCGCCTTATTTTTATTCGATTTTCAGTTTCTTCATCCGATACTGCAGACTTTGGCGGCTTAGCCCAAGTAATTTTGCTGTTCTGGAGATATTATCATCATTCTTTTTCAAAACATGTTCAATATAAGACTTTTCAAATAACTCCATCTGTTCCTTCAATGGAACAGCAACGTCCTCATTGCGGTTAATAAAGGTTTCAACCGAAGAAATCGGAATCATCCGCTCTTTCAGTTGCATTTTATTCCGATATTGATAAGGAAGATGTGTATAGCGGATCAATTCTTCATCCAACATATTATTCATGGCTGCTTCAATCACATGCTCAAGCTCACGAACATTCCCAAACCAGTCATATTCAAGAAAGGATTCTTGCACCTCTTCGTGCAATCCTTTTACATTCATATGGAATCGCTTATTATATTTTTGAATGAAATGACCGACAAGTAGCGGAATATCCTCTTTCCGTTCCCTTAATGGCGGGATAAATACAGTTACGACCCCAAGCCGGTAATAAAGGTCCTTACGCATATGATTATTGGCAACCGCATCAATCGGATCTTCGTTAATATTGGCGATAACACGAACATCCACAGGGGTATCCTTTGTATCCCCAATCCTTCTAATTGTTTTTTCCTGAAGAACGCGCAGTAATTTCGCTTGAAGATTCATATTTAATGAATTGATTTCATCCAGTAGAAGAGTTCCGCCATTTGCTTGTTCAAATAGTCCTGGGGTATCCATTGCACCTGTGAACGCCCCGCGCTTTGTCCCAAAAAGCAAACTTTCTATTAAATTATCAGGAAGAGCCGCACAGTTCTGAGAAATGAATGGGCCTGATAAGCGGTTACTGCCATTATGGATGCTTTGTGCAAAAAGCTCTTTCCCTGTGCCGGTTTCACCGACAATTAACACATAGGAAGAGGTACGCGTTGCCCGCTTTGCGCTTTCAATGACCTCTCTGATTGCCGGACTTTCCCCGATAATACTATCAAAGGTAAAACTTGGTGCACCCTTACCGCTCATATTCCCCTTCATGAGGCGCTCAAGCTTTGTGATATCATTCGCGATTTCCACCGCACCTTGAATTACCCCGTCGGTATAAAATGGAATGGTGTTATTAATGGTTGAAATTTCTCGTCCCTTATTATTAAAGTACGTTTGCTTTACATTTTTGGTTTCCTTACCTTCCTGTAAAGCTTTAACGAGTGTACTAGATTGATTATCTTTAAACCTGAAAACATCTAGTAGATTTTTATGAATAACGTCTTGGATATCCATCGATTCCATTTGCATCATTTTTTTGTTATAGATGATGGTTTTTCCAGAACCGTCCACGGCATGAACACCAACATCCACTTCATCCAAAATCCGTTTGTACATCTGATTAACATATTCTAAGTATTCAATAGATTTTTTCTCCATAGTCATTCCCCTTGCTTCTTTCTCTATGATTCTATATTAACGGAAAAACATCTGATGTGCAAAATATTTTTGCGTTTAAGTGATTAAAAAATCAATTTATGCAAAATGAAATGGCACTTAAAAAGCTGAAACCCTTTTCAACCCGCAAAAATACAAGTTGGCACGAAACTTGCATATTAATTTAATGCAACGAAATGAAAGGGGAAATATAACATGACACTAGCTACAACTCAAAAATCATCTAACATTATTGAGCAAACACAAAAATATGGTGCTAATAACTACCATCCACTGCCAATCGTTATTGCGAAGGCTGAAGGAGTTTGGGTAGAAAACCCAGAAGGTATTCGATACATGGATATGCTAAGTGCGTATTCAGCAGTAAACCAAGGACATCGTCATCCAAAAATCATTCAAGCATTAAAAGACCAAGCAGACCGTGTAACACTAACATCACGTGCATTCCACAGTGATCAACTTGGTCCATGGTACGAAAAAGTAAGTGAATTAACTGGTAAAAACATGGTGTTACCAATGAACACTGGTGCAGAAGCAGTGGAAACCGCTTTAAAAGCATCCCGTCGCTGGGGTTATGATGTAAAAGGAATCGCAGAAGATCAAGCGGAAATTATTGCCTGTATCGGCAACTTCCACGGACGCACAATGGGTGCAGTAAGTATGTCATCTGATGCAGAATATAAGCGCGGGTTTGGACCAATGCTTCCAGGAATTAAATTAGTTCCATACGGTGACTTAGAAGCATTAAAAGAAGCCATCACTCCAAATACAGCAGCATTTATCATTGAACCAATCCAAGGGGAAGCTGGAATTAAAATTCCGCCTCAAGGTTTCTTGAAAGCAGCATCTGAATTATGTAAAGAAAACAATGTTTTATTTATTGCTGATGAAATTCAAGCAGGTTTAGCACGTACTGGTAAAATGTTTGCAGTTGACTGGGATGATGTAACTCCAGACATGTTAATCTTGGGTAAAGCACTTGGAGGCGGGGTATTCCCAATCTCTTGTGTGGTTGCAAACTCAGATGTATTAGGTGTATTTAACCCAGGTTCACACGGATCTACATTCGGTGGAAACCCACTTGCATGTGCAGTATCCATTGCAGCCTTAGAAGTGCTTGAAGATGAGAAATTAGCTGAACGTTCTTTAGAATTAGGTAACTATTTCATTGAAAAATTAAAAACCATCAACAATCCTATGATTAAAGAAGTTCGAGGAAGAGGATTATTTATCGGGGTTGAATTAACAGAAGAGGCAAGACCATATTGCGAACAATTGAAAGAAGAAGGTCTCCTTTGTAAGGAAACACATGATACAGTGATCCGCTTTGCACCACCGCTTATTATTTCTAAAGAAGAAATCGATTGGGCATTTGAAAAAATTGAAAAAGTATTATCTAAATAATTATATTTGTTAAACCAATACCATTACATTTATAGAGGTGTCAATCATGACCGCAAATACTGTGATAGATCAAATGACAAAAGAACAACAACAAGAAGAAGAATCATTAAATTTGTTCTACTCAACCCAAACAGTGATTCAAAAAGCACTTTCAAAATTAGGATATACAAACGAAATGTTCGAGTTATTAAAAGAGCCAATTCGTTTGTTAACCGTGCGCATTCCAGTAAGAATGGATGATGGAACTGTTCAAATTTTTACTGGTTACCGCTCCCAGCACAATGATGCAGTGGGTCCAACCAAAGGTGGCGTGCGTTTCCACCCAGAGGTAAATGAGGAAGAAGTAAAAGCTTTGTCAATTTGGATGAGTTTAAAATGTGGAATCACAAACCTTCCATATGGAGGGGGTAAAGGCGGTATTATCTGTGATCCGAAAAAAATGTCATTCAGAGAGCTTGAACGCTTAAGCCGCGGCTATGTACGTGCAATCAGCCAGATTGTAGGCCCAACAAAAGATATTCCAGCACCAGATGTTTATACAAACTCACAAATCATGGCATGGATGATGGATGAATACAGCCGCTTACGCGAGTTTGACTCTCCAGGATTTATCACAGGTAAACCATTAGTGCTTGGTGGTTCACAAGGACGCGAAACAGCAACGGCAGCTGGCGTTACAATGTGTGTCAAAGAAGCAGTTAAGAAAAAAGGTATGGCGTTGGAAGGTGCACGTGTAGTTATTCAGGGGTTCGGAAACGCTGGAAGCTACCTTGCAAAATTCATGCATGATGCAGGTGCAAAAGTTGTTGGCGTTTCGGATGTGTATGGCGCTATTTATGATGAAAATGGTCTTGATATTAATGACCTGTTAGATCGTAGAGATAGTTTCGGAACATTCTCTCAGCTATTTAAAAATACGATTACAAATGAAGAATTACTTGAATCAGATTGCGATATTCTTATCCCTGCTGCAATTTCAAACCAAATTACTGCCCACAATGCAGATAAAATTAAAGCTTCGATTATTGTAGAAGCAGCGAACGGACCAACTACACTTGAAGCAACAAAAATTTTAACTGAACGTGGCGTACTCCTTGTTCCAGATATTCTTGCAAGTGCTGGTGGTGTAACTGTATCTTATTTCGAATGGGTACAAAATAACCAAGGATATTATTGGTCAGAAGAAGAAGTTGAGGAGAAGCTTGAAAAAGTAATGGTCGAATCGTTTGAAAATATTTACCAAGCTGCTCAAACTCATCAGGTAGATATGAGATTAGCTGCATATATGGTAGGAATTCGAAAAGTAGCAGAAGCATCACGCTTCCGTGGCTGGGTATAAGAGAAAGGTTTAACAACGGTTATGTAAAAATATATAATGCTCTTTCCTTTTGTTTGGAAGGAGCATTTTTTTTGCAGTAATGTGCAAAATTATTTATGTAAACGCAAAGAAATTTGGCGTATATTGTCGAAAAATGTCCATAAATCAAACAATTTATAGTTGGCATGGAACTTGCATATTTAAAGAAGAAATAGTGATAGATTAACAAGAATTGGCTGTTGCACAATTTATCAATTTAGCTTATTCTACTCAATGCAGGCAGGGACATTGAAAGCGTTCCCTATTGCATAGAATTGTCGCTATTTTCATTATTTTTATCATATTGTAAGCGAATTCACATCGGGGATGAAAGGAGAAATTCTATGAATTTTCCAGAAAACAACAATCACGAATTAAAACGAACGATGAAGGCAAGACATATTTTCATGATCTCCCTAGGGGGAGTCATCGGTTCAGGTCTATTCCTTGGTTCTGGGTTTACGATTAGCCAGGCAGGACCAACTGGTGCGATCCTTTCCTATATTGTAGGCGGATTTATTATGTTTTTAACGATGCTTTGCCTAGGCGAACTATCGGTTGCCATGCCGGTTTCCGGTTCGTTTCAAACGTATACCACTAAATTTATTGGTCCTGGAACGGGTTTTGCACTAGGATGGTTATATTGGTTAGGCTGGGCAGTCACAGTGGCCTTGGAATTGTTATCTGCCGGTCAGATGATGCAAAGATGGTTTGCTGACACACCTGTTTGGATTTGGAGTGCTGTTTTTGCAATCGTTTTATTCGGGCTAAACGCACTTTCTGCACGTGCGTTTGCTGAAGCTGAATTTTGGTTTGCTAGCATAAAAATTGCCGCAATTGTTTTATTTATTGTATTAGGTGGAGCAGCCATGTTTGGTTTAATCCATATGAAGGGCGGAACCCCTGCACCATTTTTATCTAATTTTACTGCTCATGGACTCCTGCCACATGGTCTTACGGCCTTACTTATTACCATGATAACCGTTAATTTTTCGTTCCAAGGGACAGAACTAATCGGCATTGCTGCAGGTGAAAGTGAAGAACCTGAAAAAACCATTCCACAATCAATTAAACAAACGGTATGGCGTACACTTTTCTTCTTTGTTTTAGCAATCTTTGTTGTAGCTGGACTTATCCCGATGAATAAAGCTGGGGTTGTAGAAAGCCCATTTGTAGTGGTTTTTGATAGCATCGGAATTCCATATGCAGCAGACATCATGAATTTTGTTATCCTGACTGCGTTATTATCAGTTGCAAACTCTGGTCTATATGCAGCAACTCGGATGTTGTTTGCGATGTCAAAAGAGAAAATGACTAGCCCTGTTCTTACCAAAGTTTCTAAACGAGGAGTTCCAATTAACGCATTGATTCTAACGATGGGTATTGCATTATTATCATTATTATCAGGATTTTTTGCCGAAGAGACTGTATTTTTATGGCTCCTTTCTGTAGCCGGATTGGGTGCCCAAGTAGGCTGGATTTCTATTACGGCTTCACAAATTGCCTTTCGCAGAAAGTTTATCCGTGAGGGTGGTAAAGTGGAGGATCTAAAATTCAGAACACCGCTTTTCCCGCTTTTACCAATCCTTGGCTTAACATTAAATATTATTGTTCTTGCAAGTTTAGCGTTCGATAAAGATCAACGCTTAGCGCTTTACCTAGGTGTTCCGTTTGTCATTGTCTGCTACTTAATTTATCATTTCAGAATTAAAAAGAATCGCGAGCAGGACGGAACAGAAGATCAAGAACTACAGTTAAAAGAAAACAAAAAAATGATTATATAATATCTTGCAAAGAAACGCTTCAAATTGAAGCGTTTTTTTGTTTTTTATCATAAATAAATGAAAAAAATCAATACTAAGGTTGAGGTGATTTTAATGGGAAAATGGAATGAGCAGGCAGCACCCAATAATAATTTACCACCGGAAACGATTCGATCGTCTGAAATGCTATTAGGAAACAAAGCAAATCATGAGTTTTCCGAAGAGCTTTCAGATGGCGGAGAGAGGGATCAAAACATCCAAATCCTCGAAAATAGTCCAAAGAATCCGACCAGATAATGTTTTAAAAGTGACGAGCGAAAAAAAGTCGCCACTTTTATTTTTAAACAGACTAAAAGCAGGGCCAAAATACGGCCCTGCTTTCTCTATCAATCCCCATTAAACATATCAAAAATGCCTCTGGCAATGCTGCCTTCATCTTTAGCGCCGCCGCGGGAAGGGGCAGCAGCAAACACTCGGCTGGCTAACCGGCTAAACGGCAGCGATTGGATCCAAACAGAGCCAGGCCCACGCAATGTGGCAAAGAATAAACCCTCACCGCCGAACAAGGCGGTTTTGACTCCTTTTACAAATTCAATATCATATTGAACATTACTCGTCAACGCTACTAAGCAACCGGTATCGACACGCAGACTTTGACCAGGAAGAAGTTCTTTGCGGATAATTGTACCACCGGCATGAACAAATGCTAGTCCGTCACCTTCAAGTTTTTGCATTATGAAACCTTCGCCGCCGAAGAAACCAACGCCGACCTTTCGTTGGAATTCAATCCCAACGGTAACCCCTTTTGCTGCGGCTAAGAATGCATCCTTTTGGCAAATAATTTTACCGCCCAATTCACTTAAGTCCATCGGAATTACTTTACCAGGATAGGGAGCCGCAAAGGAGACATGTTTCTTACCGACGCCTTGATTCGTAAAGGTCGTCATAAATAGGCTCTCACCGGTCAGCATCCGTTTTCCGGCACTGAATAATTTACCCATAAGGCCGCCACCACCGCCGCTTCCATCACCAAAAATCGTTTCCATATGTATGTCATCTTCCATCATCATAAAGCTTCCTGCTTCAGCAATGACCGTTTCTTGCGGGTCCAATTCCACCTCAACAAACTGCATGTCATCCCCATAAATTTTATAATCAATTTCGTGGTTATTCATGTCTATCCCTCCACTTTTCAAATCAAACTTCTATCTTTATTGTAAAAGATTTAGGAAAAATGTGCTATTAAAGAATGGAAAAATTCAACAAAAAAAGACGCCTTTCAAAGAAGGCGTCTTCTCGCGTATTGAGGCGAAGAACCACACTCCACATAGTGCGCTCCATAAAGGAATGTTCTTCGGCTTACACAACTCAGCTCATCGCTCTATTATTATAGCACCTGCGATAATAGAAAACAAGTGAAATTTTTTTGAAAAAAAGTATTGCTAAAATCTTAGTATTATCCTATATTCAAATAATCAGATATATAAAAATAAGAAGATAAGAAGGGTTCATATGTTGATTGACAAAAGATTCCATCGTTATTCCTTAAGCAGTGTACCAAAAGACCTCATTTCGGGATTAATTGTAGGAGTCATCGCGATTCCTTTAGGAATGGCGTTCGCCATCGCTTCAGGGGTGAAGCCGGAGTATGGAATCTATACGACGATTGTCGCAGGGATCCTTATCTCCTTATTGGGCGGTTCGAAGTACCAAATTGGCGGTCCAACCGGAGCGTTTATACCGATTCTTTTCGGAATCGTCATGACCTATGGCTATGAAAACCTGTTAATTGCTGGATTTTTAGCAGGGGTTATGCTGACATTGATGGGGATTTTTAAGCTAGGCTCGCTCATCAAATACATTCCGCGTCCAGTCACAATTGGTTTTACAACCGGGATTGCCGTAACGATTTTTACAGGGCAGGTGGCAAGCTTTTTAGGACTTTCTGGAATCAAAAAACATGAAGAGTTTATTCTCAACCTAAAGGAAATCTTTGTTCATCTCGGTACAGCCAATGTTTACAGTATTTTAACAGCAGGAATTTGCCTGATCACGATTATATTGACTCCAAAGATCGCGCCAAGGGTGCCCGGCCCACTGATTGGTTTAGTTGTATCCACCCTTGCGGCAACATTTTTTTATCCTGGTCAAGTAGCGACTATTGGAACAGCCTATGGGGAAATCCCTAGTGCATTACCGCAAATTCAGATTCCACATTTAAGTATGGAAATGATTGTAAAATTGTTGAAATCGGCCTTTGTCATTGCCATGCTTGGCGGGATTGAATCTCTATTATCTGCTGTTGTTGCGGATGGAATGACCAATAGCCGCCATAACAGCAATAAGGAACTGATTGGGCAGGGCATAGCTAATATGATAACACCATTATTTGGTGGAATTCCGGCAACCGGGGCATTAGCCCGTACAGCAACCAATATAAAAAATGGAGCTGTTTCACCGTTTTCCGGGATTATACATGGGATTGTGGTTTTACTGGTGCTCTTATTTTTTGCCCCCCATGCATCCTATATTCCGCTAGCGAGTATGGCGCCGATTTTGATGGTGGTTGCTTGGAACATGAGTGAAAGAAAAGTGTTTTCCCATATATTTAAAACAAAATCAATGGATTCTTTAACCTTGCTCGTTACTTTTCTATTAACGGTTTTTGTCAATTTGACAACTGCGGTGGAAGTAGGTCTTGTGATGTCAGCACTTATCTTTGTGAAGCGGATGAGTGATGTAACGGTTACGGCAAAGGCCTTGCCAAACCGCGAGCATAAGCATGAAAAAGTGGATACAAATATGGTGACGGATACACATGATTGTCCGCAAATTAGTATTTTTAATGTAGAGGGTCCCTTGTTTTTCGGGGCAGCTCAAACCTTTGAAAAAACGATCATGAGTACGATTAACTACCGTCCAGAAATCCTTTTATTGCGAATGGGACGGGTACCATTTATGGACACAACGGGTGAGGCGATTTTAGCCAGTATTGTCCGTCATTTTTCAAAAAGTGGTATAGTTATCATATCAGGTCTGAATGCACAGCCGGTAAAGGTTCTACAGAAGACCGGCCTCTATCAATTGATTGGTGAGGATCATTTCTTTGAGCATACGGGTGAAGCAATTCAGTACGCCCTCGATCAGATTAATAAAAACAAATGTTTAGGCTGTAAGCATTTTGCCTTTAGGGAGTGTAGTAAGTTATCTGCTTCTGGGGCTGCAGAAGGTAGGAAAAAGTTATCGGCTACCTTTTAGAAAGGAGTGGAAAATTTGAATTTAGAAATACAGCAATTTAAAGCGGAGTTTTTCAAGGCACTTGCCCATCCATTACGAATCCGCATTTTAGAACTGTTAGCTGAAGGGGATAAAAATGTCAATGAAATTCAAACCCTGGTTGGCAGTGAAGGGTCCGCTGTTTCCCAGCAGTTGCAGGTTTTAAGGGCAAAAAATATTGTCACAGGGACAAAAGAAGGAAATAAAGTGATTTATACCTTAAAGGATCCTATGATTATTGAATTATTAGCTGTAGCTCGTCAAATCTTTAATAACCACCTTGTTGATACCATCTCTATATTAGATAAATTTAAAGATGGAGAAGAAGAGTTGACGCTCACGCCGAAGAATTAAGTTCTTCGGTGTTTTTCTATATATAGCCCCAAATATTATTCGACAATTTCCTTCTTTTTTATTTTCATGACCCTGTCCTTTTAGAAGGTTTAATGAGGTAATAAACAATGGCATAGATACGATTGATTGCGACAGGTGTAGGATATTGTAGATTTGTGTCAACTGTTCCTTTCTTGACAATATGCCTAATAAATGTTAAATTTTAATCAGCCGTTGCACGAGATTAGATTTATGCAAAAGCTTGTTCAAAGTTTTAACCGAAGTTTGGATAAGAAAGTGAAAGTAAAGCTATCACGTTGTAATTTGGTGAATTTTACACATGGTTTCTATGGAGGCCAATAGGAGGATTTTTTTACATGAAAAACGGTAAAGTAAAATGGTTTAACTCTGAAAAAGGTTTCGGATTCATCGAAGCTGAAGACGGAAACGACGTATTCGTTCACTATTCTGCAATCCAATCTGAAGGTTTCAAAACTTTAGAAGAAGGTCAAGAAGTTTCTTTCGAAGTAGTTGAAGGAGCTCGTGGACCACAAGCTGCTAACGTAACTAAAAAGTAATTTAACGAAACCAATTCCAACAGTCCGATAGATTTATCGGGCTGTTTTTTATATTTGGTGAATGCTTTGAGTATTATTGAAATACTTTCCAGTTTGGGTGGTTTACTTTCCAGTTTGGTCAAAATACTTTCTACTTAATACATTTTATTTTCCAGTTTAGCTAAAATACTTTCCAATTAATACAATCACGCCTCAATAGAGCGTAATGGTTATCTTAAATCACTTAAATTATCATATCTTATACTAATTATTGAATGATTCGTATGGTTAAGATGCCCATTTTTTAATAATCTTTGATTTATTTTCCACTTTGGTAAATTTACTTTCCAGTTTAGTCAAAATACTTTCCACTTCAGTCAAAATACTTTCCACTCCAACTCATCCACCATAACAAGCATCCACAAATCCTTCATTTCCTTCTTAGATTTCCCAAACTATTACATATGGTATTTTGCTATAATAGTAGTATTGAAATCTAGCTAACGGGGTGAAAAGAATGAAGTTTATCCATACTGCCGACTGGCATTTAGGGAAATTGGTACATGGAGTCTATATGACCGAGAATCAGCGCGAAATTCTTGAACAGTTTGTGCAAGTTGTTGCAGAAGAACAGCCGGATGCCGTCGTAATTGCCGGGGATTTATATGACCGGTCCGTCCCGCCAACAGATGCCGTCGAATTATTAGATGAAATCCTTTTTAAAATCAATGTCGAACTAAAAACGCCGATTGTCTCAATTGCAGGAAACCATGACAGTGCAGAGCGGCTCTCATTTGGAAGTTCATGGTACAAGCATAGTCAATTTTATTTAACTGGGAAACTAACCAATACGTTTACACCAGTCCAAGTGAATGGTGTTAATTTTTATCTTGTACCCTATGCAGAACCTGGTGTCGTCCGTCAGCTTTTGGAGGATGATTCAATCCATTCCCACCATGATGCCATGAAGGCACTCATCGGGAAAATGGAGGAAACGTTAAATCCAAACGAACCGAATGTTTTGGTCGGACATGCCTTTGTGTTGGGCGGGAAGACATCGGATTCTGAACGAGTTTTATCTGTTGGCGGTTCCGGTTGTGTCGGTGCGGAACTATTTGAACCCTTTTCATATACCGCACTTGGACATCTTCATAGTCCTGATGCGATTAACCATCATAAGGTGAAATACTCAGGCTCACTCCTAAAATATTCTTTTTCTGAAGCGAAACAAAATAAATCTATTTCCATTATTGAAATGGATGACAAAGGTCAGTTTACACATCGTTATCGTTCGTTAACCCCTACACATGATATGAGGGAACTTGAAGGACACCTGGAAGAATTATTAGACCCTTCATTTTACGAAAAACAACGTGTCCATGATTATTTGAAAATATCGTTATTGGATGAAGGGGCATTACTTGACCCGATTAATAAATTGCGCCAAGTATACCCAAATGTGCTGCATCTTGAACGGAAAATCGATTTAACGGATATGAAGAAAAAACAATCCTACAATGCAGTGCAAGGGGATAAGAAATCAGAGATTGAATTATTCGAGCAATTTTATAACGAAATGACTTCAGCCGAATTTACAAAGGACAAAAAGTCGGTTATGGCTGAAGTGATTGAAAAAGTTTTAAAAGAGGAGGGAGCGAAATGAAGCCAATAAAACTAACGATGCAGGCATTTGGGCCATATGCGGGTTCTGAGTCGATTGACTTTACGGAGCTTGGCAACCGAACGATGTTTGTCATTTCAGGAAAAACCGGTTCGGGTAAAACAACCATTTTTGATGCTATCAGTTATGCAATCTATGGAAAAGCAAGCGGTGAAGACCGCAATGGACCGGAACTTCGCAGTCAGTTTGCACCGGATGATTTATTGACCGAGGTTTCACTTGATTTTTCCCTTCGAAATAAACGGTATTCGATTACACGCTTGCCGCAGCAATTAAAAAAGAAAGAAAAAGGCGATGGCTATACGCAAATAGGTGCAAAAGCGGAGTTATTCATGGTAGATGAAACCGGTGAGAAAAAGCTGATTGCGTCTAAAGTCAGTGATGTGGAGGAAAAAATTAAAGAAATCATGCTGATTGACAGCAATCAATTTCGCCAGATTTTGATGATTCCTCAAGGAGAATTCCGAAAACTGTTAACTTCTGATAGTAAAGATAAAGAAGTCATTTTGCAGCGGCTTTTCCATACACAGGTCTATAAATTGGTCGAGGAAAAACTTAAGAATGAAGCGGTTGAGCTGAAAAAATCCGTTGAAGATCAGATCAAAGCGAGAAATGAAGCAATTCACCGAATCCAAGCTGTAACCAATGAGGAGCTACGGGAATACGTGGAAACGGGAAGTGAGAATGACACGATCATCTTGCCGTTATTATTGAAGGAAATTGCCGGAATGGCGGAAGAACTTGAAAAATTGGAACAAGCAGTGAAGGAAAAAACAAAGGAACAAGACGGGCGGAAGGCACAGCTATTTGAGGCAGAAGCGATTCTGAAACAGCTTGAAACTAAGGAGCAGCTGCGTATTCGAAAAAACGAACTGGAAGCAAAAGGAGATATTTTTACAGGCAAAGAAAAACAAGTTGAAAAAGCGCGGAAGGCTGCACTTTTAGCAAAACAGGAGGAGCTTTGTCATCGTTTAAAACGGCAGATGGATGAAGCGAAAGATTCGGTTACAGCGATTCAAACCGAAATTGAAAAATTATCTGCCCTTATCCAACAAAGTGAACTCAAGGTTCAGGCAGAACTCGAACGGGAAGGGGAGCGTCAGGCTGCCCAGGAAGAAATCAATCGCCTTGTTCACATGAAAGAGGATGTTTATTCCTTTGCAACACTCGATAAAGAGAAAAGACAAGTTGAAAACCAGCTGAAACTGAAGCTGGAAGAGCAGCAAAAAACAGAAAAGAAATTAGCGCAACTAGAAGAACAGTTCAAGTCTCTTTCTCTGCAAAAAGCGGAAATTGAAAAGGGTCAAATTTCCTTTGCCGAAAATAAAGGTCAACTGGATCGGCTTCAGTCAGAAATTGAACGCCTCATGAAATATGAAACAACACTTGTATTACATCAAAAAGCCGAAAATAATTTGAAGGTTGTAAAGGGGCGCTATGAAAACACATCTGCTCGATATTTAGATGCAAAGACTCATCTTGAAAGCATAGAGAATAAATGGATTCATGGTCAAGCTGCACTTTTGGCAGCAAAGCTTCATGAGGGAGAAGCCTGTCCAGTTTGTGGTTCCGAACATCATCCATCCCCTGCACCTTTTCATGAAGATTCTATTCCTAATGAACAAGATTTAAAGGCAGCTAAGGATCAGGTAACTCTATTAGAAAAGGAAAAATCAAAGGATGAATCCAGTTACTACGAACGCCTTTCAGAAGAAAAAAGACAACGGGAAGCATTGGATGAAATTCTCAAGGATATTCACTTTTACCGGGCCGATTTTACAGAGAATGATTTAAATGTTGTGAAATCGGAGGTTACATTTGAAAAAGACAGCTTGGATCGGGTTCAAAGAAACCTTGGTGAACAAATAAAACTTCTTGGACAGGTGCAAGAGAATTTGGAGAAAGCGGAAACGGGAAAAACGGCGTTCCAGAATGCTCTTCAACAACTTGCCAATGAGGTTATGGATCTAAGGGTTTGTTTTACAGCAAAGAATACTGATATGACACGAATGATGAAAAGTATTCCAGAAAACCTTCGAACGGAAGCTGAGTATGAAAAGGCACTTACAGGGACCAAGAAACTTCTTGAGTCATTACTTCAACAGTTCGAGGCTGCTAAACAACAATTACAAGCAGTAAAGGAACGTCATTCCGCTGAATCTGCAAGATTAGTAGATGCTGAAAAAATTCTCACTGCAAAAGCGGCTGAACTTGATACAGAACGTGCAGCATTCTTAAATCAGTTATCAATGCAAGGTTTTGAAAAATGGGGAGATTATAGTGCAGCGAAACTATCAGATGGTGAAATCCAAGCTATTGAAATGGAAATCCGCCGGTACCGCGAGGATGTAAGATCCGTTACCGACCAATTTGAACAGTTACAGGAGTTATTGAAGGATGTTAAAACACCTGATGTTACTGCTATACGAGAGGACCTGGAAAAATTAGTCAATAAGGTAGACCAATTGAATCGTGAGCGTACTGATTTTATTATGAAAAAGCGTGATAACGAAGAAATATATCAACGTATTGTCAGTTTGAATGAACAAATGAAGGTACTTGAAGATAGGCATAAGCTGATTGGCCATCTTGCCGATATCTCTAGCGGGAAAAATACTTTCAGGATTACCTTTGAACGCTTCGTGCTTGCCGCCTTCTTAGATGATATTTTGAGAGAGGCGAATGTTCGATTACGTAGGATGACATCAGGACGGTTCCATCTGAGTCGGAAAACGGACCGTTCAAAAGGGAATGTTCAAAGTGGATTAGAGCTTCTAGTCTTTGACCAATATACTGGCCAGGAGCGTCATGTAAAAACATTATCTGGTGGGGAAAGCTTTAAGGCCGCACTTTCATTAGCATTGGGACTCGCAGATGTCGTTCAAAACTACGCTGGCGGGGTTTCATTGGAAACGATGTTTATTGATGAAGGGTTCGGAACTCTCGACCCTGAATCGCTCGATCAGGCAATTGAAGCGTTGATCGATATCCAAAGCAGCGGCCGTTTGGTTGGAATCATCTCCCATGTCCCTGAGCTTAAAGAACGGATTGATGCCAGACTAGAAGTTATTGCCGGACAAACGGGAAGCAGGACGGAGTTTGTGTTTACTAATTAGAAGAAAATGAATAGAAAAAAAGCAGCTGGGTTCAAGTGTGAATTCAGCTGCTTTTTTTCTATTTTAATTCTTTTGCTAAGGCACGCCCCGCCTGCCTACCTGTAAAAAGACATCCACCGACAAAAGTTCCTTCCAACGAACGATACCCATGAATTCCTCCGCCGCCAAACCCCGAAACCTCTCCTGCTGCATAAAGTCCTGGGACAGGAATACCCGAAGCAGTAAGAACACGACCCGATAAATCCGTCTGCAAGCCGCCAAGTGTTTTTCGGCTAAGGATATTAAGACGAACGGCAATTAACGGTCCCATTTTCGGGTCAAGGATTTTGTGAGGGGATGCAACTCGTATTAGCTTATCGCCAAGATAATTCCGAGCACCGCGTAAGGCTGTTATTTGCAAATCCTTTGTAAATGTATTATCCATTTCACGGTCTCTGGCTAGAATCTGCCTTTCAATTTCTTCATATTTAAGCAAATTCGTTCCCGTAAGTTTGTTCATTCCGGAAACTAGTTCAGGCAATGTATTTGACACTACAAAATCTTCACCCTTATCCATGAACGCTTTGACCGGTGGAGTAGGGCCTGGAAGGACACGGGATAAAACTTTTTTGATACTCTTTTCAGTCAAATCGGGATTTTGTTCAGAGCCAGATAGTGCAAACTCTTTTTCAATGATTTTCTGAGTCAAAATAAACCACGAGTAATCATATCCTGTTTTCATAATGGCTTCCAGTGTTCCTAATGTGTCGAATCCAGGGAAGTTTGGTGCCGGAAAACGCCTGCCGGTTGCATCAAGCCAAATGGAGGAAGGGCCGGGTAGAATCCGAATTCCATGCATCGGCCAAACTGAATTCCAGTTTTTAATGCCTTCCGTATAATGCCACATCCGATCTCGATTGACAATTCTTCCGCCAGCATTTTCTGTGATAGCAAGCATTCTGCCGTCCACATGCTCCGGAACACCGGAAATCATGCTTTTTGGTGCATTTCCAAGCCGGGACGGCCAATTTTTGCGAATCAGCTCATGGTTGCCGCCAATACCGCCGCTCGTTACGACTACTGCTTGTGATTGAAACTCAAAATTTCCAACAACCTCACGAGAGCTTGCTTCACCACGGGCGACAGAGCTAGGAACAAGGGTATCACCACGAACTCCATTCACTATACCATTTACGGTGATTAATTCATTAACGCGGTGTCGCGGACGGTAGTCGACAAGTCCAGCCTTCATCGCTTTCCGAACTCGTTCTTCAAAAGGTTTTACTAACCCTGGGCCCGTTCCCCAGACAATATGGAACCGCGGTACGGAGTTTCCATGTCCCTCGGCAAGATATCCTCCTCGTTCCGCCCAGCCAACTACTGGGAAAAATCGGACTCCCATATCGTATAGCCATTGCCGTTTTTCTCCTGCTGCAAAGTCAACATAAGCTTCCGCCCATTTCATCCCCCAATAATCTTCATCCTCCAACCGGTCAAATCCAGCTGCTCCTAACCAATCCTGCCAGGCAAGCTCGCGGGAATCCTTGATTCCCATTCTCCGTTGTTCGGGTGAATCAACTAGAAATAACCCGCCAAACGACCACCATGCCTGACCTCCAAGGGATGCTTCTGGTTCTTGGTCTAATAAGAGTACTTTTTTACCAGCAGATGCAAGTTCAGTTGTTGTAACTAAACCAGCGAGACCGGCACCTACTACAATTACATCATATCTCATAGCTTACCCACTTTCGATATAGTTTGGCTAAATTATATTATCTGAATATTATTTATAGTTAGAATATACCATTTTAGTACTATTATAAAAAGGGAGTGTAGTTGTTTATTGAAAAAGTTGAGGGCACAATACATACCATAATGAAATACTCTTTCCTATAATTTCCATGTGAAAGGAGATTGTAATCCTTTTAGAGAATATAATTCTATAAAGATTCAAAGGAGCGTGTTGGTCGTGAAAAAAATTCACGAAACGCAATCGACTGAGGAATTCCATGATGTTGAAAAAGAGAAAATTTATACGCCAATTGAAGATTTGCAACGAATTACAGCGGGCGGAGTTTTTAAACGGAATCATTTAAAAGCAAAAACTCTTCCAAAGGGTATTAAATGGATTGGTTATTTACTTGCCGGGTTCATCATTGTTTCGGGAGTGTTAATCTTTGTTTTAAATTTATTATAAAAAAAGCACAACACAAAAATGGCTTTGAGTCTATTATGCAATTTTTGTGTTGATGGTTAGGTTTAATCGTAATGCGATTTTTCCGAATACCACCTGAGTGCTTGCTGTTCCATTTCTTTCACGAATCCTCTTTTGGCCGCGCTATATTCTCTGGTATGCTCGCAACGTTGGGCCACCTCTTCTTTGAAACGACTGTACCTAGCTGCTTCTTCAGGATGAGATCGTAGGTAATCGCGAAAAATTAAATGGCGTTCAATTTGAGGGTTATCGGATTGGTAAAAGTGGATATGATGCGTCCTGTTGTCCCCGCCTTTTCGAAATAATCTTCTCCCTGAAATTCCCCATTCCCCAGCAACATCGTAGCCTAAAGAATCCATTTTATTGTTGAATAAATCTATTTTTTCAATGTCTTTTACAATACACATCATATCGATCACAGGTTTTGCCTTCATGCCTTGCACGGAGGTGCTCCCAAAATGCTCAAATTTAATGATCTGATCCGAAAAAATAGTTTTTAGTAATTGAGCCTCCGATTGAAACATTTCTGCCCAGTTTTCGCTAAAGTCTGAAAGTCTAATTTTCAACTAGATTCCTCCTTTTGTGAACCTATCCTTAATATAGAATCCTCCACAAATAGAAAGTTGCATAGGCCTCCCAGCCGGTCCAGTTCGCAGCTAAATGTGAAATTTCATTTTTTGTTGGTTTTTTATCTGTACATAATAAATGTTTAATCGCATTATGCAGACCAACATCATCAATCGGAAAAGCCTCAGGAAACCGTAAACAGCGCATCAGGACATAATTGGCCGTCCATGGTCCAATTCCGCGTATGCTAACTAACATTTTTTCCGCACCTTTTAAATTTCCAGTATTTAATAAAATTTCTTTTGTTAATTTTCCCTCGACCATTAAATTAGCTACATCAATCAAATACTCGCATTTCTTTACAGTCATCCGTAACTCGAGTAACTCTTCTACACTTAAATGAGCAATGACAGAAGGTGTAGGGAAAAGCCAATAAGATTCACCTTCAAATTCCACACACCTCCCAAATTTTTCAACAAGTCGCCTTTTTAAAGTATAAGCAAAAGTCAAATTAATTTGCTGGCCAAGGATGCCCCAGCAAAGCGCTTCAAAAAGATCAGGAATCCCCATAATCCGTAATCCATAAAACGAATCGGCTGTCTCTTTTAACAAGGAATCTTTTTTTGCCATCTTATAAAACGGTACCAAATCTCTCTCTAAATCAAACCACTCCCACACATAGTGGGCCACAGCCGTTCGGGTCAATTTACTTGGAGGGGCTGAATTTCCTAAAAAACGGATAACTAAGTTATCTTCTGCATCCGCATGTATTTCAATAATGGGAATCTCCTTTCCAACAGATACAGCCTTATAGATCCTTTCGTCCTTTATCACATACATACATTCAATCGAGGATCTCGTTAAGTAATTTAGATTTTCTTTAAAATTAAATTCCTTTGGAGTAAACAAGGTTAGTTCATGCTCATGGTCTTTCCAATTAATCAAAGTAAAACCTCCAATTTTTAAAAAATCCCTAATCTATTTTTAACATGAAAATGATTTCAATATCTTGCTATTCCATTTAAAATTCTGTAAATATGTCTTTCAGTGAAGGTATACTATTTTCAGAGGTGATGGAAATGAAAATAGGGAAAGGTACCGAAGAACTGACTGAAGAAAAATGGCAGGCGATTCTACTCAATGATGCCAATTACAATCATCAATTTTTCTATGCCGTGAAAAGTACGGGTATATTTTGCAAGCCATCCTGCAAATCAAGACCTCCAAAAAAGGAAAATGTTCTTATTTTTAAACATGCGGAAGAGGCCCTGACCGCTCATTTCCGTCCGTGCAAACGCTGTAAACCAACGGGTGAACGGCTACCTAACCATGAATGGATTACCCAGATCACTCAATATATTGAAGAAAGCTATTCTGAAAAACTAACACTAAAAATATTAGCTGATGCTTGTCATGGCAGCCCCTACCATTTGCATCGGACTTTTAAGAGATTAACAGGAGTGACGCCCATAGAATATATTCAGGAAACAAGGATAAGGAATGCGAGAAACTATCTAAGCCAATCCAATAAAACGATTGGTGAAATTGCCTTATTAGTTGGATTGCCTAATATACCGTATTTTATTACGTTGTTTAAAAAGAAAACCGGACTAACCCCTACTGAATATCGGCAGCAACATTGGAATAAGGAGGTGTCAAAAAGTGAGCCCAATGACTAAACCAACAATCTACTGGACATTAATGAAACATGATGATTGGACCCTTTATATTGCTGCAACCCCAAAAGGGCTGTGTTTTGTTGGTTCGCAAAATCATCCATTTGAAGAACTTTCAATATGGGCGGAAAAACGTTTTCCAGGCAGCCCATTGGTTCAGAATGATAAAAAATTACAGCCTTATGTAAAGGAAATAACAGAGTATTTACAAGGTAACCGCACAAAATTTACTGTACCAATGGATTTTCATGGAACACCATTTCAGGTCTCTATCTGGAATGCCCTATGTGAAATACCATTTGGAGAAACCAGGACCTATTCAGAAATTGCAAATCATATCCAAAAACCGAGTGCCGTCCGAGCTGTAGGTACCGCTATTGGCGCTAATCCGGTGCTAATTACCGTTCCATGCCATAGGGTCATTGGAAAAAATGGTTCACTTACCGGGTATCGTGGTGGATTGGAAATGAAAAAACATCTGCTTACGATTGAACGGGAAGGCAGGAGGAAAAAATGACTAAAAGTATCAAAGAACGCATTTTGGAATTAGATTGGGGAAAGATTCAATCAACTTTAGATGAGCAGGGCTACACACCACTTCCCGTTATTTTAGAAAAAGAAGAATGTAATGAAATAATGAATACCTATGATCAAGAAAGCTACTTTCGAAGCACAATTAATATGGCTAGATACCGTTTTGGTGTCGGTGAGTATAAATATTATCAATCTCCGCTGCCTGCCCCGCTTCAACAGCTTCGTGAAGGAATTTATCCGGAGCTTGCAAAAACATCAAACCGCTGGAATGCTCAGCTAAGGCGTGATGTTAATTATCCTCCGTCCCTGGATAACTTTCTTGAACAATGTCACAAACAGGGACAGCTTCGTTCCACCCCATTAATTTTAAAATATGAATCTGGTGGATACAACTGTCTTCATCAGGATTTATACGGTGATGTCTTTTTCCCTTTTCAAGTCGTATTTGCCTTGAATCAAAAAGAGGTAGATTATACTGGAGGGGAGTTCCTCTTAGTGGAACAGCGCCCAAGAGCACAAAGCCGAGGCCATGTTATAACCTTAGAACAAGGTGCGGGATTAATTTTTCCAACAAACAACCGACCTGTAATTGGAACAAAGGGATACTATCGAACAACCTTAAAGCACGGAGTCAGTACCATTACTTCGGGAACTAGATTTACACTGGGGATTATTTTTCATGACGCAAAGTGAGCTTTCTTATAAAAATCCGAAAACGCTGTTAAACAAGGGGACGGGGTATCTTAGTGGATATACGCATTCCCTGAATCCATATACAGGCTGTTCCTTTGCATGTTCCTATTGCTATGTCCGGCAAATGCCGGTTTCGCTTTTTCGAAAAAAAGAGTGGGGTACATGGGTGGATATCAAGCAGGGTGCTGCCGATTTACTTCTTAAAGAACTAAGAAGAGAAAAGGGTAAAGGAAGGGTTACGATCTTCATGTCCTCGGCCACTGACCCCTATCAGCCGATTGAGTATAAGGAAAAAATAACGAGATCCTTGCTGGAAGTCCTGGCCTTTGAACCGCCTGATTTTTTACTGGTGCAAACAAGGAGTCCGCTTGTTTGCAGAGATATAGACCTTCTACTTCAATTAGAAGACAGAGTACGGGTCAGTATGACGATTGAAACGGATTTAGAAGAGATTCGCAAACATTTTACACCTCATGCTCCGCCGATCAGTGCAAGATTAAAAACGCTCGCGCAACTAAAAAATGCAGGGATTCCAACACAGGCAACGATTGCACCGGTTTTACCAAGCAGTGAATGGTTTCCAGAAAAATTAAAATCATTAGTCAATCGGGTTTGTATCGATGATTTTTTTATGGGAGACGGCAGCGGCGGTAAACGGACGAAGCGGCTGGGGATTCAACAGATATATGAGAATTTGGATTTAACAGAATGGTACGGGCCAGCAGCATATCGGTTGGTCTATGAAAGGTTAAAGTCATTTTTTTCTGAAGATCAGATTTTAATCAGTCAGAAAGGTTTTGAACCATAATGAAAATGGGACACTAATATGTATTACATATTATGGAGGGAACCCTATGACAAATTTCTGTCCATCACTCTGGCCCGAAGAACCAACTCCTGAACAGCTAAAGGATTGCGGAAAATGCGGCCTTATACAGCATGGCTCGCGGATGGTCTGGGGGGAAGGGAATCCTAAGGCCCCGATTATGGTGATTCTTGATAACCCGGGAGCACGTGAGGACCGAGAAGGAGCCCCCTTTGTTTGCGGGACACGGCAAGCTTTACAAGAGGCAGTCCATCAGGTCGGCTTGGACAAGGATGATTTGTACATTTCCTATATTTTAAAAAGAAAACCCGTACGTGCTTACGATAAAGAACGAACTCGCGAAATCTGTATGGGCCACTTAAAAGAGCAGCTTCAAGTAAAACATCCTGCTTTTATTGTGTGTTTAGGAAATGTTGCAGTTCAATCTTTTTTTCAAGATCCTGAAGTAGATGTAAAAAGCTTACGGGGCAAGATGCATCAAGTTCAAGGATTTCAAACAGCGGTAGGGTACCATCCATTAGCAGTAAGACGCCGCCCAAACCTTTGGACCATGTTTATTGGGGATTGGACCTTTATCGCTGACCAGTATCGAAGAATTGAGTTGTGAATATTTCGCAACTCTTTTTTTGTCTTTTCATTGGACTGTATGCTGACGGAATATTACAATAAATAAAAATTCCGTTTAAGGAGAATTTGGATGAAAACAGAAAAAGAAAAGATGCTAGATGGAGAACTGTATAACCCGGCCGACCCGGTATTAGTAAAGGATCGCGAAAATGCACGAAGACTAATCCGTTTATTTAATCAATCACTTGAGACGGAGGCAGGAAAAAGAACTGACATATTAAAAGAACTCTTTGGTTCCACAGGTGAAAATATATTTGTTGAGCCGAATTTAAGATGTGATTATGGTTCTAACCTCCATGTAGGAGAAAACTTTTATGCAAATTTCGATTGTGTATTTTTAGATGTATGTGAAATTCGAATCGGTGTTAACTGCTTCATTGCTCCGGGTGTTCATATTTACACGGCCACACATCCAATCCATCCGATAGAGAGAACTTCGGTGAACGAATACGGAAAACCAGTCACGATTGGTGATAATGTCTGGGTTGGAGGAAAATCTGTGATTAATCCTGGTGTAACCATTGGCAATAACGTGGTAATCGCGTCCGGTTCGGTTGTCACAAAAAACATCCCTGACAATGTTGTCGTTGGCGGCAATCCTGCAAAAATTATTAAACAGATTGAATTATAAAAATAAAATCAAAATTGGTGGATTAATACATAAAATAAATTACTTACCCCGTATCTTTTTAGCTCCCTTGAAACGTTTAAAGGATAGAGAGTGCTAAAGGAGTGAACACAATGTTAAACCGTTTAAATTCGTGTCCAGCAGAAAATGAGGAAGAGTCTATATGGCTTGAATATTATCCAAAACTTCAGCGGTATTGCCACTTTCTTGCCCAAAATCAATGGGATGGTGACGATATTGCCCAAGAGACCATTTTGAAGGCATTAAAGCATTACACCCTTGATGAAAAAATGTCTTCTGCTTTATTAAATAAAATGGCTTACAATCATTGGATTGACCAGATTCGTAAAAGGAAAAATGAATCGATTGAGGCAGAAGTCGAGCTTAATAACGAAGAGACCAGAAGTCAGTTAGACAATATTATGGCTACTGTCGACATCATGCTAAGGCAGTTTACTCCGAAGCAGGCAGTCATTTTTTTGCTTAAGGAAGGTTTTCAATATCAGCTCAAGGAAATTGCTGAGCTTTTAAATACTACCGAAATGGCTGTGAAAGCGAATCTTCATCGGTCGAAGCAGCGCTTAGAAAAAGCGAAAGAAGAGGGAACAGCAGAAAAATATTGGAATGAAGAGGAGCGAGAGGTGCTTTCAGAGCTTTTTTATGAAGCTTTGAAGCTTCAAGATCCAACCGTTCTAATTGAAACGGTTCCTCAAATAAAAAGTGTTGTTGATTCGCCTAAACTTGTTTCTTTACCTTTAAAACAAACTCACTCTCCTTTAAGCACTCTCTGTATGGCTGCTTAGCCAATAACGCTTTTAAGGAGGAGTTTATATGAGTACGATTCCATATGTAATAGAACAATCCAACCGTGGGGAACGGTCCTATGATATTTATTCACGCTTGCTAAAGGATCGGATTATCATCATCGGTGATGAGATTAATGATCAAGTTGCTAACAGTGTAGTAGCACAATTATTATTTTTAGCAGCTGATGCTCCTGATAAAGAAATTTCTCTTTATATCAACAGTCCCGGCGGTTCGACTTCAGCTGGATTTGCGATCTTTGATACAATGCAATATATTAAACCGGATATTCGGACGATTTGCACAGGAATGGCGGCGTCGTTTGGAGCGATGCTGCTGCTCGCGGGAACAAAAGGAAAAAGGTATGCACTTCCAAACAGCGAGATCATGATTCATCAACCTTTGGGGGGAGCCCGGGGGCAGGCAACCGAAATCGAGATTTCCGCACGCCGCATCTTGAAATTAAGGGAGCATGTGAATAAAATTATTTCGGATTGTACCGGTCAGCCGGTTGAGAAAGTAGCAAGGGATACGGACCGCGATTTTTTCATGAGCGCAGACGAGGCAAAAGAATATGGGATTATTGATGAGATTCTTTATCCGAAATAATGCGGTGTTAAAATGCTTGGATTGCTTTTTGATCCAAGCATTTTTCTGTTTAGAAAGTTGATGATGGCCAAAACGCATCCACGGGGAAAATGTCCTTCATCGGTTCCTATCACTCTCTTAATTCCGCAATACTCTTTCCACCCAAAAATGCATGTCCAGTTTTCATTTTCGTAACCGTTTGAAAGCCATACTTTTGATACACTTTCTCCACCTTTTCATTGATGGGAAACACCCAAAGGTTTTCTAGTCCCTTTTTAGCGACCTCTAGCTGAATATAGTTAATAAGTTCACCAATTAATCCTTTACCCCGAAATTCTTCTAATGTAGCAACACTTTCCATACGGGCCTGATTTCCACTTGCAAAAATACAAGCAGTTGAGCAAGCCGACCCATTATAACGGAGTAAATAATGTTCAAAATTAGGATGATTAAATTCAACCTCAAACGCTTTTTCTCTAACCGCTTTGCCACCCAATTCCTTAATACTGCATTCTATATGTAGTGCTTCTGCAAAATTATCATTTGTTACCAATTCAATCGTTACATTCTCGTTAGGTTCTTTTTCCACAATCATATGATCCCACAATTGTACAGGACTGCATAATTCCTCAAAGCCAAAATGATTTAGTTTTAATTGGGATATTAAATTTTGTTGGGCCTCTATATTATAAATATAGAACCTCGGAATAATATTTCTAGATTGATAGAAACTGATTACTTCATCAATAATTAATTTTGGCTTTTCGCAAACTTGATCAATATGAGCATGATTTGCATCATAATAAACAGGTTGATTTTCATTACAAAATAAAGCTCCCCAATTGGTATCCGTACGGGTAGTAAAGGTCTCCAAATAGGCAAAGTCTAACTTGAATAAATCTTGTAAATTCATTTAAAAACCTCCGTTTTAGAATTCCTGATAGTACTAGTTTTACATTTATATGATTTTGAACATATTCCATGATTTGTTATTATTATACAATAAGTTTGTCCAATAAAAGTTTTTTAATTTAATAAACACAGGTAGTTCCCAAAAGACTACCTGTGTTTTGCTGCTCATAATCATTTTTCACGGTTGCCAGGCTTGTAGGTACCATGACCATGATGGACCCCATATCCAGGATAGTAACCAGTATGTCCGTGATGATACCCATAACCAGGATAATAACCACCATGCCCGTGATGATATCCATACCCAGGATAATAACCGCCATGTCCATGATGGTAACCATGCCCAGGATAATAACCACCGTGACCGTGATGGTAGCCTGTACCAGGATAATATCCTCCATGCCCGTGGTAATAGGCAGAACCAGGAACAGTTCGAGAGTTTTCTTTTTCCAAATTTATTCTCCTCCTTTGTTACTTTCAAATAGTGTATGTTTATAGCTGGAGTAATGAGTGGATGCTTGACCTGTTTTTAATGTAAGGTTGTATAAAAGGTAAAAATGAGAAATTTTTTAAGGAGAATTTTCACTTATGATTAAAAAAATTAATTTTCTTGATATGAATCTTGTAAAAGAATTATTTCAACTCCAAAGAGCCTCCTATCTAATTGAGGCTGAGTTAATCAATTTCTACGAAATACCTCCACTAAAGGAGACTTTTGAGGAATTATTGGAATCAAATGAAACTTTTTTAGGTTATTTTGAAGGAGAGGAGCTAGCAGGAGCACTATCATACGAACTCAAAGGGGATGAATTCACGATTTGCAGAATGATTGTTCATCCCATGTATTTTCGAAAGGGGATTGCCCAAAATTTATTATCCTATCTGGAGAAAGACAAAAAAGAAATTCCGATTTTTAAAGTATCAACTGGCAGAGATAATACACCAGCTAAAAACCTTTACTTAAAAAATGGTTATCAGTTGGTTCAGGACATTGAAGTAGTCCCAGGCTTGTTTATCAGTACCTTTGAAAAAAGAAGGGTAGATTAGAAATGAAAACAACCCTGCACATATCTGCTGGGTTGTTGTGTTAAGAAACCTTATGGCTTTCAATATAGGTTTCAAAAGCTGGATGAAATTCTTTTTGATAATGTTGATCGGGACAGGATTTAATGACAATCCCTTTTAAAGTTTTTGATTGATGAGTTTCTAATATTTTATTGCACTTAGGGCAACGATCAATAAATAGATTTTTAAAAAACCCCATACTCAACCTCCTAATCCGTTAATTCCTATGTCTATACTATGAATTATACAATATTATCGCAATTTTACAATAGATATTGCTCTTTTTTATAGTATGGATGGTAAGAAGGATTTGTGAATAAAAAATTGAAGTTGACAATATACCTATACGGGTATATTGTTGAGCTTGTAAATTGTCTCTTTTTTATCGGATGTTTAATACCTGTGTGGGTATTTGAGTCCCTGAAATTTTATTTTTTTAAATTCTTAACAAACACCTGTTAAAATTAAGGGAGCAGAAATGTGGGAAGTACCATTAAAAGGAGGGCAACATGGCGATTAGCTTAATCATTACAATCTTCCTAATTGGAATAGTAGGCTCCTTTATTTCAGGGATGTTAGGAATAGGTGGAGCGATCATTAACTACCCAATGTTGTTATATATTCCAGTAGCAATTGGGGTAGGGCATTTTACAGCACATGAAGTTTCAGGTATTACAGCTATCCAGGTTTTTTTTGCAACTATTTTCGGTGTTTTGGCTTACCGTAAAGGTGGATTTCTAAATAAAACGCTCATTACCTATATGGGAGTTAGTATCCTGATTGGCAGTTTTATCGGGGGATTCGGATCTACTCATTTGCCGGAAAGTGGAATTAATATCGTGTATGGAATTTTAGCATTAATTGCTGTTATGATGATGTTCGTTCCAAAAAGAGGAATTGATAACATCCCTTTAGAAGATGTCAAATTTAACAAATGGCTTGCAGCCCTTTTTGCCTTCATCGTAGGAATTGGCGCAGGTGTTGTGGGAGCTGGAGGTGCATTCTTGTTAGTACCCATTATGCTGGTAGTTTTAAAAATCCCAACTCGAATGACGATTGCCTCTTCCTTAGCCATTACATTTATTTCATCAATAGGTGCTGTTTCCGGAAAAATTTCTACTGGACAAGTGGAAATCCTGCCTTCACTCATTATGGTTGCAGCCAGTTTAATTGCTTCGCCAATAGGAGCGAATGTTGGGAAACGTGTGAATACAAAAGTTTTGCAAATTATTATGGGGATTTTAATCTTAGTAACAGCAGTGAAAACTTGGATGACCATTTTATAAGAAAAGTTATAGACTATGCTAAAGATGCAGATGTAACCCTTACATTTTAATGTGAATGAAAGAAATAGGTTTATTTTAATGGAATAGTAATAATTTAAAAGAAAGGCGGAGCTGATTCTTCTTTTCTAAAACTTCGTTATTTGAAATATGGAGAGCAAAAGCTTATAATTCCAATAGAAATATACTGAATGAAACGGAGTGCTATTATGAAACTACATAATTCTATTTTAGAGCTGATTGGTCATACCCCAATCGTAAAGTTAAATAATTTGGCGGACCCAAACGGTGCTTCTGTTTACATTAAATTGGAATCCTTTAATCCCGGAGGTAGTGTAAAAGACCGTGCTGCTTTTAATATGATAAAGGTAGCCGAAGAAGAGGGGAAAATTATTCCTGGTAAAACCGTTATTATTGAGCCAACATCGGGAAATACCGGAATTGGTTTAGCGATGGTTTGTGCCGCCAGGAAGTACCGTTGTATCATTACTATGCCGAATAATGCAACAGAAGAGAGAATTAAAATTCTAAAAGCTTATGGTGCAGAAGTGCATTTAACTTCATCTGAACATGGCATGCGTGGAGCGATTGAAGAAGCTTACCGGATTGCGGAAGAGATTCCTGATTATTTTATTCCGATGCAATTTGAAAACAGTGCCAATTCAGATGCTCATCGGGATACAACAGCGATTGAAATCTACGAGGCATTTAAGGGGAAATTAGATGCTTTTATTTGTACGGCTGGCACAGGCGGTACTGTTACTGGCACGGGTGAAGTGCTAAAAGAAAAAATACCAAATCTAAAGATTTACGTGGTTGAACCTGCTGGGTCGCCCGTTTTATCCGGAGGACGACCTGGCCCGCATAAAATCCCTGGGACGGGCCCAGGCTTTATACCGAAAATTTTAAATCAATCTATTTATGATAAAATTTTATTAATTGAGGATCAGGATGCCCAGAACATTGCACGCCGTTTGGCTGCCGAGGAAGGAATTTTAGTAGGCGCCTCAGGAGCAGCTTCTATCTATTATGCTTTAGAAATTGCCAAGAAACTTCCTTCTGATGCAAATGTCTTAGGATTGGCACCGGACACAGGTGAACGTTACTTATCATCTGATTTATTTCCAATTTAAATAGTAGGAAAATTGTTTTAAAAAAGCTGCTTTACATTAGGCAGCTTTTTTCTTTTTTTATTGGCACTGTTAAACGTGGATGTTGATCTCCGCTCCTGGCGCGAGCGGTTGGTGGACGGTCAGAGAAGGCTCCTCATGCCAAGTGATCCCAATTGGTTCTTTTGCTATTTTGCTTAAATGGTTATTACTAGGACTGGTCATACTAATTGGAGTAATCATTATAAAATTTAGGTTGATGAAATCACAAAATAGCGAGATGAATAAAAAAGTCTTCGATTTACTATCAATAGTCTATTTTTAGGATTTATAATTTGGAAAGTCTGTCTGTTACTTCTTGAACCGTCAATAATAATAAAGATAAGTGCTATTTAATCTGCTTTTGCAACTTAAAGGAGTGGAATTAGTGAAAAAAATACTTGTAGTAATCGGTTTAATGTGTTTATTCGGTTGGGGAATTTACAATCATTTCTTTTCATCTAATGAACCAAACCAAAATAAACAGGAGGCTCAAGCTGTTAGCAGCAAAACAGTAAATGCGGGTATACAAGAAAGGGACAGCGCAGTTGATTTTCAATTAAAGAGCTTAACAGGGAAAGTGGTAAAACTTTCAGATTTGAAAGGAAAGAAAGTAATTTTAAATTTTTGGGCAACTTGGTGCCCGCCATGTAAAGCGGAAATGCCCCATATGCAAGAATTTTATCATGCTCAAAAAGGAAAAAATGTAGAAATTTTAGCTGTGAATTTGACTACAGCAGAAAGAAATTCAAGTAATATTAGTAAGTTTGTAAAGGATTACGGTTTAACTTTTCCAGTATTACTTGATGTTAAAGGGAAAATCGGGGAAACCTATCAGACTTTCACGATTCCAACGAGTTATATCATTGATACAAAAGGTATCATTAGAAAGAAAATTATCGGTCCGATGGATCAGGAAATGATGACCGAATTAATTAACAGTATTGATTAAAAGTAGTGTTACGATGAAAAATCGGGGGGAAATCAATTCTTATAGTTGATAAAGATCACGATATACGGAATTTAATTAAAAATGAACTCGAAATCGCAGCTTTCAAGTATTAGAAGCAACCAATGCATCAGGAGCAAAAAACTTATTTTTTCTTAAATGTAAAAAAGTTTGGTACAATCAAAGTTATGATGCAAAACAGGAGAGGGAAGCCTTAGGATGGATGAATCAAAATTGTATGCCTATTGTTTACAAGGAGATGTAATCGCAGCATATAAATATCTCCGTTCAGTTCCAGATAAAAATGCTAAATTTCTAAAACTGGAATCGAAATATTATCAACGTTTTTTTAGTGAAAATCCGAATGATCGTTTTAAATCAGAGGATCCGTGGATCCAAAAGGTTCTTTCTGTCTATTTCGAATACTTCAGGTCGGTGTTAACGCATAAAAGTGTGATTTATTCAGAAAATCGACTAAGGCGTTCACTTTCGGATTTAATTTATGGTCATCAACAAGATGAGGAATTGGACCGATTGGAGAAGCAATTATCGATCCAATTTAAAGAAAAAGGGTATGAGTTTGTTGGTGGGGTAACACCGCCATATAGGGGCCCATATATTTGGAAAACAACTGATAAAGAAAATTTTACAGTCGAACTGCCACACCATACCCAAAAAGTAACGGTTTATTTTTTGTCAGATTTTATTTTACAAAGCTGGGCCCATTATGCTACATTTGGTGAAAAATTCGCAGGTGGCTGGGCAAAACCAGATGGACTTTACTATGTAGCGGATCGTCCGGAGCATAAGAAGGAGAATCATGAATGCAGAGAATTTCAAATCAGTTATTTGAAGCACGAGGCCCAGCATTTCAGTGATTTTTCCCGTTTCCCTCATCTTCAGGCTAAGGATTTAGAATACCGTGCAAAGCTGGTTGAATTAATTTACGAACCAAATTCATTTAAACTTATAAATAAATTTTTTTATGAAAAGAAAAATGATCCGTTTCTACCGCATTCCTATTCTTCTTTGGTCATTTTAAAAAGATTATCGGAACTTGCATTTGGAGTAGAGGAGATTCCTAGTTTAGAAAAATGGGAGAAATTAAGTTCAGACCGAATTCGGGAATGGGCACTAGGTTTGTACGAGGAAAATACGGCTAAGCTTATGGAAAATGGTAATCAAATCAGGGGAATTATTTAGTAAAAAAAGAGCTTGCGGATCAATTGTTTTTAAGCGATCCTAGCTCTTTTTCCTTTTTTATATGATAAAAAGTGCTTTTTCAGTTTTCGTTTCAAATTTCTTTAAAAGTTTCTTTTCACCAAGGACAACAAGAGTATCACCAGGATTGATCTTATCATCTGGAAATGGTGAGATGTTCATCTTTCCGTCACTTTTAATGGCGATAACACTTAATTGGTATTTTGCCCGAATATCCAATTCACGAAGGCTTTTTCCTATCATGAATGAAGAGGCAACAATTTCTTCTATTTTATATTCATCGGATAGTTCAATAAAATCAAGGACATTAGGTGACAAAAGATTCTTAGCAATTCGGATGCCTGTTTCTCGTTCAGGTAAAACGACCCGATCAGCCCCGACCTGAGTAAGAACTTTTGCATGCTGATTTGTAACAGCCTTTGCTATAACTTGTATGGCCCCTAATTCTTTTAAAATCATGACAGTTAAAATACTTGCTTGAATATCGTCTCCTATGGCTACCACAACCACATCCATGTTTCGAAGACCCAGCTCTTTTATTACCCTCTCATCTGTTGTGTCTGCAACTACTGCATGTGTTGAGAAATCTGAATTTTCTTGAATCCTTTTCTCGTTTTTATCAATAACTAAAACTTCAGCACCTTCTTTAAATAACTCAGCTGAAAGACTCGAACCAAAGCGGCCCATCCCGATTACTGCAAACTGTTTAGTCATATGTAAGACCTCTCCCGAAAAACATTATTTAAAAGTTTGATAGTGTAGGTTTTTTCATAAACCACCTAAAAAATAAAAAAGCCACGGAAGAGAGAAATCTCCTCGTGGCGGCTTTTGGGCATCATGAAATAAACATGCTGCTTGCACGATTTAAATGATATCTCTTCAGTACGCTTACGAGGTTAGCTGACGGATTCGGATGTAAGAGTCACCCTACTTAAAAAGACAAGCATCAGAATAGAAATATCTTTTTAAGATTCACCCCATAGAAAAGTTTTTGTAAGACTTTTCAATGATGGTTCCCCCGTTCCCAATTGGAACTCAGCGATTCAAAAAATTAAATTACGAATCATATCTTACTCCCTCTATTTGAATTTGTAAATACTCTAAAGTAAACTCATTCGTTAGGTCTTCTTTTTTGTGGATTTTTTCATATGAATGAAGTAAAAAATTTTATTTTTAGAGAGGAGATTTATGCAAAAATCACAAAAACCATATTTGATTACGAGAAACATAGACCCCGAGAATCAAGAAACACCAATTCATTTTATCCATAAAGATTTTGTGCGTGAAAATCTGTTTTATCGGAGAAACCATTTTTCTTACCCGAATTTTGTATCTTCCTTTTATTGGTTTCATGTTGATGGCTCTGTACATTATCATAGAACATTTTCACTGCAGGAAATTCAAGTATTGCCATCCAAAACAGTAAAGACTGTACTTGAATGCGCGGGGAATAAGAGGGGATTTTTTAAACCAAAAGTATTTGGCGAGCAGTGGCAAAAAGGGGCAATCAGTCAAGGTATCTGGAAGGGTGTCTCATTAAGAACATTGCTCGGGTACACGGGTGTAATGGAAACAGCTAGAGAAGTAGTTTTTGAGGGATATGACTTTGGCATACGAACAGACTTGAACGAACTTACTTATTTTAGTAGGAGTTTGCCGATTGAAAAAGCACTGCATACCGATACCTTAATTGCCTATGAGTATAATGGAAAGCCGATTCCTTTTAAGCACGGGTTTCCTCTGAGGTTAATTGTCCCGGAATGGTATGCGATGGCCTCGGTAAAATGGATTAAAAAGATCACCGTGATTGACCATGAATTTAAAGGCCCTTTTCAGGCGGTTGATTATGTCTATTACCCCAAAAAGGATTCAGATGAGGGAAAATTACCGGTGACAACAATGAAAATAAACTCAACGATTCAACAGCCAATGGACCGGCAAATTCTTAATACAGGAGTTCATATTATTGCAGGAATTGCCTGGACTGGGAGAGGGTTGATCACGAAAATTGAAGTGAGTGTAGACGGGGGGATGACTTGGAGCCTTGCTGATTTGGTGCAATCACCGGAAAAGTATGCTTGGGTTCGTTGGGAATATAAGTGGGAGGTGCTTGAAAAAGGAGAGTACACCATCCTTTCGAGGGCTCTGGAATTAGAAGGCGGCGAGCAGCCAAAGGAAGCGGTGTGGAACCGTAAGGGGTATGGTTATAATGCAATCGATACGATTAAGGTGAAAATTGAATAATGGACAAATAAGAAAGTAAAAAAGCACACAAACTGTGTGCTTTACTTTTATCCAAAAAATGTCTGAACAATTAACCAGCAGTTTAACCCTAAAATCACGATAGCAAAAATCGTTGATAGAATCGTAGTTATTCGTTTATTCGTTAACACACCCATTAATTCCTTCTTCTGGGTGAAGTAGATGAGCGCAATAATCGGACAAGGTAGAACAATACTTAGAACCACCTGACTGATGACAAGTGTCCTTGTTGGGTCAACCCCGATAGCAACGATAATAAAGGTTGGAAGCATCGTAACCAATCGTCGAATCCATAATGGAATCGTAAATCCAACAAAACCTTGCATAATAACCTGACCAGCCATCGTTCCCACTACAGAGCTTGAAACACCGGAAGCAAGTAATGAAATCAAGAATACACTTGCTGCGGCCGAACCAAGCAGCGGTGTTAAGGTATGGTAGGCTGTGGTAAGATCCGCAATATGACTGTTTCCAGTCGTGTTAAAGACGGATGCAGCCATATACATCATTGCTAAGTTGACAAATCCGGCAAGCGTCATGGCAATCATGATTTCTTTCGTACTAAACTTTTGAATTTTGATTTTTTCCATATCATTTCGTGGCACAATTCGATTTTGCGTCAGGCTTGAGTGCAAATAGATTGCATGCGGCATGACCGTTGCGCCGATTACACCAACTGCCAGTATAATACTTTCTTTGTTGCCAAGCCACGGTGTTACACTATGGTAGGCAATTAGGCCAAGATCCGGTTTGGAAATGACGGTTTCAACTAAATAACATAAGCCGATAAGAACAGCAAATGCGGCAATGAATTTTTCTAACGGACGGAATCCGAATTTTTCTAACATTAAAATAAGATAGGTGACAATACCAACGATAATCGTTGCATATAGCATTGGGATACCGGCAAGTAAATTTAGTGCTAGGGTTGCACCTAAGAATTCAGCAAGGTCGGTAGCCATTGCAGCCAGTTCTGAAACAACCCACATGCCGTAGGTCAGCCATTTCGGCATATGGTCCCGGCAAACCTCCGGAAGACTTCTGCCAGTAGCAATTCCTAATTTTGCTGACATATTTTGCAGCAACATGGCCATCAAGTTAGCTAAAACGATTACCCAAAGCATTTTATAACCAAAGCTCGCACCGCTTTGAATATTGGTTGCGAAATTTCCTGGATCCACATAGGCTATGGAGGCAATAAATGCAGGTCCGAGAAACGGAAGCAATGCACGGATGCCTTTAACCTTTCCATTAATGGCATCTCTTGCGGCTGAAACCGTTCGGCTTTCTGCAGCCCGAGCCCTCTGAACAGTAACTGAATCTGTTTGGCTCATAAGACACCATCCTTTCTTTAAGTTTATTTTTCGTTATACCAAGGTTTGTTCGTTCGTCAATAAAAGTTTCCCTAGTGCAAATTTTATATATCCCTATTATATAAAATTTTGAAAAATTTGTGTACGCTTTTGCTTGAAAAAATATTTGAATTCTAAAAAAGGGCATTTGACTATTAGGGAAAAAGAGAAAACGAGGCATTATATACCCTAAGGTTTATGAGAGGTGGGAAGGGAATCCAAGTGAATTGTCAAATACATAATGAAAAGCAACACAAAAGGAGTGTTTAGTTTGAAGGTGGGAATAGATGCAGGCGGCTCGTTGATTAAGATTGCGTATCAGGAAAAAAATAGAATGCATTATAAAAGGTTTCCAATTTTTGAGATGGAAATTGCTATAGCTTGGTTGAAAATCGTTGCACCAAATGTAAAAGCTGCTTTGACCGGTGGAAAAGCACATATAATTCAACAAGATTTTTTTCCAGATGAAATCATCATTCCGGAATTTCTAGCAACGTGTGAGGGAGCAAAGTTACTTTTACAAGAGGAAGGGGAAAAATGGGAGGATCCCTTTCTATTAGTCAATATTGGAACTGGAACATCTTGGCACGTTGTGAAGGGGAATAAGTATGAACGGATTCTTGGAAGTGGAATAGGGGGAGGAACCTTTACAGGGCTTGGTTCGTTGTTAACGAAAGTGGAGGATTTTCAAGAGCTGACAATCCTAGCAAATGAAGGTGATAAAAGCAAAGTGGATTTACTGGTGAGGGATATTTATGAATCGGCTGAACCACCGATTGATGGGAACCTCACAGCAGCAAATTTTGCAAAAGGGAAAAAGGTGAAGCATACAGATGCAGACCAAATGGCGGCCCTTTCAAATATGATCACGGAAACAATTGTATTATTAACGCTTCAGGCCGCGGCCATTCATCAAGTAAATCAAGTGGTCTTTATCGGAAGCACATTGGTCGGGAACCAATCGTTACGAAAAGGACTTGAATTTTACATGAACAGGCTAGGACTTACGGGAGTGTTTTTAAAGAAGGGTGAATACTGCGGGGCAGTCGGGGCTTACTTTTCTGTCTGAAAATGTTCGCTTGAACAATTTAACCATTAAAGCTACAGTAAAGGTGAGAACAAAAAAGTAGGTGGCATGCTTGGAAAAAAGGTATTTTACAATTGGGATGGCGGGGCATATTGATCATGGGAAAACATCCTTGACAAAGGCCCTCACGAATGTCGATACCGACCGCTTAAAGGAAGAAAAAGAACGTCAAATCTCAATCGAACTTGGATTTGCTCCATTATATGAAGATGATGAAATACAAATATCAGTGATAGATGTGCCAGGACATGAGCGGTTTATTCGGCAAATGATTGCCGGGGTTGCCGGAATTGACCTGGTGGTGCTCGTCGTGGCGGCTGATGAAGGCGTCATGCCGCAAACAAGTGAACATCTGGAAATTCTTCGTTTCCTTGGAATTAAAAACGGGATTATTGCTATTACTAAAATTGACCGTGTAGAAGAGGAATTCATTGAACTGGTCAAGGATGACATTTTAGGTGAACTTACAGGAACTGTATTTGAAGATGCACCATTCGTTCTAGTGGACAGTCTTTCTAAAAAAGGAATTGAAGAAATAAAGGAATTAATCATTAAAACTTTAAAGGAAAAAGAAATGCGTGATGCCAAGGGGGCTTTTCGTCTGCCGATTGACCAGGTTTTCTCTGTAAAAGGTCAGGGTACGGTCATAAGAGGTACTGTATATGAAGGGACGGTTGAAGAAGGACAGACATTAAAAGTTTTGCCTGCAGGGCTTGATGTCAAGGCTAGGCAAATTCAGGTCCATCACCAGCCGGCACAAAAAGCCTTTGCTGGTCAAAGGGCAGCCATTAATCTTTCCGGGGTTGCAAAGGAAGACATCGAACGAGGCGATGTCCTAGTATCATCCGAACATTTTATCGTGTCAAAAATAGTGGATGTTGCAATACGGGTTGTAGAAGACCTTGAGCACATTGTCAAACAGCGTATGCCTATTAAGCTTCACATTGGAACTTCAGAGGTAATGGGGAGAATTGTCTTTTTTGACCGAAATGTGCTTGATGAGGAGACGGATGAAATTCTTTGCCAGCTTAGGTTGGAAGAAGAAATTCTCACGAAACGAGGAGACCGCTTTATTCTTCGCAGGCCAAGCCCAGCGGAGACGATCGGCGGGGGCTGGGTTATTGACCCTCGAGGAGATAAATATAAATTCGGAAATCAGACGATTGAAGAGTTGGAGAAGAAAAAGGCAGGTTCCCCGAAAGAGCGAATCTTTACAGCTTTAATGGAAGCAAGAAGTCTTTCCATTACAGAACTAATTAAGCGAACTGCACTTGACGAAGTGAAGTTAACGGAGCAATTAAAGGATGAAGAATTTATTTTATATAATGGTAAAGAGTATACAATGATGACGATTATCCATTCAATCGAAGAGGATATCTATGACCGCTTACAGGACTATCAGCAGCGGCACACAATGAAACCCGGAATGAATAAAGCAGAGTTGTTTCAAACCATACAAAGAGGAATACCGAAAGCGTTATTGGAGTTCGTGCTCGATAACGGTATTAATAATGGAGTTTTTAAACGAAAAGATCAATTTGTTTCTATTTCTAGTTTTATTCCGCATGTGCCAAAGAACTGGAAAAAGCGTTCAGAAAATATGCTTGAAGCATTGAAAAAAGATGGATTAAAGGTTCGTAATCTGAAAGATTATTTTTCGGCTGCAGGTATTCCTGAATCGTTGGAAGTGGACTTAGAGCGTTTCTTGGAAGAAAAGAAATTAATTGTTTCGTTGGATGAACAAATAGCGTATGCCGGGGAGGTATTCAATGCAGCAGTGGAAAAACTTCGCAGCGGTACTGGTGGGGAGTTTGAAGTTGGAAATGCAAAGGAAATTTTAGATCTTTCTCGAAAATACATGATTCCGTTTTTAGAAAAATTAGACTCAATGGGGCTTACAAACAGAGTTGAAAATAAACGTATTTGGGTGAAGTGAAAAAAGCCGTAATCCATTAGGATTGCGGCTTTTAACCTGTTAGGAAAGAAATTCTCCAGGATTTAATCCAAGCTCACGGCAAATATCCGATACCATTTGCTTTTCATACTGATCAAAATTTCCATCTGCATACCCAATGGCGATACAATAACGGGCAATCAATCTTGCAATTTCTGGTTTAGTTCTTACCTTTCCTAATGCACGAAATGCCTCTGCACGGCCCATTATATGATCTTGTTCAATCTTGGATACAAATAAATTAAATTTCTGAATGACTTTTTGTGAGTCAAAAACACGTAGTTCCTCACTTTGATGAACAAACTCCAGCATTTTTTGTCGTTCTGATGCATCAAGATGACCATCTGCCATCGAAACTAATGCACACGCAGCAACAACTGCCTCTAAAACATCCTGACTTTTGTAACGGTTGAATAACTCCTGAGCCCTTCTTTTTTGCGTATTCGCCCATTCTACATAGTCCGTCTGAGAAGGGGACCAAGAGTTTCCACAGCTGTTACAAGTAAATTTCAGCTGGTTTTTCCCAATAAAGCCGCCTAGTAATCCGATTGGCCCAAGAATGAGCCCTCCAATTGCCGCTTTTCCGAGCCCAAAACCCTTTTGTCCTGTACGGACATTGGATGAATGGCATCGAGGGCAAATAATATCCTCACCGCTATAAGTTGAATTAATATTTGGAGCCTGAGGATAGGTTTGCGACGCCGGGTATCCATAAGCAGGCTGCTGATAAGGTGTAACAGATGGCTGGCTATGCTGATATGATTGATTTTGATTTTGTTGGTACAAATGTTGACCAGGCATATTTTGTTTAAAATTCGCCTGTTGATTGACAGGCGGTACCGATGCTGGTGCCGGAGCATCATCAACGGTTACTCCGAAATTTTTACAAAGCGCTGCCAAGCCGCCTTGAAAGCCGCTAGCGATTGCATTGAACTTCCACTCGCCACTATGTCGATATAATTCGGCCGCCACAATCGCCGTTTCCACTGTGAAATCGCGACCAAGATTAAAGCGTAACAATTCTTCATTGGTTAGTTCGTTAAAGATTCGCACATAGGAATCGGAAATTTGTCCAAAGTTTTGCTGTTTCACTTGAGCATCATGAATCGTAATCGTAAAAGCAATCCGGTGAATATGACCGGGGACATTTTTTAAATTGATCTTAATTTGCTCATCATCCTTAACCCCGGAACCCACTCGGTTATCACCACTATATAGTATGGATTCGTTTCCTCCGGAAGGGTTGTTATAAAAAACAAAATCCAAATCATTTTGGACCATTCCGTTTTGCCCGAGCAGGAAAGCAGAGGCATCCAGGTCAAAATTGGAACCCATATTACTAATATTCCAGCCTAATCCTACAACAACATTTTCAAGACCCGGGTGAGACTTGGTTAAATCTACTTTTTGACCTTTACTAAGCGTAACACCCACAACCTTCACTCCTTTATCTCTTTATTTTATGGTAATTCGATATATGTAAGCTGCAAATCTATTCCATTTAACAATACGAAGGATTAATTGAAAGGTTTCAATTTTTTCATTATAAGTCAAAAGAATTAAAAAAAGAAAACATGAAACGGATTCTTTGATTCGATTTAAAAAAGTATAAAGTAAAAATATTGTGAATTTTCAAAAGATATTTCCAAAAACATTTTTTTACGTAATTACTTTATGAAAAGGTTAAAGCGGGAATGGCAAATTCCGAATGTTAAGGTAGTAAAGATATATTAGTAAAGTCAGATTTTTCATAAAAGAAGCTCCGATATTTTATTGAAATATTATATAGGGTCATTTATACTTTAAATAACATCGAGATAATTGCGAAAATTCAGATACAGAAATAAAAGGGGGATTTTTATGGTAGAAAAATTGGTAACAAGTATTAATGGGTTTTTGTGGAGCCCAGTGTTAGTCATCTTTATTGTAGCGGTAGGATTGTACTTTAGTTTCCGCACAAGATTCCTGCAGATTCGCCATGTTAAAGAAATGATTCGCTTATTATTATCAGGCAAAAGCTCTAATGAGGGTGTTTCTTCTTTTCAGGCATTAGCCATGTCATTATCTGGTCGTATCGGTGTAGGCAATATCGCTGGAACGGCAACAGGTATTGCGTTTGGTGGACCGGGTTCCGTTTTTTGGATGTGGGTTATTACATTTATCGGTGCAGCCTCAGCCTTTGTAGAGTCAACACTTGCTCAAATCTATAAAGAAAAGCAAGATGGAGAGTATCGAGGCGGTCCTGCGTTCTATATTGAAAAGGGACTTGGAATTAAATGGTTTGCTGTAATTTTTGCAGTTGCAACACTGCTTGCTATGGCAGTATTAATGCCAGGTATTCAGGCGAATTCAATTGCAGAGGGCGTTAAGAATGCTTTTGGAATTAACAATGCCGTTACTGGTATTGTGGTTATTGCACTTATGGGTCTTATTATTTTTGGTGGAGTTAAGCGGATTGCAAGAGTAGCAGAATTGGTTGTTCCGTTTATGGCTATTGGATATCTACTAATCGCGATTGCCATCATTGTTGTGAATTTTGATAAAATCCCAGAAGTATTTACACTTATTTTTAAGAGTGCCTTTGGAGCCGAAGAAGTGTTCGGCGGTATTCTTGGTTCTACGATCATGTGGGGTGTAAAACGCGGACTGTATGCGAACGAAGCAGGTCAAGGTACTGGTGCACACCCAGCAGCTGCAGCAGAGGTATCTCATCCTGCAAAACAAGGTCTTGTACAAGCATTTTCGATTTATCTTGATGTATTCTTAGTCGTTACTTCAACAGCTTTTATGATTTTGTTTACAAATTCTTACAACACTATAGATGGAGCTGGAAAATTCTTAGTTCAACATCTAAAAGGCGTCGAACCAGGTCCTGGATATACTCAAGCAGCGGTTGATACGATTTTACCAGGTTTCGGTTCAGGATTTATTTCCATTGCACTATTCTTCTTTGCCTTCACAACGATTTTTGCTTACTACTACATTGCAGAAACAAATCTTGCTTATCTAGTAAAAGGCAAAAACAGAAAATTAGCTATGACATTATTAAAAATAGTTCTATTGGGTTCTACGTTCTATGGAGCAGTAAAAACTGCGTCTACAGCTTGGGCGATGGGGGATATCGGACTTGGTATTATGGTGTGGTTAAACCTAATTGCCATTCTTATCCTATTTAAGCCAGCTTTGCTTGCATTAAAGGATTATGAAGAGCAGCTGAAACAAGGGAAGGATCCGGAATTTAATTCTACCAAACTAGGAATTAAAAATGCAGATTTTTGGGCCAATGGCTATGAAAAGGCTAAAAAGAATAAAAAACATGTAGTTTAAATTAAGGCTGTATTAATAGAGAATGTTGATTTTTGAACCACGTTGAATGGAGCGGAAGGCACAAAGACTCCTGTGGGAGTAAGGGGCAGGGGAGACCCCGCAGGAGCTGTAGCGACGAGGAGGCTCCCCGGAACGCCCACGAACCGCTTGTGCCTGGAGCGGATTTCAACAACTAAGTTTAACAGAGCCTAAATTAAAAAAATGGAAGCATCAGCTGAAACGGCTGGTGCTTTTTCATTGTTTAGTGTACAATTTTTTGAAAATATACAAAAAAAGGACCTTGTATTCGTCCTTTTTATAAGTAAAATCTAGAATAAGAGGGTTAAAGAGTGGAGAGTGCTATATAGATGTGAAAATATTAACGGTAGAAAATTTAGTTCAAAAATTTTCATTGAAGGTATTAACAGGTGAAAACCAATTACAACAAAAAATAAAGCAATCACGGTCGCATCGACCGGGTTTAGAATTTGTTGGTCACTTTGATTTTTTTCCGACTGAACGTGTTCAAATACTAGGAAGAAAAGAAGTTAATTATTTGCATAAGTTAAGTATTGAGGAACGTCAGATGCGCATTGGGAATATCGTCAAATATCATCCTCCTTGCTTTATTGTTACTGCCGGGGATGAAGGGCTGACCTATTTAAGGAAGTCTTGTATAGAAGAGGGTATCCCATTATTATGTACAAACACACCTCGAACGACTTCTGAATTTATTACCGAACTTGACGCTTTTATGGTGAAAGAATTAGCCCCTGAAATCGCAGTACATGGTGTCTGTATCAATGTGTTTGGAATGGGTATTTTACTTCGGGGTAAATCTGGTGTCGGCAAAAGTGAAATTGCTCACACATTGATTGGCAGAGGCCACAAGCTGGTCGCTGATGATCTAGTTGTGTTGAAAAAGCTCAGCCCACGTACGATTCTCGGTACGCATGATGGGAAAACAAAGGAATTCCTCGCCTTACGTAGTGTCGGGCTGTTAAATGTAGTCCGCGTATACGGAATTAAAGCTTTTCAGGAGGAAACGAGGATAGCGCTTGATATTGAACTTACAAAATGGCAGAAAAATTCTCTTAATAATGAATTGGATTACGAACCTGAATTTACAGAATATATGGGCGTTCCAATTCCTCATATTGAGATACAGCTCCAACCTGGCCGTGATGTAGCGGGGTTAATTGAAGCTGCGGCAAATAACTGGCTTTTGAAGCAGCAAGGATACAATGCTGCAGAAGAGTTTATGAAGCGGCTAGAAACTGATTCTAATTGGTAAAAATTCTACTTAAGGTATACTGCCATTTTTGAGTGGCAGTATTTTTTTTAGATAGATAAGTACATATTTTTAATTACTTCTGCCCTTATGTGGGTTTTTTTAAGGAAAAGTTAAGAATTAATTTGAATAATAGGCTTATTCCAAACTATCAGTGTCCTATTGGACAATAAGAAAAGGAGTAAGTATGTATGAAAAAAGGAATTATTATCGTTCTTTGTGTTCTAGTAATAGGTTTCGTAGGATTTCAGTGGTATAACTCAAGAACAAGTGCGCAGGAAGTAACTACTCAAGTTCGGACAGCTGTTGTTCAAAAAGGTAAAATGGAAGTGAAAATCAGCGGTTCAGGTACAGTCCAGCCGGTAACATCTGAGGATATTAACTCTCCGATTAACAACAATGAAATCGATGAAGTGTTGGTATCAACTGGTGAATCGGTCAAAAAAGGGGAAGAATTGATTACTTTCACAGACGGAAGTGATCCCATTACATCACCTGCATCCGGTGAAATCACATCCCTTTCCGTCCAGGCAGGGCAGCGGGTGACGGACGGACAAGTTGTCGCTCATCTAACAAACTATAAAAATTTACAAACCGTTGTGCAAATTGACGAACTTGATATTCCGAAAGTGAAGAAAGGTCAAGAGGTCAGCATCAAAGTTAATGCATATCCGGATCAAACCTACACTGGAAAGGTAACCGCCATTGCAGATGAAGGAACTTCGACAAATGGTGTTTCTACGTTTGAAGTAACCATTCATATTACGAAGCCAAGTAATTTAAAAGTAGGTATGAGTACGGAAGCAAGCATTCTTACTGCAAGCAAGAAAGATGCCATTTATGTACCAATTGATGCTGTCCATACAATGAATAATCAAAAATATGTATTAGTACAGAATGGAAACACTGATACAGCTGTTTCTCAGCAAAAAGTAGTAAAAACGGGATTAGCCAATGAAGATTATGTGGAAATTACCCAAGGTATAACAGCGGGAGAAATTGTTAAATTACCGCAGCTTGTGCAAAATTCTTCTTCCACTACCGGAATGAATCGCCGTATGATGCAAGGCAACTTTGGAGGCGGTATAGGCGGTTTTAACCGAAATGGCGGAGGACAAGGATTTAGCGGAAGGACTGGTAATTAATGCAAAAAACGATTATCCAAATCAGTCATCTCATGAAAACTTATAAGCTTGGCGGAGAAACTGTTCATGCCCTGAATGATGTTTCCCTTGAAATTAATAAGGGAGAATTTTTAGCCATCATTGGACCGTCTGGATCAGGAAAATCGACGTTAATGAATATGGTTGGCTGTCTCGACAGACCTGAATCTGGAACCTATCTACTGGATGGAAAAGACATTGGCAAAATGAATGATAACCAGCTGGCTATCATCCGTAATGAAAAAATAGGATTTATTTTTCAAAATTTTAACCTCTTAACGAAATTAACGGCAATTGAAAATGTTGAATTGCCTCTGCTTTATCGCGGAGTATCGGCAAAAGAGCGCAAGGATAAAGCATTGGATAGTCTTAAGAAGGTAGGATTGCTGGATAGGTCAGGACATTTACCATCACAGCTATCAGGCGGCCAGCAGCAAAGGGTGGCGATTGCCCGGGCCCTTGCAGGAGCTCCCTCCATCCTTCTGGCAGATGAGCCGACAGGAGCATTGGATAGTAAAACAAGTAAAGAAATTATTACAGTGATGAAGGAATTAAATGAAGTTGGTCACACGATAATATTAATTACTCACGACCTGGCAGTCGCCAAACAGGCAAAAAGAATGGTCAGCATCCAGGACGGGCAGCTTTTTGAGAATGGAGGTGAGCCCCTTTGAGCATTTACCAATCTATTAAAATGGCGCTTCGCAGCATAAAAAGCAATAAACTCCGTTCTATTCTAACGATGCTGGGGATTATCATCGGTGTTTCATCCGTGATCATATTGGTCTCGATTGCACAGGGTTCTGCGAAAAATGTAACAAGCAGTATCAATCAGCTGGGGACCAATTTGTTGACCATCAATACATTTGGAACAGATTTATCGTTAACAGAGGATAAAATTGATCAATTAACCAAATTAAATGGAGTTAAAGCCACTTCCCCGGTTGTTTCGGGACGTGTTAATGTGAAAAAGGACCGGATCAATTCACAAGTTAGCTTAACTGCCACTAATGCTACTTATTCCTCTGTTCGGGATGCAAAGGTGACTCAAGGCCGCTTCATCAATGATTTAGATATTGAATATCGACAGAAAATTGCTGTCTTAGGTTCAGAAACAGCTTCAACCTTTTTTGGGGTAGACAACCCAATCGGCCAATATATCCAAGTGGACGGCACTTCTTTTAAAGTGGTAGGAGTTTTAGCATCAAAAGGAAGTTCCTTAGGTCAAAGTGGAGATAATGTCATTATTGTTCCGTTAAGTACCGGTCAGCGCTTAGTGAAAAGTACAAGTATAAACCAAGTATATTTACAAGGTAAAAGCCAAGACCAGATGGATTTTGTCATGAATGAAGTGGAGCGAAAGATGGCAAGCTTGTACCCGAATAAAAGTGATTCTTACAGTGTTACCAATCAGCAAGATGTCATGGACACATTAAGCTCAGTCTCTAATACGATGACAATGATGCTTGGCGGAATTGCAAGCATTTCCTTGTTGGTAGGCGGTATTGGAATCATGAATATCATGCTCGTTTCTGTTTCAGAACGGACAAAGGAAATCGGTATCCGGAAAGCAATTGGTGCCAAACGGCGCGATGTCCTACTGCAATTTTTAATTGAAGCGGTTGTCTTAAGTTCAATGGGGGGAATCATCGGCATTCTTGCTGGAATTGGACTCGGAAAGATCATTGCCTCATTGATGAACTTAACGATTGCCTATTCGACATCGGTGATTGTTTTGTCCTTTTTATTCTCGCTTTTGGTCGGTGTTGTGTTTGGTGTATTCCCAGCCAATAAGGCATCAAAATTAAGCCCGATACAGGCTCTTCGGTATGAATAATTGATGGAAAAAGAGCGATCGTATGTTGCGGTCGCTTTGTCTCCTTTATAATAGGAGCTAGACTATTTTTTTAAAAAGGAGCGCAAACCATGCGTTTATTAGTTGTTGAAGATAATCTGCCATTGTTAGAGTCCATTGTTGAATTATTGTCAGATGAATTTGAAGTTGATCAGGCATCAAATGGAGAGGATGCCTTGTTTTTAGCAAGGCAAAATATTCATGATGCCATTGTTCTGGATGTAATGATTCCCGAAATCGATGGATTCGAAGTCCTTCAGTTGATTCGCAAGGAAGGCTTGAAGACTCCGGTTCTTTTTTTAACTGCAAGGGACTCGTTAGAGGATCGCGTAAAGGGGTTGGACAGCGGCGGTGATGATTATTTAGTAAAACCCTTCCAGGCAGCTGAGTTAAAAGCGCGAATTCGTGCTTTATTAAGGCGAAGCGGCAGTCTCACTACCAATCAAACCATCAAATATCGCGGTATTGAATTGTTGGGAAAAGAAAGAGATATTCTGGTTGAAAGGGAACCAGTTAAATTAACAACAAAGCAATATGAATTATTAGAATACCTCATTCAGAATAAAGGGGCGATCTTAACAAAAGAACAAATTTATGACCGGGTGTGGGGCTTTGATTCAGACACAACGATTGCAATTGTTGAAGTGTTTATGCACCATCTCCGCAAAAAACTGGAGCCATTCGGCTATCATTCAGATATCAAAACCATCCGCGGTGTTGGCTATATGCTGAATGAGGAGTAAAGGGGACAGCGAATGTTTCGGCAAACACATATACGGCTTACTCTGTTAAATTCTTTAGTCTTTATCATTTTAATCAGCATTCTCGGAAGTATCATTTATTTTTATACTGAGAAAAAATTATATCAGGATGTGAATCGAACCCTGTTGGAATCTGTGAATCATTTTCAGAACGAACAGTATCATCAAGATCAAGGACTTGATGATGACAATGGGCCGAAATTTATGCACCGAGACCCGCGGATTATGACATTAATATGGGATGAAAACAATCATCTCTTAACTGGCCAAAACCGGGAATCCGTGTTATTTAAAGATAATGAAAAAAGCATCCGACCGAAGAAATTGGATTCTTTGCAAGATGTGAATGTTCAAAATTTTTCTTATCGCTATATTGCCACAAAAATTGATGTTCCGCTTTTAGGAAAAGTAACCGTTCAAGTGATTCGAAATACCAATTCTGAAAAGGAATTATTAAACCGCCTGTTATTAATTATGATGATTGGTTGTGGAATTGGGGTTATATGTGCCGTGGGTATAGGTTATTTCTTAGCGGGAAAAGCATTGGTACCGATAAAAAATGCCTGGCAAAAACAACAGGAATTTGTCTCAGACGCTTCACATGAATTAAGAACGCCGCTTGCAGTTATCCAGGCAAAAACAGAATTGCTTTTTCGCTCTCCTCAAGCAACGATTCAGGAGAAAGTTCTCGACATTTCCACGATTTCAACGGAGTCTAGGAGACTTTCGAAGCTTGTTGGCAATTTATTAATGTTGGCTAGATCGGATTCAGATCAAATTGAGATGAAGAAGCAGAGTTTTCGGTTAGACGAGTTGTTGAAGGAAATTTATCAGCACTATGAAGAGTTTGTTTCGTATCAAGGGAAGACCATCCATTTAGATGTTCAGGAACCGGTTCAATTTCTTGCGGATAAAGAAAGGATTCATCAGTTGATTGTCATTTTGGTGGATAACGCAACAAAATATACGAACGAAGGCGGCGAAATTCGGTTATCCTGCCGGCAAAGCTATTCTTCGATTATATTGAGGGTAGAAGATAATGGAATTGGAATTCCGGAGGCAGATATCCCGAAAATCTTTGATCGTTTTTACCAAAGTGATAAGGCGCGAACATCCGTGGAAGGTACCGGATTGGGCTTGTCGATTGCAAAATGGATTATTGAAAAGCACCATGGTAAAACAAAAATACAAAGCAGTGATGGCAAAGGAACAACGATCGAAATTATTTTTCCAAGAACCCAGAAGAGTTGATTTGGGTTCTTTTTTCTTGGCTGTGTTATAGTACATTGTTGATTTTTAAAACACATTGCTTAGAGCGGAAATCAAAAACTAGTTATCACAGCCTTTTCTTAAGAAAAAGTTAAGGAAGTCCCTTCATAATATTTTTATCCAACTGAAACGGGAAGGGAGATTTTTTGCGATGAAAAAAACTAGAAGAGCACATTTATGGATTGGTTTGATTGCATCCATCTTTATTTTTATGGAATCACTTACTGGTTTGTTGATGAACGAGCCATGGTTAATTGGACAAACTCAAGGTGAAGGAATTCGCGGAAATTTCCAGCCTGGAGAATTTAATCAACAATTTAGTCAAGGGTCAAATTCACAAGGATCAGGTCAGGCTTCTGGACAACCAGGGATGAATAATAATGGCCAATTCCAAGGCAGGAGAGGATTCGGAGGGAATAGGAATTTTACTCCCGGCATGTTCAAAGGAGAATCTCAAGGAATGATTGGAATAATTCGTGGACTTCATGAAGGGAGAATTGGTACAACAAACATCAAATGGCTGATTGACTTAGTAGCAATAGCATTGATGGCCCTGACAGGAACTGGAATCTATTTATCCATTAAAGTTCTTAGTGCTGAAAGAAAACGGAAAAATCGCAGCGAGGACCCTTCCGAAGTACTGTAAGATTAGTAAAAAAGCTGCCATTCAGCCGGCAGCTTTTTGTTCTTTTTTCTTCATTTTGTTCCTTTTTCCAATTCTTCTAATCACATAAATTCCAGTAATTAATGCTAATAAATTCAATGAATCTCCAAAGTCAATCGTTAAGCTGAACTGATTATTCACTTTCACATCATTTTTGTTATTGTGTGTGCCAGGGGAAATCTCCTTTTCATTTTTTACCACAAATCCACCTCCAAAGGAAAACAACATATACTAGAATAAATATGAGAAAAGGCTTGGTTTCATGACCAAGCCCAAAATCATTTTACAATCACGGTCCCTTTAAACATCCCCATTCCACAGCTAAAGGTGTATTCACCCGTTTTGTTCGGTGTAAAAGAGAGATTGGTTGTTCCAACTTTTAAATTGACATTGTTTATATTAAACTCAGGCATTGTGAAAGTGGATAAGCAGCTATTTTCTAACGGATTATCAACGATGAGCTCGACGGGAACTCCTTTTTTCACAGTGATGACGTTTGGAGAGTAGCCCTGTTCAGTGACCTTCATTTGAATCTTTGGTGTTTGTTCATTGGATACATCGACTTCCTCTTGCGTAATTGAGGCGCTGTTTTGAGCATATGCATCATCACCTGGTAATTTTACATAGTCACTCCCATACATAAATAAAAATAATGAAACAGTAACCACACCAGCAGAAAAAACGGCAAAAGGAGAAATGGCCTGGGTATCGAGCGAAAATTTTTTGTTTGTTTCTACCAATACAAATAAAATAACAAGACCCATGATGATATATAATCCTAGCAAAATAACAAGCATGATAAGTGGATTTTCAAACTGTAGCATCACTCCGAGCATTGCCCCCATTAGTCCGCTCATTAATCCGGCAAGGGCTCCATCAAGAATTGCCATCAACCCTATCGGCTGCCCGGCCAGGAATCCAATAAAGAAACCAATAATCATACTAACGCCACTCGAAAGAAACATATCACCCGAAAAGATGCCAATTAAATATCCGGATAGGAGACCGGCCATCATCGCCACGACCATTGCAATCATCATGCCGGACATGCAGGTAATTTTCTCTTTCTCACGGTGAACCAGATAAAGGCAATATACCGTCATGATGCACAAAACAACTGTGGTGATTATGGATAAAATATTCATATGTAATTCTCCTCATATTGAGTTGGGATGAAAAATTTAACAAGATAAGAATATTATAAAGGGAATATTTGAAATGGAATTTCTTTTTTATAGGGATATTTTGATCGTTTAATGAAAACTGAAGGAAAATAAAAAAGACGCATAGACACGTCTGGAAGCCGATTATTTATCTTTTTCTTTATCGAGTGTATTTTTAAAAATCCGCTTTAATGCCTCATTTTGCATTTTTATATAGTCAAGAAGGAATGTTTTTTCTTCCTCTTCCTTTTCTAAATCATCTTGCTCCTGTTTCACGGAAAATCACTCCTTTTATTGCCATTTTACCCGATTTTATAAAGCTGGGAAATCCCTTCAGAAATATATTCCAAAATAGGATTTGACAATTTGTGTCGAGAAATATATAATTTTTTCAAAAATACTAATTGAAACAATGACGGGGACTAGTAAAATGAAGTTGTCTTATCTAGAGAGGAAACCATATGGTGGAAGGTTTCTTAAGATGGTCATTCGAACCTGCCTCCGAGTTCTGTATCGGATCCATTTTGAAGATACACGCGGATTAATTCCGTTATCATGATGAGTGTATAAAGCATGTGCTTTATGAATTTAGGGTGGTACCGCCAAGGCCTTGGTCCCTTTTTTGGGGATTCTAGGCCTTTTTATATTTAAAAATTTAATGAGGTGTCAAAATGGCAAAAGAATTTGTAAAAGACATAACAGCCATGGACGAGGATTTCGCCCAATGGTATACCGATGTTGTCACAAAAGCAGACTTAATTGATTATTCCAGCGTACGCGGGTCGATGATTATTCGTCCGTATGGATATGCTTTATGGGATAATATTAAAAATGAGCTTGATCAAAAAATCAAAGAAACAGGACATGAAAATGTGTATATGCCGCTGTTTATTCCTGAAAGCCTGCTACAAAAGGAGAAGGACCATGTGGAAGGATTTGCTCCGGAAGTAGCTGTTGTCACATATGGCGGTTCTGAAGAATTAACAGAGCGATTAGTTGTACGTCCAACTTCAGAAGTTCTTTTTTGCGAACATTATAAAAATATTATCCATTCTTATCGTGATCTGCCAAAGCTATATAACCAATGGGCAAACGTTGTACGTTGGGAAAAAACTACCCGCCCATTCTTGCGCACATTAGAGTTTTTATGGCAGGAAGGCCATACTTGTCATGCGACTGATGAGGATGCACATGAAGAAACAACTAGAATGCTAAATGTGTATGCTGATATTTGTGAAAATATTTTGGCAATTCCGGTTGTAAAAGGTCAAAAGACAGAAAAAGAAAAGTTTGCCGGTGCGAAATTTACTTATACCATTGAAAGCTTAATGCATGACGGTAAAGCCTTACAATCAGGTACTTCCCACCATTTAGGAACAGGATTTGCGGAAGCTTTCGGTATTCAATATACTGACCAGGAAGGTAAGCTTCAGCATGTTCACCAAACTTCATGGGGATTTACGACTCGTATTATTGGTGCTTTAATCATGGTTCACGGTGATGACCGCGGTCTAGTGATTCCGCCAAAAGCAGCACCGACTCAAGTGATGATTGTGCCAATTGCCCAGCATAAGGAAGGCGTCCTTGATTTTGCCTATGATTTGAAGGAGTCGCTATCTAAAGTTGCCCGCGTTGGCATTGATGCCAGTGACAAGAAGCCTGGCTGGAAGTTTAATGAATACGAAATGAAGGGTATTCCAGTACGATTAGAAGTTGGACCAAAAGATATCGAAAACAAGCAAGTTGTATTGGTTAGACGCGATACTTTAGAAAAAGTTGTTGTCCCAATGGACCAATTAGAAACCAAGCTTGTTGAATTGCTCGATGATATTCAATCGAATTTATATAACAAAGCATTGAACCACCGTGAAGAAAGGACGTCTGTTGCGTTGAATTTCGATGAATTCAAGACAACGCTTGAAACAAAAGGCGGATTTATTAAATCCATGTGGTGTGGTGATGTAGCCTGTGAGGAAAAAATTAAAGAAGAAACAAGTGCAACATCTAGATGTATGCCTTTCGAACAAGAACAATTATCCGATACATGCGTATGCTGCGGCGGTAAAGCAGAAAAGATGGTGTATTGGGCAAAAGCTTATTAATTTTTAGGACTCTTCCATTATTTTTGGGAGAGTCTTTTTTTTGGGTGGAGGGGTGGGATGGAGAGGAATGGCAAATAAAAAAGCCCAAGAGGAAAATATGCTCCTAGAGAGTCAATGAATTTACCATACTCCGGGAAAAACAAGGGGAGAGTCTATTATAAACCAAAATAATTAAAAAGGATTTCCCCCTCCCTCCACCGAATTAATTACCATTGAAAGGGGACATCAAAAATGAAACCAATCCTACTCGATTTTCCAGAACAATTTTACACAGAAAGATTACGAATCAGTATGCCGCTACCTGGAGATGGAAAACTCGTTTACGCGGCAACTCAGGCATCAATTAAAGAACTAAAGCCATGGATGCCATGGGCACATAAAAATCAAACCGAAGAAGATGTAGAAGTTAATATCCGTGATGCACATGCTAAATTCTTAACCCGCGAGGATTTAAGGCTTCATCTTTTCGATAAAGAAACAGGTGAATTTATCGGATCATCCGGATTACATAGAATCAATTGGAACGTACCCAAATTTGAAATTGGCTATTGGATCGATACTCGGTTTAGTGGAAAAGGATACATTTCAGAGGCGGTTGAAGGGATTACAGAATTTGCATTTACCGAGCTTCAGGCAAGAAGGTTAGAAATTCGCTGTGATACTAAAAACACTAAGAGTCGGGCCATCCCCGAACAATTGGGATTTACCCTTGAAGGAATCTTAAAAAATGATAGTCTTTCCGGTGATGGAAAGGAATTAAGGGACACGTGTATATTTGCAAAAACTAGGTAAAGAAAAAGAGCATCTGCAACCGCAGATGCTCCATTCCTTTAACAACATATTTCTATAAAAAGAACTACCTCTTCATAATCGCTTCTTTTGCTGTTTTAGCAGCGAACCCATAAAACTAAAAACTTTTTCCTCATTTTAAAATTCCATTTCGTGCTTTATTTAGTAAAAAGTTAAAAAATTAATACCTTATTCCTTTAAAATTACAAAAATTTACATTTTTAAAAGTAAAAAGTTTTATTTTTAACAGAGTGAGCAATTAGTTTAGAATTTTCTGAATTTCTAAACGTGTGATTCAAATCACATTCTTTGTATGAAAAATTTCATATAATCACAGTGGGAATAGAGATAACCGTAAAAAACGTGAGGAGTGTATGAAAATGTTAGACCAAAAAACAATTGACCTTGTGAAATCCACTGTACCCGTTTTAGAAAAACATGGAGAGCAAATTACTACTCGTTTTTACCAATTAATGTTTGGAAATCATCCTGAACTCTTAAATATTTTCAACCATGCAAACCAAAAACAAGGCAGACAGCAAAGAGCCCTTGCTAGTGCAGTCTATGCTGCAGCGATGTATATCGATAACCTAGAAGCGATTTTACCGGTTGTACAACAAATCGCACATAAGCACCGCAGCCTTGGTATCAAACCAGAGCATTATCCGATTGTAGGAAAACATCTATTATTGGCGATTAAAGATGTTTTAGGCGATGCAGCGACAGATGAAATTATTGATGCCTGGGCAAAAGCATATGGTATCATCGCAGATGCTTTTATCAGTGTTGAAGCGGAAATGTATGATGAAGCTGCTAAACAAAAAGGCGGCTGGGATGGCTTCCGTAATTTCATTGTTGACCGCAAAGTAGAAGAAAGTGATGTCATTACTTCTTTCTATTTAGTACCAGAGGATCAAAAAGAAATTGCCCACTTTATTCCTGGTCAATATATTAGCATTAAACTTGAAATTGAAGGAGAAAAGTTTACCCATATTCGTCAATACAGCCTTTCAGATGCACCTGGAAAAGAATATTACCGTATCAGCGTTAAACGTGAAGCTGGTACTGCTAATCCAGACGGAAGGGTTTCTAATTATCTTCATGACGAAGTTAAAGAGGGAGATGTACTTAAAGTGAGTGCTCCTGCAGGCGACTTTGTATTAGACACGACGAAAAATACACCAATTGCCTTATTAAGCGGCGGTGTGGGAATCACACCAATGTTAAGTATGTTAAAAACCGTTGTAGAAATGCAGCCAGAACGTAAGGTTACCTTTATTCATGCAGCTGCCAACGGAAATGTCCATGCTTTAAGGAACGAAGTTGAAGCACTTACAGCGCTTGAGCAAGTGAATTCCTTCTTCTTCTACGATTCACCAACAGAAGAGGACCGTCAAAATAATAGCTTTGATGTAGAAGGCTATGTAACGCGTGATTGGATTGAAGAAAATGTCACTTACAAGGATGCCGAATTCTATTTCTGTGGACCAGTTCCGTTTATGAAGTCCGTCAACCGATCCTTAAAGGACCTTGGAGTAGCCGAAGATAATATCCATTTTGAATTCTTCGGACCAAAAGGAAGCTTAGTATAATCAAAAGAGCAAACCGATTTCCTAAAACGGAAGTCGGTTTTTTCTATTAAATATCCGGAAAAGGATTACTATATTGCCGAGGTATGGATAAAATACCACTATACCATAAGCGAGGAGGGGCCAAATTGCATTATTTAACTAGTTTTATGAACGATTACGGATATTTGGTCCTCTTTCTTTCATTAATTTTGGGAATTATGGCACTCCCCATACCAATTGAAGCGCTTATGGGTTACGCTGGATTTTTGGCCTATCAAGGCCAGCTGAACTGGTTAGCAAGCGTGCTCTCTGCCTCTGTTGGATGTTTATTGGGGATGATGATTGCTTATTGGATCGGCGCGAAGCTTGGAATGCCGTTTTTTGAAAAATACGGGTCAAAAATTCACTTAGGACCGGAGAGGTTGAATTCAACCTCGATTTGGTTTAAAAAATATGGGAACAAGCTATTGATTGTAGCCTTATTTATTCCAGGAGTCAGACATATTACCGGCTACTTTTCGGGAATTACCCGGCTTCCCTTTATCATTTTTTCAATCTTTTCAGCGATTGGTTCCGTTATTTGGGTATCCACGTTTATTTTGTTAGGGAAAATGCTTGGACCCAAATGGGGAATTTTTCACGAAATAATCAAAAAATATTTAATCATCGGCAGTATGATTATTGTGGTTCTGTTAGTCATCTTCTATCTATTTAAAAAATTTCAGAAGGAAATGATCCTTACCCTGGTATTCATCGGAAAGAGAGCACTTGAAATCTTTCATACACGGAGGAGGACTGAGCTGTTCCTTGCCGGAATCTCACTGGTAACCTTGGGTTTCATTATTTTAATGATTAACCTGATTCAAAACTATCTTGAGAACGACATCAATGATTTGGATACTGTTATCAATATGTTAATTTCAATCATTTTTAAAAATCAATTTGATCTATTAATGAATTTCTTTTTGAAGCTTGGAACGGCAATGATGTTGATTAGTATCATCTTTTATACGCTTCTTTGGATTATTTGGAAAGGGAAAGATAAGCTGATTGAACTTTATTTTTTGTTCATTGCCGTTGCCGGCGGAGAAATTTATGAAGAAATCCTTCGTAATGTTTTTCATCGGTTATCACCTGATGAACCGTCCTTACTCGAACGATTTCCTTATAGTTTTCCAAGCGAACAATCTCTAATGTCCTTTGTTATTTACGGTTTTTTCTTTTTTATCATGCTGCGGCATAGTAAATACCTTCGGGTCCATACAATACTTATTGTTCTCTGGATTGTAATACTATTGTTCATGGGTATTAGCCGGATTTACTTTCATGTCCAAGACCCAAGTCAGATTGCCGCAGGCTATGTATTTGGCGGGGTCTGGCTTGGTTTGACAACTATGCTGCTAGAAATTTTCCGATTGCTCACCACCATCGATTCTTCGAAAAAGAGGTCCCGGATTCGGGTTTAAAAAGGGCTGACCCACTGTAATGTAATTCAGTCTTTTTAACAGAATCAAAAAGTTTGATTCTCAAACAATTTATGATTAAATGAAGGTAGAAATTGCCAGAAGGGATGATAGGTTTGAATAAAAATATAATCCGTTCGATTACCCTTATTTCGGTCTTGTTTTGCCTTCTCTGGCTGGTCGGTCTTGGCTGGGCTGTTGGAGAGTATTATGCCGGTAAACCGGAAAAAGTTCCGATCGCAACGGTCACGAAAAAAGCTGAAAATTCAAAGGGTTTAACCATAGTTGCGCTTGGTGATTCGCTTACAAGAGGGACTGGGGATGAAACGGGAAAAGGTTATGTTGGTGATTTGCTCGATGAAATAAAGGGAAAAACCAAGCGTCCTGTACAGCTTACCAACCTTGGAATAAATGGACAGCAGTCCGAAGGGCTAAGAAAACAAGTAAGGCAAACAGAGGTACAGCGGCAAATTCAAAAAGCCGACATCATCTTGTTGACAATAGGCGGCAATGATTTATTCCGCGGCGGACAAGGGTTAATGGACTTTCAAGGCAGAAGCCTTACAACCATCGAGAATAAGTACCTCAATAATTTAAAATACATCTTTGGGCAGATCCGCAAAGTGAACAGTACTGCTAATGTATTTTTTATTGGCTTATATAATCCATTCATTGAATTTGATCAAGGAAAAGAAATGTCAAAAGTGATTCGTCACTGGAATTATGATAGTGCAGAAATCAGTGCTGCCTATCCAAAAATTATTTTTGTACCAACGTTTGATTTATTTGAATTAAAAGTGAATGACTATCTGTATTCAGATAAGTTTCATCCAAATACGAAGGGGTACCGTTTAATTGCTGAACGCGTTGCGGCCTTGCTCACCTGGTAAGGAGTGTCATGATGGGGAATATCACATTATCTGTACAGAATCTAAAAAAAGTAATCGGGAAGAGAGAAATTATCAAAGGCTTGTCCTTCGAGTTAAAAGAAGGTGAAGTTTTTGGATTCTTAGGACCAAATGGTGCAGGAAAAACAACCACCATCCGAATGCTGGTCGGCTTAATTAAACCCACTTCAGGTTCTATAAAAATTTGCGGATATAATATAGAAAATTCCTTTCAAGAAGCGATGGGTAACCTTGGCTGTATCGTGGAAAATCCTGAATTATATCCCTATTTATCAGGATATGATAATCTGCTTCTTTTTTCGAGAATGCTTGAAGGGATTGGAGAGGAAAGGATTAAAGAGGTGACCAAGCTTGTTGGCTTAAACGATCGAATTCATGATAAGGTGAAAACCTATTCGCTTGGGATGAGACAGCGCCTCGGAATTGCTCAAGCCCTTTTAGGAAAGCCGAAAGTGCTAATCCTAGATGAACCAACAAATGGCTTAGACCCTGCTGGAATTCGGGAAATGCGTGAATTTATCCGGTTTTTAGCAATAGATGAAGGCCTTACAGTCCTTGTATCAAGCCATTTGTTAAGTGAAATTCAGCAATTATGTGACCGTGTAGCGATTATAACAAAAGGTTCCATCATTAAGATTGATACAGTGCAGGATTTGTTAGCGAATCGTGAAAGAATGGAATGGCATATCCATCCATTTGAAAAAGGAAAAGAGATCTTAAGCTCACTAACGCCCATTGAAGAAACAGAGGACGGTGCTATTTTAACGGAATTTGATGAGCAGATGACACCGGTGTGGAACCGTAAATTGGTGGAGGCAGGGGTTTTTATAACAGAGATGAGTCGAAAAATGCCTGTACTTGAAGACTTATTCCTCGAATTAACCGGGGGTGATTCGATTGAATAAATTGATTCAAAACGAAATGATGAAATTAATCGCTAAAAAGCGGATTGTGGTCATTGCTTTAATAATAGGGGTTCTCGTTATTTTATTTACATACGCGCAGTATAAACAAGTCCAAACTCAAAGAGAAAAATTGGGCACAAGTGATTGGCGGACTATTTTGCAGCAACAAATTGTCGATACGACGAATCGATTAAGCAGCAGTCGAATTTCAGAAGAGTGGAAAAAACAACTGCAAATCACCCTGCAGCAGGAACAATATTATTTGGATCATGATATTAATCCATCTGCACCGGGTGCTCCAACCTTTATTAGAATGTTTTTAGAAAACTCAATTGACTTATTTATACCGCTCATGGTGATGGTGATTGCCAGTGACTTGGTTTCATCTGAGCATAGTCTGGGTTCAATAAAGCTCCTTCTGACTAGACCTGTGAAACGATGGAAAATTCTTATGAGTAAATATATTACCCTTTGCCTCGCCGTTTCATTAATTATTGCCATCACTGGAATTTTATCCTATATAATATCCGGTCTTGTTTTTGGATACAAAGGATGGGGAACTCCTATCTTAACAGGATTTAATGTAAATGAGTCCGGGCTTAACACTTCCTCCGTTAAAATACTAAAGCTTTGGCAATTTTTATTAATGGATTTTGGCTTGGTTTGGTTTGTAGCCATTGTCGTTGGAACGTTATCTTTTATGTTGTCCGTTTTAATCCGCAGTACGGCAGCGGGGATGGGAATTATGCTTGCAGCTCTTATTTCAGGTGCAATCTTAAACAACATGGTCTCATCCTGGCAGTCAGCAAAATACTTTTTTATGGTCAATTTACGGTTAACCGACTTTTTAAGGGGAATGGCCCCACCGATTGAAGGGATGACATTATCCTTTTCATTAATGGTTCTCCTCATTTGGTGGGTTGCAGCCATTTTTGTATCATTTTTTGTTTTTATGAAAAAAGATGTGTATTAACACGATATTTCCCATCGATACTTTATCCCATAACGGAAAAGATAATAAACGTATCTTCTAAAATCTAAGGGGGTATGTGACGGATGGGCTTTAAAAAGACGAAATTAGTTGTTGCTTCACTAGCTATTGCTTCATTAGCCGCTTGTTCCACCAATAAGGCAGATGTAGATAATACAGCTGTGAACCATCGGAATGTTTCAACAAATGATCTAAATGATCGCAGTGCTTTGAACAGAGACTTAACAAGAGTAAACAATCCGTTAAATGATAACCGTACTTGGAATGACCGAAATGATGAAATGAACCATCCGGGGGTATTAAACCCGCGTAATGTTTCAACTGGGGATTTAACCAACCCAAATGTGTCAACCCGGGACTACGATTGGAATGATCGGGAAAATGGTAATGGTTGGGACAATCGGGTTACCGAATTCGGGAAAATGATGTCTACAACCGAGATTCACGGAAACAAAAATGGATTTATTACCATCGACCCGAACTCGTTTAGTACGGATACACCGAGTCATAAGTTTCCGCATAGCGAGCGGGTCCAACAAGGGAATTTCTGGTACTATAGTTTTGCTCCTAATGCTGTAAATCCAAAAACAAATTTACCGAATACAGGTAAAAATGGTATGGTCACGAATCCAAATACAGGGAAACAGGGTACAGTCAATAAGACTACACCAAAAACTACAACACCGCCTGCCCAGCAACCAACCACTCAGGCGCCAGCTGGGATTACCAAAATGGCGCAGCAGGTTATTGATTTAACCAATGCGGAAAGAAAAAAAAATGGGCTTCCGGCACTTTCAGCAGATGCTTTATTAAGCAAAGTTGCTCAGACAAAATCAGATGACATGGAAGCAAAACATTATTTTTCACACACTAGTCCAACTTACGGTTCACCGTTTGATATGATGCGGGACTTTGGTGTAACCTATAAATCAGCTGGTGAAAATATTGCCATGGGACAGCCTACTGCACAAGAAGTTGTCACTGCTTGGATGAATAGTGAAGGACACCGAAAAAATATTTTAAGCCCTAACTATACGAATATTGGGGTTGGTTTTAACTCTAAGGGAAATTATTGGACACAGGAGTTTATAGGTAAATAACCAAAAGAGAGCTATTTTCTTTAAAAAGGAATAGCTCTCTTTTTTATGAATAAAATTTGATGGAATTTTAAAAATTTTGTAAAATAAGGCTATGCACCCATAATCTGTTTTGGAGGGATGAAAATGGCCTTTTCATTTAAAAAAATTGATCATGTCCAGCTTGCTGCACCAAAAGGGTGCGAGGATGATGCCCGAGAATTTTTTAATGGGATTCTTGGTTTAACCGAAGTAGAAAAACCGGAAGAATTAAAGAAACGCGGCGGAGTTTGGTTTGAATTTGGCACTTTTCAGCTTCATATTGGGGTAGAAGAGCCCTTTACACCGGCGAAAAAAGCCCACCCTGCATTTGTGATTGAAAATATTGAAGATTTAAAAGCACATTTAAAAAATAAAAATGTTTCGTTTACGGAAGATGATAATCTGCCAGGTGCAAACAGGATTCATGTTCACGATCCCTTTGGCAACCGCCTTGAATTTATGGAATGGATGTAAACAGAGATTTGTCGAACTTGCTGGAATTCTATTTCCATCCTAAAATCCCTTCTTAATGGAGGGATTTTTTTTTGAATATTTTTAAAGCGAGAGGGTATCATAAATTCGTGCCATTTAAAAAATGGATGATTTTACTAATGAAGGGAGATTTATATGAAGAACAAACTTTTTGTTTTGATTCTTGGGTTGTTTTTAGCCGTACCAGGTCTAGCATCAGCACACAACCATATTCCCGTTGATCATGAAGGGCATGATAATCATAAGGGAGATTGCTGTGATAAAGATAATCACCGTCACCATTTTATGCACGGAGATTGGAAGGCAAAAATGGCTGCGCGGGAAGGGAAAATTTTAGCGTGGGTGAACCAATATACCCCTGAGAAAAAAGCGGAATGGACGAAAATGTTCTCAGAGAAAAAGGTTCTGATGATGAAATGGCTAAGCCCGCAAAATGCAGCAAAGCGCGAGCAGTGGAAAAAAGAGGGCATGGAAAAAATGGAGAAGTTCCGAAAGCAGTATGATGAAGGAAAGATAACCAAAGAAGAATTCCTTAAAAAAGTTCATGGCGGCAAGGACATGAGCCATTGGCAAACCTACCATGAATTAGAGGAAGCCGTGGCAGAAAAAGACAAAGAAGAGGCTAAAAAATACCTAAATCAATTATTGGAGCAATACAAAGCACATAACCAAATGTTAAAAGATTTAATGGCAAAATAGTTTTTTTCAAAACGCTCATTCTTGTGAATGAGCGTTTTTGGTTCAAAAAAGCAGGGATTGGTTTTTCAATCATCCAATTCTTCCACATTCACTAAGACATTGTCCTTATAGTAGACAATTAATTCGCTGGTTGCCTGTGCGGCCTTTTGAATGATCCTAAGATTTCTGCAAAACAAAGGGATTTCAACGGACCCGCTTCGGAAAATAATATAGGTAAATTCATCCGAAAACGGTGATTCCTCATCGCGGATCATCAAAAATGTCCCTTGAAAACTAGAAAGAGCATGAATGTCTGAATTCTCTGCTTCTTCCACTTGAACGAGAAAATTTTCATTCACATGCCTTAGAAGTTCTCTCAAAAATAAAAGAAGAGCAATAAAACCTAAGACCATTAAGGCAACCATATAGCTATCTGACAGCGTAGGAATCGAAATAGCCAACACCCAGCAAAGCACAGCAACCACAATGTGAAAATACATAATTTCCACCTACATTTAAAAACTGAAAATTTAATTATTTGTATTTTTAGAATACAATAATTTTTCGAAATCGTAAATGTTTAGTTTTACGAAACTGTTAAATTTTGATTACTACTTTTAAAAACAGAAAGAAGAGGGAAGATATATAATTGAAGGCTAGTCACGAGGAGGAATGAGAATGAATCGAAAAAATTTAATGATGACCACTGTTGCCCTAGGTGCTGCATATTTACTAAGAAATAAAAAATCCCGGCAAAAGCTGATGGGTCAATTCCAATCCTTGGCAGATAAATCACGAAGATAATTCTCTGACACATTCCCTGTACAACTTAGGGGATGTTTTTTTATTAAGCTGTGTTAAATGTGAATGCTGACTTTTTAACATCGTTGAATAGAGCAGAGTGCCTGAAGCGGAAAACACATCGTTTAAAAAAGCCTTTCATTAAACATGCAAAACCTACCTTAATGCCATCATTCTTGTACGGACATACTTTCTATGAAGGGGGGAATTTATCATGAGTTTAAACACTACATTGGAAGCAAAACATTCATGGAAAGAAGTTTTAAATAAAGTAAAGGCGCTAGATCCTAAAAAATTAGAAGTGATTAAAGCAACCTTGCCGGTGGTAAAAGAACATGGCGAGGCAATTACGAAGCAATTTTATAAGCGAATGTTTAAACAACATCCGGAACTAAAAAATATTTTTAATCAGACGCACCAAATCACCGGCCATCAACCAAAAGCATTAGCGGATGCCGTTTACGGTGCAGCAGCAAACATTGAAGATTTTAGTCAAATCATGCCTGTGCTTGAGCGAATTGGTGAGAAGCATCGCAGCCTACAAATTAAACCCGAACACTACCCAATCGTTGGTGAAAACCTTTTGGGCGCGATAAAAGAAGTTCTTGGCGATGCTGCTACAGATGAGATCATGAATGCATGGGCAGATGCCTATGGGGTGATTGCAGATGTGTTCATTCGTATGGAAGACAAAATGTATAAGTCGACTGAATCACAGCCGGGCGGTTGGGCAGGGTTCCGTGATTTTGTAGTAGACCGAAAAGTAAAGGAAAGCGATGTAATTACTTCCTTTTATTTAAAACCAAAAGATGGACAACAAATCACTACCTTTATTCCCGGTCAATATATTACAGTAAAAATGGAAATGAGCAGTGAAGAATATACTCATTTAAGGCAATATAGTTTATCTGACAGACCTGGTTTGGAGTATTACAGAATCAGTGTAAAACGGGAGGATGCAAGAAGCGAAGGAATTCCGAACGGGATTGTATCAACTTATTTGCACAGCCACGTGAATGAGGGGGATATCATTCCCATCACGGCACCTGCCGGAGATTTTTACTTAAATATGGATTCTAGCCTGCCATTAGTCTTAATCAGTGGCGGGGTAGGTTTAACACCAATGATGTGTATGTTGAATACAACGGTGAACGAAAATCCGAATCGAACGGTTTATTATATTCATGCAGCAATTAACAGCAATTTGCATGCGTTTAAAGATCACGTCAACGACCTTGCCGCAGAACATAAAAATGTAAAATCCTTCGTCATATATGAAAAACCTAGTGAAACCGATCAGGAAATGAAGAATTACGATAAGGAAGGCTTTTTTACACTTGAATGGCTGCAAAGTGTTTTACCATCCAATGATGCGGATTTTTACTTTTGTGGCCCTTCGCCATTTATGAAGGTTGTCAATCAATCGTTAAAACAATGGAAAGTCCCTGAAGAACAGATTCACTATGAGTTTTTCGGCTCCTTTGGAAATCTGGACGAGTTTTAAAACTAACAAAAAATGCAAGATGAACAATCATCTTGCATTTTGCCTTTTATTTTTTCAAATCAATTTGTTTTGCTTCTTTAATATCTTCTTTAAATTCTTCCTTTATATCGTCGGCAATTCCTTCGGTTGCTTTCTTAAATTCGCGAATCGATTTTCCAAAAGCACGTCCAATTTCCGGGAGCTTATTTGGGCCAAAAATGACTAATGCAACAACTAAGATTAAGATTAATCCTGGTACTCCAATATTTGAGAACATGGTAACACTCCTTGCGAAGATGGTTATTTACTTCTATCCTCATTATAACTTTTTATCTTAGATTGTACAGTATATTAAGCAAATGTAGCATGAATCATAAATAAGATAAAGAATCCTATTCCCAGCTCAAATGCCACTATTTTAATGGTTAACACCACCTCAAAATATTGTTCTTGCCAATCATATAAATATTAATTATTTCTTAAGATTCCCTTAATAATTAGAAAAAGATTAAATTTTATCTTTTTCCAGAATAGGTATTTCATTGTTTCTAGAAATGTATAATATATAGGTTGCAAAAAATGGATTTTTTTGGAGGGTAATAAATGGAGGAATCGGTAATTGTAAGTAATTTGGTAAAAATATTTGGCTCAAAAAAGGCCCTTGAAAATGTTTCATTTACTGTAAAGGAAGGAAGCTGCTTTGGTTTGCTTGGTCCAAACGGGGCAGGTAAATCAACCACAATGAAAATTATTACAGGTATTATTGAAGCAAATGAAGGGGGAGTGGATCTGTTTGGGCAGGATATCCGAAAATCTGCGGAGTCAATTCGCAAGATCGCCGGTTACGTTCCTCAGGAAATTACCCTATACGATAAAATTTCCGCTTATAACAATCTTATCTTTTTTGGAGAAATGTACGGGGTGAAGGGTAAGCTGCTTAAAGAGAGAATTACTGAAGTGTTGGACCAGGTGGGGCTTAAAGAACGGGCTAATGATCCAATCAATACCTATTCAGGCGGGATGAAGCGAAGGATTAATATTGCCGCCGCCATGCTCCACAAACCAAAATTGATTATTCTGGATGAACCAACCGTCGGGATTGACCCGCAATCACGCAATCATATTTTTGAAATTATAAAGACTCTACGTTCTGAGGGAGTAACGATCATTTATTCCACTCACTATATGGAAGAGGTGGAGGCTCTTTGCGATGATATTGCCATTATTGATCATGGTAAGGTCATTGTCCAAGGGAATCTGGATGACTTACTACGCTTATATGCAACAAAAGCGATTTACCTTGAGTTAGAAGATCAGCAACATTTACCTGCAATCCCAGGTATCAAGAAGGTCAGCGAACATAAGAAGGGCTGGCTGCTTGAAACGGATGAGGTTTTACCTTCAATGGAAAATACCATCCAAGCAGTAACGGAGACAGGAGCCAAAGTAAAGGCATTAGAAATGATGAAACCTTCACTCGAAAGTGTTTTCTTATCCTTAACGGGAACGACCCTCCGAGATTAATGAAGAAAAGGAGAACGTGCAATGATCAAAAGCATTATTCGGAAAGAAATTCAAATAACACTGAAGGAAAAAGGGACCTTTTTTTGGCTGTTTTTACTTCCAATCTTTTTTATTGTCATTTTTGCATCAATTTTCGGAAACACCTCAGATAAAATCACCATTTCCTATTATGACCAAGACCACTCCGAGATGTCCCAAATGTTTTTAAAGCAATTAAAGCAAATTCCCGGTTTTGAATTAAAAAAGGATTCTTCTCTTTCATTGAAAGAACAAATTAAAGAAATAAAAGAGGGGCGGTCCACATCACTTTTGGTTATTCCAAAAGGTTACGAGGAAAATTTAAAGGCAAATCGACCTGCAGATATTCAGCTATTCCGAGATGCAACAGCAGATTCAGCCGTCGCACCGATTAAAGCGGTACTCGAGAATATGACAACATCTTTTAGAGAAGCCAAACTTTCACAAACGCTTCAAACCTTAGGACAAAACACTGCTCAGGCCAAAGTCACTTTGACGCCGCCAGTCGAAGTGAAAGAAATTAAAGAAAATGCCGCTAAATTGAATATGATTACGCAGGTTGTCCCAGGATATACGGTAATGTTTGTATTTTTTATAATGATCACAATGGTTCGAAATTTCATTAAAGACAAAGAGTCAGGGATGCTTTCGCGTCTAAGGAGTACGCCGATGAAATCCTACCATTATTTAATAGGGATGTGGGTGCCGAATATATTGGTCGTCATAACTCAATCCACTGTATTATTAATGTTTGGAAAAGTGGTATATGACTTGAATATCGGAGACCTGCTTTCAATAATCTTAATTGTTATAAGTTTGGCGATATGCGCAACCGGCTTAGGTTTACTACTGTCTGTATTTGTTCGTAGTGAAAATCAAGGCGTTGCCTTTGTGCAAATCATTACGATGGGCGGTGCTGTTGTTGGAGGTTTATGGTTTCCCTATGATTTCCTGCCAAGATTTGCACAGATTATCGGTAAATTCACTCCTCAGTATTGGGCTCAGCAGGGCATGCAGAATGTCATGATTCGCGGGGCACATTTGGGGGATATTTGGATGACCGTCTTGATCCTTTTAGCATTTGGATTAATAGGTTTAATGATTGCTAGTTTACGATTTAAAAAGTTTTTTACGACTTCGATTAATTAAAAAAGGTTATTAAAAAACACGCTGAGTTCATTTTTAGCGTGTTTTAATACTTTTATTGATTTGAAATTTTTTTAAGCTGAACTTGTGCCTTATGACTGGCAAGATTTTCAAAGACTATTGGATAAAGCAAGAAAATGGATTTGTCTGCTAATTTTTTTTGCGCTAAATATACTTTTTGTTTTTAAAAGCGCAAAAAAATTTGGCGCTTTTTAATTTTATGCCCAATAAATTTAGAATCTTTTAAAAAATCGAAATTGGCACGGAACTTGCATTGTTTAGTAGATTGAAATTAAAAACTGGGAGGTATGAGTTTCCGGAAAGAAGAAAAATAAATTAAAAAAGAAAAAATGATAACAGAAAATAAATTATCAATTAGTTGGAGGGATTTTAAATGTGGGTAATCACTGTTCATTCAAGGAATAACGTTCAAATGTTTGAGTTTGATAATGAAAAAGAAGCAAAAGAAGTTTTGGCTAGAATTCCAGGGTATAAAATTCTTACCGAAGTAATTTATTTTAATGACGATTCTTTTAATGAAAAGTAGGTGGGGAGTAATTCCAATTTTGATCGAACTAAAAATAGATAGATGTGTTTTAAGGGGATGTGTTCATGGAAACAAAATATTGTAAAGAATCAAGGGTTATAAGAACAAGCCGTGTATTTCCGAATGATGTAAATAATCACAATACATTATTTGGCGGTCAGCTAATGAGTCATTTGGACCAAGTTGCTTCAACCTCTGCAGCACGTCATAGCCGTAGAGAATGTGTAACTGCTTCAACAGATACAGTTGACTTCTTACACCCGATTCAGACAACTGATTCGGTCTGTTTTGAATCATATGTAACGTGGACAGGCACATCATCAATGGAGGTATTTGTAAAAATTATTGCTGAGGACTTAAAAAGTGGTGAGTGCAAAATTGCAGCAACTGCCTTCCTAACGTTTGTAGCACTTGATCAGAATAAGCGTCCAACACCCGTTCCACGTGTTATTCCGGAAACAGAAGAAGAGAAAAGATTGCATGAAACAGCAATGGAGCGAGCAAGAATTCGAAAAGATCGGAAACAAAAAAGTAAAGAATTAGAAGCATTTTTAACGATAAATTATCCAAGTGTACAATATAGTTTATAATGATACGAATCTACCGAAGATCAAAAGATAAAATAATAGGTTAACAGGGGCAATGATTAGTCATTGTCCTTTTTTTATAAATAGAAAACAGGGCTAAAGTACCAACTTTGTAATATTTGACAAGTTTGTAAAATACCTATCATAGAAATAGATACGAAATTGGTAATCCAATAAAGGGGGAAATAGGTATTGAAAAAGAAAAAATTTCTCACAATCTTTTTATTAGCATTTTCGATGATTCTTGCTGCTTGCAGTAGTCAAGAAGAGGATGAGAAAACGAATGGAAATGGTAATGATGAGAAAACACCAAAATTTATGAGTATTTTAACAGGGGGAACGGGTGGAACCTATTATCCGCTCGGAGGATCATTTGCAAAAATCATCAAAGATGAAACAGGTATACAAGCCAATGTGGAAACTAGCGGAGCATCTGCTGAAAATATGAACTCCTTGAAACAAGGGGATGCAGAAATTGCCTTTACCCAGACGGATATTGCCTCCTATGCAAAAAGTGGTAAATTGATGTTTAAAGACAATAAGGTTGAAAATGTCCAGGCGATTGCAACACTTTATCCGGAAACGATTCAAATTGTCACAACGGAAAAGTCTGGAATTAAATCAATGGAAGATTTAAAGGGGAAAAAGGTTTCAGTTGGTGCTCCAGGTTCCGGGACAGTTGCAAATGCTGAACAAATCCTGGAATTACATGGCATGACCTTTGATGATATTAAGAAACAGGACCTCTCTTTTGATGAATCTACACAAGGCATTCAAGACGGCACAATTGATGCAGCATTTGTAACAGCAGGTACTCCTACCGGAGCAGTTGAAAGTCTATCCGCAACAGAAGATATTGTTATCGTTCCAATTGCTGGCGATAAAATCGATGCGCTGATCGAAAAGTACCCTTACTATGTAAAGGATGAGGTTCCTGTCGGAACGTACGGTTTGAAGAATGCTGCATCCACCGTTGCTGTTCAAGCTATGCTTGTGGCAAGAAGCGACCTTTCGGAAAAAGTAGTATACGATATTACGAAAGCTATTTTTGAAAACTTAGATAAAGTAACACATGCAAAAGGAAAATTGATTAAGGTGGAAAATGGACTAAATGGTGTAGGAATCGAGGTTCATCCAGGCGCTCAAAAATATTTCGATGGAAAAGGTGTTAAGGCGCAATAAGAAGACAATGACCGGTTGTGCTAATCCAAGCAAGCCGGTCTCATTTTCAAAAGTGGAGGGAAAATGAAAAAAGGTAAGTTTCCAAAATTTATCATGTATCTAGTATTCTTTCTTATCCTACTCACCATCTTTGCAGCCATACCGCTCCAAGAGTCACTTGTGTTCCAACCGCCTCACTCCACTGCTAAGATCGCCTACATTCCGATAAAAGACAACGCCCATTTTAAAATTAAATACACTCATTCGATCCATCTAACAGATGTCGTAGAGAGCTACAAAATGACTTCAGATCACAAAATACAGCAATATGAACTGGAATATCAGGATTTTGCCATTGGTATGCCGGCAAATGCCGGTGAAGGAGAAAGATTTATGCAAAAAAATGGAAAATATTACATCGAAAATATGAAACGAATTTTTCCTTTTTTTAATCTACGAATCGGACAGGTCCGTGCTAATCATCGGGTGATATTTGATCAAAGGGAATATCCCTTATCCCGCTACATACCAGGGACCACTGTAAAAGTAGAATTCCGTAAATTAAGTATTTTTCAAAGGTGGAAAGGAGTGAATATCCTTGAGTCAATTTGAAGAAACCTTGTCTATTGAAAAACAGCAGGAACTGATGGAAAAGTATGATCCGGAGGCTGGAACAAGAAAGCTTAAGGGTATTGGAGGATGGATTGCTTTCGCAGGATTATTAGCCTTTTCTTTATTTCATCTCTATACAGGTATTTTCGGGGTGTTAACAGCTCAGCTTCAGCGCTCAATCCATCTAGGGTTTGCCCTTGCACTTATTTTTTTACTTTTTCCGGCGCGGAGAAAAAACAGGGGAAAAGAAAATAGGGTTGCCTGGTACGACATAATCTTAGCTGTTATTTCCATTATTGTGGGTGCTTACTGGCCGCTCATGATTGATGACTTAGTGTTAAGAGCAGGGATGTTAACAAACCTTGATTTTTACGTGGGGCTGGCAGCCATTATATTAGTATTGGAAGCAACCCGTCGTGCAGTCGGTCTCCCGATTACGATTATAGCGATCGTCTTTATGCTATATGCTTTGTTTGGCCAATCGATGCCCGGATTCATTGCTCATCGAGGACTTGATTTGGAACGGCTGGTACAGACGATGTTTTTTACCACTGAGGGGATTCTTGGTACACCAATTGGTGTTTCGTCGACATTTATTTTTCTTTTCCTATTGTTTGGTTCGTTTTTAATTAAGACAGGGGTGGGGGAGTACTTTAATGATCTTTCAATTGCTATCGCCGGGAGAAGCGTCGGCGGGCCGGCAAAGGTAGCGGTGTTTTCAAGCGCGCTGCAAGGAACGATCAGCGGCAGTTCTGTGGCAAATGTGGTAACCTCCGGAGCTTTTACCATCCCGATGATGAAAAACCTTGGCTATAAAAAAGAATTTGCCGGTGCAGTTGAAGCGTCTTCGTCAACAGGCGGTCAATTGATGCCGCCGATTATGGGGGCAGCCGCCTTCCTTATGGTCGAGTTCATCGGTGGAGGTATCACGTATTGGGATATTGCTAAAGCTGCGGCAATCCCAGCAGTATTATATTTCACCGGGATTTGGATTATGACTCATTTTGAAGCGAAAAGAATCGGACTTCGCGGGTTAACAAAGGAAGAAATGCCAAGCCGGAAAGAAGTCTTCAGTAAACTTTATTTGTTATTGCCAATCATCGCGATTGTAATTCTATTAATGTCTGGTATGAGTGTCATTCGAGCGGCATTATGGTCGATTGTCATTACCGTGGTAGTGAGTGCTTTAAAAAAGGATACGAGAATTGGCTTTAAAGGAATAGTGGATGCACTAGTCGATGGCGCACGATCTGCGCTTGGAGTGGCTGCGGCAACGGCTGCCGCCGGAATCATCGTGGGTGTGGTGACAAAGACAGGTTTAGGCTTGAAAATGGCAAACGGGTTATTGGATCTATCCGGGGGATACTTACTTCCTACTTTATTTTTAACGATGGTTGCATCGTTGATTCTCGGAATGGGATCACCAACGACAGCAAATTACGTCATAACCTCGACGATTGCAGCGCCGGCCATCATTTTATTAGGGATACCGGATTTATCGGCTCACTTATTTGTGTTCTATTTTGGAATTGTCGCGGATATCACACCGCCGGTGGCATTAGCCGCATTTGCAGCGGCGGCGATTTCCGGGGGAGAACCATTTCGAACGGGAGTGGAGTCTTCAAAACTCGCGATATCGGCGTTTATCATTCCGTATATGTTTGTGTTATCGCCGGAATTACTGATGATTGATACGACATGGTCTTACTTAATATGGGTGGTGTTTACCGCCTTCATTGGGATGATCGCCATCAGTGCGGGAGTGATCGGCTTCTGGATGCGAAAAATGTTCTGGATCGAACGGATTTTTGCGGTTATTTCAGGGTTGTGTTTAATCTATCCGGAGAAAATCAGTGACATCGCTGGGTTGCTGTTGTTTGCTTTATTATTTGGACTACAAAGGTTGAAAAAGAGTAGCAATATCTCAAAATTTCAAAAGATTGAATGAGAGTCCTCCGATTGAGGGCTTTTTATTTTGCTTCGGAGTATAATAAGCGCCAAATTGGAAAAAAATAAGCTTTATTTTACATATAGGTGATTCCATGAAAAATAAAGTTTATGACGAAATGAATAAAGGCTTGGAGTTAATCCATCAAGGGTACCAAATCAAATACGATATTTGGCAGGATCAGGTCCTTTTTACCTGGCGCTGGTGGCTTGGCTGTGGACTCGTAATACTTTGTTGGGTGGGCTGGAGCTTTTTCAGAAAGAAGAGAAGCTCCGATCGGCTGTTCTATGCAGGATTGTTCGTTATGACAATTTCGGTAAGCTTGGATGCAATCGGAATGCAGCTTAAAGCATGGAATTATATCTATCCGCTAATCCCATTAATTCCAGCCTATTTACCCTATGACCTAGCGTTAATGCCAGTGTCTGTCATGCTCTTAATCCAAGTTAAACCAAAGATAAATCCATTCTATAAAGCGATTTTGTTTGCTGCTTTGACGTCTTTTGCCGGGGAACCCATTTTTAAGTGGCTGGAAATTTATGAACCGCTAACATGGAGATATATTTATTCTGTTCCTTTTTATATTGTCATTTATTTAATAGCTAATTGGTTGAGCAAGAGGTCAAATTTTGAAAAAATTATATAAGAAAAGCTTGGACTTTTTAATAAATCCAAGCTTTTCTTGATTAATTTAATTGAGCAACGTTTTTATTATTGCCAGCATAAAATTGTTCAATGGCTCGATCGGTATAAACCCAGCCCTTCCAGCCGATGTGAATCGTATCCTTCATGAAATATGGGTCGTATTCATGTCCGGAAAAATCGGCTACTTGAAAGCCTGAAGCCTCAATTTGTTTCTTAATTCTGTGATAATAAGTGATACGACCTTGTTTCGGGAAGCCGGTATAATCATAATAATGGCCATTGACCGGAACTGAGATAAATAACGGTTTTGCACCTGACTGCTTCAACACGTCTAAAACAAGCTGAAAGTCACCGTATTCCTTCGATTTTCCATAAGAAGCATGGATGTTTTTATTTTTTAAAGAAGGCAGGAAGCCTTTGATTTTGTTATATTGTGAGTTCACAACGTAAAAATGATTGTTTGTTGCCCGCTTAGCACCGTATTGGTCAGCTTCCTGTTCCAGTTGGCTCCATGTTCGATGTTTTACTCTTGGATTGATATCCCGTTTACGGTGAATCCCGCCTGCCAAAGAATAATATAAATCTTTCTTTTCTAGTAAATGGCGGTAGGCAAGGGCGAAAGGCCGTACGAAAATTGCTTCCCGTTTTGTCCAAGGATCATTTGTAATCTCCGCCTTGTAAAGAGTAGAGAGCATTGGGTCATCCTTTACCGATGAATAAGTCAATAAACGTTTGATTGCTTCCTTCTTCACTTGTGGATTGATTGTGTTGTTAAAGGCAAAATCATATCCTTGTAAAGAAGAATAATTGGGAACAAAATGCGATTCATCGGCTCCTTTAGGGTTAAACCATTGCGGAGATAGGACAAACACAATTTTCTTACCTCGAAGATCGCCAATATGCTCGGAAAAATTTAAAAAATGAATAAGCGATTCGCTGCCGCCGCGCCCGATAAGAAAAGGAGTAAATTCTTCATGCACCTCTTTAAAATAATTGGAGGGGTGGAAGCGGTCCAGCCTTGCGAGTTCAGATGATCCATAAATCGGCAGATATTTTGGGTCCTCTAACATTTTTTTCTGAATATATTTTCCCTGAAACATGAATGGATTTAATTCTGTTGCTGCCTGACTCACCCGGTTCTTTGGAATCATGCTTTCAATCCAGCGATCCGGAATTACAACTAGGATCAACAGGACAAGAAACGCTAGAAAAAGCGGGATAAATACAGGCTTTTTCATCTCATATCAGCCAACTTTATTGCGATATTATTAGGAGTATTCCATGTATCTCGATCAAATTCAGTAATCGGAACGGTAATCCCAAAGCGCTCTTCGACTTGAACGAGTAATTCTACCGTACCAAATGAATCAAGCAGGGCAGAATCAAATAAATCAATATTTGGATTTTCTTTCACCACATCATCCTGACAAACTTCTGCAACTAACTCAATTACTTGTTCTTTAAATTCCATTGTAATCAAACTCCTCTAATGAATTAAGTGACCGGAAAAAATATAAAATCCAAAGCAAACCACATGGAAGGTTAATAGGATACTAAACACTTCAGTAAACTTATTTTGCGGCCACCATTTATGCTTTTTGTTCCATTGCTCAAAGGTATTATAGCCGACCATTAATACGGCATGATAAATTCCATAAATAATATACTGGATCGCAAGTCCATGCCAAAAACCCATGAGCAGGAATAGTAATATATAGCCAAGATTGGATGTTACATTACGATTTTTAACCCATTTCTTTTTAGTCATCCAAAAAACAAAGCGCATATAGACATAATCTCGAAACCAGAAAGAAAGGCTCATATGCCAGCGATTCCAGAAATCCTTCATATTTCGGCTGATAAACGGAAGATTGAAGTTTTCCGGCGATTTGACACCCATGATATAGCTGACGCCAATTGCGAAACAACTATAACCGGCAAAATCAAAAAATAAGTACATGCTATAACTGTACATATAAAAAAGATGACTCTGAAAATGGTTGGCTGCGATGAATCTTAAATTGGCAATTAAAAAATGATTTAACGAATATCCAATAATATATTTGTATAAAAACCCTTGAAAAATTTTATTGATTCCATCGTATAAAAATTGCTTATATTCTTCTCCTGTTAATTCCTGCTTTAGGTCCTTATCAAACCTGCGATAGCGGTCAATCGGGCCTGATGAAATTGTCGGGAAAAACAGAATGAAATAAAGCAGGCGAGGGAGAGGAATATTTTGTTTAATCAACCCATCCCTTGTTTCCATAATCATTTGTGTTCCCTTAAAGGTTAGATAAGAAATCCCCAAAAAAGAAATCCAATTAACCTGTGAAAAATAGGGCAGTAACTTTGAAATGACCAATGGAAAAATAGAGGCAATTACAGCAATCGAGAAAACCCAGCCACTATTCCCCTTTTTCCGATAGCTGATATACCCTTGTATTAATAGAACCTGCCACACGGTGAAAATAATTAAAGCAATGAAACCGGTAAGCTTTGATGAAAAAATTATCGCTAAGACAAGAACAGAGATAATCATATTGTAAGAATGAAATCTCTTTCCTTGCAGTCCAAGAATAACCGTCGGTGCTAAAAGAATCACTAGGATGAAAAAGAATGTAAAAGAGCCGTAAGGTGTCATAGTAAAACCTTTTCACGTATTTTTTTTCGATCGATTTTCCCATTCGGAGTGATTGGAAGTTCTTCATGATAGGAGAACTTTCTTGGAATCATATACGCTGGAAGGACTTCACCTAGTTCTTTTTTAATCGCACTGGTCAATTGATATTCTTTTTCAAAGCTGTGCTCAGCCGGGATGATTAAAACCGATAAATAATCAATTTTCTCATTTTGATAGATGGGAATGACAACTGCTGATTTCACATATTTCGATTTGGAAATATGGTGCTCGATTTCCTCTAGCTCCATTCGATAGCCATGCAGCTTAATTTGAAAATCCATCCGTCCTTTATAAAAAAGGTTCCCCTGTTGGAAATATCCCGCATCACCAGTCCGGTAAGCAGGCATACCGTTATAGGTGAAAAAGGCTTTTTCAGTCAATTCTTTTTGGCCTAAATATCCTTTGCTGACACTAGGTCCGACAATAATGATTTCACCTTTTTTACCCTCGGGGATTAACTGTTGATTTTCATCTAGTAAAACAATTTGTGTATCAGCTTTTGCTTTCCCAACAGGAAGGGTTTGAAATTTCAGCAGAATTTCATCAGTCACTTCAACCGAAGTGATTGCAACCGTTGCCTCTGTTGGCCCATACGTATTGTATATTATCGCATTAGGAAAGCGTTCCTTCAACTGCTGGCAGATGGACACAGGAAGAATCTCACCGCAGAAAAGGAAAACAGAAAGATATGGAAGCAGTTTCTCATTAAATGATGGGTCCATTAAGCACATTTGAACAAAAGATGGTGTTGAAGTCCATACCTGTGTATTCGATTTTTTTAATTCCTCAAATAAAATTTTCGGTTTAGCAATCATATCTTTTGTAATGGCAAAAATCGTCCCGCCGCTTGCTAACGACGGATACAAGTCCATGACAGAAAGGTCAAAGGAAAAGGGTGCCTGGTTTAAAAAGCGTAAGCCACCGGAAATATGGAAATCTTCCACCATCCAATTCACAAAGCTTTGCAAATTGTTCGCAGAAATTTGCACGCCCTTTGGATTTCCTGTACTGCCTGAAGTATAGATGACATAAAAATTTTCATCTTCCTTTACCCAACTATCCATCGGAACAGGTAATGAAGGATCAACCTCCATTTGGTTAATGTTGATGATTCGAATGGACGAATTTTCAAAGAATAAAGGTTGATTTGTAACATTGATGACGATTTCTGTTTTTGAGCTCTCGATGATTTTGACAATCCTCTCCACAGGGATTGAGGTATCAACAGGAATATATGAATGCCCAGCTTTTACACTGCCTAGAAAGGCAATTAGCATTTCAGGCTCCATGTGGCCATAGATTAAGATCGGTGATGATGGCGTAAGCTCAAGTTGTAAGATATAGGAGGCAACTTCCTCCGATTTATTCCAAAGTTCTCGATAGCTGATTTCTTCATTTTGGGAGATAAAGGCTAATGATTCAGGTTGTGTATCAGCCAAGTTTTTTATTTTAGATAGTAGTTCCATCATTCGTTACCTCCACATTAAAAATCATTATAGATGTAGGACCCTGCACTCGCATCATTGAATCCATACATAAAAAAGAGTAAAAGCAGGATAAGCAGGTAGTACATAAATCTCCCACACCATCGTACTCTTTCTCTGAAAAAAAAATCCTTTATTTTCTGAATCATACTGAATACCCCACAATAAAGTAGTTGTTTCATTACATTTAATTGACTTCATAATCATAATTCGCTTTTGAATTTGTTGCATTAAAATTTGATGAGAAGATTATTAATTTTTTGTGACGGATAACTAAAAGATAATAGAAAAAAGCCGGTGCTGTTGCTGTACCGGCTTTTGTAAATCCCTTATAAATTTAAACTAATTCCGCTTGGACGTAGTAGTATAAAAGCTTTGCTGTTGCTTCAATTGACGATTGATGGGTTCGTTCAAACGCATGAGACGAATCAATTCCGGGACCTACCAATCCATGGACAATATCATGTCCGGCGCGAATTGCTGCTGAGGCGTCGGACCCATAGTATGGGTATATATCGAGCTTATAGGGGATTTTATTTTCTTCTGCCAGACGGACTAACTTTTTTCGTAATTCATAATGGTAAGGACCACTTGCATCCTTCACGCAAATAGACACCGTGTATTCATCTGTTGATTGTCCGTCACCCATTGCTCCCATATCTACGGCTAAATATTCTATCGTTTCTGGTGTGATATTGGAATTGCCTCCATAGCCGATTTCTTCATTGTTCGAGATTAAGAAATGGGTCGTGTAGGGAAGGGAAATATTTTCATTTTTGATTTGCTTGATTAACTGCAATAGAATTCCGACGCTTGCTTTATCATCTAAATGCCGCGATTTAATAAAGCCGCTTGATGTGATTTCGACCCGAGGATCAAATGAAACGAAATCCCCGACTTCAATTCCAAGGGCACGGATATCTTCTGCATTATGTACTTTTTCATCAATCCGGATTTCCATGTTTTCTTGGTTGCGCTCAAGCTTTCCTGCATCCTTATAAACATGGACCGAGGTTTGATGCATCAAGATTGTTCCTGTATATTTTTTTCCACTGCTGGTTTCAATTTGACAGTATTCCCCCTCAATTGAATTGTATTTAAATCCGCCAATTAGGTCGATTCGCAGACGGCCGTTTCCTTTAATTTCCTTCACCATTGCCCCAAGTGTATCAACATGGGCGGTTAACATCCGATGCCGGTTCGTATCTTTCCCAGGGATTGTTGCAATCAATCCGCCTTTACGATTTCTTTTTGTTTCGACCTGTAACCCTGAGAGGAAATTTTCGACGAATGTAATAACATCATTTGTATTTCCGGACGGACTTGGGATTGATACAAGGTCAGCAATTAATTTCATGGTTTCTGCTGTATTTGCGTATGACAAGGCGATTCTCCTTTCAAAATTATTCTTTTTTATTATACAACTAATTAAAAACTAGATGACAAAAATCGTTTTTTCGGCAATTTTTTTCAGGTTCGCGCATAGGTTAGCAGTGATTAATTCTTTTTATGGATAAAACAAAAGAAAATTGGGCATAAATGGAACAATTTCAGGGGTAAGGGGAAATCAAAAATTAGTGATTTACAGACTGGCGGAGGGAGAAAAATGACCAGATTAGAACTATACCATGACAAGCCGAAGCAATACCCACGCAAAGGTCCACTCTTTTTCATCCTTGCTTGTATAATTTTAACAGTAGGTTTCTTTGTCTTTCGATATTTTTATTTCAGCACAATTCGTATTGAAGCACCGTCGGAGGATTTAGGAAGGAAGGTTGTCATCCATCTTCCAAACGGTCAAAAGGTGTATACGTATGAAAATTTAATTATTGAGAAAGATGGCAAAAAATATTATAAAGGTGAGCGCAACACCATCGATTTAACAGGCGGCAAGGTGGATTATAAGAATTGGAAGTAAGTTTAGTTTGAATTGATTAATACGCATGCACATGAGATTTTATGTTAGTATAAATCTCATGTGCATTTTATTTTTAAAGCAGTTTTTTAACACAGATTAGGGAATAATTCAAATAGATGTTTGCAAAAAGAGGTGTATTTTAGGGGAGATTAAGTTGGAAATGGTTTACCGTACATTAATTGTTTTATTGGCAGGATATTTGTTTTTAAGGGTGACAGGAAAAAAGGCAGTTTCTCAAATGCACACTTTCGATTTATTGTATATTTTTGTCCTTACGAATATCATCAGTACGCCCGTTGAGGATAGTAATTTAGGAAAAGCCATCATTTATGGTGCAGTCACAGTCATTTTATATAAAATCTTTATCCGATTATCCTTACATAATAAATTAAGATGGATTTTATATGAAAGTCCAACAGTCTTGATTCGAAACGGTGATATTGATCGAAAAGGACTAAAAAAGGTGCGTATGCCGATAAATGAATTATTGTCACACTTAAGAGTAAAAGGGTACACAGACACAAGGAATATTGCTCTTGCTGTTATGGAAGAAACAGGAAGTATTAGTGTGATACCCAAATCTAAATACCGACCAGTTCAACCTAATGATTTAAAGCTTACGGTGAAGAAAGAATATATTCCCATTCCACTGATCATGGACGGGCAAATTATTTATCATAATTTAAAATATTTAAAACTAGAACAAGGTTGGCTAATGAATGAGGTTAAAAAATTGGGCGAAAAGGTAGAAAACATTATGCTAGCTACTTTTTTAGACAATGGAAAATTATTTATTGATAATAATGAAATTAAAAATCATAAAAATAATCCCTATTACTACAATCCTGGGGAAGATAATTAAAAACATAAAGGGGAATCATTAATATGAAACAAACCAAATTAGATACTAAAGTTCTGTCGGTTTTAGGTGACAAGATTCAATTAATTAAAACAGAAAAAGGGGCAATCTACTTAGTCGGTCCGATACGACTCCCTGTTAACTTATATGGCGAAACGGTCATTTTCAAGTGGTACTGCTGGTTAAATTGTGATGAAGTAACAGAGGATTTTGAACGGATCATTGAAAAATTATCTTCTGTTAATTTAGCGGAATTTCAGCAATCAAGTGTCTTGGCTTATGGAGATTTCGAATATGCAGATGATGCGATTATTCGGATGCATTCGATTTGTCATACAGGTGATATTTTTGGAAGTAAAAGATGTGATTGCGGGTTTCAATTAAAACAATCGATGAAAATGATTGTGGAACATGGAAATGGTGCCTTATTCTATTTAGCCAACCATGAGGGACGTGGAATTGGATTATTCAGCAAGGCCATGGCCTATATCCTTCAAGAAAATGACTATGATACAGTTGAAGCTAATCAAGCTTTAGGTTTTGTGGATGATTCGAGAAATTATAGCGATTCTATACAAGTATTAAAAGCATTAAGGTCCAAGCCAGTAACGTTAATTACGAACAATCCAAAAAAACTTCAAGCATTAAAAAACGCTGGTTTAGTGGTTTCAGGCAGAGAACCTTTATGGGGGGATATTTCCGAATATAATGAGAAGTATTTGAAGACAAAAATTAATAAGTCTGGTCATTTAGAAGATGAAGGGACTTGTTGTAATGACTAACCATGCATTCTATATGGATTTGGCATTAAATAATGCGAAAGCAATGAAAGGTCAGACAGATCCAAATCCACTGGTAGGCGCGGTCATTGTAAATGATAACAGAGTGGTAGGAATCGGTGCTCATTTAAAAGCGGGTGAGCCGCATGCTGAGATTCATGCTCTTCACATGGCAGGTGAAAAGGCTAAAGGAGGCACCATTTATGTAACACTTGAACCTTGTTCCCATTATGGAAGAACAGGGCCATGTGCAGTTGCAATTGTTGAAGCAGGCATTAAAAAAGTTGTGATTGCAACTCTTGACCCGAATCCGGTTGTTTCAGGTAATGGGGTCAAAATACTAAAGGATGCGGGTATTGAAGTGATTATAGGGGTTTGTCAAGAAGAATCCCAACAAATGAATGAGGTATTTAACAAATTTATTGTGGAGAAAAAACCTTTTGTTACTCTAAAGTCTGGGACTTCGCTTGACGGTAAAATTGCCACTCATACATCCGACAGCAAATGGATTACATCTGAGGAAGCCAGATTGGATGTCCATCAACTTAGAAATGAAAATATGGCTATTTTAGTGGGAGTTAACACAGTCATTAAAGATAATCCAGAGTTGACAACACGCATTCCGAATGGCAGGAATCCTATTAGAGTGATTATGGATTCCACATTAAAAATACCTTTAGATTCGAAAGTATTGAATGATAAAAAAGCTGAAACATGGATCTTCACGAGCATGAACTATGATAAGGAAAAGTGGAAATTACTGAAGGCATTAGGAATAAAGATTTTTCCAATTGCAGACCATGTAGACCCTAAGGAAGTAGTAAAAATATTGGGCGAAAATCTTGTCTCTTCTTTATTAATTGAAGGGGGGGGTTCGATCAATGCATCATTCCTGGAAAATAAATTAATTGATAAGGTAATTTTATATTTTGCTCCCAAATTAGTTGGCGGAGGGCAGGCACCGACCTTCCTAGAAGGGGAGGGAATAGATAAAATGAGGGATGCTGTCAAGCTAAAGGACACCTCTTTTATAAAAATTGGCAAAGATTTTAAATTCGTTGGATACCCGATTTACAAATGAGGGATTTTTAAATGAAATTTGGTTTTGATATTGACGATACATTAATTGATCTAAGGAGACATGCCTTTCTTCTTTATAATAAAAAGTTGAATCAGAATGTTCCTTTAAATATTTTCCATGGATTGAATAGAGTGGAAATTCATGAACCGTTTGGATTAACGGATGAGCAAGGGAAAGAACTATGGAATGGTTCATTAGAGGAAATTTATTACACCGCATGTCCTCCATTCCCGCATGCGGTGGAAACATTACAAGAGTTAGAAAAGCAAGGACATGAAATATACTATATTACTTCAAGACCAAAAGAACATGGAGAACGTACTAGGGAATGGTTAAAGGAAAGAGGATTTCCTGTTCAAAATGACCGGTTTTTCTACGGCATGCAAGACAATGAAAAAATCGAAATCATTAAAGAATTAAAACTTGATTATTATTTTGATGATAAACCAGAGGTTTTAAATACACTTTTGAACGAATCGTTAAAGGTTTACATAAAAGATCAATCCTATAATCGACATTTAAAGCTTCCAAGAATCGTTAATTGGACAGAACTTAAGGGGATTATTTCCAAACCAATTTAATGCTTAAAAGGGAACGGGACACCGTTCCCTCATGCTGCCGAAAAAATTCGATAGCCTTTATTCATTTACTTTCTTTAAAAATTCTATAATGTAATTTAGTTTATATATAGGCTGTTCAACGGGGCCGTTGATTTCCGCTCCAGGCACTTCGCTTTCCGCGGGCGTGCCGGGGAGCCTCCTCGTCGCTTCGCTCCTGCGGGGTCTCCCCTGCCCCGTACTCCCGCAGGAGTCTCCGTGCCTTCCGCTCCAATCAACAGGTGTATTCAATAAAGATTACATCTCCCGATAAATACTTAAAAGTAAGTGGTAGCCAAAGTGATTTTGAATTTGTTTTTTTGTTTAATTAGTTCCGGACAACCACCTTCTTTCTTTTTGGTTGTTTTCACAAAGAGTGTTGTTTTCAGAATAGATTAAAGCGCTTGTTGATCCGGGTAATCGACTTTGAAATCAACAAACTTGTCTGAATCAGGGCACTATTCGGACTCGACCGTCTTTGAAATCAACAGGCCCCTTTGCATGGAAAATCCTTTAATAAAAATGGGTATTTAAGTTTTAGAAAGAATGGAAAACTTCCGAGAAATATACCCTTTCTCGACAATCTGAGGGAACGGGACACCGTTCCATTTTGAGCGTTACTTATTTAAACCAGCCCTTTTTCTTAAACCAGAGATACATCCCCAAACTAATTAACGCCATAAGAAAAAGTGCGCCAAAGTACCCGTATTTCAAAGTTAATTCCGGCATATAATGAAAATTCATTCCATACAGTCCGGCAATGAAGGTAATTGGCATAAAAATCGTAGTGATAACTGTTAAAACCTTCATTACATGGTTCGTTTGGTGGGAGTTGATCGAAATATAGCTATCCCGAATATCGGTGGTCAGCTCACGATTTGCTTCAATCATCTCCGACAGCTTTAGTAAATGATCATAAATATCAGAAAAATAAGCAATCCTGCCTTGAATACTTGTCAGCCGCTGTGAATTAATGATTCGATACAGCAAATCACGCATAGGGGTAATCGTATGCCGGAGTGAGAGAAGGTCATGTCTAGCATCAAATAGATCCTCCAGCAAAGCCTCCATCGAACGTCCCTTTGAATTTTCATCTATTTCGTTTAATGTATCTTCGATTTGATAGACCAGGGGAAAATAGTTATCAACCATTTTATCGAGCACATTATATAGCACATGTGAAGGATCCCATTTTTTTACGGCTTTTCCTAAGCTGAATCGATTCCAAACTTCATCTATTTCTGAGCAGGGTCTATGATGAAAAGTAATTATATAATGTTTACTGAGAAAAAAATCTACTTCTTCTCTCGTAATTGTCTGGGGATTCAGTGACTGTGTGACAAAAAAGGCATAGTCATCATAATAGTCGAGCTTTGGTCGCTGTAATGTATGAATACAATCCTCAATTGCCAAGGGGTGAAAGTCCAGCGGTTCTCGCAGCATATCCGTTTCCTCCTCGCTTGGCTCTTGAAAATCAATCCAATACCAGCGAAACTCTCCCTTCACCAGCTTTGAAACCTCTACGTCCTTGATTAATTCATAATTCTGGTTAATTGCAATCGTTCTAATCATAGTAACTCCTTATCGACATTCAAATTCTAAAATTAACTATAAACGAATTTGAAGAAAAAAACAGGAAATCATTCTTTTATCGTAACAAACTACTCTAGGTCCATTTTTATATCTTGGCAAAGTAATGAAAACTTATCCCAATTCTTCGTATTAGTAGATAAATGAGGATTTCGGAATAAAATCCCATTTTCAAGGAAAGTTAAAAGGAAAGAAGTGGAACGCGGGGGAGCAATATGATGTTTAATCGAATTGAAAAGATTAAAGAATCATTAAGAAGCAAAATTCAGCAAGCAGAAGATGTGGTCTTTAAAGAACTACATACAAAAGATAAATACATTGAAATTCTGTTTATTAAATCAATTAGTGATGAAAATGTCCTTCAGAGTAATTTAATAAAACCATTTTTTGAAATATCTACACCTGATAGTTTTTTAGCGTACCTTCAATCGCAGCCAAAGATTAAGCCATTTGTAGATGAGCAAAATACTTTGGATGAGTTAATCAGGGGGGTAACAGTCCTTTTCTACCAGGATGCCATTTTCATCCTGGATAGTAAAGTGGATCGAAATAGTTCTGTATTGGATACAACTGTTGAAACCACTATTCAAGGTCCACAATCGGGGTTTAGTGAAAGTTTGCCGACAAACTTAGGGCTTATTCGCCAGCGTTATCCAGAGACCAGTTTAACAGTAGAAACTACTGAGGTGGGGAAAATCTCAAAGACAAAGGTGCTGATTCTTCATGATGCAAAGGTTGCTGACCCGGAAGTACTAAATCGGATCAAACAATTTCTTTCATCCGTTGACATTAACATGTTCCAAACAGGTGAACAGCTTTTGGATGCGATAAAGAAAAGTAACCGTTCTCTTATTCCGGTTATGCTCGTAACGGAACGACCTGACAGGGTTGTAGTAAATTTAGCTGCCGGTAAAATAATTTTACTAGTTAGCGGCTCCCCATTCGCAATGATTCTTCCAACGGTAATGAAGGACTTTATGGCATCGATGGCCGATATTTATCAAACCTATTGGATTTCTAGATTACTATTGTTTTTACGGTATGCAGGGTTTATAACGAGTATCGTTCTACCGGGTTTGTATGTTGCGGTAACGAGCTATAATCCTGAGCTTTTTAGGGCGCAATTAGCCTTGTCGATTGCCGGAAGTCGAACTGCTGTACCCTATCCTTCTTTTATTGAGGTACTCCTCATGCTCTTCATGGTGGAATTATTAATTGAGGCGAGTATCCGATTGCCAAAGGCGATTGGACCGACAGCCACAACGGTAGGGGGCTTAATTTTAGGGACGGCTGCAGCTGAGGCAGGGCTTGCTAGTAATATTATGATTGTGATTGTCTCGTTTGTGGCAATCTCAAACTTTGTTGTGCCGATTAACGCCTTTAGCTTCACGATTCGAATCTTGAAATATTTTGTTTTGGTTATGGCGACTATCTTTGGGTTAGTGGGCTGTGTGGTTGGCTTCTTTATCATCATTGCATATATGGTTAAGCTCGATAGCTTCGGAGAACCATTCCTAACATTGGTACAAAGTAAGCCTGCTAAAGAATAGTTACAAAAAGGGGGGAGGGCAATGAATCGGTATTTTTTATATTTAATCATGCTTAATATGATGATCAATGTCATCATTTTTGTACCGAAAATTTTAATTCAGTATCGGTATGAAGGTGCCGTCTCCGCCGTATTAATTGCCATCCCAATCGGAGTATCCCTTACTGTTCTATACTGTAAAGCCATTTCCAAGTTCCCCGAAAAAGGGCTGCCTGAAATCTTTGAGAAAACGAAATACCGCTTTATTAAAATCATCCATTTTGGGAGTGTTCAAGCCTTTACCTTTATTGCTGGTCTGATCACATTGGTGGGGTTTATTGATATTTTAAGCCGATTTATTGACCCTGAGATGCCAAAGATTTTTATTTTAATCATCTATTTAATTGGGATTATCCTAATCATTCAGATGCCAACGGAGAGGGTAATGTATTTTTTAGAGATTGTTTTATTTCTCAATACACCGTTAATTTTCTTTATTATTTTTAAAGCCTTAACGAGTCAAGGGCTAAGCTGGGACTCCATGTTTGAGGTCGGAACTCATCTGTTTGAAGTTCCTAATTTAAAAGCACTTGCGGCAGCAACCTATGTTTTTTCCGGGTATACAAATCTTATGATTTTTAACCGTGTGATTAAAGGGAAATTGAAAATCTGGAATTTTATTGCCGTCTTTTTTCTTGGCATTTTTAACCTTTTTACTACATTTCTCATTCCAATTGGGTTTCATGGGTCTGACGGGACGCAAGAATTTCTTTATCCGTGGATTTCAACAGCAGATAGCCTGCGCTTAGTATACAGTCCAATTGAACGGGTCATCTTTCTATTTTTAATGTTTTATATGAGCATTTCACTTGTAAGCATTTCGGTTCATTGGCATGTGGCCTTAGAATTGTTAAAAGGAATCTTTAAGGATAAGGGAAGTAAGAAAAAGGAATGGACCGTCCTTTCCTTTTTTATTGTCTTCGCCGTCACCGGTGTGCTGTACTTTAATACGGTTCTATTAAATAAGTTTACTGTTTACTGGCTGCAAATTCGCTTTGGCTTTGAAGTTGCTTTAGTTGTGATTTTCTTCTTATGGGCAAGGAGGAAAAAAGCATGAATTCTATTTATAAAAAATATTTGCTGACCCTTTTGATCATTCTAACCTTTTTGCTGGGTGGATGCGGTTTTAAGGATCTTGATAAACGCTTTTTTGTTGTCAGTATCGGTATAGATCTAGCAAAGAACAGTCCAAAGCGATATCTTGTCAGTCTAAAGTTTGCCATTCCGGCAATAAGTAAGGATTCACCAAGTGAATATCAAATTGTTTCGGAAGAAGGAGACTCAATTGGTGAAGCAGTACGAATGATCAAAACGAAAGTAGACCGAGAGATAGATTTTAGTCATGCTAAGGTGGTTGTTTATGGAGAGGAGTTAATAAAAGAAACGCGAAATGCCGGCATCCATTATTGGTTTACAAGGCGGAGAGATGTGCAGGAAATTGCTTGGGTTGCCATTGGAAAACCAAATGCTCTATCAGTGTTAAAGGTAAGACCTAAATCAGAAACCATACCCTCTAATTCATTATTTCTTTCTCTTGGAAAGGATGGTTCAGAAACACCATATGTCCTCTCACAATATGTGTTTGAGTTGAAAAGAAAATTAATTGAAAAAGGAGTGGATCCTTTTCTTCCTATTATCGAGGCTAAAAAGGGTTTGTTTGAAATTAATAAAGTCGGTCTTTTAGATAAATCCCGTTTAAAGCTAACCCTAACCCCTGATGAAACAAAGGTAGTAAATTTCCTTTTGAATCTTGAAGAAAAAAGTGCACTTACTGGTCAAAGAGGAAAAGTGAAGTATACCATTAATACCGAGAGAGTAAAAACGAACTATAAAATTTACACACCTAAAGGAAAGCAGCCGTATATTAAGGTTGATTTTTTTATAAAAGGGACAATTGAGGAAACATCAAGGCGAATATCGAATCAAGAGTTATCAAAATACGAAAAAGCGGCAGAAAAAACCACTGAAAAATTGGTAAAACAAGTATTAGAAAAAATACAAAAAGCAAACATCGATCCAATTGGATTTGGACTGCACTACCGTGCCCGCCATTTTAATAATAATGACTGGGAAGAGTGGCAGCAAATTTATCCGAATATCACATTTAAAGTTAACTCCAAGGTTCAAATAACCGATACAGGATTAATCGAATAGAAGAAGGGAGTTTTCAAATGAATTTACTAGAGGTTTTTGCCAGAGCAGCTGGAGCATTTGTTGTTCTTTTTCTATTAACCCGGATGATGGGTAGAAAACAGATTTCACAAATGACCTTTTTTAATTATATTACAGGTATCTCGATTGGTGCGGTGGCCGGTTCTATGACCATTGATTCAAGTATTAAATTTTCAACAGGATTTGTCAGCCTTTTAACTTGGTCCGGGTTGACGGTATTGGTAGGTATTGTTGATCTAAAGTCTAGAAAGTTTCGAAAGATGGTTGAAGGGGAACCGATCATTCTTATAAAACAAGGGAAGGTATTGGAAAAGGCCTTGAAAAAATCGAGCCTGGATATTAATCAGTTGCAGATGCTTCTTAGGAAAAAAGATGTATTTTCTTTTTTAGATGTCAATTATGCAATTTTTGAAACAAATGGTGAGGTATCCGTACTGCTTAAGGAAGGAAAACAGCCCTTGAAGCAGGAGCAATGGCCATTACAATTAAAACAGCAGCAACAAACACCGATTCCAATTCAAATTATCGCAGATGGTAAGGTGATTGAAGAGAATTTAATGCAATTAAATGTAGGCAGGGAATGGGTAGAAGAGCAATTAACAAAAGCTGGAACAAATCTTTCTGAAGTTTTTTATGCGGAATTACAAAAGGATGGTTCCTTGTATATTGATCAACGAAATGATCAATTCCTTCATTAAAAAGAGGCATCCTTGTTGAGAGGATACCCCGATTTTCCTTTAAACGGGTGAGGGTGCTTGATTTCGAAGTGCGAGTGGAATGTAAACACAGAAGGGCTCACTCTCCATATAGTCCCCTGTTACCGCATAGGTTCTCGAACGGGAACCCCCGCAAATCTTGTTATATTCACATACACCACATTTCCCTTTATAGCTGTCCGGCTGTCTTAGTTCTTTAAATATCTTGGAATCACGGTAAATATCCGCAAGCGGCGTCTCGCGAAAATTTCCACCGACAATTGGCAGTAATCCGCTCGGCATGACATCCCCAATATGGGAAACGAAAAGAAAGCCATTACCATCATTCACCCCTTTAGGTGCCCGTTTCAGGCCGTCGTGCATCGATGCAAAGTCGGTGGTAATCGAATCTTCGTAACGAATTTCGCCGTTTGTGATTAGATGCTCACGTGCTTTTTGCTGGAGTACGACACGTCGGTAGTGTTGGGCAGCCGTTGTTTTAATATCATATGGAGCCGTTTTGCATAACTCATACAGCCAATGGAAAACTTTCTCATGCTCAGCGGGAGTAATGCAAGCATCTAGCTGGCCCCTGCCGGTTGGAACTAGTAAGAAAATATACCACATCACTGCTTTTAATTCACCGACAAGCTTAGCCATTTCTTCTAATTCGTCATAATTGTAACGGGAAATGACTGTATTAATTTGAAGTGGCATGTTAAGTTCATTTAAGTAGTTTATTTTTTCAAGCGTTAAATGAAAGGATCCTGGTGTTCCGCGGAAATGATCATGAATTTCGGGTGTCGGGCCATCCAAACTAAAGCCCCAGCGGGAAAGACCGACCGTTTTTGCCCGTTCCATGCGTTCCTTTGTTACGTTTGCAGTGGCACTGGGGGTCATCGAGACACGCATCCCTTTTTTAACTGCATAATCGGCTAGCTCAAAAAGATCCTCACGCATCATACAATCCCCGCCGGTAAATACAAGCATTGGGTTATCCAATTCAAAGATTTGATCAATCAGGTTAAGGCCTTCCTCATGGGTCAGCTCCCTGGGGTCTGGTGTCAGTTGGGCATCTGCCCGGCAGTGGACACATTTAAGCTGGCATGCCCGTGTTACCTCCCAAATCACAATAAATGGATTTTGATTGTAATCAATGATTTTACCTAAACCATAAGGATGGCCTTTCTCAAAACCATGCATCTTCATCACCAAAATTCTATGTATTTTGTAAAAAATATCTTTCTAGGTTTATTATAAAATTGTCTTTCAGTTGTGAATGGATGGTTTGTTACAATATTTCTAAAACCTTTTTACAGATATTTGTCTATTCGCCCTTTTAAACTATTAAAAATATATTACATGAATGTTACAATCCATTGGGATTTCATGAGAAAAACAGCCCTGAACCCAATTATGATAAAGGTTGGAGTTGTTTCTAATGTTTGTTACATTAAGTGCTTTCTCTACCAATATAGGAATAGTTAACCAATCTCTCCAAATTTTACGGCTATTTCCAACAGTACATCTTCCATTATGATGGGAGTAACAATAAATAAAGAGGAGTGCCACCATGAAAAAACAACTTTTAACAGCTTTTGCTGCTGCCGGAATATTATTTACAGCATTTGGAGGTTCGGCTAGTGCAGAAGAAAATGTATACACTGTTAAATCTGGCGACACACTTTGGAAGATTTCGCAAGCAAATAATGTAACGGTTAGTAACCTAATAACCTTGAACCACCTTTCTACTAATACCATCTATGTAAATCAGAAGCTATTACTTTCAGCTGAAACAGGGACTACTCCTGCTACTGATTCTACCTACACGGTAAAATCGGGAGATACACTTTGGAAAATTGCTACCGCTTTCAATACAACGGTTTCTGCATTGAAAAGTTTGAACGGGTTAACATCTGATACCATTTATGTGGGACAAACCTTAAAGGTAAAGGGAACCTCAGCTGTGGCTCCTTCAGTAGAAACGACGGCACAAGCGGTAATGACTGAGGCAAAAAAATATATTGGAACTCCATATTTATGGGGTGGAAGTACTCCATCCGGTTTTGATTGCAGCGGATTTACTAGTTATGTATTTAATAAAGTTGGGATAACGATCCCAAGAACTGCTGCGACACAATGGTCTGGATTAAAAACAGTCAGCGCCCCGCAACCAGGTGATTTAGTATTTTTTGAAACGTATGCACCAGGCCCTACTCATGTTGGAATCTATTTGGGCAACAACCAATTTATCAGTGCAACCTCTTCATCCGGGGTTACGATTAGTGATATGAATAATACGTATTGGAAGCCTAGATATATAGGTGCAAAAACAGCATTTTAATAGATAGATTTTGAAAAGTCCTTTATCATATGATAAGGGGCTTTTTTAATATAAACTGGAAGGTTAAGTGTTTAAAGGTCAATGTTTTCATTAGTAGAAGAAGGATTATCCTATTAGAAAAATGAATAGTAACATGTGTAAAGATCAAAATTACCTGCCAGGGAGAATTCGATGAAAAAAAGAATTATCAGTATTAGTGTTTTAATTTTGATTATTGTAATCGGTTATTTGCAAAAGGATGAACTTGTCCATCTAATTAAACAAGGCGGGGCCCTTTCTATTTTTATCAGTATGATTTTAGTAGCAATTTGTGTCTTTTTTCCGCTTATACCATTTCCTGTGTTAGCAGGAATGATCGGTGCCATATTTGGGACAGCCCAAGGTATGTTTATCTCTTTAATAGGAGCCATGGCTGGAACAATGGTCTTCTTTTTTATCACCAGATATGGATTTAGGGATTATGCGCAGGAAAAGCTCTTGAGATTTCCCAAGGTTCAAGAATATGAGGAATTCCTCAATCGCAATTCCTTTCTTGCCATTTTAGTCTGCCGATTAGTTCCGATTATTCCAGCACCGGTTGTGAATATTATTTGTGGTCTTAGTAAAGTGAATTGGCTTATATTTTTTACCGCTTCAACTATCGGGAAAATCCCGAATATTTTGTTGTTATCGTTTGTTGGTGCAACACTAAGCAGCAATAAGCTTTTATCCTTTGGTTTGTATGGCTTTTATATTTTGGTTATCTTTCTGATTAACTTTGTCATTGTCTTCCGCAAGAAAAGTAAGCCACTTAAATAACGCTTTTAATCGATATCTCGTCATTTTTTCCTTCTAAGGTGACAACTTTTTTGAAGTAACTTTTTAAAATAAGCCACCTTGCCGGGTAAGAGTAAATAAAATCCTCCATCACTTCTGGGGAATAGAAGATCAAACAATCCAACTGGGCTTTGTTCTTTTTCAAATCATAAAGCAGTGCATGAGGAATCGAATAATGTTGATAGATTTGGTTTGGATTTAATTTTACAATTTGAATGCTTTTGCTTTGAATATGATTTAAAATGCCTTGTTCTTGAAGGGTAAAGCTTTCTTCCTTCGATAAATTATTTATTTTTATTTGTTCATTTATAAAATAAATGCCTTTCATTTATGACCACCCCATTTTATTACTTGATTGGTATTGTTATTGACAGGGAACGGTGTTCGTATACCCATAAATGAAACGGTTTTTCTGAAAGGTGATAAACATGTCAATTTGGAAAAAAGATGGTTTTTTTATTTGTACGGAAAAACAATACCTTGATGTCTCTCTAATTCATCAATTTTTAAGTGAGGAATCCTATTGGGTACCTGGAATTAAACTTGAAATTGTAAAAAAATCAATCGAGAATTCATCAATTTGTTTTGGGGTATATGAGGGAGATCCAGCCAGAGGAAATGCTAAACAGATCGGCTTTGCCCGTGCAGTCAGTGATTTTTGCCGGTTTGGCTGGATTATGGATGTTTTCATTCTTGGTGAATTTCGCGGTAGAGGGTTATCCAAATGGCTAATGGAAGTCATTACAGAACAGTCTGATTTAAAGGATGCTGCGAAACTAATGTTGGCTACCAATGATGCCCACGGACTGTATGCACAATATGGATTTAAGACGATTAAAAATCGGGACCTTTATATGGAACGAAAGTTATAGTTTTGGGGCAAAAAAATGACCCGGCAAATGCCTGCCGGGCTTTACAATACAAATCTATATTAAAAGGGGAGCGGTGTAGGTTCGTCCTGAACCTATTTTTATCTTAACGAAAATTTATGAACAAACTATGAAGGAAACTTTAATAGTTTTGGAAATGTAAGTTTCAAATTAAAGGCGGAGAATATTATGAAAGATTACCATTGCTGTGCCACATGCCAGCATTTTAAGGCAGAGAAAAAAGAAAAAAGCATGCACTATTACTGCAGCCGGCTACGCTACGAAACCAAAACCCACTACAAATTCAACTGCTGGACCCCAAAAGATCATATCAAAAAACTAATGCGGTGACATTTGGTGACAGGCACCGTTCGTGGACAAAACGGTTTTTTTGTCCGTGTGGGGCGGACATTAAGTAGGGTAATAATTGATTTCACCCTACCCATGCCCTACATTAACACTCTTCATCTTAACCCCGGTAAACCACAAACTCATCATGAAACTTACCACCCCAATTCCAATCAATACTTCCCCAAGGATTTCCATATTCTCCGACGAAACCTCGGACCCAAAAATTAATCCCAGAACAATCGATGATAAAATCGAGCCCAAATAGCGACAGGTTTGAAACAAGCCTGAAGTGGTCCCAAGCATTTCTTTCGGACTTTCTTTCAACATCGCCACCTGCAAAACAACATTTCCAATCCCATAACTCAACCCCATCACCGCTAAAATCAACCCAATTTGCCACCAATTGGCGGCCTTGATAAAGAAAAGAGACAAAATAATAGCACCTAACACCGATAACAGCGCACCAAATACAATCGGCTGCTTAACCCCCGACTTATCAATCCACTTCCCAGTGATCTGCGAAATAATAATGCTCATCCCAGACATGAAAAGCATAAACAAACCGCTCTTTTCAACACTCAAATGCATCGCATCCTGAAAATAGAGGGGGAGTCCGAAAAACAAACAATAAAAGAAAATATTTAATACGATAAACTGCAGATAAACCCATGAAAGCCGCAGATGCGTTTTGAAGATCCGCACATCAATAAAAGGTGCTTTCACACGTAAATCCCGCCAAACAAATAATAAGAAAAATATTACCCCAGCGATTCCGGAAAGATAATGAATTTTTGATTCAAACGATAACAAAAACCATAAAATGAACACCATTCCGCCCGCAAAGAAAGCGATCCCTAACAAATCAAGATGAGAAAGAAACGCTTTGATACTTTCTCTCTCTCTTGGCGGGTCCTTTGGGAACATATACCAGCCAAGCAGTAAACTAATAAGAAGGAATGGAACGTTTACCCAAAAAATCGCCGGCCAATCTCCCCATACAATTAAAAATCCCCCAAGTGTCGGACCAAGTGCTGTCATAGCGGAGGCAAAAATAGAGAGAACAGATAAGGCCGAGGCTTGTCTTTCTTTAATATTATCCCGTATCAATGACACCCCGGAAGGATAAATAGCACTACTGCCGATTGCCTGAATTAACCGCATTAGTAATAACATCAGAAAGGTGGTGGAAAACGGTGCTGTAAAAGCTGAAATGGCAACAAGAAACAATCCCGTGATAAAGGTCTTCTTTCGGCCAATTAAATCACCAATTTTTCCAGTAACAGGCTGAGCAACAGCACTAGCAAGGTAAAAGGATGAAATCAACCAAGAAACAGTTGTAAATGAAAGGTTGAAATCCTTTTGGATGCTTGTTAAGGCAAGTGATATCATTGATGAATTTAACGGGTTGAGCATGGTACCTGAAGCCACTGCCGTTAAAAATAACGCGCGATTTTTCTTCATGTGTTCATTCCCTTTGCAAACAAATTTCTAGGTGTTTTTGAAAAAACAAAATCCTAATGATAAACTCTTTTTCTAAAAAAATAATGATAGACGATAACTAATAGGCTTTCAACAAATACGTAAATACAAATGGAATAACGTAACCCGTAGCCATTTTTATAATGAAAAATTCCGATTTTTACACACAACCATTCAAGCGCTATGGCACCAACGGTCCACACCAAAATATATACTATACACATAAGTCCTCTAACTTTAAATTTTTTAAAGAAATAAATAAAAAGGTATCCAAAAGGACAATACATCATATAGGACAAAATATCAAAGAATTCATAGTCGGACAAATCGCCAACATCATAAAAATCAAGTGGTGGAACAGCAAGGGAATGGTCAAAAACCATTCCCAAAAATGGTCCGAAAAGAAGACAGAATAGCATTGCAGACATCGGCATTATTTTTGGTATAAAATAAATCAAACTAAAGCCCCCGAGAATCATGAACAGAATAAAGTATTCGTTAATATTAAAGTGACGATCATAAATTTGATAGATGATCATTCATATTTTTCTCCTTTGAAAATAATTTCCTAAACAGGTTCGCAAATAGGAGGCATATAAGTATTAAACTAAAATCAAATATTGCTTCTCGGAAATGGGACCAATGACGATAATGAAAATATCCTAGCATCAAAAATAAATGTTCTGCAGCTTGGATCATTAAAAAGATTGCCGCAGTTATGCCTGCTTTAGCCCATTTCATTTTAAATGAGAAAAACAGATTTACGTAAATGAGAAGAAAGATCGGAAGAGATAGATCACGAAAAAGAAGAATGGCGGTAAAAGGCATTGGGTTTGTATTTGGAATTAAATAGTTTAACTTAAAAGTAAAGATTGTAAAAAAGTTAATATGAACAATCTGAAAGGACAAAAAGGTGAGGATATTAATAGCATTTGAAAGACTTTTTTTCATTAACAAGAAAATACTTAATGCAAACCAAGCTATTAATAAAAAATATACTAACCCCATCGAACTCACCATACCCATCTAGTTTCTAACCCTAGCATTTCCTAACGAACCTGTGTTTAGACAAGATTATCACTGGATACCTTAGGATCATCGCGGGAAGGATAAGGGTTAAATGGTAATTTACCAAGAGATGAGGTAGAGAAGATATGGTGAACCCGTCATTTGAACATAAACAAAATAAAGCCCTTCTTATTTGGAAAATGGCCGTAGCAAGCACCATTTCTTGGCAAATTGCAAAAATTGCTGGGTCACATCATCCTTATTTTGCCCCGATTTCGGTGATTCTTTGTATGCAGTCAACCATTAATCGTTCGATTCGATTCTCCTATCACCGAATGGCAGGAACCATTATCGGGATTTCCGTAACCGTTTTGGCAGCACCCTACATCAATGTAACAAGTTGGACGATCGGGATTCTTATCCTTATCGGATGCTTCATTGCCAAATGGTTGAAAAGTGATGAAACGGCAATCCACCAGGTCGCTTTAACGATATTGCTAGTTTTTGTCGTAGGGCAGAAAGCGGGGGACTATCCAATCGATCGTTTTCGAGATACATTAATTGGGGCAATCATAGCTGTGATCATCCATATGCTTGTCTATCCTCCGAATTTTACAAAGCAGTCCCAAAAAAATCTTATACAGCTTACAGAACATTTAACAGCCACTTTTACCAAGGTTTCCGATTGGATTCATCAAGGGCTTAATCGAAACGCGGGCGGTCAACTCCAAATAGAAATAAAACAACTTCTCGAAGAACTTCACCAATCAAAGCAAATGATTCAGAATGCCCAAGAAAGTCTTAAATACAATCCATATGCAAGTAAAAGTATCAAAGAGTTGACTCTCGACCAGCAACGGATTCACTCCTTAACAAAAGGTTATTCTTATTTAGATCAGAGTGTGGAAATCTTGATTGCATGGGGAATATCCGGAAGTATGACGGCGGAGAATCAAAAAATCTGGGCTGATCAGGTGAAAGCCTTGGCTCCTTTATTTCAGGAAACTTCGGCGGACCGTAGTCCGCCGAGTGAGTACCTGCATGTTTCAATTGCAAAGGAACTGGAAAACCAGCAATATTTCATCGCGTTATTCAATAAAACTGCGGCCTTAATAAAAGAAAACTAATTTGGCGGGAGAATCCAATATGGCCGCATCATTTCATAGTCTTCATGCTCAAGCATATGGCAGTGCCATACATATCGGCCTGTAAAAGGGAAAAATGGAATGATAATTCTTGTTATGTGACCGGGCGGGCATTTCACGGTATCCTTCCAGCCCTTTTCTTCCGAACTAGGGGCTACCGGCAAACCAGTGTATCTGATTCTCCCCGTTTTTTTATAATGTTTCACATCAAAAGGCTGCCGGTCTAAAATTTGAAATTGAACAAGATGGACGTGAATAGGGTGATCATCCCCATTTGTATTGAGAAAACACCAAATCTCATTTGTCCCGACTTGAGGATTTTCAGTAATCGGATCATCCCATTTTTTTTGATCTAATAAAAATAGTGACCTGCCAAACCGATCTTTTTCCTCACTCAATTGTAAAAACCTTTGCTTATGGGCAGTAGACTCCGGCAGTCGATGAATTGATCCCATAAAGGGTGGAATCACACTCGTATCCATGTTTGAAAGTGGTTTTGTAACCCGGAACTGCATCACAGTCCCAGTGGTCTCAGTGTCTACGGGATCTCCGATTGGGAAGTGTGTACGTGCATCATTTTTCATGAGGATGGACCTACCATTCAAATTGGAAAAATCAACAATCACATCAGCACGCTCAGCCGGGGCTAGCAGAAGTGACCGAACTCTATTGGGCCGCTCCAAAAATCCGCTGTCTGTACCAATCTGAAAGAATGGATGTCCCGAGTCGAGAAACAAATGAAAAAACCTCGCATTTGCTCCATTTAACAAGCGAAATCGATATTTTCTTGGCTCCACTTCAAGAAAGGGCCAGACCTTCCCATTAACAACAATGGTATCCCCAAAAAAGGAAGAAATAATAGAAGGCGTAAATTCAGTCGGATTTTTTGATGATTGTTCTGGATAAAATAAGGACCCATCTTCATTAAAGGAACGGTCCTGAAGCAGTAAGGGAATTTCAAACTTTCCCCTTGGAAGATTTAGTGATCGCTCATTCGGGTCGCGGATAAGATAAAATCCAGCTAACCCGGCATAAATATTTAACCGGGTAATCCCAATTGCATGGTCGTGATACCAAAGTGCCCTCGCACTTTGCAGGTTCCTATATTCATATATTTCTTTCGAGAAAAAGGGGCCTTTTTTTTCAAATCCCTTTGTAAACCATGCATCTGGATAGCCATCACTCTCCGGTTCTGTCCTGCCCCCATGTAGATGAACAACAGTACGAACGTCGGGTTTAACCTTTTCTGCTCCGTGAACGGTATGGTCTATTGGAAAGAGATGCTTTTCAGGAAGATTGTTTATCCATTTCACAAAGACCCTCTCACCCGTTTCCACTTCAAAGGTTGGACCAGGGTACAATCCTTCATATCCCCATAGGGTTGTATTAGGAATTTGGCTATGCAGGTTTAGTTTTACCTCCTCCATTTTTACCTCATAATACGTGTAATCTGATGATTTCCACTTTGGCTTTAGCAAGGGGGGAATGGGCAAAGGGTCTGTAAATTTTGTTAATTTCACATCAACCGCTCCCAACGAAGAATGTTTTTATAAGATTATGATTGCACAAAGTAAAAAATTAACATTCTAGGACGGTATAAAGCATGAATATAAATAGGGAAGGAGTTTTTGTGCTGTTAGGAGGGAATAAGAGTTGGAGATTATTGGAAAAAGTGTCATACGTAAGGAAGCGCAGGAAAAAGTGACAGGAAGGGCTCGCTACACGCATGACCACCAATCAGTCAAAATGCTCTCCTGTAAAATGGTGATCAGTCCATATGGTCATGCGCGAATTGTTTCCATTGATACAAAAGAAGCAGAAAAAATGCCCGGGGTCAGAGCTATTGTTAAAGGTGACGGACAGCTTCCCTTAATCGGAGAAAGTGTACGTGACCGGCCGCCAATTGCTTTTGAAAGGGTACGATACCACGGTGAGCCTGTCGTGCTCGTCATTGCAGATACGGCTCCTCAGGCAAAAAAAGCAGCTGATCGGGTTAAGGTTCAATATGAATTACTACCGGTTGTCAATTCGCCGACACAGGCTTTTCAAAAAAATGCTCCCCTCCTTCATCCACGGTTAGGTGAATATAAAAAAGACGATGTATCCTTCCCGGTTCCTGGCACCAATATTGCCACGCATTATAAAATTCGCAAGGGCAGTATGGAAAAGGGCTGGGCAGAGAGTGAAACAACGGTCGAGGCAAATTTTTCATTTTCGCCATCGGATCATGTTGCAATTGAAACAAGATGTTCGATTTGCGAGATTTTACCGGATGGCATCATTAACATTACCACTTCCTCACAGGCCCCTTTCATGGTAAAAAGGCTTATTTCTGACTACTTCGGTGAGGATATGGGGAAAATTGTTGTCTATACTCCTTTAGTGGGCGGAGCATACGGCGGGAAAGCACCGGTCCAGCTTGAAGTGTTTGCATATTTAGCCTCAAAAGCAGTCGGCGGAAGGCCGGTCAAGATTTTAAATGACAGGGAAGAGGATATCATCACTTCTCCGTGTCATATTGGTTTAGACGCAAAGGTTAAAATTGGTTCCGACCGAAATGGAAATATAAAAGTGATGGAAATTGGATATTGGTGGGATGGCGGAGCCTATTCCGATAAAGCCATCGATGTTTCAAGATCAGGGGCCGTTGACTGTACGGGGCCATATCATGTCGAAAATGTTTGGTGTGATTCCTACTGTATGTATACGAACCATCCCTATGCTGCACCATTTAGAGGTTTCAGTCATTCCGAGCTTTCGTTTGCGATTGAAAGAACGATGGATTTACTTGCCCAAAAATTAAGAATGGATCCCCTCGAGCTTCGGTATAAGAATGCAATCCAACCGGGCAACACAACCCCGTCAAGAGTTCTTTTAAATAAAAGTAATGTAGGAAACTTACAAAAATGTATTGAGAGATTAAGAGAAATTTTTAACTGGGAGGAGGGAGCTATTAAAGAGCTTGATGCCCGTTATGTACGTGTAAAAGGGGTAAGTTGCAGTTGGAAAACCTCTACGGTCGACTCCGATGCTCCATCTGGTGCGATTATTACCTTCAATAAAGATGGAAGCGTTAATTTAATGTCTGGTGTTGTTGAGATTGGAACAGGGACCAAAACGATTCTTGCGCAAATACTTGCAGAGCGATTGAAAATGGATGTGGATAAAGTTCATGTACGGATGGAAGTCGATACGCAAACCACACCGGAACATTGGAAAACTGTTGCAAGCAGGGGAACGTTTATGGGAGGAAGGGCCGTCTTAGAGGCAGCAGATGACGTCATCCGCCAGTTAAAGGAAGTGGCAGCCTGTGTTTTAAGGGCACCAGTTGAGGACCTTGAAGTGGCAAACAGCCGGGTTTTTCTCCGGGATGATCCTTCCATTGGCCTTGATTTTAAAGACATTGGCTATGGATATAAATATCCGAATGGAAATGGCATTGGCGGACAAATCATCGGCAAGGGGAACTATATTTTACGTCATCTCACAAAGATTGATCCAGAAACTGGAGCAGGAAAACCAGGACCGGAATGGACAGTGGCGGCATATGGAGTGGAAGTGGAGTTTGACCGAAGGGATCTTACCTACCGTCTTGTAAAAGCAGCAACAGTTGTTGATATTGGAAAGGTGATGAATGAAAAAGCAGCAGAGGGCCAGGTGATGGGGGCGATGAGCATGGGCCTCGCATTTGCCGGCAGAGAAACCTTTTATTTCGATGAACTTGGCAGAGTATTAAACCCACAGCTAAGAACGTACCGGCCACTGCACTATGGAGAAAACCCTGAATTCTTAGTTGGGTTTGTTGAAACCCCGCAGCTTGATGGTCCATATGGGGCGCGTGGCGTTGGAGAACATGGTTTAATGGGAATGCCTGGTGCGCTTGGGAATGCCCTTTCTACCGCTTCCGGAGTATCACTTCATCATTTACCTCTGATTCCGGAGCTGATCTGGAAGACAAAGGAGAGGACGAAGCAATGATTCCTTTTGAATTTGATTATTATAAACCGACATCAGTAAGGGAAGCAGTGGATTTATACCAATATTTAGACCAGCAGGGGAAACAACCGATGTTAATCTCTGGTGGTACCGAATTAATCACACTTGGAAGAATTGATCTTGTTTATACGGAAGCGGTCATTGATTTAAAGGGATTGGCAGAATCTTATGCTATGGAGACGGATGGGGATTATCTTGTACTTGGAAGTTCCTTAACCCTTACACAAATTGAGGAAGCAGATCCATTTCCCTTATTAACGAAAACGGCCAGCGAAGTGGCGGACCATACAGCACGGGGAAAAATAACGCTCGGCGGCAATATTTGTGCGCAAATTTTTTACCGAGAAACGGTTCTGCCATTTTTATTGGCCGACAGTCAAGCGGTCATTGTCGGGCCGGAAGGGGTAAAAGTAGCCGCTATGAATGATATTTTTCAAAAACAGCTGCAATTAAACAGAGGTGAATTTCTTATTCAATTAGCGACAGAGAAAAGGTTTATTGAGGCCCCGTTTATCAGTATCAAGAGGAGACAGCAATGGGATATCGGTTATCCTTTGATTACGATTAATGCATTAAAAATAGATGGCCAAATCCGTGTAGGGGTGAGCGGCCTCTGTCCATTTCCATTTCGCTCGGAAAAAGTCGAAGTCGCATTAAGTAATCAGTCACTGCCCATTGCAGAGCGAATCAATCGTGCCCTATCGTACTTACCCGAACCGATTCTTAATGATATCGAAGGGTCAAGTGAATACCGTTTATTTGTTTTACGACATTTATTTGAAGATGTAATATTCGAACTCGATGGGGCGGCGGTTTGACGGGGGAACTAGAAGAGAGGAGTGGCAAGCTTGGGATCCCATTCGATTGTTATTCATATTAATGGGGAAGAACACCCTGTAACAATACGGTCTGCAGACACCTTATTATTTGTTATCAGAAGCAGGCTTGGGTTAACTGGAGCTAAGCCGGGCTGTTTAAATGGCGATTGCGGTGCATGCACAGTGAATGTAGATGGCTGGCCGATGAAATCATGCTTAATGTTGGCTGTAGAGGCTGAAGGCAAAAAAATTACCAGTATTGAGGGATTAAAGGATGCACCGATCCAGAAGGCTTTTGTTGAAAACTTTGCCTTTCAGTGCGGCTACTGTACCCCCGGATTCATCATGAATTGTCATTCGCTAATCAAGCAGCATCCGGCAGCAAGTGATCAAGCAATTAAAGAGTGGCTAAGGTCCAATATTTGCCGCTGTACAGGATATGCGGAAATTGAAAAAGCGGTTAAATCGGTATTAAAGGAAAAATGAAAAAAATGAAGGACACAGACCCTGTTAGCAGCAGTTTGTGTCCTTCATGAACTATTCAATAACCCCAGATTCCATAATCGTTACATCTGCATGAACATTTACTTTTAGATTTGGATAGTCCGTTTTCCATTTTGAAAAACTAAATTTTCTTGTTTTGCTTTTTATAAAATGGCCAAATCCCACAGGGTCAATATTTTTCTCTTTAAATTCTTTTATTAAATTCTTACATTCAGATTCAATTTTTTCTTCTACCTTTTTTTCTATTTCCTTAGTTTCCTTAGGGGTAACTTTTTTTCCCGAGTATTCTTTCAAGACTGCATTCAGTTTAATCCGTACATTGACGGTTAAAGGATCCCTGGAGGTAATCTTCATTTTGAATTTTGATCGGATACTTTCGATGGCTGCCATTTCCTTGCCTAATGTTACTTTTAAAGTTCCTTTACTGTAATCGTCAACAAGCAGCTTAAAGAAGAACATTTTTTCGTCAGGAATCGAGTAAACAACATGACCATATCGAAAAAAACTGATACCGGTTATTTGTATTTGGTCTTTGCCGATTTTTTTTAGCCTTGGAAGATAAGGCGTTTTACCTAATTGATTAAAATCAAATAAAAAACGCTGCAGGTTTGTTTTAGGAACATCCATTGTTTCCATATTATGCTTGATGAGATTGGTTAAATAAACTGCATTTCCTCTTTCTCCATAATTACCTTCAATGAAATCCTTTGCTTCCCCTTCGGTTACAGCCAAGTAAAGGCCGGCGCCAATGCTCGGATCCCGCTGAAATGAGTCCATCAAATCTAAAATTCCCTTTTTTTCCGCAAGCTCTTCCCCAAAAAGAACCACCTTAATGCTCCCCGTCACGAGTGGATCTGAGGATTGGCGCTGGATATCTCTTAAGAAGTCTCTGCTTAAGGCAGAAGAGGCCGTGAAGGATTTGTTTTTCACAGCTTGATCTGGTAAATAGATCGGAACTAAGGCCGTTCCGAGAATTTTACCATCCACATAATCATAGGCACTTCCCGTTTCAAGATTGACATCATCCAAAATTCTCTTTTGTACACAACCACCAAGCACAAGGGATACGATTAGAACGGGTATGATGATGTTCTTCATTTTTTCTTCACCCTTTTCATAATCAATATCAGAAAAAAAAGTAATGGAACATATCCATAATTAATGTAAAAGAATATTTTTCCCGAATAGTCGGTAAGGGTGTTAATTTGCTGCCTTGTCTTAAGAAAAACGTTCGCTATTAATACAATAAATGATAAGAGGATGACACCATTTTTTTGCTTCAGGTTTGTTATCCTTTTTAAAATGCGTGCGGCACACCAAAGCGCAATACAAAAATTGGGAAGAATGATGATAATCCAATTGGCAATGCCGATATATTCAAATCTCTCAACAAAAGGCATTTCGACTATTTTCCACATGGTCAATGTCGGCCAGATATACTTTTGCAATTGTCCCTCTGAAAAAAAGGAAAAGGTCGCAATAGAAATAAGTGTATAGATAATAGTGGTAGTAAAGGCTCCCAGATGGGCCCATTTCTTAGATTTTTCTGGTTCTTTGATAAAGGGATAAAAAAACAATAGTATTAGAAACCCAGAATAAGTAAAGGACATTTGATAGGAGGCAAAAGCCAAATCCTTTATCGAATGATCAAAAATTGGAAGTAAATTCCTTATATCCGCATATGGAATGGTAAACAGGAAGGTGAATAGTAAATATGCTGGAAGAACTACTCCAAAAAATGCTACACCTGCGACAGTTCTAAAACCTCCGTATAATATATAGATTCCTAATCCACAAAAAGCCAGGGAAAACCAAAAGGTACTTAAATCTTCAAACATCCAGGCTTGAATGACTTCAATAAAAGGTCTTAACGTGATAATAGCCGCAAGCAAGTATACCAAAACAAATGGTAAGGACAGGAGGTTACCCATTATTTTCCCAAATATAAAGGTATGGGCCGACATTATATCTCCATTTACTGTTTCTGAGATTCTGTACATCATCCAAATAATGATATTTACACTTAAACCGGCAATCACAACGGAAATCCATGCATCATATCCCGCTGTTAATGCGATAATGCGTTGGAAGCCGAGGACCCCGACACCAAACTGCATCGTATGAATGAGAAAAAATACTAAGAAAGGAGATATTTTTGCTTTTTCAGGCAGTACTTGTTCCATATTCCCTTCCTCCGGTTCCTATTCGTCAATATCACTTTTTTTACTTTTTTTACTCGGAGTAAAACGAATAGGGTTTTGTGTTCTTAACGTTAACGGCCGCTTTGATTGTTTGCTGAATGGAAGCCGAATAAGTGAATCTTTAAGGTCTTTCATTCTAGGTGGATAGAGTGGTTCTAAAAAAGGCCGATTAAGGGATGTAAGTCGTAATAAGTGGGTTAATAATATACAAAAACAGAATACGATTCCAATCAGTCCCCACAATTCAGCAAAAAACAAAAATGGAAAGCGCAGTAAACGAATCGCATTGCCCATTTTATAAACGGGTGTTGTAAAAGATGCGAGTGCTGCAAGTGCTACGATAATCAGGAGGACATTACTTGTCAATCCTGCTTGAACAGACGCAGTTCCAATAACGATACCGCCTACGATACCAATGGTCTGCCCAACCTTGGTCGGAAGCCTTGCCCCTGCCTCTCTGAGCAATTCGATGGTGAGCTCTAAAAATAGAGCCTCCAGGATAGGGGGAAGTGGAATGGCACGCCGGGACGTAACCAATGTATTCATCAAATCCTTAGGTATTAGTTCGTAATGGTAAGACAATGTAGCTACATATACTGGGGTTATTAAAATAGAAAATGCAACGGAAAACAGACGGATCAACCGAAAAAAAGATGATAAAATCCAGTTTAAGAAATAATCCTCGAATGAGCTAAAAAATTCAACCAATGTTGTTGGCGTAATTAAAACATGTGGAGATCCATCAACAAATATGGCAACTTTACCTTCTGCCAGGATTGCTGTAACCCTGTCAGGACGCTCCGTATCTAGAAGCTGCGGGAAAGGGGAATTTTTATTATCCGATATTAATTGAACAATATAGGAACTGTCAGTAATCGCATCAAAATCAACATTTTTTATCCGTTCTTTAACTGTTTGGACATTGACAGGATCTGTAATGCCGTCAATGTGCATTATCACCACTTTTGTTTTAGAAAGAGAACCTACTGTTAACTCGTCTAAAATAAGTTCTTTAATAGGCAGCCTTTTACGAATTAAGTTAATATTTTGCTCGATTGATTCAACAAATGCTTCCTTCGGACCGATAACACTAAACTCTACCTCGGGAGTTGTGACACTTCGGACAATTTCTTTTTGCGCAGCTAAAAACGCAAATTTCTTTTTTTCTGATTCAAGCGTCAGGAGAATATATCCATTAAATAATTTTTGTTCGATAATACTTTGATCCTCGCTGATTTCCACGTCCGAGAGGGGAATGATTTTTTTTATGTCCTCGATTGTTTCAAATGATTTTTCAAGTAAGTAAGGAAGTGCGCTTTTCTGTATAATTGACTCATCAATGAGAGTGGAAATAAATGAAAAGCTAAAATGGTTGTTGGTTTTCTGATTGACATAAGAAACTTTTTTAAAATCTTTTGATTGCTGAAGATATTGTTCCAATGCTTCTTTTTTATCATATTGTCCTTGTTTGTTCTTAAACCAAACCATTGATTCCAACTCCCAGACATCTTTCTTTTCCGATTATGTTTCCCTTTTTTGGAATAATTATGAATTCAAATCCTATTTGCAAAAAAGGATATTTTTAAATGCAAAATGGCTTTGAGTCATGAACTCCAAGCCATTTTTGATGATTATTTTTGTTTTAAATGAAAATAAGTATCCATTACCCTACGGCCAATGCGGAAATTGGCTTTATTTTCTGATTGACCTGTATAGGCCCATGGTACGAGCACAGCCATGGCAACTTGAGGATTGTAGCTCGGTGCATAGCTCACAAGACTTAGGTTAATCACCCCCGGTGGTTCTTTACCATATCTCCAGCGGTCAGGCCCGTCATAAAATCCTTCCGCCGTTCCTGTTTTTCCTGCCGGAGAATAGGGGGCACCCTTAAAGTACGGATAGGCGGTCCCTCCGGGCTCTTGAAACACTTTTTTAAATCCAAGCTGAACTCGGCTTATCCACTCTGGTTTCATGTCAAGCATATTTAAAACCTTCGGGTGTATTTGTTTAAAAACAGGACCGACCACCTCAGAGCCGGTTAATGGTTCACGAATTTCTTTTACCATATGGGGCTGCATCCGATAGCCTCCATTTGCAAGTGTCGAAACATATTGAGCCATTTGCATCGGAGAATAGGTATCATATTGTCCGATGACAAGGTCAAGTAAAAATCCCGGCAACCTGCTTGAACCTTTAAACCCTGCTTGTTCGTTTGGAAGGTCAATTCCGGTTCTCGTTCCTAGACCAAAGCTCGCAAAGGAATTACGGATAATATCAAAGCTATTTGGTTTAAGTGATAATGGCTGATCGGGTATATAATTTCCTCCGCCAATTTTGATGGCTGTCCGGAACATGTAGACGTTAGAGGACAATTTTAGGGCATTAAGATCGTTTAAGGTCCCTAAATACATCCATGATTTCTTAACTGGTGTACTCTTAATCCTGATCGGTTCGTCACTTAAATAGGTATTGGGAGCGATTGCCCCTGTTTTATAACCAGTTAATACTGTAGCTCCTTTAACAGCAGAACCAACATTATACGTGGTAGTAAAAGTTCCAAGTGCATCGTCAATCATCTCGGTTCTGCCGGTCTTCTCCTCCCGAACGATACGTTTTCCCGCCATTGTTAAAATTTCACCAGTTTTAGGGTCCATTAAAACAACATAGGCACGATCTAAGAAATGCGTACCAGGCAGTCTCTTTAATGACCAGAGCTCTTCCTCAATAATGTGTTCGACCTTTTTCTGCAATTCCATATCAATGCTTAGTACAACATCTTTCCCACGCTGGCCATCATATACAACCTCAGTATCTACGACATTTCCTTGGTTATCGGTGACGTTTTTAACCCGTGATTTATATCCATGCAGGATATCTTCATATTGGGCTTCTAAATAACTTTTTCCGACACGGTCATTTCGGTTATAACCTTTTGATAAAAAATAATGCAGTTGATCGGCAGGCAGCCCTTCATCTGATTTCGTCACTTTACCTAAAATAGATTTTAAGGTTTTATCAAAATTATAAGATCTTTCCCAATCCGTTGCTGTGTCCACGCCAGGAAGGGACTGAAGATTTTCGCTGACCACCGCAAATTCCTTATCCGTTACTTCCTCATTTTTAACGATTTGCGGGGTGAATTTATAACCATTTCGAAATTCACGAAAAATCGCAGCCACCTCGAGATCTTCACGTGTGAGTTGTTTTAAATCCTGCTTGGTAATCCGCTTTATTTTTATATCATAAAGATTTTTATCTTTTAATTTCTTTGCTTTGTATAGTTCATTTTCACTTTTAGTAATTTTGTCGTCCGCTAACTCGGGGTATTTTAAAATCCAATAATCTTTTTTATCCCATTCTGTCAGTTTATCGGTTTTTTTATCGATAAGCTTAGCTAAATTCTTTGCAGTTTCCAGCATTTCCTCTTGGTTGGACCCCATGTTTGTATAGGTAATGGCTTTTTTTGGGGTATTATCGACGATCACTTTATAATTACGATCGAGCATTTTCCCCCTTGGAACAGGATTTTTTATCGTAATATCCTCGTTTCTTTCAAGGTCACGCTTGAAATTTTCACCGTAAACAATTTGTACAAAACCAAGACGTAAAATAAGTGCAGAAAATAATAGAAAAACGCTAAAAAACAGTAAATTAATTCGAAAAGGAAAGTGGGACTTTTGCTTTTTTTCCAATTTTGTTACACATCCTTTATGCCAACCGTGCTAAGTCCTTTTTATTATGCCCTATCCATAAGTTGGTATTATTACTATTTATTTTACAGATGGAACCGTACAGGTGTAAAGGATTACCTTCTCAACAATTTTTTGTAAATAGCGCTTTGAAAAAAATGATGGATAAAAGGAAATGGATTAATGAAAGCTAGAAGAAGAGAGAAAATTAAAGGAGGTGCTCTTTTGAAAAAACAAGCTCAGCAGCAATCGCAAAGCTTTCAACAGCAGCAAATGATGCAGCAGCAACAACAGATCCAAGAAAATCAATCCATGATGGAGCAGCAATTTCAAACCCAGAAACAACAGGCACTTCAATCCATGCAGCAGGCAACTACAACCATACAACAAAGTGCTTCCATGAATAATCTTCAGTCATTGCAGCAAGCTCAGCAGCAGCTGCAACAGGCAACACAGCAGTTAAACCAAATGCAAGGGATTGCCGTTACACAATCGACCACTGCAACCCAGCAGCAATTAGAACAGGTCCAACAGCAAATTGAGCAGGCTTCCCAAACACTTGGTCTAATTGACAGCCTGAATCAAGGAAATAACAGCTTTAAAAAAGGCTAAAAATAATGCCCAGCATCGATTTATGAAGCTGGGTTATTTTTTGCCTCCGCTAGTACAGCCCTAATCGCCTCTTTTATTTCATGATAGCCTGTACATCGGCACAAATTGGATTCCATCCACTCCTCAATAACAGAATCATCAGCATCGGGATGTTTTTCCGCTAGGGCATGACAATTCAGAATGAAGCCGGGTGTGCAATAACCACATTGGATGGCCCACTTTTCAATAAAGGTCTTTTGGATAGGGGAATCCAATAGGCTTTCAATCGTGCTGATTGAGTTGTTAATGGTTTCAATTGTCAGGGACAGGCAAGAATGGTGTGGTTCACCATTCACTAATACCGTACACGCTCCACAGTCACCATTTTCACAAGCCCTTTTAGCACCCGTAAGTCCCAACTGCTCCCGTAATGTATGTAATAGCGTATCGGCACTTCGAATCATTACTTCCTTGGTCTCTCCATTTACATGAAGCTTGGCAACCGTTTTTTCTGAACCATTTGAGATCATGAGATGGCCTCCTTTAAAGCTTCAATCGTTTCCAGTAACGCATTTTTAAAAACAAATTCCCGGTATTCTGCGGAGGCTTGAATATCATGTACGATCGTTGAAGGCAGCAGTTCCACAGCCTGCTGTACGCGATCTGCAACGGGAAGGGAAGTATCATTTAAAATGTTTTCAATTTCCATTGAGCGAAACGGGTAGGAACAAATCCCACTGAAAGCCGTCCGTAATTTTTGGTCCTTCACTAAGGCGGCAATAGATACAACTGGATATCCAACCTTCGTACTCTTTGTTTTCTTAAGACTAAAATGTTGAAGGTTAAGGTATGATTTTTTTATTAAAATTTGTACAAGGAATTGGCCTTGAGTGATTTGTAATTCCTGTTGGAAGATCTCGTCCAAAGGCATTAGAGTTTCACCCTCGGCCCCGGCTAATTTAACCATTGCGTTGGATAAAAGCAAGGGTAATATCCCTTCCCGATAAATGAGCCGGCTGTTTAGGTTACCGCCGATGGTAATCTTATTCCGGGAGGTATGGTCTGCCACCTTTTTTACGGCTTCCCCTAATAAAGGGAACAAATTGGATTCTGTTATTTGATTTAATGTTACCCCGGATCCGATAACTAATTGTTCATCCTGAGCTCCTAAAACATTGCATTCCGGGATTCCTTTTAAATCGATCACGGCATCAGCTATCTGAAGATTTCTGCGTGAAAACGTAATAAATTCAGTTCCCCCGCTATAGTAAAGGACGGATTTACCTTGTTTTTGGATATCCTCATAGGTTTGGACAGCTTCTTTCATCGTCTCAGGTTTATAGTACTCAAAGTCAAAAGGAATCATTACAGGTTCTCCTTTATCATTTTCCAAATGAGCTCCGGAATTAATGGCAGGTGATTTAACTCTACTTCGGCGGCAGCCGATAAACTATTCGCAAGTGCGCCGGCCATGCCAATTACACCATATTCGCCAATCCCCCTGGCTCCATATGGCCCGTCAGCTGCTGGGGATTCAACAAAGTCAACTAGGTATTCTGCCGGCTGTTCCCCAAAACGCAGCATTTGATAGTTTCGTAATTGCGGATTTTGTACCACACCATTTTCGTCAAAATGGAACGATTCACTGCTTGCAAAGCTTAAACCCAAATACATTCCGCCTCTCATTTGCTGTGTCGCCATTGCCGTGTTAATAATCGTTCCCCCGTCGAGAACGGTTACCGCTTTTAAAACCTTGTAGGAGTAATCCTTCGGGTTCCATTCGACCTCCACAGCCTGTGCGCCAACAGACCACCATGGCCCCGGCTTGCCGAATCCTGTTTCCTTATCCATTGGTGTCAGATGTCTTTGGATATACTTTCCGTGACCGACCACTTGACCTTCTACGGCATGACCATTTGGATACTTGTATCCGAGAGCGATATCCTCGAATTTAACACCGTATTCAGGACTTGGTTTAAGGTAGACACGGCCGCCTCCTACCTCTAGATCTTCTTCTGTACACTGCAGAGCGATAGCAGCCGTTCTTTTTAATTGGGAGATGGCATCATCTGCTGCTGCCATCACCGCTCTACCTGCTAAAAAGGTCGTACTGCTGGCCACGGTCCGCCACTGATGGGGATCATACTGGGTATTGACCTCCATCGTGACATGAATTTTGTTCATATCCATTTTTAATCGTTCGGCTAAAATTTGCGCAAGAGTCGTTTTTGTTCCCTGGCCCAATTCAATTGCCGCACAGTTCAAATTTACACTGCCGTCTGCTTCAAAGGTTAAAATTGCTCCTGACTGTGCATTAGTAGCTGTTGTGGAGGTTTTCCAAAACACACTGATTCCCATCGACCTAACCTTACCGGTGTCCGTTTCAATTCGCCGATCTTTATCCCATTTAACAAGCTCTTTAGCCCGTTCAATACATTTCTCGACATCGCCAATATTATTGGCATTGAGAACGGTTTGAGTCGGAGATGAATTCCCGGGTTTAATGGCGTTGATTTTTCTCAGTTCGATCGGACACATGTTTAATTTTTTAGCAAGCTGATCCATTGTTCGTTCGACAGCAAAGGTTAATTCAGGATGTGCATACCCCCTGAAAGAGGTCGCATATGGATGGTTCGTATACATGCAATAGGAATCACACCAAATGTTTGGTACATCATATGGACCGGTACAATCCAGCGCCATGGCTCTGGTAATCCCGGCAGCCTGATCCGTGTATGCACCGGAGTCAATCAGGAAAGTATACTGTCCGGCAATAATTTTCCCGTTCTTATCCGTTCCTAGCGCAATGGTCGCATCAAGACCAATATGGCAGGGAGCGGTGATCAGGTCCTCTTCTCGTTCATATTCGAGTTTAACCATTTTCCCGCCAATTGACTTTGAGGCTAAATAAGCAAGCGGTTCAAGCTGAACCGTTCCTTTGCCGCCGAACGCTCCGCCTACTAATGGGACATGGACAACAATATCTCCAACCGGAATATTGAAAAATTGATTCAACACCTTTTTAATCGTGTAGGGTGATTGTGTATTAGAATGGACTACAACTTTTCCCGCAGGGTTGATTTCAACTCTGGTACCGCGCGTTTCCAATGCTGCGTGGTCGGAAAGATTAAAAGAATAGGTTTCTTTTATTTTTGTTGTGCAGTTCTCCCAGGCCTTTATGAAATCACCTTTACGGATTTTGATATGACTTCCGATATTGGTCCCCTGAACAGGATAAACATTACTGATAATTTTTATATATTGCCCTGAGTTTTCATGAATTAATGGAGCATCGTTTTTAAATGCATCTTGAACAGAATTCACAACTGGCAATGGTTCATATTCTACCTTAACCAATTGTGCTGCTTTTTTAGCTTGATGTTCATGGTCAGCTACAACAATCGCTATCGGTTCACCATAGTATCGTACTTTATCGAAAGCAAGCGGCGGCCGATCTGCTAAAATGGGACCGATGTGAAAGGGGAACATATTTCCTGTTACAATCGACCGAACACCGGGGCACTTCCATGCTTCTGTTACATCAATGTACTTAATCTTGGCATGTGCCTGTGTACTTGTAACCAATTTAGCGTGGGCCAGGTTGGGCATGGAAAAATCTCCGATAAACCTTACCGTCCCAGTGGCTTTTTCGATGACATCAACTCGTTGTTCGGGCTTTCCAATTGTTTTTCTAACTTCCAACATTCTTTTGCTGCCTCCTATAAAAACATGATGCCAATGTAAGAATCTAAGATAATTTTTATTTTTCTCTTTTAGATGTAAAAATTATACAGGTGATCTGGAAATTAGAAGCATTAAAATAACAAGTTTAAAAAATTTGTCAATAAAAAGATTTTCTAAATTTTTCCCATATTGGATGGATTATTTTATAATTAGAAGGGAATAGGCTGGTTTTGAAATTGGCTTGTTTAATACCATTAGGGGGTCATACATAGTGGAGAATAAAGTGGTTGATCCAACTGTTCAGAAGGCTTTAGAAGAATTTAGAGCATTAGATGAAAAAATTTCACATTTTTCTAGCATTATCGGTTTAACAGACTGGGATCAAAAGGTGATGGCACCCAAAAAAGGAAGGCATACCTTTGCGAAGGCTATCGGTACTCTAAGGACGGAAGTATTTAAACTGTCGGTTTCAGAGGAGATGGGCAGCTTGATAGACGCGCTTAGCATAAATGAAAGCGCTTCATCATTGGATGCTGTTACATTGGCAAAAGTAAGGGAGTATAAAGATTATTATCAGAAGGCAAAAACTATTCCGGCAGATCTTTTTCAGGAATATTCAATCTTGACTGCTCAAGCAAATGACGCATGGGAAGAAGCAAGGGCGACAAATGATTTTGACCTTTTTCTTCCTTACCTTGAGAAAATTGTTAATTATAAAAGAAGGTTTGCTGAAATTTATGGTTATGAAGAGCATCCATACGATGCGATGTTAGATGAGTTTGAGCCGGGATTAACCGTTAAAAAACTTGATCCATTGTTTGCTAAATTAAGAGAATCAACTGTGAGCTTACTAGAAAGAATTCAACAATCAGGAAGGCCCACACCAGCAGAAATTTTTGACCAATCCTATGCTGTGGAAAAACAAAAAGCATTTAACCGCTTTATTTTGCCGCTGATTGGGTTCGATCTAGAGGCGGGGCGTTTGGATGAAACCGTCCATCCTTTTGCCCAAACAGTTAATACCGGTGATGTCCGCTTAACAACCCGTTATTTAGAGCATAATGTTCGGTCAGCCTTGTTTGGTACGATTCATGAAGCCGGTCATGGAATTTATGAGCAAAATATCAATCCGGAATTCGAAGGTTCTGTTCTTCAAAGCGGTGCCTCCTTCGGAATTCATGAGTCCCAATCAAGATTTTTGGAAAATATGGTTGGCCGGAGTAAAGAATTCTGGAATTATTTTTATCCGCAGCTTCAAAACCAATTTCAGGAGGCACTTGAAAATGTGACAGTTGAGGAGTTTTACCGTGCTGTTAATACCGTACAGCCGTCGTTTATTCGAGTGGAAGCAGATGAATTAACCTATAATCTTCACATTATGATTCGCTACGAAATAGAAAAAGCTTTAATGTCGGGTGAAATTGAAGCTAAAGACCTGCCAGCTATCTGGAATGAGAAAATGCAGGATTATCTGGGAGTCACACCAGGAACGGATACAGAGGGAGTCCTTCAGGATGTTCACTGGTCGTTTGGCGGAATTGGCTATTTCCCTTCATATTCATTAGGGAATTTGTATGCCGCACAAATACTTAGAAAGATCGAACAAGACCTGCCAGAATTCTATTATCATATTGAACAGGGAAGATTTGATCTTATTCAAAATTGGTTAAAGGAAAACATTCATCAATATGGTAAGCTCTACACCCCGAATGAATTAATTCAAAAGGTAACGGGTGAAGAATTGAATGCAGAATATTTAGTTGAATACTTGGAGAAAAAATATTCAGAGGTATATGGGTTGTAATTTTATTGACAATTATGAAACTCTAAATATATAATGATAGTAATTAAATATTTCCTTTTAAAGGGGAGTAGCTGTACAATAAAGTCGTCATTTCGAGAAACCAGATTTCTCCGGCTTTATTGGCAACGATGACGTTGTTAGCAAGACCTTTACTTCGGGTAAATGTTCAAACATTTAGCCCAGTAAAGGTCTTTTTGTATTCTTAGGCCTTTACCAGGGTAAAAGTTAGGCTTTTACCCACAGGTAAAGGCCTATTTTTATTGCTATAGCTTACATTCTTGTAGAGACTGAGCTTTTGCAATATTCAAATGGCAAAAGGAGAAATTTAAAAATTTTAAGGAGGTTTGTTTAATGGATTTTACAATTTTATTGGAGTATGGCTGGGTATTATTGGTTCTAGTGGCTTTGGAAGGTCTTTTAGCAGCAGATAACGCATTGGTGCTGGCAATCATGGTGAAACATCTTCCGGAGGAAAAACGAAAAAAAGCTTTATTTTATGGTTTAGCGGGTGCATTTATGTTCCGTTTTGCTTCATTATTTGTCATTTCTTATCTTGTGGATGTATGGCAAGTTCAGGCAATTGGGGCCATTTATTTGTTGTTCATGGCGGGAAATCATATTTTTCGAAAGCTGGCGAAGAGTAAGACGGAAGAAAAACCGAAAGAGCCAAAAAAGAGCGGGTTTTGGACTACTGTGTTAAAGGTAGAACTAGCGGATCTTGCCTTTGCGGTAGATTCAATCCTTGCAGCAGTAGCGATGGCGGTGGTGTTACCTGAAACAAAGCTTCCGAATATTGGCGGCCTAGATGGTGGTAAGTTCTTAGTAATTTTTGCCGGAGGCTTTCTTGGATTGATCATAATGCGTTTTGCGGCAAATAAATTTGTCCAGTTATTGGAGAAACGCCCAGGTCTTGAAATGGCTGCCTTTATGATTGTTGGCTGGGTAGGGGTAAAGCTAGTTGTCTATACACTTTCACATCCTGCACTCGCGATTTTAAATGAAGAATTTGCCCATTCAACTGAGTGGAAAATTAGCTTTTATCTTGTTTTAGTCGCGATTGCAGCCGGAGGATGGTTCTTATCACGGGAAACTGCAAAAAAAGAATCAAAAGCATCATAATTTACTCTTGAAAAAGTAAAGGCAGACTGCCTTTACTTTTTCATTTTAATGAAATGCCGTCAAAATCACACCCACTGCAATCAATGCTACCCCAATCCCATTCAGCAAACTAAGCTTCTCCCCAAATAGGAAAATGGCCAGAAGTGTTGCGATAACCACGCTTAATTTATCTACTGGAGCCACCTGTGAAACTTTCCCTAATTTTAAAGCAAAAAAATAGAACAACCACGAAGCAGCACCCGCAATACCACTCAATGTGATAAATAAAATAGCCTTTTTATCATGTAAAATAATAGGTATTTTATTGAGGTTTCCCTCAAACACAACAACACCCATTAAAAAGATTGCCATTATGATTGCTCGAATGGCGGTTGCGGTATTGGCATCAATATTTTGTAAACCCATTTTTCCAAAGATCGAAACGAAAGCAGCAGATACAGCAGATAATAGTGCAAAAATAAGCCACGACATAATTTCATCTCACCCTTCATTTCTTTTATCTTTTCAATTTTTTAATGGGTAAACCCTCTTCTACAATCGAATTTAATAAATATTTAATACTCGATTCATACAAAATTTAAGCTGGAGGTCTATTCTAATCGTGTGGGTAAAAGTGTTTTTTACAACGTCACACTGTGGAGTATTACTCTTAGTAAAATCTTAAAAGAGTGAGGTAAAGGTGGAGGAAGAAATTGTTAACACACTTAGATTATACAGCATTTCAATGGGTTAATCATTTAGCCATCACGGACCATTTTATGAATCCATTCATGGTATTTTTAGCCGATAAAGCAGAGTATTTATTTTTTGCAGGCATGCTATTTTATTGGTTTTATCATAAAGAGCAAAATCGGAAAATGGTTGCAACTGCCTGCATAGCAGCCTGTCTTGCATTAGCAACAAACATGATCATTGGAGACTTTTATTATCGTTCGCGTCCATTTGTCGCCCATCATGTGATCATGCTGATTTCACACGCAAAGAATGCTTCTTTTCCAAGTGACCATGCGACCGCAGCATTTGTGATTGCCATGACAATTTGGTTGTGGAAAAAACGGAATGGTTGGATTTGGCTCCTTTTAGCCGCGGGAATTGCTTTATCACGCGTATGGACAGGGGTTCATTATCCATTAGATGTCATTGCCGGTATGATAATTGGAATAGTAACTGCAGTTGTGGTTTATCTACTAACAGCAAGCTGGGGAAAATTAAATCAGTTTATTGAGTTTCTTATCAATATTTATGAAAAACTTGAAAGCAAGATCTTTAATACTACTCTAATAAAAAATGAAAAATAGTTCTATATAATTGGAAAATCACAAAAATTAAATGAACAATGTGATTTAAGAATCGGTGAGAGAATGAAGATGTTTTGGACAAATTTGAATAAAGAAAAACAGCATTTATATTATGCAACCTGTATATTAGTACTTTATTTATCGCCATTATTTATTCTAGGTGAAAATTCCCATATTCGAGTTCATGATAATTTGGACTCGAATATTTCTTGGTATAAAGTGCTCAATGATAGCGGGCAACTGTTTGGCGGAATAAACTCGGTTATCCCGCAAATTATTAATGGATTACCAAGAAATGCATTTGGAACAGAATTCAGTGGGATCCAGTGGCTTCACAATTTGTTTCCGTCCATGCTTGCATTTTCAATCAGTCAAGCAATTACAAGGATTTTTGCCTTTTTGGGTATGTACCTTTTATTAAAAAGGCATTTTGTTAAGGCGGAGGAGGCTTATTTAATCCGCATCTATGTTTCGCTGGCATTTGCACTTACTCCATTTTGGCCTTCAGGAATGCTTAGCACCCTCGGGATGCCGCTTGCATTTTGGGCTTTTTTAAATATAAGAGAAGGAAGGTACTCTTGGAAGGAGTGGCTCACGCTCATTCTGCTTCCGTTTTATTCAAGTTTTGTGCTTGGATTTTTCTTTTTTCTTACAGCGATTGGGCTGCTTTGGCTCAGGGATTTAGTGGTTAAGAAGAGAGTAAACTGGGTCTTTTTTGGCAGCATTATTGCCATGACACTTATTTATTTAATCATCGAGTACCGCCTTGTTTATTCTTTAGTTTTTCCGGAGGCACCGACAAATCGGAATGAATTTTTTGAATCCACAAATGGTTTCTGGAGTACGATTCGTTTAATTTTCAAAAATTATTTTCTAGGACATACACATGTGATGACCCTACATACATTTGTGATTGTTCCGCTTACCTTTCTTGTGATTTGGGCCATTAAAAATAAACAGAAAGGTCATATAGAAAAACAGTTTATTTACCTATTTATTTTGAATTTTATTCTATCTGTCTGGTATGCTTTTTGGTTTTATAAAGGATGGATACCGTTAAAAGAACGAGTGCCCTTTTTAAATACCTTTAATTTTTCTAGATTTCATTTTTTAAGGCCATTGATTATTTATTTGATGTTTGCCGTAGGATCCTATATTTTATGGCGGATGGGCAAGCACTGGAAACTATTCGTTAAGTTATGTTTGGTTGGTCAACTCCTAGTACTATTTGGGGCAAATAATGAAATCTATTATCGGGTGGCAGGAACACCGACATTTAAACAATTTTATGCAACTACTCAATTTTCCGATATTAAAAAATACATTGGTAAGCCGCAAAATAGCTATCGTGTTGTAAGTATCGGAATTCATCCTGCTATCGCTCAATACAATGGTTTTTATACGCTGGATACTTATAATAATTTTTACCCACTAGCTTACAAGCATCAGTTCCGCAAAATAATTGCAAAAGAATTGGATAAGAGTCCCACATTAAAATCCTATTTCGACCATTGGGGCGGGAGATGTTATATTTTTGTTTCTGAATTAGGGAAAAAGTATGATTTTACAAAGGATTCAAAAGTGGAAATCCATCATCTTCAGCTTAATACCAAGGTATTGAAAAGTATGGGAGGAAAATATATATTCTCGGCTGTTCCAATTTTAAACGCCAAAGAAAACAAGCTGGAATTTAAAAAGGCATTTAACCAAAAGAGTTCTGCTTGGAAAATTTATCTTTATGAAGTAAAATAATGTAGTTTAAGGAGTCTTATCATGAATAAACCGGTATTAACCATCGTTGTACCCTGTTATAATGAAGAAGAAGTCTTTATGGAAACATCTACCCAATTATCTCGTATATTGGAAGTGTTAATCGCTGACTCGCTTATTTCAAGGGAAAGTAAATTATTGTTTGTGGATGATGGCAGCAAGGACCGGACATGGGAGTTAATAGAAAATGAAAGTGGACATAATTCTTTTGTTAAAGGTTTAAAGCTTGCTAAAAATGTCGGACATCAAAATGCATTAATGGCAGGTCTTGAAACAGCAGCGAAGCAATCGGATTGTGTCATATCCATTGATGCTGATTTACAGGACGACATTAACGTAATCCAAGCATTTCTTGAAAAGTATTGGGAAGGGTACGATATTGTTTATGGAGTGAGAGAAAGCCGGGAAACAGATACCTTTTTTAAAAGAACCACTGCTGTCGGGTTCTATCGTTTTATGGATAGAATTGGGATAAAATTAGTTCCTAATCATGCAGATTTTCGGCTTATGAGTAAACGGGCACTTGAGGAATTATTTAAATTCAAAGAGACAAATCTCTTTTTGCGCGGCTTGGTTCCACTTGTCGGATTCTCATCTGCAAAGGTATATTATGATCGTAAGGAGAGGTTTGCGGGAGAATCGAAATATCCGTTAAAAAAAATGCTTGCCTTTGCATTCGATGGAATCTCTTCCTTTAGCGTAGCCCCAATCCGCTTTGTAACCTTTATTGGTTTCTTGGCCATGGTTATTAGTATTCTTGCCGGAGTGTATGCACTGATTCAAGACCTTTTAGGACATACTGTTTCTGGCTGGACATCACTAGTCATCTCCATTTGGTTTGTTGGAGGACTGCAGCTAATGGGATTAGGTATTATTGGTGAATATATTGGCAAAATATATTTTGAAGTGAAAAAACGTCCAAGATTTGCGATTGAAATAGACAGCTTTTCCACTTGTCAAACCAATCAGCAAATAAAAGAGGCAATTGGTCATTAGGAGCAGGTATGAAATATTCTTTTATTCGTTTTGTCATGGTAGGGATTTTGAATACGATTGTTGGGTTATCGGTTATGTATCTTCTTTTACATGCACTCCATTTATCATACTGGAACTCAACCTTCATCGGTAATTCCATTGGAGCGATTGTAAGCTTCTTTTTAAATAGAAGCTTTACTTTTAAAAGTCAGAATGCTGTTTCAAAAACTGCCATCCGTTTTATTGTGGTCATTTTGTGCTGTTATTTTATTTCTTATGATTTAGGAAAAAATTTAGTTTCAGCCATTCTAATTTCAAATCATTTCTTTAGTGAAAAAATAAGAACCGATTTGGCGGTCCTTGTCGGTACTGGACTTTATACCGTGCTTAATTATTTAGGGCAAAAGTTATTTGTTTTTTCAAAAAAGGATGTTTTAGTTGAAACAAAATCATGAGATAAACGTAGAAAAACCAGGAGGTTCTGACCGGACCTCTTTTTTCTATCATAAAAGGAGTAAGCTCATGAATATAAAGAAATATTTATTTATTGCCTTTATTATTAGCTTGGTGAGTGTAATTGGTTTTGGGACGGTTTCCATACTTATTAGTGATGAAAAGATCGGGCATTTTGACAGCACGGTTATTTCGGCGGTTCAAGGACTCGAAACGCCTGGCCTTACTAAGGTAATGAAATTGTTTACCTTTATTGGTTCGACACGGGTTGTTATCATTCTTTCTCTTGTCCTTTTGTTTTTTCTCTACAAGATATTGCATCATCGCTTGGAATTGATCTTATTTGTAAGTGTCATAGCCGGTGCAGGAATTTTAAATGGTGTTTTAAAGCATTTTTTTCAGCGGACACGTCCTAATTTGCACCGCCTGATTGAGATCAGTGGTTATAGTTTTCCAAGCGGACATGCCATGAGTGCTTTTGCCTTTTACGGTGTGCTTGCCTTCTTACTTTGGCGCCATATTTCAACCAGGATAGGGAGAACCATTTTAATTATTGTTAGTTGTTTTATGATTCTTGCCATTGGTATAAGCCGGATTTATCTAGGGGTACATTATCCAAGTGATATTATTGGGGGATATTTTGCAAGTGGTTTTTGGCTCACTGCTGCTATTTGGGTTTTTCAATTTTATAAAGAAAAACGGTATAATAGGAAGCAGGGATATAATGAGTGAGAGGTTTTTGAAAAATTGGAGTGATACATATTATAAGAAACAGTATTCCTAACCTTTTTACGCTTTTAAATTTATTTTTTGGATTTTTATCTGTCATGTATTCGGCACTTGGGGATTATAAAAATGCAGCAATTCTGATTCTGATTGGAATGATGCTCGATAGTATGGATGGGCGGATTGCCCGGATGCTAAATGTCGAAAGTGAACTTGGAAAGGAATTAGACTCACTTGCCGATATTGTAACCTTTGGTGTTGCACCGGCGATGATGGCCTATTATTCCTATTTTTCTGATTTTGGAAAATTTGGGATGGCGATTTCAGCGCTATTCCCGTTATTTGGTGCTTACCGCTTGGCGCGATTCAATATTAATGCGGTCAAATCATCACTGCACTATTTTACAGGCGTTCCCATTACAGCAGGTGGGGGACTTCTAACGTTATTAACCTTATTTCACGGCAAAATGCCAGCGATTATTCTGCCGATTGCCTTTTTTGTAATTTGTTATTTAATGGTTAGCACCATTAAAATCCCAAGCCTAAAGGATATTCCTTTGCCGAAATACGGAATTATTATCACCTTATTCCTTGGTTATGCTATTTATATTGTCTTTAAGAAAGAGCAGCATCGTTTTCCATACTTCATATACGTAGCCATTCCGCTTTATGTAGCTTTTATAAGTTATCAATTAGTTAGGTTTAAGCGAAACGGTCCAAAAAAATAAAATTCAAAAAAAGAGAAGTACATTTCACTTGAACTGTACTTCTTTTGTATATTTCAATCAAACTGATTCATTAATCACTGAAATATTTCTTGATAAATTTTAATATTAAAATAGGCAGTGCCTTTTTTGCAGAAAGTAGATATTGATACAAGGCTTTCTTTTCCGAAGAAGATACATCCCAATCATCGGGAATCGTATTAATTACGGATAAGATTTGCTCAGAAGGAAGTGCAAGCACTTTTTCTGTAAATTTCATAAGTGATTTGGGGTCGTCTATTTGAGTAACCGCCCATGTGTGAGCGGCCTGGTTTAGTAAATTCATGGGAACTTGTTTCAACTTTTCTTTTGAACTTGCATACCCTGGAAAACATAGTCCGTGATCAATTAAATGAAGATAACATTTGTTATCAGAAAGTCTTTCTAACAGAACGTTTCCCGTATCCCGATCATTGTTATTTACCCAATAGTCGAACACAATAATTCCCGGTAATACATTGAGATTAACAATTTCTTCTTTAATTCGGGGTTCCCAAAGCCCCGTACAATCTTTAAGCAAAAGACTAGCAAATTGATGTCCCGGTGTAAGCCCATAGCGGTAAAGAACTGGAAACTTTTTGAAATCTGATTTGGAGAAATAAGCCATCTCAAAAGGTGCTACGGGCAGTCCTAATAATTGTGCAAGTTTCCCCACCACCCAATCATTCACGAGGACCCTTGTTCCTTGGGGATTGTCCTTAAATTTTACAAGATAAGTGTTTCCATCACTCATTTCAAAAAGTTGAGGCTTTGAATAACCCTCCTTGAAGTTTCCTAAGTAGCGAACCGGATAAATACGATTCAAAATAAAATTTCCTCCCTTTTTCTTCATATTACCAATATATGTACAAACATAACTCACGGAATGGTTGATTATAAAAAGACTGGAAATAATTTTTCTGTTCTATATGAGAATAATGGAGAAAACGAATGATAAGGCTACAGAAGAGGAGTATTGCTTAATGAAGGGGGAGGGAAGTTGGTTAATCATCTTGTCAAAGCCGTGCCTAATTTGTTTACAATCGGAAATCTATTATGCGGTGTTTTTTCAATCACCTTTAATATGAGTGGATTTATAGGAGGCGCCTCAATTTTTATTTTCCTATCAGCTGTTTTTGATCTCTTCGATGGACGGGTTGCCAGAAAGTTAAAGGTGAACAGTGAACTTGGTGTAGTCTTGGATTCACTGGCGGATATTGTTAGCTTTGGGGTTGCTCCGGCGCTTATATTTCATTCGATCGCAGCACCATCCATTTTAACTTCTTTGGCTTTTATTCTTTTTCCAACCATGGGTGCATTAAGGTTGGCAAGGTTTAGTGTAAATCCGACCATTGGGTATTTTAAGGGCCTGCCGATTCCAGCTGCAGGCCTGCCACTAGCCGGAATGGGATTGTTTACCTATAGTAATGCATGGATCACCATTCTTTTGGCTGTTTTAATGGTAAGTCCGATTAAAGTAAAGAAATTATAAAAAAACCTAGTCTGTAGACTAGGTTTTTTATAATTTTACATTCCACCAAATGACATAACCCAAATGGATCCGGCAACGGTTACGACAGCAATAAAAACACCATAAATCACGTTAATCGTTTGCGCTGCACTGTCTTCACCATCTCTTAAGTGCATGAACATAAACAGCTGCAGACCGGCTTGAATGATAGCGAGCGTGCCGATAATCCACATAATGGCATTGAAAGATAAACCTGTTTTTAAAGCTACAAAGAGAGCAGCAAAAGTTAAAACTAATGAAAAAACAAATCCTAATACTTGTGTTAGTGGTGTACCATGTGAATGTTTCTCCATCTTAAGCCACCATCCCTTTTAAATACACAAATGTGAAGATGAAAATCCAAACAACATCAAGGAAGTGCCAGTATAGACCGATAATAAAAGCCTTACGGGCTGTTACTGGAGTCAAGCCTTTTTTCGCAATTTGAATCATTACCATGACAGCCCAGCCAATTCCCATGCTTACGTGCAATCCATGTGTACCTAATAGGACAAAGAATCCTGATAGGAATGCACTAGTTTGCATTGTAGCACCTTCATGAACGTAGGCGATAAATTCTTCAATTTCCATCCCAACAAAGCCGGCACCCAGTAATAAAGTAATAATCATCCAGGTTAATAGACCTTTTTTATTACCACGGTGCATTTCATAAATGGCTAAGCCGCACGTAAAACTACTGGTTAGGAGCAGGATGGTTTCGATCATAACCCCTTTAATTTCAAAAAGTTCGTGTGGGGTAGGACCACCGGCATAACGGTGGTCAAGTACTGCATAGGTTGCAAAGAGTGTTGCAAATAGAATGATTTCCGCACCTAAGAAAATCCAGAAGCCAAAAATATTCATTCGGCTTTGTTCTGTTTGATATTCAAGCGGTAGAGCAGTGTTTACATTAGCTGACATGATTTTTCTTCACTCCTTTTTGGAGGTCTCTCCATGCTTTTTCCGTCTTTTTAATTTCATCTACCGGTACATGGAAGCCATCCTTGTAATCGAATGAACGGAAAATCAAGCAGGCGAAAATGCCTAATAATGCAACAAGTGCGGCAATTTTCCATTCAAAGATAAGGAAGAATCCTGCGATTCCCATGACTACTGCCATCACAATTGGAAGACCTGAATTGTTTGGCATATGAATTTCTTCCAAGTCATCTTCTTTTAACTCTAGACCTTCATTGTGTTTCTTCATGTACCAGAAGGCATCAATTGATTTCACTTCAGGTAGTTTTGCAAAATTATAGAATTGAACAGGGGAAGATGTAGCCCATTCGAGTGTACGTGCATCCCATGGATCGCTTGAAATATTGCGGTCTGCATAGCGAGCGCTCCAATAAATGTTATAACATAAGAAACCAAAGCCGATTGCAAGAATTCCTGCACCAATCGCAGAAACGAGCATCAATGGTCCAAAGCCTGTTTCCGCAGAGTACGTGTAAGCACGTCTGACGGCACCGTCTAATCCAAGGAAGAACATTGGCATAAAGGTCATATTAAAACCAATTACAAAGAACCAGAAATGAAGTTTTCCAAGCTTTTCGTTCAGCATATGACCGAACATTTTTGGCCACCAGTAGTAAAGTCCGGCGAATACTGCAAATACTACACCTGGAATTAATACATAGTGGAAATGCGCTACTAGGAACAGTGTATTATGGTATTGATAATCTGCTGCACCCATTGCAAGCATAACCCCGGTTACGCCTCCGATCAGAAAGCAAGGGACGAAAGCTAATGCCCAAAGCATCGCTGTTGTAAATTGAATGCGTCCTTTACGCATTGTAAACAGCCAGTTAAACATTTTAACTCCGGTAGGGATAGCAATCATCATCGTTGTAATCGAGAAAATCGAGTTAACTGCAGGCCCTGCTCCCATTGTAAAGAAATGATGGACCCAAACGAGCATACTTAAAAGGGCGATACCAACAATCGAGAAAACCATCGATTTATAACCATACAGCATTTTACGAGAGAAGGTTGAAATAACCTCTGAAAACATTCCAAACGCTGGAAGAACAACAATATATACTTCTGGGTGACCCCATAACCAGAACAGGTTCGCCCACATCATTGGGTTTCCGTCACCAGAAACGGTAAAGAAGTGCGTTCCGAAAATCCGGTCAAATGTCATTAATGCAAGAGCAACAGTGAAAATAGGGAAGGAAGCCCAAATAATTACGGATGCGATGAAAGATGTCCAAGTAAACATTGGCATTTTCATTAACGTCATACCAGGAGCTCTCATTTTTAAAACTGTGACGATAAAGTTGATCCCCGTCATTAATGTACCAATCCCGGCAATCTGGATGGCAACGGCATAAAAGTTATTCCCAATACCAGGAGTAAATTCTTTTCCTGCAAGAGGGAAGTAAGCAGTCCAACCTGCATCCGGAGAACCACCAATAACAAACGAAATATTAAACAGCATTGCTCCGGCAAAAGTTAACCAAAAACTTAATGCATTCAATTGCGGAAAGGCAACGTCTCGTGCACCAATTTGCAAAGGAACAACCACGTTCATTAATCCGATTAAGAACGGCATAGCCATGAAGAGAATCATTATGACGCCGTGTGTTGTGAAAATTTCATTATAGTGCTGTGCATCAAGAATTTTTCCATCTGGGGTAGCGGTTTGGGCTTTCATTAATAACCCGTCAATTCCACCGCGGAAAAACATGAGTACTCCGACAAGAATATACATAATCCCAATCCGTTTATGATCAACAGTTGTGAACCATTCCTGCCACAGCCATTTCCATTTTTTAAAATAGGTTACACCTACAACAATACCAATCATGGTTAAAGCAATGGCAACTTGCGAGCCTAAGATTAGAGGGTCTCCGGTAATAAAAAACTTATCCCACTTAATGTCCACTATGGTCACCTCCATTGGAATTTCCACTCATGTCCATGTCCTTCATATCCATATCATTCATATCCATTGACTTTCCTTCTGCCTGACCCTCCATGTGCATTTCATGGTTATCAGGTTCTTTAAAAATTTTCCCTGGGTAGTCGTGATTTCTGTACAATTCAGGGAATGTGTAGGTTTTCGAATGCATATCACCGTGATCAACATAGGCTAGGTGCGTGTTTGAAAAGGTTTGACGGCCTAAGTTTGATGGTTTTAATAGTTCAACATATTTCTTTTCCGATAATTTTGGTGCAGTGTTCTTTACATCCTTCACCCATTTGTTAAACTTCTGCGGTGATTGGGCTTCCACAGTAAATTCCATTCCCGCATAGCCTTTTCCATTAAAGTTTGTGTTTTTACCGATATATTCACCAGGTTGATCAGCTACAAGGTAAAGTTGAGTTTCCATTTTTGCCATAGTATATTTTTGACCGCCTAAAGCAGGAATCCAAAAAGAGTTCATCGTACCCGCAGAGGTAAGCTTAAATTTAATTGGGGTACCAACTGGAACGTTCAAATAGTTCACCGTTTCAATTCCTTGATCCGGATAACTAAAGATCCATTTCCAATCTGCGGAAGTAACATTGATGGTGATTGGCTTTTTATTTTCATAGCCTTTCGGAACTTTTTCAAGATTATAAATTGATTTAACCGTCGGAATGGTTAGCGCAATAACAATCAGAATCGGGATGACAGTCCAGGTGATTTCAAGTTTTGTACTGCCATGTTCCTCTGGTGGCTCGTAATCTTTATTTTTATCTGTTGCGCGGTACTTCCACACAATAAACACAAACAAGCCAATTACAACAATTACAACAAGTGCCATGAAAATCAGTGACCAGTTAATCAGGCCTAAAATTTCTCTTGCTGCAGGCCCCTTAGGTTGAAAAACAACCATATTTGGCTCACAGCCGCTTAAAAATAATACCGGTAAAAAAGCTAATAGGGGAATCAAATAACCCTTTTTAAACATTTTTTACGCTCCTTTCAATAAAGTTGTTCATATTTTCACAAATAAATGTGTGAATTCATTCACAATATTGCACAAGATCCAACCCTACTAATCTTCAAATATTGTGATTTGACTTACCATTTCATGGTCCCTTTACTCGGGTTGTTAATTTTTGTTAATTTAGAGTAATTCTTCTTAAAGTCATCTTAGCAAGTTGTCTGTGATGTTTGTATAGGTTTTTGAAAATATTTGTGACAAATTTGTTAAAGTTTTTGACACTTGGGTAGAAAGTGGCGGATTTTGAGGGGAAATATGGATAAAAGGTGTCTATTTTTATTTAAAAATGGGATAATAAAATTAAATTATTTTGGAATAGGAGAATAAAAGTGAAAGTCAAAATTAATCGAAATGCAGCAAAAGCGTTGAAAAAAATGTTGGAACAAGAAGAGGCACAAGGGAAGTTGTTTCGTGTATTTGTTACCCATATGCATGGGGATCATGCTCATTATGATTTAATGCTGGATACACCAACTGAAAAGGATGAGGTAGTAAAAACAGATAAGGATATTGATTTTATTCTTGAAAAAGGCGATGAATATTTGGACGGTATCTGGATTCAATTTTTCCAGGTGCCAAAAGAAGAATGGTTAATTACCAATCCATCAAAAGGCGATCATCACCATCACCATTAATAATAGTTAAATAAACAACAATGATAAAAACACCCCGCGATTTGATCACGGGGTGTTTATTATTTTTAGTTATCATCACCTTCATGATTGCCATCATGGTCACCATTATCATTATCGTTATCATCATGGTCGCCATTTTGACCATGATGACTATCGTTATCTTTTAATTCATCGTTCTTGCCAGTTCCTTGATTTCCACTGACTTCAGTGAAATCCTTCACTAGTTCAAAAGAAGTTCCATTTAATAGTTTTACGCTGCCTTCAAGATGATCGCCAACTTTTAATCCTAATCTTGATTGAATAGTTTTAAGCGTTTCCTCTTGCGTTAGATTTTTAGAATGTTCCAATTGTTTTATAAGCGAAACAACCTGGCCTTTAGGTAGAGATTTTTTATCAATATTGACAGTAAATTTTTTACCCTTTAATTCATAGTCAAATTGAATAGATTTCTTTGAAGTTACAATTTTCAATTCCAAATCCTCAATTTTATTGGCAAATTTCACTCCGCTTTTATCTTTTTCTGCACCATCTTTTACTTTATCATTATCCGAATCAGCGTCAGCAGGGTTTGTACCTAAATTAATTTCTGCTTGGTTGCTTAATTGATCTTTATCCGAATCTTCTAAGCTATCAGGAATCTTATCTTTATCTGTATCCTTTGAAGTTGGATTTAATTTTAACTTGTATTCTATTAAATTAGATAAACCATCTTTATCTTTATCCTGTTTGGCAAGATTTTTACCCGAGAGTTTATATTTTTTTTCCCATTTGTCATCCATGCCATTTTTATTCTTGTCCACTTTTTGCGAGCTCTTTTTGTGGGTAGTTCCTTTCGCAGCCACTGCTGAAACACCTTGTGATAACACAAGTGACAGCGCAAGACCGCTAACTAATAATTTGTTCGTGTTCTTCATACATTTTCTCCTTCACCTAATAATTTTTCGGCAACTGGCTGGCGTAGTTCTCCCACCTTAGCCCCTCTAGTTTTGCGTACCTATGTTTCCATAGGCTTGCCTTTATCGTTGCAAATTTGAAGAAAATATGTACAACGAATAAGATAAATATAATGACTTTTTTTTAAAAAGTAAATCTGCTCTTCAGTAAATTTGCAAATATTTATTGAGAAAGGCAGCATCGGATTTTGTAAGCTAAAAATAATTATATATGTAAAACTGAGGAGCTCATTTTTTGATAATGACATGAAGAAGATGTTACTCTAAACGGTAAAGAGAGAAGGGAGTATATAAATGGATAATCTCATAAATAAACCTAATATCAAACTTATTGCCCTTGATATGGATGGAACCCTTTTAAATGACAAGGGAGAAGTTTCAGTGGGAAACCGTGAGGCTATAAAAGATGCGCAGGAAAAGGGAATCTATGTTGTCCTAAGTACGGGACGTTCCTTAAGAACATGCAGGGAGCATGCAGATTCACTTGAACTCACATCCTTTCTTGTAACTGTAAATGGGAGTGAGATCTGGGACGATAAGCGCGAATTAGTCGAAAGAAATCTAATGAAGGCTGACCTAATCCAATGGATGTGGGAATTGTCAAAGCATCATAATACGAAGTTTTGGGCAATCAGCACGGAACGAAACTGGTTTAATGATATGCCGGAGGACCTACATAGCTTTGAGTGGTTAAAATTTGGATTTGATATTGATGATGATGAAATTCGAGAAATCATTAAAAAAGAGCTTCAATCCAAAGGTGAATTTGAGCTGAGCAACTCAACGCTTAAGAATATTGAAGTCAATCCGCTTGGTATAAATAAGGCCAAGGGATTAAAAATTGTTTGTGAACGTCTTGGAATTGATATGGAGAATGTCATGGCTTGCGGGGACAGTTTAAATGATATAGCGATGATTAAAGAAGCGGGTTTTGGCGTGGCGATGGGGAATGCGCAGGAAATCGTGAAAAAAACTGCTGAATGGGTTACCTCAGTCAACAATGAAGATGGAGTGGCAAAAGCCATTCGAAAATGGGCACTGGGAAAATAAAATTTATTCAAAATTGATAATTAGGGTTTAAAAATAATTTTTTTGGGAAAAGCTATTTTAGCAAGTATATTTTTGCAAAACATGTATTGGCTAAATGCTAGGAGGCTACAAAAGAAATGGAACATGGTAAAGTAAAATGGTTTAACAGTGAAAAAGGGTTTGGATTTATTGAGCGTGATGGTGGGGATGATGTATTTGTTCACTTTTCTGCTATTCAAGGCGAAGGGTACAAAACATTAGACGAGGGTCAAGAAGTTACCTTTGATATCGAAAATGGACAACGCGGTCCACAAGCTGTAAATGTGCATAAGGCATAAAAATGATAAAACAAACTCCATTTAGTGGAGTTTGTTTTTTGTACTTTAAGAAATTATAAAATTGCTGCGAAGAAGAAACTCGACGTAGAAGCAATTTTTAGGGAAAAAGTATAAGTGCAACTACGCCTCTGTCTTCGCCCTTAGGGGCTCGCTAATCGGCGAGTTTTCTTTATGTTTTAGTGATTTTTTAAAAATTCCTTCACGAAACTGATCGAATGTTCCCGGTGGTAGGTTTGATATACATTACTGGCCATTTTAACAGGATCCCCGAAAAAATAGCGTTCGTATAGGGATTGTCTTGTTCCAAAAGAGCTCATGCTAATATCCCAAGCTAGGCGAAAAAGTGTAACACGATCAAATGCATTGGCATTTGCAGCCTGCAAATACTGGTCAAGATCCCCCTTTATTTCTGACGAAAAATCCGCTTCACCTGGAATCGAAACGAGTCCGCTAGCTCCGATTTGCTGTAAAATTTCACAAAGCCTAGGATAAAGACGCGAATAGCTAATAATTGCTGTACCTAATGGGGAGAAATCAGGAGCCATCGTTCCCCATTGATCAAGTTTCGCATTCATTTCGGAGGCCAACAGCAAGGCTTTTATCGTCTCTAGTCCAACAATGATCTCACTAATTTTTTCCTGGATATGCTGGTATTCCCCGACATTAATCGTATCCACGAGCATCTGTGCGACACCCAAAATAAATTCGGTTTTTACCACCCTCCGTGCAGTTACTTGATGACCTACTAATGAATAAAAACTGCTTTCGGAAAAAATTCTATAGGAAGACTCCGGATTCTGGTAGCAAAAGACACGTTCCCAAGGAACGAAAACATCATCAAAAACAACGATCGTATCGATCTCATCAAACCGAGAGCCGAGAGGATGGTCAAATTGACTATCCTTGTACCGGAAGGACTCACGGCAAAGGAACCTAAGTCCAGAAGTGTTGCTTGGAATTGAAAATGCATAGGCAAAATCCTTGTTAATTGAAGCCATATGCGTCGGAAACACGAGAATTTCGTCAGTAATTCCGCCTTGTGTTGCTAAAAGTCGTGCACCTTTTATAAAAATACCATCTTCATTTTGCCTTACGGTTTTGGCCGAGATGATATTTTGTGAGTCCTCTGTATAGGCTTGAGAACGATTGACTTGTGGATTTATAAACGTATGAGTAAAGGTCAAATCTCTTTCTCGTGCATCTTCATATAACTTCCGCAGGTTTTGATCAAATAGTTTTGAGGAATCCGAAAAAATAGCTGCAGCAGCAGCAAAAGCCATCACTGCTGTATTCATATAATCCGGTGATCGTCCCAACATCCCGGCGCTCGTTCTCGCCCAATTTTGCACCATTTCTCTTCTAATGGCCAAATCTTCCTTTGTTTTTGGTTCAAGGAAGGAAACACCAACCTGATTACCGCTGGTAGGAGATGTGTAGGTCATGTTGTTCATAGTAAGCTGCCGGTCAAATAATTTTGCCTGGCTTTTCATGACACCAGCAAATGCAGGGTGTTCAGAAATATTGCCACTTACTTGTTTACCCTCAATCCAAATCTCCGCAGGATTATGATTGATTCTATCAATATATTCTTTTCCCGATATTGCAGGCATTATCTACACCTTCTTGTCAGTCTTATTTACAGTAAATGTTGAAAGCTTGATTTGGTTTGTACATCCGTCTAAATTTGCACATTTAAATGGGGGACAGGGGAATTCCAGCTACACTCCGCCATTTGAATGGTTATGGGAGCCATACCTTTAAATGGGTGAATGCTGCAGGTGAAGGGGGATTCTCCGGGTAATATGGTACTAGGTGTAGAAGCTTCACCGGATAAAATGCTGCAAGGCAGGATATTTGCATATTCTGATGCCCGCCGTTATCGAGTAGGTCCAAACCATAATTTATTACCTATCAATCGCCCAAGGGTAGAAGCAAATAATTATCAACGTGACGGCGCTATGCGTTTCGATGGGAACGGCGGCGGATCTGTTTACTATGAACCAAATAGTTTTGGAGGTCCGAAAGAAGTCCCGGAAGCTAAGCAAACTCCTTTCCCTGTATCTGGAAACGCGGCAAGCGTTGCCTATGACCATGATGATCATTATACACAGGCAGGAGATTTGTATCGTTTAATGGAGAAAGATGAACGGACCCGCCTTGTTGAAAATATTGTTGGAGCCATGAAACCGGTTGAACGTGATGATATTAAGCTAAAAGTAATCCAGAATTTCTATAAAGCAGGCCCTGAATATGGCCAGCGCATTGCCAAAGGGTTAAATTTAGCCATTCCACAGGGAGTCAAGTCATCTAGTATAACTAGAAAGAAGGTTGTTCACAGTGAACAACCTTCTTTCTATGACCCAAATTTAACATGTACTTTTGTAGAGTTCCCGTTCATATCTGACCTTAACCAAGAAAATAGGAAACATCCAGCAATAACAATGACACTGCCGCCAAATTCTGACCAAGACATTCTTTCGCCTAAAAAGAAAAAGGCAAGGATGGATGTAAAAATAGGGTTAAAGTTTAAAAAGATCCCTGAACTGGTTGCACCGATTTTTTGAACCCCAATATTCCACAGTACCATACAAACAACAGTAGAAATTACCCCAGTATATAGAATGGCCCAAAGGAAGCTTGAATTAAGATTGGAAATTTGGAAGCTCGATATATTGAATGGGATCAAGATTACCACACCAAATACCCCAGAATAGAAAGTTGCCAGCATGGGTGACATTGTTTTCATCACCCATTTACTACAAATGGAATAAAGCCCCCAAATGATCACGGCTGCAACCATCCACAAATCCCCAATATTAAAATGAAGGGATAATAAATGTGAGAATTCTCCCTTCGCCAATACCATTAATACTCCTAAAAAGGAAACTCCCATTGAAAATATCTGTAATAATTTTAGTTTCTCATTTAGCAAAAAGGAAGAAAAGATTGCAATCGAAATCGGGTTTAAGGTGGAAATCAATCCAACATTTGTTGCAGAGGTTTTTTCAAGTGCCAAAAATTGAAATAGGTTGAAAAAAACAACCCCTGTTAATCCCATAAATAGTAATGGGATAATGGATGATTTTGGCGGAATTAGCTTTTTTTCCTGCTTTAAAACAATCGGCAATAGGACAAGGATGGCAATCAGCCACCTTAATGTTGTGATGGTCATTGGTGAGGCATGGCCAACAAGAAATTTACCAAAAACAAAATTTCCTCCCCATAGAAGACTGGTAAGAAGCAATAGAAAAACATAAAAGATTGGCATTAGGATTTGCCCCTTTTCAATTATATTATATTAATAATAGTAACAGAAATATCAATTTTATTATGATTTATTTTGTAAATACGAATAAATTATGAATAATTAAAGGTAAATATAGTATAAAACGAATTATTATTAATTTGTTGTGTGATAAAATGATGATAATCAATCAAATATTCGGTACAAGAAATGAGGGATAAGATGTTTGATGCAACAGAAGGGAATAAATCATTGGATGTACTTGACCGAAAGATCTTAGATTTACTGCAAAAGGGGGCACAACTTAGTAATGCAGAATTGGCAAGAAGGGTGAATCTTTCGCCCCCTGCGACTCATGCTCGAGTTAAGCGCTTGGAGAATGAAGGCTATATTGACCGTCAGGTAGTAGTTTTGAATTCTAGGAAGCTTGGATTCGATTTACTTTGTTTTATCTTTGTAAGTACAAATATACACCAAAAGGAACAACTCGAATATTTAGAGAAGGCGCTGAATTTGATGCCGGAAATTCTGGAATGTCACTGCTTGACAGGGGAATATGATTATCTTCTAAAAGTTGCCAATCGAAATCGCGAGGAACTGGAGAAATTCATTCGTAAGTTGAACTTACTCCCTGGTGTAAATCGGATTCAAACAAGTTTATCCCTACGTGAGATAAAATTTAGTACAGCATTGCCGATTAACCCAGATTAAAGATACCTAATATTTTAAAATAATTTTTAAAAAAGCATCCATTTTAATTTGGATGCTTTTTTTGTTTGATTTTAGGCAGGAATTTCGGTACTAAATTAAGAATTATAAAAATAGGATGTTTGTAAAAGGGGGAGTTATTTTGCAAGTAAAAGTGGTAGAAAAAGAGGAATTAAAGGTTGTTGGGATTGCATGGAATGGAACATATTCACAAACTAAGAAGATTCCAAGTCTATTTAATGTGATGGAAGAGCGACTCCGTGAAGTACAAAATAAAACAAATGAACCTGTTTTGATTGCTCCATTCCATAGCAGAGAAACTGAGTTTACCTATTTTGTTACCGCACCAGTGGAAGAAATTACTGAAGTTCCTGAAGGCATGGTTGGATTCACGATTCCACGTAAAAATTACGTATTTACTACCCATAAGGGGAAAGCGGAAGAGGTTGAAAATACATACCGGAAGATTTTTTCATGGATGAAAGACTATGGCTATGAGCAGGATCATCAGGCATTAAGCATAGAAATTTATAAAGAGGAGTATAAGTCAGATTATGCTGTAGGGAATTTGATTTTTGATATATATCTGCCGGTAAGAAAATATTAACAAAATTATCGTAAAAAAAGGAAAGTCGAAAATTTCCTATAAATTATGAACAAATCATTTCCCTTTCTTGATAGAATTCGATATACTTAAAATAATTTAAAATTAAATAGTTCCTTCGGGGTCCCGAAACGGACATAACTCAACCGATATGTATTATTTAAAAAAGCCTGTTATAAAGGCTCATTTTAAAATTGTATCTTTAATTTCAATTACAGGTCTTTCACCATGACCTCCGGAATGAGATTTAATGCATTCAATTTTTATGCATTCAAAAATACTAGACACTATACGTTTTCGATTCTCAAGGGAAATATCTTGCCATTTTGTTTTTATATTTTCAATAATGTTATTGATAACCTCAGAAGTCGGGGTCTCCTGACTTATTTCAAGAGAGCGTCTTAGTACGTTCTCTTTTTCAGTTTCATCATCGATTTTTTCCTTGTATTCTTTTTTGGTTAAATCGCCATCCACGTATAATTCCTTCCAGCGTGCTTTTCGTTCCTCGATGCGTTTTAATTCTTTCTTGATTTCTTTCGTATCGACTTCCTCTTGATCGGGAACCTCAGCTTCAACTTGGACGTATTCAAGTGACTTAATAAATTCCTGTTCAATCGTGTCTTCAGCGATAACCGGCATATCACAAATTTTATATTCAAACCTGCCGGCGCATTTATAAAATCGGTGCTCAGTACCGTCAGCTCGTTTCCTTCTGCCTCCATGCATGCTATGGCCACAACGGGCGCAACGTAAGACAGGAGAGAAGGGGTACATGGTCCGGGATTTCCAGCCACCATTTTTTCGGTCTTTTCGTTTGGATTTAATCTCATCGAATAATTCCTTCGAAATGATAGGCGGGTGATTTCCTTCTGAAATTATTTCTTCATACGTTCGGTTTCCTTTTTTGGTACGATAATTCCACCGTAGAGCCCCGTAGTAAACTGGATTGCTGACAACATAGTCCACAGCACTATTATTCCAAAAAGCACCTGTACGGGTTCGGACTCCATTTTTATTTAATTCTTCTGTGATCATTTTTTTGCCTTTAGTGTGGAAAGACTCAAACATCCAGCGAACCCATTTGGCTTCTTCCTCATCAATCGCTAACTTCCCCTCTTTGTCCAGATAATAACCAAAAGGGGCGCGTCCGCCGTTACGGGATCCTTCTGTATGTTTTCTTTCCATTCCGAAATACGTTCGTTCAGCCAGCTGCTCTCGCTCAAACTGAGCTAATGAAGCGAAGATATTGATTAGCAGCTTACCTTGTGATGTGGTTGTGTCGTACTGCTCTGTTACACTTTTAAACGCAACATGATTTTTCTCAAACGTATCAAGTAGATAGTTAATGTCTCCGACGTTTCTGGAAAGCCTATCTAACTTATAAACAAGCACAACATCGAAATGGTTTAATTCAGAAAGAAGCGCCTGCAGCTGGGGCCTATCCATATCCTTGGCCGAACGACCTTCCTCTGTATACTCTTTATAGATAGTCCAACCCTGAGAAAAGCAGAATGCTCTCATTTTTTCTAATTGCGCTGCTAAGGAATACCCTTCCTTGCTTTGTTCTTCGGTTGAAACTCGTGGGTATAATGCAGCTTTCATAATAATCACCTCCGAAATTAATTATAGGACTAATATTGAATACCGTTATTAGTTAATTGCTGGAAATAGCTGCAATTTACTGCTTACGATGTCCAATTGAAGCAGATGCTCCAGTTCTTTCACGTCGATTACAAATCTCCGAACATTGTACGGATCCACGTCATATAGCTTTAATTTTTCCTTCAACGATTTCATATTGATTACAAAATCATTCGGGTAAGAGGGAAGCAGCTTTAATTCTGGGACCGGTGCATCGCTTTTTTTATGTTCAAATTCTATAATCGATACAAATTCCAAATTAGCATCAATAGGGAAGCGTTTGAATTGTTTGCTCCAATTAATCTGTCCGCGGCTAAATTCGATGCAATACCAAAGTGGAGTGCGGCTGCCGTTAGAATCATCAAAATAAACCACCGTCTTTACCTTTTTGATAGGTTTAAAAAATTGCTTGATTTCAGTTGGAGAAAATAAATCTTCTAATTGCGGATAGGTTTCCATTGTTTCATAAACTTCCTTTCTTTCAGCAACGTTAAAAATGCACTTATCCATTTTTGATTGGATGATTCTACGCTTTATTTGCTCTAATCGCTTTTTGGCTAAGTCACCTGTTACCTTAAACACATTTTGTATAAGTTGAACCATTTGATATTCATATGGCGGGAGCTCCAGGTCTTTTAACATGAAAAAAGGGATGGCTGCATACAGCTGGAATTGATTCGCCTGGTTCTCTTGCAGTTCACGAAATGACTTAAAACTCATTTTGGTTTGATCCCCACAATGCAGAAGAGGGTGTGCGAGTTCGTGAAAAAAGACTTCACGTTGCTTTTCTTCTGCCTGATCACGATTTAAAAAAATAACGGTAAACTCTTCGTCCCAGATTGCTCTTTGTGGACCTTCTGAAAAACTTAATTCCATATTGAAAAGACTTGCGACATTTCGAATATCTAAATCGGAAGGAGTTAGAATACTTCTTTCCCTGTACATTTTCTCTATTTTTCTCTCTGTATCTGTGAGAATATATCCACTTAACAATCAAAACCCCTCCGAACATTCGTTTCTATATACCTATTATACGAATATATGTTCTGTTTTACAATAAAAAGAAAATGCCCAGTTTGTGGGCATTTTTGCTTTAAATTATAATTGTGCTCTTTGAAGTGTTAATTGAATGACTAAACCAGTTAATTTAACAGTATAAAGTGTTGAGTATATAAATAAAAAAGTATTCAAAATAAAGATGTATTCTATAAAATTATATAGATTGAGATCGATAGTTGTAAAAATGATAATAACTAAGTTAAATGTTAGGTTAAGTCCCCACATTGCAACTACTTTCCAAAAAGGAAATAAATATTTATGCAATAGCTTAGCTTTAAGCAGTGCTGGGAGTAATGTTGGATGAAATAAGCTTATCGTAACCGCAAGAGCAGCCAAAACTATGCTAAATATGGTCGCCGATGCCCCTAATTCTATTGGGGAAATGGCTTTTGCTAAATCATATATTGTTCCTTTTCCTTTGAAATGGACAATAAGAAATAATGCGGCAGTTAATAAAATTGAATAGAGCATTGACCAAGTTATAAACTCTTTAAATCCACCAATTTTTAATAAACCAAAAAAAGTAGTTTCTTCATAGGTGACCTTATCTTTTCTAGAGCCATTTATGCTCATAATTCACTCACCCTCATTTTTTTATAAGAAAGTATTCATAAAATCAGCAATCTTGTGAATAAGATCATTTTTATTTGTTTCATTTGTTTTTAATACTTCAACTGAATTTTTTGATAAAAATCTTCTTTTTTTCTTTATTTTACGGTCCTTACGCTTACCAATAACTGTTTGTTCATTATATCCACTTAAATCTACTTCTCCATATCCCTTTTCAACAAGCTTAATTCCGTCTTCAATAACTCCATTGAAATCCTCAGTTGTTTCATCATTCTCATAAATATTTATTCCGTCTTGATTTTGTAATGTGATATCGAGTTCCTTTAGTTTGGTATCATGTATTATTTGATTGAAAATATTGAATTCCTTTTTTCCAGGGTTAGGATGGATTAGGTGAAAAGAAATACGAGTAACCTTATCGTAAGATTTTAATTCTTGTTTTATTTTATATGGTACAGGTATTGGTTTTATGATTACCTTTCCTATGTAAGGATCCCTACTTAGCAATATAGTAAAAAAATTTCTAAACTCAACAGCAGAAATGGATGCGTTCGATTCATGAACAAGTAATTCACTGGACGGGTCGTAAACAAAGAAGGCTGTTTCAGCAATTTCATTTTCAGGAATTTCTTCAATCGTTTTTGAACCAACTCTGTATTTTTGCTTTTTTAACTTAGATTTGGTTACATTACCAGTGATAACTTTCTTATTATCGATAAATTTTTCCTCAACGTCTGTAAAAGACCAGTTCCAAGTATTAAATTTTGAATCTTTTGGGTTAAGAAGGACTCTAGGAATATGATTAGATATTAACTCCTCAAGATTTTGGCTAAAAATATTACCGTGAATATTAATTTTTGCAATGTAAAATTTTCGATTTCTCATAAATTGTCACCTTTATTATATAAAATTCAAACAAAAAATGGAACGTTTGTTTGTGTTTGATTGATTTTATTTGTAATGGATTTTAATAATCTCAAAACAGCACCTAAAACAACTATGTTCTAGGTGCTGTTTTTACTCCATCATAATTAGATTTATTTTTTGAATTAAATCCCGAGTAGCTGTTTCTTTTTAGCGTTAAATTCTTCTTCTGTGAGGATTCCAATAGCCATTAGATCTGCAAGTTTCTTTATTTGGTCCGCAATATCAGTTTGAGGAGCCTGCTGGATAGGCTGACTCAGCAGATCAATCTTTTCTTCAACTGCTACTTTGAATTTTTCAAAATCACCAGCCTGCTTCTTATTAAACATTACTGTGTTTTCGTCCTGGGTAGCATCCACAAGGCCACCTTTTGTTTCTTTCCCACCTGAAAAAGCGAATTGAATATATCCGTTTGTAAATGTACCGGCATTTTTAAACTGAATCGATGATATCTGCTTAATTAAGATTTCCTTATCACCTTTAAGCCCCTGAGACATTTTCGCCAGCATGCCTTTTCTTTTGATAACGATCTTGTTCTCCTTCAGTTCTAATTGCCCGTTAACTCCGGTAACCTCCATGATAACTCCTCCTATAAAATTATGTAATTATGGGTAAATAACCCAGTAATATATAAAATAAATATATGCAGAAATGTGCATATATTTATTTTATTATTCATCTTATTTATTAGTTATTGGAGAAAACTAAAAAACTCATCAATATTGTCCACTTTTGAAACAAGATTTGGAATATCTCTAAATGAGAGATTACTTAAGCAGCTCTTCAAGTAATAAGTTTTTTCATTGGTATTCTTGTTAGTTCTATATCCCAAACGCGCATTAATAAAACCCTGTTCTCCGACAATTGGGTTTTTTAATAAGAAATTGGAAATTTCGTTAGATTTAACTGTATATAACGTAGTGTCTTGTTGTTGATTGTAGTATTGTCCTATTAAATATCCGACGATGGTATTCGCTTGGACCAGAACAGATGATACGAAGAAATCACTTAATGGATTACCTTTTTCAACAGAGTATTCTTCTGCTGAAAGCTTTAATAACCTTTTATAGGACTCTGTGTTAGGTAGAACCACTTTAACATTATTAAATTCTTCAAAGGTACCTAATGATTCCAGTTCTTTATGGGAATAATAGATCTTTTTATCTTCATGTGGCTTTTCATCAATTTCAACAGAAAGTGCAATTTCTTGCATTGATTGATTATGTACTTGAGTATCAAATTTTTCACTGACGATTTCAGCTATAGATTCTTGAATACATTTATGAACTAATGGACGCGCAGTATTAATAAACTGTTGAGTTACTTTAAATTTAAATCTTTCTTTAATAACGAATTTAATAAAATTATCATTTGGATTTTCAAAAATTTCTTTAATAACGGTTTTAAAAGATTGAGAGTAAATAAGAGACTCTGCTAAGAATTTAATACTTTCATAGTCATAAAGATTTTTTGAAAATTTAACCAAATGATTAAAATCTTCTTCAGAATATTCCGTAATATTAAAAGTGAAAAATGGAGTTGAATCCATAATATTTGCATTATTTAAATCAGTAAAAAAGTGATACTCAATACCATTTGTCAAAATCCCTAATCGAACACTGGGAAATGTACTGAAATATCTACTTAGTTGAGGAGCGCTTTTATTAATTTTAGTGTTAATGGACTTAGCCTCAAGGAAAATTTTGGGTTCGCGATTTATTGAGATGGCATAATCCACTTTTTCATTTTTTTTATGGAAATCAGCTGTGAATTCCGGTGTTACTTCTTGTGGACTATATGTATCATATCCAAGACCTCTAAGTAAGGGTAAAATTAAAAATTGCTTAGTTGATTCTTCATTCTTTATTAGATCCTTATTGTCATGTACCACTTTATTTAACATTTCTAATGTTTCTTTTAGATTCATTTTGAAATACCTCCATAATAATTCCGATTACTCATTAATTTATTACCTATAGGTCAAAAATACTAAATGAGAATTAAAATAAATACACGCAATGATGCGTGTTAATTTATTATTATGAATTTAATTTCGATTTTACAATCTGTTTTTGTTTTTTAAGTCGCGGAAAATCTCTAGCTGGCGCTCCAGGTATTCTTTTTCTTCTTCAGTTATATCATCGAAATCACTGAATGCAGTATTGATAGTTTTATCAGTATGTCCACTTGGATTATCTGTTCTACCATGAAGAAAGTCAGTAGTCACTTCGTAGTAATCTGCAAATTTTGCAATTAACTCTGGATCAGGGTTTCTATCTCCAGATTCATACCTAGACAGCTGTACGTTCGAAATCCCGATTGCATCAGCAACGCGTTTCTGAGAATAGGTATATTTTTCACGTAGAAATTTAAGGCGTTTCCCCAAAATACTCATATAGTACACCTTTTTCTATATATTAATTTAATTTTATTTTAACACTTACCAATATGGTAAGAAATAATTTTGCCAAAACGGTAAAATTATTATTGACTTTGCCGAAATGGTAAATTATTATTGGGATATAAGTTACCAATATGGCAAATTTGAAAGGCGGTGATTATTTGAAAACCATTAGAGTAGACATCGAAAAAATAAAATTATTGCGGAAAACTGCAAATATTTCTCTTGAAAAGATGTCGGAATTACTAGGGTATGACAGCCTTAACGGCTATTACTATCTTGAAACAGGTCGTATTAAATTTCCTGCAGAAAAGTTGGCAGTTGTTGCAAGAGTCCTAAATGTTCCAATTGAAGAACTTTTTTTTGATGAACAAATTGCCAAAATGGCAAATAAATAAATTCGATTTATTTTATCCAGCACCAGGTTCTTTCATGAGGGGAGGGTAGTAATGCAAATTCAATTAAATGAACAGCAATCAAAAATTCTAATTGATATTGCTTTAAAAGATTTGTTGCCAAAGGAATTGGAAAAACGGAAGAAAGAGTTTCAATCAAAATAATAAATATCCTATTCGTACTAGGGAGAGAAGAAAATGAACGAACTAAAGGTCATTGAACAGAACGGAGCAAGGGTTTTAACTACTCAGCAATTAGCGGAAGCATATGGAACCGACACAAAAATAATTAACCGGAATTTTCAACGTAATTCTGATCGCTATGTTCAAGGAAAACATTTTTATGCTTTGTCCGGGGAAGAGTTAAAAGCTTTTAAAGGGTCGCGACAATTTGACGGCAACCTTAAATTTACTTCTGTACTTTATCTCTGGACTGAAAAAGGAGCATGGCTCCACGCAAAATCATTAAACACCGATGAATCTTGGGAAGCGTATGAAACGTTGGTTGATGATTATTACACAGTTAAGAAACAAATCAGAGCTTTGACCGAAAGAGAACAACTAGTCGCTGCAATGAAACTATCCATCGAATCATCTGAGGAAATTGCAGCTGTAAAAGAGGAAGTAAAAGAGGTTCGCGGCATGATTGAGAACCAAATCACTTTGGATCACGGGGAACAAAGGAGGGTACAAATCGGAATTGCTTCCAGGGTTTATGAATTAGAAAGCGATAAGGAACTACGGCCACCATTATTCGCTGAACTTTATCGAGAAATTCGCAATCGGTTTGGTGTTACTAGCTACAAGGATATTAAGCGAAAGGATTTACAAGCAGCATTGAAATACATTGAAGCGTTTGTGCCAAAGAAGGTGTTGTCCTAATGCTAACCGATTTCCTAGTAGCAATAATTGTTGCGTTTTTCGCTGGAATGACTTTTCAAAGATTTCAATCTAATGGGGGTGAAGAAAATGAGTAAGGTTCGAATATCCAAGGCGCAAGCGGAAGCTTTAGAACATGCGCTGGAATACGGAAAAAAGGAATCAATCGTGGAATGGCGCATCAAGGATATCTTTTCAGGCAACACAGAACAGTTAAACAAATTACCGTTAGATGTCCTTTGTAAAGCGCTTTATGTCGGTTATGAAGTCGATAAAGGACCAGAAGAAAAAGCAACGGAAATCTTCTTCTGCTCCAGTGTCCCGGAAAGAAAACAGATTCTGTTAATACTGAAGGCACTTGAAATAAATCTGAAAGGGGTGAATTGCTAATGGAACATTCTGATATTCGATTAAGGCTTGAGGATTTACGAAATGCAGCTACGCAGCCGGAGCATTGGGGTTGTAGTTTCAATGGTACAGAAGTACTTGAAGGGGATGAAATTTCTATCGATCATGACAACTTCGACGAAATCATCTTAAAAGAACACTTGAAGCAGTATTGTATTGAAAAATTGAATTTCATCTTTAAAGGCGGCTGGGTCGTCGATAAAAATGGTTTTGATGTTATCGAAGAAAATCGTTTAGAAGAGTATCTGCATGAACAATACAACTTTGAATTTAAAATCGCTAATTAAAAAACCCCTGGTGCGAACAGGGATTTTAAAAGGGGACATATAAAATCAACGATTTCTATGTCAGAAATCAACGTCCAAAACAATAACCTACTTAGATTTTATATGAACCTCATTCAGGTAGCAAGTCCAAATATGAGGAGGAAATGAAATGAGTGTTGAACAAAAATTAGCGTTTGTCCTTAAAGCTTTGGAATTAGGCGGCGTGATCGATATTAGTTTCCATCGTTTCGATGATAAAGGATCTGCGGAAAAGGTTGCTGTTGAACTTAGTGAAATGGTCAATATTCCGTATAAAGAAATTTCTCGTGAAAGTTCCCACTGGTTCAAAATCAAAAATTACGATGATGGTCTTAACGTAGCAATTTTCTTTGAAGAAAAAGAAGAGGAGGCAAAAGTATGAACCAATTAACATTAACTCGTCTATCATTAAAAAACTTCAAAGGTGTAGCTTCATTCACCATTGAAATAAACGGCCAAAACGCGGCTGTTTACGGAGATAACGCAACAGGTAAAACTACTTTGTTCGATGCGTTTATCTGGTTGTTTTTCGATAAAGATAGCCAAAACAAAAAGGATTTTGCACTTAAAACATTATCCGACGGAAAGGAGCTTCACGGCCTTGAACATGAGGTCGAAGCTACATTCGATTATTGCGATAAAACTCTAACGCTTCGCAAAGTATTTTCAGAGAAATGGACCAAAAAACGCGGTTCGGCCAAGCAAGAATTTACGGGCCATACCACTGATTACTATATTGATGGAGTTCCAGTGAAGAAGAAAGAGTATACCGATAAAGTAGATTCCATCATCAAAGAAGATATTTTTAAACTGCTTACAAGCCCATCTTATTTCAATGAACAGGTTAAATGGCAGGATCGCCGGAAAACCCTTTTAGAAATTTGTGGAGACATAACAACAGAGGAGGTCATTTCCTCTAATCAACAATTGTCCAAGCTTCAAGCAATACTTAATGGCCGAGGCATCGAGGATCACAGAAAAGTCATTGCAGCTCGTCGCTCTGAAATTAATAAAGAGCTCGACAAAATTCCAGTCCGTATCGATGAAATTAAACGCTCATTACCTCAGTTGGATGGTGTTGAAAAGCAATCATTAGAAAAAGGAATTGACCGTTTAAATTGTGATATTGATGAAAAAATGACTCTGATCAACAACATTCGCAACGGAAGTGCCATTTCAGAAAAACAAAAGGCTATTCAAGAAATCGAAATTGCTTTGCTTCAGATAAAACAAGAGCACCAGGCTAATTCGAATGAAAAAGTTTATTCGTTAAAGACTCGCATCCAAGAAGAAAATTCAAATGTTACCATCCTTCAATCTAAGGTTGATACTTTTAAACAACGTAAGCAAATGAACCAGGTCGCTGCAAAAGATTTGAATAACAACATGGAGCAATTACGAAAAGATTGGCATGAAATTAACAGTCAAGTTTTCACCCATGAGTCAGATTGCAGTTGCCCTACATGTGGTCAGTCGCTTCCAGAAGAGCAAATCCAAGTGGTTAGAGATAAGGCGCTAGCTTCCTTTAATCAAAATAAATCCGAACGTTTAGAAGTGATCAATAAAAAGGGGAAGCAGTCGAAAGAAAAGTTCGAGGAATTAAGGAAAGCGAATGAAGAATTCGATAAAGAAATTTTAAAAATTGAAGGTCAACTCCAAGAGAAAAAAGAGCTTGTTGGAAAAATGATAGATCAATTAACGGATATTGAAATTACTATCGTGGACATTCTGGAGGTTCCTGAGTATGCAGCTAAACTGACAGAGAAAAACGCCATTGTCGCTGAAATTCGCGAGTTAAGGGAAGCTGGAGAGCAATCCATTCAATCCATATACGGTGAGGTCGCAGAATTAAAGGTTATGCGTGATCAACTTCAAGGTGAATTAGGAAAGTTTTCTTTAGCGGATCAATCGCAAATCAGGATTAACGAATTGATGTCACAGGAGAGAACACTTGCTGCCGAGTTTGAAAAGCTAGAAGAGGAACTTTACCTTACAGAAGAATTTATCCGGACCAAGGTAAATCTTCTTGAAGAAAAGATTAACAGCAAGTTTAAATACGCAAAATTCAAGCTGTTTTCCGAACAAATAAATGGCGGTCTTACAGAAGTATGTGAAACTACATATCTTGGAGTGCCATACAGTTCAGGCTTGAATAACGCAGCCAAAATCAATGTTGGTTTGGATATTATTAATACCCTTTCCGAGCATTACGGATTCTCTGCTCCAATTTTTATCGATAATGCGGAAGCAGTAACCAAATTTATTGATACAAATGCTCAAACTATTAGCTTGGTCGTTTCCGAACAGGATAAATCTTTAAGAGTTGAACCTGTTGATGATTCATTAATCACTGTCGATTGTGAGGTTGTCGCATGAGTGCGGTAGTCATTGTCAAAGTAAGAAGCTGGGAAGATAGAGATTTTGCTACTCACGACACCTTAGAGGTAAATGGCAAAAAGATTTTTGGTGTCCATCCACTATGGGAATGTCCGGAGGATGCAATCATCGGGAGAGATTTAATCTCTTCCGGTGATATAGCAAGTTTTCTTGAAAGTTTCTTAATCGAAAACAATGGAAAGAAAGTCAAATTTGTTTATGAAGAGGGAGAGGAAGAAGAATGAGTAATCAATTAGCTTTAATTAAAAAAGATACAGTGGATGTTGTTGCGGCAAAGGTAAAGGAATTCCAAGAAAAGAATGAGCTTCACTTCCCGGCTAACTACAGTCCGGAAAATGCAATGAAATCAGCATGGTTGATTCTACAAACTACAAAGGACAGAAATCAAAAAGCGGCATTAGAGGTTTGTACAAAAGATAGTGTGGCGAATGCACTTTTGGACATGGTGGTTCAAGGTTTAAATCCAACCAAAAAACAAGGCTACTTCATTGTTTACGGTAATCAATTGACTTTCCAGCGTTCTTATTTTGGAACTATGGCCGTTACCAAACGCGTTACCGGAGCTAAAAGCATTGATGCTGCTGTCATTTATGAAGGTGATGACGTGGATTACGAAATGATAAACGGCCGTATTACGAATCTTACCCATAAACAGAAATTCGGAAACATCAACAAAGATAAAATCCTTGGTGCTTATGCAACTATCGTAATGGCGGACGGTACAGTATATCACGAGTTAATGACAATTGATGAACTTCGAAAGGCTTGGAGCAAAGCGCAATTTTGGGCCAAGGGGCAAGCGGTTGAAAAAGAAGGATCTACGCACGATGAATTTAAGCAAGAAATGGCGAAAAAGACGGTCATTAATCGTGCTTGTAAAAAATTCATGAATGCGTCTGATGATAGCAGCTTGGTAATGCAGCATATTAACCGGGCGGACGATTCTGCAGAAGAGGCACAATTAGCAGAGGAAATTCAAAACAATGCAAATGGTGAAATCATCGATGTGGAATTTGAAGAACGAACCGAACAAAAGGAATTGCCCGAAGAAACAATCGTCCAGGAGCCTGAATTAGTTGAAACAGGCGGACCAGCGTTTTGATTGAGATAAAAGCCTTAGCATCCAGCAGTAAGGGGAATTGTTATCGAGTGACAGACGGTACTACCCCCCTCCTCTTGGATTGTGGAATCGGTTTTAAAGATATTCGAAAAGGACTTGATTTTCAAACGTCATCGATTGCCGGATGCCTGGTCACACACGAACATAATGACCATGTTAAATCGATTAAGGATGTTTTAAAGGCTGGAATCGACGTATACGCTTCAAAAGGCACTATCCAGACTCTTAATATTACCCATCATCGAATTAAGCCGGTAAAAGCCCGGGAACAATTCAAAATCGGCACGTGGACCATACTTCCTTTTGAAGTGGAGCACGATGTTTCTGAACCGATTGGATTTTTACTAGCTAATCAGGATGAAGAGAAATTGTTATTTGCGACTGATACCTATTTTATCCGGTACAAATTCAGCGGCCTTACACACATCATGGTAGAAACAAATTACTCCATGGATATTTTAAATCAAAATGTCATTCATGGATTTATCGATAATGGCAGAAAAAAACGGCTTATGAGATCACATTTCAGCTTAGAAAATGCGAAAGAGTTTTTTAAAGCGAATGACTTATCAAAGGTCCAAGAAATATGGTTGCTGCATCTTTCAGATACAAATTCGGATGCGGATTTGTTTAAAAGTGAAATTCAAAAACTTACTGGAAAGATGGTGTTTGTCCCATGAACCTTTCCTATTGGAAATCAAGTATCCCTAACATTTCGACCGATGGATTAAGGATATTAGCAGAAGATACCTTTCAGAGAATTGGTTCACACGTTTCCGGAGGTAATCCAGTTACTGAGTATATAGAACGGCAACAAGCATTATTGGAACTAATTCAGGAAGAATTGATATCAAGATCAAACACAGGAGGATAAAGCCTCCATCTTTTTTCACCCAAATGGCGAAATTTGATGATGAAAAGAACGAATAAATCTTAATTAAGCACATAGGCGGTGAAAGCTTTGCAAGGGTGGGTAAGCATCCACAGGAAAATCATGAACAATCCAGTATGGCAGGATCCTAAACTTTTAAAATTGTGGATGCTCTGCCTTCTGGAAGCTTCGCATAAAGAGCATGAACAATTGGTCGGTAAACAAATTATTAAACTTAAGCCAGGGCAATTTGTAACCGGTAGACATTCACTTTTTGCTGAATTTAATCGCGGAGCAAAAAAATCGGATATAGTGCCTGAAAGCACTCTTTGGCGATGGATGAAGTTCTTAGAATCTAATTCCTTCGTGAACATCAAATCATATACAAAATTCAGCGTCGTATCAATACTTAACTGGCATAGCTACCAACAAAATGAACAACAAATGAACAGCACATTTGAAGGGTTTCATCAGATAGAACAAAAAAACGAACAGAAAAATGAACAACAAAATATGCAAGGGTACCCTTATGTATCAAGGGGTTCAGAGTTTACTAACCAAGAAAATGAACAACAAATGAACAACAAATGGACAGCAAATGAACAACAAGTGAACACAAACAATAATGGTAATAATGAAAATAAAAAAGATACTACTACAACAGAAAATCCAATCGTTTACTTTGAAAAAGTGCTTTGCCGGTTATCGACCGTCCAAATGAATAAGCTTTATGCCTGGTTAGATGATTTTAATGGACAAGCAGAAATCATTAATGAAGCGATTGATATTGCTGACAGCAGAAATAAGCGGACTTACGGATTTGTTGAATTTCTTTTAAAAGAATGGGCTAATAGCAAACTAGATTCATTAGATAGAGTCAGAGCTTACGAGCAGGAGAAATTTAATAAGCAAAAACCAGTTCGAGCGGGAAAATATACAAAACCAATTCGCCAAGAACAGGTTCCAGAATATATGGACCGAGAATATGTCCCGGGACCAGTTGATCAAAGCGAATTAGATGCAAAAAAACGCGCGGTAGAGGAAAAACTTAAAAGTTTTAGAGGTGGCTAAACAAATGAACTTGCAGGAAATCAAAGCTAATTATAATCGAGGTCGCATGGATCTTTCCGAAATTGAATGGCTTATTCAAACATTAGAAAAGCGTAATTTAGAGCTTGCTGGGGCACTCGAACGGGAAGCAAGCTACATCGATGATATCGAACAAATAGACGTGATGGTCGATCAGCTCCAGCAAGAAGTAAAGCTATATAAAACGCAAGAAACTTTACTATTTGCGAAAAACAAAATACAAGCCGAAGAAATCGTTCAGCTAAAAGGATTAAACAAATATAAGCTGTTCAAGGAAAATTTGAAGCTCGAGCAGGAATTAGCTGAATTAAAGGCGGTTAAATCATGAGCGCACAATGTCCGAATTGCAATGCTGCCGGTTATGTCGTAAATAAGCGGAAAAGTGAAGTGAAAATGGAATGCCTGGATTGTCATCACCGCTGGATAACGGAGTCCAAAATTTGCCCGTGGTGTCAGAGGCAAAACGGATATGCAGTTGAGGGGATCTGCGCTCAATGCTATTCAGAAAAATTAGCTTTAAACCATAGATGATCAAAAAGACGAATTAGGGAAGGTGAGAATCAATGAGTTTAAAAGACACAAAAATATTTATTCCTGAAATACCAAAGGAATGGGAACAACGAACACGATCTGGTCACACAAATTTTTGGAATGACAGTTTTTACAGAGGTGAATTACCTGAAATCAAATTAGATCCACCTATGCAAGGTTTATACGCTGAGAAATTTGAAGATGGTTGGTATTGGGTTTGTGGGTGTAGCAAGTGCCTTAAGAATAACGAAAAATATTCTTATATTGTTTGCGAGAATCATGATCGTTGTATTACTTGTGGAACTCATAGAAAAAAGCTTACTGAAATACCTTGGGGACATCCTGATGGATTTCAGTGTAAACCTTGTCGCGCAAGAGAACATGAAGAGCAAAAACAAGAAGCACTACGGCAAGCGGAGGAAAATGGACATTCCGAATGGGATTGTTTCCGTGAAGATAAAATTATATGTCCTGTTTGTGCTTCAGAATGTTCAAGTGACGATATGTATGAGCCTGGAGAACATGAAATGGCCTGTTACGTTTGCGATACAGAATTTTTTGTTGAAATCGAGTACGAGCTTAAATACACATCAAGCTTGAAAAAAAGTTAGTAATCAATCCTAGGAAAAAACAAAGGAGGGGAACAATGCTTCAGCGTGTTTATATCGGTCAAGTGTACAAACACAAATTTAACCGGCAACTCTATTTGGTGGAGGGGATCGGTTTGAATAGTGACAACCCTTTATTTTTAAAAGCGATGGTCTATTTCAAGGCATTGTATAATGCAGAAAATAAACATTGGATGAAATCGCTGGATAAATTTAAGAAAAGTTTCGAGGAATACCAAGAATAGAAAAATGAGGTGAAGAAATGAACATAGCTCAAAAGATACTTCACCAAGAAATGAAACACAAATTTGTTTTAGAAAGGCTTTTAAAAATGGGTGTCAGGGAATCACAAACAGGCAAGCTGATCCATGACTGCACCTATGAGGAATTAAAGTATGAGTTGGTTCTTGCTTCATTTAGGGAAATCGATGCAGAGCATTCAAGTAATGGGTGGTTTTGATGAAAGGCATAAACAACTTAAAAGAACGGATCATCATCCTAGATGGTGCAAAGATGGATTACACACCGCGGGAAATTGAACGATTCATCGAACAGTGGAATGAAGGGTACCACATTGGCGATTTAGCCGAAAAGAATTGGATCAGTCAGTATGAGGTTGCTTTGCTGATGATGCACTGTGAAATAGAGGGGTGGATTCAACCAAGGCCAGGCGGTTTGCGAGGGACTATCCCAAGGAGAAAACAACGGTCGAAAATGGAACGTGAGAAAAAAGGGATTAGTGAAATTGTTTACCGTTCGATGTGAGTTGAAAAATATAGTTAGAAAGGCTGGGAGAATATGAGCTTTGAAGAGTTAATGACAGAAGTGAATTTGGAAGTTTTTAAAGAACGTGTTCTACAAAATCAGAAATGGGGAAATCAAAGGCATCCATTAGGAGTTTGGCTGGCTATTCTAGGCGAAGAGTTTGGTGAAGTATGTCAGGCTACCCAAAGCTATTTGAACCTTGTCAGCGCCAAGGAAACGGATGCTGATGACTTATATAAAGAGTTAATTCAGGTGGCGGCGGTTGCCAGTGCTATAGCGGAACAAATCAAAGAGGAGATGGAGAGCTAATGATCTGCCCGGTCTGCAATCGTCCGTTAAAGAGTAAAAAAAGTATCGCTAAAGGAATCGGTCCTGTTTGCGAAAAGAAGCTTGAAAAATTAAAGAATGAACCACCAGATGGGCAAATGTCTTTCGTGGAGGAAACGGTATTGGTGATTAAGTGATGATAAATAAAATGTTTTTATCAATTATACCGGTAAGTTATGTTCGGACCACTCAAAAACAGAAATATGTGGACAAGACCTATCACAAGTATTACGCATACAAGGAACATATTCAGACTTTGGTAAAGGGGAAATTGAAAAAGTTAGAGGGGCCTATCAGTCTTGTGGTGACGTTTTATATGCCAATCCCTAAGAACGGTAAAAGTTGTGGAGTAAAAGTGAAGGAAGGACAATTTCATATCTCTACCAAGGATTTAGATAACTTGGTCAAAGGCTTACTCGATGCATTGAACGGAATTGCGTTTATTGATGATAAACAAGTTTGTCAGATTAATAGTGAAAAAGTTTACTCGCATAATCCTGGCATTGGATTTGAACTTTGGGAGCTGGAAGAGGAACAGAACTAATTGAAAGTGAGGGAATTTCTTGCAAAAGGTCATTATTGCAGATGATCGCCCCGAATGGATGGCTAGGGAAGACAACATGATGATTTGCTTCACAAGATGTTCCCTCTATAAGAAATGCTCCAGTCGGTTCGGAATGGATTGTAAGCGATTAGGTGGCACGGAAATACCGAAGGAGAGGCGAAGGTATGGTAAACAAAGCAAAGCAGAAAAGAAGACTAAAAAAGGCCATAAAAAAGCGTAAAAAAGAATTAAATGTCATGTATTGGCGTCGGTATTGGGTAAAGGTCGGAATTTTAAAGGGATGATAATAATAAAAAGCCCTCGGGTTTCTCAACGTGGAGTTGGGCCCGGGGGAAGAAAGTGATTGTCTGGGCTTGCACTGGCCCAAATACAGACTAGCAATAGTTAATTCTAAAGTAAATAGATGTCACAAAGAATACAAGATTAGGTGGGGATATATTATGCGAGATTACCTAAATGCAAATGAGAAAAATCAATTTATGGTGCTTCAATCGATTGTGCAGATGATGGATGGATTAAGAAATGCTGGAGTAGATGGACCAAAAATCAGTAGTATGTTGGAAGAATGGTCAAAAAGAGACAATATGACAAAAGAGGAGCACAAGAACCTTAAAACATCGGAGACGTATTTGCGGAAATTTTTATCCTCTGTTTACGAACGATTGAGCCAAAAAGAGCAGGATGTAATAAAGAAAAAGATAATGAAGTTTGATTTTAAGCTTGTTGATGATTATACGCTTAAACAAGTACATCGGGATATAGCTGACCGGTTAGTGAATGCTGTCGTTCCCAGACAACAGTTTTATAAATGGTGTGAAGAGATCATGACAGTAAAATGCAATGGCTGCACAAAGAACTGGAATGAATGTGAGCTGCACCAGGTATTTGAAGATAACTTTGTCCCGGAAAGTGGCTTTAATTGCGGGAATTGCAAGTATGCATACAAGTTGTATTAAGGAAAAACTTGATAGAAAGTACGAAGTACCAAATAAAAAAGGAATCATATATTAATCGATTCCCTAGAATATCTATTCTTTATTAACTATCTTATTTGTGTCTTTCCTAATCCTCCATATCAGGTATTCTGTCTGGAGTTGAGACCAAATAAAACCACCAATCATTAGTGCAATATAAAGTTTTTTATCTTGTTTGTTTTCTTTCCACCTATTCCAGTTTATAGATAAGACGGTAGTTATTATATGCAAAAAAATTGTAATAATTGCTAATGGTTTCATATTTTAACTCCTCACTAATATTGTATTTATTCTTTGCACTTTGCTTTAAATAATACTACTTAGTTTGGAGTAATTGTTAAGTATAAAAAAAGGTTGGAAGATTATTTGATTTTAAAACGCACCATCAAGATCTAAAAATCATTAAAGGGGTATTAATTTTAAATAAGCAAAGCCTATCCCAACATAGCCAAATAGGAATAATGATCCAATAAGAAATAGATACAGTAGTAATTGAATCCAATCAAATTTCATATAAGACTCTCCAAAGAACATTTTAAGATAATCATTTTAGTGATGGTTCAATATCCTTTTCCGATACTAATTTTCGATATAAGTTAAGTAAACTATCTAGCTCTTGGCTACATTCCAATGTTTTTAAACTATTGATACCTGTGCTTTTAGCTATATTCAAAAGTATATTTCTTTTCTCATTTATTCTATTTAAGAGTTCTGATTCAAAAACAAACTGCTTCATAGTAGGTAAATTCTCCTGGTAAAAAATATTTATGAAAAAGCACAAAAGTAATTATATGAAAAATTATTGGATATAAAAATACTTTCGACAAAAGTTGTCAAAAAACGACACGACCTTACTCGTTAGATGAAAAGGATGAACTGTAGATGACAGAAGATGAAAAAGAGTTTTCTCGATTAAAACGTAAAACCACAAAGTTGGTCAATAAAATTGAAAACAAAGGAATAGAGTTAACGGACATTGAAATTTCAGCAGTTTCAAGAGTTGGTCACGCTGAAAGTATGAATGATATTAGTTGGCTAGTTATATCGGAAATGGAACGTATTTTTGATAAGTACAAAATTCGTTAACGTCGCACTACGAACATTTTGTTAAGGATTGTTTTGTTAATAAATTGCGGATAACGGAGTGATGAATTTGAATATTTCCTTAATCGAACAAATTGAGGAACTTCTGAGGGATTACCGGTGGATGCGGAAACAAGTGGACCATTTACAGCGGCAATTGTATGGTTCATCTTCAACGATGAGAAGCTGGGGTGTCGCTCAGTATGGTTTAGAAGCAGCCATGCCAAAGGGGAGTACTGGAAAAAGTCTTGCTGAATTAGAAAATATGGATATTCGGGAAGAACGGCTATATAAGCGATTAATAAAGTATGAGGAACAAGTTTATGCCATCGAAATGGCAGGAGACCTATTAGATGATGAAAAGGACAGGGTTATTTATGATTGTTTACTAGACGGCATGAGTTATAGAGCGATTGCAGATCAACTTGGGATAACACGAAATCAAGCCAAAGAAGCCAAAAAAGCCATTTTGTCCACTTTGAGCCAAAAAAGCCAATTCGTCTCACTTTTGAAATTAGAAAAGTCACTCGTGTAAAATGGGAGGCAGGACGGAGCGGCGGTTTTCTACCGGTTCTCCACCCTTACGGGCTGCGGAAACAGTCCCAACTAGTCTAGGTTCAAACAGTTTATTCTGCTTAGTTTTAATTAGTTTCTGCAAGAACTTTTGTTTTAGGCGGTAATCGTTTAGGGGTAGGCGATCACCGTCTTTTTTTATGTTCTTTGCAAACTAAATCTGATTAATTTTTGAGATAACGCTTGTCGGTAATCAAAAAGCCTTGGAGTGTTCAGGTTTAGTTTGGAGTGAATAAACGGTAAAGGGTGATGCCTATGTCAGAAAAGAAGCAGCAGGAGAAATCACCTAAGAAGCAAGTAAAAGAGCAGTTATCACGGAAGGATCTCGAAGAACTGATGGGAATGAATAAACAGACGTACACAAGGAAACATGGTGCGATTCGAAATAAATAATGTCACAAAACATTAATAATATATGACAGGTTTTGACATGTGTTAATCGAATTCTTCCCATGAAGGAGGAGATTTGTTATGTCAAAAATGATTACGTTAGAAAGAGCCAAATCAGAAATTAAAAGGTTGCAGCATTTTGTTGATCTGGTGGAAAAGTATGATGCTGACACATTAGAAAAAGCGATCATCAAAGAATACGCAATAACCAACAGTGTTATAAAAGTTACAGAAAACTTGGGTGTGGATAGAGAATTTGCGATATCCATCATTAAGAAATTAGGGAAAGATGAACTTTCTAAATTAGTCAGAAGCATGTATATGGAAAAGACTAAAGCAGTTAGAATTGGTCCCAAATATAGTAAGTTTTGAAAAATAGTAAAAAAGTAGCAGGAAAATATCTCCTTTTGTCGAATTTAATAGACGAAAGGAAGTGGAAAAATGAACCAAGAAATAATTTTGAATAATGTTAAATTGAGTGTTGAAAACCTTGTTGTAGAAAATATTCAGGATGGTATTGAAAACGAGGGGAAAGAACTAAGGTTTTCTTTTGTTGTTACAGGTGAAAATGAATTTAATTTATATAAAAACCTTTTAAACAACGAAAATTTTGAAATCACTATTATTAACACCGAAGAAACATTAAAAGTCAGAAAAACATCCTATTCTTACAATTTTCCTCATGAGATATATGATGACACTGAAATTACAATTCATGTGACTTTAAGAGAGGAAAATGAAGATAAACAAGAACCAAATTTATTTGCAAATATTGCAATTGAATCTATTTCAGCTCGTACTAGAATAAATGCAATAATTCAGCTGTTAATAGAAAAAGAAATGATCACAATGGACGAATATACAAAGAAATTTGATGAAATTCATGAAATTAACAAAGAAAAATACAAAGATGATCTTTTTGGTAAGATTGAAGAGTAAAAGCATCCTTCGGGGTGCTTATTCTTTTGCTCAAAACAAACATAAAATTCGGAGGTGGCAGGTGATGTAAGATGGCAGCGGATCATATTAAAGCTGAGAAGGATTATGTCAAAGGCCTAAAATACAAGGAAATCGCAGAAATGCATGGAGTCTCCATAAATACAGTTAAGTCATGGAAACAGCGATATGGCTGGGTTAGAAACAAGGGCGCACCCTCTGGAAAAAGTGTGCATACAAAAAAACGGGGTGCACCAAAAGGCAATATTAATGCCAAAGGTAACAGTGGGGGAGCGGCACCGAAGGGAAACCAAAATGCTAAAACACATGGTTTATTCTCTAAATTCCTCCCACCTGAAACATTGGAAATCATGGAGAGTTTGAACGATAGGTCTCCAGCCGATTTAATTTGGGATCAAATTCAAATTCAGTATGCTGCTATTATCCGGGCTCAACAAATTATGTTCGTTCGTGATCAGGATGCTATCTCAAAAGAAATTAAGAAAGAAAAGAGTGTACGCTCCGACAATATGGATGTTGATGAAACAGAATGGGAGATTCAATTCGCCTGGGATAAACACGCTACTTTTCTAAATGCTCAATCTCGGGCCATGAGCGAGCTTCGCAGTTTAATTCGTCAGTTTGATGAAATGGCACATATCGATGATGAACGGCGATTGAAGCTTGAAGGTATGAAGTTGGGTATTGAAAAGACGAAAAAAGAAGTAGATAAACTCAATTCAGGTAATGATGATAAACCAATCGAAATTCTAATTAAGCGAAAGAGTGAGCGGTCATGATCGAGAAGGATGTAAACCCTCACTTTGAAGACTTTCTGTTTGATTGGGATCAAAAGTATCAGTTTCTAGTTGGCGGTTACGGATCCTCAAAAAGTTATCATGTGGCTTTAAAAATCATTTTGAAATTGCTTGAGGAGAAAAGAAAAGCGTTGGTTATTCGCGAAGTATTCGACACCCATAAAGAGTCCACCTATTCTCTATTTACAGAAATCATTGAGGATATGGGATTGGAGCATCGGTTCAAATGCGTGGAATCGCCAATGCAGATAAAGTTTCCCAATGGCTCCAGAATCATTTTCAAGGGGATGGACAAGCCAGGTAAACTAAAATCAATAAATAACGTTTCTCTAATCTGGGTCGAAGAATGTTCTGAAGTGAAGTATGCAGGATTTAAAGAATTAATTGGACGTCTTCGTCATCCAAAATTACCACTGCACATGATTTTATCAACTAATCCAGTGGGTGAGGATAACTGGACCTTCCTGCATTTTTTCAAAGACGAACAAAACCAACGCTACGTTCTGGATGATCACGAGCTTTACGAAAAACGGACTGTAGTAGTCGGCGAAACCTATTACCACCATTCTACAGCTGACGATAATCTTTTCCTTCCAGAAAGTTATATCGCCCAACTCGATGAATTAAAAGATTATGATCCAGACCTTCACCGGATTGCCCGGAAAGGTCATTTTGGCGTGAACGGGGTTAAAGTACTCCCTCAATTTACAATCGAAGAACATGAACAAGTCTTGGAAGCTATCTCGAATATCCATAAGCCGATTAGACGAGTCGGGATGGACTTTGGTTTTGAGGAATCCTTTAATGCTTTGCTGAGGCTCGCAGTAGACCACGAGAAACGATACCTGTATATCTACTGGGAATATTATAAAAACAAAATGACTGATGACCGAACAGCTGAAGAAATCATTGAGTTTAAAGAAAGCCAGGAGCGAATAAAAGCGGACAGCGCAGAACCTAAAACCATTCAGTTTTATAGGCAGCTGGGTTTCAACATGGTTGCTGCTAAAAAATTTAAAGGTTCTAGGAAACAATACACCAAAAAGATTAAACGTTTCCGGAAAATTATTTGTTCTGACCAGTGCAAGAACACCATTAGGGAATTGAAAAACCTTACGTTCGTGGCCGATAAAAACGGTAAAGTACTTGAGGATGAATTTAATATCGACCCTCATACCTTATCAGCTATTTGGTACGGTTTGGATGATTATAACGTGACGGATCTGAAAGAGAAGAGCAAAAAACGACCAAGCAGAGAAAGGAGGTAAACGATGACACAACAAAAGATGAAAGTGAAAGTTGTTAAAACGGAAGCACCTTCTACAACAAGTAAACAGATTTACGATGATCCGTTTAAAGGACAGTACAATAGGGAAATCCTTATCCCACCTTACAACCTAAAAGAGCTTAAATTGATTGGCGAGTATTCCACCATCCTGCAACAGTGTATCGAGGCATATAAGACGAATATCTTCGGCTTTGGCTTTCAACCTCAATATCGTTTTGACTATAATGCGGCCAGTGAAGGTCTACAGAAAAAAGCTGATGAGGAATGGACGAGGCTTGAAGAATTTGTTCGCTATTTGAATTACGACGAAGAGACTGAAACTATCCTGGGCTTTGCTATGGAGGACCGTGAGAAAATGGGTAATGGTTATGTCGAAGTATTACGAGATGTCCTTAACCGTCCAGCTGGTATCGAATATGCAGATGGCCAGTTTATTCGTGTCTGTAAACGTTCTGTCCCGGAAGAAGTAGAGTACAAGATTCTCGAGAACGAAAATCCTAAAACCATTAAACGCTGGCGGACCTTCCGGAAATATGTCCAGGAAGTAAACGGACAAAAGATTTGGTTTAAAGAATACGGAGACCCACGGATCATGGACATGCGAACTGGAAAATATGACGAGAGCACTCCTGAAAATCTCCGGGCTACTGAATTAATTCATTTTAAAATTGGCTCAGGTACTTATGGTATTCCCCGGTGGATTGGGCATATTGTCAGCTTGTACGGCTCCAGAAAAGCAGAAGAATTAAATTACCTATATTTCAAACAGGGCCGACATGTGCCGGCAGCTATCATTGTTGAAAACGGCATGCTATCCGATGACTCCGTTAGCCAGCTGCAAGAGTATATGAACGGGATTGAAGGGGTAGACAATGCTCATAAATTTTTATTACTCGAGGCTGAGGGGATCGCACAGGAAACCTATGAAGGCGAAGAAAAGACTACACCAGTTAAGGTACAAATCAAATCACTGGCTGAAATCCTGCAGCAGGATGCTTTATTCTTAGAGTACGACACGAAAACAAGGGACAAGCTTCGGTCCGCGTTCAGGCTACCACCGTTATATACTGGCGAGTCACAGGACTATAACAAAGCTACTGCAGATACAGCCAGAAAGATTACAGAGGAGCAGGTATTTAGGCCAGAGCGCAAACTAATCACTGGAAAGCTCAATACATTGTTTCTAAGTGATTTGGATATATACAACGTCCTGCTGTCGTTGAAAGGTCCTGACTTTGGAGATCCAATCGAAACGGCCAAAGCGCTTATTCCTTTTGTCAATGCGGGCGCTACGGCTCCTAACGATTTACGGGATTTACTTGGACGGTTATTAGGAAAAGACCTGGAGGCATTCCCGGATGAGTATAACCTGCCGATGCCTAAACAGGCTGCACCAGCGCAAACGCAGCTGCAAAAATCTACGGGCAATGATTTGGTTAACCTTTTAAAGGATCTGCGTGACGTATTAGAGGAGATTCAATCATGAGTAAGGTAGAACGTCTCCTGAAATCCATAAACGACATAATAAAAGCCGAGGAAGACGATGAAGATATCACAGATGTCGTGCCTGAGTTCCCCGGTTTAGATAAGGTGCCTAAGTACATCGATGATTATGAGAAAAAGCTGGCTAAGCTTCTGCGCAATCAACGGAAATACTTCCTAAATGGTGCAAAGGAATACGTCCAAAAAGAGATTACGGTAAAAGGTTTATTAGATTATTTTTCTAAGAATCTCTTTGGAAGCGATCCTTTCTTCGAGGACATGGAAAAGCTCACAAAGGATTTTCTGACGTTGACGATTACGGAATTAACAGCGGAAATCATGGCTGCGATCGATAAAGATATTGCTTTTGATGTTTTGTCTCAGAAAACAATTGATTGGATTGATACATGGTCAAAAGACTTAGCGGATCTCATGAAACTGAATGCACATGAAGCGCTCGAGGCAGAACTGAAGGCTGTTATCGAGGCTGGCGGCTCTATCCAAGATGCAGAACTTGCGATTAAGGACCTGCCGGAGTTTGACCGTAAGCGGGCACGGACGACGGCTCTTACGGAAATCTTAACGGCATCCAGTCGCAGCCAGTGGGAAGCCTACAAACAAAGCCCGGCTGTTACTAAAAAGATGTGGAAGCATTCAGGCGGTAGGAAGATTAAACCTCGAAAAGCCCATCAAGACATGGACCGATCAGAGGTAGGAGTCGATGACAAGTTTGACGTGAATGGTCATGAAGCGGATTTTCCCCGTGATCCTTCTTTGCCTGCGAGTGAACGCGTGAATTGTCATTGTGCCATGGGTCCGGTAGTGGATGAGGATATTTTAGGCTTAAGCAAAGAGGAGAAAGAAAAGCTCCGGGAAGAAGCTTTGAAGGAAATGAATGCGTAAATTTTCCAACCTTGGCAAAGAATAGCCTCGAGGTGATTTTATGGAAGAAATGCAAGAAGTAGGGTCAATGATTGATGAGTTTTATTTACATCGATGGCTGAAAGAATCAAAAGCTGAGTTTAAGGAATACCAAGAACGCTACAGGGTTACAGGAAACCGACAAGATAAATTTGATATGCTGATAAAATCAATGGAAATTGCGGTACTTCAAGCCAAAAAGAATACCATGAGACAGGACACCAAATAAGGTGTCTTTTTATTTTGTGGGAGATGAGGTCAAATGTACGACAAATATTGGTACACAGAAAATGAGGTTAAAATCCCAATGGTCGTGGACCTAGTAAACCAAACTGTATCTAATTGTGCATCATGCGGCTGGAACCATGAGGGAGTAGAGATTATTAACGATTACTCCGGGGATTATTTTATTTGTATGATGACGGAAGCAGAGGTGAAAGTAGACTAAATGGCAAAGAAAGGAGAGTTTACGTGGAGAGGAAAGATAATTTTGTCCTAGAACTTGATAATGAGCCTGCCCTTGTATTCGTTCAAGAGAACTTAAAAGGCGGCTTTAAGGTCTTTCAGGACGGTAAAGAAGTGAAGGGCATTCGAAATATAAAAATTTATGCGTCATATGATGGGGCTACCACTCATGAAATTGAATTTTTAACTGGAGCAACTAAATAACTGAGAGGAGGTGAACAAATTGGCGAGAGAACTGAAAAATGCAAACATTAGCCACGTATCATATGTGGATAAAGGTGCAAACCAAAAGAAATTTTTCCTGACAAAATCGGCGGCAGCTCCTACCTTCCAAAAAGAAGTCCGGATCGTAACGAAAGCCGAGGATGAACATCAGCTGGTATATGGAGTGGTCTATGAGCCGGATGTAGAAGATGCACATGGGGATTCCATGGCGGCTGAGGAAATCGAAAAGGCAGCGCACAAGTTTTTAAAGGATTTCCGCAACATTGACACCCAGCATGATTTTGAAGCGGGTGCCGGTGAATTAGTGGAGTCTTACATTGCACCGGTTGAAATGGATATCGATGGTGAAATCATCACGAAAGGGTCCTGGGTGATCGTCACCAAAGCGACCGAAGAGATTTGGGAGCAAATCAAAAAAGGTGAATTCACTGGGTACTCCATGGCCGGTACAGCCGAAGCAATTGAAAAGCAAGAAAGTAAGCCTGTCACGAAATCCGATGAGGAAGTGAAGGGCTTTTTTAATGCCATGAAAGCTTTCTTCTCAGGTGAAAAAATCCAAAAAGGCGCTGTACGCGATAAATTCGAACAGTCAAAGAAAAGCAATGATTTCTGGTCTGCCCAGGCGAGTTTCGAAACATCTATTCGTTCTTACAATTGGCAGACAGACCGATATGAATTTGAAAAGGATGAAACAACGATTCGTGAAGCTATTCAAGATTACGTTGAAATCCTTAACGAAATTCTTTTATCGGATAATATCGCGAAAGCCTTGGGCAAACCACCTGAAACCATTGAGAAAGCCGGCAAAAAGATTTCGTCCGCTAGGATGGATAAAATCAATGCTGCCTTTGATGCATTACAGGAATTAAAAAATGAAGTGGACGAGGAGGAAGTCGACGTGAAAAAAGAAGAATTGATGGAGCTGGTAAAGGAAGCTATGGCTCCAGTTACCGAAAAGCTTGATACTCTTGAAAAAGAACTAAAAGGTACAGAAGAAAAGGTCGTAAAGTCTGAAGAGAATGCAGAGGCGGTTTCCGAGGATCTTAAAAAGGAACTAGCTGACGTCATTAAAGCTGCATTATCTCCAGTGGAACAACGTTTAGAAGCTGTGGAAAAAGCGCGCGGTATCTCTAAAGTACTAGAGCCAATTACAAAAGAAAATGAAGGAAACGGTTCCGTTTGGGACGGTTTACTTTAATTAGGGAGGGTATAAAATTATGGTGATGACAAATCAAAACATTATTGAAAAAGCGGCTATGAAACTATCTGATTTAGCAGCAGGCGGGCAGATGAGCCCAGAACAATTCAACACATTTTATCGTAAGATTATTGACCAGCCAACCATCCTTAAAGATGCTCGTAACGTCCCAATGAAATCAGACTCAATGAAGGTTGAAAAAATCGGATTTGGTTCTCGTATTCTACGAAAAGGTACGGAAGGAACGGCCTTAGCGGATGTTGATCGTGCAGTACCTACCACAAGTACAATTCAGTTAAACGCTAAAGAGGTAATTGCTGAAGTGAACATTACTTATGATACCTTGGAGAACAATATCGAAGGAGATAACCTTAAGAACACGTTAATGGACATGATTGCAGCTCGTGCAGCACTTGATATTGAAGAACTTGTTATCAATGGAGATACAGCTTCAGCCGATGCGTATTTATCCATCCTTAACGGGCTCCGTAAAAAGGCTGTTTCACATGTAATTGATGGTACAAACGCGGGTGTAGCTTTTAGCAAATCCGTTTTCCTTAAATCAATGAATGCGGTGCCTGCTAAGTATCGCCGTAATCCAGCGGACTGGAGGTTCTATACTTCTTTTGCGAATGAATTGGCTTGGAAGGATTCACTTGCATCCCGTCAAACGAACTTAGGAGATACAGCTATTCAAGGTGGATTAGGTACTGCTTATGGGACACCTGTTCAAGGTATTGCGATGCTACAGGACTATGACCTAGACGGAGCAGGAGCAGGAACTGCAATGGGTTCCGATTTAATCTTTACAAATCCTAAAAATATCGTAGTCGGTTTTTCTCGAAACGTCCGAATTGAGGTTGATAAAGATATTCGCGAACGTAAGTTTATCATTGTCCTTACCGCTAAACTCGATACGCAATTTGAAGAGGAAGATGCGGTTGCTAAATACCAAAAGATCTTAACACCAACATTCAACTAATCTAACAAGAGAGCTCAAATATTAGGGCTCTCTTTTCTTAATATTTTTAAGGAGGTTTCAATATGAAACTAGCTAAATTGGTAATTGGAGAAGATTATTCTATCGGAGAAAAGACCTTTAAAAAAGATCGGCCCCAAGAAGTCGATAACAAGCTCTATGAGTATCTAAAGGATAACCCACAATTTGAAGTTTATGAGGAAGACAAGAAAAAGAAGGATGAAAAATAATGCCTAAGATTACACCCGAAGATGTTATGGACTATACCGTCTTTGATAAGGTGAAAAATCGTGACCGTTTCCTTTTAGAAAAGGATATCATCGAGGCAGAACAAGAGATTAAATCCATTGTTGGTCATACTTTTGATGGGTTGGATACGGACGGAAATCCTTTGTACCCAATCTTACCACCAGAAGTGGAAATTGCTTACCTGAAAATGACGCAGTTTTTCGCCTTAATCAATAGTGATGAGTCAATTACAAAAGGTATTTTCAGCGAGCGAATTGGAGATTATTCCTACACGCTTGCAAACGGTCAAAGCGTTCGTAAACCGGATGTATACGACCTCTTATCAAGTTATGTCAAAGTAGCTGATATGAAGACTGGCAATACAAGAATGAGAATGAGGTCGATCTAATGAGCTATGAAAATTTATTAACGGATCGATGCAGTGTATACCATTTAATTAAAGAGCAGGAAACCAGTTCATACGGGGTACCCGGTGAAACAAAATACGAATATCCTGCAAACCCTGATTTATTAGACATCCCATGCCTCTTTGGAAAATCGTCTCAAAAAATTTATAACAGTGAGCCGGGAGTGGTATTTATTGAAACATTTCTGGTTCACTTTTTCATTGGAACGGATGTACGTTTTAATGACAAAGTGATTTTTAACGGAACGACGTACCGGTTAGATGTTCCCCGTAACATTCGCAGCCATCACATTGAGGTAACGGCAGTAAGAGATGATTCGATATGAGATCCAGAGTGAACCTGCGCGGAATGAATGAAGTCTTGAGTCGTTTAAATACTTTATCCGGTCCGAATTTAAAAGAGCAATTCACTTTATGGCTGGAAGCTTCCGGTATGGAGTTTTTGGATATCGTCCAGGACGAAATCATTCGAATGGAAGCCGTCGATTTCAGAAGGCTGTTAAACTCTTTTTCCAAAGGGGACGGGGAAAACGTTTGGGAAATTACAAATGGCGGCTTAAAAATCGGCATAGGAACGAATGTGAAGTATGCAAAGTTTGTGAATGATGGCCACTGGCAAAATCCTCAAGGAGTAGCAACCCGTTGGGTACCAGGTAAATGGAACGGCGACCGTTTTGAATATGATCCTGGATCTGATACAGGAATGCTGTTAAAACAGAAGTGGATAGATGGTCAGCCATATTGGGACCAAGCGGTAGCAATCTTTGAAAGAGTTTTTGCAGCATCTTTTGAGCGGAAATTTAGACAATGGATTCAAAGTGAATTAGGGGGTGGGTAATTGTGGAACAAATGCTAGGTTCAATTCGCGGATATTTTTATTCGTTATGGTCAGTTAAAGTTTACTCTAAAACCATACCGGAAAAAATTGAGACCCCAAGCATGTATTTCCCTCCTCCCTAGGACACTTGATAACCTATATTCCAAACAAGGTTATGAGGTTACCAATCTTCTTTCCGTAAAAATCTTTGAAAAAACGTCTTCTGATGCCCTTCTCCGGGCAGAACAAATGGCGAATACCATAAGGCAGAATAAACGGGCCATCCCTCTCTTAAATGAAGACGGATCTCCAGCAGGAGATAGTATCATACTTGAAAAACTTGATTGTGACGTTATCGATGACAAGGTAGCGGTAATCAATCTGCAATGGAACAGTTATTATCCTTATAACTAGGATGTGAAATAGATGTATAAATTTAGAGCTCTCATTCAGTTTTCGTATGAAAATGTGATGTACAATCCACGACGAGAAACTTACAAGTTGGACAATGAGATTGTTCGCGATTGGGAAAAGCACGGATATGTGAAAATTGTTGAGGAAAAACCGAAAAAGGCAAAGAAAGAGTAGGAGGTTGATATAGATGCGTGGTATTGATGTAATTATCCAAGTTGAAGGGGATACACCAGGAACCTTTATTACAATTGCAGGCCAGCAAGGTGCTAAATTTACTGAAGAGATTGATACGTTTGAAACCACTTCAAAAAGCTCTGATGGATGGAAAGAATATGATTATGCATTTTCTGGGTGGAAAATCAGTTGTGACGGTGCTTATGTTCTCGGTGATGCGGCTTATGCCAAATTAAAGAATGCGATGCGAACTAAAACAAAAGTAAAAGCGAAATGGTCCGAAACAGGATCAAAAGGAGACGTAGAAACTGGCGATGCTCTCGTTACAAGCCGTGAATTAGATGGCCCTTATGATGATGCTGTAACGTACTCTTTTGAACTGTTAGGTACTGGAGCACCTACAACCGTACAAAATCCATAATTTAGAGCCCGTCTTTTATTAGGCGGGCTTTTATTTTGAATATGAAAGGACTGTGGAAATGGACAATTTAACGACCTATAAAAAAGTAGAGATTAACGGTAAAGAATACTTACTCAAATATGATTTTAACGCTTCTTGTGACATTGAAGAGGTTTATGGCAAAGGCGTTTATTCCGTTTTAAATGAGGAGCAAGTCGGGTTCAAACTGGCGCGTACCTTTTACTGGGCAGGGCTTAAGTGGAAGTATCCTGGATTAACCCTGCAAGTGGTTGGAAACATGCTAGGGAAAGAAATCCAAGAGAACGGTAAAAACATTGCCGAATTAATGACCCCTGTCATGGACGCTTTGAAAAAATCCAAACTATTAGGTAGCAATAAAACCGAAAAAGAAGTCAGCATTGATGATTTTGAGGCTAAAGAGGAAGAGGAAGACGACAACCCAAACGCGTAAAAGGTTTAGATTGGGAGCTTATTAAAGAAATCGCTTATGGGGCTCTTAATCTAAGCCCAGAACAGTTAGGGAAATTAACATACGGTGAATTTTCCAATTTAGTGAAGGGGCACAAATGGCGTGAACGTCGTGAATTAGAAAAAATGGCTCTATCTGCTTCATGGATTACTGCTCCACACCTGAAAAAACCTCTTGATCCTAAGGATTTACTAAAGCCTGAAAGCAAGAAAAGACGGGTAACTCGAGAGGAAAAAGAAAGAGTAACCAGAGAAATCGAAGAGAAACTGGGGGTGAGATGATGGCAACCCTTGCGGAAATGATGATTGAAATCGGCGTTGATACAACGGATATGGATCGTTCTACCCAGCAAGCACAAAATGACATGCGCGGTATCGGCGCTTCTGTTGCTGAGCTAGCAGATAATATGGATACCAGCATGGCGGATATTAGGCGGCAATGGCGAGGTATGAGCGAAGAAATGAGGCAGGCTCATAGGCAAAATGCGGCTGCATTGGCTCCTTTCCGGGCACAACAACAGGAAATACAATACGAGTTTTTCCAGATGGCCCAGGGCATGGAAGATTATCAAGGAACCACCCAAGAGTTTATGGACCAGCTGACAGAGTTAGGAAACCGAAACAGGCAAGTTAACGATAATATGATCCGAAACAATAACATGATGCGTATGGGTTTTATCCAGGGTATTGCAACCATGCTGGCGAGAAGTACGGCATCGAGTAAAATCGCGGCAAAATTTGACCGAATGAGAAATCCTCTTTACCGGGTTAACAATGGCTTATTAGCTGTCAGCGGCGGCATTGAACGGATAGCGGCAAGAGGACAACCTGCGGCACTAGCTTTAAGAATGCTGGGACCTAATGCAAATATGAAGGCCTTAAATGATATGACCAGGATGATAACAGCCGGAATTATGCGGATGAATGCTGTGGCATTGGTTGCGGCAGCCGGAAGTGCAATTCTGTACACCGGCTTAGCGAAAGCGGCCTATGATTCTGTACCATCTTTTAAAAATGCAGCGGATGAAATGATGTCATCAGTAAGAAAAGCATTCCAGCCAATGGTTGAGGCATTTGCAGCAGTCGTGACTCCGATCATGAAGGTTATTACGGCGATTGCAAACTTAGCCATTAAATTTAATGAAGCGCACCCGTTCCTGGCAAAATTGATCCAGGGATTTTTAATGATTATTCCTTTACTAATGCTTATCTTATCTCCTTTGGCTATCGGTATCGGATTATTTGCAGGACTTCAGGCTGCATTTGCATCAGTTTGGATGTTAATTGGTCCTCTGGTAACAGGATTAGCTGCAATGAGTGGGACGGTTTTAGTTGTAGCAGGAATTATTGTTGCCCTGGTTGCTGTAGGGATTCTTCTCTACAAAAACTGGGATACGATTAAAGCTAAAGCAATTGAAATCTGGGGAGCAATCCAAACATTTTTTGTTAATCTTTGGTCTGGAATCGTAACAGTAGCGGTAAGCATCTGGTCGTCCATTACGAGTTTCTTCTCAAGTTTATGGAATGGTATTAAATCGGTATTTTTCACAGTTATTAATTTTATCGCTAATTTTATCCAATCTAAGTTCGGTTATATTCTTAGCGCGATCAGGATTGTAATTGTCAATGTTAAAAATATCATAAAAAATTACTGGAATATCATTAAAAACATTTTTCTGGGCGTTATTTTAATCATTACAGATATTATCACCGGAGATTTCGGCAGTATTAAAGGTCACGTCAAACAGATCATGAGTAATATTAAGGGTTCAATTCAGTCGATATGGAATAGTATTAAATCCATATTTACAGTTGTCGTGAGAACGGTTGTTAATTTTGTAAAAACATCTTTTTCTGATATGAAAAACGCTGCCGTTCGGGTCTTTAACGGACTAAAAACTGGAACTGTTAACGCAGCTACGTCACTAAAAAATTCAGTAGTTAATGGATTTAAGGCTATGAAAACTTCTGTCAGTAATACGATGACAAATGTGAAAACGTCTGTAGTTAATGGCTGGAACAAAGCTAAATCCTTCTTAACCAATATTAACTTAAAACAGATTGGGGTAAATATCATCCAAGGTCTGGTTAACGGCATTAAATCGATGGTAGGAGCTGTTGGAAAAGCTATTTCGGACGTGGCCGGCAACATTAAAAGCAAAATTAAAGGCGCACTAGGAATTAAATCTCCTTCTCGTTGGATGCGAGATATGATAGGTAAAAATATCCCATTAGGTATGGCTGTAGGAATTGAAGCAGAAAGCGGAAGTGTTATAGACTCCTTGAATGCCTTGTCAGATGATGTAAAATACGCAACCCCTGATGTTCGACCTTTGGCTGATGATGTGTTTGCGCTGCCAGGGGTTAAACCTATTGGACCCTTATCCTCCCATCAACAAAAAACGGAAAAAGAAAATGGTGCGGAATATATTTTCCATCTATCTATACCTATTGATGGCCGTGAGGTGGCGAAGGCTACCGTTGTATATAACCAAGAGGAGCTCGATAAACGGCAGGTTAGGAAAAATCGCTTCGGAGGGTTGTTAGATGGCATTTGATTTTACGCAAATAGTTCCAAGGTTTTTTAAAACATTAAATCTGAAAGAAACTACAATTCTACAATCATTCGCAATTGACGAGGTAAACGGACATATTTATGCGGCGCAAGTTACGGCGGGGTCTACCACAACCCCGCAAGACTTTACCATTTCCCGGTTAAGTTTATTGGACGGGTCTTTTATTGATTACATGAAAGTATCCCAAGGCGGGCACCCGACTAATATAGCCGTCGAAACAAGCGATTTAGGCATTTATATTTGGTATGGAGATAATGACGGACCTTTAAGAACGTTAACAAGTATAAAATATATACCGAATACAACGCAAAGCAGTACTTCGATATATGCGAAAAAATACACTCAATTCCTACCTGGTGACAATCTTTGTCCGACAATTGACAACAAAAACAGAAAGTTGGCTATACGGCGGGACAATGGGACAACGGACACGGTGTATATTTATGATTTGGACAGTGTGAAAGCCAATGGCAACACCGTTTTAAATACCGTAACGATTCCTTATGAATTGAATTATTTGCAAGGATTTTCACTAGATGGGGACGTTTTATATTGGTATGCGGGTGATACAAACGAGGAAAATTATCCGCTTTTAATTACTTCTTATGATGTAATAACGGGCGCGCAGCTATACCAGGAACGCGCAACGGTTGGTTTTGGTCTTGATAATGACTTTACAGAACCGGAGGGAGTGTTTTTATACACCCATCCAACAACCGGGGACAGAACTCTATTTTTAGGAATATCAACCGGCGATGTCGGGGCCAGGGTTAGCAAGTTTTATTCATTCCCGGAAAACGACGATAGTTATGTTATTTCATTCGGGGGGTTTGCTATTTCCGATTATATGAAAATAGTAAACGTTAAACGCGATATTTTGCCACCAAGAGAAATTAATTTATTGGATGTACCAGGCCGAAACGGCGCATATTTTTCCAATGCACGTTATGGAGTAAGGCAAATAGATGTTGATGTGATTATTACCGCCCGGACACCGTCGGAGTATATGGCAACAATGCGCTTTTTGGCGTTTGCAATGGATATAAACGAACCAACGGAAATGGTATTCAGCGATGAACCGGGTAAATATTATTACGGGATTTTGGCGGATAAATCGAGTGTGGATCAAGTTTTAAACATCGGTAAAGGTACATTGACGTTTTTATGTCCGGACCCGTTTGCATATTCTATTTTCCCGAAAACATTAACGCCGGCAAATAATCTTTTTACCTTTGTTAATAAGGGGACGACGACAACCTACCCGAAATTTACGGTAGATTTTACGCAAGATGCAACGTTTGCGAGTTTTATTTCGCCGGATGGGGTTGTTTTGATTGGTAATCCAAACGAGCCGGACCAAATTGTATTACCAAAAACACAATATAAATTAAACGATGGAATGGCAAGTTTAAGCGGGTGGGCTAGTTCTACACTAGTAGACGCAGGGCGGACCGTTGCCGGAACCGTTGCGGTTAGCGGGGATGGAATTATCGCGAATAGTTACGGTAGCGGTGCCGGTTGGCATGGACCTGCAATCAGAAAAGATCTTCCCGAAACCGTAAAGGATTTTACCGTAAAAGTAAGAATGGATTTTGAGAGCCAGGACGGAACGAGCAAATTAGACGGAGACCAATTAGGACGCCTGGAAATTTATTTATATGATGCGTCCGGGTTTAAAATCGGAAAAATGATTATGCGTGATTCCTATAATCATTACGAGTTTAATATTCCGGAGATTTTTATTCAAAATACAACCTTTTTAGAGGACGAGCCAAGAGCGCCAGGACCAACCGTTATTCCGTGGTATGAAAAAGATGAAAAAGGAAAATGGCATTGGACAACCAAGGAAATATGGCCGTCACACGTTGGATCATGGAACGATTTTTACGGCGAGTTTACATTGCAACGCGTTGGGTCTACATGGTATGCAGAGGTTTCCACCATGCAAGGTGGGGCCAAAGATCCACAAAAGAAAATAAAACCGATTATTAAAAAAACATTTACTGATAATGACGGGAAATTCACAAATGCAGAACTGTCATATATTGTTATAAACTATTTGCAATATGGCACAAACCCGGCAGTTAAAACAATGAGAGTTGATGACGTTAAAGTATTAAAGTGGAATACTGATACGACTATTGATGTTCCGGCCATTTTTTCAGCGGGGGATCAACTGGTGGTTGATTTTAATGATAATAGCGTCAGAGTGAATGGAAATTTAGATTTGTCTGATGTCGATGTCGCAAGTAGATTTTTTTCTATTCCGGATGGGATGACACAAGTAAAATTTAATTCCGATGATCCAAACGCGACAGTAACCGCCGAATTTATCGAGCGATATTTATAAGGTGGGGGTAATATGCTTTTTGTTTTAAACAGGCATGAAGTGGTAGAAGCAATTTTGGACAATAACGACGCACCTGGGGCGTGTCCATATTACGAAGATTTAATGATTGAGGATTTAAGCACCGGGGCTTCCTCTTATGAATTTAAAGTACCTTCCTATCATCCATCGACCGAATTTTTAATTGGCGGCAATTTTATCGTTAGGAAAAACTTAGACAATAAATTAGTTATGTTTCAAATTATGCAAGTCGAGGATGCGCATGGCGGGGAAAATAGTATTTACGTTTACGCGGAAACCGCCGGACTAGAATTATTAAACGATATTGTCCGGCCTGGGACATGGGACACTAAAAGCGTAGATCAAATTTTGGACATTGTCTTGCAGGATACACGATGGCAGCGCGGGGAAACGGAATACTTTGGGGTAGACAATTTTACCTTTGATGCGTATTACAACGTTTTGGACAGACTGAATTTTGTTGCGGATAAGTTTAACGCTGAGATATCATTTCGTGTAAAAATGAAAAACGGCGAAATTGTAGGGCGGTATGTTGATATTGTGCAGCAACGCGGAGAGGATACGAAAAAGCGTTTTGAATATGGCAAAGACATTCAAAACATACGGCGCACCGTCGATTTATCAAGTGTTGTAACGGCGTTAATCGGGGTTGGTAAAGGACAAAATAATAGTTCAACAACATTCAAGAGTATCAGCCGTTCCATTTCCAATGGGGACAAGTTTAGTAAACCATTTAACCAGGATTGGGTGGGAGATCCGGACGCGTTGCAACAATTCGGGATTAAAGGAAAGCATATTTTTGGAGTTTACGAGTATGAAACAACAAACGCAGATACATTATTGGATAAAACATGGGCGCAACTGCAAAAACAAAAAAATCCGCTAGTAACCTATGAAGTGGATGTTTCATTGCTTGAAAGGTTAGTAGGTATTCAACATGAAGCCGTAAGGATTGGTGATTCTGTTTATGTTATAGATACCACCTTCAGCCCGCCGCTTTATTTAGATTCAAGGGTATCACGATTAGAAACAAGTTTTACGGACCCGAAAAAAGATAAATGTGTTCTTGCGAATTTTAAAGTTGCTAAATCCAACATTACAAAGCAAATGAGGGACATTCAAAGCAAGTTATTGCAAAAGGAGTCAACTTGGGATAGTTCTCTATTTACTTGGATTATGTATGCGGATGACGAAATAGGAACCGGTATAACAAACGATCCGACAGGAAAACAATATATCGGATTATCTTACAACAATGTCATACAAGATCCTTCAATGGATCCGTCCGTTTATTCTTGGGCGAGGATTACCGGGGAGGGCATCCAGGGGCCAGCGGGGACAACTTATTATACTTGGGTAAAATATGCCGATGATGCAGCTGGGACCAATTTAAGCGATTCGCCAACCGGTAAAAAATATTTAGGGCTGGCTTACAACAAAATAAGCGCGACAGAAAGCACAAACGCGGCAGATTATACATGGAGTTTAATTTTAGGGCCACAAGGACCGCAAGGGGTACAAGGGAGTCAGGGGATTCAAGGGCCTGCCGGACCACAAGGTCAGGCAACTTATGTATGGATCAAATATGCCGATGATACAAACGGAACCGGAATGAGCGATTCACCGACCGGTAAAAAATACATGGGGATTGCGTACAACAAAACAACGGCCACAAAATCAACCGTTGCGACAGATTACCAATGGAGTTTATACGTGGGATCTGATGGTGTGCAAGGACCGCCAGGAGCGAACGGACAGCCTACTTATACGTGGATAAAGTACGCGGATAGTATAACTGGAACAGGTATGAGCGACGACCCGACAAATAAGAAATATTTAGGGATTGCTTATAATAAAACGACGGCAACAGAAAGTACAACGGCAACAGATTACTCTTGGAGTTTGATCCAAGGACCCCAAGGTGACACCGGGCCACAAGGACCGCAAGGCAACCAAGGAATACCAGGACCAACCGGGCCGCAAGGTCAATCTTTATACACTTGGGTAAAATATGCGGATAGTTCAACAGGAACCGGATTAAGCGACGACCCAACTGGGAAAAAATATATAGGTTTTGCTTATAACAAAACAACGGCAACAGAAAGCAGCATTGCAAGCGATTATACATGGTCATTAATTGAGGGTCCGCAAGGAGTACAAGGGCCGAACGGGGTAACTTATTATACATGGCTAAAATACGCTGATGACGCTAACGGAACCAACATGACAGATACACCAACAGGCAAGAAGTACATGGGCATAGCCTATAATAAATCCACTTCAGTCGAAAGTACAGTAGCAACAGATTACTCTTGGAGCTTAATTCAGGGACCACAAGGTGTAACGGGCCCCCAAGGTCCAATTGGAGCAACCGGTCCCCAAGGACCACAGGGTATTTCTGGCACAGATGCAAAATATGTAGTACTAAGTGGCCCCCTAGTATTTAAGTACGCGGCAGGAGCTGGAGCACCAACCAATACCACTGTGGCTTTAACGGCAACAGCTTATAATATTACGTCACCAACCTATCAGTGGCAATATTGGAATGGAACAGCTTGGACAAACTTAACAAAAGCTGGTAATACCTCTGCGAGTTATACGGTAGCTTATAATGACACAGAATGGTCAACCAATACTTCAATGCGATACCGATGTCTTGTGAGCGGAAGTTACTCAGATGAAGTAACTCTGGTGAAGGTTTACGATGGAACTGCAGGCGGTACTGGCCCTCAGGGTAATCCTGGAGCAAATGCTTTAACTTTGATATTAACAAACTCTGCTCATACTGTGCCAACCGACTCTGCCGGAGCAAATGGAGTTTATACTGGATCTGGGACCGATCTTTATCTATATGAAGGAACAACAGCATTAACATATGACGGAGTAGGAACTTCCAATGGAACTTGGAAAGCCACTGCAGCCGGAACTAATATTACTCCGGGAGCTATTACAACCGGTACTTCTCCTAACCGTGGGGTAGCTGCTGTAGCTTCTGCTATGACTGCCGATACCGCTTCGATTATCTTTACAATTACCGGTAAGCGGGCTGATGGAACTGCAATTTCCCTAACTCAGACTCAGACCTTCAGTAAGTCAAAAACTGGATCTCAAGGTGCTACTGGGTCTACTGGACCACAGGGACCAACTGGACCGCAAGGAATAGCGGGGCCAAAAGGTGCGGACGGTGTAACTTATTACACTTGGATTAAATACGCAGATTCGCCCACAAGCGGCATGACCGACACGCCCACAGGAAAGACTTATATGGGTATTGCTTATAATAAGACAACGGCGACAGAATCAACAACATACAGCGATTATTCCTGGAGTTTAATTCAAGGCCCGCAAGGTATTCAAGGGCCAACAGGGCCGAACGGACAAACAACTTACACATGGGTAAAATACGCGGACGATGCAAGCGGGGCGGGAATGAATGACAGTCCAACCGGCAAACGGTGGTTAGGTTTGGCGTTCAATAAAACAACCGCAACCGAGAGTACAACCGCAACCGATTATAGTTGGTCCCCGTTGTATGATAATGTGCAAGTTGGCGGACGGAATTTATTTTTAGGTAGCGGGAGCGCAGTTGTTGGCGGGTTATCATATGCCGCCGGAAGTAATGCGGAATATCAAACGTTAGATATAAAAAATGCCTGGAAAGATAATTGTGTAAGCGGTGATACTGTTACTATATCTTTTGATGTTGTTATGGCTAAGGGTAATTATTTACAAATTTATAATTCTAACAACGCCGGACCATTTACCTTTACAAGCAAATCCTTTAGTAATATAGGGACAACGAAAAAAAGGTTGGCGTTTACAACCACATTGCAATCAAGGGCAAGCCCGACAAAAACAAATGACACCATCGAATTTTATAGCACATACGGAACGTCCGATTGGTTCAAAATAACCAACGTTAAACTCGAAAAAGGAAACATTGCAACCGATTGGAGCCAGGCGCCGGAGGATTTAGTCCAACAAAACACCGACTATAACGGCGTTAATTTTAGCAGCGCAAACGGTATGGTGGTAACGAGCGCCAAAAATAAACTCACATTGAACGCAATAAAAGGCATTGAGATTTTGCGGACGAGTGACAACAAAGTTATGTTTAATGCCGATGCATCAACCGGAAATGTGACATTTGCCGGTGATATAACCGGAGCGAGTGGAACATTTTCCGGCAACATTGACGCGGCAACCATTACCGGGTCAAGCGTTACGATAGATTCATACCAAGATGCGGACACTACCAACACCGTTAAACTAGAAGGGCCAGGGCTAAACGCTTATTCGTTCTACCTAAACCCAACAACGCGGAAAACGACAGTGAGAAATGCTTTAGTACAACAAGGATTATTTTGGACGAAATACACCTTTGGAGGAGTTTTGTATAATGAAATGTTACAGGACGATTTCTCTATTAGGTTTAATAACTATGGCGGGTCCAATGCTAATTTAGCATCATCTGCTATGTGGTTCAACGGGACGACCGGAATAAACTTTGGTAGTTCAAATAGTCCGTCATTATCCCCAGGATTATTTGATGTAACGTTTTCTATGGATGACAAGAAAATAAATGCTTATAAAACATTGGATATGAATAATACCAATATAGAAGGAATTAATCATTTAGTATTTGAAGATCCGGGAGCCGCCGAGGGTATAGAGTGGGCCGGCGGTAATGGTTGGGTAATTTCGGAATCCACCGACGCTAAAGCAAATGGCGCGGGCAATCTTATGTTTTGGACCGGCGGAACATATAACTCGACAACGGGCCTTTATGGAAGTACAACCAATCTATCTAAAGTTGCAGCGTTAACTCCGGGTGGGCAATTGCAATTAGTTAGCGCCGGCGGTAGTTTGTTGAAATTCACAGGCACAACTCATACGTACCAAGAGTTTTATATCGATACCACCCGTTATGGTTGGTTTGGTTATGGGTCCGCCGGGAGTACAACATTCCAAATGAGAAACGAACAAGGTCCGATTGTAATACAAGCTAAAACCGTAAATGATGACGTTAGTATAGTTGGCCAATTAAAAGCGTCAAACCTAGCAGCGGGGCAAGTGACCGTAACACCGGTTGCAAACGCGGTAAAAAGCATTGCTATTTCATTTGGTAAAACGTTTGAGGTTGCACCGATTATATCCGTTGCGGCCAATTCAACCGTTCCTTATTCAGAGGTGAGGATGGTTAGTTTCAGCAACGTCACTACTACAGGATGCACGTTAAATATTTATAGGACCAATACAACCGCAACTGAATTGCATTGGATAGCATACGACCCAACGTAGAAAAAGGGGGATAAAAAATGTTAGTCTATATTATTTGCGATGAAAATAACCGGGTAACAGATGTCGCAACAACGCCAATTGGTGAAAATCCAATCGGGGTTGAGGTTGAAGATAAAGACATATTTACAAACCCATTTAATTTTTTATATGAAAATGGCGATTTAATAAAGGAAAATTCCCAAGAGTTGACGAATAGAAAAATAGAAAAAATGGCAGCAATAGAGGCGTTATGCGACGCCTCTATTATTGCAGGGTTTGACTATGAAATAAACGGAATATCTTATCATTTTTCTAGTTCATTAGCAGCCCAGGCAAATTTCCAGGGAACAGATACGCTATTTAAAGACGGATTAATAAGCGATGTAGAATGGACCGTTACCAACAATGCAACCGGAGCGGTTGAGCGGATTTCATTCGACCAAACGGTTTTTAATCAATTAAAATTACAAGTTTTTATTCATATAAACTCTAATATTAGTAAGTTGCGAAACGAATTGCAGCCGAAAGTTGACGCGGCGCAAAGTCAAACGGAATTGGATTTAATCATATGGTAAAACGATATTTTTGGAATATCGCTATTTCTATTGATCAGTTTTTCAATACCATTTTAGGCGGCTACCCGGATGAAACAATGTCATCCAGGATGGGGAAACATTTAGCTAAACATAATTGCCCGTTTTGTAATTTGATTTGTAAATTTCTCAATTTGTTTGAAAAGGATCATTGTGTTAAATCAATAGAAACGGATGAGGGAGAACCAATGTAAGAGCCTTAGACAATAAAGTTCTTAGGCTTAACCGACTAAACGCCTACTTAATAGGTGTATTTTTTATGTGTAATGTGAAAAAAGCACTTGATAAATGGTTCGTTTATCCTATAATAGTTTTATATTCCATAAATCGTACGATAAAGGCAAAACCATTGAAAGATGGTGACGCAAAGCTATAGGGGCTAAGGTACTTATGCATTAAGCTCGCCAGTTTCCGAATACGGACTCCTACGATTTATGATTCAGTATAGGAGGAAAGTTGGGGATACAATTGTTTTTTTTACAACTTAAGAAGGAATGGCATGCTTTTAGATTGAGATACCATGAAACATTACTTGAAGGTTGTCTAGATACTAAAATTAAGATTAAATTGCAAAAGAGTATTTCTTACCATTTAACGAAATTGAATGATTTTTGATTTTAAGAGTCCTTTTAGGGCTCTTTTTATTTTACTAAAAGGAGAGATGAAAAATGGCGACACTTAGCTTAACGAATTATCTTGAAGGTAAACTAGCGGAGCATGTATTACGGAACGTGGCTTATACACCACCGACCACTTTATTCGTTGCCCTCCACACTGCAGATCCAACAGAAGCCGGAAACGTAGCTGAGGTCACGACTGCTGCTTACACTTCCTATGCTCGTAAGCAAGTAACGTTTAACGCAAATTCAAACGGGATGTGTGCGAGTGCGGCAGACATTAGCTGGAACATTGATGGTGCCGGAGTAACGATTGCACATATTAGTATTTGGGATTCCTTATCTGGTGCGACCAATCCACTGTTCTACGGACCACTAAACGCATCCAAGACCATGGCAAACGGAGAAGTGTTCCGGATTCCTGCTGGAAGTCTTTCTGTAGGATTTGATTGATAGGGGGTGGATTAGATGGCGGCGTTAGATGTTAAAAGCGGGTTACAATCCATTGCCGCCGGTTCTGTTTTAGATATTAGGCCAGGAACCGGGGAAGAATGGGTTATAAACAACCTTTATTATGGAGGTTCGGTAGAAATCAACAGGACCGACGGAACAAACGTTTTAAAATTCGATTCGGATTTGAATTTTGGCGGGCGTATAGGAACGATTTACCGTTGTACTAATTCACAATGGTTACAAATAAAAAATACCGGTACGACATCAATCCTAATCGGATATGATGGCGTTCAAACTAAGTAGGTGAAAAAATGGGCGTTCGCTATTTTGGGGAAACATTCCCGGCGGGGGTTTTCAATGCGCCGGTAAACGAGAGGCAAGTTGCTAGATATATACACACGGCTAATGATGTATTGAATATTGCATCGTTAGATATAACTACCGGGATATTTACAACAAGCAACCCAATTATCGGTACGTATTCAGTTGGAAAAATCATTACAATGATTGTTAACTATAAAAACGCAATTCCGGCTAAACTTTTCGCTGAATGGAACGGTACCAACGAATACGGATTAGAGTATATTGATTCCACGCATTTTTATGTAGTCAATAAATCTAGTTCCAACACAAGGATTACAACATATGCAGCTAACACCGTGGACTTATCACAAATTGTATTTGAATATAATTCTAGTAATAACGGCGGTAATTTACCAAACGTAAGCATAGATTTATCCGGCATAACGTTAGGTAGTTATATCCGAACGGTTTGGACAGGTGTTAGAAATAGGCCGAGTTATTCACGCGTTGATATAAATGGAACGTATGGAGACGCAAATACAGTTTTCAACAATACGGCGGGTATTTCTATGTTAGACGGCAGACATTTCATGATTGGATATGCAGAACAAATTTACCATTATATACAGGAAAGCGGATTGCTATTAGTCCTAGAGGGTAGAAGTGCAAACCAACAATGGTCGGGCGGTACGAGTTGGGCGTTGGCATCAGGCACAGGGGCCGCGCGTGCATTTTGGATAGTGCCGAAATGGAAACCGACATTGGCGGCCTTTCAAGGTAACATGGCAAATGGAAGCACATTAGAAATTTATACAACAATTTAGGGGGATTAATATGGCTAAACAAATTTTATTCAATCCCGCAACCGGCGAAAAAACACTAATTGATGTTGAAGAAACGCCGGCGGAACCGGAGAAAGCACCGGAACCGAGCCAGGAGGAAAGATTAAAAGCCATTGAGGACGCTATTTTAATTTTAATGGGAGGGTTTTAAATGTACGCTTTTATCTTAAATATGTGGGTTATGCGTAGAATTGACGCAGAAAAGGTACAAAGCTATGTGCCAAAATATATAACGCAACAGGAGGCGGACGCAATTTTGGCAACGCCACAAATATAGGGGTGATTAAATGCCAATTACAGAACGCGGGCGAATAGTCACCGGCAATTTAGACGAACGTGGTCGGTTTGTTTTCGGTTCATTGGACGAGAGAGGGCAATTTGTATTTGGCACAACAACTCCACAACCAACAACCAAAGATGCTTCTGCAACTCTGACAGGTATAGGCCCCCTCACAGCAAGTGCAGTTCTTATCCGTGATGCTTCTGCCAGTTTAGTAGGTTCGGGCATCCTAAACGCTTCCCAGCTGGTTATCCGTGACGCGCAAGCCATCTTACAAGGTGTAGGTTTACTCAATGCGGATGCTGGCGGGATTACGGTGGTTACTGCTTCTGCCTATTTAGTAGGACAAGGTAATTTAAATGCAAATGGACAAAGAGAGGTATTATCCGGTGCAACCTTAATCGGTGCAGGGCTTTTTGATGTCAACGTGGGCGATGTAACGGTTATCACTGCTTCAGCAAACCTAGTGGGTACCGGTGCTATTATTGCAGAAGGTATTCGAATAGCAAACGCATATGCCAGCCTAAAAGGCTCAGGTAACCTAACGGTCGATGGACAACGTGAAACGCAATCAGGGGCAAATCTGCAAGGCTCCGGGGCATTGTTCGCAGAAGGTCAGAGGATTGTTATTGCAGAAGCGGAGTTAATCGGTTCAGGCAAGCTGATGGTATTTGACGGTGATCCGATTATTGGAACGATTAAGCTTAAAGGCTCACAAACGTTAAACGTATATCTCAAAGGCAGACAGGATTTAAACGTCTACCTCAAAGGTGGGATAAATTAATGGCGGAAATCAATCAGAATTTTAGTATGTACCAAGGGGAAACGAAGAATATTGTTGTTCCCATCACAAAAGATGATGGCTCTAATGTAGACCTAACGGCAGCGGTTCTAAACTGGTCGGTTCGACAAAGGGAATATTCCACAACTACGGTTCTCGTAAAAGAATCACCTGATATCACTGTGGAAGGTAACACATTAACTATCCATTTAAAACCACCGGACACAGAAACATTATTGGGAACTTATTATCATAAATGCGAAATCGTGGATCAGCAGGCAAATGACAGTGTGCTATTTACGGGGTTCGTAACGGTTAAAGTTTAGAGGGCTCTAATGGGGCTCTCTTTTATTTTGAAAAATGGGGGGGTGGTTGCTTGGAATCCCAGGTACTCATTGGAATTGTATGCACCATTATTGGAGCGATAGTTGGTGTTTTAACCTATAACCGTAATCGAGATAAGGATGTACGGAATGATGCAGCTGATACAGCTGTTATTCGAACTAAATTAGACAATATTAGCTCTGGAATAGATTCAATCAGAATTGATATTAAGGCCAACGAGAAGCGCGTCTCTGAACTATCAGAACGGGTTATTCGGGTGGAGGAAAGCACAAAATCAGCCCACAAGAGGTTAGATGTTTTGGAGAATAAAGGAGGAAGCGGAGAATGAATAAAACAGCTATTTTACCGATTGTAACGATTATCTGTGGAGGTATTTCTGTTATTTCTGGGCATCCAATTGGTAAGGATACGGTGGACATGGTAGCGACTATCGCGGCTACGGTTATTGGTGCCGGTATTTCCATTTGGGGTGTAGTTAAAAATCATCGCAAAGGAGAGGATAAATAATGTTTAAAATTACTTTATCGCCAGGACACGGATTACACACACCAGGCAAACGTTCATGTGACGGAATGCACGAATGGGAGTTTAATAGTGCAGTAGTTTCAAAAATGATTGATTTATTAGCTCATTATAAAGATGTAGCGGTTAAGCGTCTTGATGATTCAACAGGAAAAGTTGATATCCCATTAGAAAAACGCTCGGATGTGTCTAATTCTTGGGGAGCTGATTACCACCTTGATGTACACGCCAATGCCGATGGGGACGGAGTACACTGGAATGACGCTCACGGAATCGAGACTTTTTCATATAATACGAGTGGTGCTTCTTATGAGATTGCAAAGAAACTGCAAAAGGCATTGGTTAAGGCTACTGGATTAGCCGACAGAGGCGTTAAAGATGGCTCATGTCTCTATATGGTTTATTCCACAAAGGCACCAGCTAACCTTGTAGAATGTGGTTTCATGACGAACAAAGATGAGGCTAAATTATTAAAGTCAGATGCTTACCGGGAAACTATGGCAGCGGCACTTGTTGAGACCATTGCGGATCACTTTAAACTTGAGAAGGAAAAACCAAAGGAAACACCTAAACCAGTGGTAAAACCTAAAAATGATGGTAGTATTCACAAGGTTCAAGTTGGTGCATTCTCTGATCCAAAGAATGCGGAAAAATTAGCTGCAGAATTAAAGAAAAAAGGGTATAAGCCGTTTATTACAAAAGAATAATAAAGATACTCCTAAGAACATTAAGAAAAAGCCCCTTACTCGGTTGAGTAGGGGGCAAGATTATTTAAGGTGTTTGATAGACAATTGTACAATGATTTATTAGCTTTTTAGCTTGTGAACCCGTTAATGGAACTCTTTCAGGGGAACTGTGAATTTCAGCATGGTATTCATTGTCATCCTCTGGTTTGTAGACCAAATGGAGGTTATTATCTAAGCAAAAAGAAGCATCTACTAAAACAATCGCTCGAACTTCATCTTCTCCAAAACGATTTATAAAAGAGTTTACAATCATACTTCTATCCCTTTTGCCATCTCTATCCACTGAAACCCCTTTGGAATCCTTAAACAAAGCAGAGGAAGGTCTTCCTTCTTGGGTCTTCCAAAAGTTCGGATTTCTTATGACCATTCTGAAAAGTTTTTCTTCACAGGTAATAATATTATCCATAGAAGCTTAAAACAACCTCATTTATTTTGGTAATATTTAAAGGAAATTCCTCTTCTTTCTCATTGTCATCACTATCTATCATCAACATATTAACTTTATCCTCAAATATTTCAAGCTCTAAGTATTCACCATCGGGCTTCTCATATTCAATTTGAATACTATCTCTTCCAGTTGGAAATAATTCCGGTTGAACAATAATATCGCAAATTAAGTTTTCACAACTTTTTATAAGATTTTTTGAAAAAGGGTTTGCTCCATTGTGATTCCAACCTTCATTCAATTTACCTATTGTGAGCAATTTTTTTACATTCATTATTTTTTTGCTTTCTTCTAATAGCACCGATGTAGAAATATTTGAAGTTGGTGTATTATTTGATGCATATTTAAAAGTAGAGGAAACAAAGCTGTTATTATAATTAGCAATATATCCTGTCGCCTCAGTTGAAAAATTATCTACCATCATCGGGAACACCTCTTTCCATTTGTTGAATGTGTTGTCCTAACCATTCGTGAAAAGATTTTGCCTGCTGAAGGTTCATTACAACACCATTTGATACGTATCTAACAATTCCGATTTCATCTTTTGGAGTTGCAATAATTTCATCTGTAATTTGACCAAACTCATTAACTTTTCGAACTTCATTATATGGAATTGGAGTTCTTTCGAAAAAGAAATTCATAACTAACTCTCCTCGTGGACTTGGTCCACCGAACACCCCATTCGAATAGACAGGATTATAATTTTCTGCAAATTTGTACTTGAAATTAACATTCAGATTGTTCATTTAATTCCCTCCAAGGTATGTAACACAATTATATGTTTAGTTATGTCTCTGTACAATTAAAAAATGATAAAAATCATTCTCTTCTTTTATTATATACATTATTAAAAATTTGACATTAATTCAATTTATCCTTTAATAAAACTTTAAAAAAATTCCATACGGAATAAAGCCCTTCTTATTCGAGAGGGACAAAATTCATTATTTATCACGATAAAGTGCGAAACCATCTTCTTCAAAGACTAATTCTTTTTCTCTTGGTTTTTCGGACATCATCTGATTTAATCTAAATAATGCTATTTCTTTTGCTGCCACTGGGGTGCTTCCGTAACAATTGCAAACGGTCACTATTCCATTTGACGCTTCTGCCATATAGCTATCTCCAAAATTCCATACCCAATATTTCACTTTTCTACGACGATAATACCAAAACCAATTCCAAAACACCCGTATTCTCCACAAAATAATCACCGCCCCTTTCATATTTAAGGTTCGGCATTTTTCATTGTGTTCCTAGTCGAATTTTTGGACATATTGTGGCAAAATAAAAACCCCTTACTCGGTTAAGTAGGGGGTTTTTTTATTATCGCTTTTCGTAACTAATGACATAAGAACCTACTACGCTTTCAACCTTTGTTACCTTTAATATTACTGTATCGCCTTTTTTTACATTAGGATTATCACTTGATACAAAATTTAAATGTTTTCCAGCTTCGATGTTGTAACCAAAGGCGCTATTTGGTACAAGTTTTTCTACTTTAACCGATACAGTCTTTCCCTCCAAGTTATCTCCTTTATTCAATGCCGTTTCGAACTTTTCTGTTGTATAGTCTGCCTTTACAGTTTTGTTGGTTGAGCAACCCGCCAATAAGAACGCAAACATCACGAAACAACTTAATAATACAATCATTTTTTTATACATCATTCTAAAACCCCCAGTTTTGTTTATACCTATCCCATTTTACTACTTTTTCCAATAAAGAAAAGCTCTCTTTTTAAAAGTAGAATACAGGGATGTTAAACTTTTTCATTTCTCTGAATTGATATTTAGAGAAACATAGTGAAGCCCCTTACTCGTTTTGAGTAGGGGGTTAAAATTTTAAACCAATTTTTCTGCTGAAACTTGTGCCGGTATTAAAAAAATTAGTTGTCAATCTATATCGTTTTAGATTCAATGCGACAAATCCATTTATAATAACCTAAAAGAATTAATAATAGTATAGGGTCTAATATTACCGAATATCCCAAATTCCACCATCCAAAATGAAAATATCCCCACGGTTCAGGAAGCAATGCAATTACTTCATAAATTAACATCCCAATTAAAAACACTATGAAGAAAATCACTTTTTTTATTATCCTCTTTTGAAAAGGAAAAAAATTCAAAAATATCATATTAACTGGAGGAACAAGCATAATATTTGTCGGCAACTCTTTCCAGTCTGCATTTTTTGTAAAATACCAGTAACCCTTATATTCCATATCTATATAAAAATCAAAGTTCATTTGAAATGCAATTGTAAACGTCCAAATATGAACAATTTGGTTTGCTGTTAGCCTTGTATTAGTATAAAATGCAATGAAATTTACTATTATAATTGCAATAATAAGTCCAATCATCAACTCACTCCTTTTCCACATTATTTCCATTTTAGATAATTGTTAAAATAGTTTATATAACAAAAAGCCCCTTATCCTTAATCATGGAGAGAGGCTTTTCTTGATCACTTGTTATAAAACTTTTTTGTAATATGACCAACATTAATTATGTATTGAAAACTATAAAGAAGTAATGCCCTTATAAAATCGATTGTTAAATATTGAAGTTTGGTTATTCCATCAATGGAGGCAATTTTATAACGCTTTAAAAATTTTAATCCTCCAAGGTAAATAAAACAAATCTCTAGAATTAGATTAGAAATTATAAACACTGGGAATTTACCATATGTCAATTTTAGCATCCAAAGACATGTAACAAGATATGGACCAAAATTAAAAAAGTTTGCACTCTTAAAAGGCGGTATTCCTACATAAGTTCTCCACCATTTTTTCTTTTCGCCGAATAAATCTAATGCTTTTGTAAAGGTACTCATGAATATTGCAGCAGGAAGATGTTTTTTTAATGAATTTCTACCTAAGAAAAGTACTGTTACCCAGGGGAGAACTAGCAAAGCTATATAAAATAATTTTGAGTTTTTCATTATACCACCTCCTAAGTTTATGGTGTGTACTTTTTTAACAATTTAACCAAAGGACTTACATATTCTTTAATAAGAAAAAACCCTTCTCAATCGAGAGGGGCTTCATCTATTTCCTTCACTAATTCAGTTATATCTTCTTCATTTACCTTTACCTTCACCAATTCTTCATAAAAGGGCATTTCCCTTTTAATCTGTTTCAGCCATTCAAAAGCTACTTCTTCGGGTTTTCTTCTCCTTAACGGGAATTCACCACGCTGCATGACTTTGCTGTCAGCAGCAATGTATTGGATCTCGATTGATACGTTCATTCTTTTATTCCTCAACTATTACATTTTAATTACAATTTACCCGGGATTAGCATTTTTTAAAATACCCCTGCATATGCTTATAGCGAAAGCGAAGACTCGCTAGAAGCTCCTTGGCCCCTTTGCATGCTTTTATAAAAATACAATTTTAAGCCTTTCAGCATAGCTGGAGGGCTTTTTTATTGCTCTTCGTACCATATTTCTTCAACAGTCCTATCTAGTGTTTTTGCGATTTTAAAAGCTAATGGAAGAGCAGGGATACTTTTCTCATTGATAATCGAACTGATTGTAGTCATACTTACCCCGACTTTCTCACTTAACCACTTCTGGGTCCTGCCTTCTTCCTTCATAATAACTTTCAATTTACACTTCATTTTAAAACTCCTTAAAAAATATTTTAAGTGTACTTGCATTATTTTGTAAAAAGCCTAATATCCTTTATCAACAAGTTAATAATTATTTCGCAATTAGTTGGAAAAATCCTGCTAGTTATTAACTAGTTTATAAGCTGTTATTAAGGAGGTTTTAAAAAGTGAGTATAAAAAGAATCCCTTTATGTTTGAATACCGACTATCCGGAGCAGAAAGAACTATTTGATTTCGTAACATTCCTTCCAAACGGAAAGAAACGAAATTCAAGTGCATTTCTCAGGGCGCTTGTGGACCGTGAGTATCAAAAGATAAGAGAGGAATACCTGGCAGAAAAACAAAAATTTAAACAAGAAAAAGAGACGCCAGAAGCGCCTCAAGGGGGAGAGATTAAAACTAAAGGAAGTTTAAAATTTATCGGAAAAAGTTAGGTTAACAAATTCACTAAAAAACCAATTGTTGCGCCAATAGCTCCACCGATTAGAAAGAACATAATTGGTCATCTCCTTAGAAGGTTTACTCCTAGTGTGGACATAAGAACAACAAACTATTCAGGAGGTATGTAAAATGGCACGCACTGAAACGATTGATTTTAGGTCTTTCATTCGGAAAGAAAAAAGAATTACTGAATTAACTACTCTAAAGATTGTAAGCCTGGGCGGAAGTATGTTTGCAGTGATGATTCCCAGGACGGCAATGGCAGCAAGTGGAGCAGATGCAACTTTTGGCTCTATTTGGCCATCAGTTTTAAATATTGTTGACTGGTTATGTGTAGGGGTTTTTGTTTTCGCGGGTGTCAGCTGGATGTTTGGTCACAGGACAAAGGCGTTGGAGCTGATTATCGGCGGAGCGGCAGGTTACATTTTGGCCCGGCATGCGGTTGATATTAAAGACTGGCTGAAAGCAATATAGGAGGTGGTAAAGATGGGAACAAAAACAATCATTATGCTGTGTTTCGTCGGGTACCGTATTTATGCTTACAGGAAAAAGCCTGTTAGGCAGGTAAATTTCTCCTCATTCCTTCAAAAAGGAGGGAAAGTCGATGCGTTTTCGGTTATCAGGTGAATATATGGAATTGTCCGAAGTAAGGAACAACATTCCTCACCATGGAATTGATTTAGCGATGCCCGAAGGAACAGAGCTAAGAAGTGTCATGGATGGAGTGGTTGAAAGAGTTGTTGATTTTGGTGGACAGAATCTAGGAAAGGGAGTTTTTGTTCGAAATGAAGACGGTACACTTTCCATCTATGGTCATATGTCACAAATTAAAGTGAAAGCGGGTGAACATTTACACGCGGGTGAATCACTTGGGTTTTCGGGGAATACTGGTAATTCAACTGGTCCACATCTGCATTATGGAATGAAAGACTCAGCTGGTGATTGGATGGATCCTACTCCAGTAGCTGAAAAAGTTTCAAATATGTCTGGAGATGGATTTCATCCATTTCAGTGGGCTTTGGATAAATACAATGCATTTGCTGATAAAGTGATTGGAGCAGAAATGAATACGTTTGTTAAACCAGCTCAACATACCTTACAAGAATGGCTAATCGCTTTAGGGCATAATCTTACGGATTTCATGCCTGAAATTGGAGCAGCTATTACGGTCCTGGCAGGAGTGGCCATAATGTTAACCGGTAATTTTCCGAAATACATTACCCGATGGGGATTTGGAATGATGGGGGTGATTGCATGGTTAATTTACGCAAAATAAAGGCGATAAAGCTATCGGAGTATTTCACTTTCCAAAATAACAATATGGTTACGTTTAAAATCACGCCTCATTTGTCCGTGACCAATAATCAAAACTCAAAGATGTGGAGGATGCTGCACAAAATTTACGAGGTTTATGAGTCATTTCCGACCCGAATCAAAAGGAATGGTTTTAAATTTGAATATCGTGAAAAGGATACGATTTGGTTTGATGTTGTCTTTAAGCAAGAAAAAGAGAACAGAACCATTGAATTTTTCGTTAGTACTAGCGAGGTTTGGGCAAAAAAGTTTCGAGAGATCCTTGAAAATTACATGCAGGTGACAATAGAAGAAGTGGAAACGGCTGCTCTATCAGTCCCCGAAGGATGCGTAAAGATACGTGAAATGAATTTAGCCAGGCACGATATTTTTAGCCTTCAGGTCAATGCTGCCGAACAAACCTCCCCAGTGGCATCTATAATGGGTGCAATGAATGATATTTCCGATGATGGGGATTTCGCTAGACTATCCATTTGCACTGAAGTATTTAGTCGGAAACAGTGGCTCAAAAATGCATCCTGGGCTCATGAGAAGTTATCGAAAGGGAAAGTACCTCAACGTGCCAAGATAACTCCCGGAAAGGTGGGGGCAGTGCTCAAAATAGGGTTAATCAGCTTTGTTAATGAGGTATATGATTTATTGAATGATACCTTAAATGCCGTTTCAAATACTTTTTTCAAAAGTGAGACTAAATTTGAAAAGAAAAAAGCAATCGATAAAAAAGCAGCACTTTCTTCTGAAATTCACTCCACTAAACTTTCCACTAAATCAGATGACAAAATCAATCAACCTGTCTGGAAAACGTATATTCGCCTAGCAGCTAAAACGAATGAACCCCTGCGCTCTGATTTAATCGTGAATACCATTAGCAGTGCTTTTTCCGAATTAGCTAGAGACAATGAACTAATACCCGTTAAAATTCACTTTAAAAAGCGCCAGAAAGAAATTATTGAGGAGTTGAACACTTTACATCTATCCAGTCGCACAAAAGCGAATGGAGACGTTTCTCTTCTCTCCTGCGATGAGATATCAAAGGTATCCATGCAATTACCTACATCATCGATTCAGCAGAAATACGAGGATGAATTAACTGTCAATAAGAAAGTGGAAACCGATATTTCTTCAATATTTATTCATAAAACGTCCACAGCTCATGTGGACATTGACGGTATAAAGGTAAGCATTGGCAGCAACAACATAAAGCATTTGTGTGAACCGTTAAAAATTAAGGCTCAAATGAGTAATGGTATCCTAGTCGGGCATGCAGAATTGAAAGGAGAAGAATATCCAATAGGCATTCCTCTTAGTAACCCAGAGGAGACCTATAAAGGTTATGTAGCAATGGGAGGAATGGGAAGCGGCAAAGATACATTCATTCAGAATTTTGTTACTGAAGCTTCCCTAAATCATAATATTAGCTTTGTTGTAATAGATCAGGTCAATAAAGATGGAATGCAGGGGATGGCGAACGGGATCCGGGACAGTTTACCACCAGAGAAAATAATTGATATTGATTTATCAGACGAGGATTATTTACCTCCTCTAGATCTAACTGAGGTCATGGAAAAAATAGGTCGTAAGGGTGCAGACCGTTTCGCTAATGAATTAATCGATTTCTTTGGGGATGTTGAATCGATGGGGCAAAGCAGGAAGATTTTAAGGGCGTTTGCACAAGCTTCTAATGGTAGCTTATACAACATCAAGCGGTTGCTTGAGGAAGAATCCTTTAGAGCAGAATCAGCCAAAAAGCTACGCGCAGAGAATAAGCCAAGAATTGCAGAGGAAATTGAAAAATATTTAAGTGAATACGAGTTAGTTGAAAAGAAAAACAACAAAGGAGAAGTGACCTCATCTGATTGGAAATGTACGAAAGATGGCCAGAAATCGCTGGACGGAAAAGCTAATGCTATCCTTAACCGATTAGATGAGTTTATGGGTGATTCGACTTTATTTGAAATCTTTGCCCAGCCACCGAAAAAAGAAATGAACCTGGAGCAATGGATGAGGGAAGGAAAGGTTATTATTTTCAGGGTCCCAGACAGAATCTTATCTACGGTCGCTGTTAGAACTTTGGTCCATTGGATTACGTTAAAAGTATTGATGACTCGAATGTTAATGACTGTGGAAGATCAAGGGAATGGAGCTTTTATTGTTTTCAACGAGCCCCAGACATATCTTTCAGATAATGCTGGCTTAGCGAAATTGTTATCTAGAATCGCGGTTCAAGGAAGGAAGGAACGTCTAGGGAGTATCTTCGCATGTCACCATTTAGGTCAACTAAAAGAAATTTCAGAGGATCTTATATCTGGCGGGGTAAATTGGCTGCTCTTCAAAAACGACAACGAGAATACTTTTAAAAAACTCGAGTCGCAGCTGCATCCTATTCCGATTGAAACCGCACTAAACATCCCAAATACGAAAACAACGAGACATGCTATCTGCATTTTAAACTTTGGAGGAGAGCGGAAGCCAGCTTTCTTGGTAAGGATGCTTAAACCGTCTTATCAAAGATATAAGCCTTATGATAATTCATTCTTAACCAAACGACATTCCAGGCTCTATGGTCGTCACTGGGAAGAGATTGAAAGGATTATTGAGGAAAAAGAGACAGCTTAAAGATTTTTTGTTTGCAACAATCTTTTTTCTGGAGTAAGATAATATACAACAATTGCATAAATATAACAACTATATCGGTTGAGATATGGTTGCCTTCGGGGTCCCGTGAAATTCCTAACCGGCGGTGATGAAGCATTTGCTTCTTAGTCCGTGACCCGGTTAACATTTGTTAAACGGTGGATCTGGTGAAACTCCAGGGCCGACAGTTAAAGTCTGGATGGGAGAAGGAAAAAAATTAGCAGGATTAAAAATTGGTTAAAAAACCCTCTTTTTAAGCCTCAATTTCCTATTGCCTTTATTAGGACCCTGAAGAAATTTTTTCAGGGTCTTTTTATGTTCTGATAGAAGGAGAAACGCCATTATGAATGATACAGACTACATGAGCTTAGCATTGAAATTGGCAAAAAGTACTTTGGGACAGACTGCTCCCAATCCTGTAGTTGGAGCAGTAGTGGTAAAGGACAATCAAATTGTTGGCATGGGTGCCCATTTAAAAGCGGGCGAGCCTCATGCTGAGGTCCATGCCATTGAAATGGCTGGCGAAAAAGCAAAGGATGCAACCATCTATGTCACCTTGGAACCCTGCAGCCATTTTGGTAAAACACCACCATGCTCGGATCTAGTCATTCGTACAGGAATTAAGAAAGTATTTGTTGCAACTACGGACCCTAATCCCCAGGTGGCAGGCAAAGGTATTGCAAGAATAAGAAATGCCGGGATTGAGGTAGAGGTGGGACTGCTTCAGGAAGAGGCCCGTGAGCTGAATAAAATGTTTTTTTACAACATTAGTACTGGTTTGCCGTACGTAACATTAAAAACCGCCAACAGTTTGGACGGGAAAACAGCCACCCCAACAGGCGAAAGCAAATGGATTACCGGAGAGGAGGCAAGGAAGGACGTTCATGTATTCCGCCATCAGCATGACGCCATTCTAGTAGGAGTCAATACGGTCATTAAGGATAATCCCAGCTTGACAACAAGGTTGCCTTCCGGCGGCAAAAATCCAATTCGAATTATCCTTGATACGAATCTTCGGACTCCTTTAACTGCAAACGTTGTAACGGATGGTCAGGCACAGACATGGATTGTTACCTGCTCCGACATTGATGGGAAAAGGGAAAAAGAATACCATGATTTAGGGGTTAAGCTGATTAAATTGCCGGAAAAGCAAATAATCATCCGAGAAATGTTAAAAGTAATAGGAGAAATGGGCATTTCATCATTATTTGTTGAAGGCGGCGCGGAGGTGCATGGAAGCTTTTTAAAGGAACGTGCATTTCAACAAGTGATCACCTATATTGCACCTAAATTGATCGGTGGTAAATTGGCTCCAGCTTCTTTTGGCGGTGAAGGCTTTGAAACAATGGAAGAGGTTGTTTCTTTAAAAATAAAAGAAGTGGGCCGCATCGGCAATGATCTCCGCATAATTGCGGAACCTAAGTGAGGAGAACACTATGTTTACTGGAATTATTGAGGAAATTGGTTTAGTTTCAAATATTCAGCGGACGGGAGAATCTTTCGTCCTTACCGTTGAGGCGAAGAAAATTCTTGATGATGTCCATCTTGGTGACAGTATCGCTGTCAACGGTGTATGCTTAACAGTCACTTCCTTTACCGGAAAACAGTTTACTGTGGATGTTATGCCGGAAACAGTAAAGGCATCCAGTTTAAATTCAGTCAAGCGCGGTTCCAAGGTGAACCTGGAAAGGGCGATGGCAGCCGGGGGCAGATTTGGTGGTCATTTCGTATCCGGCCATATTGATGGGACCGGGGTGATTAAAAGTAAAAAGGCATTTGAAAATGCCATCTATTATGAAATTGAAGCCAATCAAGAGATGTTAAACTACATTATTTTAAAAGGCTCAGTTGCAATTGATGGGACAAGTCTTACCGTTTTTGGCAAATCAGAGCATACCTTTACGATTTCACTCATTCCCCATACATTATCTGAATCGATCTTAGGTCTAAAAGGTTCTGGTGATATTGTCAATTTAGAATGCGATATGATTGGAAAATATGTGGGTCATTTTATAACTGGTATAACAAGTGATCAAGGGAAAAAAGGAGCATCCGGCATAACAGCTCAATTTTTAGCTGATAACGGATTTGCCTAAATAATAGAAAGGAGTGATGATAGATGTTTAATACAATTGAAGAGGCTTTAGAAGATTTAAAACAAGGAAAAGTTGTCATTGTCTGTGATGACGAGGATCGGGAAAATGAAGGTGACTTTATCGCCTTAGCGGAGAAAGCAACACCAGATGTAATAAATTTAATGGCTACCCATGGAAGAGGATTAATATGTGTACCAATTCAAGAGGAATTGGCGCAAAAGCTTGATTTGTTCCCGATGGTATCGGTTAATACGGATTCACATGGTACAGCTTTTACGGTAAGTATCGACCATAAATTTTCAACAACTGGAATTTCTGCGTTCGAGCGTTCCGCAACGGTTTTAAGTTTGCTCGACCCAGAATCAAAACCTTCAGATTTTAAAAGACCTGGGCATGTTTTCCCGTTAATCGCCAAAAAAGGCGGGGTTTTAAGAAGAACTGGGCATACGGAGGCGGCAGTTGATTTAGCAACATTATGTGGGGCAAAGCCGGCAGGTGTGATTTGTGAGATTATGAACGAAGACGGCACAATGGCACGTGTTCCTCAACTACGAAAAATTGCTGATTCGTTAAATGTAAAATTAATTACGATTAAAGACTTGATTGAATATCGCAATAAAAAAGACCAACTTGTCAAACGTGAAGTGGAAATTAATTTGCCAACTGAATTTGGGAACTTTAAAGCGGTTGGTTATTCCAATCTTGTTGATAATAAAGAGCATGTTGCATTAGTAAAAGGGGAAATCGATCCTGAAAAACCGATTCTTGTCAGAGTTCATTCCGAGTGTTTAACGGGGGATGTTTTTGGTTCTTACCGATGTGATTGTGGTCCTCAGCTTCATGCGGCGTTGAGCCAAATTGACAAGGAAGGTAACGGAATCCTGTTATACATGCGTCAGGAAGGCCGCGGCATTGGTTTATTAAATAAACTAAGAGCGTATAAGCTTCAAGAAGAGGGATACGATACCGTTGAGGCAAATGAAAAGCTTGGTTTTGGAGCGGATCTCAGAGAATACGGGATTGGCGCACAAATATTGAGGGACCTTGGGGTTAAACAAATGCGTTTATTAACTAATAACCCTAGAAAAATTAAAGGTTTAAAAGGATATGACCTTGAGGTTGTCGAGCGTGTTCCGCTACAAATGGAAATGAGAAAAGAGAATGCGAACTACCTTCGAACAAAGCACGACAAATTGGGGCATCTTTTACATTATTAAGAAAGAAAAAAATAGGAAACAAATGGAGGAAGCAGCATGGGACATATTTTTGAAGGTAATTTAGTTGGATCAGGATTAAAGGTAGGAATCGTAGTAGGCCGTTTTAATGAGTTCATTACAAGTAAATTATTGGGCGGAGCACAGGATGCCTTGAAAAGACATGGTGTCAGTGAAACAGACGTGGATGTTGCCTGGGTGCCAGGTGCATTTGAAATCACGTTAATTGCGCAAAAAATGGCGGAAAGCAAAAAATACGATGCTGTTATCACACTAGGAACTGTTATTCGTGGTTCTACTCCACATTTTGATTATGTGTGTAACGAAGTGGCAAAGGGTGTTTCTGCTCTCAATTTAAAAACAGGGATTCCAGTTATTTTTGGTGTATTGACAACCGATTCAATTGAACAGGCGATTGAACGTGCCGGAACAAAGGCAGGAAACAAGGGATGGGATGCAGCTTCAGCAGCAATCGAAATGGCCAACCTTTGCAGAACAATTGAACAATAATAATCAAAAAAGGCAAACACACTCGTTTGCCTTTTTCATTTAATTTAAACAAAGGGAATGTTACTCTGTCATTTCAAAAATATATACAAATGATAAAAAATATATAATAATAGATTTATCATAAAAAAATAGAAAAAAACAGGTGCTAAAATTATTAAAAAGTTTAGCTTAAAAGGGAAGTTTGGTGTAAAACCAACGCGGTCCCGCCACTGTATATGGGAGCAACCTATAAAATGTCACTGTCAATGGATGGGAAGGCGTAGGAAGCGATGACCATGAGTCAGGAAACCTGCCTGTTTATACAACACCGGAACCTACGCGGATAGGAGAGTGTTAAGCGTTAAAACGTCTCCTTGCGTTTAAACTTAACATCATCTATATACTCTCCTCCTCAAATAGGGGGATTTTTTTATGGGGATTTAGCTAACTAGAAAGGGAGAGACAAACATGTTTGGCAAACGTAAAAATTTGTGGATGGCGATACTTCTGGTAATTGCCTTATTCACAGTAAACTTTCAAACACCAGTAATGGCTGCAGCAGCCGGAAACCAAGGAAGCATTACCGTCATTGGTACGGATGAGACAAACCCATTATTGGCAGAACAAACCGTTACATACGATGAAAAAGAAACGGCAGCACAAGTTTTAGAAAAGGTCGTTGGTGAAAAGAATGTTGAATATACCCATTATGATTTCGGTGATATGATTACAGGAATTAATGGGTTAAAGGCAGAGGGAACAAATTATTGGGCTTTTTATGTGAATGGAGTAAATGCACAGGTTGGTGCAAGTTCATATGTAGTACATGATGGAGACAAACTAAGTTTCCGATACACAGACTGGAATAAACCATCAAATAATGTAGCTCTTAAAGTAGTAGATAATCAGAAAAAAACAGTAAACGACCTTAAAGCTGTTTCAATTATTGGACAACCAACAGCATTACAGTTGCTGCAAGTGGCTTTGGGAGCTGATAAGGTTGGTTTAAAGGATACAGATTGGGGTAAAATGATTGTTTCTATCAATGGCTTGAAGGCAGAAGACCCTTATTACTGGGCATTTTATGTGAATGGTCAGATGGCTTCAGTTGGTGCTGAATCCTATCAACTTAAAGCAGGAGATCAAATCAGCTTTCAGTTAGAGTCATGGGAGACCCCAACAAATGGCGGGGATCAGGGAGATACCGCTCCGACAGACAAACCTGCTACAGGTGAAAAGAATCCAGTAGTTGGTACAGTTTCGAATGCAACGATCCAAAAAGCTGTTGGTTCGGTTAGTGAATATATTCAAAAACATGAAATAAACGAATGGGAAGCAATTGCCCTTAAACAAGCAGGAAAAACAATCCCTTCAACTTATTTAGATAAAGTAAAAAAAACGGTAAAGGAAGAAAAAGGTAACTTTCGAAGGATTACCGATACAGAAAGATATGTTCTCGGAATCTTAGCGGCCGGTGGAGACCCAACGAATGTAGAGGGCTATAATCTTGTTCAGGCAGTCTATAATGGTAATGTTACAAAACAAGGATTAAATGGTGTTGCGTTTGCACTCCTTTCATTAGATAGCAATCAATTTAAAATCCCAACTTCAGCAAAGTGGACAAGGGAAAAGCTTGTCAACCTTTTACTCCAAAAACAAAACAAAGATGGCGGTTGGGCATGGGATGAAAGCCCAACAAGTGATGTAGATTCAACTGGGATGGTATTGAATGCTCTTGCTCCCTACAAATCAGATAAAATTGTAAAAGAAAAAATTAATTCGGCTGTGAATTATTTATCAAAAGAATTTAAAGACGCTAAAATCGATAATAGTACATCCGCATCCCAAGTGGTGATTGCCTTATCTTCATTGGGAATTGATCCAACCGGGACTCTTTTTTCTACAGACCAAAACAGTCTGATGCAATATTTATTGTCATTCCAAAATAAAGATGGCGGTTTCGGCTGGAAAAAAGGGGATGCAACAGATGCCTATTCCACTGTTCAAGGTTTTCAGGCCGTTGTTGCTTATAAGCTGTATACCCAAGGAAAAGGGTCAATATATCATTTACAATTAATGCCGCAAAAAACTAAAACGGTTAACAAAGAAACCGAAAAAGCTGCAACTGCAGTAGAGCAAACAAAAAGTGTTGCGAACAGAAACAATCAGGGGCACCACCTACCGGATACAGCAACAAATTCAGTAAACATTTTGGTAGCAGGGTTGTTATTGATATTAATCGGCCTTGCACTTTACATGAGGAAAAAGAAAATAAATGCATAATTAATTTTAACCTCCCTCCTGTATTTTACGGGAGGGAGCATTTTAAGAGGGGGATATCATGCAGAAATTGCTAAAATCCACGATACTTATCGTCATTATGCTGTTTACTTTTAGTCTAATCGGATGTGGCATGAATACATCTGCCCCACAAGAATCCAAAAAGGTGGAAACGGCGCCCATAGAAACAACCAAGCAGACGGATAAAGTAACAGAAAAAGCAAAACCAAGTAAAACGGAAGAGAAAAAAATAACGGAAGTAACTGTTAAAAAACAGGAAGACACAAGCAAGAAGGATATTAAACAAGTTCCTAGTAAAAAAACAGTGGAGGTCAATGAGAATCCAAGTACGAATGATAAGGAACAATCGAAAACATCGGAACAAAATTCCAAACCAAATACTAGTACTGCAGTAGTGAAGAAAACAACAACTTCTAGCCCAACTAAAAAAACAAATACATCTACGACCAAAACAGCAGAAAAAACAACAAAACCGTCTTCCCCCAAGCCGGAAGTACAAAAGCCTATTTCGACTGTAACGATGTCTATCGTTGGCCCTAAAGATCGCGGAACCATTATGGCTGCTTCTAAGATAAGCATTAAGGAAGGGGACACGGTATTAAAGGTTTTGTTGTCCGGTGCACAGAATAAGGGCGTTGCTGTAGATTATAAGGGCAGTGGTGCAACGGCATATATTGAAGGAATTGACAATTATTATGAGTTTGATTATGGACCAAAAAGCGGCTGGACTTGTAAGAAGAATGGCATTACGATTCCAAAAAGTGCTGGGGTCATAACCGTAAAAGCTGGCGACCGAATTGACTGGATTTATACAGAAGATTACGCGGAGAAAAATAAATGAGTCATCGTTTTGTGCGATACCATCCACTTGTTTCATTCCTATATTATATAGGTGCTCTATCTCTCTTCATTCTTATGCTCCATCCAATCTTTTTAGGGGCAGCATTATTCGTGGTATTGCTGATAAACTACAGGCATGACCGGTACCAAGGATTGAAACGGTGGTGGATTTTTCTTTTTTCAACGTTTCTATTAATGCTAGTATTAAATCCATTATTTAATGAAAGAGGCCGGCATCTTTTATTTGAAATCCATCACCATCGTGTTACATTAGAAGCGATTAGCTTCGGCGGAATGAATGCCTTATCGATTATCTGTGTGATAGCGATTTTTATTTCTTATAATATTGTCATGACGCCCAATAAGCTTTTGTACTTATTCTCGAAATTTTTACCACAGTTTGCAATTTTGCTCATGCTCACGCTTCGTTTTATTCCGTTAATGAGAAGAAGATTAGAAGAAATCTCCACCATTCAACGAAGTAAAGGGGTTTTGCTGACTACCGGAACGTGGAAATATAGGGTAAAGACAGGCATGCTCTATATTCAAACCTTGCTTACCTTTTCATTAGAAGAAGCGATTCAGACAGCAGATTCAATGGAAGCGCGCGGCTATGGTACACGTTCCCGTTCTTCTTACGAATATTTTACATTTCGAAAAAAGGATTTTTTTGTCCTTTTATTTTTAATTATCCTTTATGCAGTGATTATTTTGGGGCGAATCAGGGGTTATGGATATTTAACCGTTTATCCCATCATGGAGTCTTGGGGCTTATCTCCACTAGATTTCCAAACCCTCATTTTCTATCTATTGTTTTTAAGTTTTCCAATTTGGATTGAAGCAGGTGGAAAGTTCCAATGGCGTTTATCGAATTAAACAAATTAACCTTTACTTACCCGGATTGTATAAACCCTGCCATCAGAAATCTTTCCCTTTCGATTGATAAAGGTCAATTTGTCGTTTTATTTGGCGCTTCAGGGTCTGGAAAAAGCACCCTGTTAAAATTACTAAAGAAAGAAATTCAACCCCATGGAATGCTTGAAGGTGATATTTTCATTAACGGTAAGTTGGTTCAAGAGCCGTCACCTGATACAAAGGAAATTGGCTTTGTCTTTCAAGATCCTGAAAATCAGGTTGTGGCAGATGATGTCCTTCATGAAATGGTTTTCGGTCTCGAAAATATCGGACTGCCGACAAATGAAATGAGAAGCCGTGTTGCGGAGATGGTTCATTTTTTCGGGGCTGAAGCATTATTAGACAAAAAAACGCATGAACTCTCGGGCGGGAAAAAGCAGCAAATTAATCTTGCTTCCGTTCTCCTTATGCAGCCGGATATTTTGCTTTTAGATGAACCGACGGCACAGCTGGACCCGGTCAGTACAAGGGAATTTCTTGATATGATCAAACGGCTGAATGAGGAATTTGGCATGACCATTATTATGGCTGAACACCGTCTGGAGGAAGTGCTGCCGTTAGCGGACCAATTGGTCATGATGGAAAGTGGCGAAATGATTGCGAAGGGGGACCCGAGGGAGGTTCTAACTCAAGTTTGGAACTCAGCTAATAGGACTTACGTGCCGACAATTCCTTCTCTCTTTTTTAATATGAAGGGCACCGGGATGGTCCCTTTAACGGTAAAAGAAGGTAGAAGTTGGGTTCAAAGTGAGACTTTCTTTAAAAACACTATTGTGCCTGTAAAAAATAAGGCAAGCCGAAACGAGTTATTGATTAACGCGAAAAATATTTTATTCCATTATGAAAAGAAAAAAGAATTGATTCTAAATGAACTTGATTTTACCCTTGCAAAAGGGGAATTTTATGCGTTAATGGGTGGGAATGGTTCCGGAAAATCCACCTTATTAAAGCTATTAGCTGGTTTAATCAAACCGGATAGTGGCAAGATTTTTTTCGAAACTAAACCCTTGAAAGCCTGGAAACAGAAAGAGATTTCAAAAAAAATTGGGTATTTACCACAAAATCCGAAGTTATTTTTCCTTCAGGATACAGTTCGGAAAGAAATGAATTACATCTTAGAACAGTGGGGATTCAAACATGATCAAGAAGTGCAGTCACTTTTAGGAGTATTGAAAATCACTGATTTGCTTGACAGTCATCCTTATGATCTAAGCGGTGGTGAGCTTCAAAAAGCAGCGCTCGCCTGTTTATTGTTAAGGAAGCCTGAGGTACTTTTCTTAGACGAACCCACAAAGGGGTTAGACCCGATTTCTAAAGAAAATTTGGCTAAAATCCTTACCGATTTGAATTTGCAAGGAATCACAATTCTAATGTCCACACATGATGTTGAGTTTGCAGCCCAACACGCTACAAAATGCGGAATGATGTTCCAAGGCAAAATTACTGCCGAGGGTACAGCGGAACAATTCTTTAAAGGGAATTTCTTTTATACAACAATGGTGCAAAGGCTGTTTCGCAACCTCCCTAATCAGCATGTGCTCACCATCCAGGAGGCACTGCAATGCGTACTACAAAGGTCTTAGCATTCGGTTCATTCCTGTGTTTCTTTTTTGGACTATTATTTTTAGCAGTAAAGTGGGACGATCATTATTTGGCAATGAGCTTTGCCATCTTACTTCTTTCCTTTGGGTTATTATTATTTCGATTTGAAAGACGAAAAGTGGAACCGAGGGAATTAGTATTGCTATCGGTTTTAGCCTCCATTGCGGCCGTAGGCAGAATTCCATTTGCTTCGATCCCAAGTGTACAGCCAACGACATTTGTGATTATGATGTCAGGCTTTGTTTTCGGCGCTGAAAGCGGCTTTATTATCGGGGCGGTTGCGGCCCTCGCCTCTAACATGATTCTCGGTCAAGGACCCTGGACACCCTGGCAGATGGCTGCATGGGGCCTTGTCGGATTGACGGCCGGACTTTTCCGAAAAACGAAGCTCATGAATTGGAAGTGGGGAAGAGTTTTGTTTGGTGTGGTCTGGGGGTTTTTATTTGGCTGGATTATGAACCTCTGGGGATTTCTCTCCTTTTCTCAATCGGGGACTACAATGACATTGAAGGCATTTCTTACTTATTTCGCTGGAAGTGCACTGTTTGATTTCATGCACGCTGTGTCGAATGTTTTCTTTCTTCTTGTTTTTGGTACTGGGTGGGTAAAAATTTTGCGCAGATTTAAGCGGAAATATGGTCTTCTTGAATAAAATTAATGGGCAAGCGGGTTCCGCTTGCCTTTGCATTTAATAAGGAACTAAATCGATAAAATAAAAACAATTTTGATTCGTATGAGGGTCGGTTTTTTCCGTAATCTCATTGGAAAGTTTAAAGTTAACCGGTTTCGAAAATAATGGTCCGTCAAAAACAAAGGTATGAAATTCTCCATTTTCGCCGCAATGATCCACTCCGTGTGGGAGATCCTGTAAAAATTTCTCGTCGATTACTCTGCCTGTAAAAGATGAATCCAAGCGATTCCCATTAACACAGGTTACAACAGTTTTAAACCCAGAATTTAAAAATTCAGCAATTAACCGTTTAGAATCTTCCCCCCAAACCGGAAAAATTGCATTGAGGGAGTGGTTCCTTACCATTTTTTCACGGTAATCTTTAATATCCTGAAGGTGAATATCCCCAAACATGATATCGGTGATTCCGTCCTTTACGATTTGTTGGAAGGCGTCCCCCATCCTTTGTTGATAGATTTCATTCGTCCGATTCTCGGGAAGATACACTTTTCTAAGCGGCAGCCCAAGAGAAAGTGCTTGCTGCTCTAATAATTTCTCCCGGACGCCATGTGCATTTGTCCGATAATCTTCCTCAGAAATAGTGGTTAATAACGAGTCAATCTCCCATTCGCCTGAACGAATCAAGCGATACAGGGCAAGTGTCGAATCTTTTCCACCACTAAAAGATACTACAATTCTTTTTTTCAAGCTATTTCACCTCTTTACTTAGGATAATAGGAATGTAAGATGAAAACAATGGAGATTTTTCCAAAATTATATACAAACTATTTTGTGATACTATATAATGAATCTATCATAAAAAATATAAAAAAGAATTAGGTGCTAAAATCTTTTAAAGATTTTAAGCTTAAAAGGGAAGTTGGTGCAAAACCAACGCGGTCCCGCCACTGTAAATGAGAGCAACCTATAAAATGTCACTGTCTTATTGATGGGAAGGCATAGGAAGCGATGATCATGAGCCAGGAAACCTGCCTAATTTCGAAGTGCGCCAAAAACCTACGAGGATAGGGAGGTGTGGAAGGATAGACTCCTTTTACTTTTCTAGAGTAATTGAATCTAATCAAACCAACATCTCCATTACAAGTGGGGATGTTTTTTTGTTTGGTGCAAAACCATATTTTTATTGATAAAAGAATCATCACAGACTTAAAAGCAGGAGGAAGAAACATGAAAAAATGGTATTCGCTTTTGTTAGCAATGATGTTAATCATAGGGGTATTAGCAGGTTGCGCTGAAAAACAGGATCAAGGAAAAGAAAACAAGAATGCAGCTGGTGAAAAGCAATCAGAACAAGTCGCTTTCCCGGTCACGATTAAAGATGCATTAGGGGATAAGGTTGTCATTGAAAAGAAGCCCGAAAGAATTGTCTCTCTCATTCCTAGTAATACAGAGATTGTTTATGCTCTAGGACTTGGAAAAGAAGTGGTTGGAGTTTCCGATTTTGATAATTACCCAGAAGAAGTAGCGAAAAAAGAAAAAGTGGGTGGTCAAGAGATAAATGTAGAAAAAATCATCTCTTTAAAGCCGAATTTAGTGTTAGCCCATGAATCCGCAGCAAATATTGAAAAAACAGCGCTGCAGCAATTAAGAGATGCAGGGATTAAGGTTTTAGTTGTAAAAAATGCCGATCATTTTGAGCAAGTGTATGACACCATTGACATGATTGGTAAAGCTACAGGAGAAACCGATAAAGCTCCTGTTTTGATAAAAGGCATGAAGGATAAGCTTGCATCCATTCAATCAAAAACCAAAGAAATTAAAGACAAGAAAAAAGTGCTAATTGAAGTATCACCGGCACCAGAAATCTATACAGCTGGAAAAAACACTTTTATGGATGAAATGCTGGGGATGATTAATGCGGATAATATCGCAAAAGATCAAAATGGCTGGGTGAAAATTGATGAAGAGGCCATGGTTAAACGAAATCCTGATGTGATTGTCACAACATATGGATATTATGTGAAAAATCCAGCTGCTAAAGTTTTAAAGCAAAAAGGCTGGGAAAATGTCAATGCTGTGAAAAATAAACAGGTTTTGGATGTGAATTCTGATAAAGTAAACCGCCCTGGTCCAAGGATTGTTGAAGGAGTAGAGGATCTTGCAAAGGCCATCTATCCGGAAGTTTTTAAATAATAAATATTTTGCCTACTTTACGGCAGGAGTTTTCATGATTTTTGCCGTTTTATTTGGAATTTCGACGGGTACGGTATCCGTTCCGATCCTTTCCATTATTAAAATCATTAGTTCAACACTTTTCGGAATCCATTATTTTGAGCAAGTGGACCCGATGTATCAGAGTATTGTCATGAACATAAGACTGCCCAGGGTAATCTTATCAGGATTAGTAGGAGCAGCACTAGCGATCAGCGGTGCTGCCTTTCAAGGTCTGCTTCGAAACCCATTAGCTGATCCTTATACATTAGGTGTATCATCCGGGGCATCACTTGGTGCCGTTTTGACATTATTTTTTCAATTTTCGCTTCCTGTTTTAGGCACATTCACATTACCAGTCCTAAGCATTCTTTTTTCTTTTTTAACGATTTTTTTGGTGCTGATGTTTGCACGGAAAATTGACCGTTCGATGAGAGTAGAAACAATTATTTTAACGGGGATTATTTTTAGTTCTTTTTTAGGTGCCCTCATCTCGCTGATGATCGCTTTAACGGGTGATGAGCTTAGGGAAATCATCGGCTGGTTGTTGGGGAGTGTTTCGATGAGAGGCTGGGATTACATAAAGCTTATTTTGCCGTTTTTTATGATCGGTGTTGTAATCCTGATTTTTAATGCGAAAGAATTAAATTCTTTTGCCTTCGGGGAAGAAAGAGCACAGCATTTAGGGGTAAATGTTCAACGAAGGAAGTTGATTATCTTAACAGCGGGCTCAATATTAACTGGAGCGGCAGTGGCTGTTTCGGGCACAATTGGCTTTGTTGGACTGGTCATCCCCCATCTATCAAGGTTATTATGGGGACCTGATCATCAGCATCTTCTTCCACTTGCGATTTTAACCGGGAGCGGGTTTCTGATAATAGCCGACCTTGTATCACGAACAATTATTTCTCCTACTGAGCTGCCAATCGGAGTGATTACAGCTTTGATTGGTGCACCTGTATTTGCACTCATTCTCATGCAGAGAAAAAGGAAGGAAAGAAGTGGTTAACAAAATGCTTACCGTTCAACATGTTTCAGGCGGCTACTTAGGTGAACACGTCCTTAAAGATGTTTCGTTTGAAGTGGAAAAAGGTGAACTATTTGGAATTTTAGGACCGAATGGAAGTGGAAAGACGACACTACTAAAAATGATTAGTGGTATCCTACCGATTCAACGGGGAGAAATTTTAATCAAAGGAAAAGACATTACGGAGTATAATCCAAAACAACTTGCACAATTGATTGCCGTTCTTTCACAAAATTCTTCAGAGTCATTTTCCTTTACCGTAAGGGAAACAGTCTCCCTTGGAAGGTATGCCCATCAAAAGGGCTGGTTTCAGACATGGTCAAACGAGGATGAGGAGATCGTTCAACGGGTTATGAACCAGACCGGGGTTTCCATTTTTCAAAATAAAAATATTCAAGAGCTATCCGGCGGCGAAAAACAAAGAGTTTTTTTAGCGCAAGCCTTGGCTCAAGAACCGCAAATTCTTCTTTTGGATGAACCAACGAATCATTTGGATTTATCCTATCAAAAAGAATTACTCGATTTATTAAAGCAGTGGACGAGGGAAAATGGACTAACCGTTTTTTCCATTTTTCACGATTTAAACCTTGCCGGGCTTTATTGTGACCGCTTACTCTTGCTTGAAAAAGGTACAATTAATATTAATCATGTTCCCAATGAAGTGTTAAGGGAAGATAGAATAAGAGAAGTGTATCATACAGAGGTCCTAAAACATCCCCATCCGAAGGTTGCCGTACCGCAAATGTGCTTATTGCCTGAAGGGAATAAAGAAGAATCCCGTTTTAGTGTGGATGAATCAATGTTAACGGTATCGAAGGAGTTTATAATGCTAAAGGCACCTGCCCCACTCCGTACGATGTCCTCCGGTGTGATTGGTTCGGGAACGGGGTGGCATCATACATTCATTAATCGGCATGTTGATAAAACTTATAATTGCAGCGACCATCGCTTAGAAATGGCTTCCTTTTTAAATGCAAATGGTTTTGAGCCTTCTGAAACGGTGGGAATGATGACGGCTGTATTTTTAGAGGATTTGGTGTATCAAAAGGTTGAAGAAAATGACTATTCCCTATTTGTTGTGGTAACGGCGGGGGTTGGAAATGCCGTGGATGCATCAAAAAGCGAATTGCATTCCTTTGAAGCCGTCCCAGGTACAATTAATACCTGGATTTTTGTAAACGGAGAGCTTACAGAGGAAGCGTTCATTCAAAGTATTATGACGGCAACAGAGGCAAAGGTAAAAGCTATCCATGATTTAAACGTAATCGATACCGTAACAGGAACGATTGCGACGGGAACCTCGACCGACAGTATCCTAATTGCTGCAACCCAAACAGGAAGGTCCCTGGAATATGCAGGAACCATCACTCCATTAGGGAAGCTGATTAGTAAAGCGGTTTATCAGTGCACGACCGAAGCGATTCAAAAATCATATAAGAGGAAAAAATCGTGATATTCTATCATTTAATCTCCATTTCTATTGCTTTCATTATTGATTTACTTGTAGGGGACCCGCCCAATTGGCCACATCCTGTTCGCTGGATTGGAGCGTTAATATCTTTCTTTGAAAAGAGCTGGAATCATGGTGAATCGAAAAAGACAAAAGGGGTTTTGATGCTCATTTCTGTTTTGCTCATTGTATTTGTTTCGGTATTCATGATCGTTTTCATAGGGTATCAGATTCATCCGATTGTTGGGATAATCCTTGAGGCAATCCTTATATCAACGACCATTGCGCAAAGGAGCTTGAAGGAAGCAGCACTCGAGGTTTATCAACCATTAAAGGCTGGAACCTTGGGCGAAGCTAGAAGTAAACTTTCTTTTATTGTTGGCAGAGATACCGATTCCTTGGGGGAAGGGGAAATTGTCCGCGGTGCAATCGAAACCGTTGCGGAAAATACAAGTGACGGGGTAACGGCCCCGTTATTTTGGGCCATTATTGGCGGGGCACCTTTGGCAATGGTCTACCGGGCAACGAATACATGTGATTCGATGGTGGGGCATCTAAATGAACGCTATAAAGAGTTTGGCTGGGCGTCTGCAAAATGGGATGATGTGATGAACTGGCTTCCTAGCCGTCTGACTGGATTCATCATGCTTTTGGGAAATCGTCCTGAAAAAATCAAGTATCGTGATGCATGGACAATCTTGTTCCGCGACGCAAAAAAACATCCAAGTCCAAACAGCGGCTGGGGAGAAGCGGCTGTGGCAGCTATTTTAGGAATTCAGCTTGGCGGGATTAACTATTACAAAGGGATCGTATCGAACCGGGCGAAAATGGGGGACCCTCTTTCGCCGATAAAGGCGGAGCATATCCCAAAGGCAAATGCGATTTTAGGAAAAACTGTATTTCTATTTTTATTACTACTATGGGCAGGAGGGATGTTCATTGAATTGGCCATCACATGGTTCTAATCCCCACTATTTATATGAGGCAATGGGGCATACGCTTCCAAAGGAATATATTGATTATAGTGCAAATATAAATCCGCTGGGACCGCCTTCTTCGCTAATGGAAAAATGGATGGATTTTTATCAAGAAATTCATGTCTATCCAGACCCTTTCGCTAAGGGGCTGAAGGAAAGGATTGCAAAAAAGGAACAAATTCCGGTGGATTCCATTTTAATTGGAAATGGCGGCGCCGAGCTAATTGCTTTAACAGCCCGAATGTTCTCAGGTAAAAAGGTAGTCATCATCGAGCCTACTTTTTCAGAATATGAAAAAAACTGCCGGGTCAATAAATGCGATATTGTCTATCATCAATTGAAGGGACCTTCATTTGAATTAAATCCAGCTGATATACAAGATAGTCTAATTGAGGCAGATGCCTTGTTTATCTGTAATCCAAACAATCCAACCGGGATTCAATATCCTGTCTCAACCATTCTTTCAATTCTAGAAGAATGTGAAAAGCACAATTGCTCCGTTATCCTGGACGAGGCATTTTATGATTTTCTTGTAGATTATGAATCCTATCTATCCTACATAAATCAATATTCAAATTTAATTATTATCCGCTCCATGACGAAAATGTTTTCGATACCCGGAATTCGTTTAGGGTATCTAGTGGCTGAGCCATTTGTTATTAAACAACTGAGTGAGCTGCAATCCCATTGGAGCACGAATACCATTGCTTTGGTAGCGGGTGAACTTTGTTTGCAAGATGGATTGTTTATAAAAGAAACACAGGATTATATTTTTCTAGAACGAAAGAGATTATTTCACTTTTTTCAAAACCAAAACTTTGTGGTAACACCTTCTGAGGTTAATTTCTATTTAATGCAAGACCCTTATTTACAAGATCAATTTGAACTCTTTGAATATCTGCTTCATAATGGCTTGATTCCAAGGCACACCTTCAATTTTCCAGGGCTGGAGGGAAAATGGCTTCGTTTTGCCATTAAGAGCAGGGAGGAAAATGACCGGCTGTTGGAGGTGTTAGCGAAGTGGCGTCAGCTCCATCCTTTGTCTTTATAACTGGCGGTGTTCGAAGCGGCAAAAGTAGTTTTGCTGAGAGAATGGCATTGGAAATAGCTGGTATGGGAGGGAATCTTGTATACTTCGCTACAGGTGTTCCCTCAGATTCAGAAATGAGAGAACGAATTGGCAGCCATCAACGTGACCGTGAAACAGGAAAGTATAAATGGAAAACGGTTGAGCAGTCGATTGAAATTGGCAAGCGGGCGGAGGAATTTACGAAGCAGGATATTGTCCTGCTCGATTGCGTAACAACGCTATTGAATAATGAGTTATTTGCTAACGAAAAATCTTGGGATCGTATTTTTCTAGAATCAGTGAAGGAACGAATTCTCAAAGGGATTACTGCGATAAAAAATCATGTGAAAACAATGATTGTCGTTAGTAACGAAGTTGGTTATGAGCCATTAAGCGAAAATGAGCTTGTATTAACATATGGTAGATTGCTGGGAGCTATCCATCGTCAGCTGGTAGAGGCTGCGGATGAGGCTTACTTAGTAGAAGCAGGCATCCCTAACTTAATGAAAGGAATGAAATCATGAAGGGAATCATGATCCAAGGAACTGCCTCAGATGTGGGCAAAAGCCTGGTTGTTACTGCCTTATGCCGAATCTTTTCGAATGAAGGCATTAGGGTGGTACCGTTTAAATCACAAAATATGTCAAATAACTCTTATGTAACAATTGATGGAAAAGAGATTGGCCGAGCTCAGGGAATCCAGGCGGAAGCAGCTAGAGTCGAGGCAACTATTTGGATGAACCCAATCTTGTTAAAGCCGCGCTCAAAGCAGGATGCTGAAGTTGTCTATTTAGGGAAAGCCATCGAAACCTTTTCAGGACGTGAATATCGAGAACAGTTTTATGAAAAAGGGTTAGAAGTGATTCAGGAATCCATTAAACAGCTGTCAAAACAATTTGAAGTCGTTGTTATTGAAGGGGCGGGCAGTCCTGTTGAAATTAATTTAAGAGACCGTGAGTTGGTCAATATGAAGGTAGCAGCTCTTGCAGATGTGCCGGTTGTGCTTGTTGCTGATATAGACCGGGGAGGTGTGTTTGCCAGTATCGTTGGCACGCTTGAACTATTAGAACCGGAGGAAAGAAAACGAGTAGCCGGGATCATCATTAATAAATTCCGCGGGGACATTTCCTTATTTGATGATGGAATTCAATGGATCGAAGAAAAAGCCGGGATTCCTGTTTTAGGGGTATTGCCATATATTGACCATCATATGATTGATGGTGAAGATTCCTTGTCCATTGCCCATCAATTTTCAAATCAAAAACAGGGAAATATTGATATTGCTGTCATCCATCTGCCTTTTATATCAAATTATAGTGATTTTGAGCCTTTTTTATATGAAGAAGATGTTTCGATCCGCTGGGTAAAACGGGGCGATGAATTTGGTAAACCGGATGCTGTCATCATTCCTGGGACAAAAAGTACGATACAAGATTTGAAGTTCATTAGAGAACAAGGACTGGATGTTAAAATCAAAAAACATTTTGAAAGCGGCGGGTTTACAGTCGGGATTTGTGGCGGATACCAAATTCTCGGGGAAGAAATGATTGATGAAGCCGGTACTGATACAGGAATAGCCAACATTATCGTAAAAGGTTTAGGCTTGATTCCGGGAAAAACGATTTTTTATCAAGAGAAAGAAACTACAAGAGCGCAGGCAGCATATCACGAAAATACTGGGTTCCCTGTAACGCTTGCATTAGAAGGTTATGAAATCCACTTGGGAAACACTTTTATCAAACAAAATGGATGTTCATTTTTAAGATTGGCAAATGGAAAAGGAGAAGGTTATTTTCAAAGAAACGGCCAAATCATCGGGACGTATCTCCACCATCTTTTTCATAATGACGAATGGAGAAATCGTTGGATCAATCTCATACGGAAAAAGAAAGGACTGCCACTCCAAGAGATTAGAAAGATCCAAGATTTTAAAGATCAACGATTTGATGCCCTTGCTTTTGAGATGAAACGTCATCTAAAGTGGGAGCAACTAAAAGATATCATGGAAAAATGGAGTCCAAAGGCATGAAGTTCTTTAAAGGGTTTTTTATTGCCCTTCAATTTTTCACAGCAGTTCCGGTTCGTCGAGAACTGCCAATGGATGCGGAACATCTGGGAAAGGCAGTTCAAGCCTTCCCGCTTTTAGGGATGTTTCAAGGCATTATCTATGCTGTTCTTCTCTATTTACTAAAAGAATTTACGCCGTTTTCCCATCTGGCAGTTGCTTTTTTTCTTTGGCTGGTGACGATTCTTCTAACTGGAGGAATCCATCTCGATGGCTGGATCGATGCAAGTGATGCTTATTTTTCCTATGGCAGTAAGGAAAAAAGGCTGGAAATTATGAAGGATCCGAGAACGGGAGCATTTGGTGTTCTTTCGGTTATTGTTTTACTAAGCTGCCGGTTATTTTTTATTTTTGAGATAACCGAGAATTCGTCCTTGTTGACCTTTGTTTTTATTGCTGCAATTCCTTTTTTCAGCAAGTGTGTAATGGGAGTTTTGCTGGTTAAGGTTCCATCCGCTAAAAAGGAAGGAATGGCTGCGATGTTTCAACAAGCCGTGTCACCTAAACTAGTATTAATCTATCCTGTTTTTATCATTCTTTTTATCGCTTTGGTGGTATTTTTAAATGAAAAAGTGATTGGGGTCATAATTTTGTTGTTGGCTGCCGCCGGTTGTTATCTGCTTTGCCGCCGTAAGGCACTGAATTGGTTTGGTGGAATCACGGGGGATGTATTGGGAGCATCAGTAGAAGGGACGGAGATCGTCTTATGGATGACATTGTGGTTATTGCATTATTTCGTCATGGACTGACAGAAGCAAATAAACGAGGAGCCTATTTGGGGTGGAAGGATTCGCCTTTAATCCTAGATGAAATGAAAATACCAATTAATCGTATCTATGGTTGTTATTTTTCCAGCGATTTACATAGATGTATAGAAACTGCAAAGACTTTTTTTCCTGATGAAAGTCCCTATCTATTAAAAGAGCTAAGGGAAATGGATTTCGGTGAATGGGATGGAAAAACGTATGATGAATTGAAGGAAGATCTGCTATACCGGCAGTGGCTGTCTGAACCATTAAAGTATCGTCCGCCGGAAGGGGAATGGTTTCAGCAGTTTCAAGATAGAATTCAAGATGGATGGAGTCAGATTGTGAATAAAATTCTGCTGAATAATCTGCAAAGCTGTGCGGTGATTACCCATGGTGGTGTAGTTCGTCATATCCTGACAAAGTTTTCACCAGAAATAAGAGAATTTTGGGAGTGGCAATCCCCACATCATGAAGGATTCGAATTAATCTTTAACCGTGAAGCGTTAAGGAGGGGTGAGCGGTGCACTTTATTACAGGCGGTGCCTTTAATGGGAAAAGAGAGTGGGTGAGAAAGACCTACAAGGTTCAAATCAAAGCCCAATGGACATCTGCTTATCAGAATGATCCATTCCCTTTTGAACTAGATGAACCTGGAACATTGCTTATTCTCGAAGGAATTGAAATGTGGATAAACGATTTAATGAAAGAATATGAACCTAACAAATGTCGTGAAATATGGAAAAACTGCGTAACCCATTGGATTTCCTGGGAGAGGGCAGAGAGAAATCGAAACCTAGTGGTAATTGGAACAGATATTACAAAAGGAATTGTTCCGTTGGAGAAGGAAAACAGACTTTGGCGCGACCTGACCGGATGGGCCTATCAGGACATTGCAGCAGCAGCAGACAGAGTCGACGTCATTTGGTATGGATTAAATCAAACAATAAAGAGTGGGGGAATGTAAGGATGAGAATATATACAAGAACCGGTGATAAGGGAAAAACAAGTATCATTGGCGGAAGAGTTGATAAAGATGATACTAGAGTAGAAGCGTATGGAACCGTTGATGAGGTAAATTGTTTTGTCGGCCAGGCAATTCAAGAGCTTGATCCGGTCCTTTTCGCAGATGTACTAGCCGACCTTGAAACCATTCAGCACGAATTATTCGATTGTGGCGGAGACCTAGCAAATGTTTCAGAAAAACGTGAAATAAAACTGCATAAAGAGTCGATCGATTATTTGGAAAAGAAAATCGATGAGTATATTGAAGAGGCTCCTGAATTAGAAAGGTTTATTTTACCAGGAGGTACAAAACCGGCTGCCTCGATTCATATTGCGAGGACCGTAACAAGGAGAGCAGAACGCTTGGTGGTAAAATTGATAAAAGCTGACTCAAATGCTCCTGAACTTGCACTGCAATACTTAAACCGTCTATCAGACTATTTCTTTGCCTTAGCAAGGGTAATTAATTATCGCCTGAATGTAAAAGATGTGGAGTATGTAAGGAGTGCAAAAGTGTTCAGAGGTGGGAAGCGGTCGGATGAAAAATAGATTGAAGGGAAAAATGCTAAGCTGGCTTGCGCTTTTCACCGCATTATCTGTAGTGGGGGCTTCCATCAAAATTCCAGCAGTCGTTGGAAGTGTCGCCTTGGATGTGTTCCCAGCACTTCTAGCAGCTGTATTAATCGGGGCTCGACCAGGAGCGATTGTCGCTGCATTTGGCCATTTATTATCTGCCCTATTTGGCGGTTTTCCACTAGGACCAATGCATATTTTAATTGCCGGTGAAATGGCAGTGCTTGTTTGGATTTTCGGGGGTTTGTATAAAAATAAGAGAATCATAGCCAGTGCTCTTTTTGTTTTAGGAAACGCATTTGCCGCACCGCTTCCCTTTATTTTTTTAATGAGTATGGGTTTCTACGTGACACTTGTCCCATCATTATTAATTGGTTCAATGATCAATGTGATAATAGGGTTACTGTTGATTCCGAGACTTTCAGGTCTTTTTAAAACTGCAGGACAGAAAGAAGAACTTAAATGATGAGAGACAGTGTGACCATACCTTTAAACGAAGAGGAATCACTTATCATTTCAAGCGATAATAGCGGTGGGATTGGGATGAAGGAGGGAGACCTGGTTAAAGTATCCTATGAAACGGTTGCCTATTATTCCTTTCGTGTTGCCGCCATGGAATGCATTGCAGGTGGTGGAAAGCCTATTTCTGTGGTACTTCACAATTTTTGCGGCAATGAACCGTGGAAGGAACTCGTCAAAGGTGTTCAAAAGGGAGTAAAGGAACTTGGTTTAAACGAAGTTTCCGTTACGGGAAGTACAGAAAGTAATTTTTCCTTAAAACAATCTGCTGTCGGGATTATCGTAATTGGAAAAAAGGGAGCAGATACAGTAATGGAAGTATCGCCTTCAGACTCTTTAAGAGTTGCGGTTATTGGGATGCCCCTTGTTGGCAATGAGGTGGTGGAGCAATCGGATAGCGTGGTACCATTGGCACTTTTCCAAGAAATATGCACACTAAAAGATGTGGTTGTTTTACCAGTGGGCTCAAAAGGAATCTTATATGAGATGAATCAACTATTTTCAAATATGGTTATAGAAAAAGTAAATCTACTAACGGATGTAGATGTTTTTAAATCATCAGGTCCTTCCACTTGCTTTATTGCCGTTTATTCTGTAGGCCTTGAAGAAAAAATTAAGAGTGCATCTGGTGATTATTTCCACCAGGTGCGTTTAGAATTTTAAAATATTTTGGTTGCTATTCACTTTAATTAGGTATAGGATAAAATTATTAAATTCATAGACTACTAGGGGTGCCCGGATTCGAGGCTGAGAGAAAAACAATTTGTTTTTTAACCCTTTGGACCTGATCTGGATCGTACCAGCGTAGGAAAGTAGTGGAAAAATTAATTTTTTCTATTGCCAATTAAGTCAGGTCCTATTATGGATCTGGCTTTTTTATTTTTTATAAAGGGGAGTACAGCATGAATGAGAACGAAAGTATTGTAATAGGGGTGGAGGAAAAATTACCGCCAGTTAAAAGTTTTTTATATGGATTGCAGCATGTCTTTGTTTCAAATGTCTGGCTGGATCCAATTTTTGTCGCAGCAATGATTGGATTGCCGCTGTCCTTATCAGCTAATATTGTCAACGCCATTTTTATCTCTGCAGGACTGGTAACCTTGATACAAGCAACGAAGCTTGTCAGATTGCCAATTGTTCAAGGACCGTCCGCAGCCTTTGACTCCATCATGATTTCAGCAGGTAAAGCAAATGCGCTTGCGGCTGCAAGTGGCAGTATCTTTTTAAGTGCAATAATTGTTCTTCTTTTATCCATTACCGGTGTAATTGGAAAACTAAAGGCTCTATTTACACCAGTTATTTCCGGAACCGTTATTTTTATCGTCGGAATTTCCTTATCAAGCTTTACGTTATATGAATTTTTAGGCGGAACACCGGGAATGGACAGCTTTGCAAGCTCGAGCACGCTAGTCATGTCCATCCCAACTGCCTTGGTGGTTATTGTATTATCTCTTTTCGGGCGCGGCATATGGAAGTCATTCTCTTTCCTTATTGCCCTGATTGTTGGCGACTTGATTGCCATTTGTATTGGAAAAACAAACTTTTCAATTATTAGTGAAAAAGGCTGGTTTGGCATGCCTCATTTTCTTCCTTATGGAGAATTCACCTTCCATTGGAGTTGGTTTTTGACGTTTTTTGTCGCTTATATTGTAGCGATTATTGAAGCAATGGGTGTTTATCAGGCATCCGCGGAAATGCTTGATATTGATTTAGACCGAAAAAGAATCCGGAACGGTTTTGCAGGTGAGTCTGCCGGTTCACTTATTTCCTCATTAATCGGAGGATTTCCTACTACCGCATATGCACAAAACGTTGGACTGTTAAGATTAACAGGTATAGGGTCACGAAAACCGGTGATCGTTGCTGGGGTAATTTTCTTAGTACTGGGCTTTGTCCCAAAAGCCGGTGCCATTCTAGCATTGACACCGGATGCCGTTGTCGGCGGGATCTTTTTACCTGCCGCAGCCAGCCTAGTTTTTACCGGAATTTCGATTTTGGCTAAAGTGGATAAAAACGAAACAAATTACATGATTATCGGATTATCCATCCTATTAGCGATTAGTCTGCCGACGTATTTTAAAGATGTAAAAGGAACAGTTGGAACGTTCCTCTCCAATAGCATTTTTATTGGTGCGTTTTTCTCTATCATTCTACAGGTTTTATTCGTTAATTTACCAAAATTGTTTAGAAAAGAGGCAGTAAAAAATGAGAGTGGAGTCACAACAGATCACCTGTGAAATCATAGATTTTATTCATCAGTTTCCAGAAGGGCTTCCTCCTGAAGCTGAGACTGACTTTAATAAACTGGCTTTAAAGCTTTTTAACTTTCAATTTAAATTCAATCTACCATACAAGAAGTTTTGCCAATCAAAACGGAAAACACCGTTAACGGTCAAAAATTGGAGGGATATTCCGGCTATTCCAATTCAAGGATTTAAAGAAATGGTTTTATCCTCTGAACCTGTAGAGGAAATTGAGGCTGTCTTTATGACAAGCGGCACGACAAACCCGAATGCTAAGGGGAAAAACTATCATCCAACACTGGCAGTTTGGGATGCTTCCATGAAGGGGCCGTTTAAACAATTTGTATTGCCGGATGTCGAAAAAATCACGATGTTCGTTTTGTCGCCGGGGGCAGATTTGAATCAGAATTCTTCGCTTTCCCGTTATTTAACAAATGCAGTAACCTTTTTAGGTACCGAAAACAGCCGTTTCTTTTTCGATGAAAACGGTCTTGATATGGAAGGGCTGGCAGTGGCATTAAAGGAATCAGAAGAACGGGGGGAGCCGGTTCTCCTGATAGGAGCAACTTTCGCTTATGTGCATGTTTTAGATAATTTAAAAGAAAAGAACGCTAGGTTCAAGCTGGCAAAGGGTAGCCGGATTTTTGATACAGGCGGTTTTAAAGGACAGTCACGGGAAGTAGAAATGAACCGTTTATATTCCATGTTCAATGAGTATTTCCATGTCGATCGTACAATGTGCGTCAATATGTATGGAATGACGGAATTAAGTTCGCAAATCTATGATCAAACCATTCTATCAAACCATCTAACGGGAACAATTGTTTTCGATAAAGCTGGACCAGCCTGGGTGAAAACTATCGTGCTGGATCCAAATACATTAGAGCCTGTAGGTAATGGCGAGACAGGGGTAATCGCGCATTATGACTTAGCTAATTGGAATTCTTGCCAGGCAATTTTGACAGAGGATTTGGGATATAAAACGGAGGAAGGCTTTGTTTTACTTGGAAGAGTAAAGGGATCAGAAGCAAGAGGCTGCTCGATTGCAATTGACCAATTATTGCAGGCAAATGGAAAATGAGGGGATTACGATGGTGGATGATAGTGTAGTAGAAATTCCGGCCTATAAAGTACCAAAGTCAATCCAGCTAACTGGATTTCGTGAGGAATTGTACGAGACAGAAAAGGGCGTTTTTATGCTAAAATATCCGATTCTATCCGCTGGTAACATCGCCGAGATTTCTCGGACTGTTCAGGAAAATAGGGATCGATATTTAGCTGGTCTCTCGATAAGCGATATCGTTGCAAAAATTGACCTGGCTGTTCAGCAATGGCTAAATCCTGATTATCGGTTACGACAAATTGCGGAAATTCTAATTCCTAGAATTACTGGATATGATTCGGAGATGGTCCGGCTAGAATTAAAACGGTACATCAGAATGTTTCGCAAAAAAGAACTCCTGCGCTTTCTAGATGAAGAGTTTGACCAGCCAGCTATGCTTGATGAGTTTCGTCCGAGAAAAACTGGGGGGATGAGCAGAGCGTTTGGACCAAGGTCGATTTTTCATGTCTTCTCAGGAAACGTGCCAGGTGTTCAAATCTGGAGTTTAATCATGGGACTGCTGCTGAAATCCGCGAATATCGGAAAAACCTCTACGGCGGAGCCGTTATTTCCCGTTTTGTTTGCAGAATCATTAGCGGAAGTGGACCCGCTATTAGCCGAATCTATCGCGATTCTTCCCTGGAAAGGCGGGACAAAGGAGCTTGAGGAGCAGGCAATTTCAGCAGCGGAAGCGGTGATTGTTTATGGATCCAATACAACCGTAGAAAAAGTACGTGAACTCGTGCCGTTTGGAAAGAAATTCTTAACCTATGGCCACAAAATTAGTCTCGCTTTGATTGGCAATGAGGCACTTACTTCAGACCATTATTTTGACACGATTCATAAATTGGCGGAGGATGTTTCGGTTTATGATCAACAAAGCTGTTTGTCACCCCAATCAGTATTAGTGGAAAAGGGGGGAGCAGTGAGCCCAATGCAATTTGCTCAATTGCTTGCAGCAGAATTAGAACGTTATCATAAAAAACGTCCGCGGGCCGTGCTTTCCACTGAAGAAGCAATATCCATTCAAAAGGTAAGAAATCACTATCATTTGGAGTCATTGTCAGGGGATGGCGTCAGTGTCTTTGCAAGTCAAAACGATTCTGCTTGGACGGTGATTTATCATCCTGAACCAGGAATGGAAGGGTCTCCGCTGAATCGAACGATTCATGTTTTCAACTCACAAAGCTTAGAGGGTGATTTTGAGAAAATAACGCCATATCAAGACTTTTTACAATCTTGTGGCCTTGCGGTATCACCTGTTCGACTTTTTCAAATCGCTGAATTACTAGGGACAATGGGGGTTAATCGTATCGCTCCGATTGGCGAAATGAATCGGGCGAAGCCGGGCTGGCATCACGATGGCGGTTTTAACTTACTGGATTTAGTAAGGTTTACTGATATTGAACGGAACCTTGAACAAGGTTTGGAACGGTTTGACCCGGATGTCGAGTAGAAGGAAGGTTGTAAAATGATTTTAAAAAATAAAATTGTCCTGGTTACGGGGGCGAGCCGCGGAATTGGTGCCGCCGTTGCTAAGAAAGCAGCATCTGAAGGTGCGTTTGTAATTGTGAATTACTTGAAAAATAATCAGCTTGCTGAGCAAGTAGTCTTGGAAATTGAAGCAACGGGAGGACAGGCTGCCGCAATTCAAGCAGATGTACGGGATGAAGTGGAGGTGGGCGAAATGATGAATCAAATCATTGATTCCTTTGGTGGAATTGATGTGGTCGTCAATAATGCCCTCAACCATTATACGTTTAATCCGAAAACACGAAAGACAGCATGGGAACTGGAGTGGGCGGATTACGACCAGCAAATCGCTGGCAGTCTTCAGGGAGCCTTCCATATTTGTAAAGCGGCAATGCCTTTTATGAAACAGCAAATGTCGGGACGCATCATCAATATTACTAGTAATTTAATAGATTTCCCGGTTGTCCCATACCATGATTATTCGACAGCTAAAATGGGTTTGCTCGGGTATACAAGGAACCTTGCAAAAGAACTGGGTGCCTTTGGGATTACTGTTAATGCGGTTTCCCCGGGGCTTACGTATCCAACCGACTCAAGTTCGGAGACAAAAGAGGATGTACGAGAAATGATTATCGGTTTAACACCAATGCACCGTCTTGCTATGCCGGATGATATTGCTGGAGCTATTCTATTTTTAGCATCTGACTGGGCATCATTTATTACCGGGCAGTGCATAAATGTAGATGGCGGATTAGTGATGAATTAATTAAAGGAGGAAATTCCGTTATGAATAAAGAGTTTATTCACGCAACATTACAAAAGGTGAGAGAAAAAAATCCGTTGGTCCATAACATCACAAACGTCGTGGTGACAAATTTTACCGCAAATGGACTGTTGGCACTTGGTGCTTCACCAGTTATGGCTTATGCTCCCGAGGAAGTAGCAGATATGGCAAAAATAGCAGGAGCGCTTGTACTAAATATTGGGACGTTAAACTCAATAGAGATTGAATCGATGATCATTGCTGGTAAATCAGCAAACGAAAATGGGGTACCAGTTATTTTTGATCCAGTTGGTGCAGGGGCAACCGCTTTCCGGACGGAAACAGCCAAAAAACTTATGAATGAGATACGAATTTCAGTAATTCGCGGGAATGCAGCAGAAATTGCCAATGTTGCTGGGCTTGATTGGGAGATTAAAGGCGTGGATGCAGGACAGTCAAACGGTAATGCAATGGAATTGGCGATTCAAACAGCACAAAAATTGAATACAGTTGTTGTGATAACCGGTAAGGATGATGTCATTTCTGACGGTAAGAAAACCTTTATCGTTCATAACGGTCATCCAATCCTAACAAAAGTGACCGGTACCGGTTGCTTATTAACCTCTGTAATTGGTGCTTTTGCAGCTGTTGAAAAGGATTTGGTCTTAGCCTCCGTTTCAGCATTAGTATTCTATGGATCTGCTGCTGAAATTGCCGCTGAAAAAACAGTATCTATCGGACCGGGCAGTTTTCAATTTGAATTTTTAAATCAACTATATCAAGTTTCCGGGGCGGAAATTGAGAAATATGGTCATTTTACTCAGGCTGTAGAGAGTGAAAGGGAGTGAATACGATGGATGTCAGAAAAGCTTTAACGATTGCAGGCTCTGATTCAGGTGGCGGTGCCGGAATCCAGGCAGATTTAAAAACGTTTCAAGAGTTAGGTGTCTTCGGAATGTCTGCTCTAACGGCAGTTACGGCACAAAATACATTGGGTGTGCAAGCGGTTTATCCGATGACTAAAGAAGCAGTGGCGGCACAAATTGACTCCATAGGAGCTGACATGGGGACAAATGCTGTAAAAACAGGGATGCTTTTTAGTTCAGAGATTATTCGTGCGGTTTCTGAAAAAATTAGTCAAAATCAGTGGGAAAAAGTTATTGTTGATCCGGTGATGATTGCAAAAGGCGGAGCATCTCTGCTTCAAATGGAAGCCATTGAAGCTTTGAAAAAATATCTTTTACCATTGGCATGGGTGGTAACCCCGAATATTCCTGAGGCAGAGGTGTTAACAGGAATGACGATTACTACTATTGATGATCGAAAAGAAGCAGCAGAACGAATCATGGATTTTGGGGCAAAACATGTAGTAGTAAAAGGCGGCCATGATGAGGAAATGGAAGATGCTATTGACCTTCTCTATGATGGAACAGAATTTTACTATTTTGATAGTAAGCGAATTTTAACAAGAAACACCCACGGTACAGGCTGCACCTTTTCAGCGGCGATTACGGCTGAAGTAGCGAAAGGTTCCAATGTTTATGAGGCTGTTGCAACTGCCAAAGAATTTATTCAAGCGGCAATCGAAGCAGATTTGCTCATTGGTGCCGGCCATGGGCCAACGAACCATTGGGCGTACAACCGAAAGCGGGGCATTTTAAATGGAACGAATGAATAAGGAGTCGATCCAGGCAGCTTTAAAAGTTTATTTTATTATGGGGAGTAACAATTGCAATAAAGATCCTGAAACGGTGTTGGAAGAAGCGATAGCTGGAGGAATTACCTTGTTTCAATTTCGAGAAAAAGGAAAAGGTGCTCTTGATGGAGCAGCAAAATATGGTCTAGCAAGAAGGCTCCAACAAATTTGCCAGATGAACGGAATTCCATTCATTGTCAATGATGATGTTGAGTTGGCGCTAGAATTAGATGCGGATGGTATTCATATTGGGCAGGACGATGAACCGGTTGAAACCATTCGTGAAAGGATTGGAAATAAGATTCTGGGGGTTTCTGCTCACACGCTTGAGGAAGCCGAGGTAGCTGTCAGGTGTGGAGCCGATTATCTCGGAATTGGTCCGATTTTTCCAACTAGTACCAAAGAGGATGCGAAAGCTGTACAGGGTACATTGTTAATTGAAAAACTGAAGGCCAACGGTTTTACAATTCCGTTGGTTGGGATTGGCGGCATCAATGCTGGTAATGCTTATGGTGTAATGGAAGCAGGGGCTGACGGGGTGTCTGTTATTACAGCGATTAGCAAAGCCGGGGATATAACTGAGGCTTCAAGACAATTATGGTTTGCGGTTGTTGGGGATAAAAATAGGTAAATGATGTTCGCCTGGTCCCTGACGGGGCTGATAGTGCCCGCGGGAAGGAAAAAAGAGAGCGTCCGGGCGTTGATATAGGTTGATAGTGTCCGCAAAGATAAAATAAGTGAAGCTGTAGGCACTTTTAAAACGCACCACAGGTCTATAAAAATATAGGGCCATATCTTTACTTGTTTTGATAAGACCATAAAATAATAAATGGCCCCCAGCCACTTGGCTGGGGGCTTTTACCATTCTATTGCACAGCTTTGTGAACCTTTTGGATCAAAGAATCCACCGCTCTGCCGACTTTATACAGAACTTTATCCAGATTCTCCTTCCAAACAGGGGCATTTTCCTTAATTGTTTTGCCGATCTTTTGGGCATTCGCATTTAATTCCTTTTTAATTTCTTCTGCCTTTTGTTGCATTTCCTGCCTTGACTGAGTCTTTCCAGCAAGCTGATCATTCACCGAAATCACATCAAAATTCTCACGTGGAACATAGGGTAGCGATGCTCGCATGATCTCCTTGAAAATCGGAACAACTTGGACTGAACTTGCTCCCGTCAAATAATGCTGCCTGTCCGTTTGGTCAAATCCAATCCAGATTGCTCCTACAAGATTTGGGGTATACCCGACCATCCACTGAGCCTTTGTTCCCGAAACACCACTAAAAGGAAGTTGCGTAGAACCTGTCTTTCCGGCTATTTGAACACCCGGAATATGAGCAAGCTTTCCGGTTCCTGATTCCACAACATTTAACAGCATAGAAGTCATCTGATTTGTAACCTTCTTAGACGTTACTTTTGTTGCTTCTGACTTATGTTCCACAATCACATTTCCAGTTGGACCGACAATTTTCGTAATCAGATGGCTGTCATACCGCTTTCCGCCATTTGGAAAAGTTGAAAATGCATCGGCCATTTGCAGAGGGGAAACCCCTTTACTCATTCCGCCAAGCGCGATCGCTAAGTTTTTATCGGCTTTCTGGACAGGGATTCCGAAACGGTTCAAGGAATTAAGACCTTTATTAAGACCGATTTTATCCAATAGCCAAACCGCCGGAATATTCATGGATTCCTCAAGAGCTTTATACATCGGAACCTTCCCGCTATACGTTCTTGAAAAATTCTCCGGCTTATACTTGCCAAATGAAATCGGCTTGTCTACCAGCTCGGAGGAATAATCATATCCCTCTTCAAGTGCAGGCGTATAAACCGCGAGCGGCTTTATCGATGAACCAGGCTGAGCATTTAATTGCGTTGCCCGGTTAAAACCGCGAAATACATGCTCACCTCGGCCGCCCACTAGAGCCCGTACCCCTCCTGAGGCAGGATCCATTAATACGGACCCGCTTTGTGATAGCTTTCCACCCATGCTTCTTGGGAACAAATAATCCTTACTATATACATTTTCCATACCTGCTTGCAAATTCTGATCCATTTCGGTATAAATGCGATAACCGCGCGTTAAAATTTCATCTTGCGTCAAGCCATAACGATAAATCGCTTCATTTAATACGGCATCAACATAGTAAGGGTATTTCCGGTCAACAAAGCTTCCACCGCCATTATCAAGGACAATTTTTTCATTAATCGCTTGTTTATACTGTGAAGCAGTAATGAATTTAAGTTCTTTCATTTTGGCTAAAACCACATTGCGTCGTTTTACGGCCTCATCATAATTTTTATAAGGGTCAAGGTAGTCTGGTGCATGAAGCAGGCCGGCCAAGAGAGCCGCCTCACTAATGGATACATCCTTGATATCCTTATTAAAATACTTCTTTGCCGCATTTCCGATCCCCCATGCACCGCTGCCAAAGTAGACCTGATTCAAATACATCTGCAAAATTTCATTTTTGGTATAAACCTTTTCGATTTTAACGGCTAAAAATAATTCCTCAGCCTTCCGCTTGTAGGTCCGTTCTGGCGAGAGCAAAGCGTTTTTAGCAAGCTGCTGGGTCAAGGTACTTCCACCTGCCGTTACTCTTCCGGATAATAAATTTCCAAAAAACGCTCGGGCAATCCCTCTGATATCGAAGCCGCCATGCTGATAAAAGCGCTCGTCCTCAATCGCAACAACAGCATTCGGAACATATTTTGGAATTTCTTCAATGTTCACGCCTTTTGTCCGATTCGTTAATACATTCGTTGCCACTTTGCCATCTTTATCATAAATAACAGTTGGCTGGTTTAACCCTTGTTTTAACGATTCCACATTTGCTCTAATCGCAATCCAACCAAAATAAAGAATCGTAAATAAAACAACGACCAATAAAATTAATAAGAAAATTTGAGTAAGATGTCTCTTTTTCCAAAAAGATACGATTTTTTCCCAATAGGGCTGCAATTTTTCCATTTTATCTCCTAACTTTCAAAGGAATTTTGCTTTTTTCATTATAAGATTTCTTGTCGAAAAAGACCAATAATACGGTAATTTTTCTAGAAATATACCCATTTTTTTAGAAACAGTTTTTTTTGGACAACCATTTATGTCACAAGCATATGTTATAGAAAAGAAAGATTACAACATATGAAGGGAGTAGAAGCATGATTAACTGGAAAGTCCGCTTAAAAAATAAACATTGGGTGATTGCCTTTGTTTCACAGGTGATGATCGTTCTTCAAATGATTTTATCTGGATTAAATATGTTAGGTTTAATTCATTTTGAATTGACACAAGCGATTCAGAGTTCAGTATTAACCTTTATTAATGCTATATTTGTCATTCTTTCTATGCTAGGTCTCGTTCAAGATCCAACCACAAAGGGATATGGGGATAGTGACCGCGCCTTAAATTATAAAGACCCAAGTTAAGAGAATAATATAATGAAAGAAAACGTCCAAACTTCTAAATGGTTATTCGTTTGGACGTTTTTATTTGTGTCTAATTTGTAACAATTGAAAAAACTCCGTTGACACTGATAATCATTCTCTATTATAATGATAAATGTAAATGATAATCATTATCAAATATAAAAATAAGCTACATACGGGGGAGAAAAGAAGAATGGCAATGAAATTTAAAGTGTTGGCAGCAATGGCCGCATTATCTCTAATACTAGGAGCGTGTGGCAAAGCAGAAGAAAGCGCAAATAAGACAAAGGTAGAAAATAATCAAAAATCAGAAGTAGAGAAAAACGAATCTGCTGAGAAAGAAAAAGTAGAATATGCAGATGTTTTTACAGAAGCAGTGACAGAGCTTGAGAAAGCCAAGGAAGGCAAAGAGGTTGATTTTGATAAAGTAACAAAACTATATAACAACAATTTGAAAGAGTTAGTTCAAAATAGAGATGCAGAATTTGAAGATACCGTTGATGAAAAAATCACGGCTGCATTAACAGCTGGCAAAGACGGATCATTAGACCTGGTTGTGGTAAAACAGGTTTTTGATAAGCTTATGCAAAAGGTATTTTATACATCAATTAAGCATGATTTTACTGAAGTAGCTGATAAATGGGGCAAAACTGAAGAAGTAAACCACGAAATTGAAGAGGCAAAAGAATATTATGCAATTCTAAAAACTACAGTTGAAAAACGCGATGCTGCCTATGGTACCAATCTCGTAAGTGCAATTGATGGCGGTTTTAACGAAATGGAAACAGCAGTTAAAAACAATGATCAATTAGGCTTTAATCTTGGTAAGCAAGTAGTAGACAAAACCTTAATGAAAACCTTCTACTTAGCAACTGGTGCACTACCAAACGGCTATGCTACAAAAGCGGCAAATGAAGCGAAAAAAGATGAAAAAGCAGCAAAAGTAGAACAAGCTGAAGGTTGGGCATTCTTCCAATCTGTTTATACGTACTTAAACAAGCATGCTGCAGATGAAACTGCCCTTATCGAAAAACAATTCAATCTAGAATCAGATGTGAAGGCTCTTGACCCTGCTGCAGTAAATAAAGCATTTGTTCGTGGATTTGCGAAAATTGCTATCAGTGAGTACGGTGAAAGCAAGGAATTACTTGGTAAAGATGATAAAGCGGTAGTAACCGGTTTAGAGGGTGCATTATTTATCGACATCATCGGTGAAGATATCAAATCCTTGCTCGGTGAGGATGCCTACAAGAGCCTGAACGAGAAAGCACAAAAATATGTTGAAACCGCAAGAGCAAAAGATAAAGCTGCCGGTGCGGCGCAATTGAAGGACCTGATCTCCACTCTGAATACAATCGTAGAAAAGGCGAAATAATTTAGTGGAAAAACCTTGTAACAATTGCAAGGTTTTTCCTATTTTTAGGGAATAGTATACATATGGAGCGGATGGAAGTGTACGAGGGTAAATCGAGCAATGTGGCAAAGAAGTCAAGAAGGAATAAAGCTTTGGTACGAACAGGCGGATTTTTATTAATTATTGTCTTTGTTTTTCTCTCTGTCCGTTATTTTCATGCAGAGCAATTTTGGAAGGAAACGAGGAAGTTTTTTGTCGAAAACCCACTAATTCTTTTGATTGTTACTATATGCTATTTTTTATCATTTTGTCTGCGTGCCGAAGCATGGAGAATTTATTTAGGGAAAAAAGTTAGATATTTTAGCTGTCTCCAAGGGCTTCTATTTAGTCTATTCATTAACCATATTACTCCGATTAAGGCAGGGGATGCGGTTAGGATTGGCGTCCTGTCCTGGAGGGAAAAGCATATTTCAGCTGCGATATCTGCTCATTCGGTAGTGGTGTTAAGAGTATTGGATATGTTGATTTTACTGCTATTTTCGTTCATGGGCCTCTTGGCTTTTTCACGCGGTATTCTGTTTAAATCATCCATGATTGTACTTATAGCTGCTTTTGTTTTTATCATCCTTGGTATATGGTTATTGAGGAGATACCTCCCAAAATTTTCCAAAAAGCATCTACATCTATTAAAAAATGGTTTTCAGGCTAAAAATTTTCTGCCTATCTTCACACTAACAGTTTTGAGCTGGGTCCTTGAAGGTGCAGTTGTTTTTGGGGTGACGTCATCAATCGGCCAGTACCTCGGCCCATTTAAAGCCATCTGGGTAAACTCCATAACAGTTGGGGGACAGGTTTTTCAAATTACTCCTGGAGGAATTTCTACATACGAATCAGTAATGACAGCAGCATTAACCAGTTTTCATTATCCAGTAAGAGAAGGCTATATGGTTGCATTAATTAGTCACAGCTATAAATTTATCTTTTCTTATTTTGCAGGATTTTTGCTGCTTTTGAAATCCCCTGCTGTAAAAATGCAACAAATTAAAGCGTTATTACGTTTGAGGAGAGATTAAGGATGAAAAAAGCATCAAAATTTGAAAAGGTTGCGGCAAGATGCTGGAACCTCTTAAATGAAGGAAAGCCGTTTACACCCATTTTTACTGTGGGAACAATGATTCTATACATAATCTTTAGAATTGGTGAATCACCTAATCCTGTTGATTTTTTTGCTGGTTTTCTTTGCATTGTGCCACTATTTATTATTTATTACTTGTTCGACTTTCCATTGTTCCTTCGAAATTATCTCTGGATTCCATTCATTGCTTATTTAATGATATGGAATCAGGTAAACCTTAGTTTGCTGTTGTTTGCAATTGGTCTCTATTTCTTCTTTACTGTTTTTTTCTGGGGCACCTTTTACTATCATTTACGAATCGGCACCTCCTGGCTGAATTTCACCCGGTTTTGGAAGCTGGTTTTAAAAAATAGTGATTCTACAAGTGGAAATGCTCAAGAACAGCTGCCAAAGTTCCTTCTATTATTATCGTTATGGAATTTTGGTACTGAAAGCACAGGATGGACTGGTAATGAATTATCTACGTTGGCAGTTTTTTATACGGGAATTCTTTTATTTACCTGGATTCTACATAAAAATTTATTTGATTGGAAACCGAAAGTAATTCCCACCTATACCGATAATGTTGACCTGCCGGGAATCGCTGTAAATGAGAAAGTCATCGTGATGGTCATCGATGGAATGCGGAAGGAACGTTTTGAAGAAGCACATACACCTTTCCTTGATTATTTGCGAAAAAATGGTACAGAGTATACCCGAATGGAAACGGTATACCCTGCAAGAACGGTTGTGTGTTTCTCTTCCATGTTCACTGGCACCTACCCGTTTGAACATGGTATCAAATCGAATATGGTATGGAAGCTTGGTTTAAAAGTTGAGAGCATTTTTGATTCTTTACGAAAAATCGGGAAAAAGGGATCATTGCTGGGGATTGCCCATCTTGTCGATTCCTTTGGCAAGGATGTCGAAACCGTTACCGCCGTCATGCACAATGATGTTGCCGATCGCAATATTATTGAACGGGCAAAAAAAATTATGGATGAACAAGACCCTGATTTACAAATTGTTCAATTAATAGGAACCGATCAGACGGGACATAGCCGAGGAGTCTTATATGATGACTATATCGAAAAAATCCAGGAAGCAGATGCACTTGTAAAGGAATATTTTGAATGGCTTCAAGAAAAAGGAAAGCTTGAAAACTATACATTCATCGTTTGTGCTGACCACGGCCAAGCGGATGGAATAGGCGGTCACGGACATTTGGACGAAGGGGAAAGGTATGTCCCATTTTTCATGTATGGGCATTCGATTAAGAAGGGAAGACGAGTGGAGGAAAAACATAGTTTAGTATCGCTTGCTTCAACGATTTCTTATTTATTGGGGGCTCCTTACCCGGACCATGCCCGAGGTCCTGTATTAATTGATGCAATCAGGAAGGATGTAGAGTTAAATGAAACAGAAGAAAATTATCGTATTCCTTCCAGCCTATAATGAGGAAGCTTCGATTGCAGAAGTGATTCAAAAAATACCAAGGGAGTTTCATCAGAATATCAATGTTGAGGTTTTAGTCATTAATGATGGTTCAAAAGATAACACAGTAGAGGTCGCAAGAAATGCAGGCGCCAATTATATTCACAGCTTTGCGTTCAATCAGGGATTGGGAGCTGCTGTTCGAAAAGGGTTGGAACTATGCGTTTCATATGGGGCTGACATTGGGGTGATGATTGATGCTGATAACGAATATCCAGCCGACCAAATACCGGATCTGGTCGAACCAATCTTTAATGGCACAGCTGATTATGTAATGGGTTCTCGTTTTCTTGGTACCATTAACGGAATGAAATGGAATCGCAGGTTAGGAAACTATTGTTTCACCTTGCTGCAGGCTCTGTTATTAAGAAGATGGATTTACGATGGCCAATCCGGTATGCGGGCTTTTTCAAGAAATGCCATGAAGGAAGCGGAAATCATTCATGATTATAACTATGCCCAGGTTGTAACGCTTAATCTGATTCGAAAGGGATTCCGAATGAAGGAAATCCCGATTCGTTATCAGGTCCGAAATACAGGGGAGTCGTTTATCAAATTTAAAAAGTATATGACTTCGGTTTTGCCAGCTATTTTAAAAGAAATGAGAAGGCCAGTTAAAAAAGTAAATCAAAACCAACAAGTTGAGATGGTACAGGTAAGCGAAAAAGTATAATAAATAATTCTCTAAGGTAATTATGATAAATATGTGAAAATTATGAAGGTTACATTGACAACGATGATGATAATCATTATCATTAAGAATGTAGGAGGGAACGTTTGGATGAAAAGATTTTCGGTTTTTATATTTTGTTTTGTACTGTTGATTACATGCCTGCCGCAGAAGGGTGTATACGCTTATTCATATGGTGACCCCAATGAGGAAAAGGTTGCAGAAGTTTATAAGCAAATGTTAGTCAAACTCGATGAGAACCCTCCCAACTATGCTTCTGCTAAAAAACTTTATGAAACAGTTAAAGAAGAAGTCGATATGCATATGGGTCCCGAGCCATCTAAGTTGATATTGGCGAACCTTGATGATCAGGATAAAAAAGCAGCGATAAGGAATATGAAAAAGTTGCTTGTGTTAAATATTGCAAGACGGCTTGAGAGTATTGAAAAGAATTTTTCTGAATATGACACAACGAAAAGGCTTCTTGCCAAAGCTCATGCTACATATGATGCCCTCTCTCCAATAGTAGAGGCTGAGCATCCGGAAAATGACAAGAAAATACGAAAAGACTTTGATCAGGCACTCGAATCATTAGGAAATCCAGGATTATTTGGAGTAGGAAAAAAGGAAGCGAGTATTGATTCCTTCAAAAAAAATGAAAACGAAATTTTAAATACCTTAAAAACAGAATTTAAAATAAAAAGTTTAGAAGTAGGACATTTTTCGGAAAGCGCAACAGAAAAAGAATCAGCGGCAGCTAAAAACGATTGGACAGATATTTCCAATATTCGAAATTGGATTCCAATTATCTTAATTGTTGCGGTTTTAATTGTTGTCATCGTTACGGTTATGAGAAGAAGAAAACAAAGATAGAAGAGAATATCGCAAGCTGGAGGAGAATCGGCAATGGAGATACAGTCACTGTTAATTACATTCCGTGAAGTATTAGAGGCTCTGTTAATCGTAGGGATTATTACTACCTATTTAAGCAGGGTAAATCAAAAGAAATATGTAAAATTTGTATGGCTCGGTGCAGGTCTTGCTGTGTTGGCTAGTGTCGGGGTGGCGCTTCTATTCCAGATCGTATTTACCGGATTTGCTGCAATGGGAAGCGAAATGTATTTGAAAATAGGGATTATGCTTGTCTCGACTGTGCTATTAACGCAAATGGTCTTTTGGATGGCGAGCCATAGCCGAAACTTAAAAGGCAACATGGAAGGTAAAATGAATCAATTTATCTCGACAGGGAATGTGGTTGGAATGGTGATTCACTCCTTTCTCGTAGTTCTTCGTGAAGGCATTGAAACCGTATTCTTCTTTGCTGCGATTACGGGGGGAAATATTGGTGCGGCTATGCAGGGCTGGGGTGCCATCACGGGTGTTGTGATTGCAGCGATTGTATCGTATTTCTTCTTCAAAGGAACGATGAGAGTTCCGCTAAGTACCTTTTTTAAATTTACTGGCGGTTTTATTATTCTAATTTCAGCTGGTTTGCTCGTTCAAGCGATTTCAATGATGCAGGATTTAAATATCATTGGCAGTGTAATGCCCCATGTGTATGATTTGACATGGTTATTGCCGGAGCACCCAATTGATGCGAGCCACTACCTTCGTGATACTGGTCATGCACCGCTCTTATCTGGGGATGTAGGTGTTTTCTTGAAGGCATTATTTGGCTATTCCTCTATGCCTTCGATTGAGGAAGTAATTGCGTACATCGGATATTTTGCAGCAATCTATCTGCTGACTTCTTCGAAATCGGTTAAATCGGTGAAAAAGAATGAAGAAGCTGAAAAAGCTAAAATTCTAAAACCGCAAGCTAAATAAGATTGATTATAAAAGTACAAGGCTGTTAGCCTTGTACTTTTTCATGGATAGGCGGTGAAATATGAAAAACTCAATTTTAAAATTGACATTAATAGAGTGGCTGGGGATTGCTTCTATACTTATTGTATTTATCATGCAGTGGGTTAACCTTAATCCGTTCGTTTCTTCCTGGGACCAGGTTGATTTTGCCTTGGCCGTCAAGCGTTTCGATCTGATGGAGATGCAGCCGCATTTTCCGGGCTATCCTTTTTTTATTTTAGGCGGTAAATTGATGCATGTTTTTGTGAGTGAGCCCTCACAGGCACTAACTGCCTTTACCATTCTTTTTTATGCAAGTTCGCTAATCCCGCTGTTTCGAATCATACATAAAAGACTCAAACGTTCCTACGCAATTTTATCAACTGCAATCATTTATACATCTAGCTACACTGTTATTATGGTCAACCAGCCGATGTCAGAGGGGGCCGCACTAGCGGCCCTATGGTGGTATGTATGGGGACTTGAGTTTGCAATTATTTCAAAAAATAACCGGGGTATGTTGGTCCCACTGGTCCTATTAAGTGTTTTACTTGGAATTCGTCTCTCCTACCTGCCCTTTGCAATTGGCATGATCTATTTATTTTATCTAAAGGTAAAAACTAATAATACTCCAATGCGAACCATATTTGTCTACACCATATGGGCCGTCTTATTTCAGCTCATATGGGTAATGGGTCTTGTAATTTCCGAAGGAAGTATAAGAGGATTCATCAAACTTTCATTAGCATTTACAAGCGGGCATTTCACCGATTGGGGAGGGGCTATCGAAACAGATCAAATAGCCTTTTTTCAACGTATGTACCTGTTTATTTGGAAGAATATTTTCTGGACGGGTACTTTTGCTGAATCGCACTTAACTGCAATTCTTTATATTCTTTTATTCTCTTTTCTAATTCGAAAGGTAAAAAAAAGTCAGCCATCAAACATGCTATTTTATTGGTTATTCGCTAGTTATTTCGTCTGGGCGTTACTGGCGCAGAATATTGAAAAAGCAAGACATGTACTGCCGCTGGTTCTTATGCTCCTTCTTTTTGTAATGATTAAGCTTTTTTCGAAAAAGTCATCTGCAATTGTTATGGGAGTGACTGTGGTAATTTTGTTCTGTCAAGTCAATCGTGATGTAAAGCTTTTAAAAATACAAGCAACAGAAAAACCTGCAGTTTACCAAATGAATGAATATATTGGGCAGTTTGATGAGCCTGTCATTCTTTATACATGGGAAGAAACAAGAGTTCTGCAGTACCTAAAAGCACCTTACTTAAACAAAAGAATTGAAACATATCAATTGTTTAGACTCGAGTCAAAGTATTATCACGGGAAGACGATATTGTTGACCGATAAAGTCATCGAAGGATTTAAGTCCCAAGGAATCAACCTTGGTCAAAAAGTGAAAAAACTAAAAAGCTTTCATTCAAATGAGCTATTTGAACCCGTTTATCATGATATTACTTTATATAAATGGATTGAATAATGATAAAAGACCACAAATGGTCTTTTTTTTCTTTACTTTTTGAACCCAAATTGATTTACTAATAAAGGAAAATACATAAAGTGAGGAATTTTATGAATAAAATTAAAACTTACCTTAGACAATTTCATACGATTGTTTGGGTCCTTTTAATTGGTACTGTGCTGGCAAGAGGCTCAGCTTTTATGACCCTGCCGTTTCTATCCATCTATTTATCTCGTAATATGGACCTTCCTCCTGTTGTTATCGGTTTGACAGTCGGAATGAGTCCGCTTATGGCAACCGTTGGCGGATTTATTGGCGGTCATCTTTCCGACAGATACGGGCGAAAAAGGGTCATGCTATTATCTTTATTCACACTAGCAATCGTTTACTACGGTTTTACAATTGCCAGTAGTCAAGGCTGGTTTATCTTCTTAAACGCCTTGAATGGACTTTGCAATTCATTCTTTGAACCAACCTCACAAGCATTGATGGCGGATATCACCGATAATAAAAATCGGATGAAAGCTTATTCCCTTCGTTATACCGCTATCAATATCGGGGCCTCCGTTGGGCCGCTAATTGGGGCTTATTTAGCGGCAACATCCGCTAAAATGTCTTTTGCCATAACAGGTACAACCTATTTACTGTATGCGATTGTATTGTTTTTCTTCTTGCAAAGATTGGTCATTCCTCAACAGAAGGAAAGCAAAAAAACGGTATCTATTATCAATGCATTTAGGATTATCCGAAAAGATCGGGCCCTCATGTTTTTAATTTTGGGCAGTATTTTAGTAAACATTGGGTATGTACAGCTCGATTCAAATCTGCCGCAACATTTGGAAGCAAAGTTGCAAAACGGCGTGGTGATTTTTTCGGTTCTACTTACGATTAATGCGGTTATGGTTGTTGTCCTTCAGATGCCGATTAGTCATATAGCGGAAAAATTTAAGCCGATGCAGGCCATGCTTGCAGGTTCCATTTTTATGGCTGCAGGGCTATTTGGTTTTAGTTTTATATCCGGTTGGGTAACGGCTGTTTTTTCAATTATTCTTTTAACCCTGGGAGAAATTTTGATTTTTCCTTCGAGTAGCATTCTCATTGATCACCTCGCCCCTGAACATTTACGAGGAGCGTATTTTGGTGCAGGTCAATTTAGAAAAATAGGAAATTTTCTTGGTCCGGTTTTGGGCGGATTTCTATTAAGTCATGTTCATGGTCAAGTCATGTTTTGGATGATTGCAGTTATTACCTTTGGAAGTCTTTTCTTTTTTACAGCTGGTAATAAGGTTTATATAAAAACAAGAGTGGCAAGTATTGAAAAAATCTAAAAAGGATGCTCAGCATCCTTTTTAACAATTCTATATCTCTTCAATTCTTGTAAGTGTCTTATTCATTATATCTCATGAACTCCGTCTACCAATTTATCATTTTCTAAAAAACTAATCTCATAGTGCTGTAGACCGGTAAATCCGAATAGGATAAATTATCCAGTAGTAAAGGGGACTATGGGATGTGGCTTTGGATTAGTATTGGACTACTAGTATTTTTGATTGTTCTTGAGGAATCAGTAAATTGGGGATGGAAACGATATTTATTTGGACCGAATCTAAAAAGGAATGAAAAATGGAAGTATAGAATGAAATCCGTCCGTGGATTATGGAGAAAAATAAGAACGAAATCGGAGAGCTCAAATTGAGCCCTCATTTTTTTATTTAAGAAGTTGAATTATCTCCTTTTTTCTTACTAAGATAATCACGGAAGACGTCTATCAGAAAAAAAAGAATGAAAAAAATTAAAATGAGATATTCTGATGGCATCATGACACGAAAGGGATTTAAAGCATTCTTTAAAACATCATTGGGGTTTCGTCCCATCAATAGGTCTAGCCCGATGATCAGAGAAAACGAGAAAACAGCAAGCAGCATACTGACAAAAAGCAGTTTCATCTACATCACCTACTGACCGTAATACAAATATTGTTTGTTCCGATTTATCGTTTATACAGAAACAAAAATGGATAATTTGGTGATTTTTGGACAATCTACCCATATTAGAGAATGATGGTGATTCTAAGTGAGGCGGAAATCGTGTCCATATTAACGAATATTTTAAAAAAGAAGCAAAAAAAACGACAAAACGATAATTACAGACAAAAACAAGACCCGGGTAAGCCGGAAAATTTACCGATAAATCGAGATTATCAGGAAAATATTAAAAGAATTAAGGGAGAGTTTGGCGAAAGTACTGATATCGTTTTTCGGGAAATCAGATTTCCGAGAGTAAAAGGATTTGTCGTTTACGTTGATGGGTTAGCTGATAATAAAACAATTAATGATTTTTTCCTTCAAGCATTAACGGAGGAATTGGAAAAAGTGGAAATCAATTCTTTTGAATGGATGTTAGATTATGCAACAGGTTTAGGCAGCGTCCTGGCAATCGAAAACTGGGATAAGGTCTATGAATATTTATTATCGGGTAACACAATCATTTTTTTAGATGGATACAATCAGGCGATTAGTGTTGAGACAAAAGGCTGGGAGAAAAGGGCGATTTCTGAACCGTCAACGGAATTATCCATCCGTGGTCCAAAGGATTCGTTTACAGAAACATTAAGAACAAATACAGCACTTCTCCGAAGAAGGATAAAAAGCCCGAATTTATGGCTGGAAACGATTAAAATCGGGAAAGTCAGCCAAACAGATATCGGAATTATGTATATAAAAGGAATTGCAAATGAAAAAATTGTGGCTGAAGTCAAAGAGCGTTTAAATCGTATCAATATCGATTCGATTATTGGTTCAGGCTATATTGAGCAATTAATTGAGGATCAGGCATGGACTTCCTTTCCAACTACTTTTCATGTTGAAAGACCAGATGTAGTAACTTCCCATCTACTTGAAGGAAGAATTGCGCTTTTAGTTGATGGAACTCCGTTTGTCGTGACAGTTCCGGCCGTTTTTATTCAATTTTTTCAGGCACCCGATGATTATTATTCACGCTTCGATCTTTCTTCAGCCATTCGTTTCTTAAGAATTTTAGCTTTTTTTATTGCAATTATGGGGCCGGCACTCTATATTGCAGCGACTACCTTCCATCAGGAAATGATTCCTACCACAATGGCAATTGCCATTGCAGCTCAGCGGGAAAATGTCCCATTTCCTGCCTTTGTTGAGGCCCTCATTATGGAGGTAACCTTTGAAATATTAAGGGAAGCCGGATTAAGACTCCCACGTGCAGTCGGTCAGGCTGTTTCCATCGTTGGTGCGTTAGTTATTGGTCAGGCGGCAGTTCAAGCAGGTTTTGTCTCCCCGGTCATGGTAATCGTGGTTTCGATTACAGCCATCGCAAATTTTTCGACACCGAGCTTCGCGATGGCTATTGCCGCAAGATTAATCCGCTTCGTTCTGATGATTTTGGCGACCATTTTAGGCTTTTATGGATTGATGTTAGGTCTCATGTTTATGACCATCCATTTATGTTCACTAAGGTCATTTGGGATTCCCTATATGATGCCGTTGGCTCCATTTAACATTAATAACCAGCAGGATGTATTTGTGCGATTTCCAATATGGGCATTGAAAAATAGGCCAATGTTTATCAGTAAAGGAAATGTGGTTAGAACGGGAGAAAATCAAAAGCCAGGTCCGCAAAATGAAAACAATCAATCTGGAACAAAAGGTGACCAGAAATGAAAAAATATCTGGTGATTTTTTTACTCAATATTCTTTTTATTCCGATTGTAAGCGCATGTTGGAATCAAAAAGAGCTGACAGATCTAGCATTTGTCATGGCGTTAGGTATAGATAGGGGAGAAGATAAGAAATTTGATTTCTCGGTACAAATCGTAAACCCTGGAAATGTATCATCAGGACAAAGCGGTGGTGGGCAAGGATTACCAATTGTCGTGTATAAAAGCACGGGTAATACAGCAACAGAAGCGGCTAGAAAAATAACTAGGCAAATATCACGCCGGCTTTATTACGCTCACACCAATCTGGTTGTTGTGAGTGAAGAGGTAGCGAAAACGGATTTACTAGATATTTTGGATGCCCTCGACCGTGATCCCGAGTTTCGGACAACAACAGAGCTGGTAGTTGCTAGAAACGTAAGTGCAGAAGACATGATTTCAACGCTGTCACTTCTTGATAAACTACCGGTGAATAAGATCACAAAAGAAATTAATACAACAGAAAAACTGTTAGGAGAAAATATGCACGTCCCCATCGATGATTTTCTTGCGGCACTGGTTTCGAAGGGTAAACAGCCATTGGCAAATGGAATTAGACTAATTGGCGATACAGAGAATGTCGGGAAATCGGATATTTTACAGAAAACAAAAGCTGATGGTGTCCCAGCTGCGGCTGGATTAGCCCTTTTCAAAAGTGGTAAATTGACGGGGTGGGTTGATCAAAAAAATGCCCGCGGTGTGGTATGGGTTTTAAACAAGGTTCAAAGCACAGATATTAATGTGAGTTGGAATGGAAAAAAGGATGCATTATCAATTGCACCCATTCGTTCGAAAACAAAGGTCACGCCAAGCATGAAAAATGGAAAACCTCTTATAAATGTTTTTATTGAGAACGAAGGCTGGATTAGTGAAGCAAATACGGCTATTGACCTCTCAAATCCAGAAGTAATTAAAAAAATTGACCAACTCGTTCAAAATGAAATTCAAAAGGAAGTTTTAGCAGCGATTAAGGCTGCCCAAAGGAAAAAAAGTGATGTGTTCGGCTTCGGAGAAACGATTCATCGAGCGTACCCGCTTTATTGGAAAAAAATTAAAGCTGACTGGGATAATCAATTTGCGGAGCTTGATGTAAATGTGAAGGTAGCCTCCTACGTAAGACGGGAAGGAATTCGAGTAAATCCATTCTGGGTCGATTTTACTAAATAAGCCTAAGCAAAGGGGAGAAGTTGTAGATGGAAAAGATAAAAATAAACGCATCCCAGCTTTTCGTCCTTGTCTTTCTTTTTGAAATGGGGAGTTCAATTCTCTTTGGTCTAGGTGGTAAGGCAAAACAAGACGCATGGATTGCCATTTTATTGGGGTTAGCGGGCGGTTTAATGGTCTTCTTCATTTATTATCGTCTCTTTCTTTATTATCAAGATTTGCCCTTGACTAGCTATGTACAAAAAATTGTCGGGAAATGGCCGGGGCGAATCATTGCCTTATTTTATGTTATGTATTTTATCTATTTTTCAGCGAGGGTCTTAAGGGATTTTGGCGAATTGTTGACAAACACGGTTTATACCACTACCCCACTGTTTGTCATTAATACCTTGATGGTGTTGACCATCATTTATGGAATACATAAAGGGTTAGAAGTCATCGCAAGAGTGGGACAGCTATATTTTGGTATTATTTATTTAATGGCTATAGCAGGATTTCTGCTCATTATCTTTTCTGGTTTAATTCACTTTGAATACCTAAAGCCCATTCTTGAAAATGGTTGGAAACCGGTGTTTAAATCATTTCTTGGTGAAACACTTACCTTTCCGTTTGGAGAGATGATTGTTTTCACGATGATTTTACCATTTGTTAATGAACCCAAAAAAATAAAATTTGTTTGTGTCGGCGGGATGATTTTAAGTGGAATCAATATTATTATTACCGTAATTATTACGATTTCGACTATAGGTCCGGAACTGTATCTTCGGTCAAATTTTCCTTTGCTAACAACTGTTTCAAGAATCCAATTGGCAAATTTTATTGAACGGCTGGATGTTCTTTTTATGCTCTACCTCATCATTGGCGGTTTTTTTAAAGTATCACTCTTTTATTACGCTGCCGTCGCAGGTGCAGCCGATATATTTCAATTTAAGCAGAAGAAGCTTACCTTTCCAATTGGATTGATCGTCTTGTTCGCATCCATTACTATTGCCTCCTCGTATGCTGAACATATTAAAGAGGGGTTAGAAGTTGTCACGGTCTATTTACATTATCCCTTTCAAATTATCATTCCAAGTACTATGCTAGTGATTGCCTTTTTTCGAAAAAGGAAGGAAAAATCTAATGCGACGACAAATTGAAAAAACAGCCATTTGTAATCTAATGACTGTTTTTAATCAGAATTATGGTTTTGCAATTTTTGCATGCCTTGTTGTTTTAGCCTTTTTGGGATTATGCGGCAGAATGATGGTGACTAATGTTCCTTCATTTTTTTGACTTTCAAATGTAATGGTTCCTTTATGTGATTGCACGATCTTGAAGCTGACCGTCAATCCTAAACCAGTTCCTTTTTCTTTGGAGGAGTAAAACGGCTCACCAATTTTGGCTAATCTTTCTTTCGTAATACCGCAGCCGTTATCTTTCACTTTAATCGTAATCTGATCTTGTTCGATTCTTCCAATACTTACCAGAATCGTACCGCCGTTTTGTGAAGCTTCAATCGCGTTTTTAATGACATTAATAAACAATTGCTTAAGTTGGTTTGGTTCGCACTCCATGAGGGTTTCCTTTGCAGGAAAAGTTGATTCTATTTGCACATTATATAGACTTGCTTCTGTATTTAATAATGAAATGACATCAAACATGATTTTTTGGATATCCGCATTTGTATATTTAAGTACCTGCGGTTTTGCTAAGAGCAGCAGTTCACCCACAATATGGTTGATTCGATCAAGTTCATCTAGCATGATTTGGTAATAAAATTGATGCCTTTGGTCCTCAACCTGTAAAAGCTGAACAAATCCTTTCAAAGACGTAAGCGGATTGCGAATTTCATGGGCAACACTTGCAGATAGTTCCCCGACGACAGAAAGTTTTTCTGTCCTTCTTAACCGTTCCTCTGTTTGCCTCAATCCCGTTACATCTCTTCCATATCCAATAACCCCTGTTATTTCACCATTAATAACAATGGGAAGGGAGGTAGTTTGTAAGGTAATCGAATGCCCGTCCGCATGGAGGATGTTTAATTCATAAATGATTGGCGTACTATCATCTACGACGGTCGAGATAAATTCCTTAAGATGATGGCGAAAGCGCTTAGGTAATATGCTTTTTACATTTTTACCAATCATTTCTTCCCTTTTATAACCCGTAATAATTTCAAATTGTGGATTCAAATTTGAAAGGACTCCATTTAAGTCCATCATATAAACAATATCCGGGCTGTATTCAAACAATGATTTGTATTGCTGCTGGCTTTCTGCCAGCTTTTTGGCCATATCTTTTTTTTCCGTAATATCTCGGCCAATAATCACGAGGCCCTGTCTTGATCCATCAGGATTAAACAGTGGGACTTTGATTGTGTCAAATGTTTTGCTAGAGCCATCGGGGATTGGAATCATTTCTTCGCACCGAGTCACAATTCCATTTTTCCATGTCTCTTCATCAGACACCTCACAATACCGGAGGGCATCTGCATAATAATCTGAGTAGGCTGCTAATTCAGAGTCCTTTTTACCCCGATAATCAATATTTTCAAGTTGGAATAGCCTTAATCCATAATTATTTGCTTCAATCCATCTTCCTTCCCCATCCTTAAAGTTGACGAAATCAACCATCGAATTGATCAAGGTGGATAGACGTTTTTCATCCTCTTTGGATGCATTCAATTCTTCATTTTTACCGATAAAGAAATAAATTGCTCCACCGGTAACAATCACATAAAAGATTTCTTTTAACCGTTCAAAAATCCAAATTAAATGAGTGGGGAGATACTGTTCAACTAAAAAATTTGTTCCATATATCCAAATGAAACTTAAGACAAAGTATAAAATTACAAGTTTATGTTTCTTCATGTAATTCTCCAGTTCTTTCAGTAAGTGAATTTTCTCGTTTGTTCGTAAAAACATACCTTCCTTCTATAGTACTAGATTCTGAATGAATTTGGAATAATGCAATTCTGGAATTCTAGATAAATTGCATAATTCTGCCGGTATTTTCGAGAAAATGAGGCTATCGAAAAGGTTACAAATTGGTAACATAGTCGAAGAAAAGATTTTACCGGATTGTAACCCTTTTTTCTGGAAAAAAAAGTATGATTTGTAGGGGATATGAATTTTAGAATTTTAAAACTGAAGATGTATCCTTTGCCGCAGGTTGAATGGTGTTAGGAGTGTGAGCATGAATTGGAAGAAGTCTTTAATCATTTATATAAAAAATATCATCAAGATGTTTTTAATTTTCTATATTATATGGTTCATAATCGCGAACAAGCAGAAGATCTTGTCCAAGAAGTCTATATACGTGTATTGAAGGCCTACCGGCAATTCAAGGGCGATAGCAGTGAAAAAACATGGCTTTTTGCAATTGCCAGAAATGTGGCCATTGATTCCTTTCGAAAACATAAAGGCTGGAAACAGCGGATCGTCGATCAATTTGATTCTTGGGAGCAACAAATCAAGGATGAATCGATTTCGCCGGAAGAGTCTGCATTTCAAAAAGAGGATACACAAAATATGTTCAAATGTCTTGAACAGTGCACCTTAGACCAAAAAAGCGTAATCATTCTCCGGTTCCTTCAGGAGCTTTCAATTTATGAAACCGCTAAAGTATTAGGCTGGAAGGAAAGTAAAGTGAAAACAACCCAGCATAGAGCCATCAAACAATTAAAAATTTTAATGAAGGAGATAAGTAATGCCGAAAAAGCCGGATAAAAGAATAAAATTCTACAATTAAACCTTAACATGATAATAACCCTCGCTGCCGCGAAGGTTATTTTTTTATAATAAAAAGAAATAACCGTTGCTTAGTTTTACCTGTTATGTAAAATTATAGAAGAAGGTAAAATTGTAAATTGTGAGGTTTATACGATGTCAGAAGGAAAAATTTTAGTGGTGGAAGATGAAATCCCGATTCGGAAACTAATTTTATTTAATTTACAGCGCTCAAATTTTGAGGTAATGGAAGCAGGGGAAGGAAAAGAGGCGTTAGCACTTGTAAATAATCGAACTCCTTCTTTAGTTCTTTTAGATATTATGCTGCCTGATATGGACGGATTTGAACTCTGCAGTAAAATCAGGGAAACTCATCCCAGACTTCCAATTGTAATAGTTTCTGCCCGCGGACAAGATATGGAAAAGATTATGGGCTTGGAACTAGGTGCGGATGATTATATTGTAAAGCCATTTAACCCACTGGAGTTAGTGGCAAGAATTCGTTCAGTTTTAAGAAGAACAAATCAAACCGTACCTAAACAGCCTGAACCGGTCATCAAAGCTGGACCTTTTCATTTCGAAATAAAAACACAGCGCCTGTATAAAAATGGACAAATGGTCAAATTAACCGCAAGAGAATTTCAATTAATTAGACTATTTTTTGAGCGGTTTAATGAGCCGCTCTCAAGAAATCAGCTATTAGATGAAATTTGGGGGCAGAATTATTTTGGCGACCCAAAAACAGTAGATGTACATATTCGCAGATTAAGAGAGAAAATTGAAGATGACCCGTCTCAGCCTTTGTTTTTAAAAACCATCTGGGGTTTTGGTTATTCCTTTCAAAATAGTGAGATAAATAAATGAAAAAGGGAATTAAACGGAGAGTGGTTTGGAGTTATTTAATCCTAATCATCTTTAGTGTTGCCTTATTTGAAGCGATCATTCTTTTCGCCTTAAGAGTTTATTATCTAGATGGAATCAAGCAAACATTGCGCGACCAAGGCATATTGTTTTCATCCTATTATGAGCAGGAATTAATTGACAACCAATTGCTGAACGACCCGGGGAGATTATTGGATCAATATCGATTCCTGGTATCGGCTGAGGTTCAATTAATGGATCCTAATGGAAATGTAATTGCTGATACCCATGATAATAAGCAAAAAAACATATCCGAATATGAGGATGTAAAAATGGCGATTACCGGTGTTACCGGCTATCTAGATACGAAAGCAGCCGGAGAACGGATCTTATTTGTAACACAGCCGTTAAAGCGGGGAAATACGGTTATAGGGGCGATTCGCTTTACTACCTCGATGGAACGGTTAAATCACGTTTTTACCAAAAATATGCTCATCCTTTTATCATTTGGAGGGATTGTTATCCTTACGGCAGCCATCATCAGCTTTTTCCTTGCAAACACCATTACGAAGCCAATTAGTGTTATTACGAAGGCTGCGGAACAAATGGCTTCCGGGAAGTTATCTACTAGAGTAAAAAAGGAGAATGAAGATGAAATTGGCAAGCTTGCAGACACATTAAACTATATGGCAATGCAGATTGAGAAGCATGAGCAATTAAAAAATGAATTTATCGCTTCTGTTTCACATGAACTTCGAACGCCCTTGACCTCCATCAAGGGCTGGGCGGTTACGCTTAATTCCATGACAGAAGACGATTTCTTCCGCAACGGTCTTGAGATTATTTCAACTGAAAGTGACCGGCTTAATCATTTACTTGGTGACTTACTTGATTTCTCGAGTTTATCTTCAGGTAAACTGCCATTGGTGATTGAAAAAGTCGCATTGCCAACTTTTATCCAACAGGTGATTCACCAATTAGCTCCAAGGGCTGAGAGACAAGGGATTCAGCTTTCAGGACACTTAGATGAAAGTCTTGTTCCCGTTCTTGTAGATCATAATCGTTTAAAGCAGGTATTGATGAATCTTTTGGATAATGCTTTTAAGTTCACCCCTTATGGCGGTAAAATTGTTGTCGTACTAATGAGCATAGGAAAGGAAGCGGTAATTCAGGTCATCGATTCAGGTAGTGGAATCACTAAAGAGGAATTACAGCTGGTGAAAAACAAATTTTATAAAGGGAAATCCAAAGGAGCTGGAAGCGGCATCGGATTGGCAATTGTCGATGAGATTATTAAAGCGCATCACGGGAAATTTTCTTTGAATAGTAAGAATGGGAACGGGACTACAGCAGAGATTCGTCTGCCAATTCAATAGATTAAGAGGAGAAGGTTATGTTTGGAAGCCAAATGAGAAAATGGGTTGTTCCTGCAATCGGTATGATCATGCTTAGTGGCTGTAATCTTTTTCCCGAACCTGAAAGTCTTATACAGGTTCCAAAGTACGTGAAAGCATTTGAAACGGAGCATGATGATAATGTTGTGGCAACCGCTGCAAAGTATCTGCCAAAGGGAACTACTTTTTCAGTGCCGAATGGTCCTGTAGGGGCTGACCCGGTGCAGCCTGTTGATTTAGATGGGGATGGGAAAAACGAAATTGTTGTTTTTTATAGTTCAACCAGCAGCAAAGACCAGGTTGGCTTTTTTGTATTAAAAAAAGAAAATAAGGATTGGGCAAAAGTTTTTATAAAAAAAGGAACCGGTTACGCGGTTAACTGGGCCAATTCCGCCGATGTAACGGAGGATCAACAAAAGGACCTATTAATTGGTTGGCAGGATGGAGTTTCTTCGGGTAATATATTAGAAATTTATTCCTGGAATAACAAAAAACTTAAAAAGATACAGAAGTTAAACTATCACGAATTGGAAGCCCTTCAGTTTAAAAATGATTCATTGACAAGACTTGTCATTTGGCAGCGTGATCTTGCGGATGTTTATAAGGTGCAGCTATTAAAATGGGATGGGAACGGCTTTGAAGTGGATAAAGAACATGAACCCAGCTATTTTCATAAGGTGATTGATTATTATGAACATCGAACAGCAGAGGTTCCGGATGCCGCTTATTATTGGTATTATTTAGCCGATGCCCATTTAAAGGCAAATCACCCGGAGCTGGCTTTAACGGCGCTGGAAAAAGGAATGAAGCTTCATACTGTTGTTCCGTCTTATAGCTCTTTTTTGAAATTAAAGGATCAAATTGTTGAAAAGCTGGAAAAAAATAAAGACTCTTCGGTTTTGTTTGAATATCATGATCCGAATCTTTCCTTTCGTGTTCCAAGTAATCTTGCTCCTTACATTACAACGAAAGGCGGCCATGACGAAAATAACAGCGATATCGTTTCAGTGTTATTTTCTCCTGATCAAAGGCGGCAAAAATGTTTATTTACCTTCGAGATTTTTACAAAGGACATGTCAGGAGGGATCAAGGATTCTGAATTAGTGAAAATTGGAGAAACGAAAAACCATCTTTATTTTATAAGAAGAGGAAAAGAATTGAGCGATGATGGGAATAAGCTCATTCAAACAGCTATTTCCAACAGGGAACAAATCATTACAAGTGTAAAAATCGGACCCGAATACCAGGAATATTACAGCCTTGAAAATGAAAATGTCATTCAGATCGCAAAGAATGCAGCGATGAAATATCAGTATGTGATGAGCGGCGGAAAAATGAAAGATGGGATAATCGAGCCCATCCATCTAAGTGATTCGGAATACCGTTATCTAGGGTCTGATTTAGACACGAAATTAAAGTTGCTTAATTATTTATCCACTTCATATACATTAGATGCAATCGATACCTTTATGAAAAAAGCAAAAATTCTAGAACACGATAGGAAGCTCGTCCAGCCAAATGCCGACGGGGGATCAATGTTAAATTATGATTTAGCAAAAGTAGTACAGAAAAAAGATAATGGGGAAGAAAAGGAGTTTGATATAAAAGTTCCACTAGGAGACAGTTACTCCTATGAAGTGGTCCATATCGGATTCCAAAAAACAGAGACCGGATGGAGAATATTCTCTGATCCCGGGACATTTTAATGAAGGTTTAAAAAGGCTGGGGAAAACCCCCAAGCCTTTTTAAAAGTCACGAATGAATAAACGAACGATGAAATAAAAGAGGGAATTTACACCGAGAATGCTCAGAAATACTAATACGACGTAGTAGAAAAAATCCTTCCACTTTTTTTGCAACTTTTTCATCATCAAAATCAGAAGCGGGTTATTTGATTATTCTTTTAGCGCCAACATATTTATCTTTCCAATAAGAAAGCTTCATCGACTGAATCTTTACACCATTAGAGGTAGCACCAATGAATTTTTGATTACCGATATAAATAGCAACAAAGGAAACAGTTTTTCCATTTGTTTTATAGAATACGAGGTCACCAGGCTGTAATTTGCTCAATTTAACGCTTTTACCAACTTTATATTGATCGGCACTTGTTCTTGGAATCTTAGTATTTATAGCATTTTTATAAACAAACTGAGTGTAACCTGAAGCATCAAATCCTTTTGGAGTGGTGCCGCCATATTTGAAAGGACTTCCTTCATATTTTTGGGCATAGGATACAACTTTTTGTCCTTTCGTCTGGGCTGCCTCAGCAATTGGACTAAAGAAGGAAGAGAACAAGAGGAGCAACGCCGTTACTAAGGCTGTCAAAAATGAACCTTTCTTCAATGAAGTATTTAACATGAAAATCCCTACTTTCGATTATTTTTTTCCACAAGGTAATCATAATAAATTTTAAAAAATGATTGGTATCGAAACAGTTAAAAATGATTACAAAAAGGTAAAAGATTTATAGAAATGGCAATGTGAACATGGTAGTTGATTTCCGCTTCAATCAAAAATGTTATTTAATTATTTAAAATGCCTATAATACTAAAAGCCGCTTGGAATTGGTTAATCCAAGCGGCTTTAGTATTATCATATAAGAGATGGACTGTATAGGTTTGCCTCACCACATTATCCTGCTTCTTCAAAGTCTAAAACGGCAATATTGTTTTTACGAATTTTGGTTTGATAAAATAAATACAGGACTCCAATCAGTGACCAAACAATTCCCCCAATTAGTGCGTCTGCATGAAGGTTTGACCATAAAATTCCCGTTAATCCTGCGCCGATTAACGGCATGATTAAATAATTGAAAAGGTCCTTTACCGTTTTATATCTCTTTTGCTTAAAGACAAAATGGGCTATGACCGATAGGTTAACAAAGGTAAACGCAATCAACGCTCCAAAGTTAATGACCGAAGAAACTAACTCCAAGCTTGGAGAGATGGCTAACATAGAAACCACCCCAACGAAAACGACGTTAAACGCAGGTGTCCGGAATTTAGGATGTACATAACCAAATAGTTTCTTCGGAAGGGCCCCATTGCGTCCCATCACGTATAAAAGTCTCGAAACACTCGCATGGGAAGCAAGTCCGGAGGCTGCCGTTGCTGCAAAGGCTCCTGCAACGAGGAATAGTTTAAAAAGAGTGCCGCCAACAAATAATGCAATTTCAGGTAAGGTATCGTCGGTATTTTTGAAATTCGAAACATCCGGGAATAAGGCTTGAGCGAAATACCCGGTAACGAAAAAGATAGCTCCACCAATGAAAACCGTTAGCATAATCGCTTTTGGCATGATTTTTTTATCAACTGCTTCCTCCGCGTACATCGTAACGGCATCAAATCCAATAAATGAGAAACAAACCACCGTTGCCCCCGTCAAAACGGCGCCTAGATGGATATTCGCATGGAAAAGTGGTTCTGTTGTTAAAATGGTTCCTTGCCCCATCCCTTGAGAAAACTTAACAAAAGCCAGAACGATAAAAACCACAATTAAAATTAGTGAAAAAACAACCAAAATGGAATTCAAATTCGAGGTCTTTCCCATACTCCAAACATTTAATCCTGTACAAATCGCCACCCAAATGAGAACCCATACCCATGCTGGGACGCTTGGGAAGATGGATACCATGTAAATTCGAATAATTAGAGCATTCACCATTGGAAGGAGGATATAGTCCAGCAATGCGGCCCAGCCGACAAGAAATCCTAAGTATGGGTTCATTGTCTCCTTTGTATAGGTATAGGCCGATCCCGCACTAGGAAATACCTGTACCATTTTTCCATAACTAATAGCGGTGAACAGCATCACCACTAAAGCTGTAAGGTAGGCAAGCGGAACAACCCCATTTGTTCCTTTAGAAACAATGCCAAACGTATCAAATGCAATCGTAGGGGTCATATAACCCAAGCCAAGCCCAACGATTGCCCATAATCCAAGTGAACGCTTTAGTGTAACATTCTCCAATTTAAACAACTCCCCTTTATGCACATCTACCCAATGTGAAGTTATTCCAAAATGAAAGCCGTTTCATTTTAAAATTATCCTTCAAAAGCTTTTACAGTTTAAAAGCCTTCGTTAATCAACCAATCTATTATTCCTCCTTCTATATTAATATAAAATGTAACTGTTTAAAATATTTGCAATTTTCGTGCCAACCATAAAATTATGCAAAATTGGAGTGGAAATGCCATGAACGTTCTCCAAAATTCGACTTTTCTCCAACAAGTTGGATTCGTTATACCTGTTAATTTTTATGAAGTTTTGCATAATGTACTCATTCATGCATAATCCAGACATGAAAAAAGAGGGACAGCATTGAAAACTGTCCCTCTTTTTCTAATTATAGAGTTGTGGTACGTTCTACTTCATCGAAATCAAAATCAGCAATTTTAACTTTAAAGAATTTTGTTTGGAATAGAAGATAAATAAACCCTATGACTACCCAGACAATTCCTCCGATTAGGGCATCAGCCTGCAGGTTATACCATAAAATTCCCGTTAACCCAGCTCCTAAAAGCGGCATAACAATATAGGCGAAAATATCTTTTCCTGTTTTATATCTTTTTTGACGGAATACAAAATGGGCGATAACAGATAAGTTGACAAACGTAAAGGCAATTAACGCCCCAAAATTTATAAATGAAGAAATTAACTCTAGACTCGGAGCAATAGCAAGCAGTGAAACAACGCCAACAAGGATGACATTAAAGGCAGGAGTCCTGAATTTCGGGTGTACGTAGCCAAAAAGCTTTCTAGGTAAGACACCATTTCGTCCCATAACATATAGAAGACGGGACACACTTGCATGTGAAGCAAGTCCCGATGCAACGGTTGCGGCAAAAGCACCTGCAAGGAAAATCAGTTTAAATAATGTCCCCCCGACATATAGGCCAATTTCAGGAAGGGTATCATCTGTGACTTTGAAGTTCGATACGTCTGGGAATAACGCTTGTGCAAAATATCCACAGACGAAAAAGATCGCTCCGCCGATAAAAACGGTCAGCATAATCGCCCGCGGCAGTGTTTTTTGATCTTTTGCTTCTTCTGCATACATGGTGACGGCATCAAAACCAATGAAGGAAAAACAAACCACTGTTGCACCTGTTAAAATATGTCCAAGCTGGATATTGGAATGGAAAAGTGGTTCAGCTGTGAAAATCGTTCCTTGACCCATACCTTGTGAAAGCTTAATAAACGCGAGGACAATAAAGGCCCCAATTAATACAACTTCAAATACAACCAGTATGGAATTTAAACTTGAAGTTTTCCCCATACTCCATACGTTAATAGCCGTAACGACAGCAACATATAGAACAACCCAAATCCATGCAGGAACGTTCGGAAATATGGAAACCATATAAATACGTATGATAAGTGCATTAACCATTGGAAGAAGAATATAATCCAGCAATGCTGCCCAACCGACTAAAAATCCAAGGTGGGGACTCATCGTCTCTTTTGTATACGTATAGGCTGAACCGGCACTCGGAAAAACTTTTACCATCTTTCCGTAACTAATCGCTGTAAAGAGCATTACGACCAGTGCTGTTAGATAGGCAAGTGGGACAACTCCATTGGTCTCTTCAGACACAATTCCAAAGGTATCAAATACAATCGTAGGTGTCATATACCCTAAGCCAAGGCCAACGATTGCCCATAGTCCAAGTGATCGTTTAAGGCTTACATTCTCCAATACTATCAACTCTCCTTTTGAAACACTTCATTTTTTAAAAGATGTAAACGATTTCATTTCAACTTAAACATTAGGATGCTTAAAATATAAAGTATCCTTTGAAAGCCGTATTTCATTCATACCCCCAATCTTTGTTGAAGTAATAATTAACTATTTTTGTTGAAGTAATAATTAACTATTTTAAATAGTTGCAATTTTCATACCAATTTTAATAAAAGACTTTAATTGTAAAAAAAGTTTATTTATACATGTTTTGTTAGGAATTAATCAACAAATTAATTATGTAATTTTATTTAACCATGCATAATTTATCCAGATACGCATAAAAAGGTTAAAATTTATTATGTAAACGCTTTGAAAACCTTAATAAAAAGTTCACAGGCGTTGGAATAAAAATGAGGTAAACTATCAATGTAAAGATTTTTGTGAATAAATGCACAAACTATTAAACATCTAAAAGAGGCGAATAAATCATGCATCTTTCATTAAGTGCCCTGTTGATTCGATTCATATTAGGAGGTTCTGCTGTTCTTGCTTGTACACTTGTGGCCAAGAAACTAGGGGAAAAAGCCGGAGGGATTTTTGCCGCTTTCCCAGCTGTCTATCTTGCTGCACTTTTGACTATTGCGCTTGATTTTCGCGGCGGTGAGCTAGTGGCACATTCTATCCTTATTTCTAAGGGAGCAATATGGGGAATGGCTATTAATATCCTGGTTGCGATCCTTGCCGGATATTTGCTTCCAAAGTTCGGCTGGAAGCGAGGCATTATTCATTCAATGGCTTGCTGGTTGGTTGTCTCAATGGTAGTAGTTGTGATTATATCATAATAGAAATAGGTGATTACTGTGAATAAACAGGACTTATTTATTCGATTTTTATTAGGCGGGTTTGCCGTTTCATTAAGCTATCTGATTACCATTATTTCTCCGTGGAAAATTCTAGCTGGTATCTTCGCTGCATTTCCCGCTGTTATGTTGACGGCCGTCATTATGGTCGGTATCGCTTCAGGAACAAGGAAAGCAACGAATATTGCAAAGGGTTCAATTTATGGAATGATGGGAGGAAGTGTCTGTGTAACAACGGTCCTCCTTGTTTTAGAAGGTACAAATAATTGGGGTTTAAGTATTGCCTCCGGTATCCTTGCCTGGCTTACAAGCTCCATCGCAATTTCTACTATTCGTGAAAAGGCATTTAGTAAAAAAGCAATTCAGGAGCATAACCCATTAATCCTTTGGCATAGAAAATAGCCAAAGGTTTTTTTACTAAAATTTGCGCAATAAGACTTGTGTTATCTGAAAGTTCAGAATAAAATAAAGTTAACATACTAACCAGTAGGTATGTTTCTGGGGTGATTTGCATAATATTTTTGTGGAAAATAGGGGAGTTTCTAAGAATTAGAATGGAGTGAATGGTATGCATTTGCGACTTACCGATGAACAAAAAATGGTGCAAAAAACAATTAGAAGATTCGTAGAAAAAGAGTTAATTCCGCTTGAAAATGATGTGCTGAGAAACGAAAGAGAGGGAAGGGCCAGCCTTCCGCCTGGTAAGCTAAAGGAACTGCAATTAAAGGCGAAGGAAGCAGGCTTTTGGGGTATCAATACCCCAGAGGAATATGGAGGTGCCAATCTTGGCCAAATGATGATGGCCATAGTGTTAATGGAAGTTTCGAAAACCTTTGTGCCATTCCAATTTGGCGGTTCAGCTGATAATATCCTTTATTATGGAAATGAAGAACAAAAGAAGAACTATTTAATTCCAACGATTCATGGTGACAAGAAATCCTGTTTTGCGATGACCGAGCCAGGTGCTGGATCTGATACCAGAAATATTAAAATGACTGCTGTGAAAGACGGCAATGAATGGGTGCTAAACGGCGAAAAGACCTTTATCACCGGCGGAAACGAAGCGGATTTTGTCATGGCGATTGCGATTACCGATAGAGAGCTCCATCAAAAAACACAGGGACGAGAGGGGGTTACCTGTTTTATTGTCGATAGAGAAATGGGTTGGAAATCTGAATATATACATACAATGGGAGAATGGGGACCAGCCGGGTTAGTATTTGAAAATGTCCGTGTACCGGAAAAAAATATCCTTGGTGAGCTTCATAAAGGATACAATATAGGGCTTGAATGGATTGGGTTTGCCAGATGGATTGTTGGGGCAAGAGCAGTTGGAGCTGCAGAGCGTCTGTTGCAGATGGCCATCGATTATTCAAAAGAGCGGATCACCTTTGGCAAGCCAATTGCCGAGAGACAAGCGATTCAGTGGCAAATTGCCGATTCTGCGGTTGAAATCGAAGCAGCCAGATGGTTAGTGTTAAATGCCGCGTTCACCCTTGATGAAGGGCAAGATAACCGTCACTTAGCTTCTATGGCAAAATTATATGGTTCCAATATGGGTAACCGCGTTGTGGATCGAGTTTTACAAATTCATGGGGGCATGGGCTATACAAAGGAATTGCCAATTGAACGCTGGTACCGAGAAGCCAGGCTTTGGAGAATCTATGATGGTACAGATGAAATTCAGCGAATGATTATTGCTCGAAACCTGATCAAGGGGCATGTGAAAATAGGCCAATCTATTTAATAGGTAAGAATTGTAAGCGCTCTCCTATTCATAGTATGATTACTAGAGAAGTAGATAGGTTTTATTAGGAGGAATATTATATGACTGGAAGGTTTGAAGGTAAAGTAGCATTTGTCACAGGCGGAAGCCGTGGTATTGGAAAAGGTATTGTTGAGCTTTTTGCAGAAGAAGGAGCAAAGGTTGCCTTTATTGATTTAAACGAAGAAGCATTACATGAAACAACAAGCGCGTTAAGAGAAAAAGGCTATGAGGTCTATTCGAAGGTTGCGAATGTGGTCGATGCTGAGCAAGTGGAAACAGCTGTTAAAGAGGTTTTTGAAACATTTGGTTCCGTCGATATCCTTGTCAACAACGCAGGTGTAATCCGTGACAACCTCTTGTTTAAAATGACGGATTCTGATTGGCAGATGGTTATGGATGTTCACTTAAAGGGCTCGTTTAATACCACTCGTGCCGTGCAAAAATACATGGTGGAAAAGAAATATGGCCGGATTATAAACATTTCCTCTACTTCTGCGCTTGGAAACCGCGGCCAAGCCAATTATGCGGCAGCTAAAGCAGGCTTACAGGGGTTCACCAAGACATTAGCGATTGAACTTGGCAGGTACGGAATTACCGCAAATTCGGTAGCACCAGGTTTTATTGAAACGGAAATGACCATGGCAACGGCAGAAAGAATCGGCATTCCCTTCGAGACTTTGGTGGAAGCAAGCGTTTCTCAGATTCCTGTTGGCAGAAGCGGGAAGCCAGCTGATATCGCAAATGCAGTTGCTTTCTTTGCTGATGAAAAGTCATCGTTTATTAACGGGCAGGTTATTTATGTTGCAGGCGGACCGAAATGCTAATCTTGTGAGGTGAGGTAGAATTGTTTAAAGATCAAATTGGCAAGCAATCAACAAAAATAAAAAATGTCGTTGAAAGAGGGGCCGTCAAGAAATTTGCTGAAGCAATTGGCGATCTGCAGCCGATTTATTTTAATGAAGAGATTGGAAAACAATCAAGATATAAATGCAATATTGCACCTCCCACGTTTCCAAGGATTTTTGATTATGGCGAAATTGATGGCTTTCATCTTCCCGTCAAGGGCTTGATTCATGGGGAACAAACCTTTCATTATGTTCGCCCATTGATGGTAGGGGAAGAAATTTTCTGCTATTCCATCATAAAAAGCTATGTGGAGAAAAGTGGCGGCTTTGGGAAGATGGGTTTTCTTGTCCTTGAAAGCTTTGGGGAAGATGTTTCCGGAAATACCATTTTTAGCTCTACCTCGACAATTGTCATTTCTGAAGCAGTGAGGAAGGTGTTAACACCATGAATGCATTGTCACAGCTACAGGTTGGAGAATCGGTGAAAGAGGTTCAACTTGAGCCTGTATCAAGGCTCGACTTAATCAAATACGCAGGAGCATCCGGTGATTATAACCCCATCCACACGATTGATGAAGAAGCAATTAAAGCCGGGCTACCGGGGATTATTGCGCATGGGATGTGGACAATGGGAAACCTCGCAAAGCTGTTTACATCCTATTTTGAAGAAGGATTTATTCAAGATTATTCCATCCGTTTTAAAGGAATGGTCTTTTTAAACGATGTTATCACTCTTAAAGCTAGATTACTAGAGAAACAGGATCTAACTCTCCGCTTTAAAGTAGAAGCAGTGAACCAGGATCATAAAGAAGTGTTAAAAGGGGAAGTCGTGTATCGACTATATTAAATATTTAAATTAGGAAAAGGTTTCGCCAATTGAACACTAAGTTTCCCAAAATTGGCGACCTTATTTTTTATGAGAAATGACAGCGTTTACATACAAGTATTCTATTCGTTGAGGAGAGTTGATCCATGCTAACCCTTCATTACAAATATTGGCCTCAAATACCGAAATCGTTGAAACTTCCATCCACTTCACTTTATAACAACCTCAAGGTTAGTGCGGAACGTTATCCGGATCAAGAAGCAATCTATTATTATGGCAAAAACCTCACTTATCAACAACTAAACGAGGAAGTCAACGGCCTTGCTGGTTACTTGCAGCACAAATTGGGTGTCACAGCGGGTGAGAAGGTAATGCTTTTTATGCAGAACTCACCACAATTTGTCATCGGATACTATGCAATTTTAAGGGCAAATGCTGTGGTCGTTCCCATTAATCCAATGTTAACAACGAATGAATTGGACTTCTATATACGTGATTGTGAAATCAAAACGGCATTAATTGGGCAGGAACTATACGAGCAGGTCCGTCCTTTGCATGGACAAACAACCCTTAATAATCTGGTTATTGCTGCTTACTCTGATTACGCTTCCGATGAGTTTGCTGGTATCCTTCCAAAGGAGGTAGAGACACCAAGAGTGGTTTTTAATGTTCCAAACCACTTCCTTTGGAGAGAAGCGATTGAATCCAAGTTCATTCCTCTTGAACATACGGCCAAAGGTGATGATCTAGCAGTTCTTCCATATACATCGGGAACAACCGGTCTGCCGAAAGGATGTATACATACCAATCGTACGGTGAATGCAAACACGATCGGAGCTTATTATTGGTCGCGTACGACAACAAATTCTGTCCATTTAACGACCTTGCCGCTTTTCCATGTAACAGGAATGGTTCATAGCATGCATATGCCGATTTTTGCAGGCGGAACGATGGTGATTATGACAAGATGGAATCGTGAGGCGGCAGTAGAGTTAATCAAAACGAAGGGCTGTACCCATTGGGTAGCGATCGCGACAATGATTGTGGATTTCCTGGCGAATCCGAAATTAAAGGCAGAGGATCTTGCTAATTTAACTTCTATTTCCGGAGGCGGGGCCGCATTGCCGGAGGCGGTTGGCGAAAAATTGTTTAACCTTACCGGGTTGCGGTTTGTCGAAGGCTATGGTTTATCCGAGACGATTGCTCAAACCCATTTTAACCCTGCAGACCGTCCAAAAATGCAATGTCTCGGAATTCCATCCTTTGACGTTGATGCTCGGATTATCGAACCAGGTACCGGAAAAGAACTGGGTGTGGGGGAAGTAGGAGAAATTGTTGTTAATGGCCCTCAGGTAATGGTCGGTTATTATAACCGTGACGACGAAAATAGAGGCTCCTTTATGGTGATGGAGGGAAAAACGTTTTTCAGAACGGGCGATATTGGCCGCTATGATGAAGAAGGCTATTTTTTTATCGTTGACCGAGTGAAAAGGATGATTAACGCATCCGGATATAAAGTTTGGCCGACAGAAGTAGAATCCTACCTCTATAAACACCCAGCAATCCAGCAGGCATGTGTCGTCGGCGTACCTGATTCAAGAAGAGGGGAAACCGTAAAAGCATTTGTGATTTTAAACGAAAATTATGAAGGGAAAATAAGCGAGGAGGAAATTATTGAATGGTCCAAGATTTATATGGCTGCTTATAAATATCCACGCGAAGTCGAGTTTAGAAAGCAATTCCCAATGACAAGCAGCGGAAAAATTTTATGGCGCAAGCTTCAGGAAGAAGAACTCTACAAAGTAGAGAAGGAAGTTCAATAAAGGGTTTTATTTTCTGAAAAAAATTTCTTCATAATATTTGTTTCATCAAAATATAGATTTAAATGCAGCAGGCTTGCTTAAATTCTTTTATTAAGGCTCTTTTCGTAAACTTTGTTGCTTTTGGATATGAATAAGAGTCGTTCACTAAGTTTCCAGGCAATTTTCGCATCGCGTTTTAAGAAAAGATGCCACGAAAACTTCTAGTTATACGGGTTAATAAACTTATTCGAAAAACAACAATTTGTGCGAAAATAGCCTTTATTAAAAAATTATTTAAGAAGGGAGTGGGCCGGGTTGGTTAAAATTGTCCCTCTTGAACTTAAAACCCATTTTGCCGAGGGTACGGTTAACTCCTTTTTAGTTATTGGAAAGTCTGTCACCTTAGTTGATACGGGTGATCCCGGTGTTTATTCTTTTCAACGTTTGAAATCTTTAGTGGAAAACCAGGGCATTGCTTTTAGCGATTTGGATCATATTGTTTTAACTCATATCCATACAGACCATGCCGGCGGGATTCCACTTATTTTGAAAGAAGCAGATATTCCTATTTATGTCCATGAAAATGCAAGGGGCCCATTTAATACAGGAATCAAACAATTTCAAGAAAATGAGGGATTTTACCGTACCTTCATGGAAGAATGCGGGGCAGACCCTAAAAAAAATATCATTCAGCGAACCTATAAAGCGGAAAATTGGAGGAATGTTTCTTACATCAAAGAAGGGGATATTGTTCCATTAGGCGGATTGGATTTTGAAATTATATATGTTCCGGGGCACAGCCAGTGCGACATTTTGCTTTGGAATCATGATACTGGCGATACAATCATAGGAGACCATTTATTAAAAGTTTTTTCCGTTAATGCCTTTATCGAACCCCCAATTAACAGTGGGGATAAGCGCCCGAAACCGTTATTACAATACCGTAAATCATTGGAGAAAATCAGCAAATTACCAATAAAAATGATTTATCCCGGTCATGGAGAACCATTTGAGGATCATCTTTCTATAATCGAACTAAGATTGTTAGAGCAAGAGAATCGCTGCAGGCAAATTATTAACTATCTCCAAGACGGAGATAAAACGATTTTTGAAGTCTGCTTAAAAATGTACCCGCAGCTGCAAGAAAGAACAGTATTTTTAGGGTTATCACAAATCCAAGGGCACTTGGATTTGCTAGAGGAAAGAAACCAAGTAGTCTGGGAAAAGCGTGGATCACTAGTATACTACCATTTAAGATAATTCCTGACACAGAAGTGTGCAAACTCCACTTCTGCGTTCAGTGTTGTTCTTTTCAACTTTTTTAAAGAAGGGATGGATTTTGTGGAGCTTAAGGAGCTGATCGAAACAAATATATCTCAGTTCGGGGAATATCCTTTTTTGTATTTTAATGAAAAGCAATACACCAATGTAGAGACAAAGAATTTTGCGGATAGCTTTGCCGCGGGATTATCGAATAAGGGCATTGCAAAAGGGGACCGGGTGATCGTTGTTATGCCCAATTGCCCAGAAGTTGTTTTTGCCTACCAAGGAATCTCGCGTGCAGGGGCGATTATTGTTCCCATCATGTTTACCCTTCACTCAAAAGAAATTCAATATATTGCCCACAATTCTGGTGCCAAGGCTGTGATTACCTCATCACCCGTTTTAGAAAAGGTAGAAAAAGCACTTATTGATCTTCCTGTAAAACCAATCATCATAGCAGCAGACCTGCCTTCAAATACGAATCTAGTAAACTTCTACGATGTAATGGACAATTTCAATCAAGACCATTTCGGACAAAACGCAAATGAAGAAGAAACAGCCGTTATCCTCTATACATCCGGAACAACCGGCAATCCAAAAGGCGTTATGCTAACTCATAAAAATTTATACTCCAATGCCTTGAATTCAGCTAAACACAGTGGTACGGAACGCGGGACAACACTAGGTGTACTTCCGCTTGCTCATGTGTACGGTCTGACCATTTCCAATGTCTGTTTTTTAACAGGCAGTTCGATTGTTGTCTTTTCACAATTTGACGTAAAAAAGGTTTTTAAAGCGATAGAACACTATAAAGTAAAAACCTTCTCAGCCGTTCCAGCAATGATCCATGCCATGGTGTCCTATCCGGAAGCAAGGAGTTATGATATATCTAGTCTTGAATCGGTCGGTTCAGGTTCTGCCCCGCTCCCTGTTGCTTTATACCAGGCTTTTGCAGAAAAATTCGCTGCTCCTGTTTATGAAGGTTATGGGTTATCAGAAGCTGCACCTGTGGTAACGGCTCATCGAAAGGGCATACCCATTAAACCCGGTTCCGTCGGGGTACCGATTCCAGGAGTGGAAGTTAAAATTGTCGATGACCTTGGAGAAGAGCTCACAATGGGAGAGGTAGGCGAATTGATTGTCCGCGGTGATAATGTTACCCCGGGTTATTATCAGAATCCTGAGGAAACGATGCAGGTATTAAAAGATAAATGGTTTTATACCGGTGATATGGCCCGGGTCGATGATGAGGGATACGTATACATTGTGGACCGGAAAAAGGATTTAATTATCCGCGGCGGCTTTAATATCTACCCTAGAGATGTGGAAGAAATTCTTAATGCTCATGTTGAGGTTTATGAAGCGGCGGTTGTAGGTGTGCCAGATGAGCGAATGGGGGAGGAAATGGTCGCCTGTGTAGTAAAAATGCAGGGTTCAAGAGTATCTGAATATGAATTAATCCGCCACTGCCAACTACATTTAGCTAAAAATAAAACTCCGAGAAAAATTATTTTTCTTGAGTCTTTGCCGCGTAATGGTGTTGGTAAAATTCTTAAAACACAACTGCGAAAAGAAGCAATAGAGAATTTTATTCGTTAAATCATCTGAACGAAGGGAGTTTGTTTGATGGAAAGTAGAAAAATGTTAACAACTAGCAGCCGGGGATTACTAGAGGATTCATTTCCTTTTCGCTTATACCAAAAGGCAAAAAGGGTCGGGACCTGGAATCCGGCAGATATAGATTTCACTCAGGACCAAAAAGATTGGAAAAACTTGACTAGTGAGCAAAAAGAGGATATTTTACGCCTCATCTCCCAGTTTCAGGCGGGAGAGGAAGCGGTTACGCTTGACCTTTTACCGCTCATCATGGCGATTGCAAAAGAAGGCCGCCTTGAGGAAGAAATGTTTTTAACCACCTTTTTATATGAGGAAGCAAAGCATACAGAATTTTTCCGGCTAGTGTTGAATGCAATCGGTGAAAAGGGAGACCTTTCGCATTTCCACACGGAAACCTATAAAACTATTTTTTATGAAATCCTTCCGACCACTATGGAACGGTTGGTCGAAGACCAATCTCCTGAGGCGATTGCCGAAGCTTCTGTTGTCTACAACATGTTTGTTGAAGGAGTTCTGGCGGAAACTGGTTACTTTTCCTTTTATAATGCACTTGAAACGGCAGGAATCATGCCCGGTCTTTTGGAAGGGGTAGGAAACTTGAAAAAGGATGAGTCGAGACATATCGGCTACGGTACCTTCCTCTTGCAGCGGTTAATCTGTGAAAATCCACATCTCTTTGAATTTGTTGCCCATAAAATGGCTGAGTTAACTCCACTCGCGATTCGGTTAAATCAAGAAGGGATTGGAGGAAGGAAGATTAGTTCTTTTGGCGGAGATCCCGAGGACATAATGAATTTTACAATGAAACAACTGTCAGTCCGGATGGAAATCCTAGCTAGAGCAAAAGGCAAGAAAATAGAAGAGATTTATAGATTTACTGAAAGTGAACTTGGAGTTTTATAGATTTAATAAATTGGAGGAGTTCGGATGACTGTAAATGTAGATGTACAAAGTTTTCCGCTATTTATTAATGGAAAATGGGAACCTTCAAGCAGCCAAGAAATGTTCGATGTCTATAATCCCGCAACTGGGCAGCTGGCGGCAAGGGTTGCCAAGGGAACCGAGGCTGATGTTGACAGGGCTGTTCAAGCAGCGAGACTTGCTTTTGATCAAACAGAATGGAAAAACATGTGTCCGAAAGACCGTTCTAATATTCTTTATGCGATTTCCTATCAAATTGCGGCACATGCCGAGGAGTTGGCTTATCTTGAGGCAATCAGTTCGGGTGGTACGGTTCGTCGAATTGGTAACAGCGATATCTTACAAATGGTCGATTTGTTTCAAACACTAGCAAAATTCACGCTGGAATACCCATTCTCTGAAACACTTCCGGTTCCACCATTTCCAGGGCCCGCCCATAATTTTATTTGGCGCGAGCCAATCGGAGTCTGTGCCGCTATCACTCCTTGGAATTATCCAATGGTGATTGCCTGCTGGAAAATTGCACCGGCACTGGCGATGGGCAATACTATCGTAGTCAAGCCGGCAAGCTATACACCGTTGTCGACTTTGAAACTAGCAGAAATTATTTCAAATGTTGTTCCGCCTGGCGTCATCAATGTTGTCACCGGATCAGGTGTTGAGGTGGGTGAAGCACTTGTCCGCCATCCTAAGGTCGATAAAGTTGCCTTTACCGGTTCAACAGAAGTAGGAAGAAGAATTATGGGGCTTGCTGCCGGTACGATTAAAAATACTACCTTAGAACTTGGGGGGAAATCTCCCAATATTATTTTAGAGGATGCCGATTTAAGTATCGCACTACCTGGCAGTCTTTTTGGTGTGTTCTTGCATTCCGGGCAGTTCTGTGAGTCAGGTACGCGGTTATTTGTTCCGGATTCGATTTACGACCAAGTTGTTCAAGGGCTTGTGGCACTAACGAGTAAATTAAAGCTAGGGAATCCGCTTGACACTAAGACCGATATGGGTCCGGTTATTTCAAAAAAGCAAAAAGACACCATTCTTTCTTATATTGAAACAGGGAAACAGGAAGGGGCTACACTTGTTTGCGGCGGCAAGGAAGTACAGGTGTCGGGCTGTGAAGAAGGACATTTCATCGAGCCAACAATTTTTACGAATGTGACCAATGATATGAAAATTGCCCAAGAGGAGATTTTTGGTCCTGTTTTATGTGTAATTCGTTATTCAAATGTAGAGGAAGCAATCTGTATGGCCAATGATACGATTTATGGACTTGCCGCAGGCGTTTGGACCCGTGATGTCAATAAGGCTTATGATGTTGTTCGAAAGCTTCAGGCAGGTGTAGTCTGGATCAATGATTGGCATATGCTTCGGAATGATGCCCCTTTCGGCGGGTATAAGCAAAGCGGCATCGGCAGGGAAATGGGCAAGCATTCCCTTGATGCTTATACACAAGTCAAGCATGTTCATACATCAATGGTTCCGGAATTAGAAAGACGAAACTGGTATGGAATTCTGTTTGGTCAAAACGAATAGGGGGTATTTTTGAAATGAAAATGACTTTATCACAGTTTATGCTTCGTACAGGAATTTACAGTGGGTCCAATTCCCGTGCTATTGTTCCGAGCTTGTTTGCTGGCCTTGGTGCAAAAAGGGTTGTGCTTTTCAGTGACAGAGGATTAGAAAAAGCGGGCGTTGTCGAAAAAGTTGCTGATATTTTTAAGTTGACCGGTCATGGAAGCGGCCCGGAACTTGTCGGCACCTACCTTGATATTGCTCAGGATGCGGAAAGCCGCTGTATTAATGAGGCGGCCAGTTACGCTCGAGAGGTTGGAGCGGATGCATTATTAGCTGTCGGGGGCGGGAGTGTTTTAGATACGGTAAAAGGGGTAAAGTATGCCCTTCATAAGGGACTAGCGGATATTAAGGAGGCGATTCCAGGGGGTCTTTTATACGAATCGTTTCCGAAGGCTGGCTTCATTCCCATTCCACATATTGCGATTCCGACGACTGCGGGTACAGGTTCCGAGGTTTCACCGATTGCGGTTATTTTTAATGAAGACATTCAAATGAAGACCAATATTATTCATCCATTTATTAATGCAGACATGGCAATTTTGGATCCCGATTTAACGGTCGGGCTGCCTCCGGCCATTACTGCCTTTACTGGATTTGATGCATTAACACATGCAATTGAGGCACTTGTCTCACCAACTGCAACGGCCTTAACGGATGCACAGGCACTTCATGCGATTCGCTTAATTGAAAAAAATCTTCCTGTTGCTGTAGCGAATGGAGTGAATATTGAGGCAAGAATGGATTTACTTCATGCGAGCTTAATGGGAATTACCGCATTTAGTTTTGCTTTGAATGCAATTCCGGTCCATAATTTGGCACATGCTTACGGGGCACTGTTCAGAATTCCACATGGGTTGGCCAATGCAGTGTTTTTACCGGTGGTGATGGAGTATATTCCACAGTTGTATTTACCGAAAGTGGCTGAGCTCGCAGAGGCATTGAGAGTAGATGTGAAGGGGGATTCTGCAGAAGCGGCCTTGGCAAAGGTTGTGGAGAAAATTAGGGTGATGCAGCATAAGGTAGGTCTCCCATCTGATTTTAAAGATTATCAGATTTCTGAAGAAGCTCTAAAGCAAACCATTCCCGCGGTGATGAAGGATCCAGCAGCTGTAAGCTACCCAATGCCGAAAGAATTAATAGCAGCGATTGGACAGAGAGTGGTACCGATAGGTGTGAAGTAGATTGATCTTGTGGAATGCACATGGCGTATTTTGATGCTGTGTGCATTTTGGTTTTTAACGGGGATGAAGGCCGAAACTGGGTAAGAGAGCCATGAAAACGGCCTTCATAGGGTCGATGAAGGTCGAAACTGGGTGAGAGAGTCATGAAAACGGTTTTCATAAGGTCGATGAAGGTCGAAACTGGGTGAGAGAGTCATGAAAACGGCCTTCATAGGGTCGATGAAGGTCGAAACTGGGTAAGAGAGTCATGAAAACGGCCTTCATAGGGTCGATGAAGGTCGAAACTGGGTGAGAGTGTCAAGAAAACGGTTTTCATAAGGTCGATGAAGGTCGAAACTGGGTGAGAGAGTCAAGAAAACGGCCTTCATAAGGTCGATGAAGGTCGAAACTGGGTGAGAGAGTCAAGAAAACGGCCTTCATAAGGTCAATGAAGGTCGAAACCTCGTGAGAGAGTCATGAAAACGCTCTTCATAAGGTCGATGAAGGCCAAAACTGCAGGAGTAAGCCATAAAAACGACCTTCATAAGGTCAATGAAGGCCAAAGCTAGATAAGGGACACTTGAAAATGTCTTTCATAAGACCTCATCCTAGAGCGGAAACTCCATAAATCTTAGTAAAACAGTCAGATTTATTTTGTATCTTCCTTCAGAATATTATATAATTTTCGTTAGGGTCATCCCCCAAGGGGCTTGTCCGTATAATTTATTCGATTAAGGAGTAATTCAGATGGAAAAAGTTTTGATTTTCGGGCACAAAAATCCCGACACAGACACTATTTGCTCTGCACTAGCCTATGCAGATCTGAAAAAACAATTAGGAATGGATGTTGAACCGGTCCGCCTTGGTGAAGTCAATGGCGAAACTCAATATGCCTTAAATTATTTCAACGCTGATGCACCTCGCTTGGTGGAAACAGTAGCAAACGAAGTCAATGCTGTCATCCTTGTTGATCACAACGAACGCCAGCAAAGTGCTAGTGATATTACCGATGTTCGTGTACTGGAAGTAATCGACCATCACCGTATCGCAAACTTTGAAACAAGCGACCCGTTATACTATCGCTGCGAACCAGTAGGATGTACCGCAACCATTTTAAACAAAATGTACAAAGAAAACGGCAAACAAATAAGCAAAGAAGTTGCCGGTCTTATGCTTTCTGCAATCATTTCTGACTCTTTATTATTCAAATCCCCAACCTGCACCGATCAAGACGTTGCTGCTGCACGCGAGCTAGCAGAAATTGCCGGTGTTGATGCTGATACATATGGTTTAGAAATGCTAAAAGCCGGTGCCGATTTGAGTGAAAAAACAACTGAACAGCTTCTTACCCTTGACGCAAAAGAATTCGAAATGGGCTCAAGCAAAGTTGAAATTGCTCAAGTCAATGCGGTGGATACAGACGATGTGCTTTCACGTAAAGAAGATTTAGAAGCAGCGATTTCAAAAATTGTTGCCGAAAAGAACTTAGATCTTTTCCTATTTGTTGTAACGGATATCCTTACAAACGATTCAGTTGGACTAGCAATCGGAAGTAAAGCAAGCGCGGTTGAAAAAGCTTATAATGTAACGCTTTCTGATAATACTGCTGTATTAAAGGGCGTTGTTTCTCGTAAAAAACAAATCGTCCCTGTTCTAACAGACATTTTTAACAAAGGTGAATTTTAAGAAGAAAACCCATCATGTGAACATGATGGGTTTTTTATTGAATCTTCATTTACTCTCTTCCTTTTTATCATTTCTTAATAAGAATGTGAGCGGCTGATCAGAACCGGTCATTAATTTGTACACGTAGGTTGAGGTGACCTTATAACCATCCTCAATTTTTGTGGCCAGGTAATTGGTTCTTTCAAACAGTATTGAACGAATATGGTTTATTTGGCGCAGTATTTTCTCTGTCAATGCTTCCTGACGATCAAGTCGAGTCAATACTTGATTAAGCATATCCATCATCATCTGCTCATCATGTTCAATAACAGTACGTAAATTACCATTTTTTTCATCCATCGTATTCATTACATGGTTGAACATTCTCTGCAGTTCTTTTTTCTGTTCCTCTAATAGATCAGCTAAAGCATCATTACGGGAAAATTGTTGATTGGGTTCCTGGATGGCCTCAGTGTTTTTATAAAGCTCAGGGAACTTGTCGTGATCAAAATATAATCCCATGATTATACCTCCTCCCCGCCACTACTTTTTATGTTATTCTATGCATTTATTAAGCAGATTGGGACATCGGCTGTTTTTTTGTTTTTTTAGAAGGGAAATGGAAAAAGGTGGCGAATTATTCAGGGGTTGATTTCAAAATGGAGGAGGCGATTAATGATGGAAATCAGACAATTAAATTCTATGGATGCAAGGCAATATCAGAATCTGCGCTTAGAAGCGTTACAAAAAGATCCTGAAGCCTTTGCTTCAAGCTATGAGGAAGAAAAGGAATACTCCCTTGAAACCTATGCAAATCGATTGAACTCCGAAAATGTTTTTACTTATGGAGCTTTTGAGAATGACAAGCTGTGTGGGGTTGTAACACTCGTAAGGGAATCTAAGCGAAAAACAAAGCATAAAGCCTCTATTTTTGCCATGTATGTATCCCCTGAAACACGGGGAAGGGGTGTGGGAAAACGATTAATGGGGGAAGCTATTGAAAAAGCAAAACAAATGGGCGGTGTTGAGAAAATTAATCTAACCGTTGTATCCTCCAATGAATCTGCCAAAAAGCTTTATCATCTATGCGGGTTTGAGACATTTGGCCTTGAGAAAAGATCTGAAAAAGTTGATCAAACGTATTATGATGAGGAATATATGGTGTTGTTTTTGTAAAAGTGAAATTGCCGGGGCCGTAAGTGGCCCCAGTTTTTTTGATAGATTTTTATCCATAAATCATCCAAAAATGTTAAAATAATTATATCAAAATTTTATTTTAGGATGGTTTGAGCTAGTAATGAAAAGGTTTTTTATAGTCAGTATCATTTTTTTTATAGCATTCTTTAATACATATAATATCAAACATTTTATTTATAAAAGGTTTGATGATTTGTTTCCATCTCAAATGGCAGAGGCGGTTATAAAGAAGGGAGAAAGCAAATCAAAAAAAGTAGAACCGTCTGTGAAAGAAAAAAAACAACTGCTCGAGGTTCCCTTAATCAATCAAATGGATGAACCTCATCTGAAAAATGGCTGTGAGGTTACGAGTTTAGCCATGATTCTTAACTATTATGGGATAAAAGTTACGAAAAACGGATTAGCGGATCTGATAAAAAAAGAACCTCTCAACTATCCCCATAACAAAAAAGGCAATCCAAATATTGGATTTGTTGGCGATATGGCAGATGGACCTGGACTCAGCGTTTATAACGGCCCTATTTTTGATCTTGCGAAGAGGTATATGGGGGATCGTGTAGTTAACTTAACAAATCGGCCGTTTGATGAACTTTTAGAAAAAGTTCATCAAGGTTCTCCTGTTTGGGTTTTAATTACAAACAATTTTAAACCGGGTGCTAAATTTCGGAAATGGGAAACTCCTCAGGGGACTATTTATATCACATTTAGCGGGCATAGTGCAGTAATCACGGGATTTGATAAGCATTATATCTATGTAAATGACCCGTATGGTTATAAAAATAGGAAAGTGAATCGAAAAGATTTTTTTGATGCTTGGTCGGAAATGGGCAAGCAAGCCATTTCAATAGAATGAATAATCAAAAGCCTGTTCAAAAATGATCTGACCCAATAAAGTTAGACAAATATTTTAGGCTACTTTGAGGACCTGAGCTCGGTATTCTACCGGACTTAGGTCTTT
>NZ_JBHTHD010000004.1:0-646 GCF_042675345.1 Neobacillus sp. GCM10027624
TGGCGGAATTGGCAGACGCACCAGACTTAGGATCTGGCGCCGCAAGGCGTGGGGGTTCGACTCCCTTCACCCGCACCATTTAAGCTAAATATATGCGGAAGTAGTTCAGTGGTAGAACACCACCTTGCCAAGGTGGGGGTCGCGGGTTCGAATCCCGTCTTCCGCTCCACTCTTGCCGGGGTGGCGGAACTGGCAGACGCACAGGACTTAAAATCCTGCGGTAGGTGACTACCGTACCGGTTCGATTCCGGTCCTCGGCACCAGAGTTTTTGAAATTGTAAAAATAGATTTCAAAAATGCGCCCGTAGCTCAATTGGATAGAGCGTTTGACTACGGATCAAAAGGTTATGGGTTCGACTCCTTTCGGGCGCGCCATATTACGGGAAGTAGCTCAGCTTGGTAGAGCACTTGGTTTGGGACCAAGGGGTCGCAGGTTCGAATCCTGTCTTCCCGACCATTACTTCTTATTTAATGATTACGGGGTCTTAGCTCAGCTGGGAGAGCGCCTGCTTTGCACGCAGGAGGTCAGGGGTTCGATCCCCCTAGACTCCACCAAAAAAAATAAAAAGTTGTTGACATTAAGTTGATAACTTGGTAAGATGATTAAGTCGCCTTTGAGCGACAAAGAAATTTGCTCTTTGAAAAC
>NZ_JBHTHD010000005.1:0-174290 GCF_042675345.1 Neobacillus sp. GCM10027624
GGTGTGGCGGAATTGGCAGACGCACCAGACTTAGGATCTGGCGCCGCAAGGCGTGGGGGTTCGACTCCCTTCACCCGCACCATATTTTTTAAAGAGCAAAATCACTTAAATAGATGCGGAAGTAGTTCAGTGGTAGAACACCACCTTGCCAAGGTGGGGGTCGCGGGTTCGAATCCCGTCTTCCGCTCCAAAAGTGCCGGGGTGGCGGAACTGGCAGACGCACAGGACTTAAAATCCTGCGGTAGGTGACTACCGTACCGGTTCGATTCCGGTCCTCGGCACCAAGTTTTTTGCAAATTGAAATTATTTATCAACAAATGCGCCCGTAGCTCAATTGGATAGAGCGTCTGACTACGGATCAGAAGGTTATGGGTTCGACTCCTTTCGGGCGCGCCATAACAAAAAATAGCTTAATAATTCAAATTTGGCGGTGTAGCTCAGCTGGCTAGAGCGTACGGTTCATACCCGTAAGGTCGGGGGTTCGATCCCCTCCGCCGCTACCAAATGATTTTTAAAATAGTGGAGGAATACCCAAGTCCGGCTGAAGGGATCGGTCTTGAAAACCGACAGGCGGGTTAAACCGCGCGGGGGTTCGAATCCCTCTTCCTCCGCCATTATTTTATTGTTCACTTATAGATGGAGGGGTAGCGAAGTGGCTAAACGCGGCGGACTGTAAATCCGCTCCCTCAGGGTTCGGCGGTTCGAATCCGTCCCCCTCCACCATAGTTTTTTCGCGTTAGCGAAAATAACTTAGGGGTATAGTTTAAAGGTAGAACTAAGGTCTCCAAAACCTTCAGTGTGGGTTCGATTCCTACTACCCCTGTTTGTTTTATTTTGCCGGTGTGGCGGAATTGGCAGACGCGCACGACTCAAAATCGTGTTCCGTAAGGAGTGTCGGTTCGACCCCGACCACCGGTATCACACAAAAGGGTAAAACCCTTAAAGGTCAATGCTTTGAGCAATCTAAGCATTGACCTTTTTTGTTTTTAGTGTCTTAAAGTCTATACTTAATCGTGTGCTCAACAAATATACAACAACTACAGTTAACGGCTCTAGTCTATACTTTACGTGAGTGCACATTTTTAATCTAGTCCTAAGGTGGATGTTCATGAACCGGCTAATAAAAGATGATTCATATCAAATAAGTTTACAAAACATTGAATATTATTCTCCGCATATTTATTTAGGAATCGAGATTCTCCTAGTGATAAGGGGAGAAATCGAGATTACGGTCAATCAGCATTCCTACCATCTAGCTGAAAATGATCTTCTGCTGATTAACGCCAATGATCTACACTCTATTAAGGGTAATAAGGAGAATGTGGTCCTATCGTTACAAATTCCTTTGGATCTAATTAAGCCTCATTATTTAAATATTCATGAGTGTCATTTTAACTGCAACTCATCTAAAGAGGATAATGGGATGTATCTGCTTTATGATCAAATTCGCCAACTAATGGCGAAAATTTTGATTGCCTATTACCAAAAGCAGGATGGAAGTGAAATCGAGATTAACGGACTAATTTTTCAATTAGTTACACTGTTGATTCGGAATTTTAAAACTACCCATCCTGGAAGTAATCAATTCACCGAAATGAAGGATGAAAGAATTAGAGAGATCCTAGCTTTTATCGAAAAAAATTATCGCAAACCGATATCATTGAATGAAATTGCCAAAGAGCAGTATTTGTCTCTTTACTATTTGTCACGTTATTTCAAGCAAGAAGTTGGGGTTAGTTTCTCTCAATACCTCAAAAATGTCCGTTTGAAATCAGCGGTGCAGGAGCTGCTTTATACCGGCCAAAATATTACCCAGATTTCGGAGAATTGTGGTTTTCCCAATGTAAAAGCATTTAATATGGCTTTTAAAGAAATGTACCAACAAACGCCTACTGAATATCGCAACCTTCATAGACTGGAACCGATGGGTGTCGAGGAAGTGAAACATGAAACCGAACAATATACATTACTGCAATCACCCAACTTTTTAATGGAAATCAGTAAATATATTTCAGGAAATGAGAAGAGCACCACGCCGATGGAACCGGCTGCTACTGTGGTACATGTGGAGCTGCCGCAGGAGCCCATTTTTATCAGAGAAAAAGCCTTAAAGTTACTGGTGATCGGGAAGCTGGAATATGCTTTGCATGAAGAAGTGAAGGCAGCATTAATGTTGATCCAAGAGGAACTTGGATTTGAATATATCTATTTTTCGGACCTTTTTTCAGATAGCTTTGCGATGACAACGCCTCTCTACCAAATAGGCGGACAATTTTATCAGCTGGATGCCTTATTCAGCCTTTTTCAACAATTAGGGTTGGTTCCTTTCATTCGTGTGGAAGTTGAAAAGGAAGTGGAAAGGAGCTCTGAGTACCTTAAGAAGCTAGATGAATTTTTACAGCATAGTATTAGTTATTTCGGCAGTGACTTTGTAGGCAAATGGCGATTTGAACTGGTTTTCACGGAATGCGGCGAAACAGCAAAGAGCTTTTATCAAGATTTTTATCAAACTGTAAAAAAGCGGGCTTCTGCCGCAAAAATAGGTCTCCATATGCCGTTTTCTTTACGAAAGACTATATCCGTTCCTGCAGCTGAATTTATAAAGCAAATTTCCGACCGTTGCGAGCTAATCTGCTTCACCTGCAATCCGAATGAAGAAGTGGATTTTACCGATATGGATAATCTTAGTTTTGAAGGAGTAAAAAATTATGTAAAGAAAGAAATCGGCAAATTAAAGGAAAGTCTAGCGTCTGTGGGTTTAGACGAGATTCCGATTTTTCTTACCGATTGGAATACACTTTATGGGAATACGATGGATTTGAGCGGTATTTTTTTTCGCTCGGCCCTTATTTTTAAAGAAATGTTGGATGCAATGAAGGAAATATCCGGTTTGGGCTTCTGGATTGATACCCATTCACTGGAAAAAAATAATCTGGATCAAGACCATATTGCCATGAATGGAATTGCCCTCCTGTATTATTATCAAATTAAACGCCCTGCTTATTTTAATCTTCAACTGATGGCAAAAATGACCTTGCGGATTTTAGCGGAAGGCCCGGATTTTGTAATGGCAATGGGGGAAAATGGCTACCAATTAGCCGTTTATAACCCTTCCTATATTAATCCCTCTTATTCGGTCGAAAGCTTCTTTTTGCAATCCATTACAAAGGAAAAGAAAGTGGTGATTTCAGGCCTGCCGCCTGGGCGTTATCAAATTCGCAAGCACATCCTTGATCAAAATAACGGCGAATTTTATATTAACTGGATAAATTTGCAGCATCAGGATATTTACGACCAGGAGATTATTTCCTTTATTAAGCAGGGAACCCACCCTGATTTACAAATTTATGAGGAAAAAGTGGAATCGGAGCTTTATTTACAATCCACTCTGACCTTTAATGCTTTTCATCTCTTTGAAATAAAGCCATTAAGTTAAAACTTAATGGTCTTTTTTTGTGGTTAGTTTTGACGAAATTGTGAAGAAGGGCAAATATTAGAGGTACACACAACAAATATGGGAATGTAAATCGACAAAATTCGCTTTAAACTAAATATATGAAAACGTTTTCAGTCTAACTTCTTCTGATTCGGTAACGTGTTAGAAGTTTTTCTGAAAAGTTTATTAATGGAGGTTTGCACGATGTCCAGAAAAGTTTTAGAAGATATATTAACTCCACAGCTGCAAGAGCTGCGTGAGAAAGGGCTATATAACGTCATTGATACAGTAGAAGGCCCTAATGGCCCAATCGTAACAATCAATGGCAAAAATGTCATCAATATGTCATCCAACAATTACCTTGGGTTGACAAACAATGAAAGATTAATCCAAGAAGCGAACGAAGCGACGAAACAGTACGGTGTGGGTGCCGGTGCCGTTCGGACAATTAACGGAACAATGACCATCCATAATGAATTAGAAAATAGGATTGCCGAATTCAAACATACGGAGGCGGCAATTGCTTTCCAATCAGGATTTAATTGCAATATGGGCGCAATCTCGGCGGTGATGACGAAGAAGGATGCGATTATTTCTGATGAATTGAATCATGCCTCGATCATTGATGGCTGCCGTTTGTCCGGAGCAAAAATCATCCGGGTCAAACACCAGGACATGGATGACCTAAGAAGGGCTGCAAAAGAAGCGGTCGAAAGTGGCGCCTATGAAAAAATAATGTATATCACTGATGGCGTTTTTTCAATGGATGGGGATGTAGCAAAGCTCCCTGAAATCGTGGAAATTGCCGAGGAATACGGCTTGCTTACATATGTGGATGACGCACATGGCTCTGGCGTCATGGGCAATGGTGCAGGCACCGTTAAACATTTTGGCCTTTCCGATCAAATTGACTTTCAAATCGGAACGCTTTCCAAAGCAATTGGCGTCGTGGGCGGCTATGTGGCCGGTACCCAGCAATTGATTGATTGGTTAAAAGTGCGCGCTCGTCCATTCTTATTTTCAACATCGCTGACGCCAGGAGCTGCTGCTGCCTGCATTGAAGCCATCAATATCATGACGGAATCAACGGAGAGAGTCGATCAGCTATGGGAAAATGGCCGCTATTTAAAAGAAGGCTTGAAAAACTTAGGATTTAATATTGGCCACTCGGAAACACCGATTACACCATGTATTCTCGGCGAAGAAACATTAACGCAGCAATTTTCTCGCCGCCTCATGGAAGAGGGAGTTTACGCCAAAGCCATCACCTTCCCAACGGTGCCAAAGGGAACAGGCAGAGTGCGCAATATGCCAACTGCGGCCCATACAAGAGAAATGCTAGACCAAGTACTGGCTGTATATGAAAAAGTGGGAAAAGAACTGGGTGTCATCCAAGATTAGAAAAGAGGCAGGAGGGCCCGTTCTTAGAATGGTTCCCTCCCTATTACAACTTGAGAAATATTCGGGAGGTTGTTTACGATGAAAAAAATTCTTGTGACCGGAAGCTTAGGCCAAATCGGTTCAGAGTTAACGATGAGAATGCGCGAACTGTACGGAGAGGAAAATGTCATTGCCACTGATATCCGTCATGTTAATGGCAACCCAGTCGTGGAAAATGGTTTATTTGATACATTGGATGTTCTAGATGGCGAGAGAATGCAGAAACTGGTCAATGATTATCAGATTGATACGATTATCCATTTGGCAGCGCTACTGTCGGCAACAGCAGAGAAAAACCCGCAACTTGCCTGGAATCTAAATATGGGCGGATTGATGAATGCGCTCGAGGTGGCGCGGAATTCCCATGCACAGTTCTTTACACCAAGCTCGATAGGAGCCTTTGGTCTGTCTACGCCAAAAGACCTTACACCACAGGATACAATCCAACGGCCAAACACGATGTACGGTGTCACCAAAGTAAGCGCCGAATTACTTTGTGATTATTATTTTGCAAAATTTGGCGTTGATACCCGCGGTGTCCGCTTCCCGGGATTGATTTCTTACAAAACACTTCCGGGTGGAGGAACGACAGACTATGCAGTAGATATTTTCTATGAAGCGTTAAAAAACAAAAAATACACATCCTATATAGGGAAAGGCACTTACATGGATATGATGTATATGCCGGATGCGATTGATTCAATTATTCAATTAATGGAAACGGATTCATCAAGATTAAAACATCGGAACGCCTTTAATATTACAGCTATGAGTTTTGAACCTGAAGAAATTGCCACTTCCATCAGAAAATTTATACCAGAGTTTACGATGGATTATCAGATAGATCCAGTCCGGCAGCAAATTGCCGACTCTTGGCCAAACAGCATTGATGCGTCCGCTGCCAAAGAGGAATGGGATTTTAACCCGCGGTACGATTTAGACCGTATGACAAAATCCATGCTAGAAAACTTAGGGGAAAAATTGGGTATTCCATTTGGGGAACCTGTATTGGTTTAAAAGAAAGAATAACAGTAAGAAGGTAGAGTTAAAAAATCCAATGAGGGAAAGTAGGACAGTTTATGTCAAAAAACCAGGAATTAAAGCGTGGCCTTAAATCGCGTCATATCCAAATGATTGCATTGGGTGGTACCATCGGGGTTGGGTTATTTATGGGATCGGCCAGTACGATTAAATGGACGGGCCCATCCGTTATGATTGCCTATGCAGTTGCCGGTCTCTTCCTATTTTTCATTATGCGCTCGATGGGGGAAATGCTTTATTTGGAACCAACTACCGGTTCATTTGCTGACCTCGGCAATAAATATATCCATCCTTTGGCCGGATATTTGACAGCTTGGAGCTATTGGTTCCAATGGATCATTGTCGGCATGTCGGAAATCATCGCGGTTGGTTCGTATATGAATTATTGGTTCCCACATTTGCCAACATGGATCCCTGGGGTAGTCGCGATGGTGATCCTTGGCGTTGCCAATATGATTTCGGTTAAAAACTTTGGTGAATTTGAATTCTGGTTTTCATTAATTAAAGTATTAACGATTGTCTTGTTAATTATTGCTGGTATTGGAATTATTATCTTTGGCTTCGGGAATGGAGGCCATGCAATTGGATTTTCGAACATTTGGAAAAATGGCGGCTTTTTCACAGGCGGCTTTAAAGGATTCTTTTTTGCCCTTTCCATCGTAATCGGCGCTTATCAAGGAGTGGAGCTGATTGGGATTACGGCCGGGGAAGCAGAAAATCCGAAGGAAACAATCACGCATGCTGTGAAAACAACCGTTTGGCGTATTTTAATTTTCTATATCGGTGCAATTTTTGTCATTGTAACGGTTTACCCTTGGGACCAGCTCAGTCAAATTGGCAGCCCATTCGTTTCGGTTTTTGCCAAAATCGGAATTACAGCTGCAGCCGGCATTATCAACTTTGTTGTAATCACGGCAGCAATGAGCGGCTGTAACAGCGGCATCTTCAGCGCAACACGGATGCTTTACGCATTGGCGAAAAATGGACAGGCACCAAAGATTTTTGCTAAATTATCGGAAAATAAAGTTCCTGTCTATTCAACCATAACGGTTTTAGTCGGCTTGCTCCTTGGCGTAGTGTTGAGCTTTGTTGCACCACCATCGATCTTCGTGTATGTATACAGTGCAAGTGTACTTCCAGGTATGATTCCATGGTTTGTACTGCTCATCAGTGAAATCAAATTTAGAAAAGTAAATGCTGTTGCAATGGAAAAACATCCATTTAAAATGCCTTTTGCACCGTACAGCAACTATGCTACGATTATCTTTTTACTAGTGGTCCTTGTCGGTATGTTTATCAATCCAAGCACTCGCATCCCGTTAATCGTGGGAATTGCATTCCTTGCTCTCATGACAGGTATTTTCTATCTGTTAAAAATGGAAAAACGCGTACCGTTAGACGATGAAGAAAACGAAAAAGGCACAAAACCAAAAGCGGTTTAATATAAAGTTAACAAAGGATGAAACAGGGGGGACGGTTCTAATGCTTCACTTATTGGAACCGGCTCCTTTTAGGGAGTGGTATTATGTCTTTCATGAGTTTAAAGGAAGTAATTGAACTGGCCGAGCAACATAACATAACGATTGCTGAATTAATGATCCAAACGGAAATACAGCAAAAGAGTATTCCGCGCGAAGCGATTATCGAAAAAATGGCCGAGCAATTTACGGTAATGGAAGAGGCTGTCCGCAAAGGGACGACAAGTGCTGTTATGTCTCGTACCGGCTTGACCGGTGGTGATGGGTACCGTCTTCACCAATATGCCGAAAATGGAAAATCGTTTATCAATCCTGTTACATTAAATGCCGCAGCCAATGCGCTGGCCGTATCAGAAGTCAATGCAGCAATGGGGCGGATTGTAGCAACGCCGACTGCAGGTTCAGCGGGAATCTTGCCGGCAGTGCTCGTTCACGCTCTGGACAGCGGGAAATTCCCACGAGAGCAGATCGTACTGTCGATGTTCACTGCCTCTGCCCTTGGCTTGGTGATTGCTAATAAAGCTTCGATATCAGGAGCTGCCGGCGGATGCCAGGCGGAAATTGGCTCAGCAACCGCGATGGCAGCTGGCACTTTAGTTGAGCTTGCCGGAGGCACTCCAGAGCAGGTTGGAAATGCCATTGGAATTGCTTTAAAAAATTCACTGGGACTAGTTTGCGATCCGGTCGCAGGGCTAGTGGAAATTCCATGTATCGTTCGGAACGGATTACACGCGATTACCGCGCAGGCTGCTGCAGATATGGCGTTGGCAGGGGTGGTCAGCATTATTCCACCTGATGAGGTGATTCATGTAATGCATGAAGTCGGGCAGCAAATGCCTGAATCGCTAAGGGAAACCGGGATTGGCGGTCTGGCTGGTACCCCGACAGGTCAAAAATTGAAGGTGCAGATTTTCAGTGAAAAGACAAGCAGCTGCGGGCCGGCTAAATATCAAAGCGCCTATGAAATTATCGGCCCTGTCATGGTCGGGCCATCCAGTTCACATACTGCAGGTGCTGTCCGAATTGGCAACATAGCCTGCCAGCTGTTAAACGAAAAACCATTATTTGCAAAGTTCTCTCTGATGGGTTCCTTTGCCGAAACCTATCAAGGTCATGGCACAGATTTAGCATTATTGGGAGGGGTTCTAGGGTTAACAACAATGGATGAAGGCATTCCAAATGCAAAATCCATTGCCGAAGAAAATGGATTACAATACGAGTTTACGAAGCGGGTGATGGGAAGTTACCACCCAAATACAGTGCTAGTTGAATTATCAGGAGCAACGCGAACGGTAAAGGTATTGGCCAGTTCTTTAGGCGGTGGCAAAGTAGAAGTTCAGGAATTGGATGATTACCCGTTAAAGTTTTCCGGAGAACGACCAACACTTGTGATTCGCCATACCGATCGAAAAGGGGTTATTGCCGAGTTATCAGGATCACTTTATCAAAAAGGGTTAAATATTGCCCGTATGGCGAATGAACGTTCAAAAATCAATGGTTCGGCGATAACAGTTTGTGAGATTGACAATCAGATCGAAGGAAACCTCTTAACCATATTGAATAAAGAAATTCCCATCATTGATGAAATTTTATTAATCCAAACTATGTAGTGTTGAGGACTGTATTATTTAAAAGTTAAGGCAAGCCAATTATAGGCTTGCCTTTATCTATAATGATGAGGTATTAAAAACAAGTTATCCTCGTCTTCCGCCTCTACCGCCCTGTTTTGCTCCAGTGTTTTTTTTAAGGGTAGACAAATTTTCTTCACTCGTCTTTAAAAAACGAGCCATTTTATCTTCAAAACTTTCTTTTGATTTGAATTGACCTTTTGGACGAAAGTCTTTGGAACGGTTATCACCTCTGCCCGAGCGTTGTGGGCGTTGTTGTGAATAAGAAGAGGTTTGTCCTTCAGGTCTATCTATCGCTTTTTTTATGGACAAGGAAGTTTTTCCGTCCTTCATACTAATCACTTTTACTTCAACCTGGTCTCCTACCTTAAGATGGTCATTAATATCTTTTACATAGGTATCCGCAACTTCACTGATATGCACAAGACCTGTTGACCCATCTGGTAAGTCTACGAATGCTCCAAAATTAGTGATGCCTGTTACCTTACCTTGTACCTTGCTGCCTATTTCGACTGACATAAAAATAGTGTTCCTCCCTAATACTGTTATAAGATTTAATTATAACATATTCTTGAAGAAGTAAATATGGTCTGGAGCTGTACCTGAGCCAAAATTTTTCAGGTATCCATTCTATTTATGGTGGAAAAATAGTTTGATTAAAGGAAAACTGAGGAGTGTTTTACAATGGAACAACTTGAGTTCTTGGCTATTGGCAAGGCAAAACGGGAGAATTGGCTGGCTACAATGACTCCTGAGGAAAAGGCAATAATGGGAAAACACCTTGAATACGTTAGGCAGATGTACACGGAAGGGAAAGTGGTCTTGTCTGGCCCATGTTTAGATGGGGCTTATGGGATCATTATCTATAAAGCGGAATCTGCGGAAGACGCACAAAAAATGTTTGAAAACGACCCAGCTGTTCAAACCGGTGTCATGGATGTGGAATTACATCCCTTTAAAGTCGGAGTAATGGAAGGTCGCTAAGGTGAAATCGTGATGGTTTCATCTTTCTTATTGTCCATTAACCCGATAGTGGATTTTGTTCGTACAGGAAGTATTGAAAGGATTGTATAGACTATCTGCTTTTCTTTATTTTATCAAGATTCTCTCTGATTTTTTCATTCATTTTTAGTAACTGACTATTTTTCAAATCCCTTTTAGGTAAGGTTCCTGATGGTTTGTCCAAAAAAGGGCTTTTCTTTTTTCTTTCTCCCATTACATCATCTCCCAAACAGATCTTTATATATCTATATTGTCTGTATGGTCACAATATGAGAGCTTTAAACAAAAAAGACAGGAGAAATCTCCTGTCTTATCGCTTCGCTTCACCATAACGGCTATCTCTTAATCGCTCTACCGCTTTGTTGCTTCTCTCAAACAAATCTCTTGTATACAACGAAGGAGAAGTTTGTGGAACTGTTTGAGCCGTCCTTTCCATTAAGAAAGGGGATCTTGCTCTACCTTTGCGTCTCCTTGAAACAACTGCTTCTGCTCCAGGCTCTGGCATTTTATCCACTCCTTTCCTATCTTTTACCCTTATTCTATCAGATTTACACTCTATTTTCTATAATTGGCTTTGCCAATGTGGTTGTTGCGGTTGCTCTATTTCAACCCAAGTATGTATTACTGACAAATTGATTATGTGATCAATATCTATATCTAATATGTCGATCTCTGATTCAATTGCGATAACTACTGGATATGTATGTTTTAAGTAGGGTACTAATATTGTGAATTTATCAATATGAACGACCTTTTTCTCATTTAGAACTTTCATTTGGTCTTCCGTTAAATTAACGCCGATGATCGTACCTATCTCTTGTTTGAATGCTCCATCATCTTGCTTAACAAATACGGTAAGTTCCTGCCTACAAGTTTCTCCGTAGGCCATAAGAAAATCTTCTAAACTATCACGATATGATTCCGCATCTTGCCATTCTTGAGTACCAAAAGAAGATTTTTTCACACTGTCTAAAATAGAAGTGAACTGCAAGTTTCTGTTTTGCGTTTGTGTAATAACCTTGTGCATTTCTTCATTGATACTTTCCACCTCAGTAATCGGTTCCATTTCGGCTCCGCCTATTTTCTTAATAGACGGTGTAAGGAATAACGCTAAGTCTACAAATATAAACATGCCCGCTAATAACGTGTATCGTTGCCACTCTTTCACATCAAAACCTGACTGATTCAGCAGCAAGATCATCCCTATAATAAAAAAGAAGTACCATGTTCTTCTCAAATTTTGATTATACTTCTTAAAGAACTTCGGAAAAGTCCAACTTGTATAGATGATAATAAGAGCAACACCTACAAGGATCAACCATTTATTTTCCTGCGTAAAGGATAGAATTTGACTTCCCCAACTTTTCTTTACAACGAAAGAAATAATTAAGAGAATGAGGGGAATGATGATTTTAGCCAAAAAAACATACCGTTCCTTTGTCCAACGCTCTCTTTCATACCATTTTTTATAATCTTCAGTTACCATATTTCACCTCCTGAACTTTATTCTATCATGTTTTTATAAATTGAATTGTTATATATAAGACTTATCTTGGTGGTGGTTACTCACCAAGGTGATGAAAAAGAAAATACTATTTAAAATGTGTAGGGTTTTTTAGTTTAAAGAAAATATTTCTCAAATTTCTTTTATGTATTATTATGTGAATACATTTGCTTTAATTGGCGGAAAAGAATAAGATTGTTTATTTCAGTCTAAACTAAATCAATTTTATAAGGTATCCATTCCATTTATTGTGGAAAAATTGATTGATTAAGGACAACTGAGGAGTTTTTGAAAATGGAACAGCTTGAGTTTTTGGCTATTGGCAAGTCAAAACGGGAGAATTGGCTGGCTACAATGACTCCTGAGGAAAAAACAATAATGGGAAAACACCTTGAATACGTTAGGCAGATGTATGCGGAAGGGAAAGTTGTTTTGTCTGGCTTGGCCCATGTTTAGATGTGGCTTATGGGATCATTTTAGGTCATGATATTTTTTCTAGTAAACACTTTTGTCTGAAAAATCTGATTCCAATACCCAAAATAGGTAATGATAGGGTGAAATTTCACCCTATGTTCGTAATTTTTTTAATATTTCTCATACGTAATCACGTAATATGTTCATATTTTTGTCTCTTAATCAATCATTTTGCTTATTTTGTCCCATTTTACATAAATGCACTAAAACTGTATATTTTTTTCCTTAAGGCAGGTTGGTATAGTTGGGATATCAAATAATAATAGATAAGGAGATGAAGAGATGGATTTTAATTTAACGGAAGCCCAATTTGAATGGCAAAAGGAAGTACGGACTTTTTTAAAAGAACACGTCACTCCAGAATTACTAGAAGAATTTCGGGAACATGAAGATCAAGAAATGGGACCTCTAGAAATTGCCTTCAAAAAAAAATGTGCAGACCGCCGTTGGAATAAAATCAACTGGCCAATAGAAGAGGGTGGACTCAATTTAACGGAGATGGAGAAATTCATCTTAAATGAGGAGTTCTTATATGCCCTTGCACCACAAATTAATGATACCGCCTCATCCATCGTTGCCCCTTCTTTGTTTAAATTCGGAACCAAAGAAAATAAGGAAAGGTTTTTACCGCCTATTTTAAATGGTGAAATGTCTTTTGCCTTAGGGTATTCGGAGCCAGAAGCCGGTACCGACTTAGCTAGTTTAAAGACAAAAGCCGTCCTTGATGGGGATGAATGGGTGATTACTGGACAGAAGACATGGAATACCTTCGGCCATCGTGTGACTCATCAATGGCTTGCAGCACGTACGGGGGACGAAAATTCCCGTCATAAAGGGATTTCCATGTTTATCGTTCCAAATGACGCACCTGGATTAACCATGACAAGCCAATATACATGGGGAGATCATACAACGAATGAGGTCTTCTTCGATCAAGTCCGGGTACCGAAAGACCATTTAATCGGCGAAATAAATGGTGGATGGAAAATTCTAACTTCCGCACTTGATTTTGAACGAGTCATGATGGGGGAAGTGGCCGTTCCAAGACGAGCCTATGACGATACAGTGAAATTTGCCGCTACAACAGAATTAGATGGCGAATTAATAATGGATCGTCCAGACGTCATTTCAAAGCTGGCTGAATTAGAAATTGATTTAGAAATTGGACAATTATTTGGATATCAAGCCGCCTCCAAACTGGATGAAGGTGTGGATTTATCTGCAGATGCTTCGATGATGAAAGTCTATGCAACGGAATTATATACGAAGGTTTCCGATCTTGGAACGCAAATGATGGAAGCCTACGGCCAGTTAAACTGGCAAAATGAAGCTGCACCCGCAGGTGGAACCGTTGAGCATATCTATCGTCTTGCACCATTTCATCGATTTGGCGGGGGGACAAATGAGGTACAGAGAAATATTGTGGCACAGCGCGGATTAGGGCTGCCTCGTAAATAAAAAGGAGGGATTACAAGATGAAGATGACATTTACAGATGAGCAGCAAATGTTGCAGCAAGCGGTGAAACGTTTTTTTGAAAAAAATGCACCCATTGAAACCATTCGAAGGATTCAAGCAAGCGAACTAGGGCATTGTGAGAACTTATGGCATAAAATCACGGAGGCTGGCTGGAATGCGATCATCATTCCAGAAGAATTCGGCGGTGCTGGTGGAACGCTGATGGATTTGGCGATTATTTTTCAAGAAGCAGGGAAAGTTCTGTTACCGACTTCCTTTTACAGCACGACCTATGCCACGCTTGTATTAAATGACCTTGGCACGGACAAGCAAAAGGAACAATATTTATCAAAAATCGCCAATGGTGAATGTATCTCCACTGTGGCCTATGAAGAGAAAAATGTGCTAACGAATCCTGCATTATTTACGACAACAGCAGAGCAAGTGAACGGTAAATGGATGATTCATGGTGAGAAATGGTTTGTTCAAAATGCGTATAGTTCGGATGAAATGTTCGTTGTTGCACGGGTTGGCGAACAGTTTGGAATTTTTTCAATTTCGAAGGATCAAGAAGGAGTGCATTTACAAGAACTCCATACCATTGGACAGGACCAACAAGCGATTGTCCGATTAGATCACGTCATGGTGGACGCAGCAAACCTAATCGGTGAACGCCTGGTAAGTGCGGAGGAATTAGAGAACAGCCGGCTAAAAATGACAGCGCTTCAAAGTGTTGAAATGGCTGGCGGTGCGATGAGAGTCGTTCAAATGACGGTAGATTATGTAAAAGAGCGGCGTCAATTTGGGGTACCGATTGGAACTTTTCAAGCGGTTCAACATCATTTGTCCAACCTCTATACAAAGGCGGTAGGTTCACGGTTAGCTGCATATAAGGCAATCTCTGTGCTGCAAAAAAATCCAAAGGCGAAACGTGAAGTAAGCATTGCCAAAGCCTTTACCAGTGAATCGTATACCGGTATTACAGTCATGGCCCATCAACTATGGGGAGGCATGGGCTACTCAACAGAAAGCCACTTGTTTTTATGGTCAAACCGTGCAAAAGCAGCGGAATTAACCTATGGAACACCCGCTTTTCACCGAAGAGTAATTGAACAAATCCTACGGGACCGGGCAAAAGCTCAAGAGGAAAAAACAATATATGTTTAAACCGATCGGAGGAATGCAAATGTATGGACAATTAGAACCGTTATTTTCACCGAAGTCGATTGCCATTATTGGCGCGACTATTCGGGAAGGGGCCATTGGGAATACGGCGGTTCGTAACTTCCGTATATCGAATTATCAGGGGCGTGTATATCCAATTAATCCTCGGTACAAAGAAATTGAAGGATTTACCTGCTATTCAAATGTGAAGGAGATCCAAGAGCAGATTGATATGGCCATTATTGCTGTACCCGGAGAGCATGTGGAGAGAAGTGTGCAAGATTGTGCCGAGCAAGGAATTCGCCATGTTTTAATTTTTAGTTCCGGATTTGCAGAAATGGGCGAAGAGGGAACAAAGATGCAGGAGCGTTTTGTTTCTTACTGTAAACGGCAGGGGGTTCGTATTTTAGGTCCCAATACATTAGGGATGGTCAATGTCCATGAAGATTTAGGATTAATGTTCCAAGATATTGGCTACACGGTGTATGAAAAAGGGGAGGTAGGGATTGTCGCTCAAAGCGGTGCAACAGGATCGCAAGTACTATCCATGGCCTCAGAAGAAAAAGTCGGCTTTTCCTATATGGTTGCCACGGGGAATCAGCCAGATATCGATACGATTGAAGTGCTAGATTACTATATTCAGGATCCAAAAACGAGTGTTGCTTCCTTTTATATGGAAGGAGTGCCCTCTGGGAAACGTTTCTTATCGATGGCAGAGAAGGCATTAGCGGCAAATAAACCCGTTGTCGGCATTAAATCGGGGCGTTCATCTGCCGGGCAGAAAGCAGCCCTATCCCATACAGCTTCTTTAACGGGTTCAAATGAGATCTTTGAAGTAGCAGCGAAAAAATACGGTGTGACGGTTGTCGAAGGATTTGAACAGTTAATCGATACGTTAAAAGCCTTCCAATCTGGAAAAAGATCAAAAGGAAATCGTGTTGCTACCATTGTAGTTTCGGGTGCAGTAGGGATTTTACTCGCAGATGCACTAGAGCTGAATGGCTTACAAATGGCGGAGTTGTCTCAAGGTACAAAGACCAGGTTACGGGAGCAAATCGCCAGTTATTGTTCGGTTGAAAATCCAGTAGATATTGCCTCCACCTTTATCTTAAATGAGCAAGTGTATCCTCATGCGGTACAAACATTAGTAGATTCAGATGAAGTCGATATGGTGATCATTCATCTGCCCGTTCCAAAAGCATTAAATCCTCAAAAGTTTGCGGAAATGTTTGTTGAAATTTCAAAAACGACCGATAAACCCATCTTTGTTGTGCCAACAGGGCTTGAGTCTGAAATGGCAGAAGTCCGCCACTTCTTAACAGAAAATCATGTTCCCGCTTATCGGCATATTGAAGGGGCCGTTCAATCGGCAAAAGCAATCTATCAATATGAATGTACACGCCAAAAGTATATGGAAAACCAAAATTTCGCATCCGTGGAGGTGCCGATCAAGATTACCAGCGAAGAGCCTTCGATTGCCGAACATCTTGTCAAAGAGATGCTGCAAAACTATGGTGTGCCTGTGCCTAATAGTCTATTAATTAGAAGCGAAGCAGAGATTTCCTATCTTTCTAGTATCACCTACCCTGTTGTTGCTAAAGTCGCTTCAGCACATATTGCTCATAAAAGTGATGTAGGCGGAGTGGTGCTAAATATTAAAAACCCAGAACAATTAAGAGATGCCTACCATGAAATTCTATCAAAGGTAGGGATCCATTGCCCTGAAGTAAAAATAGATGGGGTTTTAGTTGAAGAAATGGCGACAGACCGCTTTATTGAATTTTTTGTTGGGGTGCAAAATGATGAATTATTCGGACCTGTTTTAACATGTGGATTAGGCGGCATCTTTGTGGAAGTCCTGAAAGATGTATCACGCCAGCTCGGATATGTATCGAAAGAGGAAGCCCGCCAAATGGTGGAATCTCTAAAAGGAGCGGCTATTTTAAAAGGGGCCCGTACGAAGGTAGAATACGACATGGATGCGTTATCTGAAGCCATCTCGAATATTTCTCAAATAGCAGCTTCACTTGAAGGCAATTGGCAGGACTTTGAGATTAATCCACTTGTAGTGTTTGAGAAAGGTAAATGTGTGTTAGCACTAGATGGATTAATTACACTAAAGCAAACAGCCATACCAGTTTCGTCATGAAAGGGTGAATAAAATGGAATATAACCATGTTCAAGTAGAAAACGCCGGACCTATTTTTATTCTTACGATTAACCGTCCAGAGGCCATGAATGCGATCAATCAGCAGACATGGATTGAAATTGGAGAAGCGCTCGAGTATTTCAATCGAACGGATGACTATGTTGTAGCGATTTTAACCGGTGCTGGTCAACGATCATTTTGTGCCGGGGCAGATTTGAAAGCGCTGTCGCGGGGGGAGAATATTATCCCTTCCACTGAAGCGGCGGATTGGGGCTTTGCAGGAATCGTTAAACACTATACAAATAAACCGATTATCGCAGCGGTAAACGGTTTTGCAATAGGAGGCGGAACGGAAATTGCCTTAGCCTGCGATCTCGTCATTGCTTCAGAACAGGCAACATTCGGCTTACCGGAAGTGAAACGCGGGATTATTGCCGGAGCTGGCGGGCTGCTGCGCCTGCCGCGGCAAATTCCAATAAAAATTGCCTCTGAACTAATCTTTACCGGTGATGCATTATCGGCAGATGCTGCTGCGAAGTGGGGACTTGTGAATCATGTCGTCCCACATGAACAAGTGATGGAGAAAGCCATGGAAGTAGCGCAAAAGATTGCCAATAATGCACCTGTTGCGGTTCGGGCCAGTAAAGATATTCTTTACAAAGGACTGGATGTACCCCTCGATCATCCGCAAACGGCATGGGAGATTAATGATCAATATGTGGAGGTGGTCATGTCTTCAGAGGATTCTTTGGAAGGACCGCGTGCTTTTGCAGAGAAACGTCAGCCTGTTTGGAAAGGAAAGTAAAACCAAAAATGGAGGGAAAAATATGAGCGCGGCAAAAAAGTATAATCCGTGGGTTGTTTTCTTCTGTCTATTAATTAGTGTATTTGTTTTACTTGAAGCAGCAGCCTTTCAATCACCCGCTTTACCATTCATTACGAAGAGTTTTGGAATTGATCCAGGTTTTGGCGGCGCGGTTACACTCGCTTATTATGCTGCGGCCGTTGTTTTTGCCCCATTAATGGGGCGTCTTAGTGACCAGGTTGGGCGTAAAAAAATGATTTTAAGTGGATTAACCCTCTTTTCCTTATCGGAGTTTACAGCTGCTTTAAGCCCGAACTTCTCCGTTTTCTTAGCAGCACGTTTCTTGCAAGGGATGGGTTATGCCTGCGTATTTCCTGTTATTTTTGCCTATATTTCGGATTTATTTAAGGAAGAAAGCCGGGGGAAAGCGATTGGATATTTAGGAGCTACAGCGACAGTCGGCGCCGCTTCCGGCGGGATTATTGCAGGGGTATTAATCGATCTGTACGGTTGGTCGATCATTTATTGGATTAGCGGCACTCTTTCAGCTATTGGGATTGGGATTATTTATTTTACCATGCCAAAATCCACAAAACTGTCAGGCAAACAAGTCATTGATTTCCCTGGAGCTGTCATTTTGCTCGTCACCATTGGCTCACTTGTCACGTTACCGATGATGCTGACCAATTTTGGCCTGGTTTCACCGATTTCGATTGGTTTAATCGCAAGCAGTGTGATTGGATTGATTTCGTTAATTTTGGTTGAACGAAAAGTACGCGTGCCGGTAATGGATATTAAAATCCTTCGATTACGCGGCATCCATCTTCCAGCAGTCATTGTGATTTTACAAAATTTCTGTAATATCGCCCTGATCTATGCCCTTACGTATTACATCGCTGGCCGTGAAGGCTGGGGGGCAACACAAACAGGGTTAATGAGTACGATTAACTATATTTTTAATAGTGTGGCAACATTAGCAACCGGTTATTTAGTAGATAAATATAAGCCAAGAATCTTTGTTCTAGCTGGGGCTGTATTGAGTTTAGGCGGAGCATTGGCCTACACCTTCATTACAACGACTTCCTCTTACGCTTTCTTAGTCTTCGCCGTAAGTATTGTTGGATTATGCGGCGGTCTAATCAACCCTGCCTTAATGAAGATTGTAACGACTGACGTGCCTAAAGCATTACGTGGCGCCGGATCAGGTACCTATGTCATGTTCCGGGATATTGGGGTGCCGCTAGGGTCTTCCATTGGTTTAGCATTATTTGGCTTTATGAGCCGCACTAGTGGTGTAAATGCAGAGCCGATTGTCGCCACAACGAAAGCCATCAATGGGGTCGGAATGGTTGTGATGGGTGTCATTGTTGTATTAATCCTCACTACTTTACTACTCTATCGAAAGCCTTCTGCGGAAACTCAAGAAGAATTTGGTATCCAATCTATTCCAGAACAGACCTAAAGGAGGATCAAGGATGAAAGGAAAAGCTGCAATCGTCGGCATTGGTGAAACAAACTATGAAAAAGATAGTGGAAAAAATATTTTGCAGCTTGCAAGTGTAGCAACTAAATATGCTTTAGCAGATGCCAATTTATCGATTCGGGATCTAGATGGCATCATCACGTTAAGTCCGCTATCTACTAGTGCACGTTTAAATAATGTGCTTGCCTCTTATTTAGATATGAAACCAGCCTATAGTGCGGAAGTGGCTGTTTATGGGGCTTCGGGTGGTATGGCATTAAAACAGGCAGCGGAGGCAATCGTATCAAAAGCGGCAAGAAGAATTCTCGTGATCGGCAGTGATAAAAATTTCTTAAAAGTTCAATCGAACGAACCGCAAATTTTAGGGAGTGCATATCAGCAGAAGTTTATTAGCGCTGAAGCCACACCTAGCTATGCGATGGCGGCTCATTTGCATCAGCACTTATATCAATCCACTAATGAGCAGCGGGCTAAAATCGCTGTGGACCAACGATATAATGCGAACCATTTTGACAAAGCACTTTTTAAAGAGAAGAAACTGAATTTGGATGATGTGTTGGCATCCCCGGTCATTGCTGAACCGATTCATATGTTGGAAATTGTCTATCCTTGCGATGGAGCTGTTGCCTTTATTGTAACCTCGACTGAGGATGCAAAAAGCATCACAGACACTCCCGTCATGATTGAAGGAGCAGGGTTTTATAACAGTCATTTTTTATTCACAGAGTCAGAAATGTTTACGAACGGATTAGTGACAGGTGTAAAAAAGGCAGCAGACATTGCCTATGAGATGGCAGGGATTGGCCCGCGGCAAATTCAGATTTGCGGTCTCTATGACTGCTACACCATTGCCGTAATGCTTATGCTTGAGGACTTGGGATTCTGTGAAAAAGGGCAGGGCGGCAGGTTTGTTGAGGAACATGATCTGACGTTCAAGGGCGATTTTCCTGTTAATACGAGCGGCGGCCAGCTGTCTGCCGGTCAGCCCGGCGATGCGGGCGGAATGGTCAATATTGTAGAAGTTGTCAGGCAGCTTAAGGGGGAAGCAGGCATCCGTCAAGTCGCGGATGTGGAATATGGAATTACCACATCGAACGGCGGATATTTCTCGAATGAATGTGTCCTGATTTTAAGGGGGGATCGGTAATGTATAAAGAAGCACAGCCATTTTGGGACGGAATAAAGGAGCATAAATTACTCCTCCAGCGCTGCAAGAACTGTGAGCAATTTGTCTTTTACCCGCGAACCTTTTGTCCACATGATCTGGGAGAACTGGAATATGAGGAAGTCGAGGCTGCCGGTAAAATCATTTCGTACTCCGTCGTAAACCGTTGTGGTGAGCCTAGTTTAATACCTTACCTCCCTTATGTTGCTGCTTTAATTGAACTAGATTGCGGACCCAAGATTTTTGGGCGTTTAGTAGAAGTACCGTTGCCGCTTGTACATTCCATTTTTGGGCAGCGTGTAAAAGGAAAGTTCGTTAAACAGGGTGAGGAAGATATGCTCGCTTTTGCACTAGAATAATAGATGTGTGTTTTGAATATTTCTAATTTTCAATTTACAATCTCGGTTTGATTCTAGTATGATAAGAGTAAACAAGGTCATCGATATTTCTCTGGTGGAGAAAAGAAGATGGCCTTTTCTCGTGAAGAATACATTGAATCGATGGGAGGTTTGACTTTGGCTCGAAAATTACCACATGCAAAGGAAGGATTGATGCAAGCGTTAATTTCCTTGATGGCTGAAAAACCATTTCCGCTCATTAAAATTACAGAAATCTGTCAGGTATCTGGCTATAATCGAGGAACTTTTTATAAACATTACCAACAAAAGGATGATTTGTTGGAAGATTTATTGGAGATTAAATTACAAGAATTGAATGCTGTGTTAGAAGATATCGCTAAAAATGGTTCACGAATGCAAATAGTTGAACGGCTGATTCCCTTGTTTTCCTATATTTATGAGAATCGGTATTTTTTTAGTGTGATTTTAGGGGAGCATAAAATTGCCGGTTTCCGGCTACGTATCTTTGAAATCTACCGACAGTACATAGCTCAGCATATCGTAAAGCCCATCCCGTCCGTTGAAAATGATCCGCTTTTACAAACGATTCAGCTTGATTTTGTGTCCTCTACTTGGCTGGGGATCTCTCTTTTTTGGATTCATCAGCAGGAGCAGCCGACCCCTGAATATGTGACGGAGCAATTTATTAAAATTATGGAGATGCCGAAGCATATTATTTTTTCAAAGGATTGGCATTTTAAGTTTCAGAAGGAAAATACTCCGGTTGATGCAAAAGCAAGGGGAGCCCGGAAGGCGTTTCAAATCTCGTTGATTAAGCTCCTGATGATGAGGGAATATAAATTGATTCGGATTCAAGATATTTTGGAGACTTCTGGATATAACCGTTCGTCCTTTTATCTGAATTTTGCTGACAAAGAGGATTTATTTCATTCCTTGCGAGATGATTTGGTGACGGGGATGCTGCGGGCATTCAGAAAAGGGCCTCAAAGTGCTCGTGCGATTATTGGGAGAGATCTTCCGATTTCCACGTTGTTTGATTACATCTATGAGAATCGCGAGCTCTTAAAGTTGATGTATAGTTCAAAAGCGGTGCCCGGGTTTTTTAATTATATGTTTAGCGCGGTGTCCCATTTTTTTGCGGAAGAGGTTTCGGGACGAGTAGATGTGGATAAGGATTTATACAGTAACTATTTGGCCACCACCCTAATGACCATCATCGGCAGCTGGTTCACCCATGGCGTGCGTTATTCACCAGAATTTATTTCTGGAATCTATCTAGAATTCCTGCACCAGTCCTCCGTTTGACCAGGAGGGCAGAGGGGGATCACGTGGACGGTTCAATAAGGGGACAATCGGAAGTTTTGCGCATGAAATGGCCCATCAAGCGAATAGGAGCTAGTTGGGCCTTATTGTTTTTTGGGGTAAGGTCTTTTCGCAATTGATTGCTCACGAAGAATGAAGTCGCAGTTATGGTCGTTGGGTTTCAATCTTTCGGTATCCGATAGTTTTTGATTATATTGGCTGTTTTCGTCTAATAGTAAGTATATTTTTTGTAATTTCAATCTATTTATAGAACTTTTCCTCGCCCCATGGAAGGGGGGGGGGTTGCTATCCAAAAGCCATATGTTATTCCAAGTCCTTATGCTGAACAAGGAACAAACTTGGGGACAGTTCGTGCAATTACCATTGAGGGATACTGTTTTATAAGTTTGAAATTGCTTCCTGTGTCGTCCAAGTAGCACTAGCAAAGGCTTTATAATTGGTAACTGCTGCTTGAAAATCTCTTTCACTTATCGTTGCTGTGGCATCATATACAATAGCTGTTTCAAACCCATTTTCGATTAAATCCCTCATATGGGACTCTACGCAAATGTTGGAGAGCACTCCTGCAATAATTGTCTTCTCTTTTCTATGTTGCCGTAACTGGTATACTAAATCATTTGTTTGTGGGCTAGCAACCTTGTGTGGAGTAGAAACGATGGTTCTCCTATGAAAAATATAAGGTTTCAAAGAATGAACGAAATCAGCTCCTACAGACGGTGGTGTATACGCATTTGCTTTTTCGTACATTTTAAGGCCTAATAACATATTTTGTTCATTTCCTGTAAATTGCCAGCCATAATCATGAGGATATAAATAATGGGGTGATATGAAAAGTTGATATCCTTTATTCAGTGCAGTTCTCATTAATAGCTCGAGGTTTTGTACAGTGTTGTTTTTCTCAATATTATCTTTTGTTAAATGATAACCTCTGCCTCCCGGGCTCATAAAATCATTTTGCGGGTCTGTAATTACAATGGCAGTATTATTGGGATGTGGTTTAAACGGCAAAATATTTACCTCCCTCTCAGCACAAGCTTGCGGAATTATTTTCAACCTGTTCGGATAGGATAGAGAACTTGTTTTGTTTAAAAAAGTTCAGCATGGACATGACAGTCGCACCGGACAAGCTACAAAGTCATCAAAAACTTTATAGGCATTTATATGTAGTTTCAGTTTGATTGGTTCACTTTGTTATAAGAAAATTAATGTACAACTTTGACCAATTGTTTGCAGAAGGTAATTGTTAAGCTAACGAAAATGTTTCCACCAAAAGCAGAGAAGAGATGGTTTGGATGTTACAATATAAAATTGAAGAAATGAACGGGCTGTGACAAACGTGTCACAGAAAGACTGGGACCAGGCACTTACTTTAAAAATCAAAATGACTTTCCCACTATTCCAGCAAGAACTCATCATGTTTTCAAACTGAATCCTCTGATATTCCATCCTGACCCTTTGGAAGGAACAAGCCTGAACCAAGCAATACCAGAGATTACTCCAGAGATTGTTCAAAGACAACAACAACAGAAAAAAACTCCCGTTGTCGTTGTATCCAACCTGAAAAACTCCCAACCCCCCTTTTTTAAGCCCAATTCAAATCTCTTGCCATTTGTTCAAACCTCGCCATACTCTAAAAAGCTTTTTTATTCACCCTGTCCATTTTACTCCTTTTTCTTTATATAGCAGGTGTAAGGTTATTGAACCAATCGAGGAATCATTCATCAGAGACTCTCTCGGGAATAAGGACAATAGGAGGAATAAGCAATGAACAGTTTATTACTGAACGAAAGCCCCATGATGGTGCTCCCATCATTGGCAAAGAATATTGGGTTAAATGAAGCAATCATCCTGCAGGAGATTCATTATTGGATTCAAAAAAGTTCTCATGTGATTGAAGGAAAGACCTGGATTTATAACACCTACCAACAGTGGCATCAGCAACTTTCTTTCTGGTCGTTAAGCACCATCAAACTGACAATTCGTTCATTGGAAGACCAAGGACTTCTCCTCTCAGGGAACTGGAATCGAAGCAAAATGGATCATACCAAGTGGTACACCATCGATTATGAGCGATTGGCAACATTAGAATTAACATCTCCTGAGCCTAAGATACACGAGGTTGAAACAGAAATAGACTCTACCGAACCGGAAACCGCATCAGAAACTTCACAGAAAACATCACCCATTACCGAAATTATCACCTACCTGAATGAAAAGACAAATGCAGCTTACAAACCAAGTTCACAAAAAACAAAGGTCATCATTCAAACAAGAATGAGGGAAGGGTTCACATTGGAGGATTTTAAAAAGGTCATTGATTTGAAGACCGCCCAATGGCTACATGATTCTCGTATGTCCAAATATCTTCGACCGGAAACTCTATTTGGTCCAAAATTCGAGTCTTATTTGAATCAGAAATCTTTTAATCCAAATTTGTTAAGAGCTGAGGATTTTGATTTAGATGATTTAGATGGAGACGGTTGAATTCATGAAGAGTATTAAGGTGTTTTTTTGAGCAGTTTGAAAAGGATCAAAAGAAAATGGAGATTATCTTTGAATCAGTAGATTTTGTTTAATTAAATAATATAGGATACCGATGAGAGGTCTTTTTAGTAAGGAGGCTAGGTATTTTTGATAACTTAGGAGAATTTAAGGAAACAAAAAAAGATGGCAAATTAATGCCCTCCCTTACATAGTTTTAAGAGTTCTGTGATGAGGCACATCGTCTTAAAGAACAGGGACATATGAAAAAGAAGATCCCTGGTGAAAATCAAGCCACACAAATTATTCGATCATCTAAAGTCAGTGTTTTCTGTGTAGATGATCAACAGGTTATTTCTAAAAAAGATATCGGGACTGTAAAATTAATCGAAGATGAGGCTGAGAAACTGGGTGCCATGATACATACAGTAGAATTGGAGTCACAATATCGGTGTTCTGGTTCCGGGAACTATATAGCATGGTTAGATAGTCTTTTAGGCTATATAGATAAGGAGATTGCGCTTGAAGGTGAGTTTGATTTTCGTGTAGTTACAGATCCACATGAGTTAGTTGAGGAGATTGTTGAGAAGAGAAATGGTCGACTTCTTGCTGGCTATGCATGGGAATGGAATAAGAATCCTATAGATGGACAACTTCCTAAAGATGTTGAAATAGAGGAATATAATTTTGCTTTACCTTGGAATGATCCGAATCGAATTGATTGGGCGATTCACCCTGATTGTGCTAATCAAATAGGTTGTATTCATACAGTTCAAGGTTTAGAAATGGACTATGTTGGAGTCATTATAGGTAATGACCTTGGATATGATCCAGAAACAAATTCTCTTTTTGTTAGAAGGGATGAATACAAAGATAAAGGTGCAAGGCCTGCAAAGCCGAAAAAAGGTCAAGAAGATCCACTATTTGATCTTGTGCGTAACACATATAAAACACTCATGACACGTGGCATGAAGGGATGTTATGTGTATTGCTGTGATAAAGAGTTGAGTGACTACATTATCAATAGAATGAAAAGGAGGAATTAGTTTCTAAAAAAGTATACTCTTATATAATAAATTCATGGGTTAAACTTGTAAAATGAAATTTACTTGGAAGAGATACACTATTGTTGTTCCCGGAAAAACTTTGAAGGAATACATTTATAAAGAATCGAATATATAGGTTGATGGAGAAACCTATTAAAAAATGGGAGGTATTGTATGTCTTCTCCTAAGTCCAGATTTGAAACGATTCATGGGTTGGAAGTCCATTTTACTGAATGGGGGGATCGAAACAACCCAACCATTGTTTGCTGGCACGGCCTAACTCGAAATGGGCGGGATTTCGACAAAATTGCAAGCTTTCTTGAAAAAGAATACCATGTTCTTTGTCCAGATACTATTGGGCGCGGATGGAGCCAGTGGAGTTCTTCCCCTGAAAAGGATTATTGCTTTGAAGTATACAGCAGCCTGGCAATTGGTCTTCTGAATCGGTTAGAAATTGAACAAGTCCGATGGATAGGGACCTCCATGGGGGGAGCAATCGGTATGCGGATTGCCGGCACCCCAGAGTGGCAAAAGCGCATCACCCATTTAGTTCTAAATGACATCGGGGCAGGTGCGCTGGAAAATTCGGTTCAAAATATTGAAGGGATTAAGCGGATTATTAGCTATGTTGCATCTCCTCCGCAATTTAAAACCGTTAGCGAATTAATGACCTATTATCAAACCATTTATGCCACATTCGGTTTTTCTGATGAACAGGAATGGATTGATTTTACCCGGTTTTCCTGCAGGAGAAAAGATGGAGGGGGCGTCGGCCCTGATTATGATCCGAACATTGCACTGCAATTCCATCACGTTGAAGATTTAAATCTCTGGAACTATTGGGAAGCCATTCAGTCCAAAGTATTACTTATTCGTGGCGAAATTTCCGATGTATTGCCGCTTGATGTCGCTGAAAAAATGAAGGAAAGACCGAATTGTCAAATGGTCACCATCCCGAAATTAGGCCATGCCCCGGCATTAAATACAGGGGAGCAAATTTCCATTATTGAAAAATTTTTAAAATCATAACAAAAGTATCCCTTGCCTTGCAAATGGAAACCATCCTGAATATGCTGCACAAGCAGTTTTAATGTCTACAGTATTTAGTATCATCACAGTAACCACAGTTATTTTTCTGCACATTTGTTATATTCTTAAAAAGTAGCGATTGCTCATCAAGAGTTGTCGCTTTTTAACTGATTTTAAAACTGGTATATAAAAAAATAGCCCGACGTAATGCGGCGGGCTGTTTACTAAATATTAAAAAGTGTGACTTCAATTATTTCCCTGAAGCTCAAGGATTAATCTTCGTTCTGTAAAATTAGACCATCGCTCATTTTAATTATATGATCAGTGTAAGAAAGCATTTCTTCGTCATGCGTTACCATTAAAGTAGTGATATTTAACGTTTTGGTTAAATCTCTTATTAATAACATAATATCTTTAGATCTTTTTGAATCTAGACTTGCAGTTGGTTCGTCTGCGAAGAGAACTTTAGGCTTATGAATGATTGCACGAGCTATGGCAACCCGTTGTTTCTCTCCACCTGACAATGAAGAAGGATAAGCCTTTTTTCGATGGTCCATTCCAACTAATTGTAGAATGGTATTAACTTCTGCTTTTCTTGCTTGTTTGCTTAATGCTGATTCAGAAACATCAAGCATTAGCATTAATTGTTCTTCTACTGTTAGAAAAGGAACAAGATGTGCAAATTGAAAGACAAAACCAAATTTATTTGCTCGTATTTTACGGATTTGTTCTGAGCTCATTGTCGTCATATTTTTTCCTTCAAATAGGATTTGTCCATTTGAGGCAGGTTGAAGCCCAGCAGCGATTGTAAGAAGTGTGCTTTTACCAGATCCTGAGGCACCCACTAATGCTGTTACTTCGCCTTCTTTTAGAGAAAGATTAATTCCTTTTAATATTTCTTCTTTTACTTCCCCATTCGTAAATGTTTTTCTAACTTCATCAATCGTAAATATTGTCATATTAAACCTCTCCTTGTTGTATTGCTTGTAATGGTTCAACTTTCTTTATTTGTATACCTGAGAGTGTTGCTCCAATAAAACCGATAACGAGAAAGACGATAGACAATTGAGCTGTTGTTTCAAAAGTTAAATGAAAAGGCATTCCTTCAGGTGCAATCATATTAAAGACTTGACTGAGTGCAATAGACATTGCTAGTGAAATGACTGTAATAAAAATCATCTGAGTCCACATCATTTTGAATAAATCACTTGTTTTTACACCAATTGCTTTTAAAATACCGTATAAACCAATTTTTTGAACGTTCATCATGTAGAAGAAAATCGCAAATAACATTCCACTAATGATCACTAAAAACCAAACAATCATATTTAAAGACATCTGTTCTGCGTTATAACTTGGAATGGTATTGAGAAAATCTTTCTGTGAAAAGGATTGTAATCCAGTGAATTCTTGTGAAGAATCTCCTCCTGGGATGAAAACTAATTGCATTTCTTTGACTTTGTAAATTTCTTTGTAATCCTCCATATTGATATAAGCAACAGGGACATGACTGTATTTTTTTTGATCAACAAAACCTTTTACAATAAACTTGCCACTAAATTGATTATTCGTTAAGATATCTCCAACTTTTATACCTTTATCCTTCAATGAGTTATCTAATATAATTTCATCGTGTTTAACATTTTTAAATAACTTTGAATGGGTAGATGTAACAAAGGCAACACTTTGTTGTTTATCATCCTTATCATTTAGAAAACCCATTTGAATAGAGAATGCTACAGCATCTTTTTGTTTGTTTAATATTTCATTTTGGATCCCGCTATCTATTTTTGACAGATTATACGTTTCCTCTGCCTCTTTAGCCATATAAAATTGACCTTCTGGTAAATCTTTAATTAATGCAGCATTGTCTTGTGATAATCCATTTGCCAAACCAGAAATAATAAAAGTTAGTAAACTAACAAGAAAAACAATGGAACCTAATATCAAAAATCTTACTTTATTTTTCTTCATTTCTTTCCACGAAAGATTCATCATTCATTCCTCCAATCTCTTCTTTACAAACTTAGAATAAACCTCCTATATGAACAGAGGATGAACAGATCTTTACATTTAAAGCGATACTGTCATGATTTATTTTAGTTACATTGACGAATGGAACTGATGTAGAAATTGCTCAATTTCGGAAAGTAATCAACGAAGAGTGGAAACAGATTAATATCAAGCTGGAAGAAGAGTGTTTAACTGAAAAAAGCACGGATAATTGATTAAGGGGTTCACCTTTTGGAGAGACAATTAACAATTTTGAAAAAGTAAATAATACGGGATTGATAATACGTGAAAAGAAGTCCAACGGGGTGTTTCTGCAACAGGCAGGAAAGGTTTTTTCACTGGGCGGATAGTGAAAAAATTCAAAAGAAAGTGAGAAATAAAAATGGGGCCAGTGTGCCTGACCCCCAGTGCTTTCGAAAGAAATGGTAATTCCATTTCTTTATGTATTTATTTTAGCGGTTAAAATAAGGAACTTTTTTCAATGCAGCACTAACCGGAAGGGCAACAATAACTCCTAATACATTTTGAACGACGTCTCCAGGGATCGAAGCTACGGGTGCAACCCAATTACCGTATAGAATTACTTCGCCAATGTAATAAACAGCAATCATTACCGGCATTGAGACGATTGTTCCAATTAAATTGAAAGCAATGCTATTGCCATTACGGCCATTTGACCAAGCAATTTTACCAACGATATATCCCTGCAGAGCACGGGAAACAAAGGTAATCGGTGCCCACAACGCCCAACCTCCAGCTAGATCAAATAATGCCATTCCGATCGCACCAGCAAGAGCCGCCTTTTTAGGACCAAAAAGAATTGCTGCGATAAAAAGCATTGCAGTCCCTAGATGAACTAAACCTCCATTTGCTGCAATTGGCAGTTTAATGTTCAAGAAAGTAGATAGGAAAACAAGTGCAATTAGCATGGAAGTAAGAATTAAATCAAACGTTTTGTAACCTGGCTTTGAATAAGTTTGTGTAGTTTGCATAGTTCTAACCCTTCTTAACTGAATTTTCTATGATTTTAGCAAATGACTGGCATATATAAAAGTGTCAATTTATTAAAAAACTATATGGTCAGTTAGTAAAGGAATTTTCCAAATTCTTTATTTGTGGTAATATGAAAAAGGTTTAAGACGGTCAGCCTTATGGGGGTTATTATGAAAAAAGTTGCTGTAATACAGGATTTATCATCTTTTGGAAAATGTTCATTAACAGCCGCAATACCGGTTCTTTCGGTAATGGGCGTACAGGCATGTCCGTTACCAACGGCCATATTGACGGCGCAAACGGGTTATCCAAGTTTTTATTGTGAAGATTTTACATCTAAAATGAAATATTTCATTGAGGAATGGAGCAAGCTTGAGGTTACCTTTGATGGAATCCACACAGGCTTCGTTACCGGTGAAGAGCAAATTCATAATATTTTTCTTTTTTTAGAGAAGTTTCAAACAAAGGAAACCCTTTTACTTGTCGATCCGGTGATGGGGGATTTAGGAGAAGTCTATAAGCTTTTTACCGATGAATTGCTGGTATTAATGAGGGAACTGGTGAAGCGTGCAGATGTGATTACACCAAATGTTACGGAGTGCTGTTTATTATCCGGTATTTCTTATAAAAAGCTGCATCGTTATTCGAATGAAAGGGACTATCTAAAAGCGGTCGAAGAAGCAGGAAATATTTTGCAACAGGAATCTGGCGCTCAGGTTATTATTACTGGAATGAATCCACCGTCAGCAGATTCAGATAAGCAGTATATCGGAAATATGTATTTGGACGGAGACAAAACCTTTTATCGTGCGATGGAGTATAACGGTATGAGCTATTCTGGTACGGGTGATTTATTTGCATCGGTGATTATGGGAAGCATGATGCGTGGGGAGAGCTTGGAAAAATCTGTACAGCTTGCTGAGGCATTTCTGACAGCGGCCATACAGGATTCCTCCAAAGAGCAAGTTCCTAGTGTAGAAGGAGTCCACTTCGAGAAATATTTGAAAATGTTATTTTAAACTTCTAACTTCAGTTATACGATAGATTGCGATACAAAAATTGTAACAAAACATTCACAAGGATTTTTCATAAAAATACAGAATTACTCTGTATAATCCGAAAGGTTGTGAATGTATGAAAAGTCCAATGGCAGCCGTTTCTGCGTATGAAGAGGATGGAATTTATTTTAGGGTCTATCAAGTAAGACACCGGATCAAGGTTTATGCTCGAAGGGGCAAAAAAGCCGTAATCGAGCATGGCAGCACACCAGATCAAGCTGCTGTTAAAGCAAAAAGAAGATTAATGTCACTGTAAATATAGACATTTGCCAACCCCAATAAAGATTCGGCAAAATTTGTCGGGAATCCTGTTTTAAGCGCCTATACTGGCGCTTTTTATTTTATATAATTATAGATGACGAGGGGACGGTTCCCCTCGTCTTACCATTGCAATTACTTAACCGAACAGATGTGAATTCTCTGGGTATGCCATGAAAAATGGCGAGGTTTTTATTGAGCTAAAGGCTAATTTATCTAATGTTATCGAGAAAGTTAGTGAACCTAAGGTGACACCACATTTTAATATTCGTATAATCCCTAAAGCAACAGGCGGCATTTATTTTCAAGAGGTCATTGAACGTGATACCTCAACTGATTTTGTTTTGCATAATAAAACTCTTATAGATGTTGAGGTACGATTGAATGGAACTTTTACAGAACCGCTGAACCAATTGGAACCTATTAAGATTCTAGGGGACAGCCTTCCATACCTCAATAAACGACAACTGGCTCATAGGTGCTGAGATTGTCATACACAGTTTTCATAATGCTCGGCGGAGTGTTAACACATCCATGAGATCCATCATTAAGATAGGCCTTATTTCCCCAATTTCCCCGCCAACTTGCATCGTGGATTCCCTGTCCGTCATTTGTAAAAGGAGCCCAATAATTAACAGGTGACTGATAAATGATTTTTCCATTTTTTCTGCCCGTTAGTATGGCAGGAGATCGCTTATAGAGAATATACCACACTCCTGGTGAAGTATCTTGATGGATATTATGTGTGCCAGTAACAACATTCGTTGTGACGATTAATTTTCCATTTTTGTATATCCACATTCGTTGCTCTGCAATGGAGACTTCAGCATACGTATCGCCAATACCATTATTGGTGAATGTGTCATATCCGTATCCTTCACCATTCCAGCCATGTCCGTAAATATTGGAGGCGGAAACCGATTTCTCCCCATTTTCAAAAGCCTTCATAATCCGTGGTATTTCTTTTTCAACATTTATAGCCCAGCCATAGCCTTTACCTTTAACTGATATTACCGAACCTGAATGGGTCTTGAATTTGAAATCCTTATTTAATGTGGATTGGGTATTGTTAATGTTGGCTATTTTTTTCTTAAAATCACTCCATTCATCAATCTTAATCTGTAAATCTTTTGAAATAGATGCATTTTTAACTAATTCGCCCGCCTTTAACGTAAAAACTTTATCCTGTACCTTGTAATCAACGGTCTGAGCAAGGAATTCTTCAAACATTTTCTTTTGATTTTTTACAAACTCGCTGTCTTCTTTAATTGGCTGTATATAAGCTGGATTGAGCCGGATTTCACTACTATATTTGTGTTTTTCGAAGTCCATCAAAAGACTTGCGACATCATACTGTGCACCGCTTATACTGTTTGCGACATTAATTTTGCCTTGTTTCAAAGAAACCACTGCATCTTGTGGAGCTTTTAAACCCTTATTCATGGCTAGAAGCTTTTCTTCCAACAGTTTTTTCAACTTCTGGTTTCGAAAGTGATCCTGATTGATGGGTAATAACGAATAATCTTTTACTTTTGAAGAAGGTATAAAAGTCCATTGGCTCTTTAATAATTTTTTGACATTGGGCAGATCCTTATCCGAATATTCTGCCTTTGTATCTTTTCCATCTATTATTTGTTGATCCCCAACATAGACTACATTTTTTAATACGGTTGTTTTTAATTTTTTTAGTGCCTGATCAGCGGTCATTCCGCCGACTTTGATGCCATTAATCTTGATTTGTGAATTAAAATGGTTAGCCTGATAGTAGCTGACTGCTGCAATGAAGAACGCGATAATAAAAATGATACTTGCTATAATAAACCACCTGTTTGCATACCACTTAGTTGAATTTACGCGTTGTTTCTCGAATTCTTGATTATTTACCTTGCTTTCCATAAAGTATCTATCCCCCATACCTGAACTTCCGCTGTAAACATCCTATGCCCATAAACGATTGATATTGTGTAATTGGTTACCTTTTTTTAGAAAATAGGTAATTTGTACTACTGTTCTGCAAAATGTCATATTTGAATATTGTCGGTTTTTGTAAATGTTTAAATTTTTGATTAGACCTATTGCAGAAATTCTAAAGGACCCCATGAAGCCTTGTGGTGGAAAGAGGAGAAAATAAATATTGATGAAAAAGTGGCTGAATCGGAGAATGAAAAATAGCTTTTCTCTAAATGGAAAGCATTAATTGAACATTAAAAAATGTATAATTAAAAGGCGCTTTCTTAAGAAGGCGCCTTTTTAGATCAATACTGCCAGTATGCTTATCACTAAATTCATTACAGCAATTTACCAATTTAAAACACAAAACGTAATACCATTAAAGAGATGATTCCAACGATAACAGTTCCTAATAAACTGCGTGTTACAATCGCAATAATAAAAGCAGGCAAAGCAGCGATTAGTTCAAGATTTTTTTGCAAAGGTTCCAGTTTTCCATTCGGCATTAACAACTCTTGCCCCACTAAGGCTGCCATAACAGCAATGGGAACGTAGCTCAACCAACGCATGGCCCATTCTGGCAGTTCAACACGACTTAAGATAGCAATTGGAAGCACTCTTGGAATGAATGTTACAAGGGCTGAGCCTAAAATAATTAAAAAGATAGACCATCTTACTTCCATTTTTCCACCGCCATTCCAATGGTTGATGCGATGATTGTCGCCACAATAACACCAACGCTTCCAGATGCCATTAAACTTACCCCTACAACAAGGACAACAGCGCTTAGTGCAACAAGAATATCTTTCATCAATTTTCTTCGGCTGACCATCTGGAGGACAAGCAGGCCAATAAACATACCCGGCAATGCAAAATCAAGACCGAATTTCTCCGGATTCGAAATCCATTCACCGAAAAATGCTCCTGCAATATTGGCAATGAACCAATTTAAATAAGCAGTTATATTTAAACCATACATCCATTTTTCACTGAGCCATTTCTTACTTGCTGCTTCATTCATTGCCACACCGAATGTTTCATCTGTAAGTAAAGAACCAATTAATACATTTTTGAAGGGTGAAAGATGACGGAAATAAGGCGATAAAGCCGCGCTCATTAAAAGATGGCGGAGGTTAATAAAGAAAATAGTAAAGATAATCGCCAGAGTGGGACTATTAGCACCAATCATCGCGGCGGCAATAAATTGACCAGAACCTGCGTATAAAAGCAAGGATATAAGTCCAATTTCAACAATCGAAAGTCCTGCTGTTTTTTCCACAACACCTGCCGCAAATCCAATACTTAAGTAACCAAGTACAGTGGGCAGACAATCCCGTACACCGGCAGAGAAGTTGTTTTCTTCCCGCAAAAATGTGTTTTCACTTATGTTCATCATCATTCACTCACTTTTAAAAATAATTTGAATATAAATTAACCTTATCATCCTCATTGTATGGCTTCAATGATATAATTGTATGCAATACAATTTTTCGAGGAGGGGTTATATGCCAGTTAATTCATTTGAAAATTATCCTATGTCGTGGAAGCCGGATAAAAAAAAGCTTGTCCCTCCAATGTATCGATCGATTGCCAGTTTGCTGGAATATGATATTCTCAATGGCTTTCTCGCACCCAATACGAAACTTCCTCCTCAACGAGAATTAGCAGATTATCTTGATATTAACCTCAGCACGATCACAAGGGCATTTAAAATATGCGAAGTGAAAGGATTAATCTATGCCGTTACCGGAAGGGGAACCTTTGTTACTCCCAATATAAAAAATGCTATTTTTATGGCAGACAGTGATGAGAATAAGAATTATATAGAGATGGGGATCATCAAGCCCCTTGACAGCACAAACTCAATCGTCGCACAAGCAATTAAAAGCATTGCCGCCAAAGATTATCTTGAAAATTTATTAGATTACAGGCACCCGTTGGGAATGCCTTATCATCGAATGGCAGCCAAAAAGTGGATGCAGCGCTTTAACATGGATGCGCCCATTGAAAATATTGCGATCACATCAGGAGGGCAAAATTCGTTTTCGCTGATTCTAATGGCCTTGTTTCATCCGGGAGATAAAATAGCGGTGGATATATATACTTATCCTAATTTTATTGAACCGGCCAAAATATTGAATATCCAATTAATCCCTATTGAAGGGGATGAGTTAGGGATTAAGCCGGAGCGATTAGATTCCGTCTGCAGAACAAATCCAGTGCAGGGTATTTATTTGAGCCCCTCCTGCAATAATCCTACTGCTGTAACAATGAATATGAATCGCAGAAAGGAAATAGCAGAAGTGATCAATAAACACGGGCTTATTTTAATAGAGGATGACGTATACTCGTTCCTGGCACCAAATGGCTATTTCCCTATTTCACATTTTGTACCGGAAAGATTTGTTTATATCCTGAGTATTGCCAAATCACTCAGCTCTGGTATTCGAGTTGCATTTATCGCATACGCCAATCAGTTTGTTGAAAAAATTACGTATGGAATTTTCAATCTCAATGTAAAGACATCTGCCTTAAATGCAGAAATTATAACAGAATTAATTAATACTGGGGCTGCTGAACAAATCATTAAGAAAAAGCGGGAAATTTCACAAGAACGGAATAGGATTTACCAGAAATATTTTCAAATAGATCATCCGAGCGAGAACCCTATTAGTTTTTTTCGTTGGTTACCATTGCATAAACAATGGCAGCTAAACCAGTTTGAGCATATTGCTTTAACTCGGGGGATTCATGTTTATCATTCTCATCGTTTCTTGGTCAAAAAAGATGAAACTCCCCAATTTATTCGTATTTCACTAACATCTCCTAAGGACTCCAATGAATTGGAGAAAGGGCTTTGCATCCTAAAAAGATTTTTGCTTGAGTCGTAAGTCAGAGGAATCTTTATCTGATATATAGAAAAACCGAATTGTCAAATGGTCACCATCCCGAATTTAGGTAATGCATAGGTATTAAATACCAAAGAACAAATTTCCATTGTTGAAAAATTTTTTTCCTCATATCAAATAGGAGCCCTTGCACCGCAAGGGCTTAGAAAGAATAAGTATAAGCCAAGATGTTTTGAAACGAGCCCCCATTTAACCAACCCTTTAATACCCTATCACTTTGTCACCATTATCCCGATCTTCCACAAGAGGATAAGGCAACTGCAGCCAATGCAGTAGCATGGTGAAGACCACCATTACATAAATTCATCCTTCCAAGAAAAAACTATCCATATCATAAACCACAGTTACATTGATTGGAGGAGCTAACTTGAAGGCTTCGGATTTATTTGTGAAATGTTTAGAAAATGAAGGGGTAAAGTACATATTTGGTATTCCTGGTGAGGAAAATACTGATTTTGTTGATTCCCTTATTGGTTCTGATATTGAATTTATTCTTGTTCATCATGAACAAGCTGCAGCTTTTATGGCTGATGTTTATGGCAGACTTACAGGAAAACCGGGGATTTGTCTGGCAACACTTGGGCCAGGTGCAACCAATTTACTAACGGGGATCGGGGACGCCTATCTTGATCATGCGCCAGTTGTCGCGATTACGGGTCAGGCTGGTCTAGAACGAATCCATAAGGAATCCCATCAATATGTCGATATTATAGGTGTTTTTGAGAAAGTAACAAAATGGAATCAACAAATCCGGGTAGCCCATACCATCCCTGAAATCGTTAGGAAAGCTTTTAAAAAAGCTGTCCTTGAAAAGCCTGGTGCTGTTCATATTGAACTTCCCGAGGATATCGCCATGGAAGAAACGGAGGGTAAACCGCTTCCAGTCACACCAAATCCAGCATCCAGCCCTACAAAAAGTGAAATTATAAAGGCTGCGATGGCCATTAATCGTGCAAAAAAACCAATTATTTTAGCGGGGAACGGAGTCATTCGCGATGGAGCAACGAATGTGTTAAGGGAATTTGCAGAAGCAAAGAATATTCCGGTTGTAAATACCTTCATGGCTAAAGGCGTTTTGCCCTCAAATCATCCCTTAACACTTTATACGGTTGGGATGCAGGCGAAAGATTATGTGCTTTGTGGATTTGACCAAGCCGATCTTATTATTACTGCCGGCTATGATTTTGTAGAGTATTTGCCAAAATATTGGAATGATGAGGCAATGAATCCGATTATTCATATTGATAGTCTTCCTGCAGAAGTGGACGCCTATTATCCGCTAGAAGCAGAATTAGTCGGGAATGTAAAAGAGGGGTTCGAAGCATTAAGTCCTCTAGTAGAAGGAAAAGAATTATGGCCAGGAGTTAAAAAATTAAAAGCGCAATTAGTTGAAAAACTTCATGCATCCGATGAGCTGTCGGGAAGTCCAGTTAAACCGCAAAGAATTATTGCCGATTTGAAAAAGGCTGAGAAAGGCGAAGCCATTATCATTTCGGATGTTGGAGCGCATAAATTATGGATTGCCCGTCTCTATCAGCCGGAAAAGCCTAATCATACCATTATTTCGAACGGATGGGCTTCGATGGGGATTGCGGTGCCTGGTGCAATTGCGGCCAAACTGGCCTTTCCCGAAAAACCGGTAGTTGCGGTTACTGGTGATGGCGGTTTTCTTATGAATGGTGTCGAATTGGCAACAGCCAAACGCCTTGGACTGGCATTTGTAGTTGTCATTTTCCATGATTCGAAGTTCGGTTTAATTGAGTGGAAACAGCTGAATAAATTTAATCGCTCAAGTGATATTGCCTTTACGGATCCCGACTTTTTGGAGTTTGCAAAAAGTTTCGGCGTGAGTGGAGTGAAAGTAAGTCATTCTGATGAATTGTTACCCGCTTTAGAAAAAGCGATTGCAAGTCAGGAAATTGTCCTAATTGATGTCGATGTTGATTATTCAGAGAACGTAAAGCTGTCGAAAACCCTTGGGGATTACATTTGTAGATTATAGAAATGATTCGGTACAAGACTGGAGGAAAATGTAGGATGAAGAAAAAATGGCCATTATGGATCGGCGGGAAGTGGCAGGAAGCAAAAACATATGAACCATTATATAATCCCCATACCGATGAGGAGTTAGCCGAAATCGGGCAAGCCGAACCAGCTGATGCTGAACAGGCTATAACGAATGCACATGAAGCGTTTCAAAATTTCAAATCTAATCCGGCACATGAACGGGCAAAAATTTTAGCAAAAGTCGCAGATATCATGGAAGAACGCAGTGAGGAATATGCGAAAATCATTGCACTTGAAGGAGCTAAATCGATTCGGAATGCCCGCGAGGAAATTAGCCGTACCGTTCAAACCTACCAATTTGCAGCAGAAGCGGCGAAGAGTAATTATGGTGAACAAATTCCAATGGATGCGGCGAAAGGCGGGGAAAATCGCTTTGGATTTACGATCCATACACCCATTGGGGTAGTAACGGCTATTACTCCGTTTAATTTCCCTTTTAATTTGGTTGCCCACAAAGTCGGTCCGGCAATCGCGGCAGGGAATTCGATGGTCTTAAAGCCGGCTGAACAAACACCGTTAAGCTCCTTAGTTCTTGCCGAGATTTTTCAAGAGGCCGGGCTGCCTGATGGAGTACTTAACATTATTCCGGGTAAAGGAGAAGTGTTAAGTAAAGTATTAACAAGTCATGCTCTTGTAAAAAAGGTGACCTTTACAGGCAGTGTTGAAGTCGGCCATATTATTCAACAGCAGGCAGGGTTTCGTAAACTTACGCTTGAGCTTGGGTCCAATTCCCCGTTGATCATTGATGAAGGTGTTGACCTAGACAAAGTCGTTGAACGTAGTGTGATGGGGTCTTTTTCCTATAATGGTCAAGTATGTATCTCCATTCAGCGAATTTATGTCCATTCATCATTTTATCAAGAATATTTAGATCGATTTATTCGCAGAACGAAAGAGCTTGTGATTGGTTCACCATTGGATGAAAAAACAAACATAACGGCAGTCATTTCGAAAAAATCTTTAGAGCGTTTGCAAAGCTGGCTGGATGAAGCCGTTAAGGAAGGGGCAAAAATTGAGTGCGGCGGTACGGTGGAGGGGAATATCTTGGCCCCAACCGTTTTAACGAATGTAAGCCGTGATTCAAAAGTATTCCGTTCTGAAATATTTGGCCCAATCGTTTGTATTTTCCCATTTGATACTTTAGATGAAGCGATCAATGACGCGAATGACTCCCGTTATGGATTGAATTCAGGAATCTTTACACCAAGCGTTGAAAAGGCTTTTTATGCAGCGCAACGCTTAGAAACTGGAGGGGTCATAATCAATGATATTCCAACCTTCCGGGTTGACAACATGCCTTATGGCGGTTGGAAGGATAGCGGTGTCGGAAGAGAAGGCATCAAATATGCGATGAAAGAAATGATGGAGCAAAAATTTATTAGTTTCAAATTAAGTGATGATTAAGTAGCTAGTGCCTGCCCCCCAGTGCGTTAAAGTTTTTGCTAGCTGGGCTAATTTTTAAAAAGGCTCTGTTACTACTAAATGTTGATTTTACTGTGTTTAAAAAATAAACGGTAAAATTCCGTTTAAAATCGGAAATACCCATTTCTCCTTAAAAATAAAGGAAGTTTTTCCGTTTATATGATCCAAATCCTTGGATTTTGTCTTATTTAGAGCAGATAATCGGAATATTTCCGCTTATATCTACTTCTTTAGCTCCTCTAAATAAATTAGCCGGAATTTCTCCGCCTTTGAATTCTGATATCTACACGAAAATCAACAATGAATAATAACAGAGTCTTTAAAAAACAAAAAGCACCGATAATCCGGTGCAAGTATTTGCATTTGAGTTTCTCAATTATCTAAATGGAGTTCTTGTGGTGGTTCACCATTTAGGTTTAAAATGCGGATGGTTTCAGGTTTTATTTCAAGAAAAACGTAGTTTGGATCTTCAGGGCCCTTAAACCATTGTTCAAATGAATCGTTCCAGTATTGTTGTTTCACTTTTGGTGAATCATTAAGAATCGATGTTCCGGAAATTTCAACATAAGAATCGTTTTGGCCTTGTTTTTCGTACCCTAACAAAACGGATACGGAAGGATTTTTCACTATTTCTTCAATTTTCTCCGTATCCCTTTTCGTTGGTGTATATAATGTTAAATTATCATTATAAAATGTCATGTACCGGGAATGAGGTTTATTATTTTCAACAGAAGAAAGAACCCCTGTTCTGTGTTCCGTAATAACTTTTAGCACCTTTTCTTTCATAGATGAATCTCTCATTGAATCTACTCCCTTTAATATATTAACATTAATTTTCCTCTTAATAATTGTAAATAAACTGTAAAATTAACCCAAGGAAAAGGGGCAATACAAGATGGATGTAAATGATGTAGTTAACACACTAAATAAATTTTTAAAATGTTCATTTCTTAAATCGTTTATTTATGAATTAGTAACCCACTTTTAGGGGGCTCGCTGTTTTAAAAGAGCCGTAGAAAAATATATAGCTAGTGCCTGATTCCCAGTGCAAAATTTTGAATTAATTCAATTTAATTACTACAATGCAAGGCCAGTGGGTGAGGCACTTAGATCTCAAAAAAACAAAGCCCTTCTTTACCGAGAAGGGGCTTTCACCTTAATTTTTATAGTTTCACAACTAATTCAGAAAAGTGAACTAGCTTTATATTTAACGGAGAACCTTCATCCACTATTTCACAATAACCGGACGCATATTGATGAAGAATGGTATATTCCTTACCTTCAAAAATCACTAAAATTTTCTCCACGAAATCACATCCCTATTTTTATACCCCAATAGTAATAGAATTTTCTTTAAAAGTCTGTGTCTTTGTAATGACAATTAAATTTGCCAAAAATGAAAAAGGAAAGGATTTATCCCTTCCCCGTTGAATGTTTGATCTCCAATAATAACCGAACAATGATTAAGCTGAACATCGTCGACAGAAAGGCCGTCCCAAGTCCGAGTTTAATGATTGTGTTGTCTTTATTTTTTTGGAACATCTTGCTCGCTCCTTTGGTATACACTTTTTTCATTAGTTCACCCTAAAACATCCAATAATTTACATTTAAATTTAAGGGAATGAAAGTACTATCGAAAAAAGCAATCGAATCTTGTTTCTCTAGTGTAAATTTCTAATCCATAGACTTATACCGTTACAAGCTATCGGAAATTCACATATTAATAGATGAACCGGAAATAGAGAAGGGATGATCGCTTTTGAAGATTTTATTTCTAGAAAGTCACCCAATGTGGATTTATGGTTTACCAAATGGTTTTAGAGAAGAAGGACATACGGTGATGATTTCTGGGCCTATAAGTAAGGAAAATATTACTGAAATGCTAGATTGGTTTAAGCCTGATTTAATCATATCTCTTGGATGGACACCTGAACATTCTAAAGAAAAATGGCCCTGGATTCGAGAGGCTATTATGAAAACTACGATCCCGTTCGTTTATTGGGCAACGGAAGACCCTTTACACACTGAAAATTTTACCCTACCCCTTATTAATGCAATTAGACCAGATTTTGTTTTTACCGTTACCCCTTCATTATGCGAAGTATACGAGAAGCTGGGTTTTAAAGCTGCTCATTTAGATTTCGGGTATCATCAGAGTGTTCATTTTCAGGTACAACCAATGAATAACTATCGTTGTGACATAGCGGTAGTAGCGAATGCTTATCCTGAATATCTTGAAGAAAATCCAGATGAGTACCGTTCGAGATCCTTAAAAAGATTATTAAGACCCTTGATTCAGAATGGAATACGTGTTGATTTTTGGGGAAAGGATTGGGAAAGAATGGGTAAGTTTTTTGGGAAAGAAATTCCAACTAATTGGATTCATGGCTATTTAGACTACCGGGATGCCTACAAAGTCTATAGTTCTGCCAAAATTGTGATTGGATTGCAAAACTCTCGAACACAACTTACTCAGCGCACATATGAAATTCTTGGTTCTGGTGGGGTTTTATTTACATCGGATACGTCGGCAGTTCGTGAACAATTTAAACCAGGTCAAGATTTAATTATTGTATCCTCCTCTGAAGAAACAGTAGAGAAGATTCAATATTATTTAAAAAATGATATAGAAAGACAGCAAATTCGTGAAAATGGTAAAATAGCTGTCAAAAATCATTCCTATCGAAATAGAGCAAAAGAAATGCTAGAAGTATTAGAAAATAGGGGTGTTCTGAGAGAAATCGGAGATATTATCCATTTTTCAGATTTTCTAAAAGAAATCTATGAAATGCATACGGTTTCTCCAGGTGATCATCTTTCTAGAATTGCAAATATCTATAATGTCCCGATTCAACAATTGATTGAACTAAATAATCTTAGCTCAAATGATGTATATGCAGGTCAAATCCTTAGAATAAAGAAAAAGTAGTGCCGGGGGAACGGTTCTCTCGGCTTTTTTGAATTCATAGAATTTTATTTACGCAAATATGCATGAGTATCCGTAAAGGTTTGAATTTCCAGGTTGTCATTCAGTGTAATAAAATATGAAGCAAATAAGGCAAAAGCAATCGTTAGAAATAAGGGAATTACTACAAACCATTCAGGTTTTTTTCTTTTTCTTTTCATTTTTTTATACATTTTTAAGCTAACAACCTTATTACTCTTGTTCACGATCATTCTCCCCCGTATTTTTATTCATATACACTTATAAATATAATATAACAGTATCTGAATTTTGTAAAAATTATCTTTTATCACTGCTTCTCTTTTGTGATCCTAGCCTCTTCAAAATTGCTTCATGAAACAAATTCAAACTTTAACTTATAATGGTAATTTTCTTGACCAATGTTGCAGATGAATAGGTAGAACAAAAAAATGCAGCAATTTTGGAAGGAATTAAATTATTTTCAAATGGTTATCCTAAGCGAAAAGACGAGGGGAGATTGGTTATGGCCACGGATAAGGAATTAAATCCAATGACTGTGATGAAACCACAAGATTTAAGTTTACATACAATAGGTGAAGACCAACCTTTAACGACTTTTGAAATAGGTAAGCTTTGGGCTACCTATATGGGAAACAGTATGTCCATTCAAATCCTAGGTTATTTTCTTCAACATTGCGATGATGAAGATATTCGGTTGCTATTGGAAAATGGTTTAGCCTTATCAAGAGATTTCATAGAGAGGATAGAAGGATTTTTTAACAATGAAAATTTCCCTATACCAAAAGGATTTACTAAAGAGGATGTAAATCTCGGTGCCCCTCGTTTATACGAAGATGAATTTTACGCTCATTATTTAAAATATGCTGCTAAGGCAGGTATGAGCCTTTACGCAGTAGCAGTTCCATTGATTATGCGGGAGGATATAAGAGAGTTCTTTATATATTGTAATCAGTGTGCTACCGTCCTTTTAGGGCAAATTAATAATGTTTTAATGAAAAAAAGGCTCATTGCAAAACCTCCGATCATTCCAATTCCAAAAGGGATTGATAAAATTGATAATCAAAGTTACAGTTATGGTTTTATGGGAGATGTCCGGCCATTACAGGCATTGGAAATCATTCATCTTTGGGATAACATTGAGAATAACACAACAAGTAAGGCGTTATTATTGGGGTTCTATCAGATCGTGAAGGATGAAAAGATAAAGGCTTTGTTTAAAAGAGGTTTGAACATGACGGAAAAAGCGGTAAAGCAGTATAAGGAAAAACTTCATATTGAACAAATTGATTCACCTGCGTACTTGGATCATTTGGTTACAACATCTTCATATCCTCCTTTTTCAGATAAAATAATGCTGTTTCATAAAGTTGATATGTTCGCAATGAAGATAAGGGCGTTCGGAAATTCACTGGCAGTAACTGCAAGAAGAGATATAAATATGTTATATATAAGAACACTTGTAAACATTGGCTTATTTGTGGACGACGGCTTGAATATCTTAATTGATAAAGGATGGTTGGAATCACCTCCAAAAGCGTTTGACAGGGATAGCTTGAACAAGTCCTAATTGAAAACTGGGCAAAAAAAGATTTTAGAAAAGGAATAGAACAATTTGGTGAACAGTAAAGAAGCGTTGTTATGGAGTATTGCACTTCCAGGCTTCGATCAATTTCTAAATGGTAAACCTTTATAACAGGGGACGGTCGCCCTCTTAATTGCTTCGATGATAAGATAAAGCCCAATTTTGGTAAAAACAGAATAGGGCTTTTTACCTTTCATTATCCATTCTTTTCAAATAACAGTAACTTATGAAATTAATCTTTTTATAATAGTGGATAACCGTCGCAGCCCATCTTCTAAATCTAAAAGTGAAGCAAAAGAATAAGAAATCCGCAGATATTGTTCAGATTGGTGATCATACACATTCCCTGGATTCAGTAAGATGCCTTCTAAAAGTGCCATTTCGAATAATTTTCGGATCGAGATCGATGGGATCAAACGGACCCATATATAAAATCCTCCTTTTGGTTTTTCCCAAACTGCTAGATCAGAAAAATATTTATTCAAAGTAGTTAGGGTAAAATCTCTTCGTATTTTCAATTCTTTTCTTACATCATTAAGATGTTGAACATAAAGTCCGCTAGAAAACCACTCCGCGGCAGCCCACTGAGATAATGAACTAGAACCATAATCGGTTTGCATTTTAATATCTGCTAAATGGTCCACAACGGGTTCTGGGCCAACGATCCAACCAATTCGGAGACCGGGACTTAACGATTTTGATAAACTTCCCAAATAAAGGACAAGCCCATTTTTGTCCAACGCCTTGATTGGCATCGGAGGTTTTTCATCTAACCATAATTCCCGATATACATCATCTTCGATTAATGGTAACCGCTCTTGTTGACAGATCTCTAACAATTTATGGCGTCTTTCCTCTGTCATTAAAGTCCCGGTTGGATTGTGAAAAGAAGGAATGGTATAAAGTAAAGCTGCTTTATGTTGTTTTTTATATTGAGATATGTATTTGGTTCTAATACCTTCCCGATCCATTGGGGTTCCAACTAATTGCATTCCCGCTGACTGGAAGACATTTAATGAATGAAGATAGGAAGGCTTTTCGGTTAACACTGTAGAACCCTTATGCAGTAAACCAACACTAATGAGCTGTAAGGCCTGCAAAGCACCTGATACGATTAAAATAGAAGAAGGAGAAGTTGGAATCCCCATTGTTTTTAAATAGCTGGCCAATTGTTCCCTTAATGGCAGCAACCCCTTTGGTTCTTCATAACCATAAGAAATTTCTTTTCTAGACAATTGATTAAAAATTTTTTTCATTAGTGTGGTGGGTATTAGGGATGGCGATAATTCCCCGGTTCCCAAGCGGATGATATTAGGATAGAATTCAGCTCGATTGATTTCCTTAATCGTTGGCAGGTTTGGCTGATGAATACCCACATTCACGTATGAGTTCCAGTCTGGGGGAGGAGTGGTGGCTAAAAGATTCCAAGTGTTATTGACTACTCTCGTTCCGCTACCGCTTTTTCCTTCAATAAGTCCCTCTGCGATTAATTCATCATAAGCCGCTACCACTGTACTTCGATTTACTTCCAAAGTTTTCGCTAAGGTACGTTGGGGAGGAAGCTTAAATCCGATCGTCCACTCGCCATTTGATATTTTTTCTTTTATAAAATCTGTTATTTGTATATGTAATGGTACAGATGATGATTTATTTGGTTTCCAGTCGATTGTAAACATAGGTATCGCTCCTTTCTATACATGATTATATAACTTGGTTGGGTTGGATGCCATCCAATTGGATGGAGACATGAACACCGTTTCTAACTAAAATAGGTTTAGGTTATAGAAAGAAAGGAAGAAGATTTGATGTTTGAACCATTTATTCATGGATTTATACTTGCAATAGGACTGATCCTGCCACTCGGTGTCCAAAACGTTTTTATTTTTAATCAAGGAGTCTTGCAGCCTCGTTTTGTGAAAGTATTACCAGCCGTCATTACCGCTTCCTTGTGTGATACTTTTTTAATCTTGGTGGCTGTTTTGGGAGTTTCATTACTTATTTTTGGTTCAGTATGGATGAAGACCATTTTAATTGGCGGAGGTTTTGTTTTTTTAGTTTATATGGGATGGACCACCTGGACTAGTAAACCAGGTAATCGAAAGGAAGAGATCGAGAAGAAGTTTTCTTTGAAAAAACAAATCTTATTTGCCGCATCTGTTTCCTTACTGAACCCACACGCCATTATGGACACGATGGGTGTGATTGGAACGAGTTCATTAAGCTACCATGGGGAAGAAAAAGTATTCTTTACATTTGCGTGTATTTTGGTTTCATGGATTTGGTTTTTCGGGCTTTCGCTATTTGGGAGAATAAGTGGAAAACTCGATAAATCTGGAAACTTCATATTGGTATTAAATAAAATATCAGCCTTGGTTATGTGGGGGGCGGCCATTTATCTTGTGCTGACATTGTTTTAAACTAGTGAAAGAGATTGGGGTTCCAATCTCTTTCATTTTAATTAAAGCTTATATAACAAAAATAGCTGATTTTGGGCCAAGTGGATCAGACAAGGTAGATGAAAAAACTGTTTGATTTTTACGTTTTTATTTCTTTAATCGATAAGGTACTGTTGAAACGATAACATTTTTTTGGTAAATGAGATAAATCCTTAACATTAAACTTGATTGATTATGCAATATATCATGCCATCTTCTCTTTGTGATAAATTGTGGAATCAGAACGGTAAGTGTGAAATTCTTTTCTTCAGATTTTTCCTTAGCTAAATCGATAAAGCGTTCTAACGGTCTAAGTAAACTCCTGTATGAAGTATATAAGGTAACCAGACGAATATCAGGTTGCCATTCTTTCCACTTTTCCTCGATTTGTTTTTCACGTTCACGGTCAAAAGCTACGTAGACTGCAATAACGGTGTCTCCTATTAGTTTGGCATAGTTTAAGGAGTTTTCAACTACTGTTGTGATCCCTCCAATTGGCACAATCACAACATTGCCTTCTAACTTCAAAGGCTGTTCATCTGACATAATCCTAAGTTGCTCTCCTACTGCATCATAATGCTTTTTAATTTGATGGCATAAAAATACAATAATCGGCAAGAAAATTAGGATATACCAGACATGAGAAAACTTTGTGAGAAAGAATATGAGCACGACAGTGAAGGTAATTAACGCACCAATCAAATTAATAAACATTTTAAATAACCAACCAGTAGGTTTCTCTCTTACCCATTTCACAATCATCCCTGTTTGTGAAAGCGTAAAAGGAATAAACACACCGACTGCGTATAAGGGAATTAATTGTTCGGTTTCTCCTTTGAAGATGATAATCAACAATATAGATGCAACGCCAAGAGTAATAATACCGTTCGAATACCCCAGCCGATCCCCACGATTTAGAAACATTCTAGGCATGTATTTATCCATTGCAAAGTTAACTGCTAACATAGGAAAAGCCGAAAATCCAGTATTCGCCGCAAGAACCAAAATGAGGGCGGTAGTGCCTTGAACAAAGTAATATAAGAAATTTCTCCCGAAAAGTTTTGCTGCCATCTGGGATACAACGGTTTCCTTATTATTGGGAGTTATTCCAAGCCAATAGGCTAAAAACATAATACCAGAGAAAAGGATGGCTAAAATGATTCCCATCAAAACCAAGGTATGGACAGCGTTTTTTGCTTCTGGTTCTTTAAAATTAGGAACTGCATTAGAAACAGCTTCAACACCAGTAAGTGCCGAGCATCCTGATGAAAATGCCCTTAATAAAAAAAAGAGGCTAATTCCAGGAACGGCAGTACCAATGGGTGAATGTGAATTTGTGTTGATTTGACCACTTGAGATATTCCAAATTCCCACTCCAATGAGAATCACTAATGCTAAAACAAATAAATATACGGGGTACGCTAGTATGGAAGCTGACTCCGTAATACCCCTTAGATTCAAAATGGTAATTAAAACTACTAGAAAAGAAGCAATTATAACATTAATCGGATGCAGTTGTGGGAAAGCTGATGTTATGGCATCGGTTCCAGCTGAAACGCTCACAGCAACTGTTAAAATATAATCCACTAATAATGAGCTGCCAGCGATGAGGCCGACATTTTTGCCTAAATTATTTTTAGATACAACATAGGCTCCTCCGCCGTGGGGATAAGCATAAATAATTTGTCGGTATGAAAGAATTAAGGCTGCTAAAAGAATCAATACGCCGATTCCAATTGGGACTGAGTACCAGAATGCAATAAGACCTAGAGTTGATAACACAATTAAAATTTGTTCTGGTCCATAGGCAACTGAAGAGAGGGCATCTGAAGAAAGAATAGCAAGGGCTTTTAATATGCCTAATCTTTGTTCACCTAAAGCACTGGATTTTAATGGTTTTCCAATAAGAGCCCGCTTAAACAATGAATAACGCATAAACGCAACCTCCGAGAGAAAATAGCTTGATTTCATATTTTATTTATTTGTTATGAGATTATACTACCCACTTAAATCATTTATAAATCTTTGAGTTTGTTTTAAAAAGGAGCTTAACTTATTTATTCGATTAACGATGCCGGTTGGTTGGAGGAGATCAATTTGATTTGAACTAAAGAGGTGACAGTATAAAATAGTCAAAGAGATTGGGATTCCAATCTCTTTCATTTTTATTGAAGCAAACCAATTTAAGGAAGTATAGGAGTATTTTACTTTTAAATAGAAAAAAAGTAGGATATGATTCTTATAGTCTATTAAATGAATACATATATCTTCTATGAAAGGAAGTTCAGAATGCGTCCTCTTGTTTTTCATATTTTCACATGCCTGGCGGTTTTGGGCATTGTTTTTTCCATGGGTGGAAAAGTTGCTGCGGAAGAAAATACAGTTACGCTAAATGTAGCTGATTTTGGGGCAAATGGATCAGATGAGGTAGATGATACCGACCTAATTCAGGAAGCGCTTGATGCAAATAAAGATGATGGTACACAAACGACCATTGTAGTCCCGGACGGTACCTATTTAATCACTAAAACTCTCAAAATCAATTCTAATACTCATTTACTTTTATCCGAAAAAGCAGTGATCGTAAGGAATAAAACCTTTGGTCCGATGTTACGGAATGCAAATCGTGCACCTGGTTATACAGGCAACGAAAACATCGTAATCGAGGGAGGCACTTGGGATGGGAACGCAATAAAATTTCCTGCAAAAGATAATATGGGTTTTGATAACCTTGAATTTGGCCATGCAAATAACATTACAATCCAAAAGACCAATGTTATTAACAATTTTGGAGCGCATGCCATTGAATTTGCAGGTGTTAAAAATGGGCAGGTACTAAACAGTTCTATCTCGGGCTACTATGAATCAGGTAGCCACAAAAAGAAGGAAGCCATTCAGCTTGATATTACACATGATAATATTGTTACGCCCTTTTTCGGGGCCGTGAATTATAACGATGACACACCTTGTCAAAACATAACCGTGCAAGGAAATACAATCGAAAACTATTCAAGGGGTGTTGGGAGTCATACCACAGTAAAAGGGATCTATCCTCAAAACATTGTGATTCAAAATAACACTTTTAAAAATTTAACAGATGAAGCCATTGATGCACTCAACTATAAGGATCTTACAATCAAAGATAATATATTTGAAGATGTCGGTTCAGGTGTGGAATTTACCACACAAACTGCCAATGGAGCCTATGAACCTAATGATACCGCTATTCCCATAAAAATAGAGGATCAATTTTCTATTAAAATTACAGGAAATCTTATTACAAAAACCCATACAACAACCCCAAGCCAAATTGGCAACGGGATAATATTATCTGGGACCATTGATTACCCAATTAAAGATGTTACGGTCCAGAACAATACGATCAGCGACTGCGATGAGAATGGTATCTTTTTAAATTTTACAAGTAATGCCTCTGTCCTAGACAACACAGTAAAAAATTCTAAAAAATATGGGATGGCTATATTTAGGGCTTCTGAGCAAAACATACTAGCCAATAATAGTATCACTAATTCTGGTAAAAACGGGATTCGATTATATGGAACAGCAGAAACCTCCGTTCAGAACACACAGCTCGCAAATAATAAGATCAATAAAAGTACCTCGAATGGTATCTATCTAGAACATGCCAAAAATAACGCAATATCTAAGAATACCGTTGCTAATTCAGGTGAACATGGGTTATATCTAAATAAAACTTCAACTGGGAATACGGTAGATTTTAATACGATTGCTTCTAGTAGCAAAAATGGGATCACTCTTAATGATCACTCCACCGCTAATGTCTTGAATAATACCATCAATTCAAGCAAAACAGACGGAATTAGTCTTAGCTCCTACGCGAGTTCAAGCATGGTAAAAGGAAATGTGATCAAGGATAGTGGACAAAGCGGGATTTCGATTTTATCAAAATCATCTTTGAACACTTTAGATAATAACACCATTACAAGCAGCTCTAAAAGTCTGAGCAGTGGACGGTATGGCGTTTGGATTAGTGACAGTTCAAACAATAATACAATTAAGAATAACAAAATTAACAATTCTCAGGAAAAAGCGATCTTTTTAAATGGAACAGCGAATAACCAAATGATCTCGAATACAGTTACACAAGATCGTTCCCATTCCAATAAGGCGGATGGCATATACTTGGATCGGGCAAATGGTGATGTATTAACTGATAATAACATTACATCCCCTGGTGGATCAGCTATTTCTATCAATAATTATTCACAAAATGTTAAAGTGAACAATAATCAAGTGAACTATCCAAAATTGCAAGGGATTCAAGTGGCAAATCATTCAGTTGCTGATATGACAGGAAATAAAATTAATAGTTCAGGACAAAATGGTATAGCTATTAGTAAATATTCAACAGGAAATTCGGTTAAGGATAATACGATTTCTGCAAGCAGTAAAAATGGAGTTTTCATTTATGACCACTCGAAAATTTTAATTCAGGAAAATAATATTAGTAATAGTAAGGAAAATGGGATTAGTATCAGCTCGTATTCTAATTCCAGCAAGTTAATAAAAAACAACGTTAAAGATAGTCGGAAAACCGGGATATCCATTAGTTCAAATTCAATCCTAAATACGGTTGACGATAATGATATTTTAAGGAGCATCCAATATGGAATTGCTGTTAGTGGCGGTTCCGGTAGAAATGTTATCAAGAATAATACAATTAACAGTTCTTTAAAAGGTATTGGGTTAGTGGGAACGAAGACAAAACAAGTAAAAGCGAATACTATCTCTAGCAATACAATTAAATCTAGCAAAGTGAACGGGATTTACTTGGCATACGCAAGTGGAAATAAAATTTTAAAAAATAAAATATACTCATCAGGGAGTTCTGGGATTGCAATTAAGTATTATTCAACAAAAAACACAGTAGACCGAAACAAACTGGATAGGTCAAAAAAACACGGCATCCAAGTGTATTCCCATTCTTCTGCATCCATTACAAAAAATAACATTTATCGTTCATCTGAAAACGGGGTGTCCATCAGTTTCTATTCTAATCACAGTACAGTATCGTCAAACACGATCAAGTATAGCGGGAAATATGGAATTGCCCTATCAAGCCATTCAAGCTCAAACAAGATTGGAAAAAATACAATTGTAAGTTGTAAAAAGGGCAAAATATACAAGGGTTAAAGCTAAAATGACCAGAGGGAAGGTTCCTCTGGTCATTTTGTTTAAAGTCTCGACTTACCATTAGAATTTATCATTTTCGCATCTCACATTGTACTAATGTCAATCACGAATCGATACTTGACATCCGAAGCTAAGACACGTTCGTAGGCTTCGTCAATTTGGTCGGCTGAAATGACTTCGATTTTAGGAGCAATGTTATGTTCTGCACAGAAGTCTAACATCTCCTGAGTCTCGCGGATGCCTCCGATCATTGAACCTGCAAAAGAGCGGCGATGACCGATTAAATTAAATACGTTTAATGACAAAGGTTCTGCTGGAGCACCAACGTTTACCAGAGTGCCATCAAGATTGAGCAAACCTAAATAGGCATCCAAATTAATCTTCGCACTTACTGTGTTAATCATTAAGTCAAAGGTTCCAGCAAGTTTCTCGAATGTTTCTGGGTCACTTGTTGCATAGTAATTGTCTGCGCCTAATGCCAGACCATCGTCCTTTTTCTTCAATGTTTGAGATAGAACAGTTACCTCGGCACCCATGGCATGTGCAATTTGGACAGCCATATGACCAAGACCGCCCATACCTATAACCGCTACTTTCTTACCTGGACCGGCTCCCCAATGGTTTAGAGGTGAATATGTAGTAATACCGGCACAAAGTAATGGTGCTGCAGCGTCAAACCCAATGCTGTCAGGAATTCTGACTACGAAGTCCTCTGTTACGACTATGTGGGTAGAATAGCCACCTTGAGTAGGCTCGCCGTATTTGTCCACCCCAGCGTAGGTAGGGACATTTCCTTTGAGACAGTATTGCTCTTCACCTTTACGGCAGTTTTCACAATCGCCACAGGAGTCAACCATACATCCGACCCCAACCCGGTCACCGACCTTGTACTTCGAGACTTCAGTTCCTACATCTGTGACAATTCCCGCAATCTCGTGTCCAGGGACGAGTGGATAGTTCACGGGACCCCATTCGCCATGAGCAGTATGGATATCAGAATGGCAGATGCCGGCATATTTAATTTCAATTAGAACATCATGCAAATCAAGATCGCGTCTTTTAATTTCAGCCACTCGAAACGGTTTGTCTGGACCATCGACAGCTCGTGCTTTAGCAGTTATCATGAATAAAACCTCCAATAATTTTTTTCAAGAGAATGCGCTTGTTCCGGGTATAATTGGATAATTTCCCCTTGATTCATTTCTTTCTTTTTTCTCTTGCAAAAACTAGAATAATCCCTATAGTTAACTCTAGGTCAAGTGATAAGATTATAAGCAGAAATACACAAAATAATTTAATTAAGCTTTGACATCTTGCATACAGCATGATAGCATGCTAACGAAACATAGAGTTAACTCGAAATCTAGATCGTAAAGAATTGGAGATAGATAATGAAGACATATTCAATCAGCGAAGTTGCAAAAGAATTGAATCTTACTGTATATACCCTGCGTTACTACGACAAGGAGGGACTTATGCCTTTTGTAGAACGGACAGCCAGTGGAACACGATTGTTTAAAGAATCCGATATCAGCGCTTTAAAAGTAATTGAATGTTTGAAGTCCACCGGGATGCCTATTAAGGAAATTAAAAATTTCATTGATTGGTGTTCTGAGGGGGATTCAACCTTGCAACAAAGATATGAAATGTTTCTGGAGCGAAAAGCGAATGTAGAAGCACAAATGGAAGAACTAAAAAAAACAATGGAAGTCATCGAGCATAAATGTTTATACTATAGGACTGCATTGGATGCCGGAACGGAAGATATTCATAAAAATGATAAAATAGAGGTTTCCAGTACTAATTAACAGAGTAGAGCCACTAGTATTTCATACATGTCTATATGAAGTACTGGTGGCTCTGTTTGTCAAAAAATGTTTTATAAAATTTCTCCTTGATTTAGAGTTAACTCTAACATTTATACTTACTCCTGTAATGAATGCTTATTATAATTAGAGGAGTTGTTTTTTTGACTAAACGAAATAGTTTGTTGATTTTCATATTAACTATAGGCGTATTCGGAATCTTAAATACCGAAATGGGGGTTATTGGGTTATTGCCCTCCATTGCTGATCACTTTGATGTCAGCATATCAAAAGCAGCATTGCTTGTGAGTCTTTTTGCACTTACTATTGCTGTATCTGGACCAACGATGCCGTTATTGTTTTCCGGGATCAATCGGAAGAGGGTCATGTTACTTGTATTAGGTGTTTTCGTTTTGGGAAACATTGTATCCACCTTTACATCTAACTTTACGATTCTACTAATTGCGCGGATCATTCCAGCTTTTTTTCATCCAATTTATTGTTCTTTGGCATTTACAGTAGCTGCTTCCTTTGTAAGTAAAGAAGAGGCTCCAAAAGCTGTTTCAAAAGTGTTTATAGGAGTATCTGCTGGTATGGTAGCCGGCGTACCGATCGCAAGTTTTATTGATAGTGCTGTTTCGTATGAAATGGCGATGGCATTCTTTGCTATTGTGAATATTGTTGTATTGATTGCTACATTGATTTTTGTACCAACGATGCCTGTTAAAGAAAGACTTTCTTATGGTACACAACTTTCCGTATTGAAAAAACCTATTATATGGCTTTCGATTGTTACGGTCATTTTGTTAAACTCAGCAATCTTTGGCGTTTATAGTTTTCTTGCTGAATATCTGAAAACTGTAACGAATATGTCGCCGAATACCATAAGTTTAACGTTATTCATCTTTGGTGGAGCCAATATTATTGGAAACATTGTTGCAGGAAAGTTGCTTACGCATAGTGCGACAAAATCTATATTATCTTTTCCTGTGTTATTGGGGGCTGTTTACATCATTTTTTTCTTCGCAGGACAGCTCACGATACCTATGGCAATGATAACTTTAATTTGGGGAATCTTGGCTGGTGGAATAATGGCAAATATTAATCAGTATTTGATTGCGTCTTCAGCTCCCGAAGCGCCTGATTTTGCCAATGGCTTATTTATATCAGCTTGTAACGTAGGGACAACATTGGGTGCAGCTGTAGGCGGGTTATTTATATCAGGAATGGGTACACAATACGTCGTATTGGTCGGAATCCTATCCTTGATCCTAAGTTTGGTAACTATATTAATTAGAAACTACATGTTTACTCCTGCTCAACAACTTTCTAGCATTTAGATCAAAAAGGGAAAAGGAAAGCTCCTGCATTGTCCGCACGAGCAGGATTTAGATCAAAAAGGGAAAAGGAAAGCTCCTGCATTGCCCGCACGAGCAGGATTTAGATCAAAAAGGGAAAAGGAAAGCTCCTGCATTGCCCGCGCGAGCAGCATTTAGGTCAAAAAGGGAAAAGGAAAGCTCCTGCATTGTCCGCACGAGCAGGATTTAGATCAAAAAGGGAAAAGGAAAGCTCCTGCATTGCCCGCACGAGCAGGATTTAGATCAAAAAGGGAAAAGGAAAGCTCCTGCATTGCCCGCGCGAGCAGGATTTAGATCAAAAAGGGAAAAGGAAAGCTCCTGCATTGCCCGCACGAGCAGGATTTAGATCAAAAAGGGAAAAGGAAAGCTCCTGCATTGCCCGCGCGAGCAGGATTTAGATCAAAAAGGGAAAAGGAAAGCTCCTGCATTGCCCGCACGAGCAGGATTTAGATCAAAAAGGGAAAAGGAAAGCTCCTGCATTGCCCGCGCGAGCAGGATTTAGATCAAAAAGGGAAAAGGAAAGCTCCTGCATTGCCCGCACGAGCAGGATTTAGATCAAAAAGGGAAAAGGAAAGCTCCTGCATTGCCCGCGCGAGCAGGATTTAGATCAAAAAGGGAAAAGGAAAGCTCCTTCATTGCCCGCGCGAGCAGGATTTAGATCAAAAAGGGAAAAGGAAAGCTCCTGCATTGCCCGCGCGAGCAGCATTTAGGTCAAAAAGGGAAAAGGAAAGCTCCTGCATTGCCCGCGCGAGCAGGATTTAGATCAAAAAGGGAAAAGGAAAGCTCCTGCATTGCCCGCACGAGCAGGATTTAGATCAAAAAGGGAAAAGGAAAGCTCCTTCATTGCCCGCGCGAGCAGCTAGGAATATTCTTTAAGGGGATACTTGTTCATAATTGAATAGAAAGAACAGTGATCCGGTTCATTCTAATAAAATTAGCTTAATGATAAAAAGATATTCACTTCACTCACCATAGGAGGATTCCGCCGCCTATGGTGTTTTTTTTATCAACAATGAATAATATTAGAGCCTTAAAATAAAGTTATTGACAAAAAAATTTATAAGTATTATTATTATCTCATATTCAAGATAATTAAATTCAAGATTTATTAAGGGGGGATGAAATTACTGAAGGGGAAATGCAATAATTTGCCCTTGCTGATATTCATGCAAACATCTAAACCAATTTATGATTGAATAAACGCAATTTTTTTTAGAATAATATCTCGAATTCGAGATAAAATACAAGGAGGATTTAAAGATGATAAATATTGGATTATTAATCATTCGTCTGGTAATTGGCGTATTGTTCATTGGACATGGTGCTCAGAAATTGTTTGGTTGGTTCGGTGGCTATGGATTGAAAGGAACCGGTGGATGGTTTGAATCCATTGGCATGAAGCCGGGGGTAACCATGGCTCTATTTGCAGGATTAGCAGAACTTGTTGGAGGAATATTGTTTGCTTTAGGACTATTAACACCACTTGCAGGAATTATGATTGCGGGAACAATGGTAATGGCGATCGCGAAAGTGCATGGTGCAAACGGAATATGGGCAACCTCAAATGGTTATGAGTATAACTTAACTTTGCTTGCAGTGGCAATCGGTATAGCTTTAATGGGTCCTGGCCAATATGCTTTAGATGCATTTTTATTCTAAAGTACTTTTACTCATTATAAGCGAACAAAAGAACATAATTAATCTTTTGACAGGAGTGATTAGGAGATGGAACTCTTAGGACTACATCATGTATCAATATTAACAGGAAAAGCGGAAAAAAATTATGAATTTTATACAAAAATTTTAGGAATGAGATTGGTAAAGAAAACCGTTAATCAAGATAATACAGAATCCTATCATCTTTTCTATGCTGACGCGGAAGGAACCCCAGGGACTGACGTGACGTTCTTTGACATTCCTCATCTTGGAAAAACATACAGGGGAACATCAGATATTTCTACTGTATCACTAAGGGTGAAAAATTCGGATTCATTGTTATTTTGGAAAGATCGTTTTAAACAATACGAGGTTGAACATGATGATATTCAAAAAAGAGCAAATCGTGATACATTGGCTTTCAGAGATTTCGAGGGGACTCGTTTAATCCTTGTAGCCGATAACGATGAAAAAGGTGTGCGAGCAGGGGTTCCTTGGCAAAGGGATGACATTCCATTGGAACATGCCATCATTGGTTTAGGACCTGTAACTCTTACAGTCTCCATTGCAGAACCAACGATTGGTGTTTTAACAGAAGTAATGGGTTTTCGATTTGTCGGTTCCTATCCATCACTTGAGGGGGATTATCCTGATATCTTGATTTATGCAACGGGCGAAGGCGGCAGTGGTGCGGAAGTTCATATTGAAACAAGGACCGATTTGCCAAGAGTTCGCTTAGGTCGCGGAGGTGTTCACCATGTTGCCTTTCGTGTTCCGAATGAGGAAGAATATGAACAATGGGCAGAGCGTTTAAAAGAGTACCGGTTACCGAATTCAGGGAAAGTGGAACGTTATTACTTTAAGGCCTTGTATTTCAGGGAACCAAACGGTATTTTGTTTGAATTATCAACGGATAAACCGGGATTTGCGACAGACGAACCAATGGAAACAATGGGAGAAGCACTGGCACTTCCACCATTTTTGGAACCAAAACGAAAAGAAATCGAAGAAAAATTACGTCCATTAATTTTAAATTAAATCTGATTTTCTAGGAGGAATATATAATGAACCATTTAAAAGGAATACACCATGTAACAGCGATTACAAGCAGTGCGGAAAAGAACTATGAATTTTTCACTTATGTTTTAGGGATGCGCTTAGTTAAAAAAACCGTCAATCAAGATGATATTCAAACCTATCATTTATTCTTTGCAGATGATAAAGGCAGCGCAGGAACAGACATGACTTTCTTTGACTTCCCTGGCATTCCAAAAGGTGTCCATGGTACAAACGAAATTTCGAAGACATCTTTCCGTGTACCAAGTGATGCTGCGTTAGATTATTGGGTTAAACGCTTTGAACGCCTTGAAGTCAAACATACTGGAATTAAAGAACAATTTGGAAAGAAAACTCTTTCTTTCGTTGATTTTGATGATCAACACTATCAATTGATTTCAGACGAATTCAATAAAGGGGTAGAATCTGGCACACCATGGCAAAAAGGTCCAATCCCACTTGAATATGCAATTACTGGTTTAGGACCTGTTTTTGTTCGTATTGCGAAATTTGATTACTTTAAAGAAATGATGGAAAAAGTTCTATTATTTAAAGAGACAGATAAAGAAGGGTCACTCCATTTATTTGAAGTGGGAGAAGGCGGGAATGGTGCCTCCGTAATTGTAGAATATAATGCCATTCTTCCTGAAGCCCGGCAAGGTTTTGGGACGGTTCACCATGCGGCATTCCGTGTAGAAGATCGCTCTGTTTTAGAAGAATGGATTGAACGAATGAATAGTTTTGGATTCCATACATCCGGTTATGTAAATCGTCACTTTTTTGAGTCATTATACGCAAGAGTGGCACCGCAAATTTTATTTGAGTTCGCTACAGATGGTCCTGGTTTTATGGGTGACGAACCTTATGAAACGCTTGGGGAAAAATTATCTTTACCACCATTCTTAGAGCCTAAACGTGTAGAAATAGAAAAATTAGTTCGTCCAATTGATACAGTAAGAAGCACAAAGGAATTCATCAAAGAATAAAAGGAAAAAATATAGCGCATCAACTGGTGAGAAGCTTTAATCGAATTTTTAATTACTTTTTAAGAGCTACTAAAGATAGCTCTTTTTTTAATTTTATAACCATTCTGTTATTGTGTTAAAATTAAGAAAATATAAAAAAGGGGGATTAAGTAATGAGATTATATTTAGATATTTTTGAAAATGACCAACCAGCTATTCATTCCTAAGTCGAGGGATGAATAGTTACATTAAAGTCATGCCTCGTCTTAGGGAAAGTTCATTTTAATTTCCTTTTAAAAGGACGGAGGTATTATTAATGAAGCAAAATTTGGTTGGAGCAATCTGTTTATCTTTAGCCGCAAGTATGTGGGGCGGTATGTATGTAGTCAGTAAATATGTATTAGATTATATACCACCGTTAACGTTGGTATGGGTGCGGTATGTTATAGCGTTTGTTTTTTTGTTTATTGTATTGAGATTGACGGATAAAAAAAATGATCATCGCACAGTTATTATGAAGAGGGATTGGTTCCTATTAGCCTGGATTGGTTTTATTGGCTACTTCGTATCCATTGCATTCCAATTCATTGGCACAAAATTATCTGATGCACACACTGGAGCTTTGATTACATCCGCTACACCAGCTTTTATTGTGGTCTTTGCACGATTTATATTAAAGGAAAATCTGACCGTTAGAAAAATTACTTCTGTTTTATTAGCTACATTTGGAGTTGTTATTGTAATTGGTTGGGATACAAAGGTTGGTACTTACTTAACAGGAAGTATCATATTGGTGGGAGCTGCAATCACTTGGGCGTTATTATCAGTCTATGTAAAGGTTGCTTCTAAACGTCTTTAATCCTTAACCATAACGACTTATGCAGTATTATTTGCACTTATTTTTACTACGCCGGCAATGATTTGGGAACTTCAAGCGAATGATGTATATTATCAAAACATTTTAATCATTTTAGGAGTTATTTATCTTGGAGTAGTTTCAACTGCTGGCGCATTTTTTCTTTGGAATAAAGGTATGGATTTAATGGATGCTGGTATCGGCTCATTGTTTTTCTTTTTCCAGCCACTTGTAGGTTCTTTTTTAGGATGGCTCTTGTTAAAAGAAAAGTTAGACGTGAACTTTTTTATTGGTGGTTTCATCATTATGATAGGTGTTGTGATCGTTACCTTACAAAAGAAAAAACCTATCCAAAGGTTAAGCACCCGATCTGATAAATAGACGGAAAAATTCCGCTTATTTAGTAATTATTATTAAAAATAGCTTCAATAGGCGGAGAGAATCCGCCTATTGACTCGAAAAATTCTAAAAGGGGAGATTTTCCTTTGCATAACCGGAAAACCTCCCCTTATATACCCCGAAACGAGCTTCATTCTGCATCTAACCGAAAAATCTCCGCTTATTTTACCTTTGCTGGTTACCCGATTAAGGACAAGACATCTTATTTAAAAGTGAGTGAGTTTTATCTCATTTAAATAAACATTTTAAAAGTGTATATGGAACAACAGCATTTGAATATTTGTCACATATAAATTGAGGAGGAGTTTTGTATTTTAGGAGGAAAAGCTTATGAACTTATAAAGCGGGATATTTGATTTTCACTTTATATTTTTGTAATATTCAGATTAGTTCGTGTACTGTATAAAAACTTGAGGGGGGATAGCTATATGCCATTAAAAGTTGGAGATATCATTACGTTTGAACGGATCTTTTCTATAAGGGATGTTGAATTATTTTCAGAGATTTCAGGTGATGAAGGGATTCACCATATAACCCCAGATGAACAGGGTAGACTTGTCGTTCAAGGGTTATTAACGGCCACTCTACCAACAAAAGTAGGTGGAGATCATAACGTTTTGGCACGTACTATGAATTTTGAGTTTTTCCGACCTGTGTTTACAGGTGATACAATCATATGTGAAGTTAAAATTGAAAAATATGAAAGGCAAGAAAATAATAGAACCGCTATTATTGCATCCTTTTTATGTATGAATCAGAATGAAAAGGAAGTATTAAAAGGAGATTTTTCAGGTGTAATACTTTGAAAGAATAGGAGTTGATGATTTGAAATTAGTAGATATCGCTGGAAGAAAAGTATCACCTCTTGGAATAGGGACTTGGAATATTGGTAATGATGCGCAAAAAGAGAAAATGGAAGTTGATGCTATAAGTTTGGGTCTAAATGAAGGGATTCAAGTTATTGACACAGCGGAAATGTACGGAGATGGAAAATCGGAACTTCTAGTAGGAAAAACAATTAAAAGTTTTCCGCGTGAAAACTTATATTTAATCTCAAAAGTACTTCCAGAGAATGCATCAAGAGATAAATTACCAAAAAGCTTGGATAAAACACTTATGAGACTTCAAGTTGATCAGATCGATTTGTATTTATTACACTGGCAGGGAAGTGTTCCTATAGAAGAGACAGTCATGGCAATGGAAGAGATGAAAAAAGTCGGTAAAATTAAATCTTGGGGTGTTTCAAACTTTGACACAAACGACTTAAAAAAGCTATTTGAACAGCCTTTTGGAAAGAATTGTGCGGCTAATCAAGTGAAATATAATGTTGCTGACCGTGGTATAGAATATGATTTAATTCCGTTTATGAAAAAAAATAATATGCCGCTAATAGCATACTCTCCAATTTTAAAAGGGAATCTTTCTGATTTGGATCATAAGAAAAAAGCAATTTTGGAGGAAATCGCTGTTCATCATCAAGCAAGTATTTTTCAGATTTTATTGGCTTGGACGATTCGAGACGGCAATACTATTTCGATTCCTAAATCTGGAAATTCACAGCATATGAAAGAAAATGTTGATTCTGTCAATATTATTTTAAATGAATTTGAGCTCTCTAAAATTGACTCCGTCTTTAGTAAACCCCAATCAAAGCAAAGACTTGCACTCTGGTAAATGATCAAGATATTGATAAACCAAACACCTGAGTCCCGGAGGAAAGAGACTCAGGTTTATTTAGTTTAATTATTCTAGGTTTCTATCTAACAATGCCCCCGTTTGTTCTGCCATAATACGAGCTGGCAATGGCATACCATTCTTGAACCACCATTCCACTGCACCAACAACCGCGGAACCAAAAAATTGAAGAACCACGTCATCACTTAATCCTTGATTTTTTCCTTCAGTTGTATCGACCTCACCTTTAAACTCTTCAATCACTAAATCAAGAAAGCGACTGCGGAAATAGGGTGCACCTTTACTTGCTAACATCGTTGAAAAAAATAAATAGTGACGCTCAAAGTATTCGTACCAGACATAATTTCCTTCTTGAAAAGTCATCTCAGAGGCAGATTTGCATAGTTCTCGGAGATTGTCCATATGTTCTTCTATCATCCTATCCAGGAGGTCGTATTTATCCGTGTAATGAAGATAAATGGTTCCTCGATTCACATCTGCTCTGTCCGCAATATCCTGAATGGTAATGTCGTCAAAACTTTTTTCAGACATCAGTTCAGTTACAGCATTTTTGATCGCTATTTGGCTTTTGGCTATTCTTCTATCTACTTTAGACATTGTATTTCTCCAATCACTCTAAAGATAATCAACAATTTTAATGGATTTGTTGAGTAATCAACGAATTGCGTTCATTTAACCATTGAAAGTATGAAAAGCTTTTTTATAATTATAAACAGTTGTTGATTAATCAATCAATATTAATTTTTCAAGCATCATGTTGCAGCGAACTTTTGGATTAAAAAAACTAAATGAACTTGAAACAGGAGGCTTATTTGTGGATCGCATTGAAAAGAGCAAGGAAAAATACAACCAGTTATTTGGAAATGGAGTTCCAGCCGCATATGCTACCGATCCTGATTTTCAGGACATTCTTAACCGCTTCATTTTTGGAGAAGTTTTCTATCAAGGAAATCTGGGTGACAAGCAACGTGAGTTGATTACTTTGGCAGTGCTTACCACGAACCAGACGATGACTCAGCTCAAGGCACATGTAATTGCCGCACTGAACGCCCAGCTGACACCTGTGGAAATAAAAGAAGCCGTTTATCAGTGTGCCCCCTACATTGGATTTCCGAAGACATTAAACGCCATCAATGAAGTCAATGAGGTTTTCAAAGCAAAGAATATTGCTTTACCAATTGAAAGTCAAAAGACTGTAGATGAAGATGATCGTTTTGAGAGGGGACTTGCTGCTCAGGTAAAGATTTTTGGTGAGATAATCGCAAAAATGCGTGAGGCTGCCCCAGCAAATCAAAAGCATATCCAAGATTATCTTTCTGCTTTTTGCTTCGGAGATTTCTATACTCGCGGGGGACTTGATCTGAAAACACGAGAGCTGCTGACCCTCTGCATCATAAGTAGCTTAGGCGGCACTGAAGGTCAAGTAAAGGCACATGTGCAGGGTAACAAAAGTGTAGGTAATGACAAGGAAACATTGATTACCGCCATCACTCACTGTCTCCCATATATAGGATTTCCAAGAACACTGAACGCATTAGCGTGCATCAATGAAACGATTCCAGAAAATTAAGAAATTTAACAATTCAAAGGAGACAAAAGCATGTTTAACGAAACATACAAATTAGCAAATGGTATAGAAATTCCAAAATTAGGTCTTGGTACCTGGCTGCTTGACGATACACAGGCGGCACAGGCAGTGCGTGATGCGGTATCGATAGGATATCGTCATATTGATACTGCACAGGCTTATATGAATGAAGCTGGTGTAGGCGAAGGAATCCGTTCCTGCGGTGTCGCAAGAGAAGAACTTTTCATCACAACAAAGGTTGCTGCAGAAGCAAAGACCTATGATGCTGTAACTAAGTCCATTGATGAGTCTTTAGCAAAAATGGGACTGGATTATATTGACCTTCTGATTATCCACAGCCCACAGCCTTGGGTGGAGTTCCGTGAGGAGAACCGTTATTTCGAGGAAAACAAAGAAGTATGGAAGGCAATGGAGGATGCTTATAAGAAAGGCAAGGTAAAGGCAATCGGTCTTTCTAACTTCCTTCAAGATGATATAGAGAATATTCTTTCAAGCTGTGAAATCAAGCCTATGGTAAATCAGATATTGGCACATGTAAGCAATACTCCTTTGGAACTAATTGAATTCTGCAAGAAGAATGACATCCTTGTAGAGGCATATTCACCAATTGCGCACGGTGCAGTTCTCGATCATGCAAAGGTCAAGGTAATAGCTGATAAGTATGGAGTATCTGTTGCTCAGATTTGCTTACGTTATGATATCCAGCTTGGTCTTGTAGTCATTCCTAAGATTTCTAATCCGGATCACATGAGAAACAATATAGAGCTTGATTTTGTCATCAGTGATGCAGATATGGAAACGTTAAAGAATGTAGAGCACATCCAGAATTATGGTGAGCATAGCTTCTTCCCGGTATTTGGCGGGAAATTAAAATAAAAAGGTAATGTCGTTTAAATAACATTTTTTTCACCCAACAGTAGCCATGACGTGATGCTACCTTATGTCTTCTTAACTAAAGAGTATCTGGAATTTCAAAGGGGTGAAAAGCAAAATTATGAAAAACACTTGGAAAATTTACTTGCTTGCCTTGATAACATTCATGGTTAGTACATCGGAGTATGTCATTGCAGGCATACTAGATAAAGTTGCTGCCTCCAATCACGTTTCTGTATCAGCAGCAGGACAACTGATCTCCGTATTTGCAATTGCGAATGCGGTTGGTTCTCCTCTCGTCGTGATGGCAACGACAAAACTGAATCAGCGGAAGTTATTGATACTTTCTCTTGTTTTAATGGTGCTTGGCTGTGTAATGACTTTTACACTTCCTGGCTTCGGTTTTCTAATCGTCTCACGGATTATTCTTGCTTTAGGAAGCGGAGTTTTTGCCATTGCTGCGAAGACTGCTGCGTCGAAATTAGCACCACCCGAAAAACAAGCAGGGGCTATCGGCACAGTTTTACTTGGGTTTAGTGCTGCCATCATCATTGGTGTACCAATTGGTCGTGTTGTAGCGCTCCTCTATGATTGGAAGTTAATCTTCGTGGGGATCGGTGTTCTTAGTTTACTAGCAATCTTCGTTATCATCCGAACGATCCCGGGCACAATTAAAGGGTCTACCGTTCCTCTGGGCAGGCAACTTGCTTATTTAAAGAACCCGAAAATATTAATGGGCCTTGGTGTGACGTTCTTTTGGCAATTAGGATATGGGGTGATGTATTCGTATATTGCACCATACTTACTATCCATTACAGCTATGAGTGGACGAGAAGTGAGCGGTGCTCTGTTTGCGTTTGGCATCGCAACTTTAATAGGTTCCAAGTTTGGTGGATTTATGACGGATAAGATTGGTAACCCCAAAACTCTTGTTGGCGGTTTGGTTGTCCATTGTTTAGCTCTTGTCTTACTCTCTACCATCGCCAGATCAACTTTTGTTGCTATTCCGTTGCTTATGCTTTGGTCCTTTTCGGCATGGTCGTCTGGTCCGGGTATGCAGTATAACCTGGTATGGCTTGCCCCTGAAGCTTCAGGAATCATGCTTAGTTTATATGGCTCCTTCATACAGTTAGGGATAGCGACAGCGGCAGGAATCGGGGGTATTGCCGTAAAGAGCACATCCGTTCTATCGGTCAGCTGGATCGGGGCCGCATCAGTGGCAATTGCTGCAATTATAGCGGCGGTCTCATTTAGCCTTACTAGAAAAGTGGCGAATTACGAAAAAGTTGTTTAATGGAAGGGGTACTATAATCAACAAATTAGATTGATAAATTCATAAATCAACAAATTGCGTTAAATTAACGATTGAAAGAATCAACAGATATTAAAACAAGATAATCTTCCGACGATTTCTAGAACGGATTACGTTGCAATAAAGATGCAAATTAACTTTATTTAATAAAGGAACGATTAAATTTTGGAGGTACATTATGGAGTATCGCACAATAGGAAAAACGGGAATTCAGGTTTCAAATTTATGTTTTGGTGCAATGTCTTTTGGCGGGGATGCTGATGAAGAAACATCTAAAGCCATGTATAAACGTTGTCGGGAAGCTGGTATCAACTTCTTCGATACTGCCGATGTATATGGACGTTCTGAAGAAATTCTAGGAGAGTGTATCGCACATGAAAGAGACGAAATCGTTTTAACGTCAAAAGTGTTCTGGAACACGGGTGCTGATGTAAATGCTAGAGGACTGTCTCGAAAACATATGATGCAAGGGATTGAAAATAGCCTGCGTCGCTTAAGGACAGATTATATTGATTTTTATTTCGTCCATGATTTTGACGAACAAACTCCAATGGAGGAAACGCTGCGAACACTTGATGACCTGCAGCGTCAAGGAAAGATTCTTTACCCAGCAGTAAGCAATTGGGCCGCATGGCAAATCACAAAAGCATTAGGAATTTCTGCAAAAGAGCAACTTGCTCGTTTTGAAATAATCCAACCCATGTATAACCTTGTTAAACGCCAAGCAGAGGTTGAAATTTTACCAATGGCTGCTTCCGAACAAATTGGAGTCATTACTTACAGTCCTCTAGGTGCTGGACTTCTTTCAGGAAAATATGGAGTGAACAAACGACCTGAGCAGGGCCGCCTTGTACAAAATGCCCGCTATGGTGACCGTTATGGTGCCAATGAAGATTTCATCACGGCTGAACTGTTCACCAAATATGCAAAAGAGCATGATGTGAAACCTGCAACTTTAGCAGTTGCTTGGGTAAAAGCGAATCCTGCTGTTACTGCCCCAATCATTGGTGCACGTAATTTAAACCAGTTAGAAGATTCATTAGCTGCTGCCGATTTTAAAATGACACCAGAAATGTATACTGAAATCTCCAATTTATCAAGAACACCTGCACCAGCAACAGACCGAGGAGAGGTATTAACAGGTAAATGGAAATAAGGGTTTCAAACTCTTGATGAAGTGGGTTAAGGAGGATGTGTGTACATCCTTCTTTTTTAACATTTAAGATTGAGAAGTCTTTATCAGTTTTTGGCTTAATCAAGCTTCCCATCAGAAAATAGCGAAAATGATTCAAAACAATGTATTAGGTTTTCATATGATTGGCATCTACTCACAAAAAGGGCCCATAACTATGAAAGGGATATTGAAGTATAAAAACAATTCTTATATTGAATTCAATCAAGGAGTTTAGTCCAATATAAAAAATAGTAAACATAAAGAAGGGGTTTTGAAGAGTATGACAACATTTCATGAAATGGGTATTAGTGAACCCATTCAAAGAGCGATTACGGATATGGGATTTGAAGAAGCATCTCCAATTCAAGAGAAGGCCATTCCCATCGCTTTGACGGGGAAGGACATTATTGGTCAAGCACAAACCGGTACAGGAAAGACGGCTGCCTTTGCCATACCGATCTTGGAGAAAGTGGATACGAGCAAAAAATATATTCAGGCGATTGCCATTGCACCGACAAGAGAATTAGCTATTCAAGTTTCAGAAGAGATCAATAGGCTATCGAAATACATGGGGATAACTTCTCTCCCAATTTATGGAGGACAGTCCATAGATCGCCAAATCAAGGCCTTAAAAAAGGGACCTCACATAATTACGGGAACACCTGGAAGACTTTTGGACCACATTCAACGTAAAACCCTGAAGTTGGACCAAATTTCAGTGGTAGTTTTAGATGAAGCGGATGAAATGCTTGATATGGGCTTTCTGGAAGATATCGAACGAATCCTCAAAGAGACCCCTGAAGAAAAACAAACCTTGCTGTTCTCTGCAACCATGCCCAAACCGATTCAAAATCTTGCGGAAAGATTTATGAGCAATCCAGAGTTAGTGAAGATAAAAGCGAAGGAAGTTACCTCTCCAAGTGTAAAGCAAATTTATTATGAGGTAAATGAACGCGATAAATTTGACGTGCTTTGCCGTCTACTAGACGTGGATAACCCAGAATTAGCCGTGATTTTTGGAAGAACAAAAAGACGTGTGGATGAATTAAGTGATGCATTGAATAAAAGAGGGTATCTGGCTGATGGGTTGCATGGTGATTTAAATCAAAGACAGCGTGATGTTGTGATGAATAAATTCCGTGAGGGAACCATTGATATTTTAGTTGCGACTGATGTGGCTGCGAGGGGAATTGATGTTTCAGGGGTTACCCACGTCTACAATTTTGACATTCCTCAGGACTCGGAAAGTTATGTTCACCGAATTGGCAGAACAGGGCGAGCAGGAAAGACGGGGGTAGCTATTACATTTGCAACTCCTAGGGAAAAGGGGCAGATTCACAGTATTGAAAAAGCATCGAAAGGGCATATCGAGCGTAAATCAATACCGACAGTAGCAGAGGCAATGGAGTCTATTCAGAAAGCAGCAGTAGAAAAGATGATTCAATTGGTTGAAGAGGAGGATTACATACAGTTTAAGCAAGCTGCAAGCGAATTGCTCGATCAATACGATTCAATAGCGTTAGTTTCTATTGCCTTGAAATTGTTGTCGAAGGAGCAGAGGGATGTTCCCGTTCAGCTAACTTCCGAGGCACCACGATATGCGAATAAACCAAAGACACAAGAGAAAACAAGGAGAAACTATAAAGGGAATAGGGATTTTGGGGCAAAAAGGGGAAATGGGAAACGGAAAAAAACCTCGATGTCCTCTCAGAAAAAAGAAAGGATTATAAAATGAATCCAAGGAGGGTGATCTCAGCAATCATCCTCTAAAGCCCAATCGATTGTCGAATAAATGAAAGCTGTTATACAACCAATTGCATAAAACGGAACTATTTAATAAAGGAGAGGGCTTATTTAACTTCCCTTAAGCCCTTCCCTTCAATAATCTCTTGAATACCTTCTTCACAAACCCCATATGAACGCCAGAAACAAGTTTCACACACAGATTGAATATCGGAGGGTTCGACATACTTTTGGATGTGTGACTCAATGTCCTCCCAATTCAGAATTTGCCCGATCTTTAGCCCCAATTTCTTTAAAATAGCGGCATCTCTTTCATAAATATTGTCGTGCTGGCAGTGGTATTCACCTGAGTTGGGGTACTTTTCACACAAATGATCAGGTCCATTTACAAGTTGAATCCACGTCTTGGGGTCGTTTCTTAAGGTTTGATGCAAATGGGTCATATTTTCCACGTATTCTTTGGAATAGCCCATTCCACGATATCCAAGAAGGCAAAAAAGATGATGACCTCGTAGCTTATACATAAATTTCCCCCAGTTCGACAGCTTCGATTATATTTAAATGTTAACTAAAAAGGAAAAAAGTTAACACATTTATTCATCATAACATATCATACCTGATCAGCTGAGAAATTTTTATTTGATTAGCAGCCTCTCCTTGACAGTTGATCACCGCAACACTTTATTAACACAAAAAAGGACGAGATATCCGTCCTTTTTGAATAACTTAAATCACATTTGATTCGTATGATTTATAAAGATAACGATCTATAAACTCAGCTAATCCATCATTTTCGTGGTGTCCTGTAACAAAATCTGCTGCTGCTTTAACCTCTTCGCTAGCGTTCCCCATTGCCACACCAGTTCCGACATGTCGAAGCATCTCTATATCATTGGGTCCGTCCCCAAAGGCAACAACCTCATTTGTACTAATTCGAAATTCGCGAAGTAAACTTTTTATAGCAGACCACTTGGAAACATTAGGAGCAACCAGTTCAAACCCGTCATTCCAATTGATGACTTCTGCTTCCTTTTTAAATACAGCGGATAATTCAAAATTCGGTGTACCTGTTCGAACACTATATTTAAAAACATCTTGGTAATTCGCCTGTCTTAAATCTCCAATATAACGTGGCGGAATTTGCCCAACTTTTGTCCAATAATCGATTTCTTCATTTGTTTCCTTACAATAAAGCCCATTGGCTGTATGGATCATAACATTCCAAGGATTTTCAGCGGTCAGATCGTGGAATCGTTCTTCATTCAGTCGGATGATTCTCATTTGAATAGCTTTTCCTGTCTTTGCATCGTGAATGGCGGCACCATTCAGACAGATCATAGGAGTTTGCAATCCAATTTCTTTATGGTAGGGAGCGGTTACTTCATAGTGTCGACCAGTCGCTAGAAAAACCTTGACTCCCTGATTTATAAGCTTATAAATACCTTCCATATTTCGGCGGGTAATGTTATTTGAGGCTGTTAGTAGTGTACCATCCATATCAATAAATACTGCACGCACATTCATTTATACTGCCTCCTCATTCGTTGATAAACGAATCATATCATCTGAATATTAAAGACTTGTAAACTCAGTGTATGATTTGAATAAAGTTTAGAGGGAAGCAAGGGATGGTCCTACAAAGGGTGTCCACTTTAACCTTTTGGCAAAAATTTGCGAGGAGTCCTTCGCCGATTTTTGTATGTGTGATTTCTCTTTCGCGAAATTGAACACTTACCCTTAAATATCAAAAAGGAATCTATTGCTTTTCTTCATTCACGATTAATTGAAACACATCTTTGCGATTATAATGTCCGACAACATCAAAGTCAAAATGACCCCGTGTGATGTCATCCAAATCTAAAGTCGCATACAGTATTTCTTCTTTTCCAAATACTGGCTCAACTATAAATTTCCCAAGTGGATTTACGATGCAACTTCCACCTCGTGTGATTTCATTAGGCATTTTTTGCATTTCCTCTGTTTCAAGTAAATCCTCTTCATACATATCCTTCGTACTATATTGATTGCAGGATAAAACAAAGCAACGTCCCTCAATCGCAATATGCCTCATAGTAGCAAACCACGTGTCACGCGAATCAGCAGTAGGAGCGACATAAATCTGAATTCCCTTTTCATACATAGCTGCGCGTGCTAGGGGCATATAGTTTTCCCAGCAAATTAGAGAACCAATTTTGCCATAAGCTGTATCAAAAACAGGGAGTGTACTCCCATCCCCTTCACCCCAAATGAGACGTTCACTTCCTGTTGGTTTTAGTTTTCGGTGTTTACCCAACAGTTTTCCATCTGGACCAAAGTAAATTGCAGTGCAATAAAGTGTGCCTCCGCTTGTTTCTTGGTCGCGTTCAATGACACCAATAATAGTATAAGCACCTGCTTTTTTCACTGCTTCTCCTAGTTGGTCTGTTTCCGCTCCGGGTACCGTTATGGCATTTTTTACGTAACGTACAAAATCATTACGTCCACTTGTAGAACGGCTTCCTACTACTGCACCAAAGCTCATCCCTCGTGGATACGCCGGTATAAACGCTTCTGGAAAAACAATTATATTGGCTCCTTGTTCCCCAGCTTCTTGGATCAACTTTATTGCCTTATTAACACATTTCTCTTTATTCATTACTATTGAACCCGCTTGAACCACTGCAACTTTGCATGAAGTCACTTGAATTCCTCCTTTTTCTCAAATTCTAAGAGGAAACGATTATAATGTAAAATATATGATAATCATATTGATTATGCCCTAAAGGAATAATGGAGGAAAATGATGAACTTACAGGACTTTGAGGTATTTAAAACAATTGTAGAAAGTGGAAGCTTTTCTAAGGCTAGTGAGCAGCTATTTATTGCCCAGCCATCTCTTTCTAAAACGATTCAAAGATTGGAAAAAAAGCTTGGCGTAACACTCTTTGAGCGTTCTAATCGAATTATCCGTTTAACCGATGAAGGTGAACTTGTATATGAAAAAGCGATTATAATGCTTCAGCAAATGAAGGAGTTAACTATACAGCTTGAAGATATGAGCGAACATGTAAAAGGGCATTTAAAAGTCGGACTGCCACAAATTATTGGCACATTTTTCTTTCCACAAGTGGCAAAAACTTTCTCAAAAAAATATAAAGGGGTCACACTTGAAATTGTTGAAGAAGGGGGATTGAGTGTAGAAAAGCTCGTTGAAAAAGGGGAAGTGGATGTAGCTTTTGTAGTGTTACCTGCACGAAGTAAGGAACTAGAAGAACAACTTATTTTTGAAGCACCGTTTGTTGCCTGTTTGCCAAAAGGTCATGTTTTAAAAGATGAAAAGCAGATTTCACTTGCACAACTACAACAGGATGACTGGATCATGTTTGATACTACATTCGCCTTGCGTCAGGTAGTTCTTGATAGTTGCCGTAAAGAGCAGTTCGTACCGAATATTGCATATAGTACAACGCAATGGGATTTGTTAATGGGATTAGTTCGTGATGGACTAGGGGTTGCTATTGTTCCAAGCCCATTAACTGAAATGATTGCACAGAATCTTTGTGTAAAAGAAATCTGCAGTCAATATATCCCATGGAAAATTGGCATCGTTGTGAAGAAAAATGCTTATAAAACACATGCGTTGGAGGCTTTTTTGAAAATAGTGTCGGATGTTTACAAGAAAGATGATATAACCAAATAATGCCCCGCAACTTCTTTATAGCAATTTGCTGCTAAACGATGGATTCGAGAGTTTAACAACATGTAATTACTCATTCACTCTCTGTTCCTATATGATAAATATTCTAAAAATTTCTTGGACGCAAGGGAAAGTGTTTTTTGTTCTCTCATAGCAACACCAATATTTCTAAAAGCAGGAACTTCAAGCTCTTTCGCTATAATTTTGTGTGGAATTCGCCGTAATATCAATTCTGGCAATATACTGATTCCAAGCCCATTTTCCACCATAGACATAATGGCATAGTCATCCCATGTTGTAAAATTAACATGCGGTGAAATATGATGTCTCTCAAAAATTTCAGAGATTTCTGCTTTTGCCCCCTTTTCCAACAACATAAACGGACTGTCCAGTAAGCCGTTGATGGGAAACCTATCGCAATTAGCAAGAGGATGATTTTGTGGAATCACTGCCAGCAAACGGTCTTGTTCCAAAAAGATTGTTTCAAGTTCTGCTTTTGCCGGTAGCCGCAAAAATCCAAAGTCAACACGCCCATTTAGGATCCAACTCTCAATTTCTGTATAATCACCAAGCAGAAATTCAAAATCTATCATTGGGTAATCCTTCTTAAAAATTTTAATAATGTTAGGGAGCCAATGAGATGCCACACTGGAAAATGTCCCAATACGAATCATCCCGGATTCCATACCATGTAAGTCTCCGATCTGCTTCATTAAGATTTCATACTCATTGCAAATTCGCTTTAATTGGGGGAGTAACTTTAAACCATCCGAGGTTAAATTGATACCGGCACGTCCTCTTTCAAAAAGGAAAATCCCCCATTCCTTTTCTAAATCGTTGATCATACGGCTAATCCCGGACTGTGAATAGTCCAATATTTCGGCAGCTTTTGTAAAACTACCCAATTCTACTGCTTTGACAAATGCCATATATTTTTGGATATTCATATTTCTTTCCTCATCCCATCTGGTTTTATCATACAAATCATGATAAACATTCGTTTTTGTAATGTGTGTAAGTATGATAAATTATTTCTAATAATTATTCAAGTTAGGAAAGGAAAAGGTGTATGACGATGTATTTTATGGGTGATATTATGCAAAAAAACCAGACAGCTACAAGTCTCATCTACGTTGGAGTAGATGATGAAATCTAAAATTCAGTTTATATTATCAATGATTATTTTCGGTACAATTGGTTTAGTTGTTCGAAACATTGATCTATCTTCGAGCGAAAGAGCTTTACTAAGCAGTTTCATAGGATGCTTATTTTTAATGTTAATATTCTTCATGATGAAGAAAAAAATATCATGGAATTTAGTTAAATCTAATGCTTTATTTTTGATTCTTTCAGGTATTGCATTAGGAGGGAATTGGATTTTTCTTTATCAATCGTATGACCATACGACCATTGCCAATGCAACGCTAGGATATTACTTTGCACCTGTATTTGTGATGATTCTTTCTCCCTTTGTACTTCGGGAACAATTATCCATCAAGAAAATTATGTGTATTGGTGTAGCAATCATTGGGATGTTAATGATTGTAGGGGAAGGCGTGAGAGCATCCAGCTCAGATGATCTGCTTGGACTTTCCTTTGGATTAATCGCAGCTGCATTTTATGCTGCGTTATTGCTTTTAAATAAATTTATTAAAGATATGGGAAAGTTAGAGCTGACCATCATTCAGCTTGGAATAACCACGTTACTTCTAATGCCATATGTTTTCTTGACTTCCGGCTTTGGTATTTTTGAAGTATCAAGCTCTTCCATTCCTTTTATTTTAATTTTAGGGATTATCAATACAGGGATTGGTTTTTGGTTATTTTTCTCTGGTATGGAAGGATTAAAGGGGCAGAGTATAGCTATGCTAAGTTATGTGGATCCATTTGTAGCTATATTGATTTCTGCCATTATCCTGCAAGAACAAATGACAATTGTTCAAATGCTTGGTGGTACACTGCTATTAGGTTCTACATTGGTTAGTGAAATTAGATCAGTCAATTGTTCAAACCAATTAATGAAAGCACCATCTGAATAAAGTTAAAAACAGTGAAGGCATTAGTGTCCCACTGTTTTTTATTTTAGAGTGTGATTAAGTGTTATTTCCATATTACATTCATTTCCCAGAGTCATGCCAAACTTTGTCATTCCATATAATAAAGAAAGTAAACAATTGGGGAATAAAGTCACAAGACTGATAGAGGGGTAAAATTACTAATCGGTAGAAGGTGACAAATATGGAAGCCATCATCCTAGCTGCTGGATACTCCAGCCGAGCGAATGCATTTAAGCTGACGTTGCCACTGGGGCAAAAGACCGTCTTGGAGCAAACAATCTCTAAATTTGAAGGAATATGCAACAGGGTCATCATCGTAGCCGGGTTTCAAGCGGAAATCATCCAAGAGGAAATCGCAAAAATCAGAAGTAAGAATGCCTATTCTTTTCAGATCAAGTTTGTTTATAATGAAAACTTTACCCAGGGGATGTTTCGTTCCATTCAAACAGGCTGCAATGAAGTACAGGGTACAACCTTCTTGCTAACACCTGGAGATTGTCCGCTCGTTAAAAAAGAGACCATTCAGCTAATCGCGAAATCCAAAGGGGACGTGGTCATTCCCAGCTTTCATTATAAAGGTGGTCACCCCATCAAATTATCAAGCGAAGTGAAAAAGAAAATTCTTGAAACTCATCCAGATCATAATTTGCGAGAAGTTCTCAACCATTACGAAAAGAATTACCTCAATGTAGAGGATCCCGGAGTATTAATGGATGTGGATACACAGGAAGATTACCAAAAAGCCCTAAGTTATTTTAAAGCCTAAATACCTCGCTATTTTTTCCGTTTTATCCATGCAGGTTCATTCGATTTGCTTTCAGGTCGAATGAACCTGCATTTTTATTGTCGTTTATTTTCATAAAAATTAATCATAAAATAGGTTTCTTATTTATAAAATCGGAAGGAAGAGGTTTCTATCATTCTATGTCCCTTTTAAAAAACGAGTCGAAGGGTGTTGCTGCCATGAATCTCAAAGACATAAGCATTTCAGTACCCAAAAAGGACCATAAAGGTAAAGTATCCGGTCAGTTACCCTATATTAGCGATGTGAAAATGGAAAATATGGTATATGGTGTTTTGTACCGGTCGCCCATTGCATACGGAAAAATCTTATCCATTCAATTACCACCCCTTCCAGAAGGGTATGAAGCGGTGGGCGCAGAGCAGATCCCCGGACCGAATTATGTCAAAATTATCAAAGAAGACCAGCCCATTTTTGCCAATGAATGGGTCCAGTATATTGGTGAGCCGATTCTGATGCTCGTTGGAAAAGACCTGGATATCCTATATAGTTTGTTAGATGAAGTAAAGGTTGAATTTGAAGAACATCAGGCTATTTATACATTGGACGAAGCGATCCAGCAAAAATCAACATCCGGGGTTATTATGTCTTGCTATGAATTTGGGGAAAGTTTAGAAACTATTTCAACGATCGAGCAGGGGGCCCATCAAATCATTGAAGAAGAATATGATACAGGTTATCAGGAGCATGTCTACCTTGAGCCACAAGGAATGCTCGCAATTTATAAGGAGGATGAAATTGTCGTCCAGGGATCGATGCAATGTCTTTATTATATAAAAAATGCGTTGGTAAACGCTTTAGCCTGTGGTGACGATGAAGTCAGAGTGGTTCAAAGCCCTACTGGCGGTGGCTTTGGTGGCAAAGAAGATTTTCCCTCGATGATGGCTTGTCATGTCGCAGTTGCTGCAAAAGCAGTTAAAAAATCGGTAATGCTCGTGTTCGACCGTTCGGAGGATATGGTTGTGACGACGAAAAGGCATCCGGCCAAACTCAAATATCGAACGGCCCTTGATCAGGAAGGAAATATTTTGAGCATGTGTGTGGATGTTTTTCTTGATGGCGGCGCCAATGAGGGATTGAGCTCTGTCGTATTACAGCGCGCCTTAATAAATAGTGCCGGTGTTTATAAAATTCCTCATTTTCATGCAAAAGGATATGTCTTAAAAACCAATACAGTTCCCAACGGAGCTTTCAGAGGCTTTGGAGCTCCACAAAGCTTTGCTGGAATCGAAAGTCATATGGGACATCTTAGTAAACTAGCCACCATCGACCCACTTGAATATAAACGAAAATACCTCGTCAAACAAGGAGACCCCACCATCACTAAAGGAAATTTCCGCGACCCAATCTTAATGGAAGAAATGATTGAGGATTTGCTAACCAAATCTGAATATAAGAAGAAAAAGGAGGAGTTTCAGCGTTTTAATCAACAAAGCCAGCGCTATAAAAAAGGTATCGGATCCTCGTTGTTCCTCCACGGCTGTGGATTTACAGGCAGTGGCGAACGGGATCATATTAAAGCAACGGTGAAACTGGTTAAATCAAAAGATGGCAAAGTAATGCTAAAAATCTCGAATTCTGATATGGGACAAGGAATTTATACGACGCTGAGTAAAATTGTTGCCAAAGAACTCGACCTCCCATTTGAGAGAGTTTTGTACCCTAATCCCGATACAAAAGAGGTTCCCGACTCCGGTCCGACCGTTGCCTCTAGGACGACGATGATTGTCGGAAAATTGCTGGAACGGGCTGCAAAAAAACTGAAGGATCAGTGGCAAATAGGGGTCGAACAGGAAGTAGTCGAGCATTATGTTCACCGTGAAATGATTCCTTGGAACGAATCAACCTTCACTGGAGATGCCTACCCGGCTTATTCATGGGGAAGCAATATCGTAGAAGTAGAAGTGGATACAATAACAGGAAATGTAAAGTTAGCAAAAGTATACGGCAATTATGAAGTTGGGAAGGTCATCGATGAATTGATTATGAAAGGCCAAATTGACGGCGGTTTGGCTCAGGGGCTAGCGTATGGTTATCTTGAAAAGATGACGTCAAAACAAGGCAGAATCCAGCAAAAAAGCATATCGGATTATGGTCCGCCGACTTCATTGGACGTTGTGACAATTGAAAGCAAGGTCTTCGATAACCCCTATGCTGATGGTCCATACGGGGCGAAGGGTGCAGGTGAATTAACTTTAATCGGCGGCGCTCCAGCAGTCCAAGCGGCGATCGAGGATGCACTGCAAACGTCTTTTCAGCAAATTCCGATTACACCAGAAGTCATTATGGAAAGTCTTCTGTTGAAAGAAGGTGAAGAGGGATGATTAAATTCACACTAAATGGAAGAATCGTAGAAACGAACGCCCCTCCTACAGTAAGATTACTAGATTTAATAAGAGATGAGTTTGGGTTAATCGGAACGAAGGAAGGCTGTGGGGAAGGGGAGTGCGGAGCCTGCTGTGTTTTTGTGAATAACCTCCTGCAAAACAGCTGCCTTATTCCTATTGGCTCGATTGCTGGAGCTCATATTCAAACGATTGAAGGTATTATGGAAACGGAACAATTTAAGATTTTAGATGAAAGCTATTCTAATGCCGGTGGCGTGCAGTGCGGCTATTGCATACCGGGGATGATTATGGCAAGTGCAGCTTTGTTATCAAAAAATGCTCATCCTTCAGAGGCTGAAATTCGTGAAGGAATTTCCGGAAATCTGTGCCGATGTACCGGCTACAATATGATTGTAGATGCGATTAACCTAGCAGCTAAGAAAGGTGACGGCTTATGGCAGAAAAAATAGCCGCGTACCGTTTTGAGCGTTTAGACCAAACCTTGAGCCAATTGAATCGGGAAGACTGTGCCATCATCGCCGGCGGTACAGACGTCATGGTTCTTCATAAAAGTGGAAGAGGAGTACCCCTGAAAATCCCGAAACCGATTGTTTTTATTGATCATCTTTCCGAATTAAAGCAGATATATCAAAACCAAAAGGATCTCCACATCGGGGCCTGCTGTACCTATAGTGAATTACTTGAACATCCATTAATCCCCAGACCATTAAAGAAAGCCATTCAAACCATTGCTGCTCCGGCTATTCGAAACCGAGGAACATTAGGTGGTAATATTTGCAACGCCTCTCCGGCTGGTGACACGCTTCCGTTATTATATGTATACAATGCAAAGCTTCTGTTGCGATCCATAAATGGGGACCGTATCGCTAGGATCAGTGATTTTATTCAAGGTCCACGCCGGATTCAACGCTTACACAATGAAATCGTAGCGGAGATTATTCTTCCATCTGTTTTAGAAGAAGATTCTCAGGTCGTTTTTGAAAAAGTCGGCAACCGCAACGCAGATGCCATTGCCAAAGTATCGTTTGCGGGCTATATCAAGATAAGCAAAGATCGAATCGATGACATTCGCTTGGCCTTCGGGGCGGTCGGACCTACGATGGTTCGTTCCCATGATATTGAGAAGCTGTTGGTCGGAAAAACAATCCCATTGGCCAATGCAGACATCGCAACAATTGTAGCAGCATTCGAAAAGATTATTCGGCCTATCGACGATCAACGCTCCACTGCGGCTTATAGAAAAACGGTAGCGTTAAATCTTTTACGTTATTTTCTTAGCCTGAAGCACGATCAAACGAATTCACTTTCTTAAAAAGGGGGGAGATCTTCATGCTGCTGATGGAAAGAGTAGCCTTGTTGACGCGTCAAAATGAAACCTTTGCTTTAGCAATGATTATAGAATCAAAGGGTTCCACTCCCAGACATGTAGGAAAAATGATTGTTTACCGTGATGGTACGATTGAAGGGACTGTCGGAGGGGGCTTGGCTGAACATTATGTGATCGAAGAAAGTGTAAAGGCGATCCAAAATGGCCAATCGAATATCGTTGAATATAAATTGAATAAATACGCAAAAGACGGGATTGACATGGATTGTGGCGGGACGTTACGGGTTTTTATTGAAGTGTATACCAGCAGGCCTGAACTCGTTCTGGTTGGAGCTGGTCATTTAGGCTACGCGGTGGCAAAGCTTGCGGAATTCCTTGAATATCCCTATTGCATTGTCGATGATCGTGTGGGGTATTGTACAAGGGAACGCTTTCCTCATGCGGCTAACCTTTTTGTAAATGAAGATATTGAAAAGGCTTTGCTCACAGCAAATCTAAATGAAAAGTCCTATGTGGCGATTTTTACAAAAGACTGTGATGATATTGCATTAAAAACTGCACTACAATTTCCCTGTGCCTATATTGGAATGGTCGCCAGTAAACGAAGGGCCATCCATGTATTTGAAAAACTAAAAAGTGAAGGGGTTACACCAGAACAGTTGGAACAGGTCCATTCCCCAATCGGATTGAAAATTGGCTCAGAAACATCAGAAGAAATTGCTATCGGGATTGTCGGAGAAATCATCAAAGTCAGCAGGGAAAAAAAGTCTATGAAAGTGAAACAATTAAATAGGTGACCAGGGGACCCGTGACCAGAGTGACGGTTCCTCTGGTTTTTTTCGTTGGACAAAAACCAGGGAATTCTCTCTGCGGAATTTCTAATTAGTAACAAGGGTCTAATGCAATAAGAAGGCTGCCGTTATGGCAGCAAATTATTTAAGGAAAGCCCCTGATATGAGTGAATTCCGTTAGTGAAGATGATTTTTATTGCTTTTTCAATTCATTAACAATCTCATTAATGCGTTTTTCCACTTCATAAAGGTTCTTCTGCATCCGTTCACGCCGACTGGTTAAGACCTGTAATTCCTGTTTCAATTCTTCTGTTTTGCTCATGATTTCCCTCCGGATTATGATATAACATTAATATGCCAGCAAAGAATTAATTTTAATATAATTCGTTAAAATCTTCAATCGCTTTTTTGAATGGATTAATTTTGAATTTTCCGGCTATAGGGGGGTAAACCTTGCAATTATAAGCACAACTCCCTTGGAAATCCGTTTTTGAAGTGATGGAAATCGAGGATGGAAGGCGAGATAATTGGAAACAAGCTAGGTAACGATTATAATCGGAGTAGATTACATAATACGGGAGGGGATTTGAAGTGCCTCATTTATTTATTCGAGGAGTAACAGTTGAGCAGGTGAAAAACATTAGTAAACCACTCGTTCAGGAATTAGCGGATCTTTGTGCCTGTGGGACGGATAATTTTACGCTCGAGGTTGTCCAATCTACCTTTGTTTTTGATGAAAGAGAGGTGCCGGGATATCCATTTATTGAAGTGAAATGGTTTGAAAGAGGGCAGGAAATTCGAGACGAATTTGCGAATATTATCACGAAACAGGTTCAGTCCCTCGAGATCCCGGAAGTAGAAGTTGCTTTTAGTACGTTTAAAGAATCTGATTATTATTTAAATGGGAAGAGTTTTGCTGAAGAATAATTTTTATAAATCGGAGGGAAAGGTATGTATCCAAATATATTAAGACATCCAGGGCCGACACCAATTCCTAAAAAAGTTGAACTGGCCATGGCGCAGGATATGATTAGCCATCGTACAGAGGAATTTGTTAAGTTATATCAAGAAACAACACATCGAGTAAAGCCTATTTTCGGGACACAGCAAGATATTTTGCTTTTGCCCTCAGGGGGAACAGCTGCGTTAGAAGCCGCAGCGGTCAATACTGTTTCTCCTGGAGAAGAAGTAGTCGTTATCACGGTTGGCGCCTTCGGTGATTACTTCGTTTCAATTTGTGAGAAATACGGATTTCATGTACATAAGCTTGTAAAGAATTGGGGCGAGGCCTGTACGGAAGAAGATCTGATTGAATTTTTGAAACCGTTATCCAACATTAAAGCCGTTTTTGCTACTTATAATGAAACTTCTACCGGAATTTTAAACCCAATCGGCCAATTAGGCGAGGTGGTGCGCACTCATTCAGATGCACTCTTCATTGTCGATGGAGTGAGCTGTATTGGCGGCGCTCCTGCTGAAATGGACGAATGGGGCATCGACATTCTCGTAACAGGTTCACAAAAAGCGATGATGCTTCCACCAGGACTTTCGCTTTTAAGTGTAAGTGAAAAAGCTTGGAAAGTGATTGAGGCGAATCCTACACCTGCGTATTATTTAAATTTATTGAGTTATCGGGAGTGGGCTTCAAAGGGGATGACACCTAATACGCCTGCGATTTCCTTAATTATGGGACTTTCTGCTGTTTGTGACTTAATTGAAGAGGAAGGCGGATTTTCGAAAACCATCGAACGACATGAGGTAATGAAAAATATGGTCCGTGAAGCCATGAAGGCTCTCTCAATTGGATTATTGACCAGTGATGAGTTTGCCTCGCCAACAATCACGGCGATCCGAACCCCAGAAGGATTAGACCTTTCCGCATATTTAGGACATTTAAAGAAGAAATATCACCTTGATTTTGCCGGAGGGCTTGGCCATCTGCAAGGCAAAATTTTTAGATTTGGACATATGGGCTATTGCTTCCCAAGTGACATCCTCGAAGCTGTTTCCCTAATCGAAGCCGGGTTACAGGATTTTTCCTATTCATTTGAACCTGGGGCAGGAGTAAGAGCGGCACAAAAGGTTTTCTTGTCTACACTAAGCAAGTAATAAGATTTTTACAGACTCACCCTTCGTTTCTATTCAAACGAAGGGTTTTTTATGAAGAGATAAGAGTACTTGAGGCGCCACATAGCTAATCCGAGAATGAGATCGATCTTGGCATCTCAACCGAGAGTAGCGCTTGATAACGCCTGACCAGAGGGACTGTTCCTTTGGTTTTTTTCGTAGGGAAAAACCATGAGAATCCTCCCCATGGAATTTCTAGTTAGTGTTTATAATCCCTTCCATTGCTCTCACTTTAAGTGAATTTTCAATGATCATGTCAAGCAGCTTAGGATATGGAATCCCCGCTGCTTTTGCGCTCTTTGGCAGCAGGCTATTTTTCGTCATCCCAGGTAATGAATTAACTTCCAACACATAAGGGATCCCGTTTTGAATCATCATGTCGATTCGGGCATAAACACTACACTTCAATGCTTTATAACAAGTCATTGCTGCAAATGCGACTTGGGTTTGTGTTTCAGGCGAGAGCTCGACCACCTCTTCAATGGTAGCCACATCATCATATTTGGAGGTATAATCAAAAAACTCTCCCATATGACGAATGGAAATCACCGGTAAAAGATTTCCGTCCAATATCGAACAAGTGATTTCCTCTCCGTTTATACATCTTTCAATCACCACTTCGGTATCCCACTTGAATACCTCAGCTATTGCAGATTTTACCTTGTCTTGGTCATAAACAAGTTTTACTCCTACACTTGAACCACCTGAATTAGGTTTCACCACTACTGGGTATCCCATCTTTTCTAGTTCATCCATATTAAGTTCTTCCATGTTCTTTAGGTGAATCCAATCCGGTGTTTGCACTCCTTCATAACGGATAATTTTTTTCGAGATATTCTTATCCATGCATAAGCTGCTAGACAGGACGTTACTCCCTGTATAAGGGACTCCAAGGGTTTCAAGGGTACCTTGAATGGTGCCGTCCTCACCGTACTTGCCATGCAACGCCAGAAGCGCAACGTCAAGATTTTTCGCCTTTTCCACTAAATCTTCTTTGTGTTCTATTTGGATTGGTACGATTTCATATTTATTTTTATCTAAATGCACCATCATTTCTTCACCTGTCATGAGCGAAACTTGTTTCTCGGAAGAAACCCCTCCCATAATGACGCCAACTCTCATTTTTTTTAACCCCCATAATGATTTTTTATCGTGTCACCTATGATTGTAATTCCTTGAATAATTTCTCTTTCTTTCAGCCTGGAAAATCCTAATCGCAACGTATGCTTTCCACTACTGTCCGTGTAAAAAACATCGCCTGGAGAAAAAACAACTCCTTTTTGGTAACATTTTTCTAAAAGCTCCCGTGAATCGATGTTGTTTTCTAGTTCTATAAAAAGGTGGAGTCCACCGTCACCCGTTAACCGTTTATAAGGAATAAGTTGCTTACAATAATGAGCAGCTAATTCATACTTTTTCTTATAAACGGATTTAGCTTTTTTTATATACTTCTCAAAGTAGCCATCATTCAAATATTGATATAACACCGCTTGGTCCAATGTGGACGTATGAATTGTTCGAGCTCTTTTCATACTTTCCAAGTAATAAATCAACTCTTTGTCTGCTAAAATCCACCCAACCCGTAAGCCTGGAAAAAGAATTTTAGAGAAGCTGCTAATATAAATGACATGATTGCCGTGTCCGGCGAAGGCAGCCAACGGTGCCAGATGTGAACCTGAGTAACGTAATTCTTCATTAAATCCATCTTCAACGATCGGAAGCTGATAGGCGGAAAATAACTCCATGATTTCCTTCCTTTTTTCAGAGGACGTTACGATTCCAGTTGGATTATGATAAGACGGAATGAAGTAGGCAAAATCATATTCCTTTTTTGATAAGGATGTTTCTAAATTACTTATATTGACACCGTCATCCTCCATTTCAATTCCATCGATTTCAAAGCCATGTAGTCGAAAGAGCTTAAGGGCAGAATGATGGGTAGGATTTTCACAAATAACACGGCCGTTCTTTTTATTTAAAGAAGATAAAAGGAGATCCAGAGCTTCTGTGAAGCCATTGGTAATTAAAACATCCTTATTTTGAATGTCTACCCCTTTTATCTCCATGTAGTGAAGCAGGTATTCGATCAGTGGTTTATAGCCCTTTGCATATCCATAGTTCAGAACAATGTCTCCCTCAATGGACATCCGATTTAAAAAAGCTCTTTTAAAATTTTCTACATCAAAAAGCTTTTCATCAGGTGCGATACTAGTAAAGGAAATCATTTCCTTATTCCAGCGGACTCCATGCTTCATGAGATCCATTTCTTCTGCCAAAAAGGATTGCTCATTGATTTTTTCAGCCCAATTCAACTGGATGGATGGAGATTTGAAGGTCTCAACATGACTTACGAAGTTGCCTTTTCCTTTTACCGCATAGATCATGCCTTCTTGTTCCAAATCCGCATATGCAGTTAGAACGGTGTTTCGGCTGATGGATAATAACGTGCTAAGTTCACGTGTGGATGGAAGCTTTTGGTGTTCAAGTAAATGCCCGTTGGTGATCATTCTTTTTAAATATTCCTTCAGTTGAATATATACAGGACGGCCTTCCGTTAGCTTAAAATCGTTAAACACTGCATTCACCCCCTTGCTAACATTTTTACATATCAGCACCTTTTTCAAAAGGTCCACACCATATGTATTTTTACGGTGTTGTGGTAGGTGTGCACTGAAAATTATTCTGAAAATAAATTAAATATCCTTCTTGCGAATTGAATGGGGTGAATTAGATAAGAAGGTAGGGGCTATTTGATGCTTACGAAGAGATGTCCTCGTAAGATTAATTTAGAATTTAGTATGTACAAGTAGAAAAAGCACCGATTTTTATCAGTGCTTTTTCTCATTACGCTGCAGCTTTTTCTTCTTTTGCCATGTTGTTCTTTACAAATACTGCTACTACCAAAATGATAGCCATAGCAATTGGAACAACTAAGTGAAATGATTCTGGAATTAAGATGTGGAACTTTTCTAATCCTTTATCTTCAACCATCATTTTACCAGCAGCAAAGGTTAATAATCCTGCACCGGCATAAACAATGATTGGAAATTTCTCCATTAAATTCATTAGTAATTTGCTGCCAAAAATAATGATTGGAATGGAGATGAGAATTCCAATAGCAATCGGTAGAATTCCTTCCGCAACGCTTGATAACGCAATAACATTATCAATAGACATTGCAAAATCAGCAATGGCAATCGTTTTGATTGCTCCTAGAACTTTATCAGATTGTTTGATATTCGGGTCGTCTTCTTCTTTGTGTGCGATTAAATTGTAGCTGATTCGCAACAAGATTATACCGCCCACTAATTGTACGAATGGAAATTCGAGAAACTGAATTAAAACTGTTGCTGCAATAATCCTTAAAACAATCGCCATTAATGTCCCGCCGAAAATGGCTCTATTTCTCAAATGATTTGGAACTTTGCTAGCAGCTAACGCGATAACCACCGCATTATCACCCGATAACAGAATATCGATTCCAATTAAACTTAAAATTTGTAGAACCGTCATGTCTTTTGATTCCCCCGTGTTTATGTATATTTTTTGAACATCTATGATATTGGTATATCATATTTTAGGGGATTCAGGCTATAAATTTTATGTACTTAATATGGAAAATCCGACCAAATCTATTTTTGGGTGGTATTAGAGGCTTTGGAATATATGCAAAATGGCAGAGGGATAACGCGGAATATTTAAAAGGCTAGGTTTACGGCTAGCCAGAAAAAATGAGAGTTAGATCGGAAATCGAGAATATTGAAAGGTTATCGGCGAGTATTCAGCGCCCATCCACGAGTATTCGCCGCATATCCGAGAGTTAGATTGGAAATCGAGAGTATTGAAAGGTTATCCGAGAGTATTCAGTCCCCATCCACGAGTATTCGCCGCATATCCGAGAGTTAGATCGGAAATCGAGAGTATTGAAAGGTTATCCGAGAGTATTCAGTCCCCATGCGAGAGTATTTGCCGCATATCCGAGAGTTAGATCGGAAAACGAGAGTATTTAGCGCTCATCCACGAGTATTTGTCGCACATCCGAGAGTTACATCATCCTGATCGATCTTCATGCTGGATATACTTACCCCAACTAAGGTAATCACCCCGCCGACAAGCGAAATCCATGTAGGAACCTCATTTAAGAAAATCCAAGAGATCACAATTGCAGCGACAGGAGTTAAATATAACGAGCTTGTTGCAGCCAGAGCACCGGCATTTTCAGTTACATAGGCCATCGCCAAATAAGGAAGAACAGTTGGAACCAGCCCCAAATAAATAACCGAAAAAGTAGAAGAATAAGAAGCTGTAGCGATTTCATTTCCTAAACCCGGTAAAAAGATCAGCATGAAAAGCGTACCAGCAAGAATCGTATAAATCGTAAAAGGGATGAAACCGTATTTTTTTAAGTAGTTTAATTGAAAGATAAAATAAAAGCTCTCCCCTATGGCGGCAATCAAAATAAAGATAACCCCTTTTAGATAAGCCGTTTGTGGAATTCCTGATCCGAACGAAATAATCGCAACACCTAAAAAGGCGATAAGCGAGCCAATCCATCCTGTTTTATGGAATTTTTCTTTTAAAAAAACGACTGCTAAAATAGCTGAGATTATAGGTGTAGTTGATACGAACAAACTAGCCATTCCGGCACTCACCGTTTCTTCTCCAATACTTAACGCGGTATGGTAGGTCATGAAGCCGAGAAAACCAAGTAAAAGGATGAAGGGGATATCCCTTAAATCTGGTAGTTTAATTTTTTTAACCACTGCAAAAATAATGAGGCTGATGGAGCCAATCAATAGCCTGAATAGGGCAAGATGTTCCGGACTATACGATTCTAGCGCTGCCTTAATTCCCGGAAAGGCCGATCCCCAGGCGATAATAATCATACTGTACGCAACGAAAAGTTTACCATTCATGATTTTTCCTCATTTCTTTTATATATGGAAGAGCGCCAACCACCAATAAGAGAAAACGAAACAAAATAGAAATTGTTGTAAAATTATAATAAAATAGGAAAGAATCGAAATCGCCAACAAATTAAATAAGAAAAAAACCAACAAATATGAAAGAATGATGTTTATGAATAAAAAGCCTCGATACCTGCAAATCGTTCACTGGATGCGGGAGAAAATTGAACAGGGTGAATGGGTGATTGGTAGTAAGATCCCAACCCAGCGCGAAATAGCTGAAAAATTTGCTGTAAACAGAAGTACGGTCATAACAGCTATCGAAATCGTCAAGTCTGAAGGTTTATTGGAGGGAAAAACCGGCAGCGGTATTTATGTCATTCATAATCAATGGTCCCTTGAATCGGAAATTACTCCTCCAGACTGGAATGATTTAACGAAATGGTCCCTGCAGCCGTCAAGTGTACATACGGTGCAACTGATTAATGAATTAGAGACGAGAAAGGATTTAATCCAACTAAGCAAAGGGGAGCTTGGATCTGACTTGTTTCCTCGTTCAGAAATCGCCGAGGCAATGGGAACAGTCTCAACCCAGATTCAGGATTTTGGGTACGGTGACGGGTTAGGGGATTTGGGATTAAGAAAAGAGATTAGTAGACATCTCCTAAAAAGTGGAATCAAGATTAAGCCGGAATGCATTTTAATTGTCTCGGGCGCCTTGCAGGCACTTAAATTAATAACAGTTGGGATCTTGAAAAGAGGGTCAACGGTGTTTTTAGAAAGCCCTTCTTACTTACATTCGGTCAATTTATTTCCTTCAGAGATGACAATCAAGAGAATCCCTGTCGATGGGAATGGACTAAGAATCGAAGAGTTATTTCAACAAACTTTTACTAGAAACGCCTCTGCCCTGTTTATCAACCCTACATTTCACAATCCGACAACAACTAGTATGTCGTTGGAACAAAGAAAAATCTTGCTAGAAAAATGTCAGCATTATCAGCTGCCCATCATTGAAGATGATATTTTTAGAGATTTATGGATAGATGAGCCGGCTCCTGCTCCAATAAAAGTATTAGATAAGAATGGACAAGTTTTATATATTGGCAGTTTTTCAAAAACGATTGCGCCTGGTCTACGTATTGGCTGGTTAGCGGGTCCTGAGGCTGTCATTAAACGCCTTCGGGATGTGAGGATGCAAACCGATTATGGTTCAAGTTATTTGTCTCAGTTACTGGTTAAGGAGCTGCTTGCATCAGGAATGTATGAAAATCATTTAAATAAAGTTAGAACCATCCTTAGAGAGAAAAGAGATTACCTCCTGCAATTACTTACTCTTCATTTTAGTGAAGTTGCTACCTGGACCAAACCATCAGGAGGATTATTTATTTGGGTTCTTTTTAAGAAAAAGGTCAATATGCAAAAACTATTTAAGCAATGTGTAAACAGAAATGTGTTAATCAACCCGGGATTTATTTATCATGACCACCGTTCATCGATTCGCCTGTCTTATTCTTATGCAAGTTTTGAGGAAATGGAAAATGGGATCTTAACCCTTAAAAAGATTTTACTAAATGGTTTATAGTCAAATAGTATTTTTAATATATTTATTTTTTTGAAAATTAATAATAGTTGTCTTGACATGATATTTTTCAGTCCATATAATAATGAATGAGGACAGTGGGATTTCGTTATACTGTCGCTAATTAAGAAAGCGATTACATAATGTCAAAAAGAGTTGTCCCTATACACATAATATTAACTAAAATCAGACAGACATTGGGCACTTCGTAAGGAATATTCGTAAGTCGAACCTCTTTATTGAAGATAGATGTCTTGTCTGGTTTTTTTTATAACCTAAACAATTAAAAAGAATTGAAAGGAAGGGATCAAAAAAGGAAAAATAAAGGGGGAAAAGGTGAAAAATATTAAACTTATATTTCAATAGTAAAGGCGGGACGTGGATGGCAGTTGTTAAAGAGGTAAAAGAGGAAATTCATAATAGTGAAGAAATCACAATTAAACGTAATTTAAAGGCGCGTCATATGACGATGATTGCGATTGGCGGATCGATCGGAACAGGTCTCTTTTTAGCGACGGGAGCCTCTATCCATACGGCTGGACCGGGTGGTGCGCTGGTGGCATATGGATTAATTGGAATTATGGTATATTTTTTAATGACAAGCCTTGGGGAAATGGCTACCCATATGCCGGTTTCCGGATCCTTCGCAACCTATGCCGGCCGGTTCGTAGATCCAGCACTTGGATTTGCATTAGGGTGGAATTATTGGTTTAACTGGGCAGTAACCGTGGCAGTTGAAATTGCGGCATCGGCTATTATTATGAAATTTTGGCTTCCGGATGTTCCTAGCATCGTGTGGAGCGTACTATTTTTAGGTCTTATGTTTTTATTAAATGCCTTATCTGTTAAAAGTTACGGTGAGTCAGAATATTGGTTTGCATTAATTAAAGTTATTACCATTATTGTTTTTATTGGCGTGGGCATTCTGACGATTTTTGGTATTTTTGGCGGTCAATCTCTCGGCTTTAAGAACTTTACGATTGGAGATGCTCCGGTACACGGCGGATTTATGTCAATATTAAGTATCTTCTTCATCGCCGGGTTCTCATTCCAAGGAACGGAATTAGTCGGGATTGCTGCTGGGGAAAGTGAAAATCCTGGTAAAAACGTACCAAAAGCTATTCGACAAGTTTTTTGGCGTATTCTTTTATTCTATATTGGTGCCATTGCTGTTATTGGTCTAGTCATTCCATTTACAAGCCCTCAGCTATTAGGCGGAGACGTTGATAGTATTGCGGTGAGTCCGTTTACCCTCGTATTTGAAAAAGCAGGGATTGCCTTTACCGCTTCTGTCATGAATGCTGTTATTTTAACGTCCGTTTTATCCTGCGGATCTTCAGGATTATATGCAGCGACACGGATGCTTTGGTCAATGGCAAAGGATGGCCAGGCACCTAAATTTTTGCAAAATGTAAACAAGCGCGGTATTCCAATGAATGCCCTTGTTTTAACGACGATTATCGGGGCTTTGGCCTTTTTAACATCGATCTTTGGCGATCAAGTATATACTTGGTTATTAAATGCTTCAGGATTAACCGGTTTTATTGCTTGGTTAGGAATTGCGATAAGCCACTATCGATTTAGAAAAGCCTATAATGCACAAGGAAGAGACTTGAATCAACTTAAATACAGAGCAAAGTGGTTCCCACTAGGTCCGCTACTTGCACTGGCAATGTGTATCGTGATTATTCTTGGTCAAAACTATCAAGCATTTACGGCCGATAAAATTGATTGGTACGGTGCAGCCGTATCCTATATTGGATTACCAATCTTTTTAATTGTTTGGCTTGGATATAAAATCGTCCATAAAACGAAGGTAATCCCGCTTAAAGAATGTTCATTTGAAGAAGAGCATTTATAAAATGAAGAAAACCGGATCAATGGGATGTCCGGTTTTTTTGCGTTTATTTTTTTAGGATTTTAGGAAAAGATATTCGGTAAAGGAGAAATATTGGAGGGAATCAAGATGCCTGAACTTCCCGAAATGGAGAATTACCGAAGATTATTAAATCAACGGATTGCTGATCACGTCATTACAGATGTGCAAATTAACCGTGAAAAATCAATTAATGTAAAGCCGGAGCTTTTTATAAACAGTGTCCTTCACCAAAAGATTAGGACAGTTGACCGGAGAGCCAAGCATTTGCTTTTCCATCTTCAAAATGGACAAGTCCTGTTATTGCATTTAATGCTCGGTGGCTGGATGTTCTTCGGGACGGAGGAGGAAAAACCGAAACGGACGATTCAAATTCGCCTATCCTTTGGGAATCAGCATTTATATTTCATCGGATTGCGGCTTGGCTACCTACATCTATACAGTGAGAAAGCCGTGCAGCAAGAGTTATCTGATTTAGGTCCAGAACCACTGGAAAGCAGCTTTACTTTAGAAGCACTTTTGAAATTAATGGACCATAAGCGTGGAAAAATTAAGGCGAAGCTGCTTGACCAAGGTTTTATTGCTGGGATTGGGAATTGCTATTCAGATGAAATCTGCTATCATTCTGGAATATTGCCAACAAGGGATATCCAAGAGATACAGGAAGAAGAGAAAAGCCAATTGTTTCATTCCATGAAAAATGTGCTGACCGATGCCCTAAATCATGGGGGATATTTAGAAAATCCATTTTTTATTGGAGATACAAAGACAGGTAGCTATAACCAGTTTTGCAAGGTTTATGATCGTGAAAAACAGCCTTGCTTTCGCTGTCAAACACCGATCAAAAAAACAACCATTGCATCACGAAAATCCTTTTTCTGTCCTGTTTGTCAAAAGTAATACCCCTACTCCATCTTAGTTAGATGGGGTTTTTTAATAATTGTCGAAAAATAGTAGAAATAAATGTTTCGCATTTTGGCCAAATGTAATATACTATATGTAAATAAGTATAACACATTTAAAAAATTCCGTCAGATTAGGACCTATTTTTTTGAGAGGAGGGCGGAAGTTATTAAACTAACAAAACGGCAGGATGAAATCTTGCAAATTGTAAAAACAAGCGGACCGATTACCGGGAAGGAAATTGCCGAGAAACTATCGTTAACAAGGGCAGCACTTAGGCCAGATCTAGCTATTCTAACGATGTCCGGAAATTTGGATGCAAGACCCCGGGTTGGATATTTTTATAATCATGAATTAGAAGTAAAACAGCATGCAGAAAAGTTCTTACATCAACAAGTAAGTGATTTTAAAGCCCACCCAATTGTTGTAGAAAAATCCACCTCAGTTTATGACGCAATTGTTCAGCTTTTTTTAGAGGATGTCGGCACACTTTATGCGGTTGATGAGGAAGGAAACCTAGCAGGGGTCATTTCCCGGAAGGATTTGCTTCGAACCGCAATCGGTAATCAAAACCTCAATGAGCTCCCTGTTAGTGTTATCATGACACGGATGCCGAACATCGTTACCATTCGCCCAGAAGAAACCTTGCTCGAAGCAGCAAAAAAGATGATTAATAATCATATTGATTCCCTACCCGTTGTGAAGGAAGTGGAAGACCATACATATTTACTTGTTGGTCGGATTACGAAGACAACGATTACACGTGCATACCTTGAAATAATGGATCAAAAACTTGGTTGAGGAGAGTGGCAGTAATTTTGGATCAAAAAGAAGTGGTCTATGTTGTATCAGACTCAGTTGGGGAAACGGCTGAGCTTGTGGTAAAAGCGGTGGCAACTCAATTTAATGGGGGCCATGTTGAAATCCGCCGCAATTCCTATGTGGAGGATTTTGAAGATATTGAAGATGTAATTTTATTGGCAAAAGAGGGCCAGTCGATTATCGCTTATACCATTGTTGTTCCAACCTTAAAGGATTATTTGGATCAGCGGGCTGCAGAAGAGGGGATTCATGCTGTTGATTTATTAAACCCCTTAATGAATGCCTTTGCCACAAGATTTAATAAAACGCCGCATCACCAGCCTGGTATGATGAGAAAATTGGACGAGGAGTATTTCCGAAAAATTGAGGCCATCGAGTTTGCGGTTAAATATGATGATGGACGTGATCCTCGGGGAATTACCAAGGCAGATATCGTGCTAATAGGCGTATCAAGAACATCCAAGACACCACTTTCTATGTATTTAGCTCATAAACGCTTTAAAGTAGCGAATGTTCCATTGGTTCCAGAGGTTCCGCCGCCAGACGAATTATTCGACATACCACGCCGTAATTGTATTGGTTTAATTATTTCTCCGAATAAATTAAATGAAATCCGAAAAGAACGCTTGAAAGCACTAGGACTTGGTTCGAAGGCCAGCTATGCGAGCTTTGAACGAATATTGGACGAACTAGAGCATGCGGAAAAAATTATGAAACGTGTTGGCTGCCCGATTATTGATGTTTCCAATAAAGCAGTAGAGGAAACAGCCGGTCTCATTTTAGATATTTTAAAAAAAGAGAGGAGCTTTTAATCAATGGAAAAATACGTATACCTTTTTCATGAGGGAAATGGCGAAATGAAAGAATTGCTTGGAGGTAAAGGTGCAAACCTAGCGGAAATGACGCGGATTGGCCTTCCTGTACCTTATGGATTTACGATTTCTACACAGGCATGTAACGCATACTATGATTCTGGCAAAAAAATTCCTGTTTTAGTAGAGGCGCAGGCATTAGAAGCACTCAGCCGTTTGGAAGAAAAAATGGGGAAAAAATTGGGAGATGCGCAAAATCCATTACTTGTTTCTGTGCGTTCCGGTTCTGTTTTTTCGATGCCGGGAATGATGGATACGGTTTTAAACCTTGGTATGAATGATGAAACCGTTGTGGGAATGGCAAAGTTAACGAACAACCCTCGGTTTGCTTATGATTCCTACCGCCGTTTTATTCAAATGTTCAGCAATGTTGTGTTAGACATCGATACGTATTATTTCGAACAATTTTTAGAAGAAGTTCGTGAGCATAAAGGCTATACCTCTGATCCTGAAATGAGTGCTGAAGATTGGCAGGAAGTGATTGTCGGTTATAAGTCAATCGTCAAAAAGCATACAAGAAAAGAGTTTCCGCAGGATCCAAAAGATCAGCTATTCTTGGCTATTAATGCCGTGTTCGATTCCTGGAATAATCAACGTGCGATTGTGTACCGCCGCTTAAACAAAATCCCGGATCATTTAGGAACGGCAGTAAATATTCAAAGCATGGTGTTCGGTAATATGGGAAATGACTCAGGTACAGGTGTTGCGTTCACACGTAATCCTTCAACCGGTGAGCATGTCCTTTACGGTGAATACCTGATTAATGCACAAGGCGAAGATGTTGTGGCAGGAATTCGTACACCACAGCCAATTGCGACGCTAAAGGATGAAATGCCGGAAGTTTACCAGCAGTTTACAGAAACGTGCAAACGCTTAGAACAGCATTATCAGGAAATGCAGGATATTGAATTTACTGTTGAGCGCGGAAAACTATTTATCTTGCAAACTCGTAATGGAAAACGGACTGCACAAGCAGCCATCCGCATTGCCGTTGAAATGGTGGCAGAAGGTATTATTGATAAAAAGACCGCTCTCCTTCGCGTTGACCCAGATCAACTAAATCAATTGCTGCACCGCCGCATTGATGATAAATACCAGCGTACATTGTTAGCGAAAGGCTTACCGGCATCACCAGGTGCTGCAACTGGCCAGGTTGTCTTTGATGCAGATGAAGCAGAACAACTAGGCAATGAGGGTAAAAAGGTAATTCTGGTTCGTCCGGAAACGACGCCAGATGACATCCACGGCATTGTTGCGTCACAGGCTATTTTAACAAGCCGCGGCGGAATGACAAGCCATGCTGCTGTTGTTGCAAGAGGGATGGGAAAAGCTTGTATCTGCGGTTGTGAGCCATTGAAAATTGATTTGAAAGCGAAGCAATTTACGGTTGGTGAAACAGTTGTAAAATATCGCGAAACAATTACGATTGATGGTTCAACTGGTGAAATCATGTTGGGTGAAATTCCAATGATTGACCCTGAATTATCGGATGAGTTCCAATTATTGTTAGCATGGGCGGACCAAGAGCGCAAGATTGGTGTACGTGCAAATGCGGATAATCCGGAGGATGCTCGGAAAGCGTTCGATTTCGGTGCTGGCGGAATCGGTTTGTGCCGTACTGAGCACATGTTTATGGACTTGAAGCGAATTCCGATTGTACAAAAAATGATATTAGCAGAAAACTATGCTGAGCGTATGGAAGCACTCGACGAATTATTGCCAATGCAGCAGGGCGATTTTGAAGGTATTTTTGAAGCGATGCAAGGGCATCCGGTTACGATTCGTTTACTTGACCCGCCACTACATGAATTTTTACCGGATAAAGAGGAGCTTTTAGTCGAAGTAACAAAGCTGCAAATTTTAAATCCGGGCTCTGCAGAATTAAAGGCAAAAGAAGTATTGCTTAAAAAGGTTCGCCAATTGGATGAATTCAACCCAATGCTCGGCCACCGCGGCTGCCGTTTAGGTATGATCTTCCCGGAAATTTACGATATGCAGGCCAAAGCGATTTTCTATGCTGCTGCAAAGCTTGCTGACAAGGGAATGGAAGTTAAGCCTGAAATCATGATTCCGCTTGTCGGACATGTGAATGAATTGAAAGAAATGCGTCAATTGGTGGTTGATGCTGGGGCTCGAATTCAAGAGGAAACTGGTAAACAGTTTGATTATACAGTTGGGACGATGATTGAGATCCCGCGTGCTGCGTTAACAGCGGATGAGATTGCAGAGGAAGCTGATTTCTTCTCGTTTGGAACAAATGATTTAACGCAAACGACTTTCGGTTACAGCCGTGATGATGCGGAAGGAAAGTTCTTGCAGGCGTATATCGAGCATAAGGTACTTCCGGATAATCCTTTTGCTGTACTTGATCAGAATGGTGTAGGGAAGTTAGTTGAGATGGGCGTGAAGCTTGGCCGTGGAACGAAGCCTGCTTTAAAAACAGGTATTTGCGGGGAGCATGGCGGTGAAAAGAGCTCGATTGATTTCTGCTATAGAACCGGCTTGGATTATGTCAGCTGTTCACCATACCGTGTGCCGCTGGCTCGTCTGGCAGCAGCACAAGCGACGATTCGTCATGAAAATAAAGAAGAGGTTTATACAACAGCATAAGGTTTGTGTGGTTTAGGGGCGGCTTCTTTTTTAGGGGGCCGTTCTTTTGATTTTTGGGGGGGGCATTGGGTTTTAGGTAAAAGGGTAAAAGCAAGGGAGTTGCATTACCCGGTTGAGCAGATTTTTCTATAAAAAGGGAAAAGCAAAGGAGTTGCATTACCCGATAGAGCGGATTTTTCTATAAAAAGGGAAAAGCAAAGGGGTTTCATTGCCCGCCAGAGCGGATTTTTCTGTAAAAAGGGAAAAGCGAAGGGGGTTCATTGCCCGGTTCAGCGGATTTTTCTATAAAAAGGGAAAAGCAAAGGAGTTGGATTACCCGATTGAGCGGATTTTTCTATAAAAGGGGAAAAGGAAGGGAGTTGGATTACCCGGTTGAGCGGATTTTTCTATAAAAAGGGAAAAGCAAAGGAGTTGGATTACCCGATTGAGCGGATTTTTCTATAAAAGGGGAAAAGGAAGGGAGTTTCATTACCCGCCAGAGCGGATTTTTCTATAAAAGGGGAAAAGGAAGGGAGTTGGATTACCCGGTTGAGCGGATTTTTCTATAAAAAGGGAAAAGCAAAGGAGTTTCATTGCCCGGTTGAGCAGATTTTTCTATAAAAAGGGAAAAGCAAAGGAGTTTCATTACCCGTCAGAGCGGATTTTTCTATAAAAGGGGAAAAGCAAAGGAGTTTCATTACCCGTCAGAGCGGATTTTTCTATAAAAGGGGAAAAGCAAAGGAGTTCCATTGCCCATCAGAGCGGATTTTTCTATAAAAGAGGAAAAGACAACAAATTCCATTACCCCTAAAGCGGAAAGAAGCGGCCTAAAGGTTAAAACGCACTCCACAGTATTCACAAATCAAGGATGATTCCCCCAATATCTGCAAATACTAACCAAAACAAGGAAAAAGGAGCATGATGATGGGGGCTATCGAAAGAAGCGGTTACCGATTTGTACCGGAATATAGCGTTATCGCGCAAAATGGAGCTATCCATGTATATAATCACGAACATTTCATCGAGGAAATTAAATTTCAGTTTTCAGGAAAATTCCCGGAACTGGACCAAATCGGGGATTTAGTTGACCAATATTGCATCCAACATAATATTTAAGGGAACGCTTGTTCGATGTGGAAATTTATGCTATAATTAGAAATGCAATAGAATAGGATCTCTCAAGGGTGGTCGGATCACTCCTATCGAAAGGGGGTGATGCCGTTTGACAGTTTATGAAGCTTTGACGCTGGCAATTTCATTTGCAGGTCTCATTGTCACCGTGCTGTCATTTAACAAAAAAAAATAATCCACCCTTGAGCCGACAAGCATAAACGGTGGATTATCTCTTCCAATATGCCGACTCCCCATGGGGAACCGTCTATTGCATTGACCGAGTAGTTCTTCGTCATGCTCGGTCTTTTTTACTATACGATCTCTATGACCCCATTATACATAATAATAAGAAAAAAAGAAATCAGAAAAGATGCAAATTTTTAAGAGGAGACTAGCGATATGAGTAAATTAACTGTCATTTATCCTCAGGCGGTCGAACATACGAAAAAAAAGCTATATGAAGACATTGATCATTATTTGCAAACGAAAGAAACGATCCCAACCTTTGAACAATACCTCACCGATCGAAGTCAGTATACCGAACAAATCTGGATTAATGTTTGGCTGAATAAATCCACCAATGACGTTCCAAGGAATGAAAAGAAGGCATTTTTAAAAGAAAAAGGATTTGTTGTGGAAGGCATCGACCGGAAATTAATCAACAAACTGTTTCGAGATGAAATGCGGACATATCAGCCGTTTGATGCCTTGGAATGGCTGCAGGAAACCTTTGAAGGTGAAGAAGAAAAATGGTCAAAACGGTATCATCAAGCAAAGTCCGACTTTTTAAAACGGGAAGAAGAAAACAAACGGCAGGCTGAAAAACAGCTGCTGCAAAATGAAATCGATTCTTTTGCGGCAGAGTTTATCGAGGAAAATTATCAAAATTTCTACCTTTATATCCGAAGATTTGTTGCAGTTCAATTAGAAGCAGATTTCGAAAACAACCCTAAATTCCAATCCGTTGATACCTTTGCTCTTGAAGAAAAACTAGTCAACCAAGGGAATTTTGATCCGAATGCATATACCACGCTGGCAACATTTTTTGAGGAACTAACCGGCGACGTCCATAAAACGCTACATTGGGGCAGAAGCTTTTACGAATACGAAACCTATTTTTTCGTATATGAAGGCTTAATTTCTGACTATGTTTCTGAACTCTTGCCGCAAAAGGTATTAGAACAACTACCGGAAAAAATCCATCAACAATTTCAGGCTATCTTTAACGAAAATCTGACCACTTCTTTTGTGAAAAATTGTATTGAAAATCTTATATATGAGGTAGAGGAATATTTTACCCAGGATATCCAAGACGAATATGTTTCGGACCTCTTAAAACTTGTAGATCTTCCATTTGATTTAGAGGTTCACCGAGAAATTTTTGAAATAGATTTTGCGGAACGAGAACGAAAAAGAGCGGAAGAGGAAGCGGAATTACAACGAAAAAGAGAAGAAGAGGCCCGAATGATGGAGGATATTTTCGGCCAGGAATACAATCCATCTCTAGGCAGGCAAATTCGCTATATTCTCCACATAGGAGAAACCAATACGGGGAAAACGCACCATGCCCTTGAGCAGATGAAGGTAGCAGACAGCGGTATCTATTTAGCGCCGCTCCGCCTTTTGGCGCTTGAAGTCTATGATAAATTAAATGCCGAAGGAACACCCTGTTCCTTAAAAACGGGTGAAGAGGAAAAAATCGTTCCTGGTGCCAAACATATCTCCTGTACAGTTGAAATGTTCCATGAAAAAGAATCTTATGATGTGGTGGTTATTGATGAGGCACAAATGATCACGGATAAGGACCGGGGATTTTCTTGGTATAAGGCGATTACGAAAGCGAATGCCCGAGAAGTGCATATTATCGGCAGCCGAAATTCAAAAACGATGCTGCTTGAGCTTTTAGGTGATTCCGATATTGAGATCCATGAGTACAGCCGTGACACCCCACTCGAAGTGGAATCAAAGGAATTTCATATCAAGCACATTAAAAAAGGGGATGCGCTCATTTGTTTTTCAAGACGACGTGTGCTCGAAACAGCATCAAGGCTGCAAAATGACGGACATAAAGTCAGCATGATATACGGCAGCATGCCGCCGGAAACAAGGAAAAAGCAAATTGAGCAATTTAATGATGGAAAAACAAAGGTCATTGTCGCAACAGATGCGATTGGGATGGGATTAAACCTGCCCATCCGAAGAATTGTCTTTTTGGAAAATGAAAAATTTGATGGAACCAGAAGAAGGCTCCTTACTTCACAGGAAGTGAAGCAAATTGCCGGACGGGCCGGCAGAAAAGGGATTTATGATGTTGGAAAGGTTGCTTTTACAAATGATATCAAAACGATGCGCCGACTGTTAATGCAGGAGGATGAACCGGTTCATACCTTCGCGATTGCACCGACCAATTCCGTGTTTGAACGATTCCAGCGCTATTACCGCGATCTCGGGACTTTCTTTGAGCTATGGGGAAAATTTGAAAGCCCAAAGGGAACGAAGAAGGCATCTTTATCTGAGGAGCGGTCACTTTATCAGTTGATTGCCGGGACCGATATTGAAGCAAGACTTCCGTTAATGGATCTCTACGGATTTCTGCATTTACCTTTTTCTAAAAATGAACCGGTGCTAACAAAGCAATGGGAGCAAACGATGTATGCGATTATCGACGGGAGAGAACTTCCTGAGCCTATCGTAAAAGACCGCAGCCTTGAGGAGCTTGAACTTTCCTATAAGGCAGTCGGTCTCCACCTATTGTTTTTGTACCGTTTAGGTGAGAAAACGGAAGCGATATACTGGGAACGTCTGCGCGAAGAGGTCAGTGACCAGGTACAAGAACGGTTAAAAACCGATATCAAGAAATTTGTGAAAAAGTGTAAGAACTGTGGAAAAAAATTGCCTTGGGATCATGCTTTTCCGATTTGCGATTCCTGTCATGCTGCAAAATACCGCCGATATCGCCATGACGATGAGTTTGATTTTTAAAATCCACTGTTTTCGCAACGATTGTGGAATAAGCAATTAATATTGAGACCACCGAGTGTGGTCTGGCAGGTACGATTCCCAAGCAGTTCCGATCACTATAATCATTACTTACCGCACGGTGAATTTTTTCACTTATGCGGTTTTTTTTATTTATGTGTAATTTCTAACTTTTGTTTCCGGACTTTCCTAAGCAGATTTATGAAATTGGTGTGAGTATCATGAAATATTAAAGTTAAACAAGAAAATTCAAGGCGGTTCCTGTGTCCAGTGTATTGGTTATTTGCAATCTGCTATTCTTTTAAGAAAAATTCATTTACCAACAAAAATGCAACTAGTTTATAATAAAAGGTATCTAGAAATAGTATTAGTGGTCAATGCATGACACTAGGGAGATTTAAGTAGGTGAGTCCAATCGATGTTATTGAAACAAGGGTGAGAGGTTTTATTGGAGATATTCAACACCCTAAACAGAAAAAGAAAATAAATATTAACGATTTAGAAATTCAGTTGCGCAAGCTAATGGATGATTATTTTGAAATGGACGGTTATTCGTTGTTTTATCGCGCAATCGAAACATTGCAGGCGGAAGGTCAGCTAATCCCTATTCAAAATAATCAATACAATGGTAAAACACCAGCGCTTGCCTTGTATTACTGGGTAAATATAAAAGTTCAGGCAGACAAATGGGATCGGCTCGAGATGATGAAATTAAGTGATCGGTTTGATTTTTCCTATTATGAACGTCATCCCGAGTGGCAGACGAAAGACGAATGGCATCGAATCCAGAACGTATATACTTTTCTAAAATCCAGTTCGGAACGGGAAATCGTGTCATTAGAAGAAAGAAGCCTAGAGCTTTTTGGTCATGAAAAATTCTTAATTGATAGTGATAGCTTTCCTGATGGAAAAGGCTTTTTATCTAGACTTGGAATATCAGAAGACCAACTTAAAATGGTGAACTATGGGGAGCCCTTTGTATTTTGGATGAAACAAGGGAAAGAAATGAAAGATATTCAGCGGGTACTAATCGTCGAAAATCTATCTTTCTTTCATACTTCCATTAAATTATTGGAAGCGAATCAACTCGATTATGCACCTGAACTTATTATTTATGGGGAAGGGACCAAAATTGAACGGAGCTTTTCCTTTTTCTTTCGAATGTTTCCGCCAAAATCCTATCTTTTCTATTACGCAGGAGATCTTGATGCCGCAGGATACGGGATCCTCATTCGGCTTATTGAAAAATACCCGGATTGCTGTATTCAGCCTGCCTTAAAAATTTATCGCAAAATGCTAGAATGTATAGAGAAAAGGAATGACCAGAAAATCGGTCAAACCCAAAACCTCAAATACCGAGATCAATTTTTTCAATGGTTTACAGAAGATGATCAAGAACTACTTATGCAATTATGGAAAGAAAATAAGCGGATTCCACAAGAAGTCTTAAACATAGAAACATGGAGGAGATGGATGTGAACGAATCATGGGAAGGTTTCGGCAAGCGTTTGCAACGATTAAATCCACTGTTCGAGCTTGGTAGGGGAATGGAAGTAGGAGAATTGAAGCCTCATATCCAGACAATTCTTATGCAAGTGCTCCTTACCATTTTTTATCGAGAATTGAATGATGATGATCATCGGCGGAAATCAGATATTAAGTATATAGTAGAGGATTCCATTAAGCAGATGAAGCTTTTAGCAGAGGATAAACAAATTGAACGGATTACAAGCGGACTTTTATATCAGGGAAAAGAAGAGTATAGTAAACCGTTTGAGGCCTTATATTACGATGAAATAAGACAATCCTGGGAAACACAAACATTTCGATATGTCACGATGGATGAAATATATACGAATTTAGAGCTAGGCGGATCCATTGTTTATAAACTCACAGATGTTTCTCAAGAAATGATTTTTATGAGCAGGGAAATGGCGGAAGAATTCTCCATAACGATAGAGCAACTCTATAGTATGCAGCTGATTAAAAACGGTAATTTTAGAAAAGCTACTCGTAACCTCGATCACCTCATTTCACGCGTAAACCGCTTAATGGCAAAAGAATTCACATTCCAAAAGGAAATGATTAATAATCCCAAAATCTTATTGATTGAACAAGAATGGCAAAGGGCCGACAACCGTGTTGAAATTGAAAAGCAATTTGACGAAGAAAAAAATCACTTCCGGACCATTACTAGGATGATAGAAAAGACGAGACGTAGAAATGAAGAGGATGATTTTATTCAGAAAGAATTGATTCTTCTCCAAGAAAAAATTGGTCATACAAGGCAGTTGCATGATCGTTTTGCCAAACTAGTCATTCAAAATATCTCCTATGAGATGAAATTAAAGGCAGAAAACCCTTCATTGTTTTGGGAAACCAGCCTGGTATCCTTTCGCGAACATATTTATGAAAATATGATACTGAAGAAAGGAGTTCAGCGTTTCGAGACAATAGAAAGAGTCCTTTCCCCCTTATTTTCACCGAAAAATGAGTTTATCTTGCCGCTTGAATGGATTTGGGGGGAACAAGAATTTGATGAAAAACAACTAAAGGATGTTGTAATCGAAGAGGAGGCAGAAGTAAGCGTAACTCCTAAGCGAGTAACGGACTGGGCGTCTGTTATAAAGGCATGGAGTTATGTTTTCCAACATTTACAAACATACGGAGAGTTTTCATTAGCTGATTTATCAACACTGCCATTGGAAGTGCAGGATTTATGGTTTGAAGAATATGAAACGATTGATTTATGGATGATGTTTGATAAAAAGCCGCTGAAGGTTCAAGTGCTGCATCGGAAAGAAGAAACAATAAGTGACGAAAGGGAGATTCTTCTTTATAAATTAATGCAGGAATACCCACAATTTCAAGTGTTTGAAGGTTCGAAAATCTATACCATGTTTGATCATCGAGCAGAGCCATTTCTATGGTATCAAATGAAAATTACCCCGTTTAAAATATGTGTCCAGGAGGGATAATCGATGAATGCAGAATCAATCAAAAAAGCTTCTGCTGTCTATTTTACTCTATTAAAAGATAAAGTAATTGACGAAAATAGCGAGCACTTTCAATCGTATTTTGATCCGGAAGTAAGACAGACCGTTCTATTATTAGCAGACGAGTCAGGTACATATATCATCGAATCGCCTAAACGGATCCACTTAGTTGTCCAGCCTACCGGCTCCGTCTTTGCTACGAATTTTACACATTTGAAAGAGAAGCATAAGCAAGTCGAAACGAAAAAACACTTTCATCTTATTAGCGTCGTGATTATGTCTTTCTTAGCAGCGATTGACCGGAATCAGGCTGCAAAAATCCGCATGAAGCGGGAAGGAATTAGCTACTACTCATTAGAGAGGCAAGTAAACGACCTCATAATGAATTGGGATAGTATTCTAAAAGCAAAACCTAACTTCGGAGAAGAAGAACGAATCGATATGAAGGATGTTGTGACAACATGGAAATACATGGAGGTCGACACAGATGATTATGGTGTTAAAAAAGGCAATAGACGAACCAGAATTGGTTTAATCGCCAGCGCTATGCGCCTACTCGAGACGGAGGGGCTGATCGTCATTCTTGATCGGGATGATATTCCAAAGGTAATTCCTAAGAATGAGCTTTTTGAGCGTATTGAATACCTATATCATGATTACGACCGTTATGAATTACTAAAAAAATTAATGGCTACAGAGGAGGAGCAGCATGCCGAAAATCCATCGAATTAGAATTGTTGGCCTGAAGTATGATGGCATGCAAAAGCAATATAAAGACACCACTTTTAACTTCCATAATGAAGAGACATCAACAAATGGTCTCATTGCAATGATGAATGGCGGAGGGAAAGGGGTATTCTTGCAAACCATTTTCCAAATCCTTAAGCCTGGTACCTCATGGGGAAAACAAAATAATCGTTATTATCAACAGTTCTTTTTTAATAATAAAGAGCAATTTATTCCGTATACCTTTCATGTTCTTATTCAATGGGAATTGGACGGTTCTGACCGCAGGCATCTGGTAACGGGCGGCATGTTCTCAGCCGAACAGCGGATTTCGATGAACGAAGAAAGTGGAAATGAAAGCAAAACGTTAGAACAAGAAGCGAAGATCCTCCCTAATATTACCTTTTATACAAGAGAATTTGAAGGGAAAGAAGAGGTATCGCTTGAGCATATTCCACTCTATGAAAATGATGAGGTTGCTGAAACCGAAAGCTTGAAGGACTATTTAAAATGGAATGGATATGATGTTTACCGAGATACGAAAAAGCACTATCGCATTCTTGATACATACGGAATTAACCGTAAAGACTGGGATATTATGAAGGACATAAACAAGGATGAAGGCGGAGTTGGGAAATACTTTGAGGGATCTGAGGATGATCATTCGCTGTTCCAAAAACGAATCATTCCTACAATTAGCCAAGTCTTGCATCGGACGGAACATCAAAAGGACGATCTTGTGGAGATTTTCAAGAGTCAGGCAAGTATCGCGAAGGATTTGCCGGTTCTCTTAAAAAGAGAGCAAGCACATAAGGAATTTTTAGAAGATATTGTCCCTTTTGAAGAGAATCTAGCAAAAGGTGCAGCGCATAAAGAAATTGTTAATGGCAGTATTAAGGTAGGAAGACAACTGCTTGGAGCTTTGGAGCATTTGAAGCAATCGGAAGTGGAAGCGCTGATTACTTTAGAAAAAGACATTGAAGGATTAACGACCACACAAGCAGATTTACGCTTTCAAAAAGACAACCTAGACTACGCCAAAGCTCATAGAGAGGTACTAGATTGGGAGAAGAAATTAGTAGAAGAAAGGAATAAGCATACTTCCTTTCAAGCAATCGTTCAGGAGAAACAGGAAAGAAAAGAGCTGCTCGCCTTTCATGCCTTATTGAAAGAGTGGAGTGAAAACGAACAAAGTATTCGCACTCTTGCACAGCAGATTGCGACATTAGAACAAAATAGCGGCTTAGAGCAAGTGAATCAAAGAATGGATGAGATCAAAAAAGAAACTAAAATGCAATGGGAGCATTCTTATCTTTCCATACAAGAAGCTGTAAAGCAGTATTTGGGTTATCAAAAGTTTTTAAAGAAAAAAGGAAATGAACTTACGCAACAGGATAAACAAAAGACAAAAGAGATTGCTCAGCTTAGCAGTGAAATTGATTTTTTATATACACAAATCCATACATTTGAGACTAAAGAAGAAGCGCTCATCAAAGAGTTTGGCGACCGCATAACCTATGACTTAAAGGGCTTTACTGAGTTTCTTTCTAAACAAATTGATGACAAAAAGGCTTTGTTAGAAGAGTTGCAAGCAAAAGAGAAAGAATCTAGTGGGCGGCAAAATCAACTTGCCACTTTACATGGCACACTCGGTCAATCGATTCAGTTTTCAGAAGAAAAATGCGGAGAGTTAAAAACTGCAATTGAGGAGCAAAAGCCAAAAGAAACTAAACTATTAACTAAGCTCCATGGCTTATTAGATGATGTTACTGCACCGTTCACAAAAGCGCTTCTTTCGAAATATGCCATACAGATTGAAGAGGTCCTAGTAAATAATAGAGAACAAGGTGAACAAATTAAAAAAGACCTTTGGGAAATACAACTGGATCATTCCTTAAATGATGAGCACTTCTGGATTCCTAATAAAGATGTGAAGGAATTAAAGGAATGGATTGATGAAAAGACGGGCATTGATGTGTTTTATGGTACCCAATTTCTCCAATCCTTACGTGCAGAGGAAATGGCGAACCACCTTATGGCAAACCCACTTCTTCCATATGGAGTGGTCGTTAGCGGGCAACAATGGCAAAAAATTAATCAGCAGATTCTTTCGGGAAGAATGTTTAAAAGTCCTGTTCCGATTTTCATGCGTGAGGAAATGAACAACAAAAAGCAATCGCCATCCTTTGTGATCATTAACGGAACAGAGAAAGAGCTATTAAGTGATAAAATTCTATTTACCGACTGGAAAATAAAGATTGCTAAACAAATAGAAGAAAAGAAAGATACTCTTATTGAAATTGAAAAAACCGAAACTTCCTTACGCCTAATTTTAAAAGAAATTGATCGGTTTATCTCAAGTGAGCTTTGTATTGATCTCGAGAAATCTTTGACTAAAGAACAGAACGCTCTTCTTTCTAAGAAAACTGAATTACAAGATGTCACGACAAAACAGGAAAAAGAGAAAGAAATACAGCTTCAGCTAAATGAGCAGCGGCAAAAAGCAATTCGAAAGATAGATAAGCTTACAAGAGATGTGGAAACCTTAGAGGATTTTGATCAAGAAAAAACACTGCACCTAGTGAATAAACGGGTGAAACTAGAAAAAGAGAAGCAAAAGGAAACCTTGGTCAATAAACAATTAGAAATAGGAAAAGAGCATGAAAAAATTGTTGAACTACAAAACCAGTGGAATCAAACCTATTTAGAATGGAAGCTTACAAACGAACAAAATATAAAGGAGATCGCCGTCTTTATTGAAACAGCGGCATTTCCTGTTGATGAAAAAGCGGAGCAATGTGAAGAAGTCCCACGTTTATCACCACATTTATTAGAAGAGATAAATGGTAGCATCAGAGAGTTAATACAACTTCAAAAATCAAAAGAAGAACAGGCTAAAGAATTACTGGTTATTCAAGCAAGAAAAGAAACAGAACAAAAGCAACAAAAGAAATTCGAGAAAAAACTTGATGCGCTTAACAAAGAATGGCATAAAGCTCCGGTACCAGATGAACCTATTAGTATATTAGAAAATATGCTGCAAACCGCACAGAAGGAAGCGAGAGCAGCAGAAAAAGAAGAACGGGAACAAGGTACAGCTGTTACAGTGGCAGAAACGTCCCTAAAGCATGCGACTGAACAACGTGTCAAGTCAGGTAAAAAAGTAGCAAAACTTGAAAAACAGCCTGAAGAATGGGAAGACCTTGACTTAGAAGTAAAGGAAGTCGAAATAAAAGACCAAACGAAAAAAACGATAGAAGAAAAAAAGCAGGCGGAAAAGCGCCAAAAAGAAATAGAAGCAAACATTACTGGTTATGAAGGGGATTTGTTAACATTATCCGTTATCCTTAAGGAGGAAGCTCTAGCATTTACGGATTCGGATTTAGAAAAAGTTAAGAGTCAAGGAAAAGCCTGTATCTTATCCTGGTGTGAAGAGCAACAAGCAATACAGGAAGATGGACAGGAGAAACATGCAAAAATCGAACAATCCTTGCGTAATTTAAAGCTATCAGTTGAAGGAAAAGATTGGGAGATTCGTTTTAAAAATGATGTGTTAACCACATTAGATCATATGGATACGAGGCATTATTCGCATATTCAAAGCATCGTTCAAAATATGAAGCGTTTTTCTCAAAGTGGATTGGAACAATTAGAACGTGACAAGGAAAGGGCAGAAAAGGCTCAAAACTTCTGGGCAAGCCGTGCCAGCATGAAAGTCATGAGCATTTCAGAGGCGATTCGTTCCATGATTGCAAAAATGAAGCTGAAAAATGAACGAGGAAACTTTCCTCTCGTCCAGCTAAAAGAAGACATTTTGCCTAAAAAGGCTGAAGATATCGAGCCGCTGCTTAAGCAGCATTTTGTCGCTGCCATAAACAAAATTACCAAACAATTTGATGTGATTGATAGTAGTAATCAAGCTGTAGACCAAGAAATAAAACAACTCATTAGCGATGAGCAAATATTGTTTGTATCTTTGCGGAATCGGTATCCTGAGCTACTCGTCTATAATATGCGAACGGATAATGCCTTTATGTACGGGAAACCGCAAAGAGAGCATTATTCAACCTGGCAGACCATTAATCAAGGTTCAAAGACGAAATCCGATGGTAGTGGAGGTCAAAAGCTATCAGCCCGAATGGTAATGATGATGATGTTATTATCAGTTAAAAACGAGACCGATCAAAGCTGGGTTCCTTTAGTCTGTGATAATCCATTCGGACAAGCTGCGTCGGCACATGTCCTTGATCCGATATTCTCCGTTGCCGAAAAACTGAAGTTCCAATTCATCGTCGTCACTCCGCCCGAACTAGTGAAAACGGAAATCAGCCAAAGATTTGATGCCTATTATAAATTGGACTTTATTCGCGAAAAAGGAAAAGAAATTGTAACAGATACGATTGTTCCGGCATTTCGGATATACCAGGAAGCTGAAGTAACTCTTTAAGTTGAATCAATGATAGTGCTCAAAATGCCACACAGTCTTGTGTGGCATTTTTCTTCTGCTTGGCAATCATTCCTTATATATGAAATAATGGGAAAATAATACACCGTAAAGTGAGGTGCAGTACATGCAGCTTTCATTCACTGTAAGGGGGCAGGGGGCGGAAGCCGTTTCCTATCTTCTTGCTAAAAATCCAAATAATCTTTATGAACGGGATGAAAAGGGCTTTAAAACCCGAATTGTCTACACAATCTTTACACCGAATGAGGTCCAACTTCTGATTTATGTAAAATCGGACGCTATTGATTTAGTACGGAACTCAGCGGAATTATATGATATTACCTCCTACATAAATGATCGCGAGTTTGCGGTTAGCAGTATTTTCACTTCAGCCATTCGTAAAGCACTGGGCACTGCTTTAAATGGGAAACCACAAGAAGAATATTTGAAGTGGGTACAGCATCCCTTTGAAATAGAACTAGCCTTTGGTCCGGTTGCGACTGATTTAAAGGATGAGGAGGTTCACGCATTATTCGAACCAAACGACTATCAGGTAAACCTTGAACGCGGCGTGGCAAATAAGAAAATTCATGAAAAAAGCTCGGCAAAATTTATTACCTTAAAAGGGCGGCAGTCCCTTCAAAATGCCCTGAAGCATGTGTTTATTCTCATCCCGGTGATGGATAACTATAAGCATTATTTTATTGATGAAAAAGAAATAGAAAAACTAGACCGATACGGGGAAGGGTGGCTTGAAAACCATCCGTTAAAGCAGTTGATTGTAAAACGTACATTAAGATTTGAAAACCTGATTTCACAGTCAAAGTTTTTTGAGCCGGAGCCTTCTAAGACTGAGCTGCCAAAGGTTCGCTTAAATGACCTTCGCTATCAGGCGATAATTGATTCTATTAAAGGATTACCAAACAAAGAAACGATTATTGACCTTGGTTCCGGTGAAGGAAAGTTATCGACCTTGCTTGGTTTTGTAGACGGAGTAATGGAGATTCTTGCGGTAGAGCCCTCGAATAAAGCTCGGTTACGTGCCTTGGACCGGTTTCATCAAGCGAAAGAACAAGCTGGGTTTCTCGAACCTACAACAATGGCGGGGTCACTGTTTTATTTTGACGAGCGTTTGCAAAATAAAAACATTATGATTTTATGTGAAGTCATTGAACATATCGATGAAGCTCGGTTGGGGAACATTTTTAAAATGATCTTCCATGATTATCGCCCACAGGTCCTAATCGTTACGACACCCAATCAGGAATACAATGTCGTCTATGAAATGGACGTGGAGATGCGGCATAATGACCATCGCTTTGAATGGACACGAAATGAATTTCAGCAAAAATGCGCCGAGTGGATAGAAGGAACTTCTTATCATGTTCAATTTCATGGGATTGGTGAGGAGCATCCAACCTTTGGTAAGCCGACACAAATGGCGATATTTACAAGGAAGGAGGGATGATGATGAGGACTATTCATTTGCCCCATACAGGGATTGTGTTATTTGTCGGACCTTCCAATTCGGGAAAAACAACGGTTTTAAATCGCTTAATCGCTGAAAAAGTAATTCTGCCCTCTGAAGTCGTGAGTTCGGATCAGTTCCGCGTTCTTGTTAGTGATGTTGAATATATCACTTGGAATGATCGGCCGAGGGATGAGGCTGATGCATTATATGATGAATACAACCAAATTTCTAAAGAGGCTTTTCAGGCAATGGATTTTTTAATTGAAAAACGCTGCCGACTCAATAAATTAACTCTGATTGATGCCACGCACTTACGGGTGGAAGATCGCGAGCGGTACCTGGAAATTGCAAAAAAACACCATGTCCCGGCCTCAGCTACCGTGTTGAACGTTCCAGAAAAAGAACTGCTAGAAAGGGATTCAGAAAGGGAATTCCCACGCGGGAAGAAAAGAATTAAACAGCAGTTTCAACAGTTCCAAAAAACACTTCGTTCGATAAAAAAAGAAGGCTTCCAACGATGTTATATTTTAAATGAGGAAGAGATCCAGGCTTTAGAAGTACATCGTTTAAAAAATCCACTTGTAATCGATGTGGGTAATGGAATTGATTTGATCGGCGACATTCATGGATGTTATGACGAGTTTATTGAATTATTGGGAAAGCTTGGATATTTGGAAAATCAGGAAGGGTACTATGTCCATCCGGATGGGCGAAAAATTCTTTCGTTAGGGGATGTAATGAGCCGCGGACCTCGCTCCATTGATACCTTGCAATTTTTCCATAAGCATGTCGAAGCAGGTCTGGCTTATATGATTGACAGTAACCACGGCTGGAAAATTGCCCGCTGGCTAGATGGGCGTCAAGTAACGCTCGCTCATGGCGATGAAAAGGTTGAAGCTGAGTTTGAAATCTTTGAAAAACAAGCTGGAAAAGATGCTGTTGACCTATTAAAGAAGCAAGTAAAAGAAATGCTTTTAGAGGCAAAATCGCATTATATTATCCAGAAAAATGGCGTAAATGTCGCCGTTGCCGTCCATGCCGGTATTAAAGATTACTATATTGGCAAGCAATCCCCAAGGATTTCCGACTTTTGCCGGTATGGTGATACGGATGGCCTGGATGAAAACGGGAAACCGCTGCGAAAGGATTGGACGCTTAACCATAAATCAAGTGAGCTAATTCTTTGGGGGCATGACCCGAAACCGCAGCCCTTGCAAATCAATCATACCTTGAATATTGACCAGGGGGTCGTATTTGGAGGTAGGTTAACGGCAATCCGCTATCCTGAAATGGACTTGGTTTCAGTGAAAGCGAAGCAAGATTATGCTAATGTCCCTGACAATCCTTTACGAGAATGGGAAAGCAAAAGGCTTGCCCCACCGAATATCCGTAAATTTATTGATGGATTTGCTGTTTCGACAGAGCAAAACAGGCATATTGCGATTGCTGCCGATGGAGTCAAGTCTGCTTTAGATGATCTTTCTCATTTTACCGTACCGATTGAGGAAATCCCTTATATTCCGCCAACGATGAGCCCAACGCCAAAGCCATCAAGATTAGTGGGATATTTAGAGCATCCATTGGAAGCATTTGAATATTATCAAGCGAATGGCATCAATAAAATGGTCGTCGAGAAAAAGCATATGGGCAGCCGCGGCATTTTGTTTCTTTTTAAAAATAAACAAGTAGCTAAAGAGTATGTGGGCAGGGAAACATTGGGGACCATTTATACCCGAACAGGAAGGCCATTTTTTCAAAAAGATTTAGGCGAACGGATTTTGGAGATGCTTAATCGCGACTTAAGCTGGTATTTTGAAAAATACAACACCAATTTTGTCCTGCTTGATGCCGAAATTCTCCCGTGGAATTTGAAGGCAAAGGATTTGATTCTTAATCAATATGCGCATGTTGGGGAAATGGCGTTGCTGGATCGGAAGAAGATTAAGCAAATGCTTGAAAAGGCGATTGAAAATGGTAAAGATGTGACGGAGTGGATTCAGGAAACGAAGGTGGAGCTAGTGGAAGCGGAGATATTTAATGAAGTCTATCAAAACTATTGCTGGGAAACAGAAGGAATAGAAGGAATTCAAATTGCTCCATTCCATACCCTTGCCCATAGTAATCAATCGTTTTTCGACCAACCGCATGTATGGCACATGGAAAAGAATCGTGAGTTTAGCCGACTTTCTTCCTTATTTATAGAAACGGAATATCTTGTGGTAGGGGATGAGGCTTCGATGGAGGCTGCGATTAAATGGTGGGAGGAAATGACGGAAAATGGTCATGAAGGTTTTGTGGTGAAACCTGAAAACTTTGTGGCCCGCCATAAAGGAAAACTCCTCCAGCCGGCCATTAAAGTAAGAGGACGCAAGTATTTGCATATTATTTACGGGATAGATTATTTAAAGCCTGAAAATTTGGTGAGATTAAAACAAAGAAATGCCGGGAAAAAGCAGCGTAATGCCTTGAAGGAATTCTGCCTGGGGCTTGAAGCGGTTCAGAGATTTGTCGAGCGGGAGTCATTGGAAAGAGTGCATGAATGTGTGCTGGGCGTGTTGGCGCTCGAGGCGGAGCCGATTGATCCGCGGTTATAAATTAGGGAAATACGTAGTTCTATTTTCTCTTAATTAGTTAAAAATATCTTCACCCGCTCTAGTATATTAGCAAATCATCTCCATAAGATGGTTAAAAGGATACAGAAAAGGTGTGATGATATGGCGGTACATGTGGTTCGTAAAGGTGAGAATTTGTGGGGGATATCCACGATGTACCGGATACCCCTGCAAACCGTTGCCCAAGTAAATGGTTTAACTTCTACAACATCCCTCGTACCCGGCCTTGCACTTTATATTCCAGATAAACTAATGCCCATTCGCTATTACCGTATAAAAGCTGGGGATCATATTTGGCAATTAGCTAATCAATTTAATACGAGTACCGCTGCGATTCTAGCAGCCAATCAGGGTATTAACCCAAATCGGCTAGTTATCGGTCAAATCATTGCAATTCCCTCACCTATAAAAATGGAAATAGCAACCCTTGGCTTTATTGTTCCGTCTGCAATAGGAGATATTCTTTCCACACTTGATACCTTGGCTAACCAACTAACCTATTTAGCAATCGTTGCCTATTCCTTTACGGAAGAAGGCTTTGCTTTTAATGAGATTGAGGATTCTGACATCGTAACAAAATGCAATAAATTGAACATTACCCCTTTATTGATGATCCGAAATTATACGAAAGGTGACTTTAGTGCTGAGCTGGCAGGTAAGGTGTTAGAAAATCCAGTTTATCGGCAGAATTTAATTGCAAGTATTGTTAACTTAACCATTCAAAGAGGTTTTGGCGGGGTGAGTATCGATCTTGAATTTATTCCTCCGCCAAGGCGTCAGGACTTCAATAAATTTCTAAATGATTTAAAAACGGCATTAGGAACTATGATTCTTCATGTGAATGTTCATGCCAAGACGGCTGATATTCCGACCAATCGCATTATTGGTGCTTATGATTATATGGCGATTGGAAATGCAGCTGACATTGTGGCTGTTATGACCATTGATTACGGTTATCCAACAGGCCCGCCTGATCCGATTGCTCCTATTACTTGGATGGAGCAAGTCGTCCGTTATTCACTTACGCAAATCAATCCGCAGAAGCTGCAAATCGCTCTGCCTCTTTATGGGTATGACAAAATAGCTTCTACTCATGCAACACATGCTTTATCTGTTCTTGCCGCTCAAAACCAAGCGATTGCAACAGGTCAACAAATTCAGTTCGATATTACCGCGAAATCGCCATGGTATCGTTATTGGAAAAATAATGAGGAGCATGTGGTCTGGTTTGAGGATATTCGAAGTTATCTGGAAAAATATAAATTAATGGACGTATATTTGCTTTTAGGAACTACCTTTTGGCAATTAAGCCTGCCCGCTCCACAAAATTGGGAATATCTTAATCAAAATATATCGGTTGTAAAAAATATAATTTAAGTGGTCTGGCAATTTTTTTTCGAAAACTTTTGGACAAACTCTAAAGGAAAAAAGGAGGTTTGAAAAAAGGCTTGAATAAAAGAGTAAAAAATTCGCTGCTTATATTATTTCTTTTCATTTCTGCTACGGTACCATACATACTCGAAAACCCGGTTGAGGCCAGAGCCCCTGTGTCACTGGACCAAAAATTAAATCAACTCATCATGAATGAACCTGCTTTAGGCGGTGCCATTGCAGGAATCAGTGTGCGGTCAGCATCATCAGGGCAAATCATTTATGACCACATGGGGAATACCCGTCTGCGAGTGGCTTCAAATATGAAATTGTTGACCGCGGCTGCGGCATTAAATGTTTTGGGGGAGAATTACCGCTTTAATACAGAAGTGCTGACAAAAGGCAGGATAAAAGGAAAAACCTTGTATGGCAGCCTGTATTTAAAAGGAAAGGGCGACCCAACCCTTTTAAAAGCGGATCTTGACCACATGGCGGAGCAGCTTAAACTGAGTGGGATTGTTAAAGTTAAGGGTAACCTGATTGGGGATGATTCCTATTTTGATCATGTCCGTTATTCAACCGATTTACCTTGGTCGGATGAAACCACCTACTATGGTGCGCAAATTTCCGCTTTAACCGTTTCACCTGATCAGGACTATGATGCAGGAACGATTATTGTACGGGTTAAGCCGGGCAGTCAAAAGGGAATGAAACCAACAGTATCGATGTCGCCGAAAACAAACTTTGTAAAAATAGTCAATCGAGCGGTTACCGGGGTTTCTGACTCTAAAAAGGATCTTAAAATGGAGCGGGGACACGGGAATAACATCATCACGATTTCCGGAGGCATTCCCTTGAATAGCAAAAACGAACGGGAGTGGGTAGGCGTTTGGGAACCAACTAATTATACGCTCGCATTATTTAAACAATCTCTTTCCGAACATGGAATTAAATTAACAGGAAAAATTAAAACAGGGAAAACGCCTAAAGACGCTATAGAGCGAGTCGGTCATTCCTCGATGCCGCTTTCCGAGCTGCTCGTTCCCTTTATGAAGTTAAGCAATAATGGCCATGCTGAGGTTTTGACAAAGGAAATGGGCCGAGTGGTGAAAGGTGAGGGAAGCTGGGAAAAAGGTCTTGAGGTCATTCAAAATGAGCTTCCAAAGTTTGGGGTCAACCCGAAGACAATGCTGCTCAGGGATGGATCCGGTATATCCCATGTGAATTTAATACCAGCCAATCAAATTTCACAATTGCTATATTCTGTCCAAAACAAATCTTGGTTTCCTATTTTCCTGAATTCACTGCCGGTCGCGGGTGAAAATGAGAAAAGGGTAGGGGGATCCCTAAGATACCGTTTAAAGACCCCGTTAACAAAAGGTAAGGTTTGGGCTAAAACAGGGACGATTAGCACCGTGACTTCCTTATCCGGATACGTTCAAACAAAAAGCGGAGAAAAGCTGATTTTTTCCATTTTGTTGAATAATTTGTTGGATGAGAAAAAAGGAAAGAAGATTGAAGACAGGATTGTTGAGCTATTGGCGGGTTCGTAAAAAGGGTGAAGGAATTTCTAAAGAGGTTCCTTCTCCTAGCGTAAAACCTGAAGTGCCCTCGAAAATGCAACCAAAGTTTAAATCTTTTTACTTTTCACACTACTTACCTTTAAGATGTTACTTAGAGACATTTTCTTATTTTTAGGTAAAACAAATTAAAAGGAGTGACTAGAGTGAAATCACAAATAATTCAATCCTTTGGTGATGCATCAGTATTTAAATTAAAAGAGATTTCAAAACCTGAACTGAAACCCAGGCATGTACTTATTCAAGTAAAGGCTACAAGTGTCAATCCAATTGATATTAAAGTCCGTGCTGGTGCAGTTCCAGCCGTTGCGCCCGAGTTTCCAGCAGTTTTACATGGAGATGTGGCAGGGGTGGTAGTTTCAGTGGGTGAAGGAGTAACCGAGTTTAAAATTGGCGATGAGGTGTTTGGATGCGCGGGTGGATTTAGAGGGACGACTGGCGGCGCACTTGCAAAGTTTATGCTAGCAGATGTTGATTTACTTGCTCATAAGCCGAAAAATTTGACGATGGAAGAAGCCGCAGCTTTACCACTAGTTACCATCACCGCTTGGGAAGCTTTATTTAATCGTGCAAGGCTTATACCTGGGCAAGATCTATTGATCCATGGAGCCACCGGAGGTGTAGGACACATCGCCATTCAACTAGCCAAATGGGGAGGAGCGACAGTCTATACAACTGCCTCTTCGCAAGAAAAACTCGAGATTGGCAAGCGCCTTGGTGCTGATGGAACCATTAATTATCGAGAAGAAAGCGTTCGCGACTATGTACAAAAATATACAAACGGAAAAGGATTTGACGTGGTGTTTGACACGGTAGGGGGCGAAAACCTTGATCGCTCTTTTGAAGCGGCAGCGGTACATGGAACGGTATTAGCTATTGCTGCGCGTTCGACACACGACCTCTCTCCCGTGCATTCGAAGGGACTTTCTCTTCATGTTACATTTATACTGTTGAAGATATTAAACAAAGAGATGCATAAACATTATGGAGAAATTTTAAAGAAGGTTGCTAGGGTGGTCGAAGAAGAGAAACTTCGTCCGCTTTTGGATTCAAACATTTTTACGTTTGATGAAGTCTCAGAAGCCCATGAGTACATGGAGTCAGGTAAGGCTATAGGAAAAGTTGTTTTGAAAAATAGTTGGTAATCTTATTGAAAATAGAAATAAGATTACCAACTTTACGTTCATTAAAAAGTAGATGGTCAATAGAATCTCTATAAGATTCTCAATGTACCGTCTGCTTTTATTTTTAATTGAGTGGGATTTAATGGTTTTCAGTTGCAAAATCATTCTTATAAACAAATGTTTTACTATGAATGCATGAGATATAGGGATGAAATTGGCCAAGATAAAATTGATCAACTTCAACGTATATTTAATGTACTACCATATAAGAATGTAGAGGAAATACAACCGGATAGTTTTAGTAATTCCATACTCAATTCTAAACTCATTTCCTCTAATAGTTTCGACTTCTTTTCGATTCTTGAAAGTACAATTCGTGAAGCGGATCGAAAATATAATTATTTTGTATAGTTATGTCAATCACATTTTCTTTTATTTTGTTAATAGCTTAAAGAAAAAGAATGAATTCTGTTGTAATTAAATTTGTAAAATACTTGTCAAACAAGTGGAATTGAATATGTAATTTGGCAATTTATAATATTGCCTATATCATAATTGAAGAAATTAAAAAAGCCAGGAGCTTACCTGGCTTAGTCACAATGGAAATGAGCTGGAAACATACTGGTTGAAGGTAATTATTTTATATATAATACTGCATATGTGGAGTTTAGTTTTGGGTATTTGCCTATTTTATAAAATATGGGCGTCCAACGGAGCATAATAGACACCTTTAGTAACTAATAGACACCCTAAATAGATACGTAGAAATACATAATTTATGAAAATAGGGGGGCCAGTTGCAGGCTCCCTTTTGAAAACATTAATGCATCGAATTGATCGCCTCATGGTTGACGATGACACGGCGGATAAAGAATGCTAGAACCAGACTGAGCAGCGTTACGATCATTGCAAACAAGAACACGTGCTGTGAGCCGAACGTCATTGCGTTAGCCATCTCGGTCGGTTGGGTTGGAGCAGGGGATACGTGCTTATACTTCTCCATACCGCTCGTTAGGATAATGATTGCAATAGTTGTTCCTATTGCACCAGCGACCTGCTGCAGTGTGTTCATGACTGCCGTACCGTGTGGATAAAGCTCCGGCGGCAGCTGATTTAGGCCGTTCGTCTGCGCAGGCATCCAGACCATGGAAATGCCGACCATTAGTCCGATATGCAAGGCGACAATAAAAGCAATTGAAGATGAAGGTGATATGCTGGAAAGACACCATAACATAATCGCGACGACGACGAGGCCGGAAATAACAAGCCATTTCGGCCCATATTTGTCGAACAAACTCCCCATGCGAGGTGACAGAATTCCGTTCAGCGCGCTACCTGGCAACAACAATAGCCCAGCAGTAAACGCGGATAGTTTCATACCGTTTTGAAGAAACATTGGCAGAATAATCATGCTTGACAGGATTATCATCATACAAGACAGTACCATAAGCAGCCCAACGATATACATTGGATACTTAAATACACCAAGGTCCATCATCGGCTCACGCATAAATATCTGCCTTAAAGTGAACAGCACGAGTGCAGCCAGCCCGATTGCAATGGAAGAGACCACGGCCGGGCTGGTCCAGACTTCCGCCCCTTCACCCGCCTTGCTAAAGCCAAAGACAATGCCGCCAAAGCCGAACGTTGAAAATATGACAGAAAGTAGATCAATTCGAGGCTTCGTGACTACGGTAACATTTTCTAAATACTTCAGCCCTACTAAAAGCCCTATCACTAAAAACGGCAGAGATAGCCAGAAGATGTAGTGCCATGTTAAATATTCGATTAGAAGACCTGCCACGGTCGGACCAATGGCTGGTGCGAACATAATCACAAGTCCGACGAAACCCATCGCCGCCCCCCGCTTCTCTGGTGGATATACGACGAGGATCGTATTGAACATAAGTGGAATCAGCAGGCCCATGCCGACCGCTTGAAGAACACGAGCGACCATAAGCATTTCGAAATTGAACGATAGAGCCGCAATCAATGTGCCTACGATGGAGCTAACCAGCGAACCGATAAACAATTGCCTGGTCGTAAACCATTGGAGGAGCAACCCAGTCATCGGCATCAAAATGCCGAGAGTGAGCAGGAACCCCGTCGTCAACCACTGTGCGGTAGCAGCCGAAATTTGGAAGACGACCATTAAATTACTAATCGCAATGTTGAGAGCAGTCTCACTGAACATGCCAACGAAACCGCAGATAAGTAGTGACGCCATGATAGCACGCGTATTGTATTGCTTCATTTTTGGATTCCACTTCCCTCTGATATCTATTTTTACACTCCTATATTTGTGTTACCTGTTAAATTTTAGTGTCCACAATTATCCAAGTCAATAAGAGAACACTGTAAGGGGAGCTCTTCTTTTTTTGAAAATTTTTTTATTGTTCCTGTTTCTTTCACTAAATATCTAATTTCAATATGTGCTAAATTCAAATTAACATTATATGTAAGCTCGGACAAATTAAGATATATAATCCAAGTGCCACCACCAAACGGTTAGCAAGGAAGAGGGATTAGGCAGGATAATAAAATAGAAGATAAAAAGTGAAGACTTGGAACCGAGGAAATTTTTAGTGAAGTGTGCAGACACTTATGCAACAGCGAGGCAAAAAGGACATCCTGTTATTGGGTTGATTGTAGAAACGCTATTTCAGGCGGCTTTTTGGCGCATGGGCTACAGTCGAATCGAATTATTGCATTAGACGATGAAAAAATTACGATTCAATCGATTTCCAAAGCTTTGGCTGCCCGAAATACAAAACGTTGCAGAACTGGAGGAAGCGACGAAAAAGGTACCTGCGATGGCATAGGATGTTCGCAGCTATAGTACATTAGGTGCAAAATACAAACTAGTTTCAAATATTAATCCTGATCAACCAACAGACACAGAGCAAAATATTGAAGAAATAGAACAAACTTTGGTTGAAGCGATTAATAGTGTGAAGGGCACTGTAACAGATTTAAATTTTTCGGCTAAAAACAAAATCAGCATAAGCTGGGGGACGTGTTGCAACAATCAAGGTCGGAAGCTGTTGAAAGAACAATGGTAATTCGACCACATGATCTTATAGAAATATCAGAGCTATCCCTATTGAAATGGAATGAAGGGAATGATTGGGTAGGTCCCTCTTTGGAACGTACTCCCTTCGTAGTTGTTCGACGTACGGAAAGGTCAAATCAGGATTATATCCCCTTTGGAATTCGGGGATATAAGCACAATCAGCGTGAAGCTGCATTCTTCATCAAAATGGTATTAAAAACATCCTTTCTCCTTATTGGCTGAAAGAACAAAAAATGTGGCAAAAATTAAATTGTGAAAGAAAACAGACGCCTGTCATAGCTGTGATGGATTTAGTAATGGAAATCAGGGCAGATTGGCGCTGGGGTCCTACTGGGAGTGCCGTTTTGGAAATAGCTACAGGATTTCCAGCTTTGAAAGTAACAAGTGATCTCGATCTGGTTATAGATGCGCCGCAGGAATTTAATTTTTACAAAGCAAAAAAACTGCTTCAAAAATTAGATACATTAAGTATTCGTATTGATATTCAAGGGGAGACGGGGAACGGTGCGTTTTTATTACGAGAATTTATTGAGCAACGTACGAAAACGGTGGTTCTACGCACAAAATTGGTCCCAAGCTAGTCAGAAATCCATGGGATATTACCTTTTTATCCAAAACAAAACTTTGACAGTAAGAGTAAAATAATAAAAAAATGGAGAAATATAATTCAAAAAACAAAAAATTACTCTTTTTCCCGAGTGTAAACTAGTAACTTGGGATTTTATTATATTTATAAGTTGAACTAATGATTTATCGTAAATACTTTTAAGTTACAGTCAATACCATTTTCTCTCTTATAGATTTGTAAGTAGACCTTTAACCAACCACGTAACCAAAACATTTCAGATGGTCCTTCGACCCAAAAAAACTACATTAGATAAAAGCACATCCCCAGTTAATTACACCTAATTCAAGGTCGTGTCGAAATTATCGATCCATTTTGTATTATGTTAATATTGCCCATTATGGATTTGAAGAAGGAGAAGTGTCTATTGAATTAATTGAATAAGAAGAGGTTCTTAAAGTATTAAAAATTAATCCAAACCCATTTGTAATTATTGATTCAGATAATACCGGTGTTGGTACAGCAAAATTTCAAAGAATGCTAAGAATTGCAAGGAAATTAAATGATATAAATCAATATAATCCTAAATTTAAACATCTGTATCTTAGTGAAATCGATGAAAATAGCATACACCAAATCTCAAATTTAAGGGTTCTTAAGGGACGAGAACTAGAAAATTACGCTCACCCAAAATTATTAAAGGAAATATATGAAAACCGTTCAAAATGTTTACTAAACAGTTTGATGTGGATTGGGATTCTAACCCATGGCGGGCCGATGGATTCCCCGATTGCGGACAATCGGCATGAGTGCAATCCCTTAAGGGGTTGCACTTTTTTAAAATAAAATTATTAGTCCCCTATTTCCTTTATTTCCAAAGATAAATTACCATATGGTTTGGTGAAATATCCTTTTGCCTGTGATGATTTATTATTCGCTTCAAATAGAACTTCCTTTTCAATTTTTTTAGCTTGTTCTTTTTTGTTTACACCAAAGCGAATTGTTTTTGAATAATCACCCATTTTTAAAATAATTGAAAAGTACCAATAGCCAGTGTTTAAATGATATTCATTTAAAGGTTTCAGTAATTGTAATGATTTTTCGATTTTATATACATATGGACGAATTTGTTGGAAAGAAACATCCGTTATAAAAGAAATAGCTCGATCACGTTCTTTAATTAATAGCTGTACTTCAGGTCTTGGGTGATAAGATCCTGGATGGATTTCCATCGAGAGCAGGGCTTTAAAGTGAAAATGATTGTCTTGATCCCAATAGCTATCTTCCAATTCTACTTTTGTAAATGATTTTACAGTGGACCCAATATCAAAACTAAGATTATCATAGTCTTTCGTATAGTAGGGGATTACTGGAATTAATTTGTCGCCTACATCGGTAAAGGATGTTAAAAATTTATTGGCGACGGATTCTATTCGTTCCTTTCCAATACGAACCCTTTTTTTATACCCATCGACTTTTAGTTCAATAAATAAATCTAAAGGACTTAGTTCGGAAAGAACTGACATGCATTCTTTAAATTCTAATTTTAAAAGAAAACCGCTATTTGTAACAGCATGGTTTGGAATTTTGTATTCCGCCAATTGTTCGTTGTTTAATGAAAAGATTGATACCGGAAATGCCATTTCTTCTTTTGTTTGCCGATTAACCAGAATGGCTGAAGCCGTTTGTGAATCGCTTTTTATATAGGATGAATAAATATAACCGTTGATTACTATATTCTGACCATTCCAATCAATGGAGAGTATTTTGTATGACACCTTGTTATCATTCGTAATATCTCTAAATGTAATGGGCAGGTCTAGATTAGGTGGATGGTTAAGAATAATTCTTCCATTTACGACCTCTCCTAATAAATTGTCTTCATTTGAAAGGAACTGAATCAACCCATTTAGATTGCTTTCTTTTATAAAAAAAAGACGTGCTCTAATTTTATCCGTTAGTTGTTGTTCAATTTCCTCAGTGATATTTTTTTCTACAAATATTTTTAACTCTGTTAACCATAATTCTTTTTCCTCAAAAGACGAGTTTTCTATACAAAATGTTTTACTTCGCCCTGTATTAAATTCTCTTTTAAGATATTTAACTAACAAAATATCTCTTTTTTCTTTATCGGGGCTATAGGTATGAATCATATCAATTGCATTGTTTATTGTTTGATAAAATTCCTTTGGATTGACCTGAATGGAAGATGCATGATTTCGATTAACATCTTGAACGACATAATAGCTAGGGTAGTCTGCCACAATTGAAATTCCATTCGCTAAAATATAGGCCTTTAACATAAAAGGCTGATCTTCAGCCGTAGCTGTTCCGATAGGAAACCAAATGTTTTCATCCCTTAAAAAAGAACTTCTAAACATTTTAGTGGGACCTAATGTATTTATAATAGTTGATTGATATATATCCGTTTTCTTTTGATTAAACTGAAACATCGATTTTGCCACATCTCTGCCGTTGACCCCAACCATTTTTCCTAAAATAATATCTGTTTGATTGGATACACCCATTTTATACAAGCGTTCTATGGCCTCTGGACCTAAATAGTCATCAATATCGACGAAAAAGATATATTCACCTGATGCCATCTCAATCATTTTATTTCGAGGTAAACCAGGGCCTCCTGAATTATCTTGGTGAAGTAAAATCATGTTACTAAGCTTTTGTGAGTAATGTTCTAAGATTTCTCCACTTTTGTCTGTTGAACCATCATTTACAACGATGATCTCAATGTCTTCTTGGAGCATGGTTTGAGCTAGTATTGAATCTAAACATGTGCTGATATATTTTTCAGAGTTATAAACGGGGATACCAATTGTTACTTTTACGTTCTTCATATTGCACCTCGTAGGATGATATTCAGTTGTCCAAGCCTGAGCTCTTAAATATTGTACAAATCTTACTAAAATTAATTATTAAATCTTCATTAATATTTAAAACAATTAAGCTTAAGAATATTATTTAAAGAAGTATATAACGTATTTTTTAGACTAAGGTCTGTGGTGAATCGTCCTATTATTGGGCGGATTTAATAGAAAATATCATCCATCTTTTGGAGAATACAAGGGTAATCGTGAGATTTTCCTTTCTATTGGAGATATATTACTCAGTATTCCACTATCAATCTGCTTAAAACATATGAAAACCACCGACATTTTGTAGGTGGTTTTCATAACTAATATATTCGAACTACATAATGTTTTTAGCTGACACTTTTAGCAGTGGTTGAAATAGTTTTTGATGTAGATTTTTTATGCAACCATTCATAAATAATCGGAATAATTATAAAGCTGTTGATTGTTGATGCTACCATACCACTAATTACCACAATGCCAAGTGTTTGAGAAATAACTGTATCCGCATTATGTGAAAATGCAAGTGGTAACAAAGTTAGGATTGTTGCTACTGCTGTCATAAAAATAGGTCTAATCATTGAAAGACTACATTCATTACAGCCTCTTTTACACCACTCCTCCTTTTCGATTTCTTTCAATTTTATCAATTAATACAATACCGTTTGTAACCACAATACCTGTAAGCATCAGAACCCCAATTAATGCAGCTTTAGAGAAATGTGCTGGCTCGATTATCTTAATGATTTTTCTGAAACCGATGAAATGAATACAAGCGTAAAGGTTTATTTTTATTTTTTGGATTTGATTGTATTGTGTATGGTTGGATTTGTTCCAAGCAAAATGATGTAGATATTTAATTTCCACTTCACTCTTATTGTGACTTCCTTATCAACAATTGGAATGGCTATTTTTAGCTTCAAATACTCTAAATTTTTTACCAATATATTCAAATACCTAAGAGAAAAAGAGTATTCTTTAGTTAATGCTGTCGTCGGTATCGAAGAAACACAAAGGGAAGATAGTAGGGCTTATTTTATAATGAAAATTGAGCCTTATAAAAAATTACAATAAAATAATATGAAATTGACTCAAATATGTAAAGATACGGAAAAATTATTTCTACTCATTTTTATGTATAATGTCTATGAAAAACTAAACAAAACTATAAATGCTTGTTTATGAAATAATAATTGTAACGTTCAGCCGTTAGCATTTGTAGACGTTCATTTCAACTTTAGACCCTCAGATAGAGTAGGAGTATAGGGGAGGGTTAGTTTGAAGGATTTTGTTATTTGTTCTTCTTTATAGAAGGATTTAAATGAGAGGAAATAATGATAGAGCTAGATGTTAAAAAGGAACAGGTTATGCAAGAAATAATAGAAAAGATTGAACAGCGTAAATACCTTATTTCGAAAGACGTAAATGGATGATTAGATTTTTACTAATTTAATTCGTTATAGACGGATTTTACATGAAAGTAATGTACTAAAATCAGTCTCTCATCAGTCAGAGATAAGTTATTGATAACTGCTTCTTTTTAAATCAACTTTTAGTAACTTACACGTAGGAGAGAAGATGAATGTCAGAAGAAACGTATCGTTCTCGTCACGAACGAAAACAAGCTGTAAAAATAAGACAAAATCAAAAAAAAAGTAATAAAACGCCAAAAAAAGCATCCTTGTTGAAAAAAGTGTTAATTTCCTGTTTGGTGCTGGGATTTGTTTCGTCAGGAGTAGGTGCCATTACCTTCGCTACTATGATTAAAGATGCGCCTAAATTAAATTCTTCAAAACTAGTAGATCCACTACCAACAAAATTTTATGATAAAGAAGGGAATTTCATTTATGAATACGGTAAAGAAAATCGAACGAAAATTACGTATACTCAAGTTCCAAAAGTGTTGGAACACGCATTTATTGCTACCGAAGACGCAAATTTTTATAAAAATGACGGTATAGATTTTAAACGGACCGCTATAGCGATTTTCAAGAATCTAACCGGGCACTTCGGTTCTCAGGGCGGTAGTACCATAACACAGCAGGTAATTAAAAACTCCTTTTTGTCTCCAAAGAAAACCATAAAGCGAAAGGTAAGAGAATGGTACTTGGCGTATCAATTGGACAAAAAATATTCTAAACAGGATATTTTAACGATGTATTTAAACAAGATCTACCTTGGAGATGGGGCCTATGGAGTGGCCGCTGCTGCAAAAACTTACTACGGAATTGATGCAAATAATTTAAATAAATTAACGCTTCCGGAGGCTGCTATGCTGGGAGGGCTCCCACAAAGTCCAACTAATTACGATCCGTCTAAACCAGCAAATAGAGAGGCTGCCACCAATCGACGTAATCTTGTGTTAAGCTCCATGCATAAACAGGGCTATATTACAGAGAAACAAATGCAGGAAGCGATGAAAGTACCCGTAACGGAGGGCCTTGTTCCGAAAACCACTCAACAAGGTATTCCTTATGAAGCATTTTTTGATGCAGCTGTTAAAGAAGTGGAAGGAAAACTTAAAAGTGTAGACATCAGCACAGATGGATTATCTATTTATACCACTTTAGATCCAAAAGCACAGGATTATGCGGATAAAATGATGAACACAAATAATATCATTGCTTATCCTAATTCTAAGTTTCAAGGTTCATTTGTTTTTTTAGATACAAAAACTGGTGAAGTCCGGGCAATAGGGAGCGGACGAAATGAATATAAAGGAACATTTCTAGGAAACAACTTTGCAATTGATATAAAACGTCAACCAGGTTCTTCGTTTAAGCCGATTTTTGATTATGGTCCCGCGATTGAATATTTGAAATGGTCAACTGCTCACCAAATCAATGATCAGCCGACAACGTATACAAATGGTCAATCTATTTCAAATTGGGATAATCAATATCACGGGATGTTGTCAATACGGACGGCACTACAATATTCTTATAATATCCCTGCGCTTCTTACTCTTCGTGAGGTTGGCATGGATAAGGCAAAGAATTTTGCAGAAAACCTCGGTATTCCTTTTAATAACAACCAAGTGTACGAATCCTACGCGATTGGAAGTAATACAGTTAATCCTTTAGAAAAGGCAGGGGCCTACAGTGCTTTTGGAAATGAAGGAGTATACAATCAACCGCATTTTGTCCAAAAAGTAGTCTTTCCTGATGGCAAAGTTATGAGCTTTACGCCACAGCCAAACCGTGTTATGCATGATTACACAGCCTATATGGTAACAGATATGTTACGTACAGTCGTAAACTCTGGAACTGGAAAAACGGCAAATGTCCCAGGATTGGATATTTCTGGTAAAACAGGTACAACCAATTTTGACCATAAGACCAGTGCTCAATTTGGGTATCCATCCAACGCAGTAAATGATAGTTGGTTTGCGGGTTATACCCCACAATACACGATGGCTGTATGGACTGGGTATGTGAATAACGGTCCAGGCAACTATATGCTTGGAGATACTACCAAAATCTCGCAACTAATGTTTAAGGACATGATGCAAGCGTTTGGAACAGATTCAACCAGCTTTAAGCAGCCAAGTGACGTTAATAGAGTGAATAATGAACTGTACGTTAAAGGAGGAAATTCTGACGATGCTCCGAACCAGAATAAGGAGCATGTTACAAGCTATGATTCAAATTCTCAAGATTGGCAGGAGATGCTTCAGACAATCTCTTCTGCTATTGGAATAAATCAAAGCAATATAACTGTATGGTGGTTAGGGAACGACAAAAGCAACCCAGGCGGCTCAGTTGGGATTGTATCAGCAAAAGGAAATGGCACGCAAAAATATCGTGTGTATGTCCAATGGGATGGTTCAAGCTATAAAGCAACAAAGGTTGAACCAGCTTCATAAAAAGGAAAAGGGGCTGTCCGATAATTTCTAAAAAAAAGCAAGTGAAGAAAAACGGATAGTATTTCTCCACTTGCTTTTGTATTTTTATAATTTTTTTCTGAAAGTATCTGGCGGATGCCTGCTACTTTTAGTTTATTTTGGGCTAAAGCCACAATTTGAGGGAATTGTTGGGATAACGCTCCACAAGAGTCTTTTTTTGGCCATTTTAAGGATGAGGCATTTATAAACCAGTGTAATTCTTTAGAAGAACAAAAAAAGAAATAAGGCGTTATATGATCTACTATAACAATTTTAGTTATCAATGGAATTTAAAGAAAATGACCCCTTTTCACTTCATGTACAATCAATAATCTTAAAATTTTTATGTGCTAAACATTTACGAACGAATCTATATCTATGGTATGTTCTATTTTTCTTTTCACTCTTTGTAAAGCATTATCTATTGATTTTATATGTGTATTTAACTCCTCCGACATTTCTACATACGATTGTCCGTCTAAATAAAGGGCTAACACTTTTCTTTCTAGTTCACTCAATAACTTAGTTAACTTTAATTTAAATTCACAATCCATTTCTTTATTTAACACCAACGACATAGGATCGCTATTACTAGTACAAGGAATCAAGTCCATAAATGTAACAGAACCATCTTCCTCATATACAGGCTTATCTAAAGAAATATAAGAATTTAGAGGTTTGTGCTTTTGTCGGGTAGCGTGTTTAACAGCAGTAATCAATTGTCTTTTGATGCACATATCAGCAAATGAAAGAAATGAGGACGTTTTTTCTTTCTGGTAATCCCTAATTGCTTTGTACAATCCAATCATTCCTTCTTGCACAATATCTTCTCTGTCTCCACCTATCAAAAAGTATTTACTTGACCTTGAACGGACAAAGTTCTTATATTTAAAGATTAATCGTTCTAACGATTCACTATGTCCGTTATGTATATTATCTATTAATATCTCATCTTCAAGCTCATTGTTTACTTGAATCCCATTAACACATATCGCCATTCTTACCACCCTTTCGCCCAGAGTCAGTTGTTAATTTAATGAAAGCGTTATTAAATAATAGTAACTTAAACTACCTCTTTTATAAATGGAGATTCGTTATTAATGATAGACGAATTACGACAAAATATGAAAACTCTAATTGTTGTACTATCTCCAATTTATATCTATATTCTAATACAGAAATATGCACTAATTAACTTGATGAAAAATCTCCTTCCAATGTAAGTAATAAATAACCAACATTTTTACAATGCCATAGTTCGCAAAAGTACACTTACGAACGTTTTATAGTAGTTAGTTTTAAAATTTCCAACTTCTCCTTATTGATAGATTTTTATATTTGGATAAAATTAACTGTAAATATTCAACTTACTTTCAATTTTTCAGGATAAGGTAACCCGTCAAATAGTGAATTGTTATCTACAGTTGAAATGAGGAAATGGTATGCAAAAAGACACTTTAGAAAATAAAAATTTTATAGAGACGGAACTTCGGCAGCCCTTTTTATTCCGCTAAAGGGGCAGGTGTGCGGCCGAGCCTAGGTCGTATCATATAGCGGGTGGGATTCCCGCCGAGTAAGAACTAGCCATTCGCTCGTAGCGAGTCTTGGAGGGCTAAAGGTAACTTTAGTCTTTAAGCGTAGACAGTTAGGTGGCGGGCCGAAAGCTAAGTGGTTGAAGGGATTGAGCTCCATAAACTTTAGTAAAACCGAGAGGGCTGATGCCTTACCTGCGTGCAGAAAGCAACATTTTATCCATCGTCAAAGGCAAGAAGGATAAAACCTCTCTGGAGTCAGAGACCTTGGCACGTTACACATTGATATGATACGGCAACTCGGGAGACCCTACCGGTCTTTTCTACTTTATAGAAGAGTATGGTGTACAAGCGATAACAAGCAAGGAAACCAAATGCCGTGTAGGGAGTCGGATAGCAGCGTAGTACCAATGAAGTTGGGTAATGCCGATGGAGGGAAGGCTAGCTACCAGTTATCACCCTTACTAGGGACACATTTACTACACACAGAGGTAGGAATAATAAATGGAAACAAAACTAATAAGGATAGCAGAATTAGCAAAATCTGAGCCTAGAATGAAATTTACATCACTTGCACACTTATTAAATGAGCAATCCTTAACACAGTGTCATCATGAACTACCTAATAAAAAGGCGACTGGTGTTAATGGAACGACTAAAGAACAATACAGTGAAAGCATGGAAGAAAACATAAAGGATTTAGTAAGTAGGCTTAAAAGCAAAAGTTATCGACCTGTTCCAGTAAGAAGAATGTATATTCCAAAACTTAATTCAAACAAGAAAAGGCCTTTGGGGATACCTGAACATGAAGATAAAATAGTACAAAAGGGTATTACTAAAATACTAAATACCATCTATGAAAATGACTTCCTAGATTGTTCATTTGGGTTCCGTCCTAATCGAAACTGCCATGATGCCCTGAAAATACTGAACCATTATATTGAGAAAAGGTCAGTAAGTTATGTAGTGGATGTAGATATCAAAGGTTTCTTTGACAACGTTGACCACAAATGGATGATAGAGTTCTTGAAACTCCGAATCGCTGACACTAACCTACTAAGAATAATAAGTAGGTTTCTTAAAGGTGGATACATGGAGGAAGGGAAGAAGTACAAGACAGACAATGGTACACCGCAAGGTGGAGTAATATCTCCGATATTAGCCAACGTATATCTCCATTATGTTCTCGACTTATGGTTTGAGAAAGTGGTTAGGAAACAATGTAAAGGACAGGCATACATAGTAAGATACGCAGATGACTGTGTGCCACGAAAGTAAGCAAAGTGTGCCTGACGGCACATTCAGCAAGCTGTGCTGCACTCAAGATGAGAGTTGGCCTCTCGCAATCGCTATACAGGTAGAGATTGCAAACCACCCTAAGGTGCTATAGTCAAAAGCTATGGTATTGAGCGTTAGGGAAAAGGCAGAGCGAGACTTTGTCAGGTACATATTAAGGAGACGAAAACCATTGAACCGCTGAAGAAGTATCGAAAGCGTAGGGATGTCATCAAAACTGAGGGGGAGTCGTTAACTCAGGATAAGTTCGGAGGAAACCTGTTTACTGTCCGTTCGGTGACCGGTATAAAGGCGGCGTGAACTTAATATAGGCTTGGGTGTGGAACGTGGGAACCTACGACATGGATGCCAAGGGAGAGATTTCAAGTGGAAGCCCCACAAGAATCAGAGTACCAATGCCATGTATAGGGGCGGAATAACTCGTAGTAGCTATGAAACCTCCTAACGGAGATGGAGCAAAGGGGTTATGTTATTCAGTTTTATTAACAGGTCAACCATTAAAGTGGGAGGAACTTATGAATAAAACAAAGCCGTACAATATATCTAAAAAGGCAGTCTATGAAGCCTTTCTTAGGGTAAAAGCAAATAAAGGGTCAGCAGGAATTGATGAAGAGTCAATAGCAGAATTCGAAATGAACCTAAAGGATAATCTCTATAAACTCTGGAATAGGATGTCCTCAGGAAGTTATTTTCCACCAGCCGTTAAAGCGGTTGACATACCAAAGAAAGCTGGAGGTACTAGAACATTAGGAATCCCAACGGTAACGGATAGAATTGCACAAATGGTTGTGAAATTGTACTTCGAGCCGTCAGTAGAACCTTTCTTTCATGAAGATTCTTATGGATATAGACCTAATAAAAGTGCCATCCAAGCAATTGAGATTACTCGTAAAAGATGTTGGAGATTTAATTGGGTTCTTGAATTCGATATTAAAGGCTTATTCGATAATATTGATCATGACTTACTAATGAGAGCAGTTGAAATGCATACACAAATTAAATGGGTTAAGTTATACATCAATAGATGGCTGAAGGCACCTTTTCAAATGAAAGATGGAATAAATGAACGTACATCCGGCACACCGCAAGGTGGGGTCATAAGTCCAGTATTGGCAAATGTATTTCTACATTACACATTTGATAAATGGATGTCTATTAAACACCCAAACAATCCGTTCGCAAGATATGCGGATGACGCAGTCATCCATTGCAAGACAGAAGTTGAAGCAGAGGGTCTTCTTAAATCTCTAAACAAAAGAATGAACGACTGTAAACTTGAACTACATCCAACTAAAACAAGAATTGTATATTGTCAGGATGCAGATAGGAAAGGAAAGTATGAAAACATCGCATTTGATTTCCTAGGATACACGTTCAGACCAAGGCTGTCCAAGAACAGATGGGGAAAACATTTTATAAACTTTACACCTGCCATTAGTAACAAAGCAAAGAAATCAATTCGGCAAAAAGTAAGGGACTGGAAACTTCAGCTGAAAGCTGAAAAGGACCTTACGGACCTATCAAATATGTTTAACTCAAAAATCATAGGCTGGATTAACTTCTATGGCAAGTTCTACAAATCCGAAATGTACTCAACGTTAAGGCATATTAACAAAGCCTTAATTATGTGGGCAAGAAAGAAATACAAAAGGTTAGCTCGTCACAAGAAAAGAGATAAGCTATATTCAGTAAATGATGACTAGGAGGAGCCGTGTGCATTAATAGTGCAAGCACGGTTCTCTTCTACTCGACTAGTTGAACAATCGTCATTAGCTTTCCTAATGAAAAAGGAGGAGAGTATTTGGAGATTAAATTAAGCCGACAGATTTTTAATTCTCTTGAAGATTCACAACTCGTAAGAGCATGTTTTGAACCGCTTATCCCGCTCATTCGCGGGAAAAGTAATAAGGTAAAAGAGGAGATTTACGATCAGTTAACAGCCGAGCAAAAGAAATTATTCATTTTTAATGCCTATTACAACCACGCATGCAATTCATTGGCTGAATTTTACTGGTGGAGTGCCTTTTATTTGGCCCAACCGAAAATATGGTCTGAACTAAAAAGCGTACTGCGATATTTCAATACGGATGGAATGCTGAAGATCCTTTTTGAGATGGAACAGATTCTTAAAATACAAAACCACTCCAAAGAAGTAGAAAATTTTAATGTTTTATATAATGACCTCGACCATAATCCAGAGCTGTATTCATTTGTTAGTCCCCTTTTTAAAAATTTCAACGAAGTCTCTCATGCAACCTTAAATTTAATTGGGAAGGCGATCAGGAACAACCCCACGGCGTTTATCCTTTTTGATGAATAGGGATATTTTGGTCCAAGAATAAAATTTGGAAATTAGCAAACTCTATTTTTACAAGAAGATGATTGGGCGGGGTTTATATGAAATTTGGTTGTCATATCAGCATTAAAAATGGATATCTAGGAGCGGCTAAACGGGCGGTTGCATCTGGTGCATCCGCTTTTCAATATTTTCCGAAAAACCCGAGAAGTCTTTCGGTTAAAGATTTTGATTTGGAAGATACGGTCAGCTGTAAAAGTTTTTGCGAAGAGCATGGGCTAATTTCCGTTGCCCATACACCCTATCCTACAAGTCTTACGCCAACGGAGGATAAACGGGAATTAACGATTTTCTCCTTGTTAAATGATTTGGAGATTGCTAACACATGTGGCTCGGTAGGGGTAGTTGTGCATTTTGGCAGTCAAATCAGCAAAACAGATCCACTGGCCAGCTATCACTTGATGCTCGATATGTTAAATTCGGTTCTTCGCCAGTGGGACGGGGACTGTCTGGTATTATTAGAAAATAATGCGGGGACGAAAGGGGCACTTGGCACCACATTTGAAGAATTGGTCCAAGTCAAGAATTTATGTGAATATCCGGAGAAAATCGGTTTTTGTCTCGATACTTGTCATGCTTTTGCAAGTGGACTCTGGAACGGTGAAAATGCTGAGGAATTATTTGCAAAAGGCCAAGAATTGGGTTATTGGGAAGAGTTGAAAATTATACATTTGAATAACTCGAAATATCCAACCGGTTCAAAGAAAGACCGTCATGCCAATATTTTTGGCCCTGGTCATATTAACGAAGAGCAATTCGAAACCTTCATACCTTCGACACTTTTAAGGGAGATTCCTTTTATTTTAGAAACACCGGATGACGAGGGGATTAGTCATAAAGTGGAGATTGAGATGCTTAAGAGGAAATGGGGGTGAATTGCAAATTGTCGATATCCCTTTAAAAAGTGTTGATAATTCTAGTTTTGTGTCGATAATTCCCCTCTAAAGAATATTGATATCGGCTAATAATGTGTTGAATAGCCCCAGCGAGTAAAGGATTTCCGCCTCCGATTGTCGAAATCCTTAAAATATAAGGGGGATTTAATCGTGAAATACAACTGGAATCAATTAGAAGCCTACATTAATGAAAAAATGAAACAAGAACATATTGCCGGAGCCGCAGTTGGAATGATGAAAAATGGTAGTATCATTTTTCAAAAAGGCTTTGGATACCGTGATCTAAAAGCACAATTACCGGTTACACCGGAAACAAATTTTGGAATTGCTTCCGTCACAAAGTCATTCACCGCATTGGCGATATTGGAAATGGAAGCGAAGGGATTGCTTTCAGTCGACGACCCGGTTCAAAAATTTCTTCCTGAGTTTAACCTTAAACAGGTAAAAGACATAGAAAGCATCAGCATCCATCACTTACTCTCCCATACAACCGGACTCCCACCGATTGAACGGAAAGAGTACCTAACTGAATTTAGCAAACACCTTTCCTATTTAGCAGAGTTAGAGATTAACATGTTGGGGAAACCAGGAGAATTTTTTAGTTATTGTAATGATATGTTTCTATTATTAGGTGCCATAATTGAAAAAATTTCCGGTAAACCGTACCATCAGTATATGACAGAAACCTATCTGCAGCCATTTCAAATGAATCGGTCTACCTATTATCTTGAAGAGCTTTTTCAAATGGAAAACGTATCGATCCCCTACGATTACAATCCAAAGGCAGGGCGATTAGAAAAGGTTGCATGGCCAACACTAGGAAACTATGAAGTTGGAGGTGGGATTCGTTCCAATGTAGTCGATTTGTTAAAATACGGTCATGTCTATTTAAATAACTCGTATACGAATAAAATGTGGAATCCTATACATAAAATTGGAAGAAATTCGTTTTATGGCTATGCCCTGAACGTAACTCCCAATTATGCAGAACAATATACCCTTGTTCAACATGGAGGCGGTCAACCGGGTGTGTCTTCAAATTTCGGCTTTATCCCAGAAGAAAATTTATTTGTAGTTGTATTAACAAATGTAGGCGGTGTCAGTGCTGGGGATCTATGGCTTGCAGCGGTTCATACTGCGTTAGGCCTTCCATTGGAAGAAAAGATAAGTGAAGAACCGGAATATGAAATGACTTTAGATGAAATGCGAAAGTTTCAAGGAATTTACTCCTCATTGGAAGGAGATCGGCTGAAGATCCAAATAGAGGGAATTCAAGCTTTTGCAGTTGTTGAAGAGCAGAAATATCATTTACGGGCAAGTGCTCCAGATACTTTGGTTATGATTCAAAATGAAAAGCTGCTTCGTTTCTTTTTCAATGAATTGAAGCAACCGTGGGCGGTTATGTATGGCTTGCGGATGTTGGTAAGAGAAAATGAATTTTAGAAGTAACTTCTGTTAATAAATGGATGTAGATGATATACTCAAAGTGATAATAGTGGTCTTAGTGACCGAACATGAAAAAAATCCGGTTCATCGGTCACCGAAGTCCAATGTCGATGCCCGACAGAGGAAAAATCCGGTGTCCATGGTAACCGAAGAGCAATCTCGATGCCCAGAAGAGCAATAATATGATGTCCGCGGTAACCGAAGACCAATCTCGATGCCCGACAGAGGAAAAATCCGGTGTCCATGGTAACTGAAGAGCAATCTCGATGCCCGGAAGAGCAAAAATATGATGTCCATGGTCATCGAAGATCGGCCTTAGTGCCCGACAATGCGCGAAAACTAGATCATCGATCACTGTGCCATTTTTAGAAATTCTTCCTTTAAAATCGCATACATTTTTAAATCCCAGTGATTTTCTTTAATAAACAAAGCTTTTTTCATGATACCTTCAAGAGACATGCCTGCTTTTTCCATGACTCGAGCAGACCCAATGTTTTGAACAAAACACCTTGCTTGGATCCGCACTAAATCCATTTCTTCAAAGCCATATTGAATAATTTTCTTTGCAGCCTCCGTGATGATTCCCTTTCCCCAATAATTTGGTGAAAGAACATAGCCAATTTCCGCTATCTTATGGTGCTGCTGCCAGGAAACAAAGTCAATCGATCCAATCATTTTGCTCGTTTCTTTGTATTCAATTCCCCACGGCGCAATTTTCTTTTGCTCATATTGATTTAAAGCAAAATCAATAAACACCTGTGAGTCCGCTAACGTCCGGTGTGTATTCCATGTAACATATTTGGTTACCTCTTCAATGGAACCATAGGAAAAGATGTCTTCCAGATCTTCCTGCGTTACTTTTCTAAGAATGAGCCTTTCTGTTTCTAAAACAGGTAACTCGAAATCCATAAACCCACCTTCTTAATGTTAGTTATTTCCATTATATATGAAACTGGTAAAATATAAAGTAAGGGGGAAGCGAAAATGGACGATAAAATTCAAATTTTAAAACAGTGGCTAGAGGAATCGAATTATACCGTTATATTTACAGGGGCAGGAATGTCCACGGAGAGCGGATTACCTGATTTTCGCTCCGCTTCATCCGGTTTATGGAAAGATCAAGATCCTATGAGACTAGTAAGTACCGAAGCGATGCAAAATAATCGCTATGAGTTTATTGAATTCTATCAAAATCGGATTGAAAAGATTGATAAGTATAAGCCCAATATCGGGCATGAAGTTCTAGCTCAATGGGAACGGGAAGGGAAACTTAACGCGATTATTACCCAAAACGTGGATGGCTTTCATCAGGAAGCAGGCAGTAAAAATGTAGCCGAATTACATGGCTCATTAAGAACCTGTCATTGTTTAGAGTGCCGAGATATTTTTCCAATCGCGAGATTTATGGAGCAAAATTTATCCTGTGAATGTGGTGGATTCATCCGCCCATCTATTGTCCTGTTTGGCGAAAGACTGCCGGAAGCAGCTTTAATACAAGCAGCACGGGAAACAAAGAAAGCTGAGCTGTTTATTGTTCTCGGTTCCTCCTTAAATGTCTCACCGGCAAACTTTTTTCCGCAAGAAGCAAAAGAGAATGAAGCAAAACTCGTCATTATCAATATGGAGCCAACGGGAATGGATGATGTAGCTGATTTGATGATTTATCACAGGAAAATTGGCGAGGTATTACAGGAATTAATTCAATAGATTTTTTAAAAAATATACGGAACGACCTTTCTCATAGAAATATATTTTCAGGGAAAGTGCGAACAGGAAGATTGGGGGTCTTATAGATGAAAACGTCAAACGATCAAACAAGTTTTATGGTAGACAAATCGAAAATAAGCTATCATAGATGTTCTGAGGTAGAGGATCATTTTATTCATCAAGCCTTTCAAGATGGTTTTTCGGATTATATGATAAAAATGGAAATTTCAGAGCAGGATTTTATCCAGCGCTTTTTTGGTCCTGAAGGCAATTCAAGAGATACCTCCTTCATCGCTTTTTATGAACAACAGCCTGTGGGAGTAATATTGGGCGGCATTAAAAAGTATGAAACCATTAAAACGATGAGATGTGGAACATTGGCGATTCACCCTGATTTTAGAGGAAAGGGCATCAGCCAAAAGCTATTTGGCCTCCATAAAGAAGAAGCAATTAAGCAGGGATGTAAGCAGCTTTTTCTTGAAGTAATCGTCGGGAATGACCGAGCGATTCATTTTTATAAAAAATTAGGCTACGAAAAAATCTATGATATTGTATATTACTCAAATCAAGATTTATCGGGACTAAAAATTATTTTAGAAACAAAATCAGCAGCGATCATAAGAAGTTTGGATTTTAATGATTTTCAAACGCATATTCAAAAATGGACCTATCATATTAACTGGCAGAATGATATCGATTTTTTAGAAAAATTGACCGATAATTATTATTTTGGGGCCTACCAAAACGAAGAATTAGTTGGTTGTCTATCCATCAATTCGAATGGCGGGATTAGTTTATTAATGGTGGATAAAAATGTAAGAGGACAGGGCATTGCAACATTGCTTTTGCAAACCGCCTGCAAAAATCTCGATTTATCAAAAATGTCTACTGGATTTCCGAACAATAGTTTACTTGAGGGTTTTTATAAAATGCATGGTTTTCAAAAAGGAAACCTCGCACAATATGAGATGTATCTGATCCTTTAATAGGAAAAAAGCATTGGTTGAAGTGACCAATGCTTTTTTCTTTAGACAAACAAATATTCCTTCATTTCCCCATATTTACTAAATCCGAGTTTCTCGTAAAGCCGCAGCCCGGCTGGGGTTGCATGGAGAATCGCGGTATGATATCCATCAAGTTTCGCTTTTAAGAGTAACGCTGTCATAATATCCATACCGATGCCTTTTCCTTGGAAGTCCAGTAAGGTGGCTACATTGTATATTCCTGCTATTCCATTACGGTAATAAAGCGTTGCAGTCGAAACTACTGTGTCATCTACATAACCAACAAAATTGACGATATTGGGATCCTCTTTATGGATTAGTTCACCAATCGGCTCAAGAAATTGCTTTGGAATACCGAATGAAGTGCAGGCACATTGAGAGAAATTTACTGCATCTCTTTTCATACCGATTGTTTGTATGGTTAGTTCAGGAAGCGGTGGTGTGAGCGGTTGAAAGGTGTCCAAGTTGATCGCCATCAAGATCGTACCAGGAATTTGCTGGGCACCATTTTCGAGCAATACTGACCCGATTTCAACTGGTTCATCATGGTCCCAGATGCGCCAAAGAAAAGGGATTTGCTGGCTTTTGTAATCGTTTACAATTGAATCTACAAATCTATGAACGTCCTGAACGACATTTGTTTTTAATATATTGTTAAATAAAGGGTGTTTAAGTGGCGATTTAATTCGAAAACAATTTTCGTTCTCGATCACTTGAAGTGCATCGGATAATCCTCCCCAGGTATGCATAAGGCCAATCATATTATCCTGTGTTAATTTAATTACTTCAGGAACGGTCAAATCTTCCAAGGAAAAATTCATTCACGTACCCCCTTTTTCTCATCCTATGGATATGTTCCTAGTTTGTCTTTAGAACCATTTCACAAAAAAACAGAAGATTGACACTAATAAAAATGCCCTATACAATATTTTTATATATTAGTAGATTGGGGCTAAGACATGCTTAAAACTGAGATAAACACCGTTGCAACCTTATGTCAGCTTCATACAGACCTATCAGATGAAGAGATCCAAAAGATTCAAGAAGTGGTTCAAAACCTCCAGTTAATTGCGGACCTGAATCAAGCAAATGTATTTATCGACTGTCAAACGCGGGAAAAGAAACATGCGATTGTCGTGGCTGAGGCGGCACCTTCGACGGCCAAATCTGTCTATAAAAATCCGGTTGTCGGTAAATTTGCTTATGAAACATTTGAACCCGCTGTTTTTTATGCCTTTCGAACAGGAAAGCCGCTTTTTCTCAATCATGCCTTTACCCAAGAAGGTAAAAAAGTCGAACAAAGTGTGGTTCCGATTATGGGTGTTCATAACCGGGTTATTGGCACGTTAATCATGGAGAAGGACAATAGCGATAAGCTTCAAAATCAAAATAAACTGAAAGCGCTAACAGAAGCAAATGAGACACTCAGTGAACTATTATTGGGAATGGCCGAAAACCGTCCGTTTATTCCGGAAGTCATAGAGGAGTCCTTATTCATTATTGACCAAGATTTACGAATTCAATATTCGAATCCTGTGGCGATGAACCTTGTGTTAGAAATGTGTTCGATGGAGTGTAAAAGTGGAAATCTTTTTACCACCTTTTTTCCTAATTTAGAAGAAATCTGTCTGCGATCAGATGAACTTGTGATTCAAGAAGTAACGATTAAGAATAAAGTCTTTCAAATGAAAAAAATTGCGCTTGTGCAAAATGAACAAAACAGCGGCTCTTTTATTATTTTTCGTGATTTAACAGAGCTTCGTGAAAAAGAGCGAGAGCTTACTGTGAAGACGGTAGCGATCCGCGAAATTCACCATCGAGTGAAAAATAACCTGCAAACAGTCGCAAGTCTACTCCGTTTGCAGATGAGAAGGGGAATTCCCGAGGAGAGCAAGGTCCATTTCGTCGAAAGCCTTAACAGAATTTTAAGTATTGCTTCTGTATATGAAATTATTTTATCCAACTCGCAAAACCAGGATGATGTGGAGATTGTTAGTTTGATAGAAAAAATTGGCAATATGCTGGTCTTTAGTGATGATCATGAAGGCAAAACGATTATGATTGATTATTCAGGACCGAAGCTTTTTATTAAATCAAATTTAGCTGTTTCGGTTGCCCTTGTTATTAATGAATTAATTCAAAATTGTGTGAAGCATGCTTTTACGGAGATGTATGAAGGACAAATACATGTGGTCATCGAGGAAGATGTTTCAGCCATAAGGGTTCTGGTAAAAGATAATGGAATTGGCTATACCTCTACCATGAAACCATCTTTAGGGCTTGATATTGTCAAGATGATGATTGAACATGATTTATCGGGACATTTTGAGATCGAGGGAACGAGTGAAGGCACAGTTGCGACCGTCGAATTTCCCTTTACGAGGGAGGATTAAGGCATGAAAAAGCGAATTATGGTAGTAGAAGATGAATCCATCGTCCGATTGGATGTTTCGCTGATGTTAAAGGATGCCGGCTATGATGTTGTTGCAGAGGCGGCAGATGGCGAAAAAGCAATTGAATTAGCTTATTCCCTCAAGCCAGACTTAATCATCATGGATATTAAGATGCCAAAGTTGAATGGTTTGAAGGCGAGCGAGATTATTTCGAATAAATTCAATATCCCGATTTTGCTGTTAACGGCCTATAGTCAAAAGGAATATATTGAGAAAGCGAAGAGGGCCAATATTTTAGGGTATTTGGTAAAACCAATCTCGGAGGCAAATCTGATTCCAGCGGTTGAAATTGCCTTGATGCAGGCTGAAAATGCAAACTTTTACAAAGAAAAAGTAGAAGAAATGAATCGAGAGCTGAAAAACCGAAAGCTGGTAGAAAAAGCAAAAGGAATTTTAATGAAACAATTGAATTTACCGGAAGAAACGGCTTACAATAAGATGAGAGACCTCAGCATGAAAAAACAGCTGCCAATGGAAAAAGTGGCAAAGTACATTATTTTGAAATACCCAAGTTAGTTTACAAGTGAATAGATGAAGCAATGGTGCTTAGTAGGGTTTATTTTTGAGAAAAAATAAAGTCTATTAGGCATTTTCTTTTTTTAGGAAATGGAGAGGTGATCGTGATGAGTGAAGAAAAAAAACGGTTTATACAAGAGTTTGTCCCAGGGAAGCAGGTAACCTTAAGCCATATTATTGCGAATCCGGACCCGGATATGTTTGAAAAATTGGGGATTCAGGAGGCTGGGGCTCTTGGAATTTTAACGTTAACGCCAAGCGAGACAGTAATCATTGCCGGGGATTTGGCGACGAAATCAGCAAATGTTAAGTTAGGATTTTTGGATCGTTTTACCGGAAGCCTTGTGATTGTCGGCAATGTTTCTGAGGTAGAAATGGCGATGGCAGAAATCAATCGGTTTCTCGCGGATACGCTAATGTATACGCCGGCGAAAATAACGAAGTCGTAGATTTGTTGATATATTCGTAAAAGTGTTGATATCCTTTAAATTTTTGTCGATATCCGTCCGAAAAGTGTTGATATCATTTAAAATTGTGTCGATATCGGGTGATTTTGTGTTGATATCCGATGAAAAAGTATCGATTTCGCAAAATTTCTCATGAAAGGAGGCCATCCTGTGGCTAAAAAGAACCGAGCGATGCTCATCGGCTCCGTTGGTGCGGGAAAATCGACGTTAACCAACGCGTTACTTGGCCGGGAAGTGCCTGCTGTCAAAACCCAGTCGCTCATCTATTATGATTGGATTGTTGACACCCCGGGAGAATACAGTGAAAACCCGTTCTACTATAAAAATATTATGTCAACTGCGTTAGAGGTCACCCATGTCCTCTATTTGCAGGATGCGACTAAGAAAAAAATGGTATTTCCACCTGGATTTAGTACAGGGATTAATAAAATCCCAATTGGAATCGTCACAAAAAGTGATTCAGATCAAGCGGATGTGGAGCTGGCCATTTCTTTATTAAAAAAGGTAATCGTGAACAAGGGACCCATCATCATTACCTCTTCAGTTAAAAATGAAGGAATCGAGGAGATTCGAAAGCTAGTAAACTTAAGCTCGATCCAGGAAATGAAACAGTATTTAGAAAAATATCCATCTCCATTTGTAATTTTTTGAATGAAAGCCTTTACAGTATCCAGAAAATAATTTATATTATGAATAACAAATGAATTTAACGGCAATGGCGCCTCTTATAAACTATTCGAAATTGGATAGTTTACAAGGGGCGCTTTTTGTTTTTTGGGGGAGTTGAGATGAATTTCAGAGGCCCACAAAAAGAAATGATGATCAGTGCCGGAATTGATATTGGCACAAGTACAACCAAGCTCGTAATCAGCCGTTTCACCTTAATGAATATGGCAGGCGGGGCACATGTGCCGCGGATTGAAATCATTGATAAACAGGTCATTCATCGAAGTCCGATTTACCGGACACCGCTGACTACACCAACAACCATTGATATCGAAAAAATTGAAGACCTTGTCAAAATAGAATATCAGAAAGCAGGGATTGAACCGAAGGACATCCAAACAGGGGCAGTGATTATCACGGGTGAAACAGCCACAAAAACCAATGCCGAAGTGATGCTCCATCAGTTATCAGACCATGCCGGGGAGTTCCTAGTTGCAACTGCAGGGCCGGACTTAGAAGGGATTATTGCCGCAAAAGGCTCGGGTGCTTATGAATATTCTAAAGAGACGGGAAAGGTTATTGCCAATATCGATATCGGCGGCGGAACGGCAAATGTAGCGGTCTATAAATCAGGAAGGCTTTGTGGAACCTGTACGCTCCATATCGGCGGCAGATTGATTGAATTTAAAGAAAACAAAATTCAAAGTATCTCTCCTCCAGTTAAGGACCTGCTTCAACGATGGGGGGCCAGAATGGAAGTGGGGCAAAGCCCTGATCCAATCGAATTAAAAAGAATTACCAATTTCATGGCCGAGGTTATCGTGAGAATGTTAAAAAGGGCACTCACTCTTGAAGACCACGCATTATTGCTGGGTCATGAGCCAAACTGGGTGGAAGACATAGAGGCCATCATGTTCTCGGGCGGGATTAGTGAATGTATCTATCAGTACGAGAACGGTTCCGGACAAACGGCACAATACGATGATATCGGGCTGATGCTGGCAGCTTCCTTAAAGGAATGTACCAGTTTATCAGAATGGACTTGGGTTATGCCGCAGGAAACAGTCCGGGCCACGGTGCTCGGCGCTGGAATGCAAACGACGGAAATCAGCGGGGCGACCATCGAGGTTGATAACGGAAAATTACCGATAAAAAATTTACCGGTTTATCAGGTCCGATTTGAGGCTGATTTTAAAACCGAAATGAATCAATTTTCTAAACGAATTGAAGAAGCAATTGAACTCTATGATCCGCAGCGGGATGGGCAGAATTTTGCGGTTTATTTTTCAGAGCTGCCTTACTTAAGGTTTCGTGAAATTGATGAGTTTGCCGACACCATTCTAACTGCAATGAAACAAAAACCGAATCCGGCACAGCCGCTGGTCCTGGTTCTCGATCGCGACTATGCAAAGGTTCTTGGGCAAACGCTCAAGCGAAAGGATCCTACACAGTCGGTCATTTGCATTGATCAAATCAAAGTTGAAAATGGGGACTATTTGGATATTGGCCAAGTGCTTGAAACCGATGTTGTTCCTGTCATCATAAAAACATTAACATTCCAGAAATGACGAAAGGGGGACTTTTTTGTGAGATTAAAAACCACCTACTTAGGTACCGTCTACCAATTTTCCTCACTAAAGGATTTATTTGCAAAAGCAAATGAAGAAAAATCCGGCGACCGCTTAGCGGGGATTGCGGCTGAAACCGTTCAGGAAAGGATTGCAGCTAAGCAAGTATTGAGCTATTTAACACTACAGGATATCAGAGAAAATCCCTTGCTATCCCCTGAAGAGGATGAGGTTTCAAGGATCATCGAAGGGCAAATAAACGAACCAATCTATCAATCCATCAAAAATTGGTCCGTTTCCGAGCTTCGCGAATATATCCTGAACGATACTACAACTGGGGAGGATTTGAAACGGCTCAGCAGAGGGTTGAACAGTGAAATGATCGCGGCAGTGGCAAAAATCATGTCTAACCTTGATTTAGTCCATGCAGCGGGCAAAATTGAGGTTTTATCCAAATGTAATATAACCATCGGGCAAAAAGGCGTTTTAGCATCAAGGCTGCAGCCAAACCATCCGACGGATAATGTCGAGGGCATGATGGCCTCGATGAAAGAGGGTCTTGCTTATGGAATCGGCGATGCGGTGATCGGGATTAACCCAGTGGATGATTCCGTGGAAAGTGTAAAACGCCTACTGCATGCAACGCACGATTTTATTCAAAAGTGGGAAATTCCAACACAAAACTGTGTGCTTGCCCATGTTACCGCGCAAATGAAGGCGGTCCAGCAGGGGGCCCCTGCAGATATGATTTTTCAAAGTATTGCTGGAACAGAAGCAGCCAATCGTTCCTTCGGAATCACGGCTTCGCTATTAGAGGAAGCTAACGAAATGGCTAAAATTTATGGAACCGGAACGGGTCCGCAGCGTTTGTATTTTGAAACAGGCCAAGGCTCGGAATTATCCGCAGAAGCTCATTATGATATTGACCAAATTACCTTGGAATCACGAAATTACGGCTTTGCCCGCTACTATGACCCGTATATCGTCAATACGGTAGTCGGCTTTATCGGACCTGAGTATTTGTACAACAACAAGCAGGTTATTCGTGCCGGTCTTGAGGATCATTTTATGGGAAAAATGCATGGGATTCCAATGGGCGTAGATATATGCTACACGAACCATATTAAGGCAGACCAAAATGATATCGAGGATCTTGGAGTGCTGCTGACAGCGGCTGGGGTGAATTTTATCATCGCTGCACCAATGGGGGATGATTGTATGTTAAATTATCAATCCTTGAGCTATCACGATGTCGCTACATTGAGACAGACGCTGAATAAACGGCCGGCACCACAATTTGAAGCATGGCTTGAAAAAATGGGGATTTTTGAAAACGGGAAATTAAGTAAATATGCAGGAGATCCAACGATTTTTTCGCGATAGGGGGTGTAGGAAATGAATCCTGAGTTAGTGGAACAAATCACGAAAATGGTGGTTGAAAAATTGCAGACAAAGGCTGTGGTTGGCAGTGAGTCAACGGTGGAAGAGGTTCATACAAAGGTAACCGATGAGCCAGCCGCCAGTGTTGAAGTAAAGTTTTGGAATCACCGTTCAAATAAGGTTGAAGAGAATTGCACATCGGATTGTACCGAGTCTGAGCCGGAAAAGGAAATAGCAGTGGAACCAAAACCGCCGGTAGGTCTCGAAAATCCTTTTAACAAAGAAGAGCTGGATCTTCTCATTAGTAAAACACCAGCAAGGATAGGTGTTGGCCGTGCGGGCTTACGGCCAAAAACGGATACATGGTTGAAATTTCGCTTTGACCATGCGGCCGCGGTTGATGCGGTCTATGGTGATGTCGATCCGAAAATCTTGGAAAGCCTGTCCTTATTCAAGGTCAATACAAAGGTTGCTGACAAAGAGGTATATGTCCGCAGACCTGATTTTGGCCGTAAGCTTTCGGAAGAGGCCAAACAATTAATCAACGAAAAATGTAAAAAGTCTCCGACTGTACAAATTATTGTTTCTGATGGCTTGAGTTCAAAAGCGGTTGAGGAAAATGTAGAGGATGTCTATCTCTCTCTGAATCAATCACTTCAAAGCTTAGGACTGGATGTTGGTACACCATTTTTTATCGAAAAAGGCCGGGTCGCGGCGATGGATGATGTCGGGGAACTGCTCACACCGAAGGTAATTGTTTATCTAATCGGTGAGCGACCAGGGTTAGTTAGTGCGGAGTCATTAAGTGCATATTTATGCTACGAACCGCGCCAGGGCACTATTGAAGCCGACCGGATGGTTATTTCCAATATTCATAAGGGCGGCATCCCGCCGGTTGAGGCAGGGGCCTATATCGGAACGGTTGTCCAAAAGATCTTAAAATATGAAGCTAGCGGGGTATCGCTGGTCAATAAGGAGGGGTAAAAAGTGGCTTTAGAACGAATTCATGCAGAAATTTTAGCAGTTCGGATTATCCCAAACGTTGACCCTGCCTTAGCTGCCCAGTTTCAATTAAAACCGCATCAACGGAGTTTAGCGATTTTTACTTCAACGATTGATGATGTCGGCTATACCGCTCTCGATGAAGCAACCAAACGGGCGGACGTTGATGTCGTTTATGCACGTTCTTTTTACGCAGGATCCGGGCATGCCTCAGGGCCTTTGTCGGGCGAAATGATTGGCGTGTTGGCCGGCCCGAGTCCGGATGAAGTGAAAAGCGGAATTGATGCGGTCATTCAAACTGCGGAGAATGATGCCTATTTTGAAGCATTAAATGATGAAAAAAGCCATGCGCTATATGCCCATGTGGTCGCGAGAACGGGTTCTTATTTATCGGCTGAGGCAGGGATAAATCAAGGGGAGGCGCTTGCCTATCTGATTGCACCGCCGCTTGAAGCAGTGTATGGAATTGATGCAGCCTTGAAGGCAGCGGATGTGGAACTGGTTAAGTTTTTTGGACCGCCATCGGAAACAAACTTTGGTGGCGGGCTGTTGACGGGGTCGCAATCAGCATGCCAAGCGGCTGCAGATGCATTTCGCGATGTCATTATCGAGATTGCGAGAAATCCGAGGCAGTACTAGATTGATTTTTGATTCGCGGATAAATTGATGTAATTCGCGGATAAAGTACTTACATTCGCGGATAAACTGCTGTAATTTGCGGATAAAACACAAATAATTGCGGATAAACTCGAACTGAGAGTAATTTTACACTAAAAAACAAGAGAGAAAGGAGTGTCCCTGGTGCAATTTGATTTAGATCTTCAATCCATCCAGGAAATGCGGGATGCACTTCAAAAAGCAAAAGAAGCACAGCAAAAATACTTATCGTATTCACAAGAACAAGTCGATAAAATCGTCAAACGGGTCGCTGAAGCTGCTGCTGCAAAATCACTTGAACTAGCCCAGATGGCGGTGGAAGAAACCGGTATGGGTGTTGTTGAACATAAAAAAATGAAAAATGATGTGGGTTCGCTGGCAGTCTATGAATCCATTAAAAATGAAAAAACCGTTGGAATTATCAACGAGGACAGCACAAAAAAAATCATGGAGGTCGCCTATCCTTTTGGTGTCATTGCCGGGATCATTCCAACGACGAATCCAACATCGAGTGCGATTTTTAAAGCATTAATTGCCTTAAAAACAAGAAATGGAATTGTTTTTAGTCCACATCCACGTGCGGTAAAATGCTCGGTCGCTGCTTTAAAAATTTGTTTGGAGGCAGCGGTTGAAGCGGGGGCTCCAGACGGAATTATCGGCTGGATCTCAAAACCAACGATGGCGGCAACCACCGAATTAATGCACCATCGCGATATTGATTTAATCTTAGCCACAGGCGGGAAAGACTTAGTCCGTGCTGCTTACAGCTCTGGTAAGCCAGCCTACGGTGTAGGTCCTGGAAACGTACCGGTTTATATCGAAAAAACAGCCAATATCCAAAAGTCGGTCAAAATGATCGTCGAGAGTAAAACCTTCGATTATGGCACAATTTGTGCCACGGAACAGGCGATTGTTGTTGACCGGAATGTAAAAGAAATGGCTGTAAGGGAGTTCAAAAAGAACGGTGCCTACTTCTTAAATGAGCAGGAAAAAGAGCTTTTAGAAAAGGTGATCTCGCCGTTTCCAGGAAAGCTCAATCCGGACATCGTTGGGCAAAGTGCAGTAAAAATTGCTGAACTCGCTGGAATTTCAGTTCCGGCCGATACATCGATCTTAATTGCGGAAGAAACACGGATTGGGAAGGAAGTTCCTTTTTCCATCGAAAAATTGTCACCGATCTTCCCGATTTATACAGCAGAAAGCTATGAAAACGCGAAAGAGCTTTGTGTGAAAATATTAAATTTAGGCGGGATGGGGCATAGCTTATCGCTCCACACCAATGATGACAAGGTGGCCCGTGAATTTGCGTTGGAAATGCCGGTATCCCGTCTGATGGTCAATACACTTTCTTCCATTGGTGCGGTTGGCGCAACCACCGAATTGATGCCATCGCTGACACTTGGCTGCGGTTCGTTTGGCGGAAATATTACTTCCGATAATTTAACGGCCCGCCATTTAATCAATATCAAGAGAATGGCCTATGGTACGAAGGAAGTAAATGTTCCAAAGCCGTCCAATCAAAATTCTGGTCCACAATGGGGCGCAAGCAATCAGGTTGACGAGATTGTGAATCAGGTATTACGCAACGTAAATGGATCGGGTTCACTGGATCCGAAGGTGATTTCTGAAATGGTAAACCAAGTATTAAAAAAATATCAAATGAACTAATAGGAGGAATTTAAAATGGCTAGAGAATTAACAGCATTAGGAATGGTAGAAACAAAAGGTTTGGTAGCATCCGTGGAAGCAGCTGACGCAATGGTGAAGGCAGCAAATGTACACTTAATCGGGAAAGTTCATGTTGGCGGCGGACTTGTAACCGTTCTTGTTCGCGGTGATGTTGGTGCAGTAAAAGCAGCAACCGAAGCAGGTGCGGCAGCAGCAGAACGTGTCGGCGAACTTTTATCTGTCCATGTGATACCACGTCCACACAATGAATTGGAAAGCATTTTACCAAAATTAGATGTTGAAGTGTAAGAAGTAAGGAGTGGGTTGGATGAATGAACAAGCCATTCGAACGATTGTTGAAGAAGTCATACAGCAATTGTTTAAAAAGGACTCAAGACCGAATACGATCCCAATGGCTGTTTCTGCCCGCCACTGTCATTTAAGTCAAACTGATTTAGAGACGCTTTTTGGTAAAGGGTATGAATTAACGAAAAAAGCGGATTTGTCGCAGCCAGGTCAATTTGCGGCAAATGAAACGGTGGTCATTGTAGGACCAAGAGGAAGCATTGAAAAAGTGCGCATCCTTGGTCCGGCCCGTTCCTTAACACAGGTTGAGGTCAGCAAAACGGATGCGGTGAAACTCGGTGTGAACCCGCCAATAAGGGAATCGGGTAATATTGCGGGCTCCGCTCCGATTACCCTGGTAGGGCCGAAGGGAAGTATTTATAAAAATGAAGGACTGATCATAGCCCAGGCCCATATCCACATGCATCCCGATAATGCAGCGCATTTCGGAGTGGAAAATGGGGAATATGTTCGAATCAGAACTGAAGGTGAGCGCCCGGTTTCGTTTGAAAAAGTACTCATTCGGGTGTCGCCAAGATATAGGCTAGAGATGCATATTGATACCGATGAAGCGAATGCGGGTTTAATTACAAGTGGTCAGTCGGGTATTCTTGTTAAAGATGGTGAGAAGCCGGTTAGCACCCAAGCCACTTTGAAAGAACCAGTTCAAACGAAGGAACCAGAGGCTGTTATTTTTCAAAAAAATCTCTTAACGAAAAGAGATGTGCAGGCCTGTAAGGGCGACTCGATTTCAGTTCGAAAAGGAACAATTGTAACGCCGTTAGCACGGGATACCGCAAGAGAGTTGAAAAAAACCATCCGGGTTATGGACTAAGTAAGGGGATGATTTTTTGCAAGTAGGAACGGTGATTGGAAATGTGTGGGCGACCAGAAAGGAAGACAACCTGACAGGATTAAAATATTTGTTTGTCCAGCCGGAGCTTCCAACCGGGGTACCGATCCTTTCACCGTTTATTGCGGTGGACCGTATTGGTGCAGGTGTCGGGGATAAGGTGATGGTCACAACGGGAAGTGCCGCGGCAAATATTATCGGGAATCAGAAGCTGCCGATTGATGCTGTGATTATCGGAATAATTGATTCGATTGATGTAGAAGGAGGTGCGTAATATGTCAAAAGCATTAGGAATGATTGAAACCAGAGGACTGATTGCTTCGATTGTCGCGGCCGATGCGATGGTTAAAGCAGCGGATGTCACTTTAATTAAAAAGGAAAAAGTAGATGCGGGACTCGTTTCGATTTTAGTAGAAGGGGATGTTGGGGCTGTTCAGGCAGCAGTCGATGCTGGAAAGTATGCGGCACAAAGTGTTGGTGTACTTGTTACCGCACATGTCATCCCGCGTCCTGATGAGGAAGTGGGGCAAATGCTGGCGAAGGCGCCGAAGAAGGCGGAGGAAAAGCCCAAGCCTGCAAAACGAGGTCCAAAAGCAAAACAGGAAGAGCCTCCAACAATAACGGAATAATTTTTGAAGGAATGGAGGAAAAACGATGGCATTCAGACGTAAAAAAATTGCAGTCATAGGTGCCGGTTTTACCGGTGCAACGGCTGCACTGATGCTGGCTCAAAAAGAATTAGGGGATGTTGTGATCGTTGATATACCAGCCCAAAGCGATCCTACTAAAGGGAAAGCCCTTGATATGCTCGAGGCCAGTCCGATTCAAGGCTTTAACGCAAACATCACGGGTACCTCGGATTATGAGGATATTCGGGATGCTGATTTGGTGCTAATCACTGCCGGCCTGCCGCGAAAACCGGGGATGAGCCGGGACGATTTGGTTTCTACGAATGCTAAAATTATGGAGCAAGTCTCGGAAAATATTAAAAGATATGCTCCTAATAGTTATATTATCGTGTTAAGTAATCCGGTCGACGCAATGACCTATGTATGTTATAAAACGACTGGTTTTCCAAAAAATCGTGTCATCGGACAGTCCGGTGTCTTAGATACCGCTCGTTTTAACACCTTTGTTGCCCAGGAATTGAATGTGTCGGTGGAAGATATTTCGGGTTTTGTTCTTGGCGGACATGGGGATGATATGGTCCCATTGGTCAGGTTCTCCTATGCCGGGGGAATACCGGTGGATAAGATTCTTCCGCCGCATCGCATCGAAGCGATTGTGGAAAGAACGCGTAAAGGCGGGGGAGAGATTGTTAGTTTGTTAGGTCAAGGAAGCGCTTACTATGCACCTGCCGCTTCGATGGTACAAATGGCCGAAGCGATTTTAAAGGATAAAAAGCGAATTTTACCGTGTATTGCTTATTTAGAAGGGGAATATGGCTATCAGGATTTATATTTGGGGGTACCTACCATCCTTGGCGGAGATGGGATTGAAACGGTGATTGAAATTGCCTTGACGCCGGAGGAGAAAGCAGCCCTTGATCAATCTGCTCAATCTGTGCAGAATGTAATGTCTGTTTTGAAGACACGATAATTTTTAGAAAAATTAACCTGTGTAATCCTTCTACGATTCTATATTAAACTAGGAGCTAACTAGTTTAATTACATAGTCGGGTTTAGGAATTGTTTGAAGCTTACTTTTACCAGGAGATTTAATTTTGAAAGGGGAAGGGTTTATGGAGCAGGGAAACAACCATTTACAAAAAGCGCTTAAGCCAATCCATCTCTGGGGAATTGCCGTCGGGATGGTTATATCCGGTCAATATTTCGGCTGGAACTATGGGTTTGAATCAGGCGGCACCATTGGTCTTGGCATTGCAGCACTCATTATTATTGTCTTCTATACGACCTTTATTTTTAGTTACTCAGAGCTTTCAACTTCCATTCCTCACGCAGGCGGCCCTTCTGCCTATGCAAGAAAAGCGATGGGGCCATTTATGGGCTATGTTACAGGGTTAGCCTGTTTGCTCGAGTTCGTGTTTGCACCACCAGCGATTGCCGTTTCGGTAGGTGCTTATATTAACTTCCTGGTCCCAAGTATTAATGCTGTTTATGCAACAGTTGGAATGTTTATCTTATTTATTTTGGTTAACCTCATTGGTGTAAAAGGTGCGGCAGTGATTGAGTTAGTGGCAACGGTGATGGCACTGATTGGTCTTGCGATTTATTATGTTGCCGGCTTACCTCACGTTCAAGCGTCAAATATCTTTAATGATATGGCTTTTAGTCATGGCTGGTCCGGCGTTTTGGCTGCGATTCCATTTGCGATCTGGTTCTTCCTGGCGATTGAAGGGGGAGCGATGGCAGCGGAAGAGGTGCGCGATCCGAAGAAGGATATTCCAAAAGGATTTATTTCAGGAATTTTAACACTTGGTATCGCTACCATTTTAACCTTAGTGGTAACCGCCGGTCTAGGCGGAGGTACCGGTAAACCAGCGGATTATCCGCTTCCACAGGCATTGGCTAGTATTTATGGCGAAGGCAGCTTTATTCCAAAATCGGTTGCGATTATCGGTTTATTCGGTCTGATTGCCAGCTTGCATGGAATTATCATTGGGTACTCCCGTCAAACGTTTGCATTAGCTCGTGCTGGCTACCTGCCTAAGTTTTTATCAAATCTTTCAAAACGCGGTGTTCCTCACTGGGGCTTGATTGTTCCGGGAGCGATTGGAGTCATTGCGGCTGGGTCTGCAAACTTTGCGAATGCCCTGATTATCCTTTCTGTATTTGGTGCGATCACGATGTACTGTTTAAGTATGGTTTCGTTGTTTGTGTTACGGAAAAAGGAACCAAATTTGGAAAGACCGTTTAAGGTAATTTATCCAGTGGTACCAGCGATTGCGTTGGTGCTGGGCGTTTTCTCGTTCTTTTGTGTAGTAAAATATAGTGTGTTAACGACGACTCTGCCATTGTTTGGGGTTCAGTTGCCATTGGCAGGAGTGATTCTGACGATTTTTGGTGTCGCGATTGTCTATTACATCTTGGTAGGGTCCAAGAATTTGCGTCCTATGTCAGAGGAGTTTGTTTCGATTGAGGATGTGACCTCTGGGTCTGAGGTTGGCGAGGAAAAGATTGGTTAATAGATTTAGAAAAGGATGTCCTGTGGAGGCATCTTTTTCTATTTTCGGGAATGTCTTGAATTTGCATTGCCCGAAGGAGGTAGAATTTCGTGTGGAGGGTAAAAGCAAAGGCGTTTCATTGCCCAAGGGAGGTAGATTTTCTTGCAAAAGGTAAAAGGAAAGGCATTGCATTGCCTGAGGGAACTAGATTTACATGTAAAAGGTAAAAGGAAAGGCGTTGAATTGCCCGATGGAAGTAGATTTACATGTAAAAGGTAAAAGGAAAGGAGTTGCATTGCCCGATGGAAGTAGATTTACATGCAAAGGGTAAAAGGAAAGGCGTTGCATTGCCCAAGGGAGGTAGATTTTCTTGCAAAAGGTAAAAGGAAAGGCGTTGCATTGCCCGATGGAAGTAGATTTACATGTAAAAGGTAAAAGGAAAGGAGTTGCATTGCCCGATGGAAGTAGATTTACATGCAAAGGGTAAAAGGAAAGGCGTTGCATTGCCCAAGGGAGGTAGATTTTCTTGCAAAAGGTAAAAGGAAAGCTGTTGCATTGCCCGATGGAAGTAGAATTTCATGCAAAAGGTAAAAGGAAAGGCGTTGCATTGCCCGATGGAAGTAGATTTACATGTAAAAGGTAAAAGAAAAGGCATTGCATTGCCTGAGGGAAGTAGAATTTCATGCAAAAGGTAAAAGGAAAGGCGTTGCATTGCCCGAGGGAAGTAGATTTACATGTAAAAGGTAAAAGGAAAGGCGTTGCATTGCCCGAGGGAAGTAGATTTACATGTAAAAGGTAAAAGGAAAGGCGTTGCATTGCCCGAGAGGAGATGATTCGCTTAAATAAGGTAAAAGGAATACACTCTTAATACCCAAATGAACCTCATTTTTCTTTTCAAGGTCAAAGGAAACCTTATCAACTTGTAAAAAAATGAGCAAAGGTGACAGGCACTATGTGAAAACTTCACAAGGTATATTTAATGGTTTTCAAGAATAATATGGTGATAACTTGACCATATTTGGTCTTTTTATTTAAACCGAAAGGAGGGGAGCGAATGGGGGTTGTAATCGGATTTGCGATGATTATCTTTACGCTTGTTGTCGGTACAGCCATTGGGATGAAGGCAAATAAGAATGTAAGATCCTTTAATGATGAAGAACATGAAATTTTTGTCGGTAATGAAGCAGAAAAGGAATCATGAAAGGGGAGAATCGAATGAAGAGCAGGGACCAACAATTGCTCGAGGATAAAAAACACCTCAATCGTTATGGATATGCCCAGGAGCTCTTACGCGACATGGGCGGCTTTTCGAACTTTGCGATCTCATTTTCAATTATTTCCATATTAACAGGTGCAGTTTCCCTTTACGGTCACGGATTAACCTACGGCGGTCCGGGAATGATGGGATTTGGCTGGACCATTGTTGCCTTTTTCGTCATGCTAGTCGCCGCCTCACTTTCAGAACTAGCTTCAGCCATTCCAACCGCCGGGGCACTTTACCACTGGGCCGCTGCCTTAAAAGGAACGCGAATCGGCTGGTATACTGCCTGGATTAACTTAATTGGTCAAATTGGAATCGTCGCCGGAATCGATTACTCTGTAGCCTTATTCGCCGACCCACTTCTTGCAGGAATCTTCAACTATCAATCTACTGATACAACCACCTTAATCGTTTTTGGCGTTGTCCTCCTATTACACGGAATCCTCAACCATATCGGTATCAAAATTGTCGCAAAATTAAATGATTTCTCTGCTTGGTATCACATGGCTGTCGTTGCCATTTTAGTGGTCAGTTTAGCCTTCTTCACGAAGCACGGTCTACAGCCGATTGATTATCTATTCCATGTTGGCCAAACCTTTTCAGACAAACCTTATTTCCTGGCATTTTTAATTGGATTATTGCAGGCACAATGGACCTTTACTGGCTATGATGCTTCGGCCCACACCATTGAAGAAACGGTTCATCCACGTGTCCGTGCCCCTTGGGGAATTTTCAATTCGGTTGCTTTCTCATTTGTCTTTGGTTTTATCATGCTCGCGTTTGTCACACTTTCGATACATGATGCCAACGGTGCGGTGAACTCTGATAATGCCTTTATTTTTGTTATCAGTAAGGCACTAGGTGGAACATTTGGAAACATTGTTTTGTGGCTAGTAACCTTTGCCATGTTCTTCTGCGGCCTTTCATCGATTACTTCATTTTCGAGGATGATGTATGCATTTTCAAGGGATAATGGAATGCCGCTCAGCCGTCATTGGGCAGAAATCAGCCGCAAATTCAGGACACCGGCAAAGGCCATCTGGCTTGCTGTTATTCTTTCCTTTATCTTAGCGTTGATCGATTACATTACGAAGTTGGTCAATCCGAATGCTGGCTACTCAACGATTGCCTTCTTAACCGCGGTAAGTGTGGTCGGTTTGTATGTGGCTTACGGAATCCCTATCTATCTGAAACTTAGAGCCGAATCGAAAGGTTTATTTTTACCAAAGCATTATGGTCCTTGGGCGTTAGGGAAATGGAGCAAACCAATCAATGTGATCAGCTTAATCTGGATTGTATTTATTTGCGTCATCATGGTCATACCGCCAAATCAAATGGCAGCCTACGCCTTGATTGGGATGTTTGTGGTGTTGGTCATCATGGACCTTGCCTACTACAAGAAGCATTTCAAAGGCCCGCAGGCTGCACTTGAAAAATCAGTGGATGAAATCAGAAGGCTGGAAGATGAATTTGAGCATGAGAAAGAATAATTTTAGCAAAAGGTGCCTTATTTTGGCACCTTTTTAGCATTCTAGTAATCTTCAAAGTTTGAAATCATTCCGTCTTGTTCTATAATTGTTCTATTAGTATTACTTTTCTGAATATTCGAGAGAGGGCTGGCTGAAAATGATATTATTAGACGAATTAAGAAAAATTCTACCCGAGGAACAGGTCACGGAAAACCCAACGGTTTTAGAGCAGCATAGTAAAGATGAGTCCTATCACACACCGCATTTACCGGATGTGGTTGTTTTTCCGAAAAATAAAGAAGAAGTCAGTGCTGTCCTAAAGTATGCAAATGATCACGAAATCCCAGTAACACCATTTGGCTTTGGGTCGAGTTTGGAGGGGCATGTGATTCCCTATCAAGGTGGAATTTCCCTTGATTTTCAACTGATGAATCAAGTCCTTGAGGTTCGCCCAAACGACTTTTTAGTGCGTGTACAACCAGGGGTTACCCGGACGCAATTAAATAAAGAGTTAAAAAAATATGGTTTATTTTTCCCGGTGGATCCAGGAGCGGATGCAACGGTTGGTGGTATGGCGGCGACCAATGCAAGTGGAACAACCTCTGTCCGCTATGGGGTGATGCGGGATCAAGTCCGTGATTTGGAAGTGGTTTTAGCAGACGGACGCATTATTCATACTGGCAGTATGACGGCGAAATCGTCCTCAGGCTATCATATTACTGGATTGTTTGTTGGATCTGAAGGGACACTGGGGGTATTTACAGAATTAACCTTACGTGTTTTCGGGATACCGGAAGTGATCAGCGCGGCACGGGCTGTTTTTCCAAGTGTGGAAGAGGCTGTTGCAACGGTTACCGATATTCTCTCCGCCGGGATTCAGATGGCACGGATTGAATTAGTTGATGCTCGCTCGATTATGCAGGTAAATCTTTATAACCACACGGATTATCCGGTTAAACCAACACTGTTCATGGAATTCCATGGGAATGAGGCTGGTCTTCAGTATGATGCTGATTTTGCTGAAAAAATTGCTCAGGACCACGGTTGCGAAGAGTTCTTGTTTGAGACGGATTCAAAGGCACGTGCCCAGCTTTGGGAGGTCCGTCATAATTTAGCGTATGCTTTTGTACATAAGTCTCCCGGGAAAAAAATGATGGTTACCGATGTGTGTGTTCCGATGTCAGAATTGGGCGGTGCGATTCATGATGCCCGCGAGGCGATTGATCGGATTGGCTTGGACGGTGCTCTATTAGGACATGTAGGAGATGGAAACTACCATTCCATCATTATGATTGATGTTGATGATCCGGAAGAGATGAAAAAAGCGGCTGATCTGAATGCCCATTTGGTTGATTATGCCCTCAGCCGGGGCGGTTCCTGTACAGGCGAGCATGGGGTAGGGGTTGGAAAAACTAAATATCAGCGCAAGGAACATGGGGAGTCATTGGATGTAATGAAAGCCATTAAATTTGCGCTTGATCCGAAGGGGATTTTGAATCCGGGGAAGATATTTGATTGAATAAACCTGTTATTCTTTTTCTAATCCCGAATGAGCAGATTCTATTGGGTTTCTTTCCCCGTGTGGTACACTATCTTTATTCATCAGAAAAATGAGGTGTAACCATGAAAATAGAGGTATGGTCAGATTTTGTTTGTCCATTTTGTTATATAGGAAAACGTCACCTGGAGGAGGCATTGGCACAATTCCCGAATCGGGACCAGGTAGAGGTTGAATTTAAAAGCTTTGAACTCGATCCAAACTCGCCAAAATACAGTGGTGAATCTATTCATGAAGTACTCGCTGGCAAATACCGCATGAGTCTTGAACAGGCAAAGCAAGCGAATCAAGGCGTCGGGCAGCAGGCCGCTAACGTCGGCTTAAGCTATAATTTTGATACGATGAAACCAACGAACACCTTTGACGCTCATCGTCTAGCCAAATTTGCCAAAGAACATGGAAAAGAAACCGAAGTTACTGAAAAGCTACTCCATGCTTACTTTACAGATGGAAAGAATATCGGCGATTACGAAACCTTGGCAGATATTGCTGCAGCAGCAGGCTTAGGCCGTCAAGAAGTATTAAATGTACTACAAGACCAAACGTCTTTCGCCAATGATGTCCGCATTGATGAATCGATTGCCCAGCAATACGGCATCAGCGGTGTACCGTATTTTGTTATTAACCAAAAATACGCGATTTCCGGAGCACAGCCAATCGCAACCTTCTCAGGTGCACTCCAGCAAGTATGGCAAGAGGAATCCGCTGCACCAGTCGTGCTAAAGGACCTCTCAACTGAAAGTGCAGTGGACGCAACCTGCACAGATGGCAGCTGCGGAATCCCAGAAAAAAAATAAACTACAGAACAACAGGCACCGCCCGATTGGGGAAGGTGCCTGTTTTTTATTTTGATTGTCCACCCAGGACGGACAAAATAGTGCAAAAGTCCACGGGCGGTGCCTGTCACTGCTTTAAAGGTTTCGGATTCTTAGTTCCCACATGTTGCCGTCGTCCCAGCAGGTACTGATTTCTTGGTTGCCCCGAACCATGGTTCTCCAGTTGGAGCGGTGTGCGCAATGGTTGTGGTGTCTGGTGGTATTTCGTCTAGAAGTAACTCTTCTAGAAGTATGCTTACGTGAAGTTTTTCTTCTGGTTGTTGTACGCTTCCTAGAAGTGTTGCGTCTTGAAGAAGTTTGTCTCCGTGAAGTACGGCCAAATCCCGGATCTCTGAACATGAAATCACCAAATCCGCCTCTTTGTACTTCCTCTGCTGCTCTCTGAATATCTTCTGATGAATATTCGTTCATAATTGCACCTCCTTATTTCACGAAAGAGGGATTAAAACGAAAAAGCCATAACCTCTCTCTTCTTTTATCAAGTTACGTAAATCGGCTCGTACTTGTTTGGGGCATTCGCCCAATCCTACGTAAATTGTTGTCCGCTGGTGACCTAAAAATTTTTCCTGAATACGAATAAACTAGGAGGGGGAAATCATGGACGAGACTTTCAAATTACCTCAATATAAAATCTTTATAAACCCAATTGACTTACGGGAACTAAAAAGGGATATCTGGATTGACGATCCAGTCCCGGCCCAGCTTGCGATCGAAGGGAAGAAACTCGAGATTGATCTCAGCTACCGGGGATCACATATTCGTGATTTTGAAAAAAAGTCTTATCAAATTGCCTATTATAAACCTAAGAAATTTAAAGGATCCTCATTAGTTCATCTTAACGCTGAGTTTAAAGATCCTTCCCTCATCCGTAACAAATTATCCTTTGAATTTTTTAAAGAAATCGGCTGTCTTGCACCCCAATCCCGCCATGTCTTTTTAACGATAAACGGAAAAGCAGAAGGCGTATATTTGGAAATTGAGTCGGTGGATGAAAATTTTATCAAGCGAAGGAGTCTGCCAAATGGTGCCATCTTTTATGCAGTCGATGGCGATGCCAATTTTTCACTCATGAGTGATTTAGATAAGGAAACGAAAAAATCGTTGAAGTTAGGATATGAACGACAATGGGGAAGTGCTAAAGATGATCTCCATTTACAGGAGTTTATTTATAAAGTTAATACCCTTCCAAAGGCTGAATTTGAAAAAGAAATCCAAAAATATATAAATGTAGAGAAATATCTTCGCTGGGTCGCAGGAGTGGTGTTCACCTCGAACTACGACGGGTTTGTTCATAATTACGCACTCTACCGCAATGGAGCCACTGGTTTGTTTGAGGTCATTCCATGGGATTACGATGCAACTTGGGGAAGAGATGTGAATGGGAAGCGAATGGAAGCGAACTATGTTCCCTTTGATGGCTTCAATACATTAACCGCCCGAATCCTAAATGAAAACCGCTTTCGCAGTCAGTATCACAGGCTGCTTGAGGATATTATGAATCATCAATTCACGGTTGAATTTATGGCACCAAGAGTGGAGCAACTCCTTCAATCGATTCGCCCCTCTGTCTTACATGACCCCTATAAAAAGCAACAAATCGATCAATTTGATCAAGAATTGGCCATTTTCACCTTATATATTGAAGAAAGAAGAAACTATTTGAAAAAGAAAGTAGCGATGTTTGATTAGGTACTTCAAAACCAATTGGAGTGCCTGTTATTATTTTCACTTGAATAATAATTTTGAAAATTCTTTTTGTTATAACGAAGGTTGATGTTCAAATTTTTATGTATTAAGATAAGTATGTTTGATATGCTAAAAAACTAAAACGCTACCAAATTGCAGTAAAAAAATTATTTTACGAAAATTTGTAAAATAATCCTGATTAAAAAAACATGCTATAATTAAATCAAAAAGAACAAGGGGTAATTGCTATGTTAAGAGACTTTTTTATCGGCTTATCGCAAAATCATTTTTTGAATAGTGCTGCTAAAAAGTATGGATTAAAAATGGGTGCTCAAAGTGTTGTTGCGGGTACCAATATTCCAGAAGTAATCAAAAGCATTAAAGAATTAAATGCCCAAGGAATTTCATGTACGGTTGACAACTTAGGGGAGTTCGTCTTCAAAAAAGAGGAAGCTACGGAAGCGAAAGATCAAATTCTTCAAGTAATTGAAGCGATTCATGAGAATAAAGTAGATGCTCATATTTCTTTAAAACCAACACAGCTTGGTTTGGATATCGAATATGATTTTTGCTTAAGCAATTTGCAAGAAATCGTACACAGAGCTAATGAATATGGAATCTTCATTAACTTTGATATGGAAGATTATGGCCACTTACAGCCTTCATTTGATCTATTAGATGAGCTTTCAAGAGAATATGATAATGTTGGAACGGTTATCCAAGCTTATTTCTATAATGCACAGGAAAACCTTGAAAAATATAAAAACTACCGTCTGCGTATCGTAAAAGGTGCTTATAAAGAGCCGGAAGAATACGCGTACCAAGATAAAAAAGATATCGATAACAACTTTATCAAACTAATTGAATGGCATTTATTAAATGGTAAATTCACTTCGATTGCGACACATGACCACCGTGTCATTAACCATGTGAAGGAATTTGTGAAGAAGAACGATATTCCAAATGATAAATTTGAATTCCAAATGCTTTACGGTTTCAGAAAAGACCTTCAATTAAAATTAGCAAGCGAAGGCTACAACTTCTGTACGTATGTTCCATTCGGAAATGACTGGTACGGCTATTTTATGCGCCGTTTAGCGGAAAGACCGCAAAACTTAAATCTTGTGGCAAAACAAGTATTTAATAAGAAAACTAACACCATGATTGGGTTGGCAGCTGGTGCTTTCGTAATAGGAAGAATGACTAAAAACGGTAAGAAAAAACGTAAATAAATTGATAAAAGACCTGTACATCGTGAATGTACAGGTCTTTTTATTAGATTCCTACTTCGATATGCCGAAACTTTCCAACATCAAAAAGTCCCAAATCAGTTAGTTTCAGTTCAGGTATCACCGGAAGGGTTAAAAAGGACAAGGTCAAAAACGGATTAAAGTTGCCGGTAAAACCAATTTGTACGAGTGCTTCATTGATTTTTTTCAATTCCTGGTGAATGGTAAGAAAACTTTGATCCGACATTAATCCTCCAATCGGAAGAGACAGAGCTGCTAAAATTTCTCCATCTTTCATCACTACACAGCCGCCATTCAATTCCTTGATTGCTTGAATTGCGGCTAATAAATCCTTGTCATTTGTGCCTGCAGCGACAATATTATGGGAATCATGTGCAATCGTGGTCGCGATGGCACCATTTGTATAGCCAAAACCCTTAACAATTCCTAGTCCAATATTTCCAGTGTTTTTGTGACGTTCAAGAACGGCAAGCTTTAATTGGTCCTGTTCAAGTGAAGGGATGAAGAAGTCTCCATTCGTTTGAACTTTTTCCTCAAGCTTTTTTGTCACAATACTATTTGGAATAATTCCAATAATATTCGCACGTTCCGTTTTACCGATTGGAATCTGCAAATCTTTTTCCAGAATGTTAGGGATGTGCACCGTTTGGGTCAAGGTTTCTCCAGGTACGTTAGCTTGGAGAGGTTCTCCAACATACATTCCATCCTTTGCAGTCAGTTTACCCGATACGTAAACCTCTGAAATCTTCATCGTTTCCAGATCGTCTACTAAGATAAAGTCTGCCTTATATCCGGGTGCAAGCGCCCCTTTTTGGTGAAGTCCAAAGCATTCCGCAGCATTTAAGCTAGCAATTTGAATGGCCAATAGCGGGGACAATCCCGCGCGAATGGCTAAACGGACATTTTGGTCAATGGTGCCTTCGTCGACAATTTCATCCAAGTGCTTATCATCCGTACAAAACAAGAAGCGGCGCGCATTATTTGGGTTTACAGCAGGAATTAAGGCCTTGAGGTTTTTAGCCGCAGAACCTTCGCGAATCATCACATACATCCCGCGACGCACCCGTTCCAATGCCTCCGCAGCTGTTGTGCATTCATGATCAGTGCGAATTTCTGCAGTGCGGTAGATATTTATTGCAGTTGTATCCAGTCCGGCTAAATGCCCGTCAATCGGACGGTTGTGTTCATCTGTTAGAAGGATTTTGTCGATAATATGATCATCGGCATTTTGTAAGGATGGATAATCCATTACCTCAGCCAGTCCAAGGACACGATCGTGATGGTAAAAATCTTTTAAGTCATCAGCTAATAGCCTTGCGCCGCTATTTTCAAACGGCGTTGCTGGAACGCAGGAGGGCAGCATGATTTTTACATCGAGAGGAAGATGATCTGAATCATCTAACATAAACTGTATCCCAGGGGCACCTGATACATTGGCGATTTCGTGAGGATCCGCTATTACCGTTGTAATCCCATGAGGAAGAACGGCTTTTGCGAATTCTGTTGGTGTGACCATCGATGACTCGATATGAACATGGGCATCAATGAATCCGGGACAAACGAAGCGATTTTTGGCATCGATCACTTCTTTACCTTCAAAGTCGCCAATTCCGACAATCATACCGTCTTGGATTGCGAGATCACCAGTTAGGATTTCTTGGTTAAATACATCGATAATTTTTCCATTTTTGATAACGAGATCGGCGGAGATTTTGCCGCCAGCTGCAGCGATTTTATTTTTTAATCTAGTTTTATTCATGGTTCTCAGACCCTCTCAGTTAGATTTGAAAAAAACCTCCAGAACATTCTGGAGGCTGACTAAGAGAGAAATATAAGGTCCAAAAAACCTTTCCCTCTCGTAGTCAAACTATTTACGGCAGTTTGGTAGAAACTTTTGGACCCTATCTCCAATATTATACGAGTTCACGTTGTATTAAATTCTCTTAAAATATTAGGACAAATTTTACCGTTAAAAAGCTGAAGGTGTCAATGAAATCAATAAAAATTGTAATTGTCAAAAAACAATTCGGATCAGTAAAAATTTTAAAAATGGGATTGACCTTGACGTTGCGTAAAGGTGTATCGTTAGATTTAGGAGGTGAGCGAATGGAGTACACAGTGCAGAAACTTGGGAAGTTAGCAGGAATTAGCACCAGAACACTTCGCTATTATGATGAAATTGGAATTCTTAAGCCGGCAAGAATCAATTCATCAGGCTATCGGATCTACGGGCAGGGAGAAGTGGATCGTTTGCAGCAAATCCTATTTTACCGTGAGCTTGGTGTTAGTTTAGACAATATTAAGAAAATCGTTACCGCACCATCCTTTGATGGGGCACAAGCACTGCGGGAACATCGTGAGAAACTCCTGGAAAAAAGAGCGCAATTAGAGGTGCTGATTGCCAACGTGGAAAAAACGATCGCTTTAACGGAAGGGAGACTCGATATGTCGGATCAAGAAAAGTTTGAAGGCTTTAAGCAAAAAATGATAGATGACAATGAGAAAAAATATGGGGCAGAAGCTCGCAGGAAGTATGGAAACGATGCAGTGGAGAAATCCAATGCGAAGGTAAAGAACATGACGCAGGAGCAATATCAAGAGGTTACTACACTTGAACAGCAGGTAAGGGAAACCTTAGCCCAAGCGTTCGCAACGGGGGATCCAGCGGGTGGGTTAGCACAAAAAGCGGCAGATCTCCACAAACAGTGGCTCACCTATTATTGGAGTGAGTACAGCAAGGAGGCTCATGCTGGGCTTGCGCAAATGTATGTTGACGATGAACGATTTAAGGCTTATTACGATAAGGACCAGCCGGGGACTGCTGAGTTTTTGAGGGATGCAATACAAATTTACACTGGAATAAAACCATAACTATAATAAATCAGATGCCAGATGCTATCCATTATTTGGGCAGTGCCTGGCATCTTTTTTTTCGATATACTTTCTGTAAAAAGTATATTCCACGAAAACTTGAACATCCTTTCCGAATTAACCCATCCAATTATGAATGACAACTTTGAAAAGCCTTACAGGGGGTACACTCTTTGACCAGCCTTGATTATATTATCCTAATACCGATTGTTGTTTTTTTCTTAGTTATTTCTTCCTTCAAGCGAAAAATTTCAGGTCAATCTGAAGCATTGCAGCTGAATGAACAATATTATAAGTCACTCTTTGAACAAAATCCGGACATCATTATTACCTTTGATTTAGAGGGGAAAATCTTGAATGCCAATAAAGCGGTAGATGCCTTAGGGTATTCACTAGATGATATACGCCATAAGCCATTTACTCCTTTTATTGTTCCAGAGGAATTAGAAGCAACGACTCGCAATTTTAACAAAGCGGTTCATGGGAAATCAGTTACGTATGAGTGTGAAATTTTTGATCATAAAGGAAGAAAACGGGATATCGCGGCTACAAATATTCCAATTTATATAAATGGAAAAATAACCGGTGTCTACGCAATTATTAAAGAAATTACTGTGCAAAAAAAAGCGCAAAAAAAACTAATCGAAGCGGAATCAAAATATCGAAGCTTAGTCGAGAATTCATTGGTAGGGGTTTATATTTATCAAAATGGAAAAATCATGTATGTGAACCCAAGGCTATGTGAAATAACCGGCTATCGTAATGACGAAATTTTATCCTTAAACTTAGAAGATGCGATTGCTCCTGAGGATTATCCCTCTATTTTGGAAAATATTAATAAACTGATAACCAATGTGGAAGCAACAACCACCTATCAATTCCGTATGTTTCGAAAAGACCGGGTAGGTATTACGTTAGAAACTTATGGTTCAAAAATCGATTATAACGGTGAGGAAGCCATAATTGGTACCGTTATAGATATTACAAAGCGAAAAAATAACGAGAAAATGATCAAGTATATGGCTTATCATGACCAATTAACTGATTTACCGAACAGGCATTATTTTAAAGAAAAATTTGAGGAAGTGTTGAACACCTCTAAGCAACAAAACGAAAATTTTGCCATTTTATTTTTAGATTTGGATCGCTTTAAGGCGATCAATGATTTTATGGGTCATGAGGTAGGGGACCTGCTCTTAACAGAAGTGGCTGAAAGACTGAAAAATTGCATGGATGGAAAGAGCATGGTTTCCAGGTTCGGCGGTGATGAATTTTGCTTCCTTTTACCTGAAACAAATGAAAAAAGAGCGATTTTAATGGCCAAGCGTGTAATTACAGCGTTATCCAATCCTTTTCATATTAATCATCATGAGATTTTAATAACTCCGAGTATTGGGATCAGCCTTTTTCCCGAACATGGAGAGGATTTTAATTCGATTATTAAAAATGCGGATTTAGCCATGTACCATGCAAAGGAAAAAGGCAAGAACAACTTTGCAATTTTTAATAAGGAAATAAAAAATCAATCCCAGAATGAATTGGAATTAGAAATGAAATTGCGTAAAGCATTAGAAAGGAACGAATTTATAATCCATTACCAGCCGCAATTTAACCTTGAAACCAATCAAATCATTGGGGTGGAAGCCTTAATTCGTTGGCAGCATCCTGAAAAGGGGATTATTTCTCCTAATGAATTTATCCCTGTTGCGGAAGAATCAGGACTGATTATTCCGATTGGGGAGTGGGCACTCCGGACGGCTTGTCAGCAAAACAAGGAGTGGCAGCTGGCGGGTCTGCCGGCGATCACGGTAGCGGTTAATATTTCTGCGAAACAATTTTTTCAAAGTAATTTAGTTGAAACGGTTGAAAAAATTCTGTTTGAGACCGGTCTCGATCCGAAATTTTTAGAGCTGGAAATTACCGAAAGTATGACCATGGATGTAGAGCATTCCGTTTCTACGCTGTTGGCTCTTAAAAATCTTGGGATAAATATTAGTATTGATGATTTTGGGACAGGATATAGTTCGTTAAACTATTTGAAGAAGTTTCCAATTGATAAATTAAAAATTGATCAGTCTTTTATTCGTGAGTCCACGACGGATGCAAATGACCGAACGATCGTAAAAGCGATTATTTTGATGGCCCACTTTTTAAAAATTAAAGTGATTGCAGAGGGGGTTGAAACGGAAGAACATGTTTCATTCCTACTTTCACAACATTGTAAAGAGGCACAAGGCTATTATTTCAGCAAGCCGGTTTCAGCGGGTGAATTTGAATCACGGTGTGCAATCGTTAGAAGATCGTATTCAGGATAAATCGCGAATACCTGTCAGTGCCCGAGTAGTTTAAAAATTCACCAGAACGGGAACTATGAATGCCTGTCAGTGCCCGAGCAGCTGAAATATTCATCAGAACGGGAACTATGAATGCCTGTTAATGCCCGAGTAGATGAAAAATTCACCAGAACGGGAACTATGAGTGCCTGTCAATGCCCGAGCAGCTAAAATATTCATCAGAACGGGAACTATGAGTGCCTGTCAGTGCCCGAACAGCTGAAAAATTCACCAGAACGGGAACTATGAGGCCCTGTCAGTGCCCGAGCAGCCAAAATTTACACCAAAACGGGAACTATGAGGCCCTGTCAGTGCCCGAGCAGCTGAAAAATTCATCAGAACGGGAACTATGAGTGCCTGTCAGTGCCCGAGCAGCTGAAAAATTCATCAGAACGGGAACTATGAGGGCCTGTCAGTGCCCGAGCAGTTTAAAAATTCACCAGAACGGGAACTATGAGGGCCTGTCAGTGCCCGAGCAGCTGAAAAATTCATCAGAACGGGAACTATGAGGCCCTGTCAGTGCCCGAGCAGCTGAAAAATTCACCAGAACGGGAACTATGAGTGTCTGTCAGTGCCGAGCAGCTGAAAAATTCATCAGAACGGGAACTATGAGGCCCTGTCAGTGCCCGAGCAGCTGAAAAATTCACCAGAACGGGAACTATGAGTGCCTGTCAGTGCCCAAGTAGCTGAAATATTCATCAAAACGGGAACAATATACCACTACACAGCACTCTCCATTGCCATCATTTTTACATTTTGCTTAATGGAAATCGACTTAATAGATTGACAGAGTGTGATATAATTTAGAAGTTGATTTTTTTAAATGGAGGTTTTGAAACATGGCGCAAATGAATAGTTCAATTTCGACGCCGCAGCCTAACTCCAAAAAGACTGTTGTGTATGCCATTCTATTTTTATTTATCGCGATTGCCGGATTAGCGTATGTAAAGTGGGTTCCTTATTATGGTAAATCCATTCTTGCAGCCACTACTCATTCCATCGGTACATCAATTTTAGGAGATAAAGCGGATCTGCCAGCTGCTTCATGGGACAGTGCCTGGGCTTACGCATTGACCTATTTTAATGCTGTTTGGAAGGCAGCCGTTCTCGGAATCATTATTGGATCATTAGTTCAAGTATTAGTCCCAACGAACTGGCTGTTAAAAGTTCTTGGAAAAACTTCTTTTGGCAGTACAGCTGTTGCCGGACTTGCATCACTTCCTGGGATGATGTGCACTTGCTGTGCAGCACCAATCGCTGTAGGCTTACGTAAAAAGAATGTCTCAGTCGGTGCGAGCCTTGCGTTTTGGATTGGGAATCCAACGCTGAACCCAGCCGTATTAATTTTTATGACTTTTGTATTATCTTGGAAGTTTACATTATTACGCTTAATTTTTGGTGTTATCTTAACATTCGGTGTCAGTTACTTGGCGAATCGCTTTGCACCAAATTCAAAGGCGGTAGACCTTGATAAAATGCTCGAAAAAGCAGAGAAAGAAGCATCAGGTTCATTTTTAGCAAGATGGGTAAAAGCTATGGGCAGCATGGTGTTATATATTATTCCAGCCTATATCCTTTCGGTTTTGTTAATGGGTGCGGTTAAGGTGTGGCTGTTCCCGCATATTAGTGATGCAGCTGCAAATGGGATTCTTACCTTGATTGGTTTTGCGATTGCAGGGATGTTGTTTGTTATCCCAACGGCAGCAGAGATTCCTATCATTCAAACGTTTATGTCGTTTGGACTTGGCGGCGGACCGGCTGCAGCACTTTTAGTGACATTGCCATCTGTCAGTCTTCCATCCCTTATCCTTGTGGCAAGATCATTTCCGAAAAAGGTATTGTTCTTCGTCGCAGGTTCAACAGTGGTAATTGGAATTGTAAGTGGGATTGTTGGAATGTTTATCCTTTAAAAAAAAGGTAGACACATGAGTTTTCATGTGTCTATTTTTTTTGTCAATATAAGTCGATAAACATGTGGTGAAAATTCACAAAGCTGTAACATGAAAACTGAAAAGATGGAAAAAACAGGAGATAATAGTAGTAGAGAAAGAAAAAAAGCGGCACTTGATTGTGAAACTTTTAACAAGGAGGGTAAAAAATGAATAAGCAAAAATGGATTGCTATTGTTTTGGCCGGTGGAAAAGGGACACGATTAAATCTGCTGACCCACACGATGGTAAAACCAGCGATGCCATTTGGCGGGAAGTACCGCATTATTGATTTTGCTTTAAGCAATTGTAAAAATTCAGGGATTGAGACTGTTGGGATTTTAACACAATACATGCCGCTTGCTTTACATTCACATCTTGGAAGTTACAACCAATTTGATCAAAAAGGAGGCTTAGCCATTCTTCCTCCCTATCAGCGGAATGATGATGGTGTTGAATGGTATGAAGGCACTTCCCATGCTGTGTACCAAAATATTGAGTTTATTGAGCATTACAATCCTGAGCATGTTCTTATTCTTTCCGGTGACCAAGTCTATAAAATGGATTATTCTCTTATGCTCGAACAGCATATCGAAACCAATGCCGATTGTACAATCGCAGCAGTTGAAGTTCCATGGGCGGATGCCAAGCGTTTTGGTCTCCTAAAAATGAATCATGCTACCAAGCGAATCCTTGATTTTGAAGAAAAGCCAGATTATCCATCTTCTAATTTAGCTTCTATGGGTATTTATCTTTTTAAATGGTCTGTTTTAAAAGAATATTTGATTTTGGCCGAGCAAAAGGAACATCGGGATTTTGGTAAGGATTTAATACCCGCGATGCTTGAGGATCGGCAAAAGCTTTATGCGTATCTATTCAAGGATTATTGGAAGGATGTTGGGACCGTTCACAGTTATTGGCGGGCAAATTTAGATCTTTTAGATCGTGAAAAAAATATTTTCCTTCAAAATACAGATTGGCCGATTCAAACGGTTGCGAGCCATTACCCGCCATTATTTTTGGATGAAGGGGCAAAGGTGCAGAAAAGCTTAATAAGCGAGGGCTGTGAAATCTTCGGAACTGTTGAGAATTCCGTATTATTCAACGGTGTAATAATCGGGAAGGGGGCACATATCAAAAATGCCGTGATCCTGCCGCAGACCATTGTGGAAGAAAATGTCTGGATCGAAAATGCCGTCGTGGGCGGCCAATCCTTGATTAAAAAAGGAGTGATTATCTTTTCAAAAAATGCTGTACGGCACTTAATGGTTGTGGGGAATCATGTAACGATTGATTTAGCGATTGAACAATCTAAGCTGCAATCGAGGGTTAAGATGGTCATGACGTAAAATAATTTTTTGTGCTCGCCAAATTGGCGAGTTTTCTTTATATTTTTTTTATTTCAAAGATGGTAAACTATTAAAATATAAATCATAAACAAGGTGAGGTTCAAAATGTTAAAAGCAATATTTTTCGACTTAGACGATACACTTCTTTGGGATCAAAAAAGCGTGAAGGAAGCATTTGTTGCGACTTGTAAGGTCGCAGAAGAACGTTATGGAGTTGATCATGAACAATTGGAGGAAGCAGTTCGTGAAGAAGCGAGAAAGCTATACTCTTCCTATGAATTCTATCCATTTACGCAAATGATTGGAATCAACCCTTTTGAAGGACTATGGGGGAATTTTTTAGATGAACACGATGAGTTCCCGAAAATGAAGGAAATGGTTCCACTATATCGTAAGGATGCCTGGACTGCAGGTTTGAAAAAATTAGGAGTGGATGACCCTGAATTTGGCTATGAATTAGCAGAGCGTTTTCCAGAGGAGCGCCGGAAGACACCATTTGTTTACGAGGAAACGTTTAAAACATTGGATGCGCTAAAAGGAAATTATCGATTGCTGCTTTTAACCAATGGTTCACCTGATTTACAAAATACGAAACTAACGATTACCCCTGAGCTGGTACCGTATTTTGATAAAATCTTGATTTCTGGGGATTTTGGCAGAGGAAAGCCGGACCCGTCTCTTTTTGAACATGCACTTTCCTTAATGGAGCTGGAAAAAGAAGAAGTGATTATGGTAGGGGATAACCTGATGACCGATATTCTTGGGGCTAATCGTGTTGGGATTCAATCAGTTTGGATTAACCGCCATGAGAAGGAACGTAATGAAGTCATTCCTACTTATGAAATTAAACATTTAGAAGAGCTTTTTTCGATTATTGAGGAAATAAAGTAAGCCAGGCGCATTGCCTGGCTTTTTGGTTTATCCGTGTAATGCCTCGTTTGCTCGGCTACTTCTTTGGATAACCACAGCCCCGCATAACAGGAACAAAAATAACGTGATGTATAAGCCATCATCGCCGCCGATTTTAAATAGCGCAGATCCTAGAAGTGGACCAATCGCGGCACCGGTGAAGCGGACAAAATTGTAGACCCCCATCGCAGTTCCTTTTTCCTTGGCAAATAAATTGACGAGCGAGGTCGATTGGGACGGTAAGCTCATCCCGAGCATTACGCCATAGAAAAGGAGTAAGACAATCAGGGCTGGTATATTTAAGAGACCCCAGTGCATGCACACCCAAAAGACGGTTACCACGATTCCAATTCCATAGGCCGTATAAATCAGAATGGAGGTATGCCTCATGAACGATTGAAGTTTTCCGCCAAGAAGCGAACCCATTACGATCCCTGCGGTAAGCGGCAGGAAAAACAGCCCTTTTACAGCCAATGGAACCTGAAATAATTCATCTAACAATCCGGGAATAAAGACAAGGTAAATATAATAGCCGTAAAACTGAACAAAGCCTAAAAGTAAAACAGAAAAGGCGGCCCGATTCGTCAGGATTCCTAAAAAGGTTTGAATCGTGATTTTTCTAGGAGCTGTTTCTTTCGACAGGGTTTCCGGCAGGATGACGCGATTATAAAAGTAGGCAAATAATGCGCCGGCTGCTAAGACAGCAAAAGCAGTGTGCCAATCAGCGGAGGCAGCAATAAAGCTTCCAACGACTGGACCAAGAACGGGGCCAAGGAACACCATCGTCTGGTACACACTCATTGCTTTACCTCGTTCTTTTGGTGGATAAAGATCGCCGATAACCGCTGCTGCAACGACGGAGCCAGTCGTAATTCCGAATGCCTGCAACGCTCGCCCAAACAGAAATAGATAGTAGTTGGGGGAGAGGAAACAAATCAAGGACCCTACTATAAAAATAAGCAGGCCTGGAAGCAGGGTCGCTCTTCGCCCGCGGGTATCTGCCAATGGGCCAACTAGGAATTGGTTTGTCGCTAACACAAAGGTATATAAGGAGATGGTAAGATTGACCATAAATTGGCTGGCATGATAATAATGTCCAACCTCCCCCAAGCTTGGTGTATAGATGGTTTGGGTAAACGGCCCCATAAAGGCGGCAATCGATAATCCAAGCAAAATTTTCCCGTTTCCGGATTTCAAGATGCTCACTTCCTTCGGTTTGCTAAATATCTTTCATTTTACCAGAATGTCTTGCTTGAGAGGGGGAGTGGGAGAAATTTTCTTTGGTTGAGAAGTGGAAGGACAAAACTCATCCCCAATCTTCAAGCGCAAACACCTGATTTTTCTCAAAATCGTTAATAATTTCAAGTTTCAAGAACCCTTTTATTTCCTCTTTGCTGACCCATTTATGAGACGTATGCTCCTCTGAGAGAGTGACTTCATTATTTTCGCTCGCACATTGATAGGTTAGGATAATGAGCTGTGTGGAAGGACTATTTTTAAAAGTAGTTGCATATAAAACTTTTCCAACCTTAATCTCTAAACCGGTTTCTTCCTTTACTTCTCTCCTAAGGGCGGCTTCTAAATCCTCGCCAAACTCGATTTTACCCCCGGCACATTCCCATTTACTGTGGCCGATTCTATTGGTTTTTGCCCGCTGAACAATTAAAACCTTGCCATTATGAAAAATAACACCCTTCACTACAACAACCATTTTGTTCATCCATAACACCTTCATCTTAAAATATATTGCAATACTTTCTATATTTAATGAATTGAAAGGTTAAAACTCTTGGATTCTGTCGAATTATCTGACGAAACGGGAGAATAGTCCTATTTTTTTGAAAATACCAAGGTGAGATAATAGCTTCTAAGTAAGCGTTTTCCATTGCTATTTGTGCAAACGTTTGCCTAAAATTATAAAAAAGAAGAGGAGGAATTTTATGAAAGGAAAATCTAGTAAGTTTGTAAGTTTGCTAACTCTCTTTTTCCTTATTGTGCAAACGATTGCAGGTGCTGCGCTAATGAACCCAAAACAAACAAACGCAGCGGAACGGGTTGTAACCCTTGTTGGTGATTTGCAGAATGAACTTGGGGGATCGGGTGATTGGAATCCCTCCGACCCCGCCACCCAAATGAAGCAACAAGACAACGGAACATACATATTCACAGGAACACTGCCTGCTGGTAATTACCAATATAAAATAGCCATCAATGGCTCATGGGATGAAAATTACGGGGCGAATGGGGTTGCTGGTGGAGAAAATTACAAATTGAGCCTTGAAAAAGAAACAAAAGTTAAATTTATTTACGATGATAACACCCATAGGGTAACCGTTCCATTAGAGTTGCCAGATGATCAAAAGCCAAGACTTGTCGGGGATATCCAGCCGAAAATCAATGCCGGCGGTGAGTGGTCGCCTGGTGATTCCACGGCTATTTTACAAGATGAGGATCAGGACAATGTTTACACATATACCACTCAAGTACCGAAAGGAAAATACGAGTTTAAGATCGTTTTAGGAAAAGATTGGTCAGCCCCTGCTTATCCTGGAAATAATTTTGTCCTTAATGTCTTAAAGGATTCGACGATTACGTTTTTTTATAATCATGATTCAAAAGACGTATCCACTGACTATGACCCAGGAGTGCCGGACGGTAAAATCCATGGGGACCAGCTTTTGCATAACACATGGGACACTGCTTACCGCTCACCGTTCGGTGCAGTAAAAACGGGAGATACGGTGAAGCTTCGCCTTCAAGCGAAAAAGGGAGATTTAACTGGTGCAAAAGTTCAGCTTAAAAACTATAACACTGGAAATACCTCCACCGTTGAGATGAAAAATGCCGGATGGCTTGAGCAGAATGGCAAACAAGTAGAGCTTTGGGAAGCGTCATTTAAGCCGGTAGAAAAAGGTGTTTATGGCTATAAATTTATTGCCCGTGATGGCAATGCTCTAGAAGAATATGGTGAAGACACCCAAGAAGGTGGAAAAGGGACAGCTTCCGAATCAAATGCATCCTTATTCCAATTAACTGTTTTTGACCCAGAGTTTAAAACACCAGATTGGATCAAGGAAGCTGTTGTCTATCAGATTTTTCCAGACCGTTTTTTTAATGGAAATAAAAAGAATGATGAGGCAAAATCAAATGCACGGGGCGATGAGCCGATTGAACATCGCAGTTGGAATCAGCTGCCTGACAACCCTCGTCAAGAAAACACTGATGGGTATGATGGCGATAAAATATGGTCAAATGATTTCTTTGGCGGGGATATTGCTGGTATTCAACAAAAGCTTGATTATATTCAATCATTAGGTGTGAACACCCTCTATTTAAATCCAATTGCTGAAGCGGCATCCAATCATAAATACGATGCAACCGATTATAAAACGATTGATCCGATGTTTGGGACGCCAGAAGAATTTCAAGCTTTTACAAAGGAATTAAAGAAACGGAAAATGCATTTAATTTTAGACGGCGTGTTTAACCATGTCGGAGATGATTCAATTTATTTTGACCGTTACGGAAAATATAAAACGGTCGGAGCATATGAATACTGGTCCGCCATTTATGACCTAGTGAACAAAGGGGTAAAAGAAGCTGATGCCAAGAAACAGGTAGAGGAAAAGTTCAAAGCGGATGGACAAATTTTCAGCCCGTACGGTTTTCAAAACTGGTTCAATATTGAAAACAAAAAAGTGGATGGTGTTTATCAATATCAAGGATGGTGGGGCTATGATTCACTTCCGGAAATCAAATCAATCCCAGGAGAAGCTGTCGATTATAATTCAGAGTTAAACAATAAACAGTTTGCCAACTACATTATGTACGATAAAGATTCAGTAGCGAAAACCTGGCTCGACCGCGGTGCATCAGGCTGGCGTTTAGATGTTGCGAATGAAGTCGACCCTGAGTTTTGGCGGGAGTTCCGTAAAGAGTTGAAAACCGGAAAGAAGGATGATCCATTAATTCTAGGGGAAATTTGGGACGATGCCTCCAAGTATTTCCTTGGTGACCAATATGATTCCGTCATGAACTATCGTTTCCGTGATGCCATGATCAATTACTTGAAAAATGGGAATGCAGAAGGCGCAGAAAATCAGCTTAATGCCGTGTATGAGGACTATCCGAAGGAAGCTTTTTATTCCTTAATGAACCTGATGGGTTCCCATGATACAGCGCGTGCTTCCTTTTTATTAGGGAATGGAACGGATTCCTATGAACGGGCGGAACTGGATAAAAATTATAATCCAAAACTCGGGATTCAACGTCTTAAGATCGCGGCCATTCTGCAAATGGGTTATGCCGGCGTGCCGACCGTTTATTACGGGGATGAAGCGGGTGTGACGGGCTCAAAGGATCCAGACAACCGCCGGACCTATCCGTGGGGGAAGGAAGACAAGGATCTTGTGAAACACTATCAAGCAATTGGCAAAGTGCGCAACGATTATCATGATTTATTCAGCTTTGGTGATTTGAACCATCTCTATGCCAAAGGGGATATGCTTGCATTTTCCCGCTCCGATAATAAGAATTTCGCAGTGGTGTTAACCAACCGAGGAAACGAAGCAAAAACGGTTGAACTGAAAGTGGGAGATCTATTGAAAAATGGCATTTCCTTAACGGATCAGCTCGATAAAAAATACACAGCCATTTCGAAAGAAGGGAAGCTAACAGTTACGGTTCCGGCAATGAGCGGGCGGATGCTTGTATCGGATAAAGGTCAGAACCTGAAACGTCCGGAAGCAGTTAGCGATTTAACCGTAAAAGAAGGAAGCCATTCGGCAACACTATCTTGGGAAGGCGATGCAAAAAGCTACGCTATTTACCAAACGACAATTTCCGGAGCTTTTTATAAAAAAGTAAAAGAAACCGCGGGAAATTCTGTAACCATTGATGGATTGGATAACGGCCGTAAATATTATTTTGCCGTTGCGGCACTTGATAAAAACGGTAATAGCTCTGAAAAAGTGGAAACATCGAAGGCGGTTATTCCGCATGTAGAGTTAACGGATGGTCTTTATAAAATGGATCACATTACAGCGCTGCAATCTGCTACGATCGACCTTGCGAAACCCCAAACGGTTACCGCCAATATTTTTGTAAAAGGTGAGACAGAAAAAGGCCAGATGGAAGGATTGCTGGCAAAGCTGCAGGTGAAATCACCTGGGAAGGATACTTGGTCTGACTATGAAGCAGTTTATGTGAATCAAGATGAAACTGCGAATGTCTTCAGTGCAAATTTCCTTCCGTTAAAAGAAGGAAGCTATCAATATCGATATTTGATCTCAACAGATTTAGGACGGACCTGGGTAGTGAGTGACGCACAAACAGCGGAGTTTACAAAAGGAGACGATACCACTTTTCCTGCTGATAAAGTAAGTTTGAAGCAGCCTGCACAAGAGTCGGGACAGGTCAATCTATCTTGGAAGGTAGATGGGGCGAAAGATCCTTACATGATTGCCATTGTTTGTGATGGCGAAATCATTGATCAGTTGTTTGATCCTAGTACAGATTCATACAAGGATATAAATGTAACCAACGGAAAATCGTATCAGTATGAAGTGGACATTTATGACCAGGCAGGAAATGTTGTAAAATCGAATACCGTTACCATTACACCTGAACTTGTGACCGTTAAGGTGACGTTTAAGGTGAATGCACCATCTTATACACCGCTTGGAGTGAATATTACCATCCCGGGTAGTAAAAATGGCTGGAATACTGGAGCTTGGACGATGACTCGCGGCGGTGCGGTAACAAATGATTATGAATATACGATCGAAGCGCAGGAAGGTGAAGTGCTGACATATAAGTACGTCAAAAATGGAACGTGGGATGAAGAAGGTCTCGCTGACCACACCCCTACTAATCCAAATGATGATGATGTCAGCTATTATGGGTACGGAGCACCTGGTACGGATCTTTCCGTAGTTGTCGCAAATCAAGGAGGCAACCAAATGGTGGTTCAGGATAAAATCCTTCGCTGGATTGACCAGCCAGTCGTTATTACCTCGCATACTGATGGTGAAACTGTTTCAAGTGATAGCATTACATTGAAGGGAACGGCCATTAAAGGTGGAGTCCTCACGATTAATGGTGAGAATGTACCGGTTAATGATGACATGACTTTCTCACATAATGTTATCCTTAAGGATGGGGAAAACAAATTTACGATTCATATTGAACCATCAGAGACTGTTCAATCAACAATCTTTAAAAACGATGGCGGAGCGATTAGTAAAAATACGAAGACGATTGAATATACGATTATTAAAAAGTAATAGCGCAGTGGTGCCTCTGTCCTCATAGTAGGATGGAGGTATTTCTTTTGAAATTGGATTATTTTTCATGTTGAAAGATAATTGTTGTGGTGGTAATATAAAAAAAGTCCACTCCGGAACATTAAATTCTTTTATTGAAAAGGAATTATAGATAAAAGATGTTTTGGAAAAAATTATATGTTGTATCACGGGTACTTAAATGGTATGATATAAAAGTTCCCTCGAAAATGAATGAAAACATTAAAAAAGATGTTGATTTCAAATAGGGAATGTGGTAAGATATTAAACGCTTGTTTAAATTGTTCTTTGAAAACTAAACAAACAAAAACGTCAACAAACAATAATAATCGTGTTTCTTCTATTATATAGAGAACATGAGCC
>NZ_JBHTHD010000006.1:0-155386 GCF_042675345.1 Neobacillus sp. GCM10027624
CAGGTTGATAGGTCAGAGGTGGAAGCGTGGTGACATGTGGAGCTGACTGATACTAATCGATCGAGGACTTAACCAAGTCATATATACCATATGAAGGTGAACTCGTTTTTACTAAAACTTCTTCTGTATTATCTAGTTTTGAGGGAATGATACCTCAAACAAAATAGTCTGGCAATAATGGCGAGAAGGTCACACCCGTTCCCATACCGAACACGGAAGTTAAGCTTCTCAGCGCCGATGGTAGTTGGGGGCTGTCCCCCTGTGAGAGTAGGACGTTGCCAGGCACCAAAAAAGACAACCTGATGAAGGTTGTCTTTTTTGGTGTTCGTGGATAAAGCAGTGGCACATAAAAATAATAATGTGGAAGATATAATTCTAAATTGGAACATATAAAAGATGAGTTAGTCCATATATGGTTTAATATGGAACATAAAATTAAAAACAATTAAAAAAGGTAACTTTATAACTAAGCAATACACCTAATAAATCTCTTTTTGGATATAATTGAGTGAATTAATTGTTACTTAATCCAGACATCTGTCTGGATTTTTTTTTATCTAAAAGGGTATAGGAATATAAAACGGACTAATTTGGCATAAAAATTTTTAAATGGAACATAAAACAAACAAACCGGAACATATATGATGCAACATGGAACAAAAATGTTAAGTAAGAAAATTTTTTCTAAATACATAATCAAGCTACTAGACCTTTGTAAAAATTGTGCTAAAGTGGGGGAAGGATATATAAAGGGGGTAAATATTTTGTTAGAGAATAGTTTCATGATGGTAGCCATAATCCTTGTTATCAATATTGTCTATGTCTCCTTTTTTACAATTAGAATGATCTTAACCTTAAAAGGACAACGGTATTTGGCTGCACTCCTCAGTATGATTGAAGTAGTTATATATGTACTGGGCCTTGGCCTAGTGTTAAATAACTTAAATGAAATCCAGAACCTCATTGCGTATGCGGTGGGATACGGAATCGGTGTTGTAGTCGGAATGAAAATAGAGGAAAAGCTCGCACTTGGCTATATTACTGTCAATGTAATCACAAGCGAGTATGATAAAAATTTACCGGGAATACTGCGGGAAAAGGGATACGGAGTAACAAACTGGGAAGCAAACGGACTTGAAGGGGATCGGATGGCGATGCAAATCCTAACCCCGAGAAAATTTGAATTAAAGCTCTATGATACAATCAAGAATCTAGATCCAAAGGCATTTATTATTTCGTATGAACCCAAATCCATCCACGGGGGGTTCTGGGTCAAATCCGTGAAAAGAGGGAAGTTATTTTCATGAGTCAAAAGAGCAAGAGAAAAATGCAATTTGAAGTACAGGAAAATGAAACCATTGATGCGTGCCTAACACGAATGAAGCAGCAGGGATATGTCCCAATCAGACGGCTTGAAAAGCCGATTTTTCAAGAAATCAAAAAGGGAAATGAAACCAGTTTTGAACCAATTGGCCGTCAAATTGTCTTTGAAGGGCGCTTTAATGAGTAAAACACGAACAATATAGTGCTAACCAATTTTAATTGTTCGATATAATGGTTGACAGCTAATCGATTGGATTGTAAGATAAGTGTGTAGCAAATGACAAATAATCTTACCCTCGTATATCAATGGGAATAGGGCCCATAAGTTTCTACCCAATAACCGTAAATTATTGGACTATGAGGGAAAGTCAATATGTTCGGCAACAATACAGTTAGGGGAGAAACCTTAACTTTGTTGACCTTTTCATCAAGATGCCCGGACAAATGGCTTTCTCTTTTAGAGGATGCTATTTGTCTGGGCTTTTTATTTGGCTAAAAGGGGGATGCGGCATGACGAAGCTTGTTGGTGTCATCATGGGAAGCAAATCGGACTGGGAAACAATGAAACATGCCTGTGAAATATTAGAAGAACTCGAAATTGCATATGAAAAAAAGGTAGTTTCTGCGCATCGGACACCAGATTTAATGTTTACCTATGCGCAAGAAGCACGAGATAGAGGTTTAAAGGTAATTATTGCAGGAGCAGGCGGTGCAGCACATCTTCCGGGAATGGTAGCAGCAAAAACGACGCTTCCCGTCATCGGGGTTCCGGTTCAATCAAAGGCCTTAAATGGTTTAGACTCTCTGCTTTCGATCGTGCAAATGCCGGGCGGAGTACCGGTGGCAACCGTTGCAATTGGTAAAGCCGGAGCAGTAAACGCAGGTCTTTTAGCAGCACAAATTTTATCAACAGAAGATAATGAATTAGCGAAAAAATTAGAAGCAAGACGCCATGCAATCAAGGAAGAAGTTCTAGAAAGCGGTGAGCAGCTTGTCTAATAAAATAATTTTACCGGGGTCGACAATTGGGATTATCGGCGGTGGTCAATTGGGAAGAATGATGGCCCTCTCGGCTAAGGCTCAGGGCTATCGAATCGCTGTCTTGGAGCCAACTTCAGACTCACCTTGCGGGCAAGTGTCCGATTTTGAAGTCATTGGAGCTTATGATGATCGTGAGGCCATTAGTAAGTTAGCAGGAATCAGTGATGTTATAACTTATGAATTTGAAAACATTGATGCAGATACACTTGAATGGATTTGTGAACGGGCGTATGTTCCACAAGGACCTACATTACTGACGATTACCCAGGACCGGATTAAGGAAAAGGCGGCAATCCAGCAGGCAGGTGTGGAAGTAGCCCCATATGAAGTCATTAACAGTCAAGAGGATTTATCTTTAAAAATTGAAGCAATCGGCTATCCCGCTGTGTTGAAGACGGCAAGAGGCGGCTACGACGGAAAGGGACAGCTTGTCATAAAAGTTCAGCAGGACCTGCAAAAAGCGGAGGAACTCATCAAACAGGGTGCATGTGTGCTCGAAAAATGGATTCCCTTTGAAAAGGAAATATCGGTTATCGTCACACGCAAGCTTGATGGGGAAACAGCGATATTCCCTGTGGCAGAAAACATCCATCAAGACAATATATTGCATCAAACGATTGTTCCCGCCCGCATTTCGGAAGTTATCCAAAAAAATGCAATTGAAAAGGCAAAACAAATTGCGGATTCATTAAATTTAGTCGGAACACTTGCGGTTGAAATGTTTTTAACTAGTGATGGAACAATATATATCAATGAACTGGCTCCACGGCCTCATAATTCAGGGCATTTTTCGATTGAAGCCTGCGTGACGTCACAGTTTGAACAGCATGTACGTGCAATCTGCAATCTGCCTCTAGGAAGTACCGAGCTATTAAAACCAGTAGTTATGGTCAACCTATTAGGGGAACATCTTGAAAGTATGTATGAAGAAATTCCGGGTATGAAAGACTGGAAGGTTCACCTTTACGGAAAAAAAGAACCAAAAATAAAACGTAAAATGGGACACGTAACGATTTTACGTGATAATGTAACAGAGGCCCTTACAGAAATTGAACAAAGCGGCATTTGGAAAGTAACAGAAAAGATCGGAGGATAAAACATGATTGATCGTTATACAAGACCGGAAATGGGTGCTATTTGGACAGAAGAAAATCGCTTTAAAGCTTGGCTTGAAGTAGAAATCCTTGCTTGCGAAGCCTGGTCAGAGCTTGGTGAAATTCCGAAGGAGGATGTAAAAAAGCTTCGTGAAAATGCATCCTTTAATATTGACAGAATTAAAGAAATCGAAGAAGAAACTAGACACGATGTTGTAGCCTTTACCCGCGCTGTATCAGAAACATTAGGAGAAGAACGCAAATGGGTTCATTATGGCTTAACCTCGACAGATGTGGTCGACACGGCTTTATCGTATGTCTTAAAACAGGCCAATGCGATTTTACTAAAAGATATCGAAAACTTTGTTGAAATTTTAAAAAATAAAGCACAAGAACACAAAATGACCGTTATGATGGGGCGTACCCATGGAGTTCACGCAGAACCTACTACTTTTGGTTTAAAGCTTGCCCTTTGGTATGAGGAAATGAAACGGAATCTTGATCGCTTCAAGCAAGCTGCAGAAGGCGTTGAATTTGGTAAAATTTCCGGTGCTGTTGGAACCTATGCCAATATCAACCCGTTTGTTGAACAATATGTGTGTGAAAAGCTTGGCATACAAAGAGCACCAATCTCAACACAAACCCTGCAGCGTGACCGTCATGCTCACTATATGTCAACGATTGCTTTAATCGCCACTTCGATTGAAAAGTTTGCGGTTGAAGTTCGCGGTCTGCAAAAGAGTGAAACGCGTGAAGTTGAAGAATTTTTCGCGAAGGGGCAAAAGGGATCATCAGCGATGCCGCATAAGCGGAACCCAATTGGTTCTGAAAACATGACAGGAATGGCTCGCGTGATTCGCGGCTATATGTTGACAGCCTACGAAAATGTTCCATTATGGCATGAACGCGATATTTCTCATTCATCTGCTGAAAGAGTTATTCTACCGGATGCGACAATCGCTTTAAATTACATGTTGAACCGTTTCGGTAATATTATTAAAAATCTTACAGTTTATCCAGAAAATATGAAGCGCAATATGGATCGTACACTTGGATTAATTTATTCACAGCGTGTATTGCTTGCGTTGATAGATAAAGGATTATCACGTGAAGAGGCTTACGATACTGTTCAGCCAAAAGCAATGGAAGCATGGGAAAAACAAGTACCATTCCGTCAGTTGATTGAGGCTGAAACAAAAATTACCAGCCTTCTTAATGCGGAAGAAATTGCAGACTGCTTTGATTACAGCTATCACCTGCAGCATGTAGATACGATTTTTGACCGTTTAGGTTTGAACTAAAAAAATAAGGGGCAGCAGTTGGGCCCCTCTTCTACGAATAAAATTCCCAATATTGCAAAATTTGGAGGCGTTCCTGATGAAAGAACTTCTATACGAAGGAAAAGCGAAAAGAATTTATAAAACGGAAAATGACCAGGTTGTTTTAGTGGAATATAAAGATTCTGCAACTGCCTTTAACGGGCAAAAGAAAGCAGACATTACAGGTAAAGGGCGTTTAAATAATGAGATTACGAGTTTGCTCTTTTTAAAGTTAAAAGAAAAGGGTATTGATTCGCATTTTATCGAGCGTGTGTCGGAATTAGAACAACTTGTGAAAAAGGTTAATATTATCCCACTTGAAACAGTTGTCCGTAATGTTGCAGCAGGAAGCTTTTCCAAAAGACTAGGTGTTGAAGAAGGAACGCCGTTGAAGGCTCCAATTGTTGAATTTTACTTAAAAGATGATGAACTTGGCGACCCGCTTGTTACCGTCGACCATATTCTTGAATTGGATTTAGCTACAGAAGAAGAAATCAAGGTATTAAGAGAGAAAGCCTTAGAAGTTGATGCAGTTTTATCGAGCTTTTTCGAAGAATTGGGTATTCGTCTGATTGACTTTAAATTAGAGTTTGGAAAAGACACGGATGGGCAAATCCTGCTTGCCGATGAAATATCACCTGATACCTGCAGATTGTGGGAGAAAGAGACAAATAAAAAGCTCGATAAAGATGTATTCCGTCGGGACCTTGGAAGTTTAACAGATGCATATGAAAATATTTTAGCGAGATTGGGAGGACATCAGAATGTTTAAAGTAAAGGTATTTGTCACGTTAAGAGAAAGTGTATTAGACCCTCAAGGTAAAGCAGTAACTCATTCTTTACATTCTTTAAACTACAAGGAAGTGGCCGATGTCCGAATCGGTAAATATATGGAGTTAACAATTGAAAAGTCTAACCGTGATATTCATGAAGTGATCAATGAAATTTGCTCAAACCTTTTAGCAAATCCGGTTATTGAAGATTACCGTTATGAGGTAGAGGAGTGTGTGGTCCAGTGAAATTTGCGGTAATCGTTTTTCCAGGATCAAACTGTGATATTGACATGTTTCATGCGATTAAAGATGAGCTTGGGGAACAGGTTGAATATGTTTGGCATGATGCAGAAAGCCTTGATGAGTTTGATGGGATTTTACTTCCAGGAGGCTTTTCATACGGAGATTATTTACGCTCAGGAGCCATTGCCCGATTCAGTAATGTCATGAAAGAGGTTGTGAAGGCGGCACAAGCCGGCAAGCCGGTTATGGGTGTTTGCAACGGATTTCAAATTCTTTTGGAAGCAGGCTTGCTTCCGGGAGCAATGAGACGAAACGAAAGTTTATCCTTTATTTGTAAGCAAGTTGAATTAAAGGTTGAAAACAATCAAACGATGTTTACTTCTGAATTAGCTGCAGGAGAAACCATCACGATTCCAGTTGCACATGGTGAAGGGAATTACTATTGCGACGAGGAAACGCTGGCAAAGCTAAAAGCAAATAACCAAATCGTTTTTACCTACCAGGAAAATCCGAACGGAAGCTTAGAAAATATCGCTGGTATAATGAACGAAAAAGGCAACGTATTAGGTATGATGCCGCATCCGGAAAGAGCTGTGGATGCTCTTTTAGGCAGTGCCGACGGGCTTAAATTGTTTCAATCGATTGTAAAGACTTGGAGGGAAGCACATGTTGTTAACGCGTGAACCAAATCCGAATGAGATTAAAGCGGAAAAAGTATATCAGCAAATGGGTTTGTCCGATGAAGAGTTTGCGTTGGTTGAAAAAATCCTTGGACGCACGCCAAATTATACAGAAACAGGCTTATTTTCGGTTATGTGGTCTGAACACTGCAGCTACAAAAATTCCAAGCCAGTATTGAAAAAATTCCCGATTACAGGTGAGCGTGTACTTCAGGGCCCTGGGGAAGGGGCAGGTATTGTTGATATCGGTGATAATCAGGCGGTTGTGTTTAAAATTGAAAGTCATAACCATCCTTCAGCTATCGAGCCTTACCAAGGTGCAGCAACAGGTGTCGGCGGGATTATCCGTGACGTATTTTCAATGGGGGCACGTCCAATTGCAATGCTAAATTCTCTTCGTTTTGGAGAGTTAGATTCAGCACGTGTCCGCTATTTATTTAAAGAAGTTGTCGCTGGGATTGCCGGATACGGCAACTGTATCGGAATTCCAACCGTAGGCGGCGAAATTCAATTTGATCCATGCTATGAAGGAAATCCATTAGTCAATGCAATGTGTGTTGGTCTAATTGACCATAAGGATATTAAAAAAGGTCAGGCGCATGGCGAAGGCAACACGGTTATGTATGTCGGTGCGAAAACAGGCCGTGACGGAATCCATGGCGCTACCTTTGCGTCGGAGGAATTAACGGAGCAATCCAGTGAAGACCGCCCAGCTGTACAGGTTGGCGATCCGTTTATGGAGAAGCTGTTACTCGAAGCATGTTTAGAACTCATTCACTCCGATGCCCTTGTAGGAATTCAGGATATGGGCGCTGCAGGCTTAGTCAGTTCTTCCGCGGAAATGGCAAGTAAAGCTGGAATGGGAATTGAAATGAACTTAGACCTTGTTCCACAGCGGGAAACAGGAATGACTCCGTATGAAATGATGTTATCTGAATCGCAAGAACGGATGCTCATTGTTGTGAAAAAAGGAAGAGAACAAGAAATCGTAGATCTTTTTAAAAAATATGATTTAGAAGCTGTTGCCATTGGGAAGGTTACAAGTGATAAACAGCTCCGCTTACTTCATAACGGAGAAGTTGTTGCAGATGTTCCAGCTGATGCATTAGCCGAGGATGCACCGGTTTACCATAAGCCATCAACAGAACCAAGCTATTTTGCAGAGTTCCAGGCAATGGAGAATGAGGCTCCTTTTGTAGAGGATATGAAAGCAACTCTTTTAGACCTTTTAAGTCAGCCAACGGTTGCCAGCAAGGAATGGGTTTATGAGCAGTATGATCACATGGTACGGACAAATACAGTTGTATCACCAGGATCGGACGCAGCGGTAGTCAGAATTCGCGGTACTCGTAAAGCTTTGGCCATGACAACGGATTGTAATTCACGTTATGTGTATTTAGATCCGGAAATGGGCGGAAAAATTGCTGTTGCGGAAGCGGCTCGTAATATCGTTTGCTCAGGTGCGGAACCATTGGCTATTACCGATAACTTAAATTTCGGTAACCCGGAAAAGCCTGAAGTTTTCTGGCAAATTGAAAAAGCAGCAGACGGCATGAGTGAAGCTTGCCGTGTTCTTGAGACACCGGTCATTGGCGGAAACGTCTCTTTATATAACGAAACAAGCGGAACAGCCATCTATCCAACACCGGTTGTTGGAATGGTCGGTTTAGTGACGGATCTTGATCATATTACAACACAAAATTTTAAAAACAGCGGAGATTTAATTTATCTTGTCGGAGAAACAAAAGATGAGTTTGGCGGTAGTGAGCTGCAAAAACTATTGAACGGAAAAGTTTTTGGCCGTGCCCCTGAGTTGAACGTCAAGATTGAAAAAGAAAGACAGAATAAAGTGCTCGCTGCAATCCGTGCGGGTGTGGTTGAATCAGCGCATGACCTTTCTGAAGGCGGCCTAGGAGTGGCTTTAGCAGAATGCCTTTTTGCTGACAATCAGCTGGGAGCAGAAGTGAGTATCACAGGAAATGCTGTATCAGCTTTATTTAGTGAAACACAATCTCGTTTTCTAATAACAGTGAAAAAAGAAAATCAAACAGAGTTTGAACGTTTAGTTGATGCAAAATTGATTGGGGAAGTAACCGATACAGCAACATTGCAGGTATCAGGCGATAACGGCTTTGTACTTGATGCTTCGGTGAACGAATTAAAAGCTGCTTGGAAAGGAGCTATCCCATGCTTGCTGAAATCAAGGGATTAAATGAAGAGTGCGGAGTTTTTGGAGTTTGGGGACATCAAGACGCGGCACAGCTTACTTATTATGCACTTCACAGTTTGCAGCACCGTGGACAGGAAGGTACCGGCATTGTTGTAACTGATGGTAAGGCACTTAAAGGCGTAAAAGGTGAAGGATTGGTTACGGAAATTTTTACTGCCGATGCGATGAAAGAATTAACAGGGAACGGGGCAATTGGTCACGTGCGTTATGCAACTGCAGGGGGCGGAGGATATGAAAATGTCCAGCCCCTGCTGTTCCATTCTCAAGTTGGTAGTCTTGCCCTTGCACATAATGGAAATCTCGTTAATGTTAATTCGCTTAAACATCAGCTGGAATCACAGGGAAGTATTTTTCAAACAAGTTCAGATACAGAGGTCTTGGCTCACTTAATGAAAAGAAGCGGTTATTCTGAGTTGAAAGATCAGGCGAAGAACGCACTTTCTATGCTAAAAGGGGCTTATGCCTACCTGATTATGACGGAAACAGAATTATTGGTAGCACTTGACCCACATGGATTACGGCCATTATCACTTGGCTGCCTTGGCGATGCCTATGTTGTGGCATCGGAAACCTGTGCATTTGATGTCATCGGTGCGGAATATATACGCGATATTATGCCAGGGGAACTGCTTATCATTAACGATAACGGTATTGTCTCGGAACAATTTGCGGTGAGTTCAACAAAAGCTATTTGTATGATGGAATATATTTATTTTTCAAGACCTGATAGTGATATTCAAGGAATCAATGTTCATACAGCCCGGAAGAATCTTGGGAAGCAATTATATAAAGAAGCCCCGATTGAAGCAGATGTTGTTACCGGGGTACCCGATTCAAGTATTTCTGCAGCAATTGGTTATGCGGAAGCCTCTGGGATTCCGTACGAAATGGGGTTAATTAAAAACCGTTATGTTGGCAGAACGTTTATTCAGCCCTCACAATCGTTACGCGAGCAAGGGGTTAAAATGAAACTTTCACCGGTTCGTGGAGTAGTGGAAGGAAAACGGGTCGTCATGGTCGATGATTCAATCGTCCGCGGAACGACCAGCAGACGAATTGTCACCATGCTAAAAGATGCTGGAGCGACAGAAGTCCATGTTGTGATCAGCTCTCCACCAATAAAAAATCCATGTTTCTATGGAATTGATACATCAACAAAGGAAGAATTGATTGCTTCCGATAAATCAGTCGAGGAAATCAGGGAACTGATTGGAGCCGATTCGCTTACCTTCTTAAGCGTTGAAGGGATGGTTGAAGCAATTGGTAAAAAGGATGCGAACGGAACAGGCGGGTATTGCCTAGGCTGCTTTACAGGAAATTACCCGACAGAAATTTATCCGGATACACTTCAATACTATTACCAAAAGTAGATAGGAGGAACTGTCGTGGCAAATGCATATAAAGAAGCGGGAGTAAACATCGAAGCAGGCTATGAGGCGGTTGAACGAATGAAAAAGCATGTTCAAAAAACAGCAAGGGCCGGAGTATTGGGCGGTTTAGGCGGTTTTGGGGGCATGTTTGACCTATCTGCGCTTCAATTAAAAGAGCCAGTCCTCGTTTCGGGAACGGACGGAGTCGGAACCAAGCTGATGCTTGCTTTTATGATGGATAAGCACGATACAATCGGCATTGATGCGGTAGCAATGTGTGTGAATGACATTGTGGTCCAAGGAGCAGAGCCTTTGTATTTTCTTGACTACATAGCCTGCGGAAAGGCTGTGCCTGAAAAGATTGAGGCAATTGTAAAAGGAATCGCGGATGGCTGTGAACAAGCAGGCTGTGCTTTAATTGGCGGAGAAACGGCAGAGATGCCTGGTTTGTACAATGAATCAGAATATGATCTAGCAGGATTTTCGGTAGGTGCTTGTGAAAAAACACAATTGATTACAGGTGAAGCGATTAAACCTGGGGATGTTCTTATCGGTTTGGCATCAAGTGGAATCCATAGCAATGGCTATTCCCTTGTACGCAAAGTTTTTGCTAATCAGTCTTTATCAGAGTATGTTGATGAACTTGGTTGTACTTTAGGGGAAGAACTGCTGAAGCCAACAAAGATCTATGTGAAATCAATTCTATCTGCTTTGAAAAAATTCAACTTAAAGGGAATGGCTCATATTACCGGCGGTGGTTTTATCGAGAATATCCCAAGAATGCTCCCAGAGGGACTGGGTGCAGAAATTCAGGAACAAAGCTTTAACATTCCACCTGTGTTCAAGCTAATGGAATCTGTTGGACAAATTGACCGACAGGAGATGTATAATATCTTTAATATGGGAATTGGTATGGTGATTGCAGTAGACAAGACGATTGCTTCTGATGTGCTAGAACATTTTGGGCAATGCGGTGAAACAGCGTATGAAATCGGGAGTGTAACCGAAACGGATGGAACTAGCATCATCCCGGCTGGAGGAAAAAAATGAAAAAAATCGCAGTATTTGCATCAGGGAGCGGAAGTAATTTTCAAGCCATCATTGATGTCGTTCAATCTGGAGAGCTAAAGGCCGATATTTCACTTCTAGTTTGTGACAAACCTGGTGCTTTTGCGGTTGATCGGGCAAATGCCGCCAGAATTCCAAGCTTTGCTTTTTCGGCTAAGGATTATCCATCAAAGGATGCCTATGAGACGGAAATTCTTGCGGAGTTAAAAAGACGTGGCGTGGAATTCATTGTCCTCGCGGGCTATATGCGTTTAATAGGACCGACCTTACTGCGAGAGTTTCAAGGAAGAATCGTCAATATTCATCCTTCCTTACTTCCTGCCTTTCCTGGTAAAGATGCCATTGGTCAGGCGCTTGACGCAAAAGCAACATGGAGCGGTGTAACTATTCATTTTGTTGATGAGGGAATGGACACTGGGCCGATTATCGTTCAGGAACGGGTTCGTTTGGAAGAAGATGAAACACGTGAAAGCCTACAGAACAAAATCCATGCAATTGAACACAAGCTATATCCGGCAATTTTACAGGTGCTTTTAACACAAGGGGGTATTGTAAATGGCAAAAAAGCGAGCACTTATTAGTGTTTCAGATAAAACTGGCGTAATCGAGTTTGCAAAAGAACTTGTAAATCTTGGTTTTGAAATTATTTCTACGGGCGGAACAAAGAAAGCTATTCAGGAACAAGGAATTCCAGTTCTTAGTGTAAGTGATGTTACCGGGTTTCCTGAAATCTTAGAAGGCCGTGTTAAAACCTTGAATCCACTGATCCATGGTGGTTTATTGGCAAAACACGATGATCCTGCACATCAAGGTCAATTAGAAGAGCACGGAATTCAACCGATCCAACTAGTATGTGTAAATCTTTATCCATTCCAGCAAACCATCGAGAAGCCGGATGTGACGGTAGCAGATGCGATTGAAAATATTGATATTGGCGGCCCGACAATGCTCCGTGCTTCCGCGAAGAATCATCAATATATTACAGTCGTAGTTGACCCAGCTGATTATCAAACGGTTGCAGAGGAATTAAAAGCGGAAGGTCAAACGAAGCTTGAGACAAGAGTAAAGCTTGCCGCAAAGGTATTCCGTCACACTGCTGCATATGATGCGCTGATTGCTCAATATATGACAGATTTGGCTCAAGAGGAAACACCGGAAAATTTAACGGTAACCTATGAATTGAAACAATCACTCCGTTACGGAGAAAATCCACACCAAAAAGCAGCTTTTTATAAAAAACCATTAGGTTCTGCTTTTTCAATCGCAAATTCGAAGCAGCTTCACGGGAAAGAGCTTTCCTATAATAATATTAATGATGCGGATGCTGCGCTTCAGATTGTGAAAGAATTCTCAGAGCCGGCTGCTGTAGCGGTTAAGCATATGAATCCATGCGGTGTTGGCACAGGAAAAACAGCGTATGAAGCTTTTGAAAAGGCATTTGCTGCCGACCCTGTTTCTATTTTTGGTGGAATTATTGCATTCAACCGAGAAGTGGATGCGGCGACTGCAGGGAAGCTTCGTGAAATTTTCTTAGAAATTATTATTGCTCCGGCATTTTCTGAGGAAGCCTTATCGATTTTAACAGGGAAGAAAAATCTTCGCCTTTTAACTATACCATTTGATCAAGCTAAAAAACCTGAATTCAAAATGACGACGATTGAAGGCGGACTGCTTGTTCAAGAACAAGATCGTTACACACTTGAGGATGCGACGATCACCATTCCAACAAAAAGACAACCAACAGAAGCAGAGTGGGAATCATTGAAGCTGGGCTGGCAGGTTGTGAAACATGTTAAATCAAATGCCATTGTTGTTGCAAGAAATGGGATGACCATCGGAATTGGTGCTGGTCAGATGAATCGCGTTGGAGCAGCTGAAATTGCCTTTAAACAAGCTGGAGAAAAAGCAGTAGGTGCAGGACTTGCCTCTGATGCCTTTTTCCCAATGGACGATACCGTTGAGGCAGCGGCAAATGCAGGAATCACTGCAATTATTCAACCAGGTGGATCGATTCGCGATGAAGATTCGATTAAAAAAGCGGATGAGTACGGAATTGCCATGGTCTTTACAGGAGTAAGACATTTCAAACACTAATGGGGGTGTAGTTGTGAAGGTTTTAATCATTGGCCGTGGTGGAAGAGAGCATGCGATTTGCCGTAAAGTAAGTGAAAGCAGTAATGTGGACCATGTTTTTGCAGCTCCTGGGAATCCCGGTATGGAGGATTTTGCTGAACTGGTTCCGCTGCAAGAGTCTGAACAAGAAAAATTGATTCAATTTGCGAAAGAGGAAGGAATTGGGTTAACGATTATTGGACCTGAAGTTCCGCTCCTTGAAGGACTGGCAGATCGATTTACTGAAGCAGGTCTTCCTGTTTTTGGCCCTAAAAAAGCAGCTGCTGAAATTGAAGGCAGTAAGTCGTTTGCAAAGGAATTAATGAAAAAATACCAAATTCCAACTGCTGATTATGCGGTTTTCACTTCCTTTGATGAGGCAAGTAATTATATAGAAGAAAAAGGAGCTCCGATTGTAATAAAAGCGGATGGACTTGCAGCGGGAAAAGGTGTTACCGTGGCGATGACCAAAGAGGAAGCCTTGGAAAGCCTTGAAGAAATGCTAGTTGGTGCTAAGTTCGGTGCAGCGTCTTCTCGTGTTGTAATTGAGGAATTTTTGGCAGGTGAAGAGTTTTCACTTATGGCCTTTGTAAATGGGCAGACTGTAATACCACTTGAAATCGCTCAGGACCATAAGCGAGCGTTTGATGGGGACCAAGGTCCAAATACGGGGGGAATGGGAGCTTATTCTCCTGTTCCGCAAATTAGTGATGAAACGGTTCAAACAGCGGTAGAAACGATTCTTAAGCCTGCTGCAGAAGCCATGGTTACAGAAGGAAGAAGCTTTTGCGGGATTTTATACGCTGGACTGATTGCAACCGATAAGGGTCCAAAGGTTATTGAATTTAATGCAAGATTTGGAGATCCGGAAACCCAAGTCATTTTACCAAGGTTAAAATCTGATTTGGTTGAAGTGATTCTTGAGCTTTTGGATGGCCGAGCACCAAGTCTTGAATGGGACGAGCAGACGATGATTGGGGTCGTTGTGGCAGCAAAGGGATATCCTGAAACCTATGAAAAGGGTGCTGTCCTAAATGGGTTAAATGAATTTAGTGAACAGGCTTATATTTTTCATGCCGGTACAGCGAAGAATGAGCAGGATGAATTCATTACGAATGGCGGCAGAGTCTTGCTTGTGGGGGGACTTGGGCAAACTGTTGAGGATGCCCAGAAAAAGGTTTATACCGAACTTGAAAATCTGCAATGTGATGGTGTCTTTTATCGAAAAGATATCGGTTATAAAGCAGCAAGGTTTGTAAATAGCTAATGAGAGGGGACTGGCTACGCTGCCAGCCCTCTTTTCTCTTTTTATATATAGGAAAGTTTCTGGATAAATGTGCTCATGAACAGGAAAAAAACATGTAAGCGGGAACGATCGGGGTTAGATAGTGCCCAAGAAGCGAGAAAGAACATATTAGAGGGAACGATCGGGGTTAGATAGTGCCCAAGAAGTGTGAAAGACCATATGAGCGGGAACGATCGAGGTTAGATAGTGTCCAAGAAGCGTGAAAGATCATAAAAGCGGGAACGATCGAGGTTGGATAGTGCCCAAGAAGCGAGGAAGATCATAAAAGCGGGAACGATCGAGGTTGGATAGTGCCCAAGAAGCGAGAAAGATCATAAAAGCGGGAACGATCGAGGTTGGATAGTGCCCAAGAAGCGAGAAAGATCATAAAAGCGGGAACGATCGAGGTTGGATAGTGCCCAAGAAGCGAGAAAGATCATAAAAGCGGGAACGATCGAGGTTGGATAGTGCCCAAGAAGCGAGAAAGATCATAAAAGCGGGAACGATCGAGGTTGGATAGTGCCCAAGAAGCGAGAAAGATCATAAAAGCGGGAACGATCGAGGTTGGATAGTGCCCAAGAAGCGAGAAAGATCATAAAAGCGGGAACGATCGAGGTTGGATAGTGCCCAAGAAGCGAGAAAGATCATAAAAGCGGGAACGATCGAGGTTGGATAGTGCCCAAGAAGCGAGAAAGATCATAAAAGCGGGAACGATCGAGGTTGGATAGTGCCCAAGAAGCGAGAAAGATCATAAAAGCGGGAACGATCGGGGTTGGATAGTGCCCAAGAAGCGAGAAAGATCATATAAGTGGGAACGATCGGGGTTGGATAGTGCACAAGAAGCGAGAAAAAACATGTGAGTGGGAACGCTCGGGGTTAGATAGTGCCCAAGAAGCGAGAAAGATCATAAAAGCGGGAACGATCGGGGTTGGATAGTGTCCAAGAAGTGTGAAAGAGATTGTGCCCAAGAAGTGTGAAAGATCATAAAAGCAGTAACAATCGGGGTTAGATAGTGCCCAAGAAGCGAGAAAGACCATAAAAGCGGGAATGCTCGGGGTTAGATAGTGCCCAAGAAGCGAGAAAGATCATAAAAGCGGGAACGCTCGGGGTTAGATAGTGCCCAAGAAGCGAGAAAGATCATAAAAGCGGGAACGCTCGGGGTTAGATAGTGCCCAAAAAGCGAGAAAGACCATATTAGTGGGAAGGCTCGAGGTAGATAGTGCCCAAGAAGAGTGAAAAAACATGTGAGCGGGAACGATCGGGGTTGGATAGTGTCCATGAAGCTGAAAAATGCGAATACATGATAAAAGGAAAAGCGATAAAAAAAGCCTTCTCCCGGTCAAGGAAAAGGCATTTATCTATAGTGAACCTCTATTTAGGTAGGGTTATAAGGCAATACCTCATCCCCATCCAGATTTGTGAATCCCTCCAACCCATCCATCGAATCATGATGAGCCTCAGACTGTTTAATTTCGGGATTCATAACAGGACATTTTTTATAAAGAGCCGTTACTGGGCAGTAACGGACAATTCCTTCTCCCACCTTCATCGCACCACAAACGGCTGCCAATAAATAAGAGTCTCTCCAAGGTCTTTTAACAAGCTTGGCGGTTGCCCAAGCAAGAACAGTCAAGCCAAAGGTAATGCGAATTAATGCATTTAATATCCCGATATTTGGTTTAATATTCATTTTGTTCACTCCTTCACAAAAATTTTACATTATTTATCAAGTCTTTACTGCTTTACATTGCGAAATATGATAGTATAATAACAAATGGATTTTGTAAGGGTTTTCTTTACGATTAAATCAATATTCTTTTATAGATAAATAGACTAAAAGAGGGAGGGATATCGTGTGCTGGAACAACGTTATCGATGGAAAAATAAACATTTACGGACGCATGTATCAGTATTAGAAGGGAGAACTTCTCCCACCATTTTATTAAAAAATGCTTTGTATTTAAATCAGGCTTTTCGTCAATGGATGAGAGCTAATATCTGGATTTATGATGATCGAATTGTTTATGTCGGCGAAAACTTGCCGGCTAAATTAAAGAACTGCGAAGTGATCGATTGCACAAATGAAATCCTTGTTCCTGGATACATTGAACCGCATGCCCATCCGTTTCAATTATATAATCCCCATACATTAGCGGAATATGCATCACAATTTGGAACGACAACCTTAATCAATGACAATATGGCGCTAATTTTAAACTTAAAAAAAAGGGAAGCGTTTTCATTATTAAGAGAGCTGCGGACCATTCCGACTACGATGTTTTGGTGGAGCCGTTTTGACTCACAAACAGAAATATTAGGGGAAGAGGAAACATTTTCACATAGTAATGTAAAATTGTGGCTTGAGCATGATGCAGTCCTTCAGGGTGGGGAATTAACTGGTTGGCCGAAGCTTCTAGATGGGGACGATATGATGCTTCATTGGATTCAGGAAGCAAAGCGGATGCGGAAGAAAATTGAAGGTCATTTTCCGGGTGCATCTGAAAAGACGTTAGCAAAGCTGATGCTGCTTGGGGCAGATTGCGACCATGAATCAATGACAGGTGAAGAGGTTTATAATCGACTTATGCAAGGTTATATGGTAACATTGCGCCATTCATCGATTCGGCCAGATTTACCAGTACTTCTTGACGATATAAAACGATTAGGGATTCAAACCTATGATCGGTTCATGTTTACGACAGATGGGTCAACATCAAACTTTTACGAGCAGGGGATTATTGATCAAATGATCCGGATTGCCATTGAAAAGGATGTTCCGAGCATTGATGCTTATAATATGGCTACGATTAATGTCGCAAGGTACTATAACATTGAACATTTACACGGAAGTATTGCAACAGGAAGGGTTGCCAATATAAACTTTTTATCGAGTATTGAAGACCCAACTCCTGTTTCAGTTCTTGCGAAAGGTCAATGGGTTAAACGCGACGGGAAACCAACGGAAGTGAATACACAGATTAACTGGCCGGATTTCGGACTTAAGCCACTGCAACTGGATTGGGATTTAACTATTGATGATTTACAATTTTCGATGCCATTTGGGATTAAAATGGAGAATTCTGTTATAACCAAACCTTATTCCATTGCCATTGATGTTTCGGGAGATGAACTGCCAACGAATCATGATGAAAGCTTTTTCACATTGATTGACCGTAAAGGTAAGTGGAGAATCAATACCATGCTAAAAGGATTTACTTCAAAGTTATCCGCGCTTGCAAGTTCTTTTTCGGGCACAGGAGATATTATTTTAATCGGTAAAAATAAAAAAGATATGATCCATGCATTTGATCGAATGAAAGAACTTGGCGGAGGAATTGTGTTAGTGCAGGATGGTCAAGTGATTTGTGAGGTTCCTTTATCATTGGGAGGAATCATGTCGGAAAAGCCGATGGAACGTTTAATGGAGGAAGAAAAAAGACTTCTTGAAGAACTGAGTGAACGAGGGTATTCATTTGGAGACCCCATTAGTAGTTTATTATTTTTCTCTTCTACCCATTTACCGTACATTCGAATTACGCAGCAAGGAATGTACGATGTTATGAATAAAACAGTACTCTTTCCGTCTATAATGCGTTAAAATGTAAATAGGTTAATGCATTACAGTGTAAAAGTCTTTTAACCAAAAATAGGGGTGGCTATTAGATGAAGAAATGGGCGGTCATAGTGGCAGCTGTCTTCTTATTGTTGTCCGGATGCAGCAAAAAGGAAACTGTCAAAAAGCCTGATGAGAATGTGAAAAAAGATGTAGGAAAAGTTGAACAAAAAGCGGATGAAAAGAATGAATTCCCGTATTATTTTCCTTTAACCGGAAAGGGTTCACAGACTGAAACAGATAGCAGGGCTGTTGCTGTAATGATTAATAACCATCCTGCAGCAAGACCGCAATCAGGTTTAAACAAGGCTGATATCGTTTATGAAATTTTGGCTGAAGGGAATATCACAAGATTTCTTGCCGTATTTCAAAGCGAAAAGCCGAAAAATATCGGGCCGGTTCGGAGCGCCCGGGATTATTATATTGATTTAGCCAAAGGCTTAAATGCACTTTATATTGCTCACGGCTATAGCCCGGAAGCCAAAAAAATGCTTAAATCAGGCTATATTGACAACTTGAATGGCATAGTTTATGACGGAACACTTTTCCATCGGGCGAGTTTTAGAGTAGCACCGCACAATTCGTATATCACCTATGATAATATTTTAAAGGGTGCGAAAATGAACCATTATTCAATGGACAAAACACCACCTGCCTTTAAATTTCTTTCAGAAGAGGACGCTAAGAAGGTTACCGGCGCCGATGCTAAATCGGTAAAGATTTCTTATTATGCTAGCGGCGATTTTGATTGTGTGTATGAGTATGATCCTGCTACAGGGAAATATAAACGTTTCCAGGGCGGGGAACAAACTGTTGATTTAGAAACAAAAGACCCGATTCTTCTAGATAATATTTTCATTGTTGAGGCAAAGCATGAAGTAATCGACAAAAAGGGACGGCGTACGATTGATTTTCAATCCGGAGGAAAAGGTTATTTAGTACAGATGGGGAAAGTAAACGAAGTGGAATGGAAAAATGAGAACGGTAGGATTGTCCCAATGAAGAATGGGGAAGAGGTTCCATTTGTCCAAGGTAAAACATGGGTAAATGTTGTTCCAACAGACCCTGGAATGCAAAAAAGTGTTTCGTTTAATGTGAAATAATTTTATTCAAACTAAAGGGGTATAAAATATGCAAATAAATAAGCTAAGAGGGAAAGAACTGGATCAACTTTTTCTAGGGATTCTTTCGTTAAAAGATCTTGAAGAGTGTTATCGTTTTTTTGATGACCTTTGCACGATTAATGAAATTCAGTCATTGGCCCAACGCTTAGAGGTAGCAAGAATGCTTCGTGAAGGAAATACCTATCACCGGATTGAGGCAGAAACTGGTGCGAGTACTGCAACTATCTCACGTGTAAAACGCTGCTTAAACTATGGAAATGACACCTATGAAATGGTGCTAGAACGAGTCAAGGAAGAAAAATCGACTACAACTGAGGAAGCATAAAGCCAAAAACCGGAGAGAAATTCTTCGGTTTTTCTTTTGTCCAGCTCCATCGCCTAGTCCTCTAGATTGCTTCAGCACTTGCCTTAGGCTGAACAAGCGCTTTCGCTTTTCTAGTTGGATTTTCTTTCTATTAGGTTTTCTTTTTTATTACGTTTCCTCTAATGCTATAATGGTGTAATGAAATGAATGTAGGAGGACCTTGGGATGTATGATTTTCGCGAGTGGCGCCATGTGTTTAAACTCGACCCTAATAAACAGATATCGGATGAACATTTAGAAGCAATTTGTGAATCAGGTACGGATGCAGTGATAGTGGGAGGTACAGATGGAGTTACACTCGAAAATGTCCTCGATTTAATGGCCAGAATACGTAAGTTTGCTGTACCATGTGTTCTGGAGGTATCAAGTGTTGAAACAGTTACCCCTGGATTTGATCTCTATTTTATTCCAACGATTTTAAATAGTAAGGATCCAAAATGGATTACTGGGCTTCACCATCAAGCAGTGAAAGAATTTGGCGACATTATGGATTGGGAAGAAATCGTTATGGAAGGCTATTGCATCATGAATAGTGAATGCAAAGCGGCCAAACTGACAAATGCTGTTACGGAGATTACGGCTGAAGATGTAAGGGCCTATGCAATGATGGCTGAAAAAATGTTTCAACTGCCTATTTTTTATCTCGAGTTTAGCGGGAAATATGGACAACCAGAAGTGGTTTCAGACGTGAAAAAAGTCCTTGAAAAAGCGACCTTTTTTTATGGCGGTGGTATATCCACATATGAGCAGGCAGTAGAAATGGCAAAGTTTGCTGATGTAATTGTCGTAGGAAATGCAATTTATGAAGATTTTAAAAATGCCTTAAAAACAGTACAGGCAGTTCGATAGAAAATTGCAGGAAGAGTAAAAACAATGGTAAAATAAGAACAAATGTTTGATTTGGCGGTGAAGAAGAATGCAATATTTATCAGAAAAGCTATTAAATGGCTTAAATCCGGAACAGCAAAGCGCTGTGAAGTGTACAGACGGACCTTTATTACTAATGGCTGGTGCCGGGAGCGGTAAAACAAGAGTGTTAACACATCGGATTGCGTATTTAATTGTGGAAAAAAGGGTGAATCCATATAACATTTTGGCAATCACCTTTACGAATAAAGCGGCAAGAGAGATGAAAGATAGAATCGGAAAAGTGATGGGCGGAGCTGCGGAAGAAATTTGGATTTCCACCTTTCACTCCATGTGCGTAAGAATTTTACGCCGAGATATTGACCGGATTGGCTTTAATCGAAATTTCACGATTCTTGACACAACGGATCAACAATCGGTTATTAAAGGAATTTTAAAAGATAAGAACATTGACCCGAAAAAGTTTGACCCGAGGGCGATGCTCGGGGCAATCAGTTCTGCCAAAAACGAATTAATTGATCCTGAGGAATATTCAAAAACAGCAGGCGGTTACTTTGATCAGGTCGTTAGTGATGTGTATGAAGAATATCAAAAACGTTTACGAAAAAATCAGGCGCTTGATTTTGATGATTTAATCATGATGACCATTCAATTGTTCCGTCGTGTTCCAGACGTTTTAGAATATTATCAGCGGAAATTCCAATATATTCATGTCGACGAGTATCAGGACACGAACAAAGCCCAGTATTTATTAGTAAAGCTGCTGGCCATGCGCTTTAAAAATCTTTGCGTTGTCGGTGATTCTGATCAGTCGATTTATAGATGGCGTGGTGCGGATATTGCGAATATATTATCTTTTGAAAAAGATTATCCAAACGCCACCGTTATCCTTTTAGAACAAAACTATCGCTCGACGAAAAGAATCCTTCTTGCGGCGAACAAAGTGATTGAAAACAATTTGAATAGAAAAGCGAAAAACCTTTGGACAGAAAATCCAGAGGGAAATAAACTTATGTATTACCGTGCCGACAGCGAACAGAGTGAGGCACAGTTTGTAGCCGGCAAAATTAAAGAATTGACCCGTGATGGTAAGCACAAGCTTTCGGAAATTGCTATTCTCTATCGGACGAACGCACAGTCCCGTGTAATGGAGGAAGTTTTGCTGAAATCAAATATTGAGTATAGCATTGTTGGCGGTACAAAATTCTATGACAGAAAAGAAATCAAGGACATGTTAGCTTATTTACGACTGATTTCAAATCCCGACGACGATATTAGCCTGCGGAGAATCATTAATGTTCCGAAACGCGGTATCGGATCAAGCTCAGTCGATAAAATTGCTGACTTTGCAGCAATGCATGATCTTTCATTATACCAAGCATTAGATTCAATTGAATTAATTGGTTTAAGTCCTAAAATTACGAAGTCTGCCCGAGAATTCCGGGATTTTATTCGAAACTATACGCAAATGCAGGAATTCCTATCCGTAACAGAACTAGTTGAAGAAATCCTTGAGAAATCCGGTTATCGAGAGATGCTAAAAGCAGAAAAATCACTTGAAGCACAAAGCCGTCTCGAAAACTTGGACGAATTATTATCTGTTACGAAAAACTTTGAGGAAGTAAGCGAGGACAAAAGCCTTGTCGCCTTTTTAACGGATTTAGCCCTTGTTGCGGATATTGATTCAATGGATGAAGAAGAGGAAAAAGCGGATTCGATTGTGCTCATGACCTTACACTCAGCAAAGGGATTGGAATTTCCGGTTGTCTTCCTTATTGGCATGGAGGAAGGAGTATTCCCGCACAGCCGTTCCCTTATGGAGGAAGCGGAAATGGAGGAGGAGCGCCGCCTTGCCTACGTGGGGATTACAAGGGCGGAACAAAGCCTATTTCTGACTAATGCACAAATGCGGACGCTTTTTGGTCGAACAAACATGAACCCGGCTTCCCGTTTTATTAAGGAAATCCCTGAAGATCTTTTGGAGGATGCGGCCCCAAAGGCTGGGAAGAGTTCTCCATTTAGTTCAAGAGGAGGTTCGTTTGCCGGCTCCGGTACAGGATTTGGAGCCCCAGCTGCGAGAAAACCGGTGATGCGGCCAGTGGCAGCTACAACCGGCGGAGATCAAGTTGGCTGGAAGGTTGGCGATAAAGCCGAACACGGTAAGTGGGGAATTGGAACGGTTGTCAGCGTGAAGGGCGAAGGAGAAGGAACTGAACTCGATATTGCTTTTCCTAGTCCAACAGGAATCAAACGTTTGCTTGCCAAATTTGCGCCGATTAAAAAGGCATAAGAAACGATGAAGAAAGGGCTGGATTTATGGACCTTCAAACGGCTGAACAAAGAATCAATGAACTAAAAAGCCTATTAAATCAATATGGCTATGAATATTATGTGCTGGACAAACCAACCGTTCCTGATGCTGAGTACGATCGCTTAATGCAGGAACTATTAAACCTGGAAGAAAAGTTTCCAGAGTTGAAAACGTCGGATTCTCCTTCTGAACGTGTTGGCGGACCTGTATTAGACCTTTTTGAAAAGGTTGAGCATCGTACACCGATGCTTAGCCTTGGTAATGCTTTTAATGACGGAGATTTAAGAGATTTTGACCGCCGGGTTCGTCAAGCGGTGGGTGATGACGTTTCCTATGTTTGCGAATTAAAAATTGATGGGCTGGCCGTTTCCTTACGCTATGAAAATGGATTGTTCCATCAAGGGGCTACGCGTGGGGACGGCACGATCGGCGAAGATATTACGGCCAACTTAAAAACGATTAAATCAATTCCGTTACGTTTACGTGAGAATGTTTCCATTGAGGTTCGTGGAGAGGCATTTATGCCGAAGCGTTCCTTTGAAGCCTTAAATCGGGCGAAAGAGGAGAATGGAGAAGAACCTTTCGCAAACCCGAGAAATGCAGCGGCCGGTTCCCTTAGGCAGCTTGACCCGAAAATGGCAGCATCGCGAAATCTCGATGTTTTTTTATACGGTATTGCTGATATTGGAGGGTTAGGTGTAACCTCCCATAGTGAAGGACTTGATTATCTGGACGCCCTCGGGTTTAAAACCAATAAAGAGCGAAGAAAATGTTCGGGAATTGATGATGTGATTGAGTATGTCAACAGCTGGGTTGAAAAGCGTCCGCATCTTCCTTATGAAATTGATGGAATTGTCATTAAAGTAGATTCACTCGAACAGCAGGAACAGCTCGGGACAACAGCTAAAAGCCCACGTTGGGCGGTTGCGTTTAAATTCCCAGCTGAAGAGGTAGTGACCACATTATTAGATATTGAACTGAGTGTTGGGCGGACAGGAGTGGTAACTCCAACAGCGATTCTTATACCGGTTAAGGTAGCAGGGACGACTGTACAGCGTGCCTCTTTGCATAATGAAGATTTAATCCGTGAAAAGGATTTAAAAATTGGCGATAAAGTCGTGATCAAAAAGGCCGGCGATATCATTCCGGAGGTCGTAAATGTCCTTGCTGAAGAGCGGACAGGCACCGAAAGAGATTTTTACATGCCAACGCATTGTCCTGAATGTGAAAGTGAGCTTGTCCGTCTTGACGGGGAAGTAGCTTTACGGTGCATCAATCCAAAATGCCCGGCACAAATCCGCGAAGGTCTGATACACTTTGTTTCGCGTGATGCCATGAATATCGAGGGTCTAGGGGAAAGAGTCATCAGCCAGCTTTTTGCCGAAAAATTAATTGCCGATGTCGCTGATATTTATAAGCTTACAAGAGAGCAGCTTTTAGCCCTTGAACGAATGGGGGAAAAATCGGTTTCCAATCTGTTAAAGGCAATTGAGGCTTCAAAAAGCAATTCACTTGAAAAACTGCTTTTTGGTCTTGGTATCCGTCATGTTGGCGCGAAAGCAGCAAAAACATTGGCTCAGGAATTTGGTTTAATGGACCATCTTGCCGCCGCGACAAAGGAACAATTGATTTCTATTAACGAAATTGGGGAAAAAATGGCCGATTCTATTGTTACCTTTTTTGAAAAAGAAGAAGTGACCTCATTGCTTAAGGAACTATCCTCTTACGGAGTCAATATGGAATATAAAGGGGCCAAACCAGTTTTAGCAGCGGAGTCTGATTCAATTTTTGCCGGAAAAACAATTGTCCTTACCGGAAAACTAGAGAAACTATCGCGCAATGAAGCCAAGGAAAAAATTGAAGCACTAGGCGGGAATGTTGCTGGAAGCGTTAGTAAAAAAACGCATCTGGTCATTGCCGGAGAAGAAGCCGGTTCTAAGCTTTCCAAAGCGCAAGAACTAGGAATTGAAGTATGGGACGAAGAGAAGCTATTAGCTGAATTAAATAAATAAGAGGTGTTACCACCGTGAAAAAGCTTTTACTGCTTGTCTTTTCGTTTGTCCTTCTGCTAAGCGGCTGTTCATTAAACTTTCAAAAGCAGGATGAGGTCGTGCAAACAAAAGAGAAAACGAAAGGAAAAGCAATTATTCCTAAATATAATATTTCCGATAAGTATTATCGGACGATTTTACCATTTGAACCAGGGGAAGCCCGCGGGATGATTGTTGGCAATCTTAACACTAGGTACGATATTGATGAATTTGAAACAGGTTTAATGCGGATTGCCCAAAATACCTTTGATACGGATCAATACTATTTTCGTGAAGGACAGGAAATTAAACGAGATACTGTAAGACTTTGGCTAAATCGAAAATTTACAAAATCTCAATTAAAAAACCAGGGATTGAAGCCTTCTGAAAATATTGGTCTTAACCCGCTTGATACGGGTAAAGGTGAAACACCCATTTATCTTGCCCATATTTTAGAGCATGATTATTTAACCAAAACTGACAATGGTACGGTTAAACTAGGCGGAATTACCATAGGACTTGCTTTAAATTCGATTTATTACTATCAAACGGTACAATACGGACCAACCTATGAAAAGAAAATAGATTATTCCAAAATGGCAAGCGAAGGGAAACAACTTGCTGCAGAAGTATTAAAGCGGATTAGAAGTATGAAAAAGTTAGCGAATGTCCCTGTGACAATTGCCTTATTTGAACAGCAAAGTAAATCATCGGTTGTGCCGGGTAATTTCTTTGCGTATACAAACGTTGACAGCGGCAGCTCAAGTATTGATAGCTGGAAAAAGGTAAATGAAAAATATTTCTTATTCCCGTCAACCGACGCACAAGATAAGCATCGGGATGACCTTACTGCATTTTTAAACTTTAAGCAGGATGTTGAAGAGTATTTTCCAAATTATAACGGCGTAATTGGCAGAGCCTTTTATGTTGGCGATCAGCTCCAGGAACTGAAAATTTCCATTCCGATTCAATTCTATGGAAAAATGGAAGCTATCGGCTTTACCCAATATGTAACAGGTCTAGTCATGGAGCGTTTTCCAAAATATATTTCGGTTTCCGTCAGTGTAACATCTGTTGATGGTCCTGAGGCACTTATAGTCAAAAAGGCAAACGATACAGAACCGTTTGTTCATATTTACTAAATAGTACACTTTTTTAAAACAATGATCCGGGGCCACCCGGATCTTTTTTTTCAAGTTATAACTAAAGTTCAATTGATTGATACTATAAAATGAATTTTGATGTAAACGTTTTTAATACATAGGAGGGTTTAAAACATGGTACAACCTTACAAACATGAGCCACTTACAGATTTTACGGTTGATGAAAACCGCCAAGCTTATCTTCAGGCATTACAAACCGTTGAAGGTTATTTAGGCAAGGATTATGACCTTGTTATTGGCGGAGAAAAAATTACGACTGAAGATAAAATTGTTTCCTATAACCCAGCGAATAAAGAAGAGGTAATTGGCCGCGTTTCGAAAGCAAACAAAGATCTTGCTGAAAAAGCGATGCAGGCAGCAGTAGAAGCATTCAAGACGTGGAAAAAAACGAAAGCAGAGGTTCGTGCTGATGTGCTTTTCAAAGCGGCTGCGATTATTCGCCGACGTAAACATGAGTTTTCAGCTTTGATGACAAAAGAAGCAGGGAAGCCATGGAGAGAAGCAGATGCTGATACAGCAGAAGGTATTGACTTTCTTGAATACTATGGCCGTCAAATGCTGGCGCATAAAAATGGTGTACCCGTTCAAAGCCGTCCAAATGAATTCAACCGTTATGACTATATACCTCTTGGTGTAGGAATTATTATTTCACCTTGGAACTTCCCATTTGCAATCATGGCAGGTACAACGGTTGCTGCAATTGTATCCGGTAATACGGTCCTATTAAAGCCAGCGTCTACCACACCAATTATTGCAGCTAAATTTGTTGAAGTAATGGAAGAAGCAGGTCTTCCAAAGGGCGTCTTAAACTTTGTGCCAGGAAGCGGTGCAGAAGTGGGTGACTATTTAGTTGATCATAAAGATACCCGTTTCATCAGCTTCACAGGTTCCCGTGATGTTGGTCTCCGTATTTTTGAACGTTCTTCAAAAATAAACGAAGGTCAAATCTGGATGAAGCGCTTGATCGCAGAAATGGGCGGTAAAGATACTATTGTTGTTGACAGTGAAGCAGATCTTGAGCTTGCTGCACAATCCATTGTTGCTTCTGCCTTCGGTTTCTCCGGTCAAAAATGCTCTGCATGTTCTCGAGCAGTAATCGTTGAAGATGTATATGATACAGTCCTAAACCGTGTTGTTGAGTTAACAAAACCACTAACAGTGGGGGAACCTACAGAACAAGGCACTTTCACCGGCCCAGTAATTGACAACAACGCGTTCAAAAAAATCATGGAATACATCGAAATTGGAAAACAAGAAGGTAAATTAATGGCCGGCGGTGAAGGGGACAATTCAAAGGGCTACTTCATTCAACCAACTGTTTTTGCTGACCTTGCTCCCAACGCCCGCATTATGAAGGAAGAAATCTTTGGACCAGTTGTCGGCATCACAAAGGCGAGAAACTTTGATGAAGCCATTGAAATTGCCAACAACACTGAATACGGCTTAACAGGTGCGGTCATCACCTCAAACCGTGCCCACATGGAACAAGCACGAGAAGATTTCCATGTCGGTAACCTTTACTTCAACCGCGGCTGTACAGGGGCCATCGTCGGCTACCAGCCATTCGGTGGCTTCAACATGTCCGGAACTGACTCCAAAGCAGGCGGCCCGGACTACCTATTGCTACACATGCAAGCAAAAACATCCTCTGAATTGTACTAATAGAATCGACAAAATTCGGGTGGTGCCTGTCACCACTCGAATTTTGTCGAATTACATATTCATTTTTGGTACGTTCACGATAAAGGGAGCAACGATGATGCGTCCTTGGTATTGAAATTGTCCCCAAATTTTATAGATTCCTTTTTGGGGGAAGTAGGTCATGAATGTTACTTTTGGTCCGTTTCCTTTGGTTGTCATTGGGTGAATGTGGAGATATTCTTGTAGGTCATTTTTTATGGCGACAGCATGCCCCGAGGCTCCCAGATAAGGCTGGAGGTTTTTGATAGGTTTATTCGTCTTCGCATCCCGAATCATAAAGGTCATGTTTGAGTTCATTTCTGCCATTAGATGGTCGAAGGATAAAGTTATTTTTAAGCCGTCGACCACTGTCGTTAGCTTTTGATCTGGAATGAGTGGTTTGGATTTAGGGATAGGCCCGTCGATATGGAGCCAATGCTTTTCCACACTATTATCCCCGCCGCCTTTTGGTGTAACTTCTGCAATGAGTTGGTAATCTCCGCCTGCTGGAAAGGCCGCCGAAATATCAAATTCTCCATTTCCTTTATATTTCGGATGGAGATGAGAAAAATAAGATAAATCTTTACTGACAATAATTAAATGCATTTTTTTTGTATGGACCGTTTCAAACGCTTGGATTGGTTTATTGGATTTATCTCTTATTAGAATTGAAATTGGAATTTTCTTATTCGGCTTTAGTGTCTCAGGTGTTTTCCATTCAGATTTTGTTGGGATTACATTTTGCGGCATTGAACTCATTTGATGGTCCATTGTCGATTTCGGAACCCTAATGGGATTACATGAGGTTAGTAAGGCGGTAGTTAAAAGGATTGGGATCAATTTAACGCTTTTCAAAACGGGCAGGCTCCTTTCAAACTTAATCAATTGTTACAGGAGTAGTTATTTTAGTTTGCTAATCGATTGCATATACTAATTAAATACTAAGCAAGCATTAAAGAGAAGTAAAGGAATACAAATGAATGATAAATATGGATAATACACCGAAGTCAAAAGAAGGAATTAGGACAAATTTAATTATTCTTTAATAACTTTATAAACTTTGATTGTTTATAATGAAAATTATGGAGAATTGCCTGTAAATCCAATATGAGGGAATATTGTAAATAATTATCCAAAATATAAGCAGAAAATGCTATGATTAAGAAATACATGATCTAGGTTTTTACTTTTACCAAAGGTGAGTGGATTGAAAAGATGGAGATTTTTTCATTGTTGCCACAATATTTATTACATGTTACCGCTGTGCCTCACAGTGAAAGCCCCAGCTTGATTTGGTCCCTATTAGCCTGTAACATTTTCTTGGTTATTGCGGGGGTCTTCTTTATTGTTAAATTATTTAGACAAAAAAATGTCCTTAAATCGGGAATTACTTTCGGAATTGCACTGGCGATTAATTATATCTTAATTGCAGTGTACGGGGATATATTTGACCTGCTTGGATAGAGGGATAAAGAGGGGGGTTAAATTATTGAAATATTATCGAATTTGGGTCATTGCCTTTTTATTAAAGTTCATTGGATCCGCTTGGGATGCCTCTTACCATTTTAAATATTTATTTGAAGAATACTCCATTCCGCATATTGTTAATTTTACTGGCTTTGCGCTTGGGGCATTTTTATTATTTAAAGAGTGGCGAAAGCTGCATTACATGGATAGGTTTTCGCGAAATCTTGTAACGATTGGATATGTTTTATTTTTAATTGGTATCCCCTTAGACTTTAGCTATCATATCGCTTACGGCATTGATTTAACCACCTGGAGTCCAACCCACTTTATTTATTATATTGCGACAGATATTATGATTATAGGTGTATGGCGGGCCTATTTTAAGTTTTCTCAGGATCAAATACCATCATGGAAATCACTGCATACTTGGTTTGCGATGTTTTTGCTGGAGTGCTTAATGTTTCCAAATATGCAGCAGGAAAACGGAGCAATATCCTATGATCAATATATTCATGGACGTTCCATTGCCTCAAAAGAAATTCTACAGTTGATCTCAGACCCTGCGTCGCAAATCTTTGGGGGGATCCCCCAATGGGTGTATCCGATTTATTCGGTATTGTTGGTAGCTCTCTTTACAGTCATTGTTAATAAACTTTGCCGGGAATATACTATTCCAGTTATGGCAGCGGCACTTTATATCCTATTACGTTTTATCTTTAAATCGGTCTTTTATCTTGTTCATTATCCAACATCCTATGTCCCGGTAACCCTTTTATTTATTCCGATTTTTTATTTAGTTTTCAGAAGGGATAGTTGGCTCGCCGGACTTGCCGGCAGTTTGTTCTATTTTCTAACCTTGTTTGCCATTAATAGTCTAGGATTACTGATCACACCGCCATTAACATGGTGGGAGGCAATACCGGTTGCGATGGTCGGCTTGTTTGTTCCGGTGATTGCTTCCCAAGTTGTAAAACTGCCAATTCGGCCAAAAAGAAAACAGCCTGCATGAAAGATGAAAGGTGTTCCCAATAGGGGACACCTTTTTTATATGACAATATTGTGAAACAATTCGCTTATAGGGGTTAAAAGTGATAAATCCCACAATTTTTTATGAAAACCATGATTACAATTTAGCTATAGAAAAAACGAAAATGAGAGTTCAAATCCGTGTTAAAATATAAGAAAGATTAAAAAAATTCGGGAATATATAATATATTATGCTTTCAATCAAGGCAGGGAGTGGAGTAAAATGTTAAAAACAATTACACGAATTCCTGTAGCGCATTATTCGAATCTTAAAGAAAGAAAAGGATTTTCTATCAAAATTGATCAAGTTGAAATAGCACTTTTTAAATTGTCAAACGGAAAGATTTTTGCACTTGAAAATCGCAGTCCGTATTCAAACGGCGGTGTACTTTCTAAAGGGATTATCAGCGGAGAATACCTATATTGTCCTGTCTATGATTTGAAGATTTCCTTAGCGGATGGTAAAATCCTGGATTCGGATAGTGATAAAGTACGTACATTTAAGGTAGAAATAAAAGAGGATATTGTATTTATTGTTTTATAGGACACCAAAGAATGGAAGGAGGCAGCATGATGAGAACAGGCAAAGTTTTTTTAGTTGGTGCTGGCCCAGGGGATATCGGGTTAATTACGGTAAAAGGCTTGGAGGCCATTATGCAGGCTGAAGTTTTACTTTATGACCGGCTAGCCAATCCAAAGTTGCTAGAATATGCACCCTCAGAGTGTGAGTTTATATATTGCGGAAAATTACCCGACCGTCATATTTTACGGCAAGAGAGCATTAATGAACTTTTAGTCGCTAAAGCATTAGAAGGCAAGAAGGTTGTTCGTTTAAAAGGTGGAGACCCGGGTGTATTTGGCCGCGTTGGGGAAGAGGCTGCATCCCTAGCTCAGTTTCAGATACCTTTTGAAATCGTTCCAGGAATCACATCGGGAATTGCGGCCCCCCTTTATGCAGGAATTCCAGTTACGCACCGGGAATATGGAGAATCGTTCGCGATCGTAACCGCTCATGCAAAGTCTAAAGATGGAGAGCCGTTGCTTGATTGGGAAAGCCTTGCGCGCGGAGTGGATACGATTGCTTTTTATATGGGCGTTGGAAATTTACCACTCATTTGTGAAAACCTTATCGAACACGGCAAATCTTCTTCGACTCCCGCGATATTGATACAATGGGGCACGTTTGGCCGCCAGAAGACATTGCAGGGGACATTAGCAGATATCTCAGAGAAGGCATCAGCTGCCAAGTTTAAAAATCCTTCCATAATCCTAGTGGGAGATGTAATTTCACTTCGGGAGAAAATCAACTGGTTTGAAAAAAAGCCGTTGTATGGCCGGCAAATTTTATTAGCCCGGACAAGCAATGGTCTGAGCGAATTGGCAAAGGAATTAATGGATTATGGAGCAGATGTAATAGAATTTCCAAAATGGAAAAAGACATCGGTTCATATTGACTTAGAAAAAGTGACAGCCTATGAAAAGATACTGTTTGCCCAGCCCGAAAGTGTTGCTGAATTTTTCGAAGCGTTAATTGACAATCAAATCGATATTCGAAATATCAGGGCTAATTTTTACGGTCCTTCATTTAAGACGATAAAAGCCTTAAATGACCGGGGATTTACCGCTACGTTGGCGGAAGAAATGCATGGTTCAGGGAGTTTGCTCATTGTCAGTGACAACAGTGTTTTGAAAAATACAGAGAATTATGGAGTATTTGATGTACTCGTGACGAGTATAAAAGAAATTGATCGACAATTCATACCGATTTTTAAGCGAATGTTCGGGGAGGCACAGGTCGATACGATCATTTTTCCATGCAGTGCATCCGTGGAGCCCGTTCTTGAGGCATTAAGGGAATGCGGCATTGCTGCAGACGAGTATGTAAGAAATTCACAGGTGGTTTGTATGGGAAAACAAACGATTGCTGCTGCTAGAGGAGCTGGGGTGATGAATCCCAATATGCCGGCAAAGGCAACAAAAGCCGCTTTGATCGAGTATTTAGCGGAGCAAAATGGTGTAGAGTTACAATAATAAATGTTTCTGCTCATTTATAAGCGGGCATAACGAGGCGAGAACATGAAGGTAAGTTATCCAATTATGATGAATTTGGAAGGAAAAAAGGCAGTGATTGTTGGCGGTGGAAAGGTTGCAGAGCGCAAGATAATTGGTCTGCTTAATACTGGCGCGGAGATTTCTGTGATTAGCCCGGAAGCAACCAAAGAAATACAAAGACTGGTTGCTGAAGGTAAGGTTTCATGGCATTGCCGGGTATTTTCAGCAGAGGACCTAGCCGAAACCTCTTTAGTGTTCGCCACGACGAATGATATGGAAATCAATCAGATGGTAAAAGCTGCTGCAGGTCCCCATCAACTTATTACCATCGCAGATGACCCTGATAGCTCAGATTTCCATGTTCCGGCAATGGTTCGCCGCGGTCGTTTAAATATTGCGGTTTCGACGGGCGGGGCAAGTCCGACTTTGGCAAGTCGAATTCGTTTGGGGCTTGAAGAGCAGTTTGATGAATCCTATGAGGGCTATCTTGAGTTTCTTTTTACGGTACGGCAGCGGATTTTGGAAGAAGTGAAAGACCCTTCTGTAAAAAGAAAGCTATTAACGGCGATTGTCAGCCAGGAATTTTTAAAAAGCAACACCCGGGAAGAGGATTTTCAAAAATTATATAATGAGATGGTTTAAGCGGGTACCGTTACAGGTGCCTGCTTTTTTCGTATAAAGACTTAAAAATTTGGACAAAAAGGAGGGTAAAAGAAAAAAGGTGAGGTTGAAAGATGAACGAAAAAGTAAGCAATAGCTATCAAATATTGGATCAGTTACGATTGCCGCATGGGTTATATCTCGCATCTTCCTCGAATGATTATCACTATGTTTGGCTGAGGGATTCTTTTTATATGTCCTTACCGTATTTGGAAAAGGAAAATGGCATTTATGAAATGACCTATCATCGGATTTTAGATTTATTCCGAGAATATGAATGGAAACTGGATATCCATAACCTGCAAAGGCCAATCGAGCAATGGGAATACATACATTCCCGCTATTCAGCCCATGATGTAAGAGAAATCGATACACCATGGGGACATGCTCAGCATGATGCGATTGGGGCGATCCTTTGGGGAATCGGAATGGGGCAGAAACGAGGGAAGCAAATTATCCGAGATGGAAAAGATCATGAAATTGTTCAAAAGCTTGTCGGGTATTTAGGCTGCGTTCATTATTGGGAGGATGCGGATAATGGGATGTGGGAAGAATGGCGCGAGGTACATACAAGTTCTGTTGGTGCCTGTGTGGCTGGACTTAAGGCTGTCCAAGATTTGGTCTTTGTTCCGGGAGAATGGATGGAAAGAGGGAAACGGACATTATCTGCCTTATTTCCGCGTGAGAGTATCGACCGTCCCTGCGATTTAGCGCAGATGAGCTTAATCTATCCTTACGGTGTTGTGGCTGGAGAAGAAGCAAAACTGATCCTTGAGCAGGTTGAAACAAATCTACTAAGGGACCGGGGGGTTATTCGCTATCAGGGTGACTCCTATTATTCACTTTTGGAGCATGAAGGACGGCATCATGAGTTATCTTTTTATTTTGGTTCGGAAGCGGAATGGACTTTCGGACTTCCGTGGCTTGCTCTATGTTATTTGGAATTAGGAAATTTGGAAAAGGCTAATGCTTATATTCAGCAGACAGAAAAAGTCATGCTTAGCGATGGCAGTCTTCCGGAACTTTATTTTGCCAAATCTTCGGACTATAATTCCAACACACCATTGGGGTGGGGAAGTGCGCTGTATATATTAGCGAAAGAGAAATATGAACGGATTATGTAAAGCTTTTAGTCCGTTGGGATTGCCCTAGCGGCCTTTTTATTATTTCTGTTGATAAAAAAATACTACTTTAGGATTATTTTGACTATTTTTAAAAAATTTTCTGAAAAGTAGTTCCCTTTTTAATTTCAGTGTTATATAATACAAAACGAGGATAGCTACTGTATTATAACAAAGAGGTGATTAAGTTCATGTCGACGCAAACGACGGGTATTGAAGTGGTGGGCGCCATAAACCCACAATATGATGAGGTTTTGACATTCGATGCTTTAAATTTTATTGAAGAACTAGAGCGAAAGTTTGGGGATAGAAGAGTTGAACTGTTACAGTACAGAAAAAAACGACAGAAGGAAATTGACAACGGAAAGCTTCCGGATTTCCTTCCTGAAACGAAACATATTCGTAATGGAGATTGGACAATTGCACCCCTGCCACAGGATCTTCAGGATCGCCGGGTTGAAATTACCGGTCCGACTGACCGGAAAATGGTCATTAATGCTCTAAATTCTGATGCAAAAATCTTTATGGCTGATTTTGAAGACGCCACTTCACCGACATGGAAGAACATCGTCGAAGGACAAATCAACTTGAGAGATGCAGTAAATCGGACGATTTCTTTTGAAAATCCAAATGGTAAAAAATATACACTAAATGAAAAAACAGCAGTACTGCTCGTTCGACCACGCGGATTACATTTAGAAGAAAAAAATGTATTACTAGACGGAAAGCCGATTTCAGGAAGCCTTTTCGATTTCGGATTGTACTTTTTCCATAACGTAAATAATTTGCTAGCAATAGGGACAGGTCCATATTTTTACCTTCCAAAGCTTGAAAGTCATTTAGAAGCTCGCCTTTGGAATGATGTCTTCGTCTTCGCACAAGATAAACTTGGTGTCCCGCAAGGAACGATTAAAGCAACTGTATTAATCGAAACCATCTTGGCAGCATTTGAAATGAACGAAATTTTATATGAATTAAAGGAACACTCTGCTGGTTTAAACTGTGGCAGATGGGATTATATCTTCAGTTACTTGAAAAAGCTGCGAAACCAGAAGGATGTAATTCTCCCGGAGCGCTCGCAAGTTACTATGACGGTTCCATTTATGAGATCGTACTCTTTATTGACCATCCAAACCTGTCATCGACGCAAGGCTCCGGCAATGGGGGGGATGGCTGCACAAATTCCAATTCGCAATAACCCGCAGGCGAATGAAGAAGCCTTTGCAAAGGTTCGTGCTGATAAGGAACGGGAAGCTCGCGATGGTCATGATGGGACATGGGTTGCCCACCCTGGACTTGTCCCAGTTGCATTAGAAGTGTTTAACCGCGAAATGCCTGATTCTAACCAAATTAATACACAAAAACAGCAGCACATCACGGTTACGGCTCAAGATTTACTTGAGGTGCCGAATGGAACGATTACCGAAGAAGGGGTTCGCGTCAACATTAATGTTGGAATTCAATATGTTGCTTCTTGGTTAGATGGAAAAGGTGCAGTGCCAATTCACAACCTTATGGAAGATGCGGCAACAGCTGAAATTTCAAGAGCACAGCTTTGGCAGTGGATCCGCCATCCAAAAGGTGTGTTAACGGACGGCCGAAAGGTAACAACACAACTGTATCAAGCCTTTAAGGTGGAGGAACTAGAGAAAATCAAACAGGAAATAGGCGCTGAAGCTTATAAGAATGGGCGGTTTGCTGAAGCCTCAGAACTATTTGACCAAATGATACAAAATGATGAGTTTGCTGAGTTTCTAACCTTACCGGGTTACGAGCTTTTATAGAAAGTTTGATAAAAAATAGTTTAATAAATTAATAGGGAGGAATTTAACATGACAAATGAAAGAGCTGCAAGGTTACAAGAAAGCTGGGAAATGGATAGCCGTTGGAAAGGAATTACAAGACCGTATACGGGAGAAGACGTAATTAGGCTTCGAGGTTCGATCGATATTGAACATACATTGGCAAAAAAAGGCTCAGAAAAGCTTTGGAAACTATTAAATGAAGAAGAGTACATCAATGCCCTTGGTGCGCTGACAGGAAATCAAGCGGTTCAACAGGTAAAAGCCGGACTGAAAGCGATCTACTTAAGCGGCTGGCAGGTAGCAGCTGATGCCAACCTTTCCGGACATATGTACCCTGACCAAAGCTTGTATCCTGCAAACAGTGTACCTAGCGTGGTAAAGCGAATTAACCAAGCGCTTCAACGTGCTGATCAAATTACCCATTCTGAAGGTGACAACTCTATCGATTGGTTTGCCCCAATTGTAGCCGATGCGGAAGCGGGCTTTGGCGGGCAACTGAACTGCTTTGAATTGATGAAAGGCATGATTGAAGCAGGCGCAGCCGGCGTACACTTTGAAGACCAGCTTTCTTCTGAGAAAAAATGCGGCCACTTGGGCGGAAAAGTATTGCTGCCGACTCAAACTGCCGTTCGTAACCTGATTGCAGCTCGTTTGGCTGCTGATGTAATGGGTGTTCCAACTGTGCTTGTTGCCCGTACAGATGCAAATGCTGCCGATTTGATTACCAGTGATATCGATATGAACGATGCGGCATTCATTACCGGAGAACGGACTCCTGAAGGGTTTTTCCGGACAAAAGCCGGAATTGATCAAGCGATTGCCCGCGGTTTAGCCTATGCACCATATGCTGACCTAATTTGGTGTGAAACTTCTGAACCAAATGTAGAGGAAGCAAGAAAGTTTGCGGAAGCGATTCATGAACAGTTCCCTGGCAAACTATTAGCCTATAACTGTTCACCTTCTTTCAACTGGAAAAAGAAACTTGATCCAGAAACAATTGCGAAATTCCAACAAGAGCTCGGAAAAATGGGCTATAAGTTCCAATTCGTTACGCTTGCAGGGTTCCATGCCTTGAACCACAGCATGTTCGAGCTTGCCCGCGGCTACAAAGATCGTGGTATGGCAGCTTACTCCGAATTGCAGCAGGCTGAATTTGTCAGTGAGCAATACGGCTACACGGCTACCCGCCACCAACGCGAGGTTGGTACTGGTTACTTTGACCAAGTATCCATGGTCATCACAGGCGGTACCTCTTCAACCACAGCGTTAAAAGGATCAACTGAAGAAGAGCAATTTAGTTCTTCGAAAAAATAAAGAGTGGATCCTTCTCCCCGTGTGTGGGGGGAGGGATTTTTTTATCTCTACTAGAATTATTATCATGATTATTTGGTAGTGGAATGTATTTTGGTTAAATTGGAAAGTAAATAAGCAAAAGTGGAAGATAAAGTGTGAAAACTGGAAAGTAAAGCAAAATTGGAATCAGATGGAGCCCCATGACATTGCATTTTTTTACTTAAAATGGTAATTTTCTTTTGGGATAGGTACTAAAATGACAAGGTAAGATGGATTTCGGGTGGATTAAATGAGGAGTGGAAGGTATTTTGGTCAAAGTGGAAAGTAAATGAGCAGAACTGGATAATAAAGTGCAAAAACTGGAAAGTAAACCTAGAATCAACTGATATAAGGGACTAGTGGATGAATGTTTAGTAGGGAACCTTTTTCCTCGTCCTATCATAAAAATAAGTAGCCATTTATAATGGAGTTGATTTTTTTGAGAAAGCCATCTGTTGATGAGGTGTTGCAGCAGGGAATCTACGGCCCCCTAGAAACTAAGCCGGAGGAAAGGCGGAAATTTTTAGGGACATTACGTGAGCGGATTATCATTGCTCTTAAGAAAGGTCAGGTTGGCGAAGCTAAGATCTATCCTCAAGTGGAACAGGAAATAAAGAAGAATCCAAAAGCTCATTTATTTTTGAACGGAACGATGAACTACGGACAATTATCGAAGTATGTAAAACTGGCGGCCAAATATAAAATGGAGCATACGATTGTGACCAATAAGGACCACGATACAGAGATTGGGCTTGTCTTAGCGTTAGACCATGCGATTGACAAAGAAGAAATCTTTATTACTAAAAAAGCACCGATTCAATTTGACACGAAAAAGAAAAAGAGCCTTTTTGCAAAGCTCTTTAAGCGGAAATAGCGCTTGGATGGAACCAAGCGCTATTTACTATTTACAACAATTCTCGGGTACGTTCAACAAATTCCGTGTTTAACCAAACGTTTGATTAAAATGGTTAAACAGGTTCTTATTAAAGGATTTTTCCATGCAATTCTATGAAAAAGATGTCGGATGGTAGTAACTACTTTTGGCCGGTTGCCATTTCTACCACAGCATGTAATTCCAACTCAACATTTCCTTGAATAGCTCGGCTTATCATACAAGAGGTTTCTGCTTTTTTAGCGAGCTTCTGTGCAAGGGAATACTCCTTTTCAGAGGCGTCTGCTTTTAGCAAAATATAAGGACGATGGATGATTTTTTTATACGTAAAAACCCCGTTTGTTACATCGACAATTGCTTCTGAATCCATGGTCAAACTCACCTTATCCAAATGGCTCCGCTCCATCATCGCTGCAAGAGTGATGATATAACAGGTTGCTGCTGCTCCAAGCAGCATTTCATCAGGATTGGTGCCAACCCCGGGTCCATCCATTTCAGAAGGAATTGAGATTTTTGTTTTTAAGTTCCCTGCCTCAATTTCCCCCACATCATTGCGTAATCCTGGCCAGTTTGCTTTTAGAAAAAATCGATGTTCCGCCATGTTGAGCCTCCCTGAATTTAAAAATTAACTGATTTTTGGCTGTCGGAAGCCGGAACGTTTTCTGCCAATGATTGAATATTTTTGGCTACCTTCGTACTATACGTATAATCACCATAACAATAAGGGTAACGGAAATTAAACTTGTTACCGCCGCAATTATATATGGTTGGATTTCTTTTAACTTGCTGTAAAGAGAACTTTTTCGCTAATTCCTCACTATGCCTTCCGCCGTGCTCGGCGATATAATCGATATACCCTGTCCCCATGTTATATGCTTGGATGATGGTTGGAAAATCTACCTTTCTTTGTTTTCCATAAATGACTGCCCGTCGAAAATGTTTTACCCCGAGACGGATGCTTTCCTTTGGATCTTGAATCGTATTTCGTGCGAGTCCGGCCGATTCAGAGGCCTGCATCGGATCCCCGCCCTTGCCGTGGCTTTCCTGCTGCATTAAAGCAACGAGGACCGGAGTGTATTTTTCCATATTGTATTGTTTCAATTCATTGTGAATTAAAGGTTCATATTTTTTAACATTTGCGAAGGACTTGTTGAAAATATCAGGAGGATTGCCTTCAAGCAATTTGCTGATGAGAATAAAGGCAAAACAAAGCATAAACAGGAGCGTAATCAAACGGGATTTTTTTTTCCGTCTTCGTTTCATGCACTTACCTCTCCAATTTCTAATTCTACCTGACTATTATAACGTAATCTTAAATAGTAAGGAAATATGAGGGGGTATATAAATAGAGGGATTTATTGGAATTGTCGAGAATATAGTATAAGGATTGTAGTTAAAACAACGAATAGACTTTTTCCGACGTGGTATGACGGATTTCCTCTTTAATCAAACGTTTATTTAAAAACCCCACTGTTGCCTATTTAAATGGTTTTTTACTTCAAACCAAGCAAAAAAATTGTCGGATTAGGAAGTGACACTATGAATAAATCTTTTTTAGCAGCTTCCATCATTTTGTCCTTGGGAATCGTCATTGGATGTTCACTTATTACTTTCAAGCCTTTTCAGGAACAATCTGTTTCAAAAGCGGCAACGAATGCGGATCAAGTAGCCGTTATGATGAATATCAACGAAGCTTCTAAATTACTAGGATTAACAACAGACGAATTAAAAATGGTTATTTCAGCTGAACGGCAAAGCTTGACTGAATCTGGTGAATTTAATGGCACAATGCTTCCTTATATTATTGTGAACGGAAAACAATACTTCGAACGAACAAGTCTACTAAAATGGGCCGTTGAAAGTTCAGCCGAGCATCGGGGATATAATAATGGGAACCGGTTTCAATAACTAATTAAGCAGGTGCGGTATGGTGATTAAAGGATTAAATCATTTACTTTTTTCAGTTTCCAATTTGGAGAAATCAATAGAATTTTACCGAAATGTATTTGGTGCCAAGCTGTTAGTGAAAGGGAGAAGTTCGGCTTATTTTGATTTAAATGGTATGTGGCTGGCATTAAATGTTGAGGAGAATATCCCTCGTAATGAAATAAGCGAGTCCTATACTCATATTGCTTTTTCAATCGACGAGGAAGATTATATTAAGACATATAATAAACTGGAAGATTTGCAGGTTACGATTCTTTCAGGCCGTTCAAGGGATGAAAAGGATAAAAAATCTATCTACTACACCGACCCGGATGGTCATAAGTTTGAATTTCATACAGGGACATTACAGGACAGATTGGATTATTATAAGCAGGAGAAACAGCATATGGAATTTTATGAAGAATAGAAATGGGAGTTATGAGGACCAATGATTGTGCCCAGACTTGTGTTAATATTAAAGCCGCAGGAACAATGGAGCCCAGATAGTGCCCGGCCTCGTGAAAATATCGGAATCGCGGGAACCAAGGAGCCCAGATAGTGCCCGATACCGAGAAAATATCGGAATCGCGGGAACCATGGATCCTGGATAGTGCCCGAGCCCGAGAAAATATCGGAAGTGCGGGAACAATAGGGCCCAGATAGTGCCCGAGTCGGTGAAAATATCAGAATCGCGGGAACCAAGGAGCCCAGATAGTGCCCGAGCGGTTGAAAATATCGGAATCGCGGGAACAATGGAGCCCAGATAGTGCCCGAGCGGTTGAAAATATCGGAATCGCGGGAACAATGGAGCCCAGATAGTGCCCGAGCCGGTGAAAATATCGGAAGTGCGGGAACCAAGGAGCCTGGATAGTGCCCGAGCCGGTGAAAATATCGGAATCGCGGGAACCAAGGAGCTCAGATAGTGCCCGCCTCGTGTTAATCCAGACCCGCGGGAACTATGCCCCTAAAAGTGCCCGCTCCAGTGTTAATTTCAACGAACGGGAACTATGCCATTCGGTTAGTTCCTAAATATATTCTTTTTATAATCAACTGAGGTTACCTCTGACACCCAGCCACACGAACAAAATGAAAACTCCTAAAAAAATCTCCTTATTCCCAAGATTACCATAATAAGGCAAAATAATTTTATTTTTCGAAAAATATTAAATTAAAAGTAAAAACTCTTGCCAATACTGATGAGGAATCATTGCGGTAACGCAGAAAAGTTTGGTATCATCAATATTAAAATAACATTGTTAAACATAAGCAGGAGGTCCAAAGTATATGTCACGAATTTCAAGTGAGCAGGTAAAGCATGTTGCAAACCTTGCACGCCTTGCCATCACGGAAGAAGAAGCAGAAAAGTTTACAAAACAGCTTGATGCGATTATTACCTTTGCAGAACAGTTAAATGAACTGGACACCGAAAATGTGAAACCAACTTATCATGTTTTGGATATGAAAAATGTACTGCGGGAAGATATTCCGCAAAAAGGGCTGCCGCGTGAAGAGGTACTTAAAAATGCACCGGTGCATAAGGATGGCCAAATTAAAGTACCGTCAATTTTGGGAGAGTAGGGAGTGCAAGAATAGTGGGTTTATTTGATTATAAAGTTTCTGATCTTCATGAGCTTTTACATAAAAAAGAACTGAAAGTCTCAGACCTTGTTGATGAATCGTATAAACGAATCAACGCGGTAGAGGAAAAGGTACAAGCCTTCTTAACATTAGACGAAGAACGCGCCCGTCAAACAGCGAAAGAGCTAGATGAAAAGCTTAACGCAGACTCGGCAGAGGGTCTGCTATTTGGAATGCCTATAGGTGTTAAGGACAATATTGTCACAAAGGGATTAAGGACAACTTGTGGTAGTAAAATTCTCGAAAACTTTGATCCTATTTACGATGCAACCGTTGTGCAAAAGCTGCAAAAGGCTGAAACTGTGACAATCGGTAAATTAAACATGGACGAGTTTGCCATGGGGTCTTCAAATGAAAACTCCGCATACAAAAAGACGCGCAATCCGTGGAACTTGGATACTGTTCCAGGCGGCTCCTCTGGCGGATCTGCAGCTTCAGTTGCTGCTGGGGAAGTTTTATTTTCACTTGGTTCTGATACAGGCGGCTCCATCCGTCAACCAGCATCTTTTTGCGGTGTTGTTGGATTGAAGCCTACATATGGCCGGGTATCACGCTTCGGGCTAGTGGCTTTCGCATCATCACTTGATCAAATTGGTCCGATTACAAGAACGGTTGAAGACAATGCCTACCTTTTGCAGGCGATTTCCGGTCTAGACCCAATGGACTCTACTTCTGCAAATGTGGATGTTCCAAATTTCACCCAAGCTTTAACAGGTGATATAAAAGGCTTACGAATCGCTGTTCCAAAGGAATACCTTGGTGAAGGTGTCAATGAAACGGTTCGTCAATCTGTTTTAGATGCCTTAAAGGTTCTTGAAGGATTAGGGGCTGTTTGGGAAGAGGTTTCCCTGCAGCATTCCAAATATGCGCTTGCAACCTATTATCTGCTTTCTTCTTCAGAAGCATCAGCCAACCTGGCTCGTTTTGATGGGGTTCGTTATGGATACCGTACACCGGACGCTGAAAATTTAATCGATCTATATAAAAAGACTAGAGCAGAAGGCTTTGGTGATGAAGTAAAACGCCGGATTATGCTCGGAACCTTTGCTTTAAGCTCAGGTTATTATGATGCTTATTATAAAAAAGCACAGCAAGCTCGAACATTGATTAAGAAAGATTTTGAAGATGTTTTTGAAAAATATGATGTGATTGTTGGTCCAACGACACCAACTCCAGCCTTTAAAATTGGAGAAAAAATCGACGACCCGTTAACGATGTATGTAAATGATATTTTAACAATTCCTGTGAACTTGGCAGGAGTACCTGGTATTTCTGTACCGTGCGGCTTTGATGGTGGTCTGCCGCTTGGCTTACAAATCATTGGTAAGCACTTTGATGAAGCAACGGTTTATCGTGTAGCACATGCATTTGAGCAGGCAACAGACTTTCATAAACATAAGCCAGGACTGTAGGGGGTGAAGAGAATGGAATTTGAAACAGTAATTGGACTTGAGGTCCATGTGGAATTAAAAACTGAATCAAAAATCTTTTCGGCAAGTCCAAACCATTTTGGTGCTGAGCCGAATACAAATACAAGTGTAATTGACCTTGGTTATCCGGGGGTTCTTCCAGTTCTTAATAAAAAGGCAGTGGAATTCGGAATGAAGGCAGCCATGGCCTTGAACTGTGAGGTTGCTACCCACACAAAATTTGACCGAAAAAACTACTTTTATCCGGATAATCCAAAGGCATACCAAATTTCACAATTTGACCAGCCGATTGGTGAGCATGGCTGGATTGAAATTGAAGTAAACGGGTATACGAAAAAAATTGGAATTACCAGGATCCATCTTGAAGAGGATGCCGGTAAGCTAAACCATGAAAAAGGCTACTCATTATGTGATTACAACCGTCAAGGAACACCGCTTGTTGAAATCGTGTCTGAGCCGGATATCCGTACGCCTGATGAGGCCTATGCCTATCTTGAAAAATTGAAATCAATCATTCAATACACAGGTGTTTCTGATTGTAAGATGGAGGAAGGCTCGCTTCGTTGTGATGCTAATATTTCGATTCGTCCGTTTGGACAAGAGGAATTTGGTACAAAAACGGAATTGAAAAACCTAAACTCTTTTAACTTTGTTCGTAAAGGTCTTGAATATGAAGAGAAGCGCCAAAGAGAAGTTGTTTCTGCAGGTGGGAAAATTGACCAAGAAACACGCCGCTTTGATGAGGCTTCTGGTGCAACACTCTTAATGCGTGTGAAGGAAGGTTCGGATGATTACCGTTACTTCCCTGAACCAGATTTGCTTGAGCTTTATATTGATGATGAGTGGAAAGCACGCATTCGTGCGGAAATCCCTGAGCTTCCGGATCAACGTCAAAAACGTTATGTAGAAGAACTTGGATTACCTGTCTACGATGCAAAGGTTCTTACGGTAATAAAAGAAACCGCTGATTTCTTTGAAGCTACCGTAAATGCCGGTGCTGATGCGAAGCTGGCATCCAACTGGATTATGGGCGAGGTTTCAGGCTATTTGAATGCTGAGGGAAAAGAGTTGCACGAGGTAGCCTTAACTGCAGAAGGATTGGCAAGCATGATTAAATTAATCGAAAATGGCACCATTTCTTCTAAAATTGCTAAGACTGTTTTCAAGGAGTTAATAGAGAATGGCGGCGATGCGGAACAAATCGTCAAGGAAAAAGGGCTTGTGCAAATTTCAGATGAAGGAACATTGCTGAAGGTTGTTGCCGAAGTTCTTGATGCGAATCCACAGTCGGTTGAAGACTTTAAGAATGGTAAACAGAAAGCAGTAGGATTCCTTGTCGGTCAATTAATGAAAGCTACCAAAGGTCAAGCGAATCCACAGGTGGTTAATAAATTATTGCAACAGGAATTACAAAAAAGATAATCATTTAAGCTGGCAGCACACAAACTGCCAGCTATTTTTATAGAAAATTGTCGATGCAATAATCGACATTCTTTTTATCATTTCCCAGGAAAAAATCCAGTAGCGAAAGGGATTATTTAGAATTTAATCAAACGTTTGGTTAATAGGAGAAAGTAAAAGATATTGTCGAAGGGAGTAGAAAAGGTGATATTTTGACAGTTTTCACTTCATTCTTTTATGAAATGCCTAGATTTATTTCATGGATTGACAGATTTTTTAGCACCTATTGGTATGAAACCTTTAGTTAGAGAGGTTCATGCGATTTTTAATCAAACGATTGATTGGAAAGAATGAGAGGGAAAACAGGTCGAAGATTGATGAAAAGGAGGACTTACTTTGAGAGAGCATATTCAAGAGGTATTGAAAACTCTGGAACTAGATTATGATATTAAAGTTCTTTATGCATGTGAATCGGGAAGCCGGGCATGGGGATTTCCTTCGAAAGACAGTGATTATGATGTAAGGTTTATTTATATCCATCAGAAAAATTGGTATTTATCGATCGACCATGAGAGAGATGTAATTGAAGTTCCCAGCAGAGATCCAATCTCTATCCCCATTGATCCATTGTTAGATGTAAGCGGATGGGAATTAACAAAGGCATTAAAGTTGTTTCGTAAATCGAATCCGCCGCTTTTGGAATGGCTGCGCTCTAGTATCATATATTACCACTCATTTTCCACTATTGAAAAAATGAGAGTTTTAGATGAGCACATTTTTTCTCCTGCATCATGTTTGTATCACTATTTGAATATGGCTAAAGGTAATTTTCGAGATTACCTTCAAGGTCAGGATGTTAAAATTAAAAAATATTTTTACGTTCTCCGGCCGATTTTAGCTGCTAAATGGATTGAAAAATATAATACGATTCCCCCGATTGAGTTTAGCTCCTTAGTTGAAAGTATCCTGCCAGCAGGTTCCTTGCGAAAGGAAATCGGTACGTTATTAAAAAGGAAAATCGCTGGAGAGGAGCTTAAATTAGAACCAAGAATTGATGTAATCAATCAATATCTTCATAAAGAAATTGAACATCTAGAATTATACGTAAAAGGGATAAATATTGACATTCCAGATCCAACGGAGCAGCTTAACCAGCTGTTTAGGGAAACATTGTATGAGGTGTGGGGGGAATAGTTTAAAATAGCGGCTTAATTAGATAAAGTGAGGTTTATTCATGATTTATATTGCTCTATTACGTGGAATTAATGTCGGAGGACATAATAAGATTAAGATGGCAGATTTGAAGAAAATGCTTGAAATCATCGGTCTTAAAAAGGTAAAAACCTATATCCAAAGTGGAAATGTTCTCTTTGAGTCGGAAGAGGATGCGAAATTGTTGACTCATAAAATAGAGGAAGGAATCCAAGCGGAGTTCGGGTTTCCTGTTACAGTTGTCATGAGGTGCGCTTCAGAATTGGACCGGATTATCAAGAATTGCCCCTACTCTCTTGAAGATCTTTCAGAAGGCGAAAGTGTCCATGTAGCCTTTTTGGCGGGTATGCCTACTGACGAGGGGATTAACTATCTTCACAACTTTAATAAGGGTAATGATGAATATCATATTGAAGGGCAGGATGTATACCTATTCTTCCGTCAAAGTATACGGAATTCAAAGCTGGCAGCCCAGCTTCCGAAGCTGGGAGTTCCTGCAACTATACGGAATTGGAAAACAGTATTGAAACTGGATTCAATGGTTAAAGAAATGGAAAAATAAAAACGCCCTGCTGGGCGTTTTTACGTTTGATTATGCCCCTGTTTTTAACAAACGGACACTTTCATCAAATTCTTTTTCAATTTCAGCATTTTTCTTATGTGTAGCTAAGCTAACAACAACAGAAACGATAAAGTTAAAGACGAAGCCTGGAACGATTTCATAAAGGGTGTCCCCTAGGCCAACATTTTTCCAAACGATTACGGTAACGGCACCAACGATCATTCCGAAGAGGGCGCCCCAGTTGTTCATCTTTTTCCAGAATAAGCTTAAAAGAATGATAGGACCGAAAGAAGCTCCAAATCCTGCCCATGCATAAGCAACAAGGCTTAAAATTGTGCTGTTTTGCTTGAAGGCAAGAGCGGAAGCGACAACAGCGACGATCAGCACAGCCATTCTTCCTAAGAATACAAGTTCCTTATCCTTAGCGCCTTTACGGACAACCACCTTATACAAGTCTTCAATTAACGCACTGGAGGTAACGATTAATTGCGAAGAAATTGTACTCATAACAGCTGCAAGAATGGCAGCTAATGCAAATCCTGCAAATAATGGATGGAAAAAGATCTGGCTTAACTGAATGAATACAGCTTCTGGATTGTCAAGTTTATGAGCTGCATTATGATAGAAATATGCTTTACCAATTAAACCAGTAAAGATTGTTCCAATTAATGTGATAATCATCCAGCTCATCCCAATACGGCGGGCGCTTTTTGTTTCTTTAACAGTACTAATTGCCATAAAGCGCACAATAATATGCGGCTGGCCAAAGTATCCGAGGCCCCAAGCCATTGCTGAAATGATTCCTACGAAAGTTGTACCTTTGAACCAATCGAGTAATGTTGGGTCAATATGGCGGATGGCTTCAAATGTTTCCGCAGGGCCGCCTGTTTTAAAAATCCCAAGAAGCGGAACAAATAATAAGGCAAGCAGCATCATTAATCCTTGAATAAAGTCGGTATAACTTACGGCAAGGAAGCCGCCGAATAAAGTATAGGCAACAACAACGCCGCCCACGATATAAAGACCAGTATGATAGCTTGTCCCAAAGGAGCTTTGGAAAAAGACTGCACCGGAAACCATTCCTGATGATACATAAAAAGTAAAGAAAATAAGAATAACAATACCTGAAACAATCCGGAGTAATTTTGTGTTGTCTTTAAAACGGTTTTCTAAGAAGCTTGGAATGGTGATAGAATCATTTGCGACCTGTGTATAAGAGCGCAGGCGTGGTGCAACGAGTTTCCAGTTCAGGTAAGCACCAATTGTCAGCCCGATGGCGATCCATGCGCTTGCAAGACCAGTAACATAAATACCGCCAGGCAAACCCATTAGTAACCAGCCGCTCATATCTGCAGCTCCGGCACTTAAAGCGGTTACAGCTGGCCCCAACGAACGGCCGCCAAGCATGTAATCTGTGAGGTTGCTTGTTTTACGATATGCATACCAACCGATTAAAAGCATCCCGGCTAGGTAAATCCCGATCGAAACTAGTTGTAAAGTTTGATGAGACATACATTTTCCCCCTTTATTATATTGGAAATAATTTAAAATAATATTTCCCCTATATAAAATATTCTATCAACTTTGTATAAATATGACTAGTCCTTAATAATTATTTTTTTACAATAGGAATATATAATTGTAAAATAATGTTAAGTGTGGTCGTGAGCACATGCGTTGTACCTAATATTCGATTCAATTATCATAGAAGAAAATGGAAGGGGCATTAGATAGAATGAACTTAAATGAATGGTTTCATAAGGGGCTTAATACAGACGAATACATTAATTCAATGATCCGGAATAAAGAGGAAATGCTTTCAATTTATGAGGGCTACCGTGTTAGAGCAGAGGATCAAACAAAGCTTGAACCTTTAAAAGCGAAGGGACTCCGGGCAATTGTTCTTACAGAGGACTGGTGCGGAGACGCATTGTTGAATAATCCAATCTTGCTGAGAATTTCAGAGGCCGCCGGCATGGGGGTTCGTTTTGTTCTCCGTGATCAGAATCTTGAGTTAATGGATCAATACTTAACCAATGGGACATCCCGTGCGATTCCGATTTTTATTTTTATCGACCAAGATGGAAACGAAGTGGGTGTTTGGGGACCACGAGCACCAGAAATTCAGACACTTGTTGAAAAAGGGCGTGCAGAATTGCCGGATAAAGAGTCTCCTGATTTTCAGGAGAAACAACTGGCATTGTATAAACGATTAGCGAAATCATACCAAACAGACTCAGGCATCTGGCAGACCGTTGCCAATAGCATATTAGCAACTCTTTTAAAATAAAATGAGAAGCCTCCGGCTGAAAAGGCAGCCGGAGACTTCTCATTTTTTTATTGGTGGTATTCGGTCGCTTTTTATGTTTTTATCATTAATCTTTGGCTCAATTCCAAGGATGAAATTACGGATGTTTGAACGATGAAGGTAAATTAAAAAAATCGAGAATACGAGAAAAATGAGTTCAGACTCCAGCTTTGGAGATAAAAAAGCATAGGTAAGCATACTGAAGCCGACCGAGATGGAGCCAAAGAATACGTATTTGGTTAAATAGATAACGGAAAAGAAGCTAAGATATGTAATGAAAAATAAAGGAAGATTGGCAATCAATAAAGCCCCTGCAGTAGTAGCAATCGCTTTCCCGCCTCTAAATCCAGCAAAAATCGGGTAACAATGCCCCAAAACGGCTGCAAACCCGAAGAAAAGCGGCTCGTGGTCAAGATGGAAGTACAACGGCAGATAGGAGGCAGCCGCCCCCTTACCAGCATCAATCAGAAGCACGAAAATTGCTGATTTTTTCCCCAAAACCCTTAAGGTATTGGTTGCGCCAGGATTTTTGCTTCCAAGCTCACGAATATCAACGCCGAAGATTAGTTTTCCTACAATTAAGGCGGTCGGAATACTTCCTATTAAGTAGGAAGCAAGTAGCAGCAACCAAAACATTTTCATCAATCCCTTGTCAAAGTAATTATTCGATCTTTATTAAAATCTATTGATGGCATTCTGTGGTGAAATCATCTGAATATGAAACCAACGGATGTGGTCAAGTTGCTAATAGCTATGCAAGATCAAGGGAGGATATTCCTGTAAATTAAATCGATGGATGATCAGAATGAAAAAGGCATAGATGACGCCTCTTTTTTAGTGTAAAAGCGCTTTTTTTGCAAAAAAATAAAAAAACGTTATGATAGTAGACGGAAGTTTCAGGATACAATAGTCATTATGGCTATCGATAAGGATTGTAAGGCAGGATGTTAATTGGTAGAATATAGAAGGTGCAACGAGACATCCAAAAAAGCCAATTGTTGATTTCAAAAAATAGGATGATGATAGAATGAAAAGAGCTAGATTAATTTATAATCCTACATCAGGGCGTGAGATTTTAAAACGTAATCTCCCGGAAATCCTTGCAAAATTAGAGACGGCCGGCTATGAGGCATCTTGTCATGCAACTACCGGTGCAGGGGATGCGACCGAAGCAGCACGGATTGCCGTGAAGCGTCGGTATGATGTAGTTATTGCAGCAGGTGGTGACGGAACGATTCATGAGGTAGTCAACGGTCTTGCAGAACAAGAATTTCGGCCGAAATTAGGGATTATTCCTGCTGGTACGACCAATGATTTTGCCCGCGCCCTGCATATTCCCCGCGATATTAGTACAGCTGTCGATATTATTACAAAAGGGGATTTAATTCCTGTAGATATTGGCCGTATCAATGATAAGTATTTCATTAATATTGCTGGTGGCGGGAGAATTACGGAACTTACATACGAAGTGCCAAGCAAGTTAAAAACGATGCTTGGTCAACTGGCTTATTATTTAAAAGGAATGGAGATGCTTCCATCCATCAAGGCCTCTGAGGTTAGAATCGAATATGATGGAAAGCTTTTTGAAGGGGAGGCCATGCTATTTCTAGTAGGTCTGACTAATTCAATTGGCGGGTTTGAGAAGCTTGCGCCTGACGCATCGATTAATGACGGCCTTTTTTCATTGTTAATTTTGAAAAAAATTAACCTTGCCGAGTTTGTCAGGGTTGCCACTTTAGCGATTCGTGGTGAACACGTTAATGATTCAAATGTCATCTACACACAGGCCAATCGGATTAAGGTATACTCAAATGAAAAGGTACAATTGAATTTAGACGGGGAATTCGGTGGTTTGCTTCCGGCAGAATTTGAAAATCTGTATCGTCATTTGGAAGTGTTTGTTCCACTTGATGATATTCGCCCGCTTGACCGCCCGACAGATTGGGTGCCGGGAAAAAGATATAGCTAAAAAGTCCGTTCCTTTGGGAGCGGATTTTTTAGTGAGATAAAATAGAATTTTGTGTATAATGGATGAAAGACAGTAGTCAAGACAGGATTGTGAAGGAGTGAACGAAATATGTCAAAAAGAGCATTAATCAATATCGATTACACCAATGATTTTGTAGCAGAGAACGGTGCGTTGACCTGTGGTGAGCCAGGGCAGGCGATTGAAGAAGAAATCATCGCTTTAACAAAGGAATTTATTGCAAACGATGATTATGTTGTTTTTGCCATTGATGTTCACGACAAAGGGGATGAATACCATCCCGAAACAAAATTGTTTCCGCCACATAATTTACGGGGAACCGATGGACGGCATTTGTTTGGTGGGCTGCAAACAGTTTATGAAGAGAATAAGCTTCATGATCATGTTGCTTTTATGGATAAGACTAGATATTCTGCATTTGCCGGTACCGATTTAGAGATTAAACTCCGGGAACGAGGAATTACAGAGGTGCATCTTGTCGGAGTATGTACCGATATTTGTGTCTTGCACACAGCGGTTGATGCTTATAATAAAGGTTTTAAAATTGTGGTCTATAAGGAAGCTGTTGCTTCTTTTAATCAAAAAGGACATGAATGGGCTTTAGGGCATTTTGAACAATCGCTTGGCGCTATGGTTAAATAGTCATTAAAATGGTAGAATAATTAAAATGGTAAAAATGCTCATGCAGCAATTCGGAGGTCTATGATGAAACACATTTATCATGATGATAGCTTGACTTTACATACCGATTTGTACCAGATTAATATGACTGAGACATATTGGAAAGACGGAATACATAATAAACGTGCAGTTTTCGAATTATTTTTCCGAAAACTTCCGTTTGGGAATGGCTATGCTGTTTTTGCAGGATTAGAAAAAGTGATTCAATATATTCAAGGCTTCCGTTTTAGTGAAGAGGATTTAGCTTATTTAAAAAATGAAGTTGGTTATGAGGATGATTTTTTAAGTTATCTTAAGGAGTTAAGATTCACAGGAACGATTCGTGCGATGAAAGAAGGAGAGCTTGTCTTTGGTAATGAGGCAATCATTCGTGTGGATGCCCCACTAGGGGAAGCGCAATTAATTGAAACGGCATTGCTTAACATTGTGAATTACCAAACATTGATTGCGACAAAAGCATCAAGGATTAAACAAGTAGTCGGCGATGAAGTGGCGATGGAATTTGGAACAAGACGGGCACAAGAAATGGATGCAGCTATTTGGGGAACAAGAGCGGCTTATTTAGCAGGTTTTGAGGCAACTAGTAACGTCCGGGCGGGAAAATTGTTTGGAATTCCGGTTTCGGGTACCCATGCCCATTCAATGGTACAAGCTTATAAGGATGAATACACGGCCTTTCGCAAATATGCTGAAACACACAAAGATTGCGTTTTTTTGGTTGATACTTATGATACGCTAAGGCTGGGTGTGCCAAATGCGATTAAAGTGGCGAAAGAATTAGGCGATAAAATTAATTTCATTGGAATCCGACTAGATAGCGGTGACTTGGCCTACTTGTCAAAAGAAGCGCGTAAAATGCTCGATGAGGCAGGCTTTGAAAATGCAAAGATCTTTGCATCGAGCGATTTGGATGAGTATACAATCATAAACTTAAAAGCCCAGGGTGCAAAAATTGAAAGCTGGGGAATAGGTACGAAGCTGATTACTGCATACGATCAGGCAGCGCTAGGCGCTGTGTATAAAATTGTCGCGATTGAAAATGAGCAGGGGGAAATGGAGGATACAATTAAAATTTCCTCTAATCCGGATAAAGTGACGACACCGGGCATGAAGAAAATTTACCGAATTATTAATAATCAGAACAATCATGCTGAAGGGGATTATATTGCGATGGAGGGTGAGAAGCTTCCGGAAAAGAGGTTGAAGATGTTCCATCCTACTCATACGTATATCAATAAGGTGGTCACGAACTACACGGCAAAAGAGCTTCATGAAGATATCTTTGTAAAGGGTGACCTTATGTACGAAATTCCATGTCTGGAAGATTCGCGGGAGTATCTGAAACAAAATCTTAACGCTCTTTGGCCTGAGTACAAGCGTACCATGAACCCAACAGATTACCCAGTCGATCTAAGCCAAAAATGCTGGGATAACAAGATGAAAAATATTGAAGAGGTAAAAGAGAAAGTTGCAGCAATGAAGGAATAAGTTCTATTTGGCGCCCCCTTTAGTAAGGTGCGCTTTTTGATAAAAAAACAGGAACTGGGGTGTAGTTCCTGTTTTTTCCTTGCAGAGGTGGAATTTAAATTCCGTTAAGGGGAAGACCTTTGCTATATCCTAAAAGTATTATTGAATACTTGAGGACCCGACTAATGATTCAGGCGCATGACCAAGGACTAAAAGGCTAATCTTGGAGTACCCGATGTTTTTAAAATCTGTAAACAATTGATTTAATACCTCAATATCAGCATCAGCTAATAACTTTTGTAACTCTCTTTTATAGAGTCTGAGGACAGAACCGTAAACAAATTTAGGTGTATGTTCTCCCGGATCTTCTCCCATAATCAAACATCCCATATAATAATATTTAAATTGAAATGCCCTGGTAAGATTGATCATATCCTGGAGCTTTTCAAAAAGGACCGGATATTCTGCTTTTAATGTTTTAAGAACTTCTTTAGCTTCTGTTAACTCATCAAGACTGGATAATGTAATCATTATTATTCCTCCTCTTTAGTGTCCCAAGGTTTCTTAAGTGAAATATAGGCGGCTAATTCCTTCGATTTTTGTCTTCTGATTTTTCGCATTTCCGCACGTTCTTTCGCGGTTTGAAAGAGAAATATTTCTTCTTCAGTTTCCGGGATGACGCTGGGAACTTCCACAGGACGTTTATTTTCCCCTAATGCAACAAAGGTTAGAAAAGCGGTTGCTGCGATTCGGCGTTCACCGGTCATAATGTCTTCGGCAATGACTTTGCAGAATACTTCCATTGATGTTTTTCCTGTATAGGTAACGAACGATTCGACGCAGACTGAATCTGTTTGGTGGATCGGACATAAGAAATCGATTGAGTCGGTTGAAGCTGTTACACATTCTTTTTCCCGTGAATGCCTTCGTGCCGATAAGGTTGCGGCATCATCGAGCTTTTTCATTAACACTCCACCGAATAATGTATTATAGTTATTTAAATCGCATGATAATACTTGTGCAGTATTGACAATGCGGCTTTCTTTTACTTTTTTTGCGTTCATCTGGTTGCTTCCTTTCAAGTTGGAATATAGTCTAATCTGTTGAGGGGTAGCTAGTGGTTAAGTACTATTTCCAAGTTATTAAAGGGTGTTTCTAACATGCTTTTAAGTGTACGCCCGGTGGTTTTGGAAGTAAAATGGTTATATTTTATCAGTAGTATAGCTTTTATCTATGTAAATGCTTTCAGTTATGCAAAAACATTTATAGTTGGGGATAATAGGAAAAAAGATGACCCAGGGCGGGAGCATCTTTGGAGAAAATTAATGATAATGTTTTACAAGTTCTTTTTTCGTGAACTCCAGCCACTCTTTCGCCGCATAAGAAAGGTATTGGTTCTTCCCCCAAATGATCGCCAGATGCCAGCTGATGGAAGGATTAACAACTTTAATCGCTTTTACGTTTGGATTTAAATCCTTGCACACACTTTCCGGCAATAGGGAAACTCCAAGCTTATTGGCAACCATCTCTTCAATAAAAGACCGCTGTGAACTTTCAGAGATAATATGCGGGTTAAAGCCCACACTATTACAAGAAAGAATAATCCGGTCGTTTAAGGCAAAATCCTTATTAAATAAAATAAACGCTTCATTTTGTAGTTCGACCAGTTCAACCTCTGAACGATCAGCAAACGGGTGAGAGGGGTGGAGGATAAGATTCAAATCCTCCTCCATAAAAGAGAAATGCTCAAAAAGTTCATTTTTCGTAGGAAGCACAATGATACCGACATCAAGTAGATTGTTCGCCACATCTTCTTCGATCTTCTTTGAGCCATCCTCAACTAATTGAAAGGTAATACCGGGATATTTTTCATGAAAGTTGCCAACAATTTTGAGAAAAATAGCCGCGTCAAAAATCGGCGGCAATCCAATCCGGATATGCCCTTTTTTAAGTCCTAATAAATTGTCTAGTTCTGTTTCTAAATTATTAAACGCTTTATCAATTAATTTTGCCTGCTCAAGGATCACCCGGCCGGCATCCGTTAATGTTAATTGCTTGCGGGAACGGTCAAAAAGCTCCACTCCCAGTTCAGTTTCAAGATTTTTTATCATCTTACTGATCGTAGGCTGTGTAATAAACAAATGTTCAGCCGCACGGGAAAAACTATTGAAATTTGTTACTTCAATAAAATATTGTAAATGTTTAATATCCACGATCATGCACCTGCTTATGTTGAATGGTTTAGACTTATTTTACTTCTAATCGGCTTAATCCGCCATGTGCCCTTCGTATTCCAATCGATAATATGATACAATCTTGCTAGTCAAATCGGAGAAAAGGAAGAATTAAATGAGCAAAACATTACCCGTGAGTAAAAATGAATATATAGATGTAGTTTTTGAAGATTTAACCCATGATGGAGCAGGAGTAGCTAAAGTGGATGGATACCCGCTGTTCATTCCGAATGGACTGCCTGGAGAAAAGGCAAAAGTGAAGGTAATCAAGGTGAACAAGGGCTACGGTTTTGGACGATTAGTCGAGCTTCATGAAAAAAGCCCCTACCGGGTTGAAATCGACAGCAGTGAGGCCTATAAGTACGGTGGTTGCCAGCTTGAACACATCAGTTATGAGGGGCAGCTGAAGTATAAGGAAAATCTAGTACGCCAGGTACTTACCAGAATCGGAAAGCTCGAAGACGTGAAGGTTCACCCAATTTTAGGCATGGACCATCCATGGCATTACCGTAATAAAGCACAGGTTCCGGTTGGAGAAAAAGATGGAAAACTGATTTCTGGCTTTTTTAAGCCAAGAAGCCATGAAATTGTTGATACAAATGAAAGCCTCATTCAGCTTCCGGAAATTAATGAGGCTGTTCAAGTGGTAAAAGAAATCTGCGGTGAGCTTCAGATTCCTGCCTATCAGGAGGAAACACATAAAGGGGATCTTCGCCATATTATGGCGCGGTATGGCCGGGAAACCGGTGAGTTAATGGTCGTAATCATCACGCGGACATCTGATGTCCCTCAGAAAAACAAGCTTGTTGAACGAATTGTGGAACGGCTGCCGAAGATTAAATCGATTGTCCATAACGTGAATTCAAAGCGAACAAATGTCATTCTCGGTGAGAAAACAACCGTTTTATGGGGAAATGAAATCATTTACGATTATATTGGGGATGTAAAGTTTGCAATTTCGGCCCTTTCTTTTTATCAAGTGAACCCTGTTCAAACCAAGGTGCTTTATGATAAGGCACTCGAATATGCAGGCCTGACCGGTGATGAAAATGTTATTGATGCATATTGCGGCATCGGAACGATTTCTTTATTTCTAGCGCAAAAGGCGAGAAAAGTCTTTGGGGTGGAAGTGGTTCCGGAAGCGATTGAAGACGCTCGGCGCAATGCAGCTTTAAACGGTTTTACTAATGCGGAGTTTGCAGTTGGGGAAGCAGAAGTGGTAATCCCTAAGTGGTATAAGGAAGGTAATACGGCAGATGTATTAGTTGTTGATCCACCGCGTAAAGGTTGTGATGAAGCCCTGCTGCAAACGATTATTGAAATGAAGCCGAAAAAAGTTGTCTATGTATCCTGCAATCCGGCAACATTGGCACGAGATTTACGAATCCTTGAAGACGGGGGCTATAAAACCATAGAAGTCCAGCCGGTGGATATGTTCCCGCAGACGACGCATGTTGAGACGGTTGCTATGTTGATGCAAAAAAATATAACCTTAATATAAACATTTGCTGGTTCGAATAAACTTTTGCTACTCAGGCCCTGATTTCGTTTAAAAAATCTTTTGCGATTTCGGGGTCTTTTCAATGCCCAACTCTTGCTAATTACCGGTGTCTAAAGTGTTGAAGGCGCCTCTTAGTAGATAAAATAAGAAAGGGTGATAAAATGTCAGAAATAAAAGATGAAATTATTTTAAGAGGGCTTAAAGAAAATAATTTAAAAAATATAGATTTAAACATACCAAAAGAAAAAATCATCGTATTTACTGGTCTTTCAGGCTCAGGAAAGAGTTCAGTCGTTTTTGATACATTAGCAACAGAAAGTAGAAGACAAATGACTTTGAACTATCCTCTCTTTGTCAGAAATCAAATGCCAAGGTATGAAAGACCCCACGCTGATCTTATGCAAAACTTAAGTCCGGTTGTAGTAGTAGAACAAAGACCTATAGGGGGCAATTCGCGCTCAACAGTAGGCACCTATATGGATATAAATCCATTGGTTAGACTTTTGTTTTCAAGAATAGGAAAGCCAGCAATAGGTTCTGCCACCGATTTTTCAAGTCAAAGTTCTTTTGGTAGATGTCCAGAATGTGGTGGATATGGGGAGGTAATTACGCCCAACCTAAATAAGATGATCGACTACGATAAGTCACTTCGAGATTATGCGGTGAAATTTAAGCCATTATCACCTGCCGGTTGGCAAGGAAATTGGATGATGACCTGCGGATTATTCGATCCAGATAAACCCATAAAGGACTATTCTGAAGAAGACCTCCACCTGCTATTATATGGTCCAAGAGAAGGTGAAAGAGCCTATGCACCGTTTCATACCAAAAATGGACCACACAACGCAGAGTGGGATGGGTTATTACCTAGATTTACGCGCCTTTATATAAATAGAGACATTTCAAAACTAAGGCAAGTATCCCAAGATGATGTCTTAGCGGTGTCAACACATTCATTATGCCCAACCTGCCAAGGTTCAGGCCTGAATCCAAAGGTATTAGAATGTAGAATAAATGGCTTAAATATTGCAGAATACGACCACTTAGAGCTCCCAGAAATACTAGAAGAACTAAAGAACATAAAAGATCCTATGGGAGAATCTATAGCACAACAAGCAATCCCACATGTAAAACAACTAGTCGACATGGGGCTAGGGTATTTGAGTCTATCAAGAAAAATGGGCACCCTGTCCGGTGGCGAAGCTCAAAGGGTAAAAATCGCTCGTCATTTAGGGAGCAGTTTAAACAATATTACATACATTTTCGACGAACCAAGTGCAGGACTCCATCCGGAAGAAGTGGATATGTTAATACAAATGCTAAAAAGGATAAAAGCCCAACATAATACTGTAATCATAATCGAACACAATCTATCAGTAATAAAAGTAGCGGATGAAATAATAGAAATGGGACCAGAATCAGGTGTAAATGGAGGTGAAGTTATCTATCAAGGAAAATTAGAAGGACTAAAAAACTCTCCCACCGCAACAGCCCTAAACCACAAGCTAGAAATAAATAAAAATCCAAGGGATATAAAGAGTTATTTTACAATAAACAGAGCAAGTAACAATAATTTAAAAAATATAAGCGTAAATATTCCTAAAAATGTCTTAGTCTCTATATGTGGAGTATCAGGTTCAGGTAAAAGCTCCTTAATATTGGAAGCATTCACAGAAAGATATCCAGAAACCATAACGGTAGGACAAGCCGGCATAGGAATCTCCAACCGTTCGACCCTAGCTACATATATGGGAATAATGGATGATATTCGCGTAACATTTTCAAAAGAAACAGGCCAACCCGCAGGTTTGTTCAGCTTTAACTCGTTAGGAGCATGTCCTATCTGCAAAGGAAAGGGAGTCCTAACGCCGGAAGTAGCATTTGCTGACCCGGTGACAATCCCTTGTGAAGCATGCGGAGGAACGAGATATTCAGACGAAGCGCTTGTCTATACATATCAAGATAAAAATATAGTAGAGATTTTAGATTTAACAATAGACGAGGCTATTAACTATTTTAAAATACCAAAGATCATAAAAAGAGTGAATACGCTAAAAGACGTAGGATTAGGGTATCTAACCTTGGGACAGACGACAAGTTCTCTAAGCGGAGGAGAAATCCAACGTCTAAAACTTGCAAGCCACTTACAAAAAGAAGGACAAATCTACCTATTAGACGAGCCATCCTTAGGGCTACACAGAGAAGATAATGGAAAACTCTTAGACGTATTTCAAAATCTCATAAATAGAGGTAATTCTGTCATCATAATCGAACACAATTTAAACTTTATAGCAGCCAGCGACTGGGTAATAGAATTAGGTTCAGGAGGAGGAAAACAAGGCGGACAAATTATATTCGAAGGCACACCAGAAGAGATGATATATGTAGAAACATTGACAGCGAAATGGTTAAAGGATGGAGTTAGAAAACATTTCACTTAAGATAATAAATTAGAAGAAATGATAATTAATGCGTAAATACTCACCAGCACTTAGAATGTGTGTCTGTTTTTTAATCTTTAAATAAATATTAAACAACGTAAAAAAGGGAAATCTGGACCTAGCCAGCTTCCCTTTTTGTATATTCCATGATTGTGCTAACCAGCACGTTTCAATTCTACAGCCTCCGTCCGCGGATTTCTCTTAAGACTGAGCATCACAATAAAGGATACGCAGTAAAGAATTGCCAAATACGTCATTGCGACGGTCATATCATATTTTTGCAAAATATAGCCGACTAAGATAGGTGACAGTCCTCCAAGTGCACGTCCAAAGTTGAAAATCGCGTTTGTGGCAGTACTACGGATTTGAACGGGGTAGTAACTGCTGATTAGTGCGCCATAGCCAGCAAACATTCCGTTTGAAAAGAACCCTACGATTGCCCCGCCAATGAGTACTGCTGCACCACCTGTTGCTTGCGAGTATAAAAACACCGCAGACGCAGAGGCAAGTAAGAAAATCCCGTAAGAACGCTTCATGCCAAGACGATCAATGAATTGACCAAAGGTCAGCATTCCAATCAACATCCCAACTGCCGTACTGATCGTCCACAAAGCAGAACTTGAAACGGACAATCCTTGTGATTTTTGCAGCATAGATGGCAGCCAAATCATCAAGCCGTTATAGCCGGCAATTTGAACAGTTGCCATAATCGCTAACGAAATGGTGGTCACAGATGTTCTCGGTGTAGCAAATAATTGAGGAAGTTTGCTTTTTTCGAGTCTTTTATCAGCCTTTTGGCGTTTTTGAGCTGCCAGCCATGCCGGTGATTCTTTTAAGTTCTTACGTACCATAATGGCGAATATAACTGGAATAATTCCGACAAAGAACAATGCTCTCCAGCCAAATGCCGGAAGGATGATCGCACTTAGCACGGCTGCGATAATAACACCAAATTGAGCACCAATACTTACATAAGAGGAGGCTCTTCCTTGCTTATCCTTTGGCCACGCCTCGGCCACAAGCGTCATTCCAATTCCGTATTCCCCACCTGCACCGAGTCCGGCGATAAATCTGAAAATGTAAATTTGTTCAATATTCGTGGCCATTCCCGTTAGGGCAGTACCAATGGCAAAAAAGATAATACTATACGTAAACGTCCGAACCCGGCCAAACTTATCTGCTAGAATTCCAAAGATCACTCCGCCTGCAAGCATTCCCAGATTCGTAATCGAAGAAATAAGTCCTCCTGTAGCTAAATCAATGTGAAAGTTGGCAATTATCATCGACATGGCGAAGGAGATAAACATAATGTCCATGCCTTCTAGTGTTAGGCCCGTTACTGACGCAACAACTGTTTTTTTCTGATAGTTCATTTTTAATACCCTCCAGTTTTTTACAAATGTTTGAAGGGAATGGATACTCAATTCAGTAAATGAATTTTCCATTCTCTTTTCAAGCCTCACAGGACTACGTTAAAAAGAGTACTGCGTAATACTAAAAATGCCCTTTCGTCACAGAGGACAAAAGGGCATGGATAGACTTAGCCTATTTCATTATTACGCGCCCTTTTCAGCCTCTCTGGACTGATTTTTAAAGGAATTATTATATTACTATATATACTAGCATGCTTATAAATTTCGTTCAATGAAAATTTAAATATGGTTATTTGAAAAAATTTACAATAAAAATTCATCATGGATGATGATAAAATCAAACTAATATGAATACAAAGTTCTGCAACTTTCGACAGATTTGAAGTGGAAGAGGAGTATTCTTTTTACACAATTTAGAAGTATGATTCCCTACCAAATCAGCTAATGCCTTTAATCATAGAAAGGAAAAGATGGATGAAACTAAAAGTAAAAACGCTCTTGGTTGTAGGTATTACGATGTTTCTTTTTCTCACTCTTCTTTTCATCTTTATTCGCCCCTTTTTACTTGAGGATTCAATCGAATTAGATCGTAATAATTCGTTAAAAGATCTCGACCGAGTTCAAAATTACTTGAAATCTAATATGGATAATCTGAATCGAACGAATCGGGATTGGGCTGTCTGGGATGATAGCTATTCCTTTTTGACAGGAAAAAATCCGGATTTCCCAAAAGCAAGTCTTCAAAATGGCACGTTCGAAAATAACGAAGTCAATTTTATGCTATATATTAATAATCAAAACCAGGTCATTTTCCAAAAGGCATATGATTTTAAAAAACATCAGCAGCTCTCAATAAACAGTGATTTTTATAAGGTGTATTTACCTCTTTTGGATTCTCCAAATATTGGGGAAAGTCCCCGATTGGTTACAACAGATCTTGGTCTAGCAATATCCTCCATTCAACCGGTGTATCGGACGAATGGTCAGGGACCGTCTCCCGGAACTTTAATCATGGGACGTTTGATAAATAACGGCTCGATTTTAGAACTTGGGGAGGAACTCCAGCTTTCACTTTCTTTACATCAGACGGACCAGCGGCATTTTTCATTACAGCATGTTGTCAAACCAATAAGTGAAACAGAAATGGAAGGTTCATTGTATTTGCAAGATTACGCTAAAAAGAAGGCGTATGAAATTAGGCTAATCAATAAACGGAATTTTTATTTACAGAAACTGGCCAACGTGAAACAATTGACTTTCTATTTAATCCTTACAAGTTTGTTCTTTATCGTGCTGACGATTTTTCTGCTAAATAAATATATTCTTTCCCGCGTTCGGGAATTGTCCTCGCAGTTATTTACGATACAAAATAAAAAAGATATCAATTCGAGAATCAGTATTAGTAATGGTCCAAAGGACGAATTAACAGATTTGCAGCATTCGATTAATCAGATGCTGTCGTCACTTGAAGAGAAACATAGCGAAGTCATTAATCTTGCTTATTACGACCAGCTGACCCAACTGCCAAATCGCTATTTTTTATTTCAGGAATTTACTAGCCGTTTGCAGCAAAATCAAAGTAAAATGGCCGTTTTATTTTTAGATTTGGATGGTTTTAAGCGAGTAAATGACTCATTGGGACATAAAGTTGGCGATGCCCTGCTAAAGAGTGTTTGTGCACGGGTACTTCCTATGATAAATGAGAAGAATGGAGTAATCGCCCGTTTTGGCGGCGATGAATTTGTTATTTTACTAAAGTATGAAAGCATAGCAGAACTTGAAAACCTTTCAGGAGAGATTCTATTTCAGGTAGGACAGGAATACCAAATACCGCCGTTTAAAACGGTCGTCACGGCCAGTATCGGGATTAGCATGTACCCCCCTGATGGTGAAACCATTGAACAATTATTGCAAAGCGCCGATATTGCTATGTATGAGGCAAAACGGAAAGGAAAGAATCAATACTTCTTTTTTCAGGATCTCGCGGAAGACAGTAGTTATAAAAATTTACTGGAACTTGAAAATGATTTAAAATTTGCTCTGCAAAAAAATCAGTTAGAATTAAATTATCAAACTATTGTTTGCGGGGCTGATAAAAGCATTCTTGGGGTGGAGGCGCTTTTACGCTGGAATCACCCGGATAAAGGAATGATTCCTCCAGGTAAGTTCATTCCGATTGCCGAAGAGACGGGAGTAATGCCGGCGATTGGGTTATGGGTACTAGAGGAATCAGTAAAACAAGTCAGCAAATGGTATCAAGCCGGGTGGAATCAATTGACCTTGTCTGTTAATATTTCAAAATCGCAAATGAAGGACCGCGGCCTGATTGAAAAGCTGGATCAGGTTATGAAAGATTATGCGTTCCCACCTTCGATGCTGCAAATTGAAATCACCGAAAGTGATATTCATCATTACCTTGATGAGGTCCTACAATTTACGAAAGATCTGAAAAAGCGAAACGTTAAAATTGCCTTAGATGACTTTGGGGTAGGGAATTCTTCCTTACTGTATTTAAAGGAATTGCCGATTGATGTCATCAAAATTGACCGTAATTTCATAAAAAATGTACCGGCCCAGCCTTTTGATACGATTCTTTTATCAGGAATTTTTGAGATTATCAAGGGGCTGGATTTGGAGGTCATTGTCGAGGGAATTGAAACAGAGGAACAAATCCGTTATGTTACCACTCGTATCCGAACTAAATTACAAGGATTTTATTTCAGCCGTCCATTACCAAGTAGTAAGCTAGAAAAGGAGTTTCTTGGGCTGCGATTTGGGAAAAATGAGGAAATAGGACAGTTAGGAAACTAATGTTGTATAAAGCCGGGCATTTATAAAGTTCAATAAATAAAAAATGGAAGCAGGCACCGGTTGAATAACGGTGTCTGTTTTTTTAGAACATAGTAACCGGCCGTCTTTCTATTAGATTTATAAGAGGTGGGACTAGGATTGAGCGGATATGGTTGTATGTTTAAATGGTATACTATTATAGTAGAATTTTAAGTGTATGTCACAATGTGCCAACCTTAGGAGGTACAACGGGCGTTGTGAAATTTTGTAGGAGGAGGGGCCGGATTATGGAAAGCATTACTGTCGTTTCTCTTCTAGATGTAATCAGTGAATTGTTTTCTGATGAAATTTCTATTGCGGTATCCAATAAGACGGAATATATCTATTATCGGCCAAGTAAACGGGTTGATTTAAAAATTAGGCCAGGGGATCTTTTAAAAGAAGGAACCATTGCTCACAAAGCGATTCAAACAAAGCAAAAAATTTCTGAATTTATTGATCGGGATGTTTTTGGTATTCCTTATCATGGGATGGCGGTGCCCTTTTTTCATGATGGAAAGCTAGAAGGCTGCGTTACAGCTATTTTTCCATCCTTAACAAGCGGAAAATTGGTTGTAACGATTAAAACGGAGGATGGTTGGCTTCCAATTCCTTTTTCACAGGTGGTCTACTTGGAAGCCAAGGATAAAAAGACTTATGTTTTTGGCAAGGAGCATAGTGGGACGCATAAATACTCCCTTCAGGAATTTGAATTTCTGTTGCCAAAGGATTATTTTATCCGCTGTCATCGCTCGTTTATTGTGAATGTGAATCATATTAAAGCGATTTATCCTGATACCCATTCCACGTTTGTTCTTTCGATGGATAATGGTGATCAAGTTCCGGTGAGTCAATCCTATTCCAGTTATTTTCGCCGCTTGCTTGGATTTTAAAAATTCTGTTTTATCCTGTGAAATTGCTGTTTTATCTGAATTTTTCGTAACTAATCCTTAAAATCCCCAAATGATCAACCTTATCTGTAAAATCTTAGGTAAGGGGGTTGGATGGGATATGGATAAACGGCTTGAGCGGATTCGTGATTCAAAGCTTTGGGACAGGGTGGTAACACCAGAGGAAGCAGCATCATGGATTCAAGATGGGATGACATTAGGGTTAAGTGGATTTACACGTGCCGGTGATGTGAAAGCGGTTCCGTTCGCGTTAGTGAAACGGGCGGAAAAGGAATCCTTTAAGGTGAATGTGTATACCGGGGCTTCTTTAGGTTCCGATGTGGATAAGCTTTTTGCCGAAGCGGGGATTTTAGGAAAACGTCTGCCGTTTCAAGCGGATCCTACCATGAGGAGCAAAATTAACAATGGTGAGATTTTGTTTGTTGATCAGCATTTGTCACACACTGCTGAATTGGTTCGTGCTAATGTAATGGACCCAATTGATGTGGCTGTTTTGGAAGCGTTCTCAATTACGGAGGATGGAATGGTTGTTCCAACGACTTCGATTGGGAACTCCTTATCGTTCGCTGCAAATGCCAAGTCCATTATTATTGAAATAAATTTGGCGCATCAGGTGAACCTAGAGGGACTGCATGATTTATATGAGCTTGGGAAACAGGGAGAACGGGACCCGATTCCTTTAACGAAAGTGGATGACCGGATTGGGACAATTGGAATTCCGGTGGACCTTGAAAAGGTTAAGGGGATTGTATTTACCAATCAACTGGATTCTCCGTCTACAATTGTTCCACCTGATGAGGAAACGGTTGTTATGGCCCAGCATTTAATGGGATTTTTGCGTAAGGAGATAGCTGCAGGCAGGCTGACGGAACGTCTTGCCCCGCTTCAATCTGGAATTGGTTCGATTGCCAATGCGGTTCTTCATGGAATGGTCGATTCAGAGTTTCATGATTTAGAGGTTTATTCAGAGGTATTACAGGACGCCGTTTTTGATTTAATGGACGCAGGAAAGGTTCAGTTTGCATCCTGCTGTTCGATTACACTTTCGGATGCAAAAATGAAAGAGGTCTTTGCAAACTTTGATCGATATCGGGATCGGTTGATTATGCGGCCGCAGGAGATTTCCAATCATCCGGAAATTATCCGCCGCCTTGGCTTGATTTCAATTAACACTGCATTAGAATTAGATATTTACGGGAATGTCAATTCAACACATGTGTTAGGAACGAAAATGATGAACGGAATTGGCGGGTCCGGTGATTTTGCCCGGAATGCCCGCTTAGCCATTTTTGTTACAAAATCGATTGCCAAGGGCGGCAAAATTTCAAGTATTGTTCCGTTTGTTTCTCATGTTGACCATACAGAGCATGATGTTGATGTGATTGTGACGGAACAAGGATATGCAGATTTGCGCGGATTGGCTCCACGGCAGCGGGTGGAACTGATCATCGAGCGCTGTGCACATCCGATGTATCGCGAGCAGCTTCGAGAATATTATCGTGAGGCACTTGTTCGGGGAGGTCAGACCCCTCACGTATTAGAAAAGGCACTTTCATGGCACACCAACTTTGCAGCGAACGGGACAATGCTGCAGGAGCAGAAGGTTGCCGAAACGGTTTAATTATGATGAAAAGGGATGTCAATTGACGTATTACCGGGATGGGGATCTTGGGACGGATGGTAGGAACTATATAAAATTGTAGCACCTGGATATTTGTATCCAGGTGTTTTTTTGACTAAATATGAAGGCTATATTAGTTAAGCGATGGTGTTTTAAAGTTGTAAATGAAATTACAAAAGTGGTAAAAAAGGCTATATAATATTAGGGACTGATTCTCAAGGCATTATTGTTGTATTGTATTTTGGTGTCAGCCCCAATTTTTTGTAGGCAACATGTAAATCCAGTATGGAAGAAGGGGATTATTTTGTATCATCGGCTTTGGCTGATTGTTAATACTGCGTTAGTCGTTATTTTGACAGGATATATTTGGATAATTAGCCCTCATGATAATTCCAGTGTGGTTTTGGCCCAATTATTGGCACAGATTGCTGTGATTCTTTTTATCATGAATGTGAATATGTATTTCATTTTTCTTGTGATTCGGAATACTTCGCAACGAAAAGTGAAGATTCGCCTGGCAAAATTTTCAAGAGCTTTAATGAAGTGGCATATAAAAATAGGAGTCTCTGCTACCATTCTTATTTTGGCCCATGCGTTGATTAATTTAAGTAAGGTGGGGCCGCTGATTGGTTTTACGCATGTAAAATTTGTAAGCGGTTATCTTGCAATCCTCATGCTTTCGGTAACATTATTTGCCGGCTATTTGCGTCATAAAAAGTCTTCTGGATTTCGGCGTAAATTCCACCTTACCTCAGCTATGACCTTCTTGGCAGCCTTTCTAATCCATATTTTTGTCCTCCTTAATTAAAGGAGATAATACCTGTGTCCACGTGGAATGGACAAAACGGCCAATTTGTCCACGAGCGGTGCCTGTCACTTTATTCAAAAAAGTTCTTTTATTTACCGTAAAATTCAGTAAAATGGATGGAGAGAATATTTGTAGCGGTAGGAGAGGTTTCTATGTCGATTAGTATCCCGATTTTTGGTAATGGAAATGAATCGGTTTTATATAATCCTGATGAATTAATTGACTTGTTTCTCAATTGTACAGCAGACGGATTTGCGATCGTCGATATGGAAAATCGATTCATTCGCATAAACCCTGTGTATACACAGATTTTCGGTTATACAGAAGAAGATGTTATTGGAAAAAGGTTTGATGAATTTCCACATTCCGATTTAGTGAAGGAAATTATTGAAGAGGTCAAACAAGGCAAATCGTTTACCAATATGATTATTCAACGGTTTCATAAAGATGGCACGGCCCTGGACATATCGGTTACCTATTCACCTTTTCGAAATTCGAATGATGAAATGATCGCCATAATTGCAACTTATCGTGATATCACACATATGGTTTTAATGGAAAAAGAGTTAAAACGAACACGTGAATTGTATAAATTAATTACGGAAAATACAACCGATATGATAAAAGTTTATTCAAAGGATTATGATATTCTCTATGCTTCCCCATCCCATGAACAAAGAATTGGCTACACCCCCGAGCAATTAGTGGGCAGCAGTATATTTGATTTGGTTTTTCCTGAGGAAATGGAAGATTTCAAAAAGATGTTTCAAAAAATAGAGGAAACAGGGGAATCCCAAGTTTTTCAAGTGAAAATGAAGACAAGTACGAATGAGATCATTCATTCTGAAACCAATATTAGTCCGATTTTTAATGAAAAAAAAGAAGTAGAATCTTATGTTACGGTAGGAAGGGATATAACCGAGAGAGTGAACAATGATGCTGCTTTTCGGAATTTGGATAGGCTCTCCATCATCGGACAATTAGCGGCAGGTGTTGCCCATGAAATCCGAAATCCGTTAACATCTTTAAAGGGGTTCTCCAAACTTTTAAAAAGTACGGCAAATAAGGAAAAGAATGACCAATACTTATCGATTATTATGAATGAATTAGACCGGATTGATATGATTGTGAATGAGTTTATGTCTTTAGCAAAACCACAAGCAATCCATTTTGAACGGGAACAGTTAATTTCGATCCTAGACAGCACCATTAACGTCCTGCATCCACAGGCCCTCTTACATGGAGTAGAAATCAAAATAAATTATCCAACGGATCATGTTGAGATTAATTGCAGCCTGCATCAGCTTAAACAAGTATTTGTTAACTTTTTGAAAAATGCAATAGAAGCCATGCCAAAAGGCGGGACCGTACATATTAATGTAGAAAAAGTGGACCGCAATCGAGTCATGATTAGCTTTACGGACGAAGGTGTGGGGATTGAACAGGAACGATTGAATTACCTAGGAACACCCTTTTACACCACAAAAGATAAAGGAATTGGCCTCGGATTAACCGTTAGCAATAAAATCATCCAAGAACATCATGGAACAATGAAAATACAAAGCCAAATCGGTGTCGGCACAACCGTCACCGTAGAATTGGACTGTTTATAAAGTGGCATAAATAGTGACAGGCACCGCCCGTGGACAAATCGGCTATTTTGTCCGTGTGGGGTGGACAACGCTACTTTTAGCCTGTTTGCCTGGCTCTCAGGGCGTTTGGTTAGCGCTGGGTGTCAGGCTTTTATTTTGTGTAGCGATTTGCATAGCTTGAGGCGACAAAAGCATTCGGTTTGATTTTTGGCTCGACCCCCATTGACTCCATTCTTGTTACCATTTCTTTTACAAATGCGCTGGTTTTATTCCGTTTTCCTGCCCCGATATCAATATGTCCCTCCATGACAAAGGTTGCCCCCTGATAAAGGTACGGAAGAATAATATTGATGAGCTCACTTTTTCGCCCCTCTGTAAACATGGAGACGATTTCCTCTGTCAGGGATAATTCAAGGGAAATCCGTTCATGCAGGTGCAGCATTTTTCGTGGAACAACGTATTTCCGAATACAGGCCCACACCCCGTTCCCTTCATTTTGAATGACAATACCCGTGATAAAAACAGTATACGACCGATGAACCTGTGAGTCTGTTCCGACCATTAGCCGGTAGTTTCCCAAAGGGTCAGATTTCATGAAAGAAACAATTTGGTCAAAGACATGCTCAAATGTCATATTTTGTTCTTGAAGGTTTTGAAATAAATAATCTTCACTTTTACTCATCTGGAAGCACCACATCTTCCTTTTTCAGCAGAATAAACTGCTTTTATTTCTATCTTATGGAAAAAGTTTTTATGACGTGCAACCGAGAATGATCTTACTTAAGATAGAAATTTATATTGAAGAGTACAAATCTTAACGGAAGAAAATTATATAGTAATTAGAAAAAATTAACTATATAACCATATAATTGTTAAAATGAGGTTAGAAAGAAGCGGTGGCATAAAGATATTTTTATACAGAAAGGGGCGAGATTAGTGGTCAAGCGAAAAGTGAAGAGGAACGAGTTTGAATTTTTAAAGCGAGAACTTCAGTATTTAGAAGATTCAGAGACGATACCCAGGGGGAAGGCAAAAGAAATTCAAGAGTTATATAAAGTGGAGGAAAAGCTATCGATTACAAAAACGCTCTTATATGTCGGGTCCATTCTAATTGGGGTGGGGATTCTTAGTTTTATCGCCAGTAATTGGGGTGAAATCGGAAAAACGGTTAAGTTTCTGTTTATTTTCTTGTTGTATCTGGGATGCAATTTTGCGGGATATAAGCTGGAAAAAAGCTTACCAAAAACATCAAGAAGTTTTTATTATCTTGGCGTGATGGTTTTCGGAGCGGGAATATTCCTGATTGGACAAATGTTCCATTTTGGCGGTAGTTTTCAGGGGGCTTTTTTATGGTGGTCAATTGGCATTTTGCCCTTAGCCTGGGTGTTGCGGGACAAATGGATTCTTCTTGTTTCCGCCTTGTTTACCCTTATTTATATGCTAGATGAACCGTTCCTTCAAGGAGATCGTATCCCGATTTGGACGATTCTGTTGATCGCGGTCATTTATGTCCTGAATGAAAAAATTGGTTTTTCAAGAGCAGTGGGGTTTGTGAATGGGCTGCAGCAGCTTGTTTTTATCAGTACGGTTATTACCTTCTTTATCGGCGGAGATGATGAGTCCCTATATCTATATGGGTTAATCTATTTGGCTCTTGGCATTGCGCTTATTCTTAGAAGATCAAAAATTAGAGATGTCTATGTTTTATTGGGTCATCTTATTCATGGGGTTGCCGCTCTGATGCTTTCCTTCGAAGATGTCTGGCCTTCTTCGATTGATTGGGCGTATATTCCGTTCTCGATTCTTTACCTGATTTTTGTACTATTTTTAGTGAATCGGGGCAGTTTGTTTAGCATTGTGATTCTTTGCGGACTGATATTCCGGTTTTATATTGACCTATCGTTTGACTTCCTGCCGAAATCACTTGTCTTTATCATAGGCGGTCTCCTCCTACTCGGTTTTGGTTTTTATTTTGAAAAACAAAGGAAGAAGGGGGGAAGAGTCAATGAATAAGCAAACGCGGGGAAAGCAGCTTTTATTGGCTTGTTTAGTGCCAGTGGTCATTCTCCTTGGCATGTGCTTTATCCCTCTTTATACATTGATGACGGGGAAAGAAATTATTCTTCAAACTAGGCCAATCGACCCTACGGATTTATTTCGTGGGGACTATGTGACCCTAAGTTATGATGCAGAGGAGGTCCCGAAAGAGTTAGTGGAGGAAGAAGTGATAAATGAAATGAGAGATGGGCGGGGTGGAATCAAGGTGTATGTGACGTTGAAGAAAAAGAAAGGGATTGACACCCCGGTCAAGGTCTCCCTTGTAAAACCGCAATCAGGCGCTGTATATCTAAAAGGAACCTTGGACTATATCGGGGATAATCGGGACCAAAATGAAGTTGCCTTCATTCAATACAGCCTGGATAAATATTTTGTTGAGGATAACACCGGAATGGATTGGGAAGCGTCCTCAGCAAAAGGAGAAATCCTGGCCAAAGCGAAAGTCAAAAACGGCTACGCCATCCTAACTGGAATTGAAAAAAAGTGACATCTAAAGTGACAGGCACCGTTCGTGGACAAAACGCGATTTTTGTCCGTGTGGGATGGACAGTGGCGAAAAGCTTTACAATAATTCTTCTAAAGGATTTTCAAAATTAATAGGTAAACCATGATTTACTTCACATACTTTTGATTTCTGATGATTTAAAATATTAGAAAATTGGAAATCAGGTGAAGGTATGTTTTTGCAAAAAGAGGTAACAGAAAAAATAGGATTATTTGAGTCTTTAAGTCTTTTAGAAGTGGATTGTGTTTTTGGGTGTGATAACCGTGGCCTGCTTCCAGGTGTTGACCAATCAAATATTCGTTATATTCAATTAAATCATGAACAGGCCGCGGTTCATGCAGCAGATGGCTTTGCCCGTGCGACAGGGAAACCCGGTGTCGTCCTCCTATCAAGCACTGCCGGAGTAACTAACGCAATTACAGGAATTGCAACGGCTTATAGCGATTCAGTACCGCTTGTCATAGTCACGGGTCCGCTGGTAACCAAGCCGCAAATTAAGGGAGCATTTCAAGAGTTGGATGTTTTGGGAATCACGATGCCGATAACAAAGTACTCTTTTAAACTGAAAGATTGGGAACTTTTATCCGAGGCACTGCAAAATGCCTTAACCATAGCAGCAGGGGGGAGACCAGGCCCTGTTTTAATCGAATATGCGGCGGGGCCATTAACGAATAATCAGGAAGGACTTCTAAGTTATCCGCGTCCTCGGGGTCAAGTAAGGAAGGGACAGATGGAAAAATCGATTGAATCGGCATTAGAATTGATTGAATCTGCAAGGAAACCCGTTCTTTTTATTGGCGGTGGTTTGATTTCTTCCGGAGCAGCCGACTTTTTAAGGGAAATTGTTCGGCAGGCTCGAATACCGGTAGTCAGCTCCCTTATGGGAATTGGTGCGATGGAGTCTGCAAATCCGCTGTACTTGGGAATGCTGGGGATGCATGGGACATTTGCTGCGAATAAAGCTGTTCACCAATGTGATTTACTGATTTGTATTGGGGCCCGTTTTAGTGACCGGGTCACGGGGAAAATCAGCGGGTTTTCGCCAAAATCAAAAAAAATCCATGTCGATGTGGATCCGGCTGAAATCAACAAAATCATTGCGGTGGACCTGCCGATTGTCAGTGATGCAAAAGAGTTTCTTTGTGAGCTTAAAGGGCGGTTAGATTATCAGCAGATTTTAAGAAATGTTGAAATTTGGACAAATGAAGTAATTGGGTGGAAGCGGACAGTGCCGCGATTTGACAAGCCTCATAGTCTTCTCAGCCCGCAGACGGTAATAAAAAAGCTGGATGAATATTCAGCTCACGATACAATCGTTGTTACGGATGTGGGACAGCACCAAATTTGGACAGCACATCATTATGCTTTCTCAACCCCTAGAACTCTGATTACATCAGGTGGTTTGGGGACAATGGGGTATGGGCTGCCAGCGGCAATTGGTGCAGCGGCGGCATGTCCGGGTGAGCCGGTCCTTTGTGTATCCGGTGACGGCAGCTTTCAAATGAACCTGCAGGAATTAATCATAGCAGTAAAATATCAACTTCCGATCAAGATTGCCATCCTTAATAATGGATATCTTGGTATGGTTCGTCAGTGGCAGGAGCTCTTTTACCATGGACGCTATTCTTCCGTCAAAATTGGCTCACCAAGTTTTGCAAAACTGGCAGAGGCTTATGGCGTTCCCGGATATAAGGCTCGTACCGAGGATGAAGCTGAACGGGTGATAGCAGAGGCATTTCAGCACAGCGGTCCAGCTTTAATCGAATTCGATGTAGTAGAAGAGGAAAATGTCTATCCAATGGTGCCGCCCAACCATAGCAACCACCAAATCATCCTAGAGTGACCACTATGGTGACAGGCACCGTTCGTGGACAAAAGGCCAATTTTGTCCGTGTGGGGTGGACGTTCTGTTGGATAGTGGTGCGAAACAAAAAGGCAGAAGCTTAGAAATCGGCTTCTGCCTTAAAATTTGTATCCTAATTTGGAGGAAATGCGGATTCCGTATTCGACTACTTTTTCCTTTAAAAAGGTTTGTCTTTCTTCTGATATATTAAAGGAAACGTACCCGATGCTGATGGCGCCCATCAGTTCATTTAATTGATTAAAAACCGGTGCTGCAACAGAGGAAGTTCCCGGCGTTTTCTCTCCATGGCTCTCTCCAAATCCCTTTGCACGTACCTCATTTAGAACTCCAACAAAAGCCTCCTGCTCCACCTTTGGAACCAGAGCTTCTACTATTTTTGCTGCCTCGGATTTTGGCATGTTTGCTAGCATTACTTTATTGGCCGCCCCGACATTCAGAGGAATCCGGATTCCTAATTGGTCATAAATACGTATCGGGTTTTGCTGGCAGTCAATCCTCTCGACAATTAACGATTCCAGTCCAATTGGTTTACTAAAATACACACTCTCCTCAACCTCGAGCATTAATTTTTCCATTTCCGGGCGGACCTGACCTACAAAATCAAAAGTATCATACATTTGCAAACCATACTCTAACCACTTAGTCCCTAACGAATAGAGCTTTAAATCAGGGTCCTGTTGAATCAAGCCATGTTTTTTCATGGATTGTAAGATTCGATGCATCGTACTTACAGGTAACTCACATTCCTTCGATAAATCGGTGATGGAAAACCACCTTTTTGTTTCATTTCCGGCAAGAACAGCTGCAACCTGCATGGCGCGGTCAATTGTCTGCATATGCTCAACTCCTATTCCTTTCTATTATCTACTATAGCGGGAAAAATTTAAAAACAAAATTATTCAGTAAATTCATAAAATATTGACATGTGATTTCATCTATCATACTATTTTATTAATAGATTTTCCTCTATGGGGAAATGTATTCCGATATGTGGAAAAATAGTAGGAGGGGTAATTTTGTCATACAGTCAATCCATGCATAAAAAACTAGGCCATGTCATTGTGAAGCATCCAAAAGATGCATTTCTTAACCAGGAACATTTAAGTAAGGAATGGAAAAAATTCAACTACCTTGAGGAGCCTGATTTTTCAAAAGCTCAACATGAATATGATAAGTTTCTTTCGATTTTGAAACAGCATGTAGAACAGATTGATTTTTTACCAGCTTCAGAGAGTGTCGGCTTAGACTCGCTCTATGCCCACGATCCTGTTAAGTTCACCAAAAATGGAGCAATTATTTTAAAATCAGGAAAAAAACTGCGCCAGCCTGAAGCCGAGGTATATAAGCAATTTTTACAGGAAAAAGGAATTCCTATTATCGGGGAGCTTACTGGCGATGCTGTCTGTGATGGCGGAGACATTGTCTGGCTCAATGACCGGACACTGCTTGTCGGCCGCGGTTATCGCACAAATGATGAGGCGATCCGGCAGTTAAAAGAGATCACGAAGGATTTAGTGGATGAATTTATTGTCGTGCAGCTTCCGCATGACCAAGGCGAGAATGAATGTCTCCATCTTATGTCGTTTATTAGCTTGGTTGATGAGGATTTAGCCGTTGTTTATTCAAGATTGATGCCTGTATTTTTACGGCAGATGCTGATTGAGCGCGGCATTCAATTAATAGAGGTATCAGAGGATGAATATCTTCGTCTCGGGTGTAATGTTCTTGCCCTGGCACCGCGTGTTTGTATGATTGCATCTGAAAACCCTTCCACAAAACAGCAGTTACTTGATGCCGGGGCAACGGTTTATGAGTACGAAGGAAATGAAATTTCTTACCTGGGAACTGGCGGTCCGACATGTCTTACATGTCCTGTTGTCCGTTCATAATACATTAAACGAAGGGTGTGGGAAGTGATGGAACAAGGGGCTCAGCAAAATCAGCAAAATCAGCAAAATCAGTTAAATCGCTCCATGAAGCGCCGGCATTTATTTATGCTGTCGCTTGGGGGTGTCATTGGAACAGGATTATTTTTAAATGCAGGGTATACGATTCATCAAGCAGGAGTGGGCGGCTCGTTAATTGGCTATTTATTTGGCGGAATTATTCTTTATTTGGTTATGGTTTGTCTTGGTGAACTTGCCGTCTATATGCCTGTTACCGGTTCTTTCCAAACCTATGCGACTAAATTTATTAATCCTTCGGCCGGCTTTTCACTAGGGTGGATGTACTTTATCGGTTCGGCAACAACCGCCGGAGTGGAATTTACCGCAGCTGGAATTTTGATGAAACGATGGTTTCCAGATATATCGGTTTGGATTTGGTGTGCGATTTTTATCGCCTTGTTATTTTTACTGAATGCCTTAACGACAAAAGGCTTTGCCGAGGCCGAATATTGGTTTGCCGGGATTAAGGTAATAGCGGTTATTTTCTTTATAATTATTGGGCTGGGAGCTATTTTTGGCATCATTCCGTTATCAGACCGTCCGGCACCGTTTGCGAAAAATTTTGCTCCATCAGGTTTGTTCCCGACCGGATTTGTCATTCTCTTTACGACCATGATGAATGTTATTTTTTCATACCAAGGCTCGGAATTGATTGGGATTGCAGCCGGAGAAAGTGAAGAGCCCGAGAAGAACATCCCTCGTGCCATTCGAAACGTCCTTTTTAGAATTATTGTTTTTTATCTTGCTTCGATTGTGATTTTATCAGCGATTTTCCCAACGAAAGAATTGGGATTGTTAGAGAGCCCATTTGTAACCTTAATGGATTTGGCGGGGATCCCGTACGCACCTGATATTATGAACTTTATTATTTTAACCGCCATTTTATCTGTAGGGAACTCATGTATTTATGCCTCGACACGTTTGCTGTGGGCGATGGCAGGGGAGGGAATGGCACCGAAGTACTTTGGAAAACTTTCAAAGCGCAAAGTTCCATTTACTGCTCTTGTATTTACGATGATTTTTTCCCTTTTATCTTTGCTAACAAGCGTGATTGCCGCGGATACTGTGTTTGTGTTATTAATGTCGATTGCCGGTATCTCTGTGACCATTTCTTGGATTGGAATTGCACTCTCTCAATTGATGTTCCGGCGTAAATATTTGCAGGGAGGCGGAAAATTGGAGGATTTGCAATACAAGGTTCCGTTCTATCCGTTGATTCCAATTATTTGTATCGTATTTTGCGTATCGATCTTAATCTTCCTGGCATTTGATCCAACCCAGCTAGTAGGATTACTAGTTGGGATAGGCTTCTTGCTCATCTGTTATTTTGGATACTACTTCAAAGAAAAAAAGACAGCAAAAGCCGATACTGAAATTAGCGGCTGATTAGAACAAGGTGACAGTCAAAGTGACACCTCAACTAAAGTGACACCTCAACTAAGGTGACAGGCACCGTTCGTGGACAAACTTACGAATTTGTCCGTGTACAGTGGACAGTGGTGGGTGAACTGAGGATGCTCTCGTTAAAAGGGCATCCTTGTTTGTTTTTTTACCAATTTTACAGTTAAATGGTTACGATCAGATACCTTTAATAACACCCTCGCCTCTTTTGCATAGATTGATTGTAATATAGCTACCATGTAAAAGGGGATTATGGATATTTATGACTGCTCTGATTATCATTTTGGTTGTATTTGTTATGGGGCTGCTTGGATTATTTTTATGGCTTCGGAGTATCGCAAAAAGACCTCAGCACTCGATTATCCGACTGCATCCGTATTTGGGCTGGATGCGTTACCTTTTCGAACAAATGGGGCCGAAATTAAGACAGTATTGGTATGAAAATGATAATGACGGCCGCCCTTTTTCAAGATATGACTTCTTAGGCATTGTATTTTCGGCAAAATATCGGAATGACCTTTTAAGCTTCGGCTCGAAAAGGAACTTTGATCAGCCGGGTTTCTATATAGCAAATAGTCTGTTTCCTTTATTAACAGAGGAACTTCGTGTGGACAATCAGGAAAAGATTCATGCGATGAAATATAAAATTGAACATGAGGGTCTGTTCACCCGGAGGGAGCAGCTTGAAAAAGATCAGGCCGATCGCTGGTTATACCCTTACGAGGATGCGATTATTGTCGGGCCGGACCGGAAAGTTCCTTGGAGGCTTCTTGGATCGTTCGGTGCTTCGGCGACCTCTTACGGTTCGGTAGGTGAAAACTATATTTTATCAACGGGTCTCGGCAGCCAAATGGCAGGTGGTTCGTGGATTAATACAGGAGAAGGTGGAGTGGCTCCGGAGCATTTAGAGAGCGGGGCGGATGTTGTCGCCCAGATTGGCCCAGGGTTATTTGGATTTCGCGACCAGAATGGGGACTTTTCGCTCGCTGAATTTAAGTTAAAGGCAGAGGAGCCTAATATTAAAGCTTTTGAATTGAAATTTGGTCAAGGCGCAAAAATTCGCGGGGGGCATCTTGAAGGGACAAAGGTTACTCCTAAAGTAGCCAGTATCCGCAAGGTTCCGGTGGGTCAGACCATAAATTCCCCCAACCGCTTTCCTTTTTTACGAAATGCGGTAGAAATGCTTACCTTTGTCGAACTCCTGCAAAAGGAGGGAGGGAAACCAGTTGGAATTAAGATTGTCATTGGGGCGGCGGCCATGCTTGATGAATTATTTTTAACCATGAAAAAGCTCCATATCTATCCTGATTTTATTACGATCGATGGCGGTGAAGGCGGTACGGGTGCTACTTATAAATCGATGGCAGATACGATGGGGTTGCCGCTGTACCCGGCATTGATTACATTCGTCGATAAGGCCAATGAGCATGGTGTCCGCAATCAATTTAAGATTTTTGCTTCTGGAAAGCTGATTTCAGCGGATAAAATTGCGATTGCCCTTGCCATTGGAGCGGATGCCGTAAATTCTGCCCGGGGATTCATGATTGCGGGGGGCTGTATTATGGCGATGCAGTGTCATACGGGAAAATGCCCGGCAGGTGTTACCACCACTGACCCCAAATACCAAGAAGCACTTGTTCCGGAAGAAAAGAAATGGCGGGTTATGAACTACATTATAAATGTCAGGCAGGGTTTATACGCATTAGCGGCAGCCTGTGGAATTGATACCCCTCGTAAATTCACCCGCGACCATATTGTATTTAAAGATGTCGATGGAAAAATAAAAAAGCTGTCAGACCTGTTTCCGAATCAATAAAGTGACAGGCACCGTTCGTGGACAAATCCTCGATTTTGTCCGTGTGGGGGAGACATGAGTTGATTTACGTGTCTGTCCCCATTTTTTACCGAATTTAATGAAAAAAGTTATCTGCCTATCAATCTTTGTGCAGGTCCATCATTTAATAAAGAAACAAGATTTATTGAATAGGATGGATGGAAATGGCGAAGAGGAATCGGGGGAAAACGATCAGCTATCTGCCTTCGAGGGGGCGTGGGACATGTCCGTTGTGTGGCAGAACGAGAATTAAATTATTGTATCCGTATAAAACAGTGGAAAACGTAACAATCAAAGTCTGCAAAATGTGCCGTCATAAATAATCATATTTTTCTAGACTACGAATAGAATAGCCTCTGACCCCCTCGAAACGAAGGGGTTATTTTTTTGAAATAAAAGGAATTCCAGTTTGAAAAATTGAATTATTACGTTGGATATTTTACAGAAACGTGGAGGGGCATATGGCAAATTTAGATACTTTATATTTAATTGATCAAAAAGAAGGGCTTAGTCCTGAGTTTAGTAAATTAGTATCAATGATGAACTATACAAGAACAATCACCATTGAGGAAGTCAAAGCGCTAACAGTTGAGGGGCTCGACTTTCTTTATGATGAGGAAGCAAATTCGATTGGTATGCTGTTAGACCATATGGGTGAGGTGGAAAAGGCCTATCAAATTTTAACATTCCAAAATCGCGACTTAACAGATGAAGAGGTCGGTCGATTGAACCCCGGATTAGATTTAGGCGCCTCAGCAAGAGAAGTGATTAAGGGCTATCCAATCGAGCATTATTTGGAAAAATTAGCGAAGGTTCGGAATGAAACCATCACCATGTTTAAAATGCTCCCGGATGAATGGCTGTTTGAACAAACTCCGTTTTGGTGGGACCGCCCTGCGAATAACTATTTTAAATGGTTCCATGTTTTTGAAGATGAACTAAGCCATCGAGGGCAGATTCGGATTATTAAAAAAATGATTAAAAAACAGATGGGGTCTTTGTAAAGTTTAAAAACGGTTTGCATTAAAAAAGATGCACTTAAAGGTGAGTGCATCTTTTTTATGGAGAGATTTAATGCCTGTTAACAAACTGCTTAATCTCCTTTATTTGCTCAATATGCCGTTGCTCGTGGAGATAAATCAGTTCTATCCATTGAGTTAATGGCATTTCTCCAAAGACAGGGTGAACTGCGGATCTTTCCGCTAAAACGCTTTGATCTTCAAGGCTATCCAAAACCTTCAGAAGCTTATTTCTAGCATCGTTTAACATTTCCAGCATCTGTTGAACTTCAAATGGCTCTCCGCTGGGCTGAACGATTTCAGGAGCATTAAACTTTGTAGTGCGGTCAGTCGCAAGGTGGATGGGCTTTGACTCGGCCTTGTTAATTTCTGGATTAGTTACTAGATGGTGAATAAGCTTAGCCGTTCGTCCCTCCAGCAAAACAAGATGATGGCACACCTCGGCAATGCTCCATTTGTCTTTGCCCGGCTTATAATTAAATTCCTCATTGGTAAGAGATTTAATTTCATCAACCAAGAGATTCCTGGTTACTACTAAGTTTTCATTTACGGAGCTCATAGCCTATCCCCTTTCAAAAATATCTTCCTCTTTATATATTCGGTGTATGGAAAATATATCCTCCACAGTTGAAACAAAGTGACAGGCACCGCCCGTGGACAAATCCCTATTTTTGTCCGTGTCAGGTGGACAGCCGTAGATTGCAAGAAATATAGAACATTGATTTCAATCATGGGAATATGATGAAGTAGGACGTGTTCTAAGGAGGAACGGGTTATGCCAATTGAGTGGAATGAACAAGACGGAATCTTTCATTTATATAATAGCAAGGTCAGCTATCTAATCCAGATTGTACATGGGAAGTATCCTGCCCATTTGTATTGGGGGAAACGGGTGGAAACAAAACAGGCTGCAGCCATTCTTTCCTATAAGGGAAGGGCATTTTCGCCTTCAACAGAACCGGCTCATCCGCAATTTTCACTAGATACACTGCCACAGGAGTATCCGGCGTTTGGGAACGGGGATTTCCGCTCCCCAAGCTATCAACTCCAAACCGCTGATGGATCTACTATTACAGAATTCGTCTACGACTCCCATGAAATTTTTCAAGGAAAACGCCCTTTAAACGGATTGCCTGCTTCCTATGTAGAAGCTGAATCAGAAGCCGAAACTCTCGTGATTACATTGGTAGATTCCAAGCTTGGGATTGGTCTCCATCTTCAATATTCTATCTATCGGGACTTCGAAGTCATCACAAGATCCACTGCCGTTGAGCACCTCGGGTCCCAACAAGTAAAAATCTTGAAGTGTATGAGTACGTCGGTAGATTTTCATCATGCCGATTGGGACTGGCTGCATCTCCACGGCACTTGGGGGCGAGAGCGCCATATTGAGCGAAATCCGCTGTACCACGGGACACAAATGATTTCATCGGCAAGAGGGGCAAGCAGCCACCAGCATAACCCATTTATCGCCTTGCTTTCCAAAAATGCAGACGAGGAGCACGGGGATGTTTATGGGGTCAGCCTCATCTATAGTGGGAATTTTCTGGCCTCCATCGAAGTGGACCCGTTTCAAACCGCACGGCTTGCCATGGGCATCAACTCCTTTGATTTTACATGGCTGTTAAAACCGGGAGAAATTTTTCAAGCCCCAGAGGCACTAATGGTTTATTCCAATGAAGGTCTCGGGGGGATGTCGCGAATCTTTCATAAATTTCTAAGAAAAAGAGTTTGCCGTAGTGCTTATCGTGATCAAACGAGGCCAATCTTAATTAATAATTGGGAGGCTACTTATTTCAATTTTAATGAAAAAAAATTAAAGAGCATCGCTGATGCAGGAAAAGAATTGGGAATTGAGCTGTTTGTTCTTGATGATGGCTGGTTTGGACATCGGGACAATGCAAAAAGTTCGCTGGGGGATTGGATGGTTGATAAGAAAAAGCTTCCTAACGGACTAGAGGGCTTAGGAGAATATCTCCGAAAAAAGGGGATGAAGTTTGGATTATGGGTGGAGCCTGAAATGGTTTCACCGGATAGTAACCTGTACCGAAAACATCCGGATTGGTGCCTGCATGTGCCTGACAGGAAACGGACACCGTCGAGAAATCAATTAATACTAGATTTAAGCAGGGAAGACGTGTGCAATTATGTAATTAATACCTTAACAGCAGTTTTTCAAAGTGCCCAAATCGCTTATGTTAAATGGGATATGAATCGTAATATGACAGAGGTGGGTTCCGCGGCACTGCCGCCTGAAAGGCAAAAGGAAACCGCTCACCGTTATATGCTGGGACTTTATCGGATCTTAGGGAGTCTGACTGAACGTTTTCCTGATATCTTATTTGAAAGTTGTTCCGGTGGCGGCGGCCGGTATGACCTGGGCATGCTTTATTACATGCCGCAAACCTGGACAAGTGATGATACCGATGCTGCCGAGCGGTTAAAAATTCAATACGGAACGAGTCTGCTCTATCCCGCTATCACAATGGGCTCCCATGTTTCGGATGTGCCAAACCACCAAGTGGGCAGGACAACACCTCTCCTAATGAGATGCCATGTGGCGATGGTGGGAAATCTTGGATTTGAATTAAATATCGATAAGCTGAGCGGGGATGATAAGAAATTGGTCGCGGAACAGATCAAACAGTATCATAAAATCAAGGAGTTGGTTTGTTTTGGGGATCTTTACCGGTTGATGAATCCCTTTACTGGTACGGATTCAGCCTGGATGTATGTTTCAGAGGATAAGATAAAAGCAGTTTTGTTTTATTTTAAAACCATGGCATCTCCAAATCCACCCTTCCAGCGTGTGAAATTAAAGGGGCTGGAGGCTAAAAAGAGTTATAAACTCAACAATGGGAATCAAGAATATTTTGGCAGCGAACTCATGCAGATCGGGCTAAACCTGCCGTTAATAAAAAACGACTTTTCATCTTTTCTATACTACATCGAAGCATTACAGTGACCCCAATACGCACCAAATGCCATTCGAAAAAATTCAACTAAACGTTTGATTAGTTCCAAAAAGGCCATACACCCCAAGACCTCTACTGGATTTAATCAAACGTTTGATTAGTTTTTTAATCCCCTTAGTGTCCACTCCACACACACAAATTTTACAATTTGTCCACGAACGGTGCCTGTCACCTAATGTTGTCACCTTATGTGTGTCACTCTTATGTGTCACTTTTTATTCGTTGTTGATTTTGTGAAAATTCCGTATAATGGTTGTAGTTTTTTCACTCACTGGGACTGGGGTTGTTTTATGGGCAGATTAACTAAAACCGCTTATATTTTAGGCATTCTTTGTTTTTTGATTAGCTGCTCTTTTGCGATTTTTTATGGATATAAAATCTTTACCCATGACATACCAAAAACGAAGAAAACAATCGAAGAGGCGCGGTATCATTTTGTGCTCGTACCTGAGGAGCTTGATAACGAATATTGGCGGCTTGTCGAAAAGGGAGCAAAAGCTGCGGCGAAGCATTACGGAGTGGTACTTGAGTACGTCGGACCGAAACAGGCGAATATTGATGAGCATTTAAAAACAATTGAAATGTCCGCAGCCGCTAAGGTCGATGGAGTCATCACACAGGGATTGAGCAACAAGCAGTTTACCCCGCTGATTAATCGGGTTGTCTCCTCTTACGGAATCCCGGTCATTACGATTGATACAGATGCAGCCAATAGCCAGCGCATTGCCTATATCGGTACGGACAATTATCATGCAGGTTACCTGGCGGGAAAAGCGTTAATTGCCGATACAAAGGGGAAGGCCAATGTGGCCATCATTACCGGGAGTTTTTACGCGAATCATATGATTCAGCGGGTAAAAGGGTTTAAGGATGCAGTAAAAAAAGCAAAAGGCATTCATATTGTTGCGATTGAAGAATCACAAATCAGCCGAATTCGGGCAGCGGAGAAAGCCTATCAAATCATGCAGGAACACCCAGAAGTAAACGCCTTTTATGGGACAAGTGCCCTAGACGGAATCAGTATTGCCAAAGTGGTTGAATTGAAAAAGAGAGAGCATGACATTTATATAATTGGCTTTGATGTCCTGCCAGAAACCATTGCAAATCTTCAAAAAGGAACCATAAATGCGACCGTAGTCCAGCAGCCCTATGAAATGGGTTATGGTTCGGTCAAAATGATGGTTGAACTAATGGAGAAGAAACATATACCGCCGATTGTCCATACAGAAACACAGGTAATCAGAAAAAAAGATTTGTCCGACTTACATCAGAACAGAATGGAGGCGGGCAAAAAAAATGCTATTCCGAATTAGATCCAAACTGTTGCTTTATTTTATTGTGCTTGTCGTTTTGTTAACATCTATCGGTTTTTATTTTTATAATAGCAGTGAAAAACTGGTGGTAGAATACGATAACAGCTTTGAACAGTTTCTTTTGTTAAATGATATCTCAAAACGGACCAACCAAATTACCGAGAGCCTGCATGCGTATATTTTGGATAAAGAAGAACGTTATTTAGAGGACTATACAGCAAAAAAGATAAAACTGCTCAAGGATCAAAAGAGGCTATATCAAGAAATTAACACCAATGATATTACCCTTGTAAATTATAAAAATATGATCGACAGCTTTTTGGAAGAATGCGATACCTCGATTCATTTTTTTCAAAAAGATGATATTAACCGCTATTCAGATCATTATAATGAAGCCTTGAAAATTGCCTCATTTCTACAAGAAAGTACACTATCATTGTTAAATAATAAGCTGACAGACTATCAAAAATTTTATGGTGAAATCGAATTGCAAAACCATTACTACAAATTAATGGCTATTTCCCTTTTTGCTGCCACTTTTTTTCTTAGTACCTTACTTGCTTTGTGGATTTCGGGTGGAATTACGAAACCAATTCGCCAGCTTTCGAAGGCCGCAAAAGAAATTTCGAAAGGAAATTTTTCCGGGGAGGATATTAAGGTTTCCACAAATGATGAATTAAAATTATTAACAGAAACGTTTAACCAAATGCGGACAAATATCCGGCAACTGGTCATTGAAATCAAACAAAAGTCCGAATTGGACAAGCTCTTAAAGGAACTGGAATTAAAGAGTCTGCAAAATCAAATTAATCCACATTTTCTTTTTAACACCTTGAACACCGTTTCTAAAATGGCTTACTTAGAGGACGCAGAAGAGACTTCAAGATTAATTGAAGCGGTTGCGGCCTTGCTCCGTTATAATCTTGGCGATTTAAATAAGGCATCCACCCTTCGAGATGAGGTTAGAGTGGTGAAAGAGTATTTTTATATCCAGCAAACCAGATTTGGGGAACGGATTCAGTTTAAGACCGATATTCAAGAGGATTGCTTAGATATTGAAATGCCAAGCTTAATTCTTCAACCTTTAGTTGAAAACGCCTTCATCCATGGAGTGGAGGAATACGAGGAAAATGCGGTGATCAGCTTAAATATTTATCGGCAAATGGACCGGATTTTCGTGGAGGTGAAGGATAACGGGGGAGGCATGGACGAGGCAACCAAGAAAAAACTTCAAGACTATGTCCAAGGGATTGAAAAAGAAGAGACCTTTGAGCTGGAAAAATCGACGGGCCATTCGACGGGCATTGGCGTGAAAAATGTAATTAAACGCCTGCAGTTATTTTATCAGCGGAACGAGATTGTTGAAATTGAATCTGAACTAGAGAAAGGGACAACGTTTAGACTAGTCCTGCCTGATGAAGGGGAAGGTGGAGGAGAACGTGCTTAAAATTCTACTTGTCGATGATGAAGCCCTTGAGCGGAAGGTAATCGGAAAAATGATTCAAAAAGGCATGGAAGGTGTTGAAGTAATCGGTGAAGCCCCGAATGGGAGGAAAGCGACAGAACTGGCAGTCGAACTTAATCCCGACATTATTTTTATGGATATCAAAATGCCGGGAATGGATGGGGTGCAAGCTGTCAAGGAAATCAAAAAGCTCAACCCGGCCATTAAATTCATCATGGTTTCGGCCTTTAATACGTTTGAATATGCCAAAGAAGTCATGCAGCAAGGTGTTAAGGAGTATATTCTTAAGCCAAGCAGAAAACGGGATATTTTAGACTCCCTCGCACGGGTTTCCTCTGAAATTCAGGAAGAGCGCAAACAGCAGGAAGAACAGCAAAGCCTGCGGGAAAACCTGAACCGTGCGGTAACCCTCGCACAAAAAGAATGGGTCTCTTCCCTTATTATTAACCAAGTTCAGGACATCACCTTTGAGGAATGGGGACAATTGTTAGGGGTGGAAATTACCACGGGCTATATCATGCTTTTCTCTCTAAAGCCCAAGGATCAAAGGGAATTTACCATTACGGAGAAACAAAATTGGTACACCTGGTTGAAGGAGTCCCTGCATTCGGTTGTAAAAAAACAGGAAATCATGATTGGCCCATTAATAGAATTACAAGTGCCTGTATTGTTCCTTTGGAAAAAAACGAACGAAAAATTGCTGTTTAAATCGCTGTCGCAGCATGTAATTGAAAGTTTATTGACCCTTTTTCAAAAAGAGTCCATTCAAGCAGAATTAAGGATTGGCGTTGGCCTCCCTTACAATCATGCTTATGAACTCAATAAATCCTATCATGAGGCTGTGATGGCATTAAACCACCTCCTGAAAAATCCAAACCAAAAGTATTTAATTGGGGTAAAACAAGCTGACACGGAAGAAAATTCAACCATTGCTTCAGAAATCCTTGAGATGGAGAAAAAGTTATTAGAAGCAGTTCGTCAAGGCGATGTGAATAAGGTACTATTTCTCTTTGATTCCTTTATTACCAAACATCAGTCGAACTCAAAGATAGAGGCTGCTGTTGTAAAAAAATCATTTGATGAGCTCTTCATATTGATTTCCCGTATGCTGCATGATCTAGGTGTGAATTTAGATCGAACTCCTGTGGTTCATCAGTCAGAGGATGTTGCTGAGATACTTGAAGCCGGAAAAGCACTCCTTATATCCATTGTTCAATCCGTGCAGCAATGGCGGACCAATCATGCGAAAGGAATGCTGCAAAAAGCAAAGGATTATATTGAAACGAATTTTGCCGATTCAATCACATTAGAATCAGTGGCAGAGTATGTCGAGCTCAGTCCATTTTATTTTAGCAAATTGTTTAAGGACCGGTTCGGGATGACGTTTATCGATTATTTAACAGAAATTAGGATTAAAGAAGCAAAGGCCTTAATGGAGGATCCGGGGAAAAGCTTGAAGGAGATTTGTTATTCCGTTGGCTACAAGGATCCCAATTATTTTAGCCGTGTGTTTAAAAAGCTAACAGGCTCATCGCCATCAGAATTCCGCAAGGCAGTAATAAAAGAATAATAGCTTATAAGACCAAATCGGATTTGGTCTATTTTTTTTGAAGAAATTCTCGAAAAACAAAATAGTCTAGATAATCACAAATTAGTGCTATTGTTTTGAACTATTTGAAAAATAAGCTCCATGCTACCATGAATGTAAGGGTTTACATCAGGTGTTGAAACCGGTTCCAATAACTTTATCATAAAGGAGATTGATTCGATGTTTAATAAGAAAAAAGGCCTCATCCTTTCATTAACGGTTGCTTCTAGTATTCTTTTAGCTACGGGCTGCAGCAGCTCAACCTCTGGAAATTCTGCAAGTGGCAAGGACGGCGACCTGCCAGCTGTAGGTGCTACGATTTATAAGTTTGACGATAACTTCATGTCCTATGTACGCCGTTCAATGGAAGACTCGGCAAAAGGCAACGTGAAATTAATGTTGAATGACTCTCAAAATGACCAATCCAAACAAATTGAGCAAGTGGATACGCTGATTGCAAAAGGCGCAAAATCACTGGCTATTAATCTAGTCGATCCAAAAGCGGCTCAAACGATTATTGATAAAGCGAAACCGAAAAACATCCCAGTTATCTTCTTTAATAAAGAGCCGGATGCTGCTGTATTGAAAGGCTATGACAAAGCTTACTATGTTGGTACAACTTCATCTGAATCAGGTGTCCTTCAAGGTGAATTAATTGCTAAGGCTTGGGAGGCAAACAAAGATAAATGGGACAAAAACCATGACGGCAAACTCCAATACGTTTTATTAAAAGGTGAGCCAGGGCACCCGGATGCAGAGGCACGTACGAAATATGCAGTTGATACGATCAAAGAAAAAGGCATTCAGGTAGAACAGTTAGCGTTAGATACCGCAATGTGGGATGCAACAAAAGCGACAGAGAAAATGGATGCCTGGTTAGCAAAATACAGCGACAAAATTGAATTCGTTATTGCTAACAACGATGGCATGGCCTTAGGTGCGATAGCTTCTCTTGAAAAAGCAGGATACTTCACTGGCGATAAATTCATGCCGGTTGTAGGGGTTGACGCGATTCCGGAAGCACTTGAAATGATTGAAAAAGGCAAAATGGTTGGAACCATCTTGAATGATGCGAAAAACCAAGGGAAAGCTACGATTGACCTAGCTGCAAATGCTGCAAAAGGCAAGGATGTTTTAGACGGAACTCAGTGGAAACTGGACGATGCAAAAGCAGTTCGTGTACCTTACGTGCAAATCACTAAGGATAACATCCAAGAAGGTAAAGACGCTTATAAGTAAGCTTTTACTAAACAATAGTTTCATAGAGGCAGCGCCTAAGTCCAGAACCTTGAGTTGATCACAAGGGGCATGGCGCTCCTCGAACGAAGGAAAAGATTATGCTTTTCCTTCGTTCGGGGTTAGGCTTCCATAATTAGCGAAGCTGGACACTTTTTCATCCCATCCTAATATATTCCTGAACGAAGTTTCACCCTACGCGAGGAGGTTCGCTCATGTCAGAAACAAGTACTACTAATCTACTTGAAATGCTTAATATAACAAAAAGATTCCCAGGAGTTATCGCACTGCAAAATGTTTCCCTAAAAGTAAAAGCGGGATCCGTTCATGCCTTGATGGGTGAAAATGGTGCTGGAAAGTCGACGTTGATGAAATGCCTATTTGGGATTTACTCCATGGACGAAGGCAAGATTGTTTTTGACGGAAAAGAAGTAGCATTTGCGAATTCCAAGCAAGCCCTCGAAAACGGGGTTTCCATGGTCCACCAAGAGCTCAATCAAGTGCGTCAGCAAAATATCATGGATAATATCTGGCTTGGTCGTTATCCGAAAAAAGGTATTTTCATTGATGAGAAAAAAATGTATGACGATACTGTCGCTATTTTTAAAAGTCTTGATATTAATCTGGATCCGCGCAGCAAGGTAAGTACTTTATCTGTTTCCGAAATGCAAATGGTGGAAATTGCAAAAGCGGTCTCCTACCATTCTAAGATCATTGTGATGGATGAACCGACATCCTCCCTAACAGAGAATGAAGTAAACCATTTGTTTAAAATCATTAAGAAACTGCAAAGCGAAAATGTGGCGATCATTTATATTTCACACAAAATGGAAGAGATTTTAAAAATTTCTGATGAAGTAACGATCATGCGTGATGGACAGTACATCGCAACAAAGAGTGCACAGGACTTAACCACCGACGAAATTATCAAGCTGATGGTTGGACGAGATCTTTCACAGCGCTTCCCTACAAAAATCAATCAGCCAGGGGAAGTCATCCTAAAGGTGTCCGATTTAACAGCGGAAGCAGAAGGTTCTTTTTCGAATGTGAATTTTGAACTTCGTAAAGGCGAAATCTTAGGAATTGCCGGCTTAGTGGGTTCAAAACGAACAGAAGTGATGGAATCGTTATTTGGAATGAGATCACTAAAATCCGGAACGATTGAAGTGAATGGCAAAGTGGTCCAAAATCCGACCCCGCAGCATGCCATCAAAAATGGTTTTGCCCTTGTTACTGAAGAAAGAAGGACAACGGGAATCTATCCAGAGCTGAGTATCAGTTTTAACTCTATCATTTCGAATCTGAAGCAATATAAGACAAATGGATTGTTCTTATCTGATAAAAGGGTTTTTGATGATACCAAATGGGTGATTGACTCGATGAAAGTAAAGACACCTTCGCAAAGGACCTCCATTGGTAGTTTATCTGGTGGAAATCAGCAGAAGGTGATCATTGGCCGCTGGTTGTTAACCAAACCAAATATTCTATTACTGGATGAACCAACACGGGGGATTGATGTAGGCGCGAAGTTCGAAATCTATCAATTAATCAACCAATTAGCCGCTGAAGGAAAGGGAATCATTATGATTTCATCTGAAATGCCTGAGCTTTTAGGGACTACTGATCGCATTTTAGTCATGAGTAATGGAAGAGCAGCTGGAATCGTGGAAACGGCCACAACGTCGCAAGAAGAAATCATGCGATTAGCAGCTTTGTATTAGGAGGAGATGCAAATGAATAATCAAGTTTCACAAAAAACTACTGTCTCTAAATGGCTCTTTAATAATGTAATCTATGTGTTTTTAATTCTATTAGTCGTGGGAATTGTCATTGCTTCTCCAGACTTTTTATCCGTTACGAACTTAATCAATATTTTAAGTCAATCATCATCTCGTATCATTATTGCCCTTGGGATGGCTGGGATTTTGATTACTGCGGGCACAGACTTATCGGCTGGACGGATGGTCGGACTTGCAGCCGTTGTGTCTGCATCCCTTTTACAGGCATCTGACTATGCGTATAAAATGTATCCTCATCTTCATGAATTGCCGCTTTTTGTACCAATTTTAATTGCAATGGCCATCACGGGAATTATTGGGGTACTAAATGGTGTGATTGTTTCTAAATTCCATGTTCCTCCGTTCATTGCCACATTAGGGATGATGATTGGGGTTTACGGAATCACTTCCATCTATTTCGACCGTCCTCCGTACGGGGCGCAGCCAATCGGTGGATTAAGTCAAAAATTTACGACTTTCGCCCAGCGGGGAATTCCTATTGGACAATACGAGATTCCTTATCTAGTCCTTTATGCGATTATTGTTACGGCTATCATTTGGGTAGTTTGGAATAAAACGACACTTGGTAAAAACATGTACGCAATCGGTGGAAATCCAGAAGCTGCAAAGGTATCTGGGGTAAACGTTGCCAGAAATATTATTATTATCTATATGATTGCTGGTATTTTGTACGGTTTCTCAGGAACGCTTGAAGCGGGCCGTGTCGGCAGTGCTACCAACAATACTGGTAATATGTACGAGTTGGATGCAATTGCTGCCTGCGTTGTCGGCGGAGTATCCTTATCTGGCGGTATCGGAACCGTACCTGGCGTCATTACCGGGGTACTGATTTTCCAAATCATCAACTACGGCCTAGCCTTCCTTGGCGTAAGCCCATACATCCAATTCATCGTCAAAGGCGCCATCATCATCGTCGCAGTAGCCTTCGACATGCGCAAACACGCAAAGAAAAAATAAGACGGTGCCTGACACCGTTCGTGGACTTTTGCCTCGATTTGTCCACGTGTGACGGACACGTCTGAAATGAATACTAAATTGATCACAAAGCCTGGTTCTTGGTTGAGCCGGGCTTTTTTATTTTTTTCGAATTACCCTTTCTTTTTGGAAGTAGATGGAATATAATCAAACTGTATTACGAATAATAGTACACTTAGTACAGATGGGGGGTCTTTATGTTTGAGCTTGATATTCGAAGCCGTAAGCCCATTTATGAACAGCTTGTCGACAAAATGAAGGAATTGATAATGAATGAGGTGGTCAAACCCGACGAGCAGCTGCCATCGGTCCGGGCGCTTGCCACTGAACTGTCCATCAATCCGAATACCATCCAGAAGGCTTATCGGGAGCTTGAGACCCAAGGGTTTATTTACTCCATAAAAGGCAAGGGAAGCTTTGTCAGTCCTAACAACCAAATGAAGGACAACGAGAAAATCGCAGGGGTTAAAAAGGAGCTAGAAAAGCTAATTATAGAGGCGCTATACCTGGGAATCCAGGCAAGAGAAATCATCGAATTAATCGAAGACTTAGACGCTTCAAAAGGGGGAGGCGAAAGCAATGATTGAAATGAACAATGTTAACAAAACATTTGATCGCTTTAAAGCGGTGGACCAAGTGAATCTCTCCATCCAAAAAGGATCGATTTATGGGTTAATCGGGTCCAATGGGGCGGGGAAAACAACCTTAATCAAGCTGCTTGCCGGTATTTATCGTCAAGAATCAGGAGAAGTTACGGTGGAGGGCCAACCGGTATTTGAAAACATCAATCTGAAACAGAAGGTTTTTTACATACCGGACCAGCCGTATTTTTTATCCCATTATACAACCAAGCAAATGGCCCGTTTTTATAAAAACATCTATCCAACCTGGAGCGAGGAGCGTTTTCATAAACTGGCTGAGTTATTTGAAGTCAACCTATCGAAAAAAATCCACACCTTTTCAAAAGGCTGGCAAAGACAGATAGCTTTCATCCTGGCCCTTTCTGCCAACCCTGAAATTCTCATTCTAGACGAACCGATGGATGGATTGGATCCAGTTGTGAGGAAAAAAGTGAAGAATCTGCTAATCAATGATGTGGCTGAACGGGAAATGACGATTTTAATTTCATCTCACAATCTTCGTGAAATCGAGGATATTTGCGACCATATTGGAATCATCCATAAGGGCAAACTCATTATGCAAAAAGAATTGGATGATTTGAAGGCAAATGTTCAAAAAGTGCAGGTAGCCTATAAGGACGATCTTCCAAAACAACTGCTGAAAAATCTGGACCTGCTTCATCAAGAAAAACGGGGAAGCATCTACTTGTTCATCATTAGAGGTGACGAGGATCAAATCGCAAAACAAATCCGCCAAACGAATCCGGTCATTTTTGACCTGCTGCCGCTCACTCTCGAAGAAATCTTTATTTACGAAATGGGGGATATCGGCTATGCCATCAAAAATGTCATTGTTTAATAGAGAACTCATCATGCAAATTGGCAGGGGGACGGGCTGGATTTCTATCGTTTATTTTTTTGGACTGTTGTTTGCGCTGCCGCTGCAGCTGATCATGAGGTATTCTTCGGAAGAAAATAGAGCCTTTTACGCGCATCCTGAAAACCTTTTTCAATTTTATTATGATATTCAAATTACCTTAATGATTATCGTACCTGTCCTGCTGGCGGTGTTTTTATTCCGTTTTTTACATGTAAAACAGGCTTCAGACCTGATGCATAGTATCCCGCTTAAAAGAGATAAAATTTTCCATCATTATGCGCTTACGGGAATCATCCTTTTGGTTTTACCGGTTGCGATAACAACGATTTTGCTATTAATCATTCGGATCAATCTTGATATTACGGCGATTTATAGCAAAACCGATATTCTTATTTGGGCAGGAACCACGATTTTATTTGACCTGCTGTTGTTTATAGCTGGTGTGTTTATTGCGATGATGACTGGAATTTCTGCGGTTCAGGCAGTGCTCACCTACGTATTTGTCCTGTTCCCTGTAGGAATAACAGTATTGGTTTGCTCTAATTTAAAAATATTATTATATGGTTTTCCAAGCGATTATCTTTTGAATCGGGACTTGGAAAAGATGTCACCGATTACGACGGCGATCACCCTTAATAATGCCGATTTAAAATGGGAGTATGTGGTCATTTATTTGCTTTTATCGGTGGTCCTTTATGGTCTTGCATTGTTTTTTTATAAAAAAAGGAAAATGGAAACAGTTACCGAAGCAATTGCGCTTGTCCGCTTACGTTCGGTTTTCAAATATGGTGTGACGCTTTGTGTTATGTTTCTTGGCGGAGTGTATTTTAGTGAGGTACAAAATGCTAATACCGGCTGGATTATTTTTGGATATGTGATTGGAGCAGTGATCGGCTATTTTATTGCAGAAATGGTTCTGCAAAAAACATGGCGCGTGTTCAGCCTTAGACGATTAAAGGGGTTGGTTGTTTTTTCAGCCATATTTGCAGTGTTAATCCTGGGGGTTAAGACACTAGGAGTCTATGAAAAACGAGTACCGAACCAAACAGAAATTCAAAACGTTTTAATTACGGATAACCCATACCTTTTTAGGAGCCAATATTCATCAACTGAAAAATTTCGTGTACCAGAACCATTGAAAGAAGAAGCAAATATTGAATCGGTTCGAAACCTCCATAAGCAAATTATTGCGAATGAGAAGCTAAATAAGGGGCATATCTCTGAGCAGACACAGGATTTGTTTTTACGATATCAATTGAAAAACGGAAAATATGTAACTCGAGAATACAGGGTGGATAAGCGTCTTTACGCGGATCTATTCAAAACAATTAACGAATCGAAAGAATATAAACTTGCGACGAATGAGATTTTTAAAATCAATGTGAATCAAATCAGATCGATTCGTATTAGTACGAATGGACCGGTTGGCAAAGAGGCCGCTTTTGCCGATCCAATCGAGATCAAGGAGGCTATTTCGCTCTTACGGTCCGATATATTAGCGGAATCCTATGAGGACAATCTTTATTACCAAGACCGAGGTTCCGGGATTGAAGTGGATATGGGGAAAAACAGAAATATTTATTTCACTTTGAGACCGTCCTTTGTAAATTTTACAGAGTGGTTAAAGAAACAGAAACAACTGGAAAGGGTGACAATAACGAACAAGGATATTTCAAAAATCCTGGTCGTAAAGAAGGATTACTCTAATGCATTTGATTCAGAAGAACCGATTCCACAGCTGGAAAAGGATGAAAATTCGCTAAAAAGCACGAACAAGCAAGAAATTGAACTTGCGCTGCAAAGGGCAGGAAGTCATCCTCAAAAGGATTATACTGTCGTTTTTTACTATAAGAGGGGTAACTACAAAGAGGTATTATTTTTCGATGAAGCACATGCGCCAGATTTTGTAAAAGAACATTTCAGATAATGGCACTTCTTCTCATAAAGGGGGTGGGGTCTTGGGCTCCATTGATTTTAATCAAATATTTAGAGAGTACTCACAGCGCCTGCACTATATCGCTTATTCCTACACCAAGGATCGATTTATTGCTGAGGATATTGTTCAGGAGGCATTTTTGAAGGCCTATAAGAAACTGGATACAGTAGAAGATTCGAATAAATTGGGTGCCTGGTTGTCCGCCATTACAGCCAGGACCGCGATTGATTTTTTACGAGTGGAAAAACGAAAGGGCTTGATGCTCGTTGACCCTGCGACTATGGAGCCGGTCATCGGGCTGGAACGGTCCGGGGAAAATCTCGAGGAAGAGGTTGGAATCCGTCTCTTTAAAGAAGAGGTAAATGAGACGATGGGCTGTTTATCAAAGGAATTTCAGGAAGTGCTGATCTTGAAAATCCATTATGGTTTAAAAGAAAATGAGATTGCCTGCCTGCTAAATCTTAAAGCAGCTACCGTTAAGACCCGTCTGTATCGGGCCCGAAAGCAACTGAAGCATGCATACGCTGAAAAAGTATCAGCTTAATCTATGGGAAACGAGCCTGCCACTCATTAGAAGGGCAGGCTCATTTTTTAATGAGAATAATATTTTTTTAGAAGATTGCGGGTTTCCTGGAGTAATACCGCTTTTTCATCCGGGTGAACCCCCTCAATTAACCGGGCAGCCATGACAGGTATGGTCCATTTTTCGAGGTCTTCTAAAGTTAATAATGTTTGTTCCCGATATTCTTCAAGATAATAAGTGCAAAATCTGTTTCGGACTCGCTCGAGTGAGGCCCTCACAAAAGCTGGCATGTTTTTAGGCAAATAAGCATGTTTTAAAATGATATAAGTTCGCGCAATATCTCCAATAGGGTTGCCGCAAGCTGCAGTCATCCAATCAATCACTTTAACTTGATTCTTGGAGACTAGTATATTGTCGGGGTGAAAGTCGCCATGGCAGACCTGATGACCTTCAGGCAGTTGTTTCAAAAAATCACAAATCGCTTGCTTTTCTTCTGGGGTTAATAAATTGGTGTGTTGAATATTTCTTGTGAGGTAAGTCGTTTGTTTCGGAAGGGCTGCGCCATCTTTTTTATGAATTTGCTGGTGTAATTGTGAAAAAAGTTTTGCCCTGCCTCGGATGGCAAAGGGATTCCTTGTAAGCTGTTTTGTCAGACTGTTTCCATTTATTTTTTCATAGATAATTGCTTTCTTACCATCTATTTCTGTTTTCCCATTTACGAGAGGGGAAGGCAGCTGTAAATCTTGAATCAATATATTAGATTGATATTCTTCATCTACTAGACTTTCCGGAATTTGCAGATCAAAAAGTTTGATGACCTCATTTTCTCCCCATTCATACACTTCCGCTGTGTTTCCACGCCCAATCAATTTCCCTAATGCCATGGATTATCACCTTATTTTTTTAGATAAATATTACCAATATATAGAAGCGAAAACAATTAAACTTGAAAAAATAATTCTATTACTATATATTGATTTTAATGAGAATTAAAACAACTACATATTGTGTTAGCCTTAAGTTAGGATGCCAAACGGCTTAAAAGGGAATCTGGTGAGAATCCAGAGCTGCCCCCGCAACTGTAAATGCAGACGAAATGAGCGATGACCACTGTATAAGTTTCTTGTGAAAACAGGTGCTTATACGGGAAGGGCTCAGAGTAGGGAGAAGCATGAGTCAGGAGACCTGTCCTAATTTGAGATGTTTCACTTCCTCGGGGATTGGGAGCTGGAACGGTGGCAAATTAGGTCAAGGAAGGCATGCTTTCTTGAATCCTCTTTTCTGTTGTCGTTTCATCCGCTCGAATCCGCCCCGAGCGGATTTTTTTATTGGCCAGTTTCAGCGCCTAGCCCCTCGAGGTTGCTTCGGCCCTGACGATGAAGTCAAAGAACGACTTCACCGTCAGGTCCTCCAGCACTTGTCGGGGCTGACCAAGGCGCTTACACTTTTCTATTTTTAGGAGGAATTTTTCAATGATCACGAAAGAATACGTTTTCGAGGTAATCCAGCAGGCAGCAGAGCAATATAGTCTTGATACTGCAGAACTCGTTCAAAAAATACAAGATGCACCGGAAAAAGAACAAACTCAGCAAGCTCTTATGTACGCTCTCAATCGGATTGCGATGGATCAGCCCAATTGGACATTTGTTGCTGCACGATTGTATTTGCAGGAATTATATAGGGAGGCAGCACGTAATCGTGGTTATTCACAGGAGGAACAATATGGTGACTTTTATCAGTTAATTAGGACTTTAACGGAAAAAGGGATCTATTCTAGTGAACTATTGGATTCTTATGGGCAGGGTGAGATCGAGCAGCTGGGCAGAGAAATCATACCTGAACGCGATCACTTGTTTAACTACATAGGATTATTTTTATTGGCCGATCGATATTTAGCCAAGGATTATGAGCGAAATTTGTATGAGCTTCCGCAGGAAAGGTTCATGGTCATTGCGATGACATTGATGCAAAAAGAGCAGCCCCACCGACGATTAGCTTTGGTCAAAGAAGCCTACTGGGCAATGAGCAATCTTTATATGACCGTGGCAACACCAACCTTGTCCAACGCGGGAAAAAGCTTTGGTCAGCTGTCTTCCTGTTTTATTGATACCGTTGACGATTCGCTTGATGGGATTTATTTAAACAATTGGGACAGTGCCAGATTAAGTAAGGATGGCGGCGGAATTGGAATTTACTTTGGCAAGGTGCGCGCCCTTGGCTCCGATATTAAAGGGTTTAAAGGCAATTCGTCAGGGGTTGTGCCGTGGATCCGGCTGATCAATGATACAGCGGTCAGCGTTGACCAGTTAGGCCAAAGGCAGGGGGCCATCGCGGTTTATCTCGATATTTTTCATAAGGATATTATGAATGGATTTCTTGATTTAAAGACAAATAATGGCGACGAGCGGCGCAAAGCTCATGATATTTTTACAGGAGTCGCGATCCCAGATTTATTTATGAAAAAGCTTGAAGAAGTCGACGAGAATGGTAGAAGTATTGGACAGTGGTGCACGTTCTGTCCGCATCAAGTGAAGCAGATAATGGGCTGGAAGGACGAGTTTGGCCAGCCTCTTGGCTTGGAGGATTTTTACGATGAGGAGGACAAGCTTTATTTCACCGAAAAATATGAGGAAGCTGTCCGGAATCCGCTTCTTCCGCGCAAAACTTATCGGGCAATGGAAATTATGGCCCGGATTATGGTCTCGCAGCTGGAAACCGGGACTCCTTATATGTTCTATCGAGATGAGGTGAACAGGCAAAATCCAAATAAGCACCTTCTTGGGGCGGGGCGAACTTCTATTTATTGCAGTAATTTGTGCACGGAAATTGCGCAAAACATGTCTGCCTCTAGGGTCGTTAATGAGCATGTTGATGAGGATGGAAATATTGTCATTGTCCGTAGACCTGGTGATTTCGTGGTTTGTAATCTATCGTCTATTAATCTGGCAAAGGCGGTGCCAGCGGATGTATTGGAACGGCTGATACCGATTCAGGTCCGGATGCTGGATAATGTGATTGATTTAAATACGATTGCGGTCGGGCAGGCTCAGCTAACGAACCAAAAGTTTCGTGGAATTGGGCTGGGGACCTTTGGATGGCACCACCTGCTAGCCTTGAAAAAACTTCATTGGGAATCGGAGGATGCGGTCGGGTTAGCTGATGAGCTATACGAGGAAATTGCTTATTACACGATTCGTTCTTCGGTTGAGCTTGCTAAAGAAAAAGGGGCCTACAGCAAGTTTGAGGGTTCGGAGTGGCAGACTGGTGCGTACTTTGAACGAAAAAAATATGTGAAGGATCGCTGGCTTTCATTGAAGCAGGAGGTTTCGAGGTTCGGGGTTCGCAATGGCTGGTTAATGGCGGTTGCTCCTAATTCTTCGACGGCTAAAATTGGCGGATCCACGGATGGAATTGATCCAATTTATTCTGTAGAGTACGCGGAGGAAAAGAAAAACTTTAAGTTCAAGGTAACGGCTCCAGATTTGGATCATGTGACGTATGAGTATTTCCGCCGGGCCCGGCATGACTTGGATCAGGTCTGGAGTATTAAGCAAAACGCTGCCCGCCAGCGCCATATCGACCAAGCGATCAGTTTTAATCTGTATGTTCGTCATGATATTAAGGCACGGGAGTTACTAAATCTTCATCTGGAGGCATGGAAGCAGGGGCTGAAAACTACTTATTATGTCCGGAGTACGTCTCAAGCTGAGATTGAGGAGTGCGAAGCGTGTCATAGCTAGGGGAAATAGACTTTTTTATACGGGTTAAGGACAAAATTGCTGGGAAGGCGAAGGAAAATGTCCTTCAAAAGCTAAATGAAGTACAAAATCAGCGGAGAGCCGAATGGAAACGTCCTTCAAAAGCCGAATGAAGGACAAAATCAGGCAAGAGACCGAGAAAATGTCCTTCAAAAGCCGAATGAAGGACAAAATTATACAAGAGACCGAGAAAATGTCCTTCAAAAGCCGAATGAAGGACAAAATTATACAAGAGACCGAGAAAATGTCCTTCAAAGGCCGAATGAAGGACAAAATCAGGCAAGAGACCGAGAAAATGTCCTTCAAAAGCCGAATGAAGGACAAAATTATACAAGAGACCGAGAAAATGTCCTTCAAAAGCCGAATGAAGGACAAAATTATACAAGAGACCGAGAAAATGACCTTCAAAACCGAATGAAGGACAAAATCATACAAGAGACCGAGAAAATGTCCTTCAAAAACCGAATGAAGGACAAAATCATACAAGAGGACAAAGAAAATGTCCATCAAAAGCCGAATGAAGGACAAAATCATACAAAAGGACTGAGAAAATGTCCTTCAAGCAACTCGTAAATTACAAAACTACCTAAATGACCCGAAATTATTTTTCAAGGAGGCCTTCAAAATGAATACACAACTGCCACTAAAAAAAATAAAACTACTAAACCCGGAGCATCCAAATAAATCAACAGGAATCATCAATGGAAAATCCTCCGGTCTGCTGAACTGGAATGACATTGCCTACACGCAAATGTACGACCTCTATCAAACCTTACTATCAAACTTCTGGAAAGCCCAGGAGATTAATATGCAGGATGACCTGAAGCAATGGGAGTTCCTTTCACCAGTGGAGCAGGATGTTTTTCTAAGAATTAATACTCAATTAGCTTCCTTAGACAGCCTGCAAACACCGACGATGAGCCAGGTCATGGACTATGTGTCGGACTCAAGCTTTAAGGCGATTTTTGCCGTAATTTCACAGCAGGAGGCAGTTCACACCGAATCATATTCCTATATTTTGAGCTCGCTAGTGCCGTTAAGTGAACAAAACAAACGGTTTGATCAAGCCAAAAATGATCCGATTGTCCGGAAACGGAACCAATTCATTTTAGAATCATATGAGAACTTCCGGCAAAACCCAACACCACTAAATCTCTTTAAACTCTCAGTGAATTCTATCAATCTGGAAGGAATCTATTTTTATGCCGGGTTTGCCTTTTTCTATCATCTTGCTCGCCAACAAAAAATGCTCAAAACGAGCACGATGATCAGCTATATTCAGCGGGATGAAATGCAGCATGCTTATTTTGTCGCGCAGTTTATCCGTATTCTTTTAAGTGAGAATCCGGAGCTGAATACAGAGGAAAATGTGGAGTATATCTACCAAACGATAGATCGGGCAGTAAAGCTTGAAAATGAATGGGCTGCGTTTATCTTAAAAGATATTGAGGGAATTGATTTGGAGGAATTCAGCGGCTATGTTGAGTACCTGGCAAATAAACGCCTGCGGCAGCTGGGTTTACAGAACCTCTATCCAGACCGTGACAACCCAATGCCGTGGATCCATGTATTTAGCGATGAAATGATTAATGATACGAAGTCAGATTTCTTTGAGCAAAAATCAAGAACTTATTCCAAGGTAACGCAATCGAATGGGTTTGATGAACTGTAGGAGGAGACGGGAATGAAGTTAGCCATCGTTTATACCTCGATTACAGGGAATACGAAAGAACTCGCTTCGATTTTAGGAGGATTAATCAAGGGCTATGACATAGATGCTCAGTTGTTTACCATTTTAGAGTTTCCTTTATGGCAATTAAGTCATTTTGACGTCGTTGTAGTCGGAACGTATACATGGGGAAACGGAGAAATTCCCGAAGAGATGCTGCCTTTGTTTAGGGCATTTGAAAACCTGGATACCCACTCAATCATAACGGGTGTATTCGGTACAGGGGATCAATTTTACCCTCACTATTGCGGGGCTGTCGATAAGTTCCGGGACATGCTTTATGTTCAAAGCGAATTGGCGGTTACCCTGAAAGTAGAGTTAACACCACAGCTGCAGGACCTAAAACGGTGCCGAAAGTTTGCAGAACTACTCCTACAGCGGTTACAACAAACTGTCCACGTGTAATGGACAGGAGTCTGTTGTGGTGGAAAAATTTAATTTTAAAAATTATTCTGAAAAAACATTGACAGGGCTATCCATAAGTTATATTCTGAAAACATTAAAAATTACATCAGAGAGATAAAATCAGAAAAGGGAGATTACTAGTATGAAAAAGAAAATGGCAAAACTTTTTATGGCATCGAGCTTAGTGGCTGGAATTCTAGCTGGATGCTCAGGAGCAAATAGCAGTTCAGGCTCCGACAATAGCAAATCTATTAAAGTTGGGGTAAACTTGGAGCTCTCTGGCGGGGTTGCATCTTACGGTGAATCGCTGCTTGACGGGATTAATATTGCGGTCGATGAAATCAATAAAAAAGGTGGAGTTGACGGCAAAAAGATTGAGATGGTAAAAGTCGATAATAAATCAGATGCAGCCGAAGCAACAAACGGTGCAGTTAAATTATCAAGCCAAGACCATGTAACAGCTATTATTGGAGCAGCAACCAGCGGTGACACCCTTGCACAGGCGCAAATCGCAAATGATACGAAAACAGTTTTATTAACACCATCTGGGACTGCACCAAACGTAACAGTTGATGACAAAGGAAAGTTGAATGAATTTGTTTTCCGTACATCATTTATCGATCCATTCCAAGGAACAGTTGCAGCAAACTTTGCAGCACAAAAATTAAAGGTTAAAAACGCAGCCATTTTTGCAGACAGCTCTAGTGATTACGCTAAAGGTCTTTCTGCATCCTTCAAAAAGACTTTTGAAGCTGACGGCGGCAAGGTTATAGCAGAAGATGCTTATGTTGCTAAAGATACTGATTTCCGCTCTCAATTAACTCGTATTAAGGCGAAAAAGCCTGAATTCATTTTTATTCCTGGATACTATGAAGAAGTAGGTTTAATCATTAAGCAGGCTCGTGAATTAGGAATCACTGTACCGTTTATGGGTGCAGATGGCTGGGATTCTCCAAAGCTAGTTGAAATCGCAGGAAAAGACGCATTGAATAACACGTATATCACAAACCATTATTCATCTGAAGACCCAGATAAAAAGATCCAAGATTTTGTTACACTCTTTAAAGAAAAGAACAAGGGCGAATCACCAAATGCCTTCAATGCACTTGGCTATGATACCGTTTATATGTTAGCAGATGCAATTAAGCGTGCCGGTGGTACAGATTCAACTAAAATTAAAGATGCTTTAGCACAAACGAAAGATCTATCACTTGTAACCGGAATTGTATCCATTGACAAAAATCATAACCCAATTAAATCAGCAACAATCCTAGAATATAAAGATGGTAAACAAGTCTTCAATACAAAAATTAATCCTTAATAATGAAGAAAGAAGTGGATGGGCAGCTGCCTTCCACTTTTTTTGTTGGGTAGAACTTTACAAACTATAAAACAATTTATGGAAAAGATTTTATGTTTTGTCTAATGACAACGGGCTGGAATAGTATATAATTTTATATACAAGTCTGAATATTTACATACTGGCATAACTATAACTGTTTGAAACAAGGATTACTGACACTTTTAAAAACTGTATACGCTTACATTTGTTTCACGGATGTACCAAGTGTTATGAAAATGGACTGCAAATCTATCAGTAAAAAGGAGTGGTTAATCATGCAACGTCAAAAGTTATTGGTTAATGGAGAAAGACTTCACCAGGAGTTAGAACGGTTCGCGGATTTTGGCCGAACAGAAAACAATGGGGTCACCCGTCTCGCCCTCTCGGAGCAGGACCGTCTAGTAAGAAATTATTTCAAATCCACCTGTGAAGAACTCGGCTTAACAGTAAAGGTCGATGATATGGGCTGTATGTACGCGACACTTTCTGGAACGGAAGATAAACCTCCAATTGTCATTGGCTCGCATCTGGATACGGTAAAAAAGGGCGGCCGCTTTGACGGAGTGCTTGGGGTTGTTGCCGGATTAGAAGTGGTCCGAACCCTCGTGGAAAATGGCGTAAAGCCGAAAATTCCGATTACGATTGTAAACTGGACTAATGAAGAGGGGGCAAGATTTGAACCTTCGATGATGGCTTCCGGCGTCATTGCCGGTAAATTTGACAAAGTCACCATGTTACAAAAGAAAGACGCAGACGGTATTACCTTTGGGGATGCCCTAGAGACAATCGGCTATGTTGGCGAAGAGGCAAACCGCTTGAAAGAAGCAACCGCTCTGTTAGAATTGCATATCGAACAGGGGCCAATCCTTGAAAAAGAAGCACTCGCCATTGGCGTTGTCGAATGCGTTGTCGGAATGGCCTGCTTCGAAATTGAAGTAACTGGTGAATCCGATCATGCTGGAACCACCCCAATGGATATGAGAAAAGATGCCTTATTTGCTACAAATAATTTAATCAATGAAATCCGCAGCCGCTTGGGTTCACTAGATGAAGACTTAGTATTTACAATCGGACGAGTAAATGTTTATCCTAGCATCCATACTGTCATTCCGAATAAAGTTGTCTTTTCATTGGAAGCGCGCCATAAGGATACAGAAATTGTCAGTACCTTTAAGGATTTTGTTCAAAGCTTGCCACATCTAGGTTTAGATGAAGGTTGTGAGATTAAAGTTACTAAGCTGTGGGAGCGTGACACGGTTTGGTTTGATGAAGAAGTAGTCAATCACTTTGAACAATCTGCCCGGTCGCTTGGATATTCCAATAAGCGGATGGTGAGCGGTGCTGGACATGATGCTCAATTCATTGCAAGCCTTGTTCCAACTGCCATGCTGTTTGTTCCAAGCAAAAATGGAAAAAGCCATTGCGAGGAAGAACTGACCACATGGGAAGAATGTGAAAAGGGTGTAAACGTTCTTTTAGATACAACATTAGCACTTTTAGCTAAATAGGATGGAATAAAAATGCAGGCAAATTGGCCTGCATTTTTTCGTGTTTAAAGGTATTATTTTAACTAAAGACCATTATATCGGAGGACATAAATGAAGAAAACAATAATAGGGATATTTATAGCAGTACTCTGTCTTGGGGGATTATTAATACCCTCATATAATCGTGTTCAAGGGGAATCTTTAGCAAACCCAACCCATACTATTACATTTGGCAACAAAATAAAGGTGAAAACCATGTTCTATCCATACCGCGATCCTAAAAATGTTACAGGCAGTACTGCAAAGGGATTGCAAGGTTTAGCAGCTGATGGAAATGATAATATTTATTTAACATATGCAACAGGAGATAAGACCCACTATGGTTATATTTATAAATATAATCGTAAGGGAGAGTTGATGAAAAAAAGTGAATTGCTGACAATTGGTCACGGACAAGCACTCTCCTATATAAGTGGCTATCTTTTTCAATTAGCGGATATAAATGGCCAGCCAAGCTATACACTTCAAAAAATTAATCCAAGTACATTGATGGTTGAAAGGACTTGGAAGGTGCCTTCAACCATTCATCCAAATGTGATTGCAATGGAGGACAGCAAGACTGCGATTGCCGTTTCAAAATCAGGTGATGGATATGATATTAATAAAATACATTTAGGGGCAGGCAAGAATGCAATAAGAGACTGGCGTGGAAAGATTCATATTAGGGGACTGATTGGTAAAACATCAAAAAAGGAGATCCAAGGCTTTTCGATTGGAAATGGTCTATATTATTTACTTTCAAATGGTGAGTATATGTCTTTTCTGGCAAACGGAGGCAAAAAGAAGCGAATATCTTTGAATACAAAACGTGAACCTGAAGGCATTTTTATCAATAAAAGCGGTAAAATATTTATTGCCTTTAATAAATTAAATGAAGTGTTCATTTCTATGTGATATGTACCGCTTTAATTTACAGAATTTTATGGGTTTTTTAAGGAGGGGGATTTTCCATGACAGCTCCAGAATTATGCAGAACGCTAATTGTAGATGATGAATTATTGATTAGACAAGGGATTAAACATTATATCGATTGGGAAAAGGAAGGGTTTTTAATTGTTGGCGAGGCTGCAAATGGCCAGGAGGCGCTTGAATTAATTGAGGGTAAGAATCCCCATATTATTATTACGGATATTGTCATGCCCATCATGGACGGAGAAGAATTAACGAGGGTGGTAAAAGATAAATACCCCCTTATTGAAGTAATTATTCTTAGTAGTTTTGGAGAGTTTGATTATGTAAGGTCTACCTTCCAAAGCGGGGTCGTGGATTATATCTTAAAACCGAAGCTTGATGCCAACAGTCTGTTACAGGCGTTGAATATAGCCCGCGGCAGAATCCCTTTGCTTCAAAATTCAGGGAAGCAGGCAGATATTAATCTATCAACCGGACAAATTATTCAAAAATTAATTTCTGGATATAACACCGAGTACGATCCTATGATCATCTCTAACGTTTTTCCGTATAGCCATTTCTGTTTGTTAGGTGTAAAGAATACACCTTCGAATGGAAAATCCGACTCTTTCGATGAAGTAAAGGGGATCATTGAAAACGCCTTAAAAACAAACCTGAATGAAGCTGTCCACACTTTTTTTAACGTAAGTCAAGATATCAATTCATTTCTCATTAATCTCAACGGTAAAGACATGGTCAAAATTATAGAGATCGCACATCAAGTAGCAACGTCCAATTCTAAATTTGCCTTCGCGTTAACAGAAGAATTCAGCGATTTTTCTCAAATTAGCACCCAATGCAATGAAAGTCTGTTAAAACTGTTAAACTTTCGATTTTTTTTGCCGGGGATCGGACTCTTAATGGCTAAAAATCTGCCAAAGCTGCCGTCTGAAACGGATCCTTTTAATCTGGAATGGTTCACAAGTGAATTTAAGCGCAGGCAATTTGATTCCGCTCTAAGTTATTTGCTCAATCATGTCCAATCACTATCCAGCCGCTATACGATGGACGTTTTTGAATATAAAGCTTTCTTTGGAAACATTATTTTTAACATCACTGTTCTGCTTAGCAATATGGAATATGATGTAAAGGAATTAGAGAACGCAAGATATTCGTATTTTCGGGCAATTGATGAAGCTCAAACGGCCGGTGAAACTGTTCAACTGCTGGACCGTTTTATTGAGGAAGTCAAGAATTGTATCAATTCTGCCCAAAATCAGCCTGAAAATCTTAATATGAAAAAGCTGATGGAATACATGAGGGAGAATTATGCAGAACCGCTAACCTTAAAGGAAGTTGCCAAGCATTTTCATTTTAATCCTTCCTATCTTTCCAGCTATTTTTCAACGCATAATAACGAAGGATTCATTGAATATTTAAATAAAATCCGCATTGAAGAAGCAGCAAAATTACTGATCAAGGGAGCGGCTAGCATTTCCGAAATCAGCGGAATGGTTGGCTATTCTGATCATAGTTATTTTTGTAAAGTATTTAAAAAAATAAAGGGATTGTCTCCCAGCCAATTTAAGAGAAAACAAAACTTCAGATAAGAGATGGTAGCAATGAGACTTGTTTCTGAACGTCTTAAACATAATGGTTTATTTATTAATATGTTCCTAATCACAATGGTGATTATCATCATTGTTTCCACCACCATTGCATGGACAACCATTCGAATGGCCGAGCAATTCTTTTTTCAAAGATTTAGTATCATGAATGCTAAAGTAATGAACCAGGTAAAAGAGCGCTTTGAAACATTTAATTACTCGATCGTTACATCCGCAAACAATATTCTTGAGAGTGGTACAATCCGCTCCGTACTAACCGAAAAACAAACTACTGTCCAACAAATGACCTCTTTTTATACGGTGGGGCAGCAGTTAAAACACATCCAATCCAATTTGGACCCATATGAAATAGAAATAATCCTTTTAGGTAGAAATGGAGTCAGCTTCCGAACAGATCGGAATGTTTGGACGATTTCTGACCAGGAACTGAAAAACAGTACTCTTGTCAGGAATACTCTTGGACAGCCGAAAAAGCTGATGTACCAATACGATCAGCGTCCCTATACAGCTTCAGAAACAGGAGACCAGCGGTTTATTGTTGCTTCCAAGGCCTTAATGGATCGGATTTCCGGAACCGTCTATGGTTCAATGTATTTTGCCATTCGAGAAAATGAATTCCGTCAATTCTATAGCAACTATACAAGCCCCGGTAATCATGTGTTTCTAGTGGACAAGTCAGGCGGTATTGTCTCGAGTGATCGAACGAAGCTTATCGGAGAAAAATCAAAAGAGCTTTTAGGATATGCGGATAAGTTAAAAAACCAATCACACCAATATATCGTCGGCAAATTTATGGGGAAGGATCAAATCATTTTAATGGACTACCTCCCTCAATTTGATATGTATCTGTTTAATATTATCGACAAGCAAACTGCCTTCGGCGATTTAATTGACAAAAAGGCGATTGCACTTGTTGCAATGGCGATAGTCTTGCTGGCGCTTATGATTGTTTTTCTTGCCTCAAGAAGGTTAACAAACTCATTAACAAGCCTGGTCAAGCAAATTGGCAGTGCCCCAAAACATGATTTCGATCAGTATGTTTCTGTATCAGGTACGTATGAAACAAGGCAAATTGGCAATGCCTTTAATTCCATGCTGGATGAATTGCATGAGTATGTCGAGCAATTGATATTGTCGCAAAAGGAAAAACGAAATGCAGAACTGGCGGCCCTGCAGCAGCAAATTAACCCTCATTTTTTATACAATACACTGACTTCCATTAAATTCATGGTGAATCAGGGGGAAAAGCAAGAGACAGAAGCGACCATTCATGCCTTGATTTCCTTGCTGCAAAATACAATCGGTAATGTGAGTGAAACCATCTCGGTTAAGCAGGAAATCGATAATCTGAAAAACTATGTATTAATTAACCAAAAACGCTATGGTGACCGGATCAAGGTCAACTATTTCCTAGCGCCGGATTGTATGGACTTTCAAATTCCGAAACTGATTTTACAGCCGTTCATGGAAAATTCATTTTTCCATGGGTTTAACCGGAAAGCGGAAGGCTACATTAATGTATTAGTATGGCGAGACAGTGAAAACTTGATTTGTGAAGTGGTTGATAATGGGGATGGTATGGAAGTTGGGGTCGATAATACGATTCCGAAAACAAAGCGCAAACAACAGCTTTTCTCTGGAATTGGTGTACGGAATGTCCATGATCGGATTCAGCTGATTTATGGGGAGGAATATGGTGTAACGATTTCTAGTGAGATTGGGAACGGGACAAAGGTTAGAATCCTTCTGCCTATTCATTCAATCTAAAAAAAGTCTTACTATCTAAAAAAAGTACAAATTTAGGGAATGTAACCGCATTCATTTTACAAAAATATTACCAGATTAGAAAAATATCGTCCTAACGATTGCTCTTAGGCAGATGCTAACATTAAGTATGTAAGGATAACGCTTACATACTTTTTTAAATGGGGGGAAAGATCGATGAAGAAAGTACTGGCACTGTTATTAGTAAGCATACTGTTATTGTCTGCCTGCTCTTCTGGAACAAAAGAGAAAGCTTCCAGCAGCTCGAAAGATACAAAAGAAATAACCGTATTGGCTTGGGATCCTAATTTTAATATCAAAGCAATGAATCTAGCAAAAGAAGCTTACAAGTCCGTTGATCCAAAGCTCAATATTAAAGTCGTTGAAAACGCTCAAGCGGATATTGTTCAAAAGCTCAACACTTCATTAAGCTCAGGAACGACAAAAGGGCTGCCAAACATTGTATTAATTGAAGATTATCGTGCGCAAAGTTTCCTTAAAGCATATCCAGATGCATTCTATGATTTAAGCAAAACATTTAATGCAGATGATTTTGCCCAATATAAACTAGCTCCAACCAGCTTGGACGGTAAGCGCTACGGTCTTCCATTTGATACGGGTGTTACAGGATTATATGTAAGAACAGATTATTTGAAAAAAGCAGGCTACACAATTGATGATTTAAAAGGTATCGATTGGAACAAATATATTGAAATTGGTAAAAAAGTAAAAGCTGCAACTGGTAAAGAAATGTTAACGCAGGATCCAAAAGACCTTGGTCTTATTCGTATGATGATCCAATCTGCTGGTTCATGGTATTTAAAGAACGATGGGACAACACCTGATCTAGCAGACAACGCTGCATTGAAAGATGCCTTTAAAACTTATAAAGCAATTTTAGATGCTGGCCTTGTTAAACCTGTTTCTGACTGGAGCCAATTTGTTGCCGGTTTTAACAGCGGAGCAGTTGCTACTGTTCCAACTGGTAACTGGATTACCGCTTCCATTAAAGCAGAGGCGTCACAATCTGGCAAGTGGGCAGTTGCACCGCTTCCAAAGCTTCCTGGTGTAGAAACTTCTGTTAATGCCTCTAACCTAGGCGGCAGCTCATGGTATGTTCTAAATGTGCCAGGAAAAGAAAAGGCAGCAGAATTCTTAGCAAAAACCTTTGGTTCTAATGTTGATTTTTATCAAACATTAGTTAAAGAGATTGGGGCAATTGGAACTTACAAGCCGGCTGCCGAGGGTGAGGCTTATAAAGCAAGTGATGAATTCTTCGGAGGTCAAAAAGTTATTACTGATTTTGCAAATTGGACTACTCAAATTCCTCAAGTAAACTACGGCTTACACACTTACGCTATTGAGGACATTCTTGCTGTTGCCATGCAGGATTATTTAAAAGGTAAAGACCTTGATAAAGTGCTCACAGATGCTCAAAAGCAAGCGGAAGAGCAAATTAAATAAATTTATTTTAAAAAAACAATGAGAACTTTAGCCTCAGGAATTCGCTAGCTTCTCCTACTCGGTTTAATGGAGCAAACTGATGGGCAGGCGGGATTTCCGGGGCTTTTTCTTTAAAGGTAAAGGAGTTGATTGATCGTGATACCCGCAAAAGCTGAGAAAAGCCTTCCGGTAGTAAAATCGAATCGAAACCTTCGAGTGAAAAATACCTTGATTGGCTGGTCCTTTATTGCCATTGCTACCGTAATGATTGGTTTATTTTATTTCTACCCGATGATTCAATCCCTTATCCTGTCCTTTAAGTCAGGTACTGGAGTCAGTTTGAAATTTGTTGGTTTTGAAAATTACGTTCGTTTATTCAAGGACCCAGTGTTCCTCACCACTGTAAAAAATACCGTGATTTACTTGATCATTCAAGTGCCGATTATGATTATTCTCGCTTTATTTCTATCGGTTTTATTGAATAATAAAAAACTTAAGCTAAAGGGTTTCTTTCGGACCGCTATCTTTTTACCGTGTGTAACTTCCCTTGTTGCTTATTCCGTTATTTTTAAATATTTATTTGGTCAAGATGGCATCATTAACTTCATGCTCATGAAGATTGCGCTTATTTCAGAACCCATCCAATGGCTGACAGACCCTTTTTGGGCCAAAATTACAATTATCATTGCGATTACATGGCGCTGGACAGGGTATAACATGATTTTCTTTTTATCCGGTTTGCAGAACATTGATGAATCCATATATGAAGCAGCCAAAATTGATGGGGCCTCGTCCATTCAGCAATTTTTCAAAATAACGATTCCCATGATGAAGCCAATTATCTTATTCACAACCATCACGTCAACAATCGGGACACTACAATTGTTTGACGAAGTTATGAATATTACCAAAGGCGGACCAGGAAATGCAACGATGACCATTTCCGAGTACATCTATAATGTCTCATTCAAATATACACCTGATTTCGGCTATGCAGCGACAGTCTCTTATGCCATTGTGATTTTAATTATCTTTTTCTCTATTATTCAGTTCAAAGTAGCAGGTGATAAAAATGACTAATCTTAAACGTGTATTCAGCTATGCAGTCCTTATCATCGCTTCAATCATTTCTGTTTTTCCATTTTTATGGATGATTGTCAGCTCAACGAATAAGTCCGTTGATGTAACAAAGGGCAGATTGCTGCCTGGCAGTCATTTTATGCAAAATCTTCATAATTTGTTGGATACAGCAGACCTTGGCACAGCGTTAATGAATTCAGCGAAGATTTCCATTACTACGACCGTATTAGCGATGCTCATCGCCTCCTTGGCTGGTTATGGTTTTGAAATTTATAAAAGCAAAGCAAAGGATGTTGTGTTTAATATCTTATTGCTTTCAATGATGATTCCGTTTGCAGCTTTAATGGTACCGTTATTCCGAATGTTCGGAACGATTTCACAAACAGTCCCGGTACTTGGAATCGATACCCTTACAGCTGTCGTATTGCCAACTGTCACAACAGCCTTTCTTATTTTCTTTTTTAGACAAAGCACAAAGATGTTTCCAAAAGAAATTTTGGAAGCTGGCCGGATTGATGGTTTAACGGAACTGGGGTTATTCTTTAGAATTTATATTCCAACGATGAAGACCTCTTATTCCGCGGCAGCCATCATTACCTTTATGGCGAGCTGGAATAGTTACCTATGGCCGCTCGTTATTTTACAATCACCTGAAAATCAGACAATTCCATTACTGATCTCCAATCTTGGGTCTAGTTACGCACCCGATTATGGAATTATTATGACAGCTATTGTCATTGCAACCTTGCCGGCGGCGCTTATTTTCTTCCTCATGCAAAAGCATTTTGTTGCAGGGATGATGGGTTCAGTGAAATAAATGATCGAGATAGGAAGGAAAATCACAATGACAACAATTCCAACAATTAATTGGCTTACGGACGTAAATGTGTTTGCGGTTAATCGTCTTCCTGCACACTCTGACCACAAGTATTATGAGACGGTGGAAGAGGCAAAAAGTACTGTGCCGATGGCGATGCGACATGTTTTGAACGGAGATTGGAAATTTAATTATGCAGTAAATCCAGCGTCGAGACCGGAGTCTTTTTTCAAAAAAGACTTTGATTGTTCAGTCTGGGGGAATATTGCGGTCCCAGGACATATCCAGCTTCAGGGCTACGGGAAACCTCAGTATGTTAATACAATGTATCCTTGGGATGGGCATAATGAGATCCGGCCGCCCGAAATACCGATGGACCATAATCCGGTCGGCAGCTATGTGAAGATGTTTCATCTGCCGGACAAAATGAAAAATAAACCTGTATTTATTAGCTTCCAGGGAGTGGAGTCCGCCTTTTATGTGTGGTTAAACGGGGATTTTGTCGGATACAGTGAAGACTCTTTTACTCCGGCAGAATTTGAACTTACACCTTTTTTAATAGAAGGAGAGAATAAGCTGGCGGTTGAAGTGTATCAGCGCAGTACGGGAAGCTGGCTCGAGGATCAGGATTTCTGGCGTTTTTCGGGAATCTTCCGGGATGTATATCTTTACACGGTGCCGGAGGTTCATGTTCAGGATCTTTTTATCCGTACAGAACTGCACAAATCTTTTTCAAAGGGAGAGTTAACTGCAGACCTAAAATTTCAATCAGCTCTTCCTGGAAAAGTAGTAGGGGAGTTATACGATACAAAGAATAATCTGATTGCTGAGGTGGACGGCTCTTTAACAGGAAACAAAGGATTGATTTCGATTTCAGTTGATGCACCGATGCTTTGGAGCGCAGAGAATCCTTATTTATATAAATTGTATATTCAGGTTTTTAATGCTCAAGGTCAATTGGTAGAGGTAATTCCACAAAAAGTGGGTTTCCGAAGATTTGAGCTCGTGGATAAAATCATGCACCTTAATGGTGAACGCATTGTGTTTAAGGGCGTGAACCGCCATGAATTTAATTGCCGCCACGGTCGGGCAGTAACAAAAGAAGATATGCAATGGGATATTAAAACATTGAAGCAGCATAACATTAATGCGGTTCGGACCTCCCATTATCCAAACCAGAGCTATTGGTATGAGCTTTGTGATGAATACGGAATTTATGTCATTGATGAAATGAATTTGGAGACACATGGGTCATGGCAAAAGATGGGGGCTGTTGAACCATCCTGGAATATTCCGGGTAATAGACATGAGTGGCAGGAAATTGTCATGGATCGGGCGATATCGATGTTAGAACGAGATAAAAACCATCCTTCCATCCTGATTTGGTCTTGTGGAAATGAATCATACGCTGGTGAGGTCATTCTCAATGTCTCCCGCTATTTCAAATCTGTTGACCCTAGCCGGCTAGTCCATTATGAGGGAGTATTTCATAATCGCGACTATAATGAGACAAGTGATATGGAAAGCAGGATGTATGCAAAGCCTGCGGATATTGAAAAATATCTCTCGGAAAATCCAGAAAAGCCCTACATTAGCTGCGAATATATGCATGCGATGGGGAATTCGCTTGGCGGAATGCATAAATACACGGAGCTGGAACTGAAATATCCAATGTATCAAGGTGGTTTTATCTGGGATTATATTGACCAGTCGATTATGAAAAAAGACAGATATGGCAAAGAGTATTTAGCTTACGGCGGTGATTTTGATGATCGTCCAACTGACTACGGGTTCTGTACGAACGGAATCGTCTATGCAAATCGGGAGCTGTCTCCAAAGATGCAGGAAGTGAAGTTTTTGTATCAAAACGTGAAGCTCACAACTGACAAAAATGGCGTGACGATTACGAACGATCATCTTTTCATTGATACATCAGATTATGATTTGGAATATGTCCTTCATTTTGAAGGGAAGGAAATCTACCGCAAAAATCTTGATTTTGTTGTTGCTCCTTTGAGTGATGGACGGGTTGATTTTGATTGGCCTGAGGAAATCGCAAGTGCAGCTGGTGAGTATTGTATCCATGTCTTCCTTAGATTGAAGGAAAAACAGCTTTGGGCAGATGCTGGTTATGAGATTGCCTTCGGACAATATGTGTTTAAGGTGGAAAGTTTATTTGAGACTCCTCAACCTGAAGGGGAAATAAGGGTTGTCCATGGCGATGTGAATATCGGTGTGCATGGCAGAGATTTCTCAGCAATCTTCTCGAAACAAGCTGGTAGTCTGGTCTCATTAAATTATGCCGAAAATGAAATGATTGCCTACCCACCTGCGCCATTATTTTGGAGAGCAACTACAGATAACGACAGAGGCTTTTCACAAGATTACCATTCTGGGGTTTGGTATGCAGCGAGTTTAGCACGTAAATGCGTTGGTTTTGAAGTGGAGGAGGCGGAAGGATTTGTTACGATTTCCTTTACTTATAAATTTTCGATTAGCGAAGAAGCAGATGTAAAGGTAGCCTACGGGGTGTATCCAGATGGCAGCATTCGCGTGAAGTCAAGTTATCACGGGGCGGAAAACCTCCCACAGATGCCGACTTTCGCCTTAGCTTTTAAGGTGCTAGCGGATTATGACCAATTGGAATGGTATGCCATGGGGCCAGAGGAAAATTACGCTGACCGCAATAATGGAGCAAGGCTCGGTCTTTTTAAGAATACGGTTGCCGATAACCTTTCCGGTTATGTAATGCCGCAAGAGTCAGGAAACAGGACCGGAGTCCGGCGGGTAAATCTTACAAATCAGGAAGGACGGGGAATTAGAATCTCCTCTGTCAGCGAACCGCTAGAGTGCAATTTTTCACCATTTACGGCGTTCGAGCTCGAAAATGCCAAGCATCATTATGAGCTGCCAAATATCCATTATACGGTCGTAACGATTGCGGGTAAGCAGATGGGTGTCGGCGGGGACGACAGCTGGGGCGCACCGGTGCTCGATGAGTACTTAATCCGAGCTGATCAGGATATGGAATTTGAGTTTCGAATTCAGAGAATCTAGAAAAAGAGATACGCAAATAAAGCCGGCCTTTTCGCAAATAAAAGTAATACATTCGCAAATAAAACTAGAAAATTCGCAAATAAACTATCAAGAATCGCATTTTAAGGGGAGGTTGGTATAAAAATCCCCTTATTTTGTATATCAAACAAAGCAGGGAAAAAGGTGAACGTTATGCTAATCCATGTGAATCAAGAAACCAAACAATTTCATTTAACAAATGGCCAAGTAAGTTATATTTTTCATGTAATGAAAAATGGCCACCTTGGCCATCTATATTACGGGAAGGGATTACGGCATCGATCGGATTTTTCCCATTTACAAACCTATGATGTTCCAACTGCTGCAAGCTGTCATCCATATGCGGATGATCCGGCCTTTAGCTTGGAAACATTACGACAGGAGTACCCGGCCTATGGAAATTCTGACTTTCGCGAACCCGCGATAAGTGTAAGGAAACACGATGAGCATCATGTTCCGAACTTTCAATATCAAACTTTTAAAATACTAGACGGAAAGCCAGGACTTGAGGGGCTGCCGGCAACATATGTTGAAGACGCGCAAGATGCAAGTACACTTCAAATCCTCTTAAAGGATGACCACCTTCAAGCGGAATTGACGTTAAATTATACAATATTCCGTGACCTTCCAGTTATTGCGAGAAGTGCTCAGGTAATGAACGTTGGCTCGCAGAGATTAGACATTGAGCGAATGATGGGGGCATCGATTGACCTTCCAGATAAAGATTTTATGTTTGTCCACTTAGCAGGGACTTGGTCACGTGAACGTCATGTTAATGAACGAAAGCTAGAAGCGGGTATTCAGTCCATTTCCAGTTTGCGCGGTGCCAGTTCCCATCACCATAATCCATTTTTAGCCTTAAAAAGGCCGCATGCAACAGAGAATTCTGGTGAAGTTTATGGATTTAATTTTGTCTACAGCAGTAATTTTATCATGCAGGCAGAGGTGGACCATTATGATGTGACGCGAGTGATGGCAGGGATTCATCCATTTGGTTTTAAGTGGGGGCTTATGCCTCAGGATTCTTTCCAAACCCCGGAGATTGTAATGGTGTATTCTGACCAAGGTTTAAATGGGATGAGTCAGGCTTTTCATTTGCTTTACCGGGAGCATTTGATTCGGGCTCAGTGGAAGAAGCAAGACCGCCCGATTTTGATTAATAACTGGGAAGCAACCTATTTTGACTTTAATGAGGAAAAGCTCGTAAACATCGCGAAATCAGCGAAGGAATTAGGAATTGAATTGTTTGTCCTTGATGATGGCTGGTATGGAAAAAGAAATGACGATACTACCTCGCTTGGTGATTGGGATGTGGATCTCAACAAACTCCCGAATGGTCTGGAAAGCTTGGCGGAGAAAATAAAGGGGCTGGGAATGAAGTTCGGGCTTTGGTTTGAACCGGAAATGATTAGTCCCGACAGCGATTTATTTCGGGAGCATCCCGATTGGGCTATAGGGCTGCCGCAGCTTCCCAAAACGCTTGGCCGTAACCAGCTTGTACTTGATTTTTCAAGGCCGGAAATTGTTGATTATCTCTATGAAAAAATGTCCAATATCATCAGACGGACGAACCTTTCTTATATTAAATGGGATATGAATCGTAATATTACGGAGCCATTTTCGCAAAGACTTGCAGCAAACCAGCAAGGTGAATTTTTTCACCGTTATATATTAGGTGTTTATCGATTATACGAGCGGTTGACTGCTGAGTTTCCTGAGGTGCTGTTTGAATCCTGTGCAGGAGGCGGCGGACGATTTGATCCGGGGATGATGTATTATGCGCCGCAAGCTTGGACGAGTGATGATACGGATGCGGTCGAAAGGCTGAAAATCCAGTACGGAACATCGTTCGCCTATCCAATTTACAGCATGGGTTCACATGTTTCGGCTGTTCCGAATCACCAAACGTTACGGTCAACCCCTTTATCTACCAGGGCAAACACGGCATACTTTGGAACTTTTGGGTATGAACTAAATCCATTGTCGTTAACGGATCAAGAGCGGGAAGAAATTAAAGAGCAGGTTGCTTTTTATAAACAACATCGCAGGTTGGTACGCGACGGCCACTTTTATCGTCTGTTAAGCCCGTTTGAAGGCAATGAAACCGCTTGGATGATTGTCAGCCCGGATCAATCGGAGGCGTTAGTTGGCTGGTATAAGGTGTTAGCCACACCGACCTCCTTGAAGCAGCAAACAGTAAAACTAATGGGGTTAGACCCATCGAAATCCTATAGTGTATTTGGATGTGATCAGATTTTTTATGGAGATGAACTCATGCAGGCGGGACTATCCCTTTCGACAGAATTTAATGGTGTAAACAAGGATTCCGCTGAACGTGGCGGCGACTATCAATCCCAGGTTTTTTATTTAAAAATTAAGTGATTGGTGCCAATTTTTATAAGGTAAAGAGGCAACTTGAGAACGGAGCAACTTCCGTTCTTTTTTATTAAATTTTTCAGTAAAAATTTTAGTAAAACTATTGCGCAATTTTTACTAAAAACAGTAAAATAAAACTAAAGAAAGATTTCTAAATAACGGAGGTCTCTAAAATGAACGTTACTACCTTAAAAACAACCTTCCAAGATTTGTTTCAAACCAAACCCGAAAAAGCATTCTTCGCACCAGGCAGAATTAATTTAATCGGCGAACACACTGATTACAACGGTGGCCATGTGTTTCCCTGTGCAATTACCTATGGAACCTATGCCATTGCGAAAAAACGGGACGATCAGCTGGTCCGCTTATACTCAGCAAACTTCCCTGAAAAAGGCATTATTGAATTTGACTTAAACCACCTTGATTACGCAAAAGAAGATAACTGGGCCAATTACCCAAAAGGGATGATTCGCTATATCATCGAAGCGGGGTACAGAATTCCAACCGGCTTTGAATGCGTCATCCAAGGAAATATCCCAAATGGGGCCGGACTTTCCTCCTCGGCATCCATTGAACTGTTAACCGGGGCACTAGTGGATGGTCTTTTCGGATTAGAAATCCCGCGCCTTGAGTTAATCAAGCTAGGAAAACAAGTTGAAAACCAATTCATCGGTGTTAACAGCGGAATCATGGACCAATTTGCGATCGGGATGGGCAAACATGATGCCGGGATTTTACTAGATTGCCAGACATTAAGCTATGAATACGCACCCATCAAACTTGAAAACCACAAAATCTTAATCATGAACACGAACAAACGCCGTGAATTAGCGGATTCCAAATACAATGAGCGCAGAGGCGAATGTGAAGAGGCCCTCTCGCAGCTGCAGAAAAAACTGCCAATTGAAGCGCTTGGTCAGCTTTCAGAAGAAGAGTATGATGCCAATCAATCCCTCATCACAAACGAAACCATTCGCAAACGGGCGAAACATGCCGTCTATGAAAATATGAGAACCTTGAAGGCACTGCAAGAATTAAAGGCTGGAAACCTGGAGGCCTTCGGTCAATTAATGAACCTATCCCATATATCCTTACGGGACGACTACGAGGTTACCGGAATCGAGCTTGATAGCTTAGTAGAAGCAGCTTGGAAACAGCCAGGAGTCCTTGGGGCACGGATGACGGGAGCCGGCTTTGGCGGCTGTGCAATTGCAATTGTCGAAAACGAAAAAGTCGAGAATTTTATTGGCAATGTCGGTGCAGCCTATCGCGAAAAAATTGGCTATGATGCCGATTTTTATGTAGCAAGCATTGGCGATGGAGCGAAAGAAGTAGAAATGGAGGCGGTAAGATGAGTATTCTAGTTTTAGGTGGGGCTGGCTATATTGGTTCACACGCTGTATATCAATTAATCGATCAAAATTTCCAAGTCGTTGTCATCGATAATTTGCAAACAGGACACCGGGATGCTGTCCATCCAAAAGCAAGTTTTTACGAAGGAGATATCCGTGACCGCGAGTTTATGCAATCAGTTTTTGAAAAAGAAACCATTGACGGCATCCTCCATTTTGCTGCGAAATCTCTGGTAGGAGAATCAATGACGGAACCGTTAAAATACTTTGATAACAATGTGTACGGAACCCAAATCGTGCTGGAGATGATGAAGGAATTCGGAGTAAAACACATCGTCTTTTCTTCAACAGCAGCGGTATACGGTGAACAAATGGTCATGCCGATTACAGAAGCCGCAGCTACGAATCCAACCAATACGTACGGCGAAACAAAACTGACGATGGAAAAAATGATTTCCTGGTGTGAGAAAGCTTTTGATCTTAAATATGTGTCACTTCGTTATTTTAACGTTGCCGGAGCAAGAGGGGACGGTCAGATTGGCGAGGACCATAATCCGGAAACCCATCTAATTCCTGTTGTTTTAGAAGCGGCTCTCGGAAAAAGAACTGCTGTAACGGTATTTGGTGAAGATTATGATACAGCGGATGGTACCTGTGTCCGCGATTATATTCATGTCGAGGACCTAATTGCTGCGCACTTGCTGGCCCTAAAACTTTTGCGAAATGGCGGGGAGAGTAATGTGTTCAATCTTGGCAGCAGCCAAGGATTTTCCGTAAAAGAAATTATTGAGACTGCAAAAGAGGTAACGGGCATTGAACTACCTGTTGTCATGGGCGAACGCCGATCAGGCGACCCAAGCACTCTTATCGCTTCTTCGGAAAAAGCTAAGCAGATACTAGGCTGGAACCCGACCAGGACATCCATCCGCGAAATCATTCGTGATGCATGGAACTGGCATCAGCATCATCCGAACGGCTATCAAAAATAGAGGTGAAAAAAATGATTGAACATGTAATCCAGCAATTACTGAACCAAGCACTTGCTGCCCAATTAATACAGCAGGAAGATGAGATTTATGCCCGAAACCAAATCTTGACGCTGCTGAAATTAACAGAGTTTAAGGAACCCGAGTCTTTAATAGAATCAGGTCCCTCCATCCCCGATTTACTTGAGCTGATTGTCGACTATGCTTGCGGGCAAGGGATCATTGAGGACCTTTTTGATGAAAAAGAAATTTTTTCAAGCAAGGTAATGAACTGTTTGATGGCAAGGCCGTCAACGGTGAATCAGATATTTTATGAAAAATATAAACAAAGTCCACAAACAGCAACCGGATATTTTTATGATTTAAGTAAAAACAGTAACTATATCCAAATGAAACGGATCTCCAAAAATATTGAGTATAAAGCGGCAACCGATTATGGTGAATTGGATATAACTATTAATCTATCAAAGCCTGAAAAAGATCCGAAGAGTATTGCGCTAGAGCGGGAAGCGAAAAAGAATGATTACCCGAAATGTCTGCTCTGTATTGAGAATGAGGGCTATGCGGGGAGAATTGGCCACCCGGCCCGCTCCAATCACCGGATGATCCGTGTCAATCTTTTGGAGCAAAACTGGTATTTACAGTATTCGCCATATGTGTACTACAATGAGCATTGCATTGTCTTGTCTGAAAACCATACCGATATGAAAATAAGCCCGGTGACCATCTTGCGTATCTTAACATTTGTGGAGCAATTTCCTCATTATTTTCTCGGCTCGAATGCAGATCTGCCGATTGTCGGCGGCTCGATTTTATCCCATGATCACTACCAGGGCGGCAACTATGAATTTGCGATGGCGAAGGCGGATTCAGACTGGAATTTTACCATTGATGGATTTCCTAACGTTCAAGGGTCAGTGGTGAAATGGCCGATGTCGGTTATTCGCCTGTGTTCGGAAGAAAAAGCAGCCCTTGTAGAGGCAGGCGCACATATCTTAACAAAATGGAAAAACTATAGTGATGTTTCGCTTGGAATTCTAGCGGCTACCGACGGAACGCCGCATAATACGATTACCCCAATTGCCCGAAAAAGGGGGGCCATTTTCGAATTGGATTTGGTTCTTCGGAACAACCGGACGAGTGAGGAGCATCCGCTGGGAATCTTCCACCCGCATCAAGATGTTCATCATATTAAGAAGGAAAACATTGGCCTGATTGAAGTGATGGGACTTGCTGTTTTACCCGCACGTTTAATGGATGAACTGGAAGAGGTGGAAAAGTTTATCCAGGGCCAAGCAGCGGTAGTTGCGGACTATCATATGGAGTGGGCTAAGCAGTTAAAAGCACGTTTTTCTAACGAAATGGATGCAGGACTATTCGTAAAAGAAGAAGTCGGCAAGAAGTTCCTACGGGTGCTCGAGGATGCCGGTGTATTTAAACGAAATGAAGCGGGGGCAGCCGGGTTTAAACGTTTTATTGCGTCATTATAAACGAAGGAGCAAGAAACCATGAAAATAATAGATCAAGTATTCGGAGATGATCATGGCCGGCAGATAATCGAATATACACTGGTCAATGATTCTGGTATGTCTGTCTCGTGCCTGAATTACGGTTGTGTGATTACGAAAATTATGGTCCCAGACCGGAACGGAACAATCGAAAATGTTGTGCTCGGATTCGACAACTTTAATGATTACTTAGAGTGGTCTCCGTATTTTGGCGCCGTTGTGGGCCGGGTGGCAGGCCGAATTAAAGATGCCCGTTTTGAGTTGGATGGAAAAGAATATCTTCTTGCGAAAAATGAGGGAGCTAACCATCTTCACGGCGGTCAAAAAGGCCTTAACTCCGTAATTTGGCAGGCTGAAAAACTGGAAAAAGACCAGGCAATCGGTATAAAGTTTTTTTATCACTCTCCGGATGGTGAAGAGGGCTATCCAGGTAATTTAGGGACAGCAGTTACGTATCTATTAACCAATAATAATGAATTACAAATAACGTTTGAAGCGAGAACTGACCAAAAAACGCTGGTCAATTTAACGAATCATTCTTATTTTAATTTGAGCGGTCATATAAAACGGGATATTACTGAACACATCCTGCAGCTGGACAGCCATCACTTTTTAGAATTGGGGCCAGATTTAATTCCAACTGGTAAAATGATCGAGACTGCCGGGACTCCCTTTGATTTTAGCCAAGGCCGAAAGCTGCGGGATGGTATGGGCTCAACGTACGATCAAAATGTTTTGGTTGGAAATGGCTACGACCACCCGCTGATTTTTTCAAAAGAAGGAGAAAATAACGTTTTGCTCAAAGATGAAGGAAGTGGACGTGCGCTTGAGGTAACAACAGATCAACCTTGCGTTGTCCTCTATACGGGCAATTTTTTAGAGGGGCCCTATTCGATTTCAGGTGTTTCGGCTCGGGATTATTTAGGAGTTTGTCTGGAAACACAGGGCTTTCCGGATGCGATTCATCATCCAGCGTTTCCATCTATCATTTTGAATCCAGAAGAAGTATACTTTGGGAAAACAACGTATCGTTTCTTTGTTAATCAGTAAGGAGTTTTAACTATGGCTACAATTAAGGATATTGCCCAATTAGCTGGAGTTTCAATCGCGACCGTTTCCCGTGTCTTGAATTATGACACTACTCTATCTGTCAGCGATGATACGAAAAAAAGAATTTTTGAAGCAGCAGAAGAACTCTCCTATAAAAAACTGCCGGCCCGAAAGCAGGAATCCGGAAAAATTGCCCTTCTCCAGTGGTATACAGAAAAAGAAGAGCTGGAAGATCTGTATTATATGTCGATTCGCTTAGGAGTGGAAAATCGCTGCCGCCATCATGGGATTCAAATGGCGTCATACTTCCAAGACAATATCGAGGATTTGAAGCAAGATGATTTGCGCGGACTGATTGCTATTGGTAAATTCAGCAGCAAACAGGTAAAAGAATTAAGTTCGATTACGAAAAACATTGTTTTTGTCGATTACTCCCCGGATGAGGAGCAATTTGATTCGATTGTGATTGATTTTGAAAAGGCAACAAAAAAAGTACTCGACCATCTGATTAAAAAGGGTCATGAGAGGATTGGGTATATCGGTGGCAGGGAAGTATTTAGGGACAAAACCTCGACGATTGAAGACCTGCGGGAATCAACCTTTAAGCGTTACTTAGCTGAAAAAGGTCTTCTAAATGAAGCCTATATGTATAACGGCAGCTTTTCAGTTCAGGATGGTCATTCGTTGATGAAAAGGGCAATTGACGAACATAAGGAACAATTGCCGACGGCATTTTTTGCAGCTAATGATTCGATAGCCGTTGGTGCACTTCGAGCGCTGCTAGAGGAAGGCATTTCTGTACCGGACCGGGTGAACATTATCGGAGTGAATGATATCAGCCTTGCAAAATACGTTTTTCCAGCCTTGAGTACGGTGAAGGTTTATACCGAACTTATGGGGGAAACAGCCGTGGATACGCTGTTAGAAAGAATCGAAGGCAGAAAAATTGCGAAAAAAATCATGATTGCCACTAAGCTGATTCTACGGAATAGCAGCTTTTAAAACGCATGGAACATTAAAACAGTTCCATGCGTTTTTTTGATTTTTTAATCAAATTTTAATTTTATTAAGGGAATGTTAAGGATTTCTCACAATAATAGGCTTATCAAAATAAATCAACCATGGGTATGCAGGGCGCAAGCTAACCGTGGAAAAAGGAGTTAGAAAATGAAGAAATGGATTGCCATGATCATATGTGTGTTAGTCATTGGATTTGTCGGGTATCAGTATTATGCCTCAAACTCAAGCGCTCAAGAGGTTTCAACACAGATTCGAACAGCGGTGGTGCAAAAAGGAAAATTAGAGGTAAAGGTCAGTGGGTCCGGTACAATACAGCCAGTTACTAGTGAGGATATTAAATCAACAATCGATAATGATGAAATCGATGAAGTGTTAGTTGCAGCTGGTGACAGGGTAAGCGAGGGCGATAAATTGGTTACTTTTACGGATGACAGTGCCCCGATTACAGCTCCTGCGGATGGTACGATCACATCGGTTTCCGTTGCTGCCGGGGAACGAGTCACAAACGGCCAGGCTGTTGCCCATCTGACAAACTATAAAAATTTAAAAACAGTCGTCCAAATTGATGAACTGGATATTCCAAAAATTAAAAAGGATCAAAAGGTTAGCGTTACGGTCAGCTCTTACCCGGATAAAACTTACTCTGGTAAGGTAACAGCAATTGCGAATGAGGGAACATCCTCAAACGGTTCCTCAACCTTTGATGTGACGATTAAAATTAGTAATCCTGATAACTTAAAGGTCGGGATGAGTACGGAAGCAAGCATATTAACCGCTAGTAAGGAAAATGCATTGTACGTTCCAATAGATGCCGTACACTCGGCTAATAATCAAAAGTATGTGATGGCTTTTGCCGCAAGTGCAGCTGCTGAGCAATCAAGCGACACCCAGCAGTTGACGGTAAAAACAGGTCTGGCAAATGACGATTATATTGAAATTATCCAAGGAGTTACAGAAGGCCAATCCATTCAATTACCACAGTTAGCGAACTCTTCCTCTACTAATTCAGGAAATATGATGAAAGGTATGGGAGGAATGGGCTCTATGGGCGGTGGTATGCCTCCAAGCGGCGGAGGACAGGCACAAGGAGAAAGGAGTGGTAATTAATGAGCCAGCCGATGATTCTGCTTGCTGACGAACCAACCGGTGCACTTGATAGTTAACAAGCAAGGAAATTCTTTAGGTGATGAAGGGGTTGCATGGATTAGGTCAAACATCATCTTAATTAAAAGGAACCTATTTATAGGCAGCGGATCAGATTTGTCAGGAACAAGGGGGATTTATAGCAATTATTTTTCCCTAATGCTAAAAAATTGGCCTTAAGCAAAACTTAAGGTTTTATCATCATAATAAAATAATCAATTAAGAGGAGATGGATCAATGAAAAAAACACGAAAAGCCCACTTATGGATTGGGTTGATTGCTTCGGTATTAATCTTAATGGAGTCAATTACAGGATTATTAATGAATGAGCCATGGTTAGTTGGACAGTCCACACAAATGGAAGGAAAGGGCAGCTTTCAGCCGCAGCAGATGAATCAAGGGACAGCGGCATCTGGTTCGAGTCAAACAGCCGGGCAGGCTAACGCTCAGAACCAAGAGCAAAATTCTCTAAATGGACAAAGTCAGACAAGCGGTCAAACGTCCAATGGCCAACCACAAGGTCAGATGGGGAGTAACGCCAACGGTCAATTTCTGGGACAAAAAGGTATGACGGGTGGGCCAGGGGGAGAACGCGGAACCTCCGGTTCCTTCATGGGTATCATTAGAGGGCTTCACGAAGGCAGAATCGGAACAACAAACATCAAGTGGCTGATTGACCTGACTGCACTGGCGATGATTTTCCTAACCGGATCTGGAATCTTCTTATCCATGAAGGTCTTACGGGCTGATAAAATAAGAAGAAATCGGAAAAATGGTGAGAAGGCTGTCGTGTAAAAATAGAAAGAACTCCTTGAATTATTTTCAAGGAGTTCTTAATCTTATTCTTCTTTTTCGCTGATAGGCATAAAGAATAATGGTGACCAGGATGAAAAGGATGATTAAAATAATGCTGTATCTCGAAAAATAGCCTGCGACAGCTGTCCAATTTTCTCCCAATATCCTTCCTAATGTAATAAAGCTAAAACACCAAATCACAGCACCCGAATAAGCAAATAAGGCAAACTTTTTATAGGTATAGCTATTAATCCCGGCAAGATAGGCGGTAATATGACGGATTCCTGGGATAAAAAAGCCGATCAATAAGAGGAAGGGTCCCATTTTCATAAATAATTTTTTCGTCCGATTCACTCGTTCTTCTGTAATATGTAGCTTTGGCCCATATCGATTTAAAAAAGGCACCCCTAATTTTACTCCCAGGAGATAGCTTAATGTGATCCCACCGCAAGCTCCGCTTGCCGCACAAAGAAGGGAAGGGATGAAGCTAAGATTCCCTTGAAAAACGTTATATCCCACATAGGTAAGAAGAACCTCATCTGGAATCGGAAGTCCAATAATGCCGCCAATTAAGGCGATAATAATTCCCATGTATCCGAAATGAGCAATTAAGTAACTTAGTTGATGCATGTTATTAACACTTCCAGTTAGATTTATAATGCCTTACCTATGTATTTTTCCTAAAGTGAATTGGGATATACAATTAGTTGTATTTCGGTTATTTGTGGTGAGGGGAGGAAGTCGAGGGAATCTTCGCTCCCTATAGGCAATATACTAGAAGTAAACTAAAAACAGCGTAATCGTTGTATTTCTTATAAAATTTTATTGGAATCAGGGGGGAATAACCATCGATAACCAATTTATGAAAGCGGCTGTGGATATTGCTCTTAACAATGTGCTGACAAACAGCGGGGGTCCGTTCGGCGCCGTTATTGTCAAAAACGGAAGGGTTATTAGCATGGGGCGGAATCAAGTGGTGGCGGGAAAAGACCCTACGGCCCATGCGGAGGTTCAAGCCATACGGTCGGCCTGTTTGCATTTAAACAGCTATGACCTAACTGATTGCGAGCTATACACAAGCTGCGAGCCATGCCCAATGTGTTTGGGAGCCATCTATTGGGCGAAAATCAAAGCCGTTTATTATGCAAATACCTCAGAGGACGCGGCCCGAATCGGCTTTAACGACCAATTTATCTATGAACAACTCTGTCTGCCAAAGAATCAGCGCACCATCCCAATGACCCAAATCCTCACCCAAAACTACCAACAACCCTTCCAAGCATGGCAGCACACATCAGCCAAAACTCACTACTAAAAGTAGCGACATTAAAAAGTGAAAATTAAAAGTGACATTAAAGGTGACAGGCACCGTTCGTGGACTTTTTGGTCGTTTTGTCCGCGTGAGGTGGACAGTTTATCGATTTTAAGAGGAAATATAGGAGAAATTTATCTTCTGTGTTTCCTTTTTTTGTTGGGGAAAAAATTTTTTTGTAGTGTAAACGCCTCCATGAGTGGAAATTTCTATATTCGAAATAGATATGGAGTATAATATGAGGAAGAAAAAAACAATCAGGAGAAGAGACTATTGAATAAACAAAATAGCAAATACCGTTGGGTTGTTTTTGCCTCGGTATTGTTTACGTATTTTTTAATTGTCAGTCAAAGAACGGCACCGGGATTAATTACGGATCAGTTAATGAAGGATTTTAATTTAACAGCATCCACCATCGGGTTAATGACAAGTATTCAATTTTTGGCCTATGCCGGATTGCAAATTCCAATCGGTATTTTATCAGACAGGTTTGGCCCGAATTTTTTCCTTATTATTGGTACATTGCTGAATGCGATTGGAACAGTAGTATATAGTCTTGCGCCTAATGGAGCAATCCTTGTTCTTTCTCGATTATTAGTGGGTATGGGGGATGCGACCATTTGGGTGAACCTTGTATTAATTTTAAGTCAATGGTTCAAAGTAAAGGAATTTGTGGGACTGCTGGGGCTGGCCGGTATAGCGGGCAGTTTTGGCTTCTTGCTGGCAACCGTTCCATTTTCAGCATGGATCTCCTTATTTGGCTGGCGCCCGCCTTTTTTGGTTATAGGTATTATTTTATGTCTTTGTGCACTGCTGCTTTATTTCGTGCTGGTTAAAAAGCCAAAACAGATTTTTAAGAACGAGGCACCTAAGGTTAAAATGGTAAAAAAACAGGAAAATCCATTGCAGTTACTGCGCAGGATTTTCTCGACAAGGCAGGCATGGGCGACTTTCTTTTGCCATTTTGGTGCTGTTGGTACGTATGTAGGATTTATCGGTTCATGGGCAGTACCGTATGGGATGCATGTTTATGGAATGACACGTTCGCATGCCAGTCAGTTCATCATGATCGGTTTGATTGGGGCAATTATCGGGGCACCGCTGACCACATGGATTTCCAATCGGGTTGAGTCCATTAAACGTCCTTATTTGGTAGTTCATGTAATCATCTTTATAAGTTGGGCTGCATTTCTTTTATTTAATGGTAAGCCGCCCTTCTATATGTTAATGCTTTTATTCTTTATGATTGGCTATGGTAACGGGGCAAGTGCGTTAACCTTTGCGGTAGTTCGGAATTCCTTCCCAATGAAGGAGGTTGGAGTAGTTTCAGGCTTCGCCAATACCGGTGGATTTTTAAGTGCAGTCATACTGCCAACGGTTTTTGGGAAGGTTTTGGATCATTTTCATACCTCCGCAGCAAGTGTTGGCTACCAATACGGTTTTATTATCCCAGTATTTTTTACTGTACTGGGCCTACTTGGTGGAATCTTAATTAAAGAACAGCGTCAAGAGACTAAACAGCCAAGTGAAGTAAGGATATAAGTAAATCAAAAAAGAGAGGAAGCAATAAAGAAAATTGCCTCCTCTCTTTTTGGTTTCTTTTTCTAATGCTAGTGCAGCCCTTTAAACCCATACTTTTCTAAAATCTTTATTGATTCTTGACTTTGAAGAAAGTTGTAGAATTGCTCCGCTTCTTTTGGGTGGGAACTATTCTTTATCATCCCTACCGGATAAATAATCGGTCCGTGGGTATTTTCCTTGGCTTTTGCAGCAATCTGAACCTTCGGAGAAATTAATGCATCGGTTTTATAGACAATCCCTGCATCTACATTGTTTGTTTCCACATATGTAAGTACTTGGCGGACATCCTTCGCATAGACTACCTTTCCTTCAACGATTTTCCATACATGTATATGTTCTAATGTCTCCTTGGCGTACTGACCTGCGGGCACAGATTCCGGTGTCCCAATCGAAATCTTATCCGCTTTAACAAGATCTTCAAATGCGTTGATTCCTTTTTTAGAATCCTTTGGAACAACTAACACCAGCTCATTTCCAACAAGATCTGTCCCTTTTGTCTTTTCAATTAGTCCATCTTGTACCAATTTATCAAATTTATCCTCAGCGGCTGAGAAAAAAAGATCGACAGGGGCTCCCTGTAAAATTTGCTGTTGAAGGGTACCGGAAGCGCCGAAATTATAGTTAATAATAACATTTGGATGCTCTTTTTCAAAAGCTGTTTTAATGTCGTTTAAAGCATTTTGCAAACTAGCAGCGGCTGAAACTGTTAATTCCGCTTCTTTTTGATTTTCCGGCTTTTTCGCCTGTTCATACGTTGAACAGCCAGCCATGGCCAGGATTAACAGCACCATTGTTAAAAATAAAAGATATTGTTTCTTCATAATCCATCTCCCTTTATAACTAAATATAATTATTTATAACTAATTATAATTAGTTATAACGAAAAAAATATATCAAAAGTCACTTTTTCATTTTTTTATTAAAAATATATTTTTCATAACCAGTAAGTTAAAATAAAGATGGAGGAGATGCAAATGTCAAAGGAGCTTTCCTATACGATTGAAGAAGTATCACAGTTATTAAAAGTATCGAAATTAACGCTTTACGACCTTGTTAAAAAAGGTGAGCTGCCAGCTTTCCGTGTTGGTCGGCAGATGAGAATTGATGCAGTAGACCTTGACCATTATATTAACAATCAAAAAACCAATCAAAGGACAAATATAAAAGCACCTGTTGTTGACTCTCACAGAAATGAAAAAAGGGAAACTAACAATATTATTATTAGCGGGCAGGACATGGTTCTGGATATTCTCAGTAAACATATTGAGAAAAATTCTTCCTATAAGCCGCTGCGTTCCTATAATGGAAGTTTAAATAGTCTTATCTCCATGTATAATGGCGAATGCGATATTGTTAGTTTACATCTTTTTGATGGTGATACAGGGGAATTTAATATTCCATACATAAAGAAAATTTTAGTGGGCTTCCCTTATATTTTGCTAAACCTTCTTTCAAGAAAAGCAGGTATTTATGTGAAAAAGGGAAATCCTCTTAACGTTACTTCTTGGACTGATTTAAAACAGGGACATCTAAAAATCGTCAATCGAGAAAAAGGGTCAGGTGCGCGAATTCTTCTTGATGAACAACTTCGACTCCATCAGATTCCGTCAAGGAACATTCATGGCTATGATCATGAAGAAACAAACCACTTAAGTGTGGCATCAGCTATTTCTTCTGGGGCAGCTGATGTGGGAGTGGGAATCGAAAAAGCTGCCAAAATAGTGGGAATCGATTTTATCCCATTAATAACTGAGCGTTACGACCTGGTTATTCTAAAAAACTCAGAAATGGAAGAACTGATAAGGACGCTAAAAAACATTTTGTCTTCTCGGCAGTTTCAATCAGAAATTAACTCTTTAGGAGATTATGATACCTCTCAGACAGGGAAAATTATTTATGAAACAAATTAAAAAGAAGGCAAATGAATTTTAATTCATTCATGTCCTTCTTTTTGTCTACCTTTACTTCAACTGATCATTTAATACGTTTTCTTCTAAGACTGCAAATTTATCCCCGTATACCTTGGTAATATGTTTTTCTCCCCATGCACAAAGAGAGTCTAAAATGCCCTTTAAACTCCATCCATATTCACTAAGCTCATACTCTACTTTCGGCGGGACTTGGTTATGGACAATCCGTTTTACAACCCCGTCTTCTTCCAATTCTCGTAATTGCTGAGTCAGCATTTTTTGCGTAATGTTGGGCATGAGGCGTTTTAATTCACTGGTTCTTTTTTTTCCATGGGTAAGATGGCAAAGAATCACACATTTCCATTTTCCGCCGATTACTTCGAGCGTAGCTTCAACTGAAATATTATATTTCTTCTGTATTTTTCTCCCCTTCTCAATAGGTACAAAAAAGTACCTATATAACTTTTTAGTTCCTATATCACTTTAAAGTACGTACTTCCATTTGTGTTAACTATATCCCATAATAACATTTGCCGGCTGACCAAAACCACACATTTTATATATAGTTTGCCAGAAACAACTAAAAACAATAAGGAGGAGAAAAAATGGGTTTAGATAAAAAAAGAAGTACATTGGCGCTGCTCGCCTTAGCAGTCAGTGCGTTTGCGATTGGCACAACTGAGTTTATCAGTGTCGGATTATTGCCGTTGATCGCTAAGGATTTAAAAATATCGGTTACAACTGCAGGTTTAACTGTTTCTCTATATGCATTGGGGGTTACTTTTGGAGCACCGATTCTAACCTCGCTGACAGCGAGAATGTCGAGAAAATCATTATTACTATGGATCATGGTTATTTTTATCATCGGCAATAGTATTGCCGCCAGTGCAACAATGGTGTGGGTTTTGCTGTTGGCACGTGTTGTATCTGCATTTTCTCATGGAGTTTTTATGTCCATCGGCTCCACCATCGCAGCGAACTTAGTACCGGAAAATCGCAGGGCAAGTGCAATTTCGATTATGTTTACAGGACTCACTGTAGCTACGGTCACAGGTGTTCCGTTCGGAACCTTTATTGGCCAGCAATTTGGCTGGAGATTTGCCTTTATAGCAATCGTCGCAGTTGGTGTGATAGCGTTTTTTGCAAACAGTCTATTAATACCAGCTGATTTGCCAAAAGGAATCAAGACCAGATTCCGAGACCAGTTGAAGCTTGTTACCAATGGCCGGTTATTACTTTTATTCATTATTACCGCTTTAGGGTATGGAGGTACGTTTGTTGTCTTTACCTATCTATCGTCATTACTTCAGGAAATTACAGGATTTAAACAAGGATCTGTTGCGGTGATTTTACTTGTCTATGGACTTGCGATTGCAATTGGCAATGTAATTGGTGGAAAAGCAGCTAACCGAAAGCCAATTTCAGCTTTATTCTATATGTTTATACTGCAAGCTATTGTGCTTTTTGTTTTGACCTTTACAGCACCATTTAAGGCAGCCGGCTTAATAACGATTATTTTTATGGGGGTATTGGCTTTCATGAACGTTCCCGGATTACAAGTGTATGTCGTGATGCTGGCTGAACGTTATGTACCAAGTGCAGTAGACGTCGCTTCCGCAATTAATATTGCTGCCTTTAATGCGGGAATTGCGATTGGGTCCTATCTTGGCGGAGTGGTCACCGATTCAATTGGACTGATTCATACTGCATGGGTTGGAGCACTGATGGTTTTAGGTGCGGTTATTTTAACAGGCTGGAGTCGCGCTTTAGAACAGAAGGATGAAAAAAGAGTTTTACAAAAAATTTCTTAAAATAAGGAGATAACTATGAAAAACCTTCAAGATCGAACTATATTAAATAACGGTGTAAAAATGCCTTGGCTTGGAATTGGTGTATTTAAAGTAGAAGAGGGCCCCGAGCTTGTTAACGCTATTAGAACTGCGATTAAACATGGTTATCGCAGTGTGGATACAGCGGCGATTTACGGAAATGAAGAGGGGGTTGGACAGGGTATCCGTGAAGGGTTACAAGAGGCTGGAATTTCAAGGGAAGAATTATTTGTAACCTCAAAGGTTTGGAATTCTGACTTAGGCTATGAATCCACTCTAGCAGCCTATGAAACAAGCCTTCAGAAATTAGGTTTAGAGTACTTGGATTTATATCTTATTCACTGGCCTGTGGAGGGGAAATATAAAGAAGCTTGGAGAGCATTAGAAACCCTTTATAAAGAGGGACGGGTCAAAGCAATAGGTGTGAGTAATTTCCAAATCCACCATCTTGAGGATTTAATGAAGGATGCGGAAATTAAACCGGTGATTAATCAGGTAGAGTATCACCCTCGACTAACCCAAAAAGCACTTCAGGAATTTTGTCGGGAGCATGATATACAGCTCGAGGCCTGGTCTCCACTGATGCAAGGAGAATTACTTGATAACCCTGTTCTGAAAGAAATAGCTTCAAAGTATCAAAAATCGGCTGCTCAAATTATTTTGCGCTGGGACCTGCAAAACGGGGTTGTAACGATTCCAAAATCTACGAAAGAGCATCGTATCGTCGAGAACGCCTCGGTCTTTGATTTTAAGTTGACCAAAGATGAGATGGATCAGATTGATCAGTTGAATCAGAATCATCGTGTTGGACCAGACCCAGATCATATTGATTTTTAACAAAACCATGGAGATATCAGGGGTTGAGACCTGATGTCTCTTTTTTTGCCCCCATTTTGTCGAAAAACAGAGGAAATTTACGGAAAACTAAACTCTTTCATTATTGGAAACATATGGTATGATATTGCTAGTTTCATAGAAAAGAGGGGTATCCATGAAGTCGGTTTGGCGAAAATTAAGTGCCATCGGAATTGGCGCAACACTGATGACATCCACGCTATTGACCACCACCGTCGAGGTATCGGCAGCAAGCAAGTTTGGAACATCTAAAGCATTGATTCAACAGAAAACAAAGTCACTAAAGGAAAAGCTCGAGGAAAACAAGACTCCATTATTTAGCGAAGATACGCTCATCATCAAGTATAAGCAGCCGCTTTTGCTCGGTGAAGTAAAAGGAGCAAATAAAGATTATATTATCGTTCAAAATGTGGAAAAGCTGGGATACATGGTGGTCAAGCTTCTAAAAAAAGACTCCCTTCAAAAAGTAACCCAGGCCTTTCAAAAGAACAGTAAGGTTCTTTCTATGGAAAGAAGTGTGCTATATAAACCATTTTCCGTTCCATCAGATCCAAAAACAAAGGATGAATACTATCTATCCATGTTAAAGATCCCCGAAGCCCAAAAACTGAAAGGGAAAAATAAAATAACTGTTGCTGTCATTGATACAGGGATTGATGGAAATCATCCGGAACTAAAGGGAAAAGTGCTTCCAGCCGTAAATGAAATCAATCCAATGAATCATGGAGCCCCTGATCAGCATGGTACCCATGTGACAGGTATTATTGCTGCAGCAAAAGGAAATGGCATTGGCGGTTATGGAATCAACCCAAATGTGAAAATCCTGCCCATTGATGTTTTTGACCGTGATGGTTTTATAACGGACTATACGATTGCCCAAGCAGTTCTATACGCAGCGAATCACGGTGCAAAGGTAATTAATATGAGTCTTGGTTCGCCCATTCCGTCATCCATTTTAGGAGATGCGGTTAAAACCGCGATTCAAAAAGGAGTAACCGTTGTCGCCGCTTCAGGAAATGATGGGACTTCCGCTCCGAATTATCCTGCCAGCTACGAAGGAGTCATTGGAGTTGGTTCGATCAATAAATCGAAGCACTTAAGTTATTTCTCGTCCTACGGTCCTTCGATGGACATCGTGGCACCAGGGGAGGATATTTATGCGCCGTTTTATGATTATGAGAAAAAATCAACCTTTCAAACTCTGAGCGGAACCTCCATGGCGTCACCAATGGTGGCGGGGGCAGCCTCCTTGCTTTTATCCAAGTATCCTAAATTAAAACCGGCACAGGTTGAATATATTCTTGAGCATACAACCAATGATTTGGGAGCGAAAGGGTACGATGTGAAATATGGAAAGGGCCTCGTTAATCCTGTCGCAGCCTTAAAGTATGATATTAAGAATCTACCTTCTTTTGTAAATACAACCTGGACGAAAAAAGAAATTTTGCAAAATGCAACCGCACTTTCAGTGAAAAAGACAAAGTCAGTAACAGGATCTTTAACGAAACCACGGCAGCAAAAGTGGTATCAGTTCCCTGTTCAAAAAGGTGAGTATATCCAAACAGTGCTTGCGGGGGCAAAACAATATGATTATAAAATGACCCTTCGCGTTTATGGAGAGGACCAGAGCCTTTCAATGGATGTAAACAAGGTACAAGCGGGAAAAACGGAAGGGAAACTAATTCAGGTTCCTTTTTCCGGAATGATGGCAATTGGTGTCAGTGATATCAATGGAAATTATGATGATTCCTCTGCGAAACAGTCGACCTATCATCTTTCCATTAAACGCTCTGCTGTACTGCCGGTTGACGAGTCTACAGCGGATGCGCCAATTGCGGTAACATCACTGCCGTATACATCCGCACCGCAAAAGCTAATGGGGGAAAATGGGGATGATGATTACTTTTACCTTAAGACCAAGAATGAGAATGCTGCAAAAGTAGTGCTCTCGGGAATTCCAGGGATTGATACGAATATTCAAGTCTATAGTCTGTCTGTTGTGGATGAAGAAACGGGAAAAAATGATGAAAACGCCGTGGAGGATAATACCCCGCTTGATCAGCTCCCGCCAATTGCTGCGGCAGATAGTAAAGGACTGGGTGATGGAGAAACGTTGACATTTCCTGCTCAGCCAAATACAGAATATTTAGTCAAGGTTTCGAGTAAACCAATGCTGGATTTTGCAGATGAAAAAGGGATGGTTCTTGTCGACAAGTCGAGTGAGGAAGCGCAGGCATCCCTTGAACCCTACACCGTTAAATTTCAAGGCAAGGTGATTCCGCCGGATGAAGATAAAAGTGGTAATACAAATCCGGATGGATCTCTATCTGATTATTATCAATCGATTTTGGATGGCGCCGTTTCTTCGCCTGCCGGTAAAACACTTGTCGGCTATTTGCAAACGCCGGATGATGAGGATTGGTATGAGATTAAGCCATCTAAAACGGGAATTTATCAATATAGTCTGCCTAAGGGATTAGGAGTGAAACCGTATATTGAAATTGTCCATGTTATGAATGGCAAGGATGAAAATGGCAAGGATGTTGTTGATTTTAATTTAGTTGGAACCAATATGAATGATGCGAATTGGGTATCAGGGGAATTAAGTGATACCATTTTTGCCGGTTTGAAAAAGAATGAAACATATTTGATTCATTTAATGGGGAATCCAATGACAGGGGGAGGTATTTCCCTTGATCCGTATCAATTGTCCTCTAAGTTAATTATTTCAAATACTGGAGATAAATATGAGGATAATGATACAATTCCAAAAAATTTGCCGTCCTCAACCATCCATGGAAATTTTGCTTCGCCAAATGATGTGGACATGTTTTATTTAAAAGGGAAGAAATCAAGTATTTACAGTCTGTTATTTGAGTGCGGAAAGCCTAGTGCGGCCATGCTGAAAAAATATCCAAAAGAGCTTTTCTCACAAATTTATGGAGCTGCGATTGTTTACAAGGATGTCAATAAGAACCGAAAAATCGATGGGGCAGATGCAGAAATGGCCAGTGTGATAGCAAAAGGGCTGTTCGAGGGTGCGTCTAATAATTACGGTTCCTTTAAAGTGGAAAAGGGCAGCAACTATATCGTTATGATTATTGGGTTTACAGCCAGTTCTTCACAAGTATCTTTAGTACCGTATAATTTATCAATTGCTCCTGTTCCGACAAAGGACGAAGATGCAAAATCGAAAGTGAAGAATAATATACCATCCAAGCCGCTTGTCTTGAAAAAGAAAAGCTCCCATACGCTGATGGCTACTGGCAATTTAAACAGCGGAGTAGGGTATGGCGATGAAGACTGGTATGTGTTGAATGTAAAAGACAAATGGAACGGATATATTTCGGTTTCGGGCGGCCCTGAGATTGATGGGGTCATCTCCCTTTATCATAAGGGCAAAAGAGTAGCCTTCGCAGATTATTATGCACAAGGGCAATCTGAAGTCATGCGCGTCCATCTCAAAACAGGAAAATATTATATTAAAGTTAAGGACGTAAATGGCAACGCAACAATCAAGCCATATACAATCAAAGTGACAAAATAACCAAGTAAAAAGTAAGGCGGTTAGCTGAGTACACAGTGCATGTGCTCAACTAACCGCCTTTTTTATTTCATACGGTGCCTGTCACCGTTCGTGGACAAATGCGGTGTTTTTGTACGCCTGTGGTGGACAGTGGTGCAAAGGAATAAATGTTGGGGGTTTTATGGGGCATATTAAAGATAAAAAGTTCTTGCACAAAATTCTAAAAATAGTTACTATGATTGTAGTAACCAAAACAAACGTTTGTAAGCGTCTACAAGAGGCTGCCGTTTGATATCATCTGGGGGTAATGTATGAAATATGTCATTTCAATTATTGGTCTTCTTTTTGTATTCGGTTTAGCATTATTAGCTAGCAAAGATCGGAAAAGGGTAAGGGTTAAACCGATTATCATCATGGTGGTCATTCAAATTCTTTTATCCTGGATCCTCTTGAATACCGAAATAGGTTTAATCATTATTAAAGCGATCTCTACTGTTTTCAGTAAATTACTGGAATACGCAAATGAAGGGGTAAGCTTCGTGTTTGGCGGACTGGCGAATAAAGGAGAGGCACCATTCTTTTTAAATGTGCTGCTGCCAATTGTATTTATTTCTGTCTTAATCGGTATTTTCCAATATCTTAAAATCCTTCCTCTGATAATGAAAGGAATTGGACTTGTTCTTAGTAAGGTCAATGGGATGGGGAAATTGGAATCGTATAATGCAGTGGCATCGATGATGGTCGGACAGTCCGAAGTATTTATTACGGTTAAAAAACAGCTTGGACAGCTGCCGGAGCATCGCTTGTATACACTATGTGCATCCGCGATGTCTACCGTTTCGATGTCGATTGTCGGAGCCTATATGAATATGCTTCAGCCGAAATTTGTTGTAACGGCTCTTATCCTTAACCTATTTGGCGGTTTTATCGTTACATCCATCATTAACCCTTATAGGGTGGAACCAAGTGAAGATATTTTGGTGATCCATGAAGAAGCGAAACAATCCTTCTTTGAAATGCTTGGGGAGTATATCCTCGATGGATTTAAGGTGGCCATTATTGTAGGTGCCATGTTGATTGGCTTTGTTGCCTTAATGGCTGCGATTAATCATTTATTTCAATTATTGTTCTCGATTTCCTTTCAGCAGCTTCTAGGATATATTTTTGCGCCTGTGGCCTTTATTATGGGAATCACCCCATCTGAAACCGTTCGTGCCGGTGGAATTATGGCGACTAAACTTGTAACGAATGAATTTGTAGCGATGATGGATTTATCGAAAGCAGTAAAAAGTTTTGACCAGCGGACAGTTGGAATTCTTTCTGTATTTTTAGTATCCTTTGCGAACTTTGCGTCAATCGGAATTATTGCCGGAGCCGTTAAAGGCTTAAATGAAAAACAAGGAAATGTCGTGGCCCGCTTCGGTTTAAAACTTCTTTACGGAGCGACACTTGTCAGCGTTCTGTCTGGTGTAATTGTGAGCTTTGTCTTATAAAAGTTAAACCTAGTGATTTCACTAGGTTTATTTTATTGTAAAAAAACCTCTTGCCATAAAAGGTTATTAAGGGTTACTATAGTGGTAGTAACCAATTGGAAAACGTTCAAAATAACCACCAATTGAAGGGAGGAGTCACCACATGAATTTTAGAATCTATCTTTTAGCAATTGTTTCATTTGTGGTCGGAATGGCTGAGCTGATTGTCGGTGGGATTCTTGACATCGTATCAGATGGCCTTGGCATTTCAATTAGTATCGCGGGAGAACTTATCACGGTATATTCGCTTGTTTTTGCGATCGCCTCACCGGTCCTTTTAACGGTAACCGCGAAAATTGAAAGAAAGCGACTGTTGCTTTGGACATTGCTGATCTTCTTATGCGGGAATATGATCGCCTTCATCAGCCCTAATTTTATTGTTTTATTTCTTTCAAGAATTATCTCTGCTGCAAGTGGATCACTATTAGTGGTTCTTTCCGTAACCATTGCTTCAAGTATTGTAAAAGAAGAGTATCGTGCGCGGGCAATTGGAGTCATCTTTATGGGAATCAGCGGATCCCTCGTATTAGGGGTGCCGATTGGACTTGTGATTGGGAATCATTTCGGCTGGCGCTCGCCATTTCTGTTTATCGCCGTGCTAACGCTAATTTCAATGGCCGGGGTATATGCCTTCTTAAATAAAATCGAGCCAAAACCAATGATTTCACTAAAACAGCAACTTCAAACCTTAAAAAATTCTAAGACTTTATCAGCACAGTTAACATCGGTTTTATTTTTAACGGGGCATTTAACCCTTTATGCGTATCTAACCCCATTTTTAAAAACAACCTTACATTTAGATGCAACATGGGTCAGTATTTTTTACTTTATTTTTGGGATTTCAGCAGTGTTTGGAGGCGGCTTTGGAGGCTGGCTGGCCGACAAATGGGGTTCAAAGAAAAGTATTTTAACCATCGTAACAGTGTTTGCCGTCGCCCTGTTTGTCCTGCCAAATGTCACCTTTTCAAGTACGCTTTTTGTCATCGTGATGATGGTTTGGAGTGCTTTAAGCTGGGCTATTACACCGGCACAGCAAAATTATTTAATTGAAACGGCACCGGAAACATCGGATATCCAGCAAAGCTTGAATAACTCAGCCTTGCATATTGGGATTGCACTAGGCTCTGTAATTGGTGGAATGGTCATCAATCAGTATTCGGTTCAAGCGAATGCATCGGTGGGCGGGGTATTTATAATCTTTGCTTTACTATGTGCTATTTTTTCCATCACAAGAAAACCAACTGAAAATAGACAAGAGGAGGTGAGCATGATGATGGAGTAGGGGATATCCTCTCCAGCATCATGGTCGAATGAGTGTTCATATCAATGCAAAACAAGGGGAAATTGCAGAAAATATTTTATTACCAGGAGATCCTTTGCGTGCCAAGTATATCGCGGAGACTTTTTTGGAAGATGTGACTTGTTATAATGAAGTGCGCGGCATGCTTGGGTTTACAGGTACGTATAAAGGAAAAAGAGTATCTGTACAAGGAACAGGGATGGGGATTCCATCAATCTCTATCTATGTGAATGAATTAATCCGTGAATATGGAGTGAAAAACTTAATTCGTGTTGGTTCCTGCGGGGCAATCCAGAAGGATCTAAAGGTCCGGGATGTGGTTCTTGCGATGACCTCTTCAACTGATTCGAATACCAACCGCATGGCTTTTCCAGGAATTGATTATGCACCGTGTGCCAACTTTAATTTACTGCAGAATGCTTATCAAGCAGGCACGCAAAAGGGTATGGAAATAAAGGTTGGAAATGTCTTGTCAGCGGATGTATTCTACCGTGACAGTATGGATATTGTGAAAAAGCTGGCAGATTACGGCGTGCTCGCAGTGGAAATGGAAACGACTGCATTATATACGCTGGCAGCAAAATATGGCGTGAACGCCCTATCGATTTTAACCGTCAGTGATCATATTTTCACAGGGGAAGAAACGACAGCCGAAGAACGTCAAACCACGTTTAATGATATGGTGATCATGGCGCTTGAGGCATTATAAAATAAAGGCAGCGGGATTATCCCGCTGCCATTTTAATATCTTAACCTCATTAATAGGTTTTTGATTTCCTCATCCTGCATTAATGTATCTTCAAATCTTTTCGTGATTTTTGCTAAGGCTAAATCATGGTAGAAAAAGTCAGCGAAAAATTTTACAAAGGGTGGTGATTTTGTGATCATTGCCTGCCATGCACCGTTTTCCACACCGGCGAACAAAATTTCCTCTTCATCCGTTATGATTAAGCGGCTATTCTCTAACATTTGATGCTCTTCATTCGGAGACAAAATCGTGAGCGAGGATAGCGCAGCTTCCACACTCCCGACAACAAGTGCCTCTACTTTCACACCCGCTTGTTCTTTTTCAAGTAAAACAGGCAGAAAATCTTGAAAGTCTTCTTTCCAAAGAGAAATTTGAATGGTTTTCTTTGCATCTAAAAGAAGCTGTTTACATTTTAATTGAATCGAGGAATCGACCTTTAGACTCCACACCCGGTCATCGGTTATTTGTCTTTTGGATGAATTTTGTTTCAAATCATCGATATTTGCTTGGAATTGCTTTGTCAGCATTTCAATAACAAGATTCAACGGCAGCGCAGAATAGAGCTTTTTCTTTTCTGAAACAGAATCCAGCACCAGCCCTTTTTCAATCATTCGCGTTAACACTTCATATACTTTTGCTTTTGGAACCCCGGAGTATTTTACAATTTGTGTCGCATCCAGCGGTTCATTATTGGAAGAAAGGATCTCATATACCTTGCTCTCGTACTGTGAAAAACCAAACTTTTGCAGCATCATTCTGACCTCTTTTTTAGAAAGTTCATCTATATAGTCCTAATCATAGTAGAATACAGAATTTTTGTAAAATCAATCCGAAGCAGCTGTAATCATTAATCTATTAAATAATAGCCCTTTTTTTAAAAAAAGTAGACTACTACCGCTACTATATTTTCTTCTTTTCATAGTATATAAAAAAGTATGAAAGGGAGAATGCGAATGTTTGGTTATTCAATGGTTCAAATGGTACGAGCCCATGCGGATAAGCTGGAACGGCCATTGCGAGAAGAAATCTTGAATCTTTATAAACCATTCAAATGGACACCATGTTTTTTGCATAATATGTTTGAGGGCTTTATTAAAACGGGAAGGAAATTTTCTGTTATTATCGAATTTAAAAAAGGCTGTTATGAAACTGGCTGCAATGAAGTAAAAGAAATCATGAACAGCCATGTAAAAAATAGAATGAAACGGGATTTTCCAAGGGTATCCTGTTGCAGTGCCGATGTAACACCTAATGGACTAGAAGCGATTCTTTCCAACTGTGGTCATATTCAGAAAGTCTATTTAAATAGAGAGGTGAAAGCCTTACTTGATGTAGCTGTCCCTTCAGCCAGTGCGAAAAATGTTGTAAGAAATAACCAAGTTTTAACTGGCAAAGGCGTCACCATTGCTGTCGTAGATACAGGTATCTATCCGCACCAGGATTTAGGAGGAAGAATTATCAATTTTAAGGATTTTATTAATGATCGAACTGACCCTTATGATGATAATGGCCATGGGACACACTGTGCCGGAGATGCCGCTGGGAATGGGCTAGCCTCCGGATTTCGCTATGCAGGTCCAGCCCCGGAAGCAAACCTGATTGGAGTAAAGGTTCTAGATAAATTAGGTTCGGGCTCTTTAGAAACCGTCATGGACGGCGTGCAGTGGTGCATTGATTACAATGAGACGAATCCTCCTATTAAAATTGATATTATTAGTATGTCATTGGGTAGTACAGCACAGCAGTTTGCAAGTGAAAATGATGATCCAATGGTTAAAATGGTTGAGGAAGCGTGGGCTTCAGGAATCGTTGTCTGTGTAGCCGCGGGGAATGAAGGTCCGGATGCAAAAACAATCGCAAGTCCTGGTATTAGTGACCAAGTCATCACAGTCGGGGCATTAGATGACCGTAATACGGCTGAAACGAGAAGTGATGATGATGTGGCCAGCTTTTCGAGCAGAGGACCGACCATCTATGGCGGAACCAAGCCGGACATCCTTGCACCAGGTGTAAACATTATTTCCTTACGTTCCCCTAATTCTTATTTGGACAAGCTGCAAAAATCAAGTAGAGTGGATACTGATTATTTTGTTTTATCCGGAACTTCTATGGCAACACCGATTTGCGCCGGTATTGCTGCATTAGTCAAGCAGCAAAATCCAAGCATGACACCGGACGAGGTAAAATCCGCGCTAAAAAATGGGGCTGACCTATGGAGAGATCGAGATGACAATATTTACGGAACGGGTTATATTAACGCAAATAATTCGATTCAATAAAGAGGCGATTACTAAAGTAATCGCCTCTTTTGGGCTAGTATTTTCTCTTCATAATAAGGATCTGCAGATTCTACTATAAATCGGAAGATATCTTCTGCAGCATTTGAATTGATAAATTCCTGCTGGCATTTCTTCATTATCTTTAGTTTTTCACCGTTATTTTCAAGCAATGTGTTGATGGTATGTTTAATATCATGCGGATTTTTACATACCACTCCTAAATTTAATTTTTCAACAAAAGCAGGATTATCTTCCTCTTGACCTGGTAAGGCCCCTGTGATGATAAGAGGAGTTGTAGTAGCAATCGCCTCAAACATGACATTAGGACTGCCTCTAGTAAAAATGATATCAGAAGCTAACATTAGTTCTTGAATATTTTTGACAAAACCGTAAATCTCCACTTTCACGCCATATTGACTTTTAAGCAATTTTTCTAGCTTAATTCTTTGTTTTTCATTTCTTCCAGCTACAATTTTTACGGAGCAATCAAAATGATTAAGCAAGGTTTCAGCGATCTTTTTCATATTTCCAACGCCTTCACCGCCGCTCATGATTAGGCATGTGAAGGGTTGTTCATTTTTATAATGAACTTTTTTTATTTTATTTTTATTGAAAAATCTAGAACGGACTGGAAATCCTAAAACTTTTATTTTCTCATCTGGAATACCATATTCTAAACACCTGTGTCGAGCTTCAAACGTGGGGCTGATAATAAAATCTGCCCGCTGGTCAGCCCATAGAGGATAAATATTTACAAGATCTGCAATAAGCGTAATAAAGGGTATTTTGAGATGCTGTTTTTCTAAGATGTTTAAAATTGAACCATTAAAATTAGGATGTACAGATAAAATCATATCAGGTTTTACTTCATCCAATAGTTTTTGAAGGTTATCTCTAATAAGGACTTCTAAAAAATCATTAAGGTACGAAGGATGAATAGCTGATAATTTCCATAAAAACTTCCATAAATTTTCTGAACGTCTTGTAAGGGGCCCATACAATTTGCCTATATTCAGTAGAAATGGTCCACCGAGTGAAAAGCCATCTACAACATGAATTTTAACGTTAGGATGAAATTCAGTTTTTTCACATAAAGACTCTGTTATGCTTTTATGACCTTGACCGGTATAATCGGAAGAAATAATAAGTACAGTTTTCCCCATGTTATCAGCCTCTCATAATGACCTAGTAAAACGATAACAAAATATGAATAATTCCATATTTGAATAATGTAAAAACCATGTTAAGTTTTAACAAACCTAGTAAAGGAATTTACTAATTTGAATCGATGCGTTTTAATTCTCTAAGCACTTTTTTGTATTGTTTTAAGGAATGTAATTTCCCTATAAAATTTTTTTTGCTTTTGAGGTCAGAGGAAATGAACGTGATCGCAAGAGAAGGAAAAAATTTATTTGTGCGAAATCTTATATCCTTCCAATAAACATAAAATCCCTTTTTTCTTTTCTTAACAAAAGGATAGGCAAAGTGTGTACTTGATAGAAAGTCTAAAACGGAAGGGTCATTTCTACTTTCTTCAACTAATTCTGGAAGGTCTATTTTTTTAGAGAGAGTGTGGTCAATAAAAAGATCATTCTTAAAGTAAACTCCAAATAATAAATCTTCCTTTGTCTCAATGATAATGTCCCATTTAAACATAGTCATTCTTGGAATTAATTTTAAACGAACTGCATTTTGAAAATGATTTTGTAAGTGTCTCTTTATTAAAAGGGAGGAAAGTGCTCGAATAACAAGGTATATGAGTATGAGAATATAAATAATTAGAAAGGTTCTCCCGGCCATATAGAAGGGGAGTAAGCTGATTCCAAGAACATGAAGGATTAGAATATAAGGATCGACCAACGGGATGGAATCAAAGGCAATCCATTTACGAGAAAAGGGCAATAAAACCTGTGTACCGTGCACATTAAATAAATCCAAAAAAACATGTACCAATACGGCTATAAATGTCCAAAAATACAGGTGGAGAAATGAAGGGTTTTGGAAAAAAAGGTAGATAGTGCTTGAGACAACAATACTCCATATAGGAATAGCAGGAAGTGAATGAGAAAAGCCTCGATGATTTCGGAAATAACTGCCTTTTCCCTTTAAACGACAAATAAAGTCAAAATCAGGTGCATTTGAACCAATGATGGTCCCTGCGATGACAGCATTGGATAGGATCGGTTGATTTGCGATTGCCGGGTCGACTTGAGCTAGAGCACCTAATCCTATACCGATGATTACGTGAGAAAATGTGTCCATTTGACCACTCTCCAAATAATAAAGTTATTTTTATTATATTGAAGAAATTGGGATTTCAAGATTAATCAACTATTAAAAGAATGTAAAAAGATTGTAAAAGCCAGTAATAAACGGGATCCATTATCCCTTTCGTTACTGGCTCTTTGGTTTATTTTGGACCAATAGATTTCTTATCTTTAGTGATATTAAAGAATAACAAATACCGTAAATAGAATAGCCAATGCAATTCGATAATAAGCAAACACGGTTAGACCGATTTTTTGAATTAATTTAAGGAACACGACAGCGACAACCATCGCTACAACAAAAGCCGTAATAAACCCGATCGCAAACATGGGGATGTCGCTTGTATGAAGAAAATCCAAACTCTTAATTAAGTCTAATCCGGTTGCACCCACCATAATGGGGAGAGCGACTAAAAAGGAAAATTCGGCGGCCGTTCGATGATTTGCTCCAACTAAAAGTCCTCCTGAAATGGTAGACCCCGCCCGAGAAAAACCAGGGATAACTGCTAAGCATTGAAAAAGTCCTATGGCTAAAGCTTGTTTGTATGTCAATTCATCAACTGTATTAGAGGTGAATTTTCCATGCTTTTTTTCTGCGAATAACATTAAAATAGCACCGGCAATCAGACTATAAACTACAACCTTTGGTGAAAATAGCTGAGTTTTAATAAAGTCATGCAGTACCAAACCGGCAATTGCGGCAGGGATAACTCCTAATATGATGTGGACAGCATCTAATTTCTTAACTGGTTTTCCAATCGTACTGAAATTTAATAGAGATAAATATCTTTTCCAATACAGTACTAAAATCGCAAGCATGGACCCAAGTTGGATCACTACTTCAAAAGTATTGGCCTTTTGGCCTTTAAATCCTAATAAGTTCCCTACTAAAATTAAATGCCCGGTGGAGGATACAGGCAAATATTCTGTTAAACCTTCTACGATTCCTAAAATAAAAGCGATGAGATTCTCATGCATTTTTCTTAATCCCTTCATTAGTCAATTTGTATAAGGAAGTATAGTCTCATCTATATTTTTATTTCAACCCTAATTACAAGAAAATTACATAATCTTAATATTCCATTTAGTTTGGGCCTTTTTTACTCAAAAATCGATTAATGGAAGAAACACGTTAGTTTTTAGAAATAGAGGGAATTATATAATCAATTACCAATCATGAAAACCAGGAAGTGAAATTATGTCAGAGACAGATATATCGAAATATGAAAAGAAAATCATTATCCGGAATATACGTGTTGAAGATATTGATGCCATTATCGCCTTGGGGAGAGTTTGCTTCCCTAACATGGAGCCGTGGACTAGGGCGCAATTACACAGCCATATTCGAATTTTTCCCGAGGGCCAGTTTTGTGTGGAATATGAGGACAAGATTGTTGGTTCTTGTTCCAGTTTAATTGTTAATTTTGATGAATATGATGACCAGCATACATGGGATGTCATCACGGACAACGGGTATATTACCAATCATGACTCAGATGGATTTAATTTATATGGGATCGAAGTGATGGTTGACCCTGAATACCGCCGGATGAAGTTAGGACATCGCCTTTATGAGGCACGTAAAGACCTTGCTGTTCGGCTAAATCTGAAAAGTATTATTATTGGCGGAAGGATTCCGAATTACCACAAATATAAGGAGGAAATGACTGCCCGAGATTATGTTGCAGCTGTTGAGAAGCACAGTATCTATGACCCGGTGCTGTCCTTCCAGCTCCTTCAAGGATTTACAATTAAACGGATTAACACAAGGTATCTGCCGGATGATAAAGCATCAGATTCCGTGGCAACCTTGATGGAATGGAATAATGTTGATTATCGTCCAAAGTCCAAACGAATCTATCGTACAGCGTTTCCCATTCGAATTTGTGCCGTGCAGTATATGATGAAGAAAATTGACTCCTTTCAGGATTTTAGCCGGCAAGTCGAGTATTATGTGGATGTCGCCGCTGACTTCGGATCGGATTTTGTTGTATTTCCAGAGATTTTTACCACTCAATTAATGTCCTTTCTCGAAGAAAAACGACCCGATCAGGCAGTAAGAAGACTTGCCACCTATACCGATCAATACATTGAATTGTTTACACAACTCGCTGTACGCTATAACATCAATATTGTCGGTGGATCACATTTTGTAGAAGAGAATGGGGAGTTGTACAATGTTGGTTTCCTATTCCGCCGCGATGGTACGATTGAGAGACAGTCCAAACTTCATGCGGCACCGGATGAGCGCAAATGGTGGGGAATATCAGAAGGAAAGGATATCAATGTGTTTGACACTGATTGCGGAAAAATAGCCATCCAAATTTCTTACGATGTAGAGTTCCCGGAGCTTGCAAGGATTGCCGTGGATAAAGGAGCAAACATAATTTTTGTGCCTTTTTGTACGGAGGATCGCCAGGCCTACCTCCGCATTCGTTGTTGTGCACAGGCACGGGCAATTGAGAATCAAGTATATACATGTATTGCGGGAACTGTAGGTAATTTAACCCATGTAGAAAATATGGATATTCAGTATGCCCAGTCAGGAATATACTCACCTTCTGATTTCGAGTTTGCCAGGGACGGGATAGTAGGTGAATGTGATGCCAATATCGATACGGTGGTGGTTGGAGACGTTGACCTTGAAAAGTTACGGCGCTCTCGAAATTCTGGATCCTTAAGACAATTGAGGGACCGCAGACATGACTTATATCGAGTGGAATGGGAAAATTTAAGCTAATAAGCTGCTCCCAGTGTTGGGGCAGCTATTTTTTATAAACTTGATGTCGAAAAAGCTACACCGAAGGGGATTAGGTCCTTTTCCGACTGATGCATGCGCTTACTCTTTTCGTATAACCGTGGTATCATATGAATAGTAAAAAAGTTATTGCAACATTTTGATTTTAGCAGCGGGAAAGGAAGAAATTCACTTGAATTATAATAAAGACTTTGCCGTAATCAATGTCTCAACAAATGTAAGGGAAGCCTTGGATACGATGATTCAAGCTAGTATCCGGTTATTAGTTATAGAATCAGAAGGGAAGCCTGTCGGAGTCTGTGATAGCTTTCACCTATTAATGCAAAAAAACCAGCCTGAACAAAAAGTGGTTTTTCATACGGATTTTATCCTAACAACCAGCAAGAATATCTTTTCCCTTGCCGATGACGATTTCTCCTATGCCCTCATTGAGGATGATACTGCGGAAATAATCGGTTGGACGGATCAGAAGTCAGTGGAAATTGATCATCTAAAACAAGCATATTCGAAAGACCTAGGAGCCATAACGACCGATTTGGAGGCAATTGTCGATTCGATATATGATGAAGTTTTAGTTGTTGACAGTCTTGGAAAAATTATTCGGGTTTCCAATCGAAGCACCCACCAATTATGGGGAGTAGACCCTGAAACGGTTATTGGTCAAAATATTTTAGAACTTGAAGAAAAGGGATGGTTTAAGCCTTCTGTTACAAGAAAAGTATTGGAGGAAAAAAAGAAAGTTTCAATTGTCCAGCATAACCGCTTTGGCAGGAAAATACTGGCTGTTGGGAATCCGGTTTTTAATCAAAAAAATGAATTAGAACGAATTGTCATTGCTTCCCGTGATATTACAGCCGTTAAAAAATTAGAGGAAGAACTTGAAGAGGCGAAAACATTAAAAGAAAAATATCGCAAAGAGGTAGATATCTTAAAGAAAGTCCAGCATGGAAATGAGAAGAAGATTATCTATCAATCTGAACAAATTAAAAATTTAATGTTTGAGGTCGAACGGGTGGCCCGAGTTGAATCAACGGTTACCTTATATGGAGAATCAGGGGTAGGGAAAGAGCTGTTTGCTCAAGCCATCCATCAGCTGAGCCCAAGGGCGGAAAATCCATTTATTCGCATTAATTGCGGGTCCATCCCTGAAAATTTATTAGAGAGCGAGCTATTTGGCTATGAAAAAGGTGCCTTTACCGGCGCCCTAAGCAATGGAAAAAAGGGCTTGTTCGAATTAGCCAATGAAGGAACTCTTTTTTTAGATGAGATTGGTGAGTTACCGCTTAATTTACAGGTAAAGCTTTTAAGGGCGATACAAGAACGCGAGATTATGAAAATTGGCGGCAGCAAAGCAATCCCGATTAATATTCGAATTATTACGGCAACCAATAAAAATTTGGAGGAAATGGTTGCGAAGGGAACCTTCCGTGAGGATTTATTTTATCGAATTCATGTTATTCCGTTATTTATTCCACCATTAAGGGAAAGAATCGCAGATATTGAACCTATTGTTTATCATTTTCTTGAATATTATAATGAAAGATTTTCGTCGAAGAAATATTTTTCAGAGGATGCAATGGAAGTGTTAAAAACATATAAGTGGCCTGGGAATATCCGGCAACTGCAAAACGTAACAGAACGGGCCATGGTGGTTACGGCGGAGCAAATGATTACTGCCAATGACCTTGTGAAAATATTGGATAATCGTCAGAAAAACCAACATCCAGTGGAAGTACATACCATTATCCCCCTTCAGCATGCAGTCCAGGATACGGAAAGACAGCTGCTTCAATTAGCTTTATTGAAATATAAGACGCTAACAAAAGTGGCAGAAGTTTTAGAGGTGAGTCAACCGACTATCAGCAGACTTTATAATAAACTGAAGAACAGTCTTCAGGTTCGTTAAAAAATAGTACAATTGTTTTTCTAATATAGCTAAACGAGCAGTTCATTCATTTTTGAATAATTCTCATTCAAAAATGAATGAACTGTCGTTTTATATCTATAAACATAGTTGATATGTCGATATTTAAAGGATTGGCACGAAATATGCATAATAGAATAATAGGGATGATTTAAAGTATAAGGGCAGAGGGAAAGTTGTACTGCAAAAATAAGTGAGGGAGGAAGCAAGCCACGGCTATAATTTTCAGACTATTCCAACTAGGTGGACTAGTCAAATTGATAGCGTTTACAGCGAATGAACGTTATCTTATAAGTTTTACGACAACTTAAGGGGGAACATATATGGAAAATCACGAGGTATCGTTTGAACGATCACTTACATTAACACATCTAGTTTTATTTGGACTTGCCTATTTAGCACCGATGATTGTCTTTGGAATCTATGGAACTGTTGCGGAAGTAACCCATGGACTAGAGGCAAGCGCTTATCTTGTCGCCTTAATTGCAATGTTCTTTACTGCCTTCAGCTATACGCAAATGGTTAAAGCCTATCCGGTTGCCGGATCTGCCTATACCTATACAAGGAAATCTCTTAATTCACACCTCGGATTTATGGTCGGCTGGGCTACTCTGCTTGATTATGTCTTCATTCCAATGGCCATCTGGCTAATAGGAAGTGCATATTTAAATGCGGCATTTCCATCTGTACCATCATGGTTATGGATCCTCTTATTTATAATTGTTACAACTGCAATCAATATTCTTGGAATTAAATTAAGTACCAAGATCAACTTCCTTATGATGGTATTTCAATTTTTAGTTATTGCACTATTTATTATTTTAAGTATTAAAAGCGTATTAGGCGGTGGCGGTGCCGGCACACTTCTTTCCGTAAGCCCGTTCGTGAATACTCATGTTTCGTTTTCAGTTGTTCTGGCTGGAGCATCGATTGCCTGTTACTCATTTTTAGGATTTGATGCTATTTCAACCTTTACCGAAGAAACAAGAAATCCTGAAAAAACCATCCCGAGAGCCATCATTTTGACAACTGTTATCGGTGGATTGATTTTTGTTGTTTCTACCTATTTCACTCATTTAGCTCACCCGGATTTTACACATTTCAAAGCGGTAGATTCTGCCGGGTTTGAAATTGCCAAGCAAATAGGCGGGAACTTATTTAGTGCTATTTTCTTAGCGGGGATTATTATCGCCCAGTTTGCTTCAGGAATTTCCGCTCAAGCAAGTGCATCAAGATTGTTGTATGCAATGGGCCGTGATTCCGTACTTCCGAAAAAAATCTTTGGCTATCTTCATCCAAAGTTTAAAACACCTGTACTGAATATTCTTGTTGTCGCTGTGATTGGGTTATTGTCATTAAAGCTAAGTGTCTCAACATCCACTTCCTTTATAAACTTTGGTGCGTTTGTTGCCTTTATTTTAGTAAACGTTTCCGTTATTGCTCACTTTTATATAAAAGGTGGCAAACGGACAGGAAAGGATAAGATTTTCTTTTTATTATTTCCTGCCATAGGATGCTGCTTCGATATTTGGCTGTTTGTAAATCTTGATAAAAATGCACTAATCTTAGGCGGGACTTGGGCTGTAATCGGGTTTGTCTATTTACTTGTTCTTACAAAAATGTTTAAAAGGCAGCCGCCAGAAATGCGTTTTGAGGAAATGGATGAGGCTGTATAAAGCTGAAAATAAGGGAAGGGCTTGGATAAAGCCCCTCTTTTATCGCTAATGGGAGGCGTATAAGTGGAAAAAATCTATAGAATTGCACTCGCACAGCTGGCTGTAGCGGATGGAAATAAAGAAGAAAATTTAATAAAAATGGAATCTGCCATTAAGAATGCGTGGAAGGAATCGGCAGATCTCTTGATTTTACCCGAATTAAACCTGACCGGCTTAGTATCGAAGGACCAATTGACAGGAATAGCAGAGCGGCGCGAAGGGGAGAGCTTTAACCGGATTCAGCGCATGCTGGCTGATTACCCTGTATCTGTACTGTATTCTTTTCCGGAGTATGTCTCTGATGAGGAAATCTATATTACCTCCTGCATGGTAGGGAAAGATGGCGAGGCATTGGCTTATTATCGTAAAACACATCTCTTTACTGAAGAAAATGAACTATTCAGCAAGGGGAATGAGCTTTTAGCCTTGAGTCAAGACGGCCTTTCATTGGGGTTTCTCACCTGCTATGATATTGAATTTCCTGAGCCGGCAAGGGCACTTGCATTACAAGGGGTAAATCTCTTAATCGTGAATTCGGCCAATATGGCACCATATGAATATATCCATCGTTTATTTATTCAGGCGAGAGCACTCGAAAATCAAATCTTTGTGGTTTACTGTAATCGCATCGGGGCAAATTCAAAATATGAGTATCATGGACAAAGTGCAGTCATTGGGCCGGATGGAAAAATCATTACGGAAATTGCTGACGATGTTGAATCGGTGCAAATCATTGATCTTTCTTTCGAGAATTTTAAAAAATCAAGCGCTGTTTTCGACTATTTATCTGACCGGAGAAGAGAACTCTATTAATCCATTTAATTATGAATAGCGAATATTCATTTTTGAATGATATTTCTCTGTGATTGATTGTAAAATGGGGATTTATCACTTGGCACACTTCTTGCATTATAGATTAGTAGTTGAATAAATTGATAAAGGGGTTAATAACATGAGTACAACAACTAAAACAATTGAACTAAAAACATCTATTCCAGGGCCAAAAGCACAAGCCCTTTTAGAAAGAAGAGCAAATAATGTACCGGTTGGAGTATCGAATAATGTGCCATCCTTTGCAGCAAAAGGGAATGGAGCAATTTTAGAAGATGTGGACGGAAATGTTTATATTGATTTAGCTGGAGCGATTGGTACACAAAATACAGGTCATTGCCCGCCAAAAGTGGTTGAAGCATTAACGGAGCAAATTCAAAAGTATCTTCACCCAGGCTTTAACGTGATGATGTACGAACCATATATTGAACTTGCCGAAAAGTTAAATGAAATTACACCAGGTTCACATGCGAAAAAGACTTTTTTCCTAAATAGCGGTGCAGAAGCAGTTGAAAATGCAGTGAAAATCGCACGTAAATATACAGGCAGAAAGGCCATTCTTTCTTTTGACCGTGCTTTCCACGGCAGAACACTACTAGCAATGTCATTAACAAGTAAAGTGAAACCTTACAAATTTGGTTTTGGTCCATTTGCACCGGATACGTATAAAGTGCGCTACCCTTATTATTATCGTGCACCATTCGGTGTAAGCCAGGAAGAGCTTGATGCAAATCTATTACATCAACTTGAGGACTTTTTCAAATCTGAAGTTCCTGCAGAAGAAATTGCAGCGATTATTATGGAACCAGTTCAAGGTGAAGGCGGATTTATTGTTCCTTCCAAGACCTTTGTGCAAGGTGTGAAACGGATTTGTGAACAACATGGCATTCTATTTATTGCAGATGAAATTCAAACCGGTTTTGGACGTACAGGGAAAATGTTTGCGATTGAACACTTTGATGTCGTTCCAGACCTCATGACTATGTCAAAATCAATCGCTGCCGGGCTGCCACTTAGTGCTGTAACAGGCCGTGCTGAAATTATGGATGCCGCTGCACCGGGAGAAATTGGCGGTACGTATGGCGGAAGTCCGCTTGGATGTGTAGCCGGTTTAAAGGTGATTGAAACAATTGAAGAAGATCAGCTGCTTGATCGTGCAAATGTAATTGGCGAAAAAATCATCTCTCGTTTCAACAGTTTAAAAGAAACATATGATGTAATTGGCGATGTCCGCGGCCTAGGTGCAATGTGTGCGGTTGAACTTGTAAAAGATCCGCAAACAAAAGAGCCTGACAAGGACTTAACGAACAAGCTTGTTGCAGAATGTCAAAAGCAAGGTGTGATTGTACTAAGTGCTGGATTATACGGCAATGTACTGCGCTTCCTTTCTCCGCTTGTCATTACTGATGATCAGTTAGATGAGGCGCTTGATACAATTGAATCCATATTTAAAAAATTGGTTTAAAAGAATAGGAGTGTTCTAGATGAAAAAGCATCTTTTAATAGATGGACAATGGAAGGAAACGAAAGAGTACCGTCCATTATACAGTCCTTACAATAATGAACTGCTGGCGGAAATTGCCTATGCTGATGCACAGGATGTAGATGATGCGATTGCAGCTGCTGAGAAGGCAAGACCTGTTATGGCAAAAATGCCGGCACATCAACGTGCATCGATTTTAGAAAAATTAGTCGAGCTTTTAACGAAAAATGAAGAAGAGTGTACTCGTTTGCTCGCGCTTGAAGCGGCAAAGCCTTGGACGACAGCAAAGGCTGAGGTAGCGCGGACAATCATGACCTATAAATTTGCAGCCGAAGAAGCAAGACGTATTCATGGGGAAACGATTCCTTTGGATGCAGCCCCAGGTGGAGAAGGTCGGATTACGTTTACGTTAAGGGAGCCAGTCGGTGTAGTAGCAGCGATTACTCCATTTAATTTTCCAATGAATTTAGTGGCTCATAAAGTCGGACCAGCGATTGCGGCGGGGAATACAGTCGTATTGAAACCGGCATCACAAACACCGTTAACTTCCATTTTCTTAGCGGAACTGCTTCAGGAAGCGGGCTTACCTGATGGCGCCATCAATGTAGTAACGGGCAGCGGAAGTGTTGTCGGCGACCGATTAATCCAGGATGACCGTGTAAAAGTCATTACCTTTACAGGCAGCCCTGCGGTAGGAATTGGTCTCCGCAATAAAGCCGGATTGAAGAAGGTAACACTTGAACTTGGCTCCAACTCAGCGCTAATTGTTGATAAAGGTGTCGACATTGATTCGATTATCCCAAGAACCGTTACTGGTGCCTTCTCCTTTGCAGGCCAGGTTTGTATTTCATTGCAGAGGGTTTATGTCCATGAGGACCTTTATGAGGGGTTTGTCGAAAAATTCGTTGCCCAAACGAAGACGTTGAAACTCGGCAGCCCACTTGATCCGGAAACAGATGTTTCTGCTGTTATCAGTCCGAAAGATGCGGAAAGAGCACTATCGTGGATTGAGGAAGCAAGGCAGTCCGGCGCTATTGTTGCTGCGGGAGGCGGACGTGAAGGAAATATCGTGGAGCCAACCGTTCTATTAAATGTTGATCCGAAACAAAAGGTATCCTGCCAAGAGGTATTTGCACCAATTGTCTTGATTAACAAAGTGGCTTCCGTTGAAGAAGCTATTGCCTATGTGAATGATTCAAGATATGGACTTCAAGCGGGAATTTACACAAATGATATCTTTAAAGCACTTCATGCAGCCGAAGAACTAGAAGTAGGCGGCGTCATGATCAACGACATCCCAACCTTCCGCGTCGACCACATGCCATACGGCGGCGTAAAAGAAAGCGGAATCGGACGCGAAGGCCTAAAGTACGCCATTGAAGAAATGACCGAAATGAAATTAATCAGCATTAAAAAATAGAGTTTGAATTGGACAAATTTCGGGTGGTGCCACCACCCGAATTTTTTATTTTTGTTGGTTAAGTTGTTTAATCCCGTCTTGTTGGATAAGGAGATCAGATATTTCAAGCTCTTGATTTACTTCTTTGAGGTTTTTTTCGCAGGCACTAAAGTCAATCTTTTCATTTGTTTTTAATGAATAACATGAACCGGAATTGGACAGTTCTTCATTTGGAGCTATGTATAGATAATCATCGTTCATAAAACTGCCAACCCGTTGAACGGCTTGCCCTTTTTCCTTGTTAAGTAAATTTCCCCCAAGCATATAAAGAGGGTCCTTGTTAATCCCAAGAAGATGCAAAAGGGTCGGGGCAAAATCAATTTGGGAACCCGTTTTTGCTACCACACTTCCTTTTTGTTGAGGAACGTGGATAAGAAGTGAGATACCCTCCGTAAATTTATATTGTACCACTGGATTGAAGTCCGGACTTTTTGACTCTAAGAACTTCTTCATATCCCCATTTTCCGTCATTAAGGCGTTGTCGTGATCACCATAGAAAACAACAACTGAAGACTCCCATAGACCTTCCTTTTTCAATTGATCCACAAAAGTACCAACAGCCTCGTCAACAAAGTGAACGCCGTTAAGGTAATTCTGAAATATTTTCTCAGTGTAACCCGCTGTATTTATCTTTTTATACTTTTCGGGTATTACATATGGATGATGATTGGTTAAGGCTATCATCGTCGCTTGAAAAGGTTTCTTTAACTCCTTCATTTTTTCAACACTTTGTAAAAAGAAATCCTTATCATTGACCGCCCAACCAACTACTTCACCAGTAAAATTCTTTTCGGTATAGAGATGATTGAAACCAAAATGATTATAAACGGTATTTCGATTCCAAAATCCTCCCTTATAGGGATGAAACGCAGCGGTATCATAACCGTTTGACCTTAAGATTCCCGGTAAGGCATCATACGTATTTAACGGATGTTTCATGTAAACAGAACCTATCAATAACGGATGAAGGGAGGTGTTCATAAGAAATTCAGCATCTGAGGTTCTTCCTTGCCAGGAAACATCATAAATGTTTGGGAACCAAAACATCTCATTTTTTAACTTATTAAGATGCGGGGCAATCTCTTGCCCATTAATACTCCTATCAATTGCAAAGGATTGCATCGACTCTAATTGAACAATGATAACATTTTTTCCTTTTGCGATTCCTTTTAAGGGAGTCGAGAAAGAGCGACTCTCCGATTTTGTCTTCAGCAAATCGTTAATATTCTTTTCTTCTTCCTTTGAAAATTTCTTTTTACTCAAGATGGACTCAGCATATACTTTTATATCATAACCATGGTAGCCTAACAGACCCAGCACTCCATAAACCCGCTCATTTGAAAAACGCTTTTCAAACAAATAGCCTCCACCGCTAGTAATCCATTTGTTAATAGGATTAATAGGTAAAGTATATACCTAACGAAAACAGTGAAATTCCAACGACAAGACCAGTTTTGGAAAGGGATTTTTCCTTTTTTCTATAGATGAGAGGGATTAGAACTAAAAACGGAATTAGAAGAATGCTATCTGCGAATAAAAGTAATTCTTCCTTCGAGAATAGCTCCTCGATACTTTCGGTTAAACTGCTAACCTGCCCGATTTGATTTAAAAGTGTTACGGAAGTAAGGTCATCGAAATAACGAAAATAGATTAAATCACAAAAAACGAGAAAACTGAGAAGGGTAGAAGTGAACCATAGGGTATACAACCGTGCTTTTGGTCGTAAAAAAAGGATCCAAGAAAATACTAATAACACACACCCAGCAGTGACCATCAATAGTCCCCGGCTTAAATCATCAAAAGTCCCATTCCCTTTTAAAAACCCATATACTCCCTGCCAATAAAGCCTAGGATCATTCATTGGATAAAACCATTTTCCGTTAATCTCCGAGAACCACTGCATCTTATAAATAAAAAACAATACTACAAAAAGGAAAAGGATATACGTTAAAAAGTCGATTAATTTATTTTTCATTTTTCTCACCATAAATAATGTTTCCAATCTTTGATAAAAAAGCCACTATCGATAATAAAATAATAAATAACCTATGTGCTTGTTCCGCTTAAACTAGTAGCTTGAGCTGATTAGTTGAACTCTATTAGCAGGCAGTATAAGAGGAATAATTATTATTCCGATATTAAATCTAAAAAATATATTGACGAATAGGTTTTATTGTTATATTCTAATTAAGTCGCTTCGGAAGTGAGTGAAACAAAAATTATTCAAAAATAACTTTTTGTTGACTTGCCTCAAACGAAATGATATAATAAATCTTGTCGCTTCGAGGAGCGGTAAAGAAAATTTGTTCTTTGAAAACTAAACAAACAAAAACGTCAACAAACAATAATTATCGTGTTTCTTCTATTAATATAGAGAACACAAGCCAACGTAACAAATGAGCTATATCAACTTTCTTGGAGAGTTTGATCCTGGCTCAGGACGAACGCTGGCGGCGTGCCTAAT
>NZ_JBHTHD010000007.1:0-24520 GCF_042675345.1 Neobacillus sp. GCM10027624
GGCACTATGAGCACCGCTTAGTTCCCGCTACCTCTCTTTTTTCTTTTTCGCGGGCACTATGAACCCTGGTTAGTTCCCGCTGCCACTCTTTTTTCTTCTTCACAGGCACTATGAGCACCGCTTAGTTCCCGCTACCTCTCTTTTTTCTTTTTCGCGAGCACTATGAACCCTGGTTAGTTCCCGCTGCCACTCTTTTTTTTCTTCACAGGCACTATGAGCACCGCTTAGTTCCCGCCACCACTCTTTTTTCTTCTTCACGGGCACTATGAGCACCGCTTAGTTCCCGCCACCACTCTTTTTTCTTCTTCACAGGCACTATGAGCACCGCTTAGTTCCCGCCACCACTCTTTTTTCTTCTTCTCGGGCACTATGAGCACCGCTTAGTTCCCGCTACCTCTCTTTTTTCTTCTTCACAGGCACTATGAGCACCGCTTAGTTCCCGCCACCACTCTATTTCTTCTTCTCGGGCACTATGAACCCCGCTTAGTTCCCGCTACAAATCTTTTTTCTTCTTCACAGGCACAATGAACCCCGGTTCGTTCCGCTACTATCTTTTCCCCCTTACGGTCAATGTAACTCCATTCCTTTTACCTCTCCACCTCTTTTTCTTATACACTGGCACACCATACACCACTTTTCTATTTTTCAAGCCTTTTTGTTACTTCAGGGTTTTGTTATGATTAAACATGTTGCTTTATTTTTTAGAGACAGAGGAAAAACAATGAAAACTGTGCGATACCAAAACCAAACAATTATACTCGATCAATTAGGCCGGGATGAATATCAAAAAATATATTTAGCGGGAAAAAACGGTGAGTTAGTTTGTCCCGTTTGCCGCGAGAGTGTTCGCTTAATTCTTGGCATTCAGGAATCACCTCATTTTTCGCATACACATTCAACCATTCCGGATTGCCCGGAACCAGCCGTTCAGGAAAGAAATGAAGAAACCAACCAAAGCCATAAAGAAGTGGATGGCTTCCGCCTTCCAAAAGGCAGAACGATTCTAGAGACACCTAAATCCGTCCAAGTCTTTAAAACAGCAAAAGTCCTTGAACCACAGGCTCCCTTTCAGAAAAACGCAGCAAACTTGATAGAATACCAATCACCTTACTTACAACAGTTATCAAAATCGGATGTGGTTCTTGATGAGGCACAGGCAGCAGCAGTCTCTGAAACAGACGGGGCATTATTAGTTCTTGCCGGCGCCGGGAGTGGTAAAACAAGGGTGTTAACAGCGAGAACAGCCTTTATGTTAGATGTCAAAAAGATTGACCCGCGAAACATCATGCTGGTTACCTTCACATCCAAAGCCGCAAGTGAAATGAAAAGCCGCTTACTTTCCTATCCGAAAATGAAAAGAGAAGCCATAAATAAACTCGTTACCGGTACCTTCCACAGCATTTTTTATCGAATTCTTATGTTCCATTCCAGGGATAAATGGACCTCAGACCGCCTTTTAAAGAAAGATTGGCAGCGGGATAAAATTCTTAAGGAGGCCGGAAAAGAGATAGAATTGTCGGAAAAAGAGTTTGCCTATGATTTAGCCCTTCAGCAAATCGGCTTTTGGAAAAACTCACTTCTTTTTCCAAATGATATAAGACCTGCATCGGAATGGGAAGAAAAGACGCTTTTCCTTTATAAAAAATATGAGGAATTTAAGGAAAGGGAACAATTATTTGATTTTGATGATATGCTCATTGGCTGTTATCAGCTGTTAAGCTCGACACCTGATTTGCTTGAACAATATCAAAATCGGTTCCAGTATTTCCTTATTGATGAATTTCAAGATATCAACAAGGTCCAATACGAACTAATTAAATTGCTAGCGGGCAAACATAAAAATGTCTGTGCTGTCGGAGATGACGATCAGGCGATTTATTCGTTTAGAGGCAGTGACCCTAGTTATTTACTTGAATTTGAAAAAGATTTTCCTTATGCAAAAGTGATAACCCTTGAGGAAAATTATCGCTCTTCACATGAAATTGTTACAGTTGCCAATCAAATGATTGCCGCTAATAAAGTAAGAAGACTGAAGAAAATGAAAGCCCAATACTCAACTGGAGCAGCTCCCACTTTATTTTTTCCTAACGATGAAGAGGAAGAGGCAACGATGATTGTAACAGACTTACAGGAAAAAATCACACAGGGTGCGAACCCTTCCGATTTTGCGATCCTTTACCGGACGAACGCAGGGGCACGGGCCGTGTTTGAACGGTTAGCTAGTTCAAATCTTCCGTTTCGAATCGAACAGGATGTCGAGGCTTTTTACGACCGGAGGATTGTTAGAAGTATTCTCTCCTTTTTAAGATTAAGCTTGAGTGAGGACGACCAATCTGCCCTGTCTGATGTATTGCCCTTTTTGTTCTTAAAACAATCGGTTATAAGGGACTTAAAAGCAATGAGTATCCTCCAGGATTGCAGTAATTTAGAGGCTTTATCCTATTATAAAACGGCACATGCCTTTCAGGAAAAAAAATTAAAAAAAGCGGTCTCCTCAATCCGGACATTAAAGCAATTGGCCCCGATTACGGCCATTGAAATGATTGAAAAGGATATTGGATTTTTGGATTTTCTAAAGAAGCGGGGAAATGAATCAAATATGTTGGAGAAAGGTTCGGATGATATTAAGGACCTGAAAGTAGCAGCGAAAAATTTTAGTACGATTGAAGACTTGTTGGCTCATGCAGAGCATATGTCTGCGATGAATAAGGAAATCAAAAATTTAAGTAAGCATTTTACTGAGGCCATTACCTTAAGTACGATTCATCGGGCAAAGGGACTCGAGTATCAAACCGTTTATGTTCTTGGTGCTGTGGATGGAAGCCTGCCGCATGACTTTGCGTTAGAAAGCTATCGGAACGGTGACTATTCGGCATTGGAAGAAGAAAGAAGATTATTTTACGTTGCGATGACACGTGCAAAGGAACAGCTTTACATCGCTGTTCCAAGTAACCGTAGAGGAAAAAAAGCCAATCGCTCACGTTTTTTGGCACCATTAATGAAAAGAAGACAAAGGCCCACTTCCTAATAGGAAAGTGGCCTTTGTCTTTATTTTTTATTATTCATCATATTCGCAATGGTATTAAAATCAAGCGCTTTTCCATCGTTTATGATCGATTTAACAATTTGGTCTTCTAATTCCTGTGGTACCGGTTTATTGGCAATTTGAGACACTCTTTTAATTACATTCCGAACTGTTTTTTCATCCCTAAAATTTGCATTTTGCAGAGAATTCGCTAATTCAAAGATATCTTTCATATTCACGCCAGTTTTCTTTTCTATGTTTTTAAAGAATCCATTATCCATGTGTATAATCTCACTCCTTCATAACAACTACTTTATTTTATGAAGGAAGGGCAAAAATGTGCTTAAAGGCCAAAGAAAAGGTCGGCCATTCTCATGGCCAACCCTTATCTTTGATGCAAGCTCAGGAATTCCTAGTAGAAGCTAGCACCAACAATGATCAATAGGATAAATAATACAACGATTAAAACGAAAGTTGAACCTCCGTAGAAACCGCCGCCATAGCCGTAGCCGCCGTATCCGAAGCACATAGACCTAGTCACCTCACTTTAGTAATCTCACTTATAACATATGAGAATACTGTAAAAAGTGTATAGGCAGCGTCCTTTTTTCGAATACTGGCGGTGAAAAATGGAGTATTGTCCTACTCTTCTACCCTTTTGGTCTAAATATGAGCGCTCCGATAAATCCAAAAATAATGGCTGCGGAAATTCCGGAGCTGGTTACTTCAAACATCCCTGTTAAAACCCCAACAATTCCATGTGCTTCTGCCTCTTGAAGCGCCCCGTGTACCAAAGAGTTACCGAAGCTCGTGATTGGAATGGTTGCCCCTGCTCCAGCAAAATCAATTAATGGCTCATAGAGGCCGAACCCATCCAAGACAGAACCTATGCAGACCAATAAACTTAAAGTATGACCCGGTGTTAGTTTGGCCACATCGAATAATAATTGTCCAATCACACAAATAATTCCTCCAACTACGAACGCCCAAAAAAACATGGCAAGCATCTGATCACCCCTTTTCCCCATTCATTTCAATCGCAACGGCATGTGCAATACAGGGAATAGATTCATTTTGTTGGAAACTTAACGGTGATAACAAAGCACCTGTGGCTACGACTAAAATTCGTTTGTACACACCTTTTTTCATTTGGTTTAGTAAATGTCCGTATAAAACCGTTGCTGAACAGCCTGCACCGCTTGCCCCGGATTGAACAGGCTGATCTTTTTTGTATATAAGTAACCCGCAATCCTGGAATTGTTTTCGCTCCAGCTTTAAGCCGCTTTTATTGATTAATTCAAAGGCCGTATCATGGCCGACTCTCCCTAAGTCACCGGTGATGATTAGATCATAAAAGGATGGATCTAATTGTAAATCCCTAAAATGGGCTATAATAGTATCCGCAGCGGCAGGGGCCATCGCTCCCCCCATATTAAACGGATCTGTTAACCCCATGTCAATTACCTTGCCAATTGTTGCGGAGATCGTCACAGGCTGATTCTTTGAAGAATCATTGGCTGCCATCAATGCTACACCTGCTCCTGTAACCGTCCATTGTGCTGTTGGCGGCTTTTGCCCGCCATATTCCGTCGGGTAGCGGAACTGTTTTTCGACAGCTGAATTATGGCTCGAAGCCCCTGTGAGGATATATTTCGCTCCTTGATTATTGATTACAAAGGAAGCAAGCGCTAATCCTTCCATAGATGTGGAGCAGGCTCCAAAGAGACCGAAATAGGGGATTTGCATCGATCTTGCTGCAAAGCTTGTCGGCGTAATTTGATTAATGAGGTCACCGGCAAATAGAAATTGAACCTCCTCCTTATGAACATTTGCTTTTTGCAGAGCCATCTTGATTGATTCCTCCAGCAAAACCCGATGTGCTTTTTCGTATGTCTCCTGTCCCATCCACAAGTCCTCATGTAATAGGTCAAAATCATTTGCTAAATTCCCATTCGCCTCAAATGGGCCACCTGATACACCTGTTGCCATAATCATTGGCCGGTTTGCAAATACCCAAGATTGATGCCCTTTTAACAATTACAAAACCCCCCACATTGCCAGTAACGTTTTAATGAGCGCAACAACAAATGCCGAAAAAACACCAAACAAAATGACGGACCCGGCAAGCTTAAACATATTTCCACCGACCCCTAAGACAAACCCTTCTGTTCGATGCTCAATTGCTGCAGAGATGACCGCATTGCCGAATCCTGTTACCGGTACCGCACTTCCTGCTCCGGCAAACTGTCCAATACGGTCGTAGACGCCAAAACCAGTTAAAAGCATTGAAAAAAATACCATTGTTGCGACGGTAGGGTTTCCAGCTGTCTGCTCCGTAAAATTGAAAAAATATATGTAAAAATAACTAACAGCCTGACCAATTACACAAATCAAGCCGCCGACGAAAAAAGCCTTTAAGCAATTTTTTAAAACAGGCCGTTTAAACTCATGCTTTTGCTGTAGTTGTTGATAGTTTTGTTGCTGTGGAGTTAAATTTTTTTGTTTGCTGGCCATTCCAATGTCTCCCTTCTATGTCATATCTTTTGTCATTTTAATGATTTCACGCAGCCTTTTTTCAGCATCGTTTTCCGAAAATTTCTTGCTTTCCATCCGCTCATTTAATCGAACCGCTTCAAGGAAAATTTTATAATCACTCGAAACGGTGATATCCTCTTTTGGAAATCTCTTTTGTAAGAATTCAGTGAGATTTTTTTCGATTTTTTTCATTTTGAACCGGTGAATATGCTTAACCTTATAAACCACAAGTGTCTCTTTTGCTCCTTTGATGACTGCCGCATCATAGATTTCTGGAAAAGAACTGACTGCCTCTTCAATTTCTTCAACACGTGTTGTTTTTTTATCTCGATCGGTCATAATCGGATTGGGATTGGTTGTTTTGATCAGAGCTAATTGGCTATCCTTTCCCTTTTGGTTCCCGTTGCAGGATACTAAAAGACATACACATGAAAGTAGGATAAGTCGTTGAATGTAAATCATTTTTTAGTTCCTTCCCTTGTCCATTAGTAAGAATCTTATTATCCTATAGTTTTTTCGACCTGAACCAAAATTATGACAGATAAGATTATTTTAAAGATAAAAAAACACTGCCGGTGTTCCCGAGCAGTGTTTTAAAGATAAAAAAGAATTTTTGGACTTTGAGAAATGTCCAGCGCCTAGCCTGTTATTTCTGTGTCTTTTTCCCGCATCCACAACCATTTTTTTTAATCCGCTTTGATTCTTTAGAGGATTGGCTTGAGCCTTGATTGCTATTATTTTGCTTATTCACTGTTCTCTCCACCCCATTTTAGTAACATTATGTTTTAGAATATGTGATGAAATAGAATCTTGTCTCTATAAATAACCAATTTTCATTTACTTTTGAAGCCAATTTTGAACGATGGTTTCCAAAATAGATGACAGTCCAGCAATCGCTAAAATCAAGACCAAAGGCTCATACAGAGCAGAATAAACATAATGTAACAGGACCAATACGATGGATGACCAAATTCCTGTACACCAATAACAGCTTAGAAGCTCCCCAAAAAATCTTTTGATGGGGGTTTCTTTTGGCACATAATATACTTCCATTTCCCCCTGTTCATTTTCTTCGACAACCTCCGTAAAAAAAGGATTGCGGAGAAATTCTGTAATTTTATCAAATACCAATAATCTGGTCAGCCGAAATGCTGCAAGCCCCAAAATAATGAATTGTAAAAGACTAATATCCATAAACAAATTTGTCCTTCCTTCCATTGATATAGTGAACTAGCCTAATTTTCTTAAAAAAGGCAATTGTCCGTAACCCAAAAGGGCCCTGTGAAATATGTTAGTAATGTAAGATATATATCACGGATTTAAGGAGGAAAAATAAATGGGTTGTGGAAATAATCATAACGATTTTCGTAATGACAGCTGTGTGTGCGAAGTAGTTCGTGCGATTAAAGATATACAAGATAATGCTGTTGAAAATGAGTGTGCGGAGTGTTCAAGTTGTTTTACTGAACCACTGGGCTCATTAGTTTCACCGACAAGAAGAGAACCAGTTGATACACGTGTTTTTGTTTTAAGTGATAACGAAGGTAACCCCTTCCATGCATTCTTTAACGGTGAAAACAATGCGTGTGTGTCTATTTTCTTTAGGGTGGAAGATGTATTTGACAACTGCTGTGCTACACTTCGTGTTCTAATCCCTGGACGCAGGGAAAGTGGAAACTTTGTACCGGTAAACCTTATTAATAATGGAAAGGTTGACCTTTCAAGAGTTTGCCAAGTGGACCGTTTCCGCGCAAGCAATGACTGCATTACAGTTGATTTAAAATGCTTCTGTGCAGTCCAATGTATTGCTGATGTTAACTTAGGAATTTGTAACTAATAAAATGAGCCAGTCGATAACGGCTGGCTTTTTTTATTTTTTAATTTTTTATTCCAATCATGATTACATCTGTTAACTCACCCACTGGAAGCGTTTTTGTTGTTTGATCATGGAATTGGATGGTAATTTCCTTACCCTGATAATCCTTTAAATACCCCTGATAATTTTTATCTCTTGTATAAAATACACAAGGAACAGGTGGCAAAGCCTTAGGAAAATCCACTAAATACTCCAATCGTTCCTTCATATTCATTTCCTTAAAGCTTTTAACCTTTTTAAAGGAATATTTTTGCCTGCTGCTTTTCTCCGTTGTGTCAGCAACATTTTTTTCGGACACCGTTACCTCAATTGGTACTGTTTCCTGAAGCAATTCCTCCTTTAAAGAATTCCTTTTGGTTTCGCCTTTTTGTTTGTTTTCCTCTATAGGAAGCGTTTTTTCTTGTTTAGTTGAATACACTTCCTGCATTTTGATGGAAGGAGTTTTTGAAAAAGGCTGGTAAATATAAAGTAATGGACCTTGGTTTTTCTTTTCTGTCATAAACCTTGAGCACCTCCAATACAAAGTCCTTCACTTTATATGTATGCTAAATGCCCATACTCGTTCACTTCAAAAATAAAAAGCCCGCAAAAAATGCGGGCTTTCTTCCTTACAAGATATGATAACCAGAATCAACGTGGATATTTTCACCTGTAATTCCACGGGAAAGATCACTAAATAAAAATACAGCTGTGTCCCCAACCTCTTCTGGAGTTGTCGTTCTCCGCAGTGGAGCCTTTTCTTCAATTTCCTTAAGGATTGAATTAAATTCACCAATTGCCTTTGCAGATAATGTTCTGATCGGTCCTGCAGAAATGGAATTTACGCGAATCCCATCCTTACCGAGGTCAGAAGCTAAATAACGGACACTTGCATCAAGAGATGCTTTTGCAACACCCATAACATTATAGTTTTGAATCGCACGTTCACCGCCAAGATAAGTTAAGGTTACGATGCTTCCGCCTTCTGTCATTAAGCCGCGAGCTTCTTTGGCAACAGCCGTTAAAGAGAAAGAACTGATATTTTGAGCAAGCAAGAATCCATCTCTGGATGTATTTACAAATTCACCTTTTAATTCTTCTGTTTTGGCAAAAGCAATACAATGAGCGATTCCGTGTATGACTCCCACTTCTTCTTTAATCGTTGCAAAGCACTTTGCAATATCTTCATCACTTGTTACGTCACACGGTAATACAAGTGTACCTTCTGCTTCTAAAGAATTCGCTAATTCACGGACGCTGCTTTCGATTCTTTCCCCAACATAGGTGAAAATTAATCTTGCACCTGCATTGTGAAGAGAGCGGGCAATCCCCCAAGCAATACTGCGTTTATTGGCAACACCCATGACTACAAATGTTTTTCCGTTTAGTGAAAACATGTATTTATTCCTCCTATATTTAACACAAGTTATTAGCACTTGGTACTAATTTTACACTATATTCGAAAGTATGTACATATCTAGTTGATTTTTAGCAATGCTCACAAAATTCAAGCTCCCTTTTCAATTGGTCAACGTATTCTTTGGATCCGGTCACAATTAAACGGTCGTTTACCTGCAGCTCTGTATCACCATGAGGCACAATTGACTCATTCCCTCTGAAGATTCGTACAAAAATGATATCACCTGTAAACGGAAATCTCCTTAACGACATCCCATCAAATTGCTCGTTTACCATGGCAATTTCATACAGGGCCATCTCTTGATTGGTCAAAATGTTAATCACTCGTGGCGATTCAATTAATGAGCGAAGCAGGGCATTGGTAGACTTAAACACTGAAAATATTTCAATATTGTGTTCCTTTAAGTTTTGTTCCAGATCAGGACTTTCAATCCTGGCAATTACCCTTGGTACCCCTCTTTCCTTCACAGCAACAGACAAGGTGGCATTTAATTCTTCATCGCCTGTGGATATAACAACCACTTCTGATTGATATACCTTCGTTTGGCCAATCGTTTCGAGCGAAAAGTCCGGAATCTCAACAATATCAAACAGAGAATTCGCAATCTGTTTTTCCGATTTTTCAATTTTTGTATGGTAGAGAACCGGATCATATAAGCCTGATTTTAATTCCCTTGAAACTGGCAAAGTAATTTGATTTGCTCCTAGGAAAGATACACTGACCTTTCGATTTGAAACCACTTCTTTTGGAAAGAGCTTTTTAAAAACCATTGGAGTAAAAATTGACGTAATAACTGCCACCAGAATTAGTGTTCCACTCATTTGTTCCGTTATAACCTTCATTCTTTCTCCAATGGTCGCTGCTGCAATAACAAGGGATAGAGTGGAGGTTAAAAGAAATCCCGAGGCCAAAACTGTCTTTGTATCATACCAAATCTTTAATAGATAAACAGGAATTAGCTTTGATATCAGCAGTCCAATCAATAAAAGCGGTATTAACAGCAAAAGCTTTTTTTCACTAAAAAGGGACCAAATATCAAGTTTTACCCCTACCTCAACGAAGAATATCGGGATTAAAAAACCATACCCAAAAGAATCAAGCTTATGGACTAGCTCTTGATTCGGAGCCAATAGTGAAACAAGAACACCTGCAAGGAATGCTCCTAATATATTTTCCGCTCCAACCGTTTCAGATAACCCAACTAAGACGATAATAAGCGTAAACACAGCCCTTGTGCCAATTTGGGAAGTTCCTGTTTCCAGCGCTTTAACAAAAGAACGGCTTTTAAATCGCTTGCCAACAAAATATAGTCCAACACCTGCGGCAAATAAAATCAAAAGCAGCCATGTGTTCCCATGCCCTTTATCATAAAGTGAGACAAAGACTGCTAAAAGAATCATCGTTACCAAATCAGCAATAACGGCGATAAGCAAAATGATTTGGCCAATTACCGTTTTCATCATGTTGCCTTCCTTTAGGGTCGGCACAACTACACCTAATGAAATCGTTGAAATAATCAAAGTCATTAAGAATCCATTATGAATAAAGTCCAGCATGACAAAAACAAATGATAAGACTAAAGAAAAAATGAAAATCCCGATGAAAATAACCGTTGAGACAGCAAAAGAATTTGGCTCTTTTTTTCCATTCGGAAGAATTTCTCTTTTCTTTCCTTTTGAAAATACAGTAAAGTCAATTTCCAAACCGCTTAAAAACATCAGAAAGATAAATCCCAAGGTGGATAAAGTCGAGAGCCACATATCTTGATGAACGACATTGAAGCCGCTTTTCCCGATGATTAAACCCATAATAATTTCAGCAACCACCACCGGGATAAAATTCAATTTAAGCCGATGCAGAATAATCGGGGTTAAAAATGCCATTGTGACAACAATCAATAAAGAAAGAACTGACGCATGCTGTCCCAAATAAATTCCTCCTCTCAAAAATAAAAAAAGTAAAATAACAAAAAATAGAATGGTAAAGGGGGCTTTTATACCGTGAAAATAGATATTATTGGTGATATTCATGGCTGCTTTAAAGAATTCGAAGACCTGACAACAAAACTCGGTTATGATTGGGAAAGCGGGATTCCCCTACATCCCCAAAAACGAGTTCTTGGTTTTGTTGGTGACTTAACCGATCGAGGCCCAGAGTCCTTAAAAGTGATTGACATTGTATGGAACTTAGTCATCGAGCAGCAAAAGGCTTATTACACTCCTGGAAACCATTGTAATAAATTGTACCGTTTCTTTCTTGGAAATCGAGTTCAAATCGCCCATGGATTAGAAACAACAGTAGCAGAATACGAAGTAATAGACAAACGTGCTCAAAAATCAATTCGAAAAAAATTTATGGACCTTTATGAAAACGCACCACTTTATTTAGTTTTAGACGAAAAAAAGCTTATTATTGCCCATGCTGGAATAAAAAAAGAAATGATAGGAAAATCCGGATCAAAGGTTAAGACATTTGTTCTTTACGGAGATATTACCGGTGAAAAGCATCCGGATGGATCACCAGTTAGACGTGATTGGGCAAAAGCTTATCAGGGCGATGCCTGCATTGTCTATGGCCACACACCTGTAAAGGAAGCAAGAATCATTAACCATACATACAATATTGATACCGGTGCTGTTTTTGGTGGTAAACTGACTGCTCTGAGGTATCCGGAAATGGAAATCGTTTCTGTGGATTCTACTATGCCATATGTTGAAGAAAAATTTAAGCAATTTGATTGAAAATGAGCAAATATATCTAAAAATCAAAACAGGCTGACACTGAATAATAATTAGCAGTCAGCCTGTAAAAGTTCTTGCATATCATCTGGAAGTTTAGTTGTAAACGTCATTTCCTTCTTTAAAAAGGGGTGAATAAATGTTATTTTTTTACAATGGAGTGCCTGCCGTTTAAGCAACGTCGTTTCTCCCCCGTATAAATCATCTCCGAGTAAGGGATGCCCAATCGAAGACATATGCACCCTAATTTGATGCGTTCTCCCCGTTTCGAGCTGCAACTCGACATGAGTAAAAGCTTTATGTCTTTTCATTACTTTATAATGTGTACAGGCATATTGGCCATCTAGACGGACTTCTCTTTCAATAATACTATCCTCTTTCCTGCCAATTGGTTTTTCGATGGTCCCTTCATTATCCTCCATCATCCCGCCGGCAAATGCTTCATACGTTCTTTTCACCATGCCTTTTTGCTGAGCCTTGCTAAATAAATGATGAACATGGCGGTGTTTAGCAATCAAGACAATTCCCGATGTATCCCGGTCCAGCCTGGTAACAATATGTGAGGTGGATTCTAATCCTATTTGCTGATAATACCCCACTAAGGCATTGGCAAGGCTTCCCATTGGATGCTCCCTCGAAGGAATTGTGCTCATCCCTGGCGGTTTTACAACAACAAGAAGGTATTCATCTTCAAACAGAATATTAAGGGGTAAATCTTCTCCAATTACTCCTTCGCTCGGATTTTCCTTAGGAAATATTAATGTCAATACATCATTTGTTTTTAACTTGTATCGAACATTTACTTCCTCATGATTAACAAGAATCTTACCGCCCTTAAATTTTATATCTGTTAGGGAAGTCCGGGAAATCTCCTCATCTTTTAAAAAATCTTTTATTTGTCTGTCGGCATCCATTTTTTCAATTACCCACTTAAGTTCAAATTGTGAAGACATTTTCTTTCCTCCAGCAGATTAATCCGAAATAAAGGAATCGTGGACTCTCTTCCAAAACGGAAACGGCCGGAAGCGGGCAAAACGGATTTTTTCATCCGGCACCCTAAACTGAATCGATTTAACATCTTTGTGAAGCAGGGTAAGATGATCAATCGTTACCTGGAAATCCGAATGGTTTACAGGCTTCAGCATACAGGTATGATGTGCGGGCAGAATCAGTGGGGAGCCAACCGTCCGGAAAACCTTGTTATTAATGGAAGCCATTTCAGCAACCTGAATGGCTGAAATCGATGGGTGGATAATCGCTCCGCCTAGTGCTTTGTTATAGGCCGTACTTCCAGAAGGTGTAGACACACAAAGCCCATCCCCGCGGAAACGTTCAAAATGCGCACCACGAATCTCAACATCCATGACAAGCGTACCCTCAACACCCTTTACCGTTGATTCGTTTAACGCAAGGTATCTGGATTCCTGGCCCGCATGCTTATAACGAATAATGACCTCTAAAAGAGGATATTCAACCACCTGATAAGGAGTTTTTGCAATCGCAATTACAAGTTTTTCAATTTCATCCGGAATCCAATCCGCATAAAACCCAAGGTGACCGGTATGAATTCCGACAAAAGCCGTTTTATCTAATCGGCTGCTATACCGGTGAAAGGCATACAGCAATGTACCATCACCGCCAATGGATACAACGATATCCGGTTGGTCTTCATCATATACAAGATCAAAATCAAGTAAATAGGTTCTCATTTTGTGCATCAGAATATTTGATTTTTGATCTCCTTTAGAAGTAATCGCAAATTTCATTCAACCCGCTCCTTACCGGTTTTTAATTCTTTTCTTCCTGCTTTAATTCTTTTTTTCTCGTAAAAAACGCTTGTGCTTCCTGTATTTCACCACGGATTAATGACATTTCCTCATCAAGGCGAAAAGCAGCCTCCGCGGCTCTTTTTAGGCGCATATGAATATCTGCAGGAAACATTCCTTTATATTTATAATTCAGTGAATGTTCAATCGTCGCCCAAAAATTCATGGCTAAAGTCCTAATTTGAATTTCCGCCAGGATTTTCTTTTCCCCATGGATGGTTTGCACAGGGTAACGGATGACCACATGGTAGGACCTATAGCCGCTTGTCTTTTTATGGGAGATATAATCTCTTTCCTCAACAATTTCAAAATCATTTCGGTTTCTTAATAAATTTACAACCGTATGTATATCATCGACAAATTGACACATCATGCGCAAACCGGCTATATCCTGCATTTCATCCTCTAATTGATCGAGCGCAATTCCCTTTTGGGATGCTTTGTCTAAAATACTGGCAATCGGTTTTACTCTGCCAGTTACAAATTCAATGGGCGAGGGATTTGAATCCAATTCAAACTGCCCACGCATTCCTTTTAATTTAATCTTGAGTTCTTCCACTGCTTGTTTATATGGAGCTAAAAATTTATCCCAGTGGTTCATGATCTCACCCCAAACAACTTTTAAAAATTCTCCTCAACCTTCGAAACCATTTGATCCCCATAGTTTCCGTTTCCTCTAATATTACTGATGATATAGTCAAGCTCCTCTGTAAACTGGGATAATTCTACCTGTTCATTATTAAAGGAAAGCCATACAGGTAGTTTGTTCTTTACTGCTGTTTTTAAAAGCTCCCAAGTCTCTTCAGGGAAAGCAATATAAGAGTAGTCCTCGTGATCTTCCATTAAATAAATAAAGGAAAGCTGATCGGAGTCAACAAGAATTTGTTCCGCGGGCCGCAAATGATTGATGGCTTCACCTACGGTAAACGTTATCTGATTCTCGGTAATCTTTCCATTCATTGCTGTTAATTTTTTTTTCATGATTTAACCTCCATTTTCACAACCTTATTTTAGCATAGTCGAACCATTTCTCCCAGAAATTGCAGTCGTGTTATGATTAGAAAAGAAACTTACGTGGAAGGAATGTAAAGGATGTTTCAAAACATTGAAATAGAATTTAAAAATATGCTGACCAAGGAAGAATATGAACTCCTTTTGATAAAATTCACTACAGCTGAAAGCAGAGTGATTACACAGGAAAATCATTATTTTGATACCAAAGATTTTGCTTTGAAGTCTGAACAATCGGCTTTACGGATTCGCCAAAAGGGGCAGCAATATGAAATGACGTTAAAGCAGCCGGCAAATATCGGCTTGCTAGAAACAACACAAAAACTTACGGAAGAGGAGGCAACCCTTGCTATCCAAGAAGGGAGGCTTCCATCAGGAGCAATAGAGGAGATCATTACTAAAATAGATATCAAGTTTTCGGAACTTGATTATTTTGGGTCTCTTATAACCAAAAGAGCAGAATTCGATTATAAAGGTGGTATTCTCGTTCTTGATCACAGTATTTATTTAAACAAAGAAGACTATGAATTAGAATACGAAGTAGAAAACGAACAACTTGGACAAAAGATTTTCAAGGAATTATTGAATCAATACAACATTCCCCACCGAAAAACCCAAAACAAAATCCAGCGCTTTTACAATCAGAAATACACTCAAACAAATTAAAAGGATATTTTTCCAACCTTCTTTTACAATTAAAAGAAGGTTTGTTTGTAAACATTACTAAGGAAGATTAGGATTAATTTAAGGTTTTGAGCGATTTATTTGAGATATGAAAAAGCCATTGCTAAAATAAACTCATACAAACATTCTAAAGGAGTTGTCAACATGATTGAGAGTAAGCCTACACCATATGAGGCCATTGGCGAAAAAAACCTACACCGTCTTGTGGACACTTTTTATGGGCTGGTTGCACAACATCCTGACCTTGCACCAATTTTCCCTAATTCTTTTACTGAGATTGCTCGAAAACAAAAGCAGTTTCTTACACAATATTTAGGTGGACCACTATTATATACAGATGAACACGGACATCCTATGATGCGCGCTCGCCATTTACCCTTTCCAGTAACCCCGAAGCGGGCGGAAGCATGGTTGTCCTGTATGAGACAGGCGATGAATAAAGTTGGTTTGGAAGGACCATTACGTGATGAATTTTACGCTAGGCTGCATCTTACTGCACAACATATGATAAACACACCAGATACGCAGGAAACTGGTGAATTACAGTGAGCAGAATTGGACATTCAAGTTCAAAAAAGCAATGTGGAAAAAGTGAAAAAAAGCCAGTTGAAATTTACATGTTTATTGACCCTTTATGTCCGGAATGTTGGGCGCTTGAACCGATACTTAAAAAGCTTCACATTGAATATGGCCGCTATTTTTCCATTAAACATGTTCTAAGCGGCAGGCTGGCCAATTTAAATCTAAGTAAAAAAAAGAATTATGAAAATATCGTGGAGCTATGGGAAAAGACCGCAAGCAGGTCGGGAATGTCCTGCGATTCGAGTCTTTGGTATGAAAACCCGGTTGACTCCCCGCATATTGTCTCAATTGCCATTAAAGCAGCCGAGCTCCAAGGAAGACGAGCAGGAATCCGTTTCCTCCGTAAACTGCAGGAAGTTTTATTTTTGGATAAGAAAAATGTCTCTGATTTAGAAGTATTAAAGGATTGTGCCGGGGATGTAGGATTAGATATCGAGGAGTTTATTACGGATCTCCATTCCGAAAGTGCAGCCAAAGCATTTCAATGCGATTTAAAAATAACCTCCGAAATGGATGTTCACGAAATTCCAACCCTCGTTTTCTTTAATGAAAATGTTGAAGATGAAGGGATTAAAATAACCGGAACCTATCCCTATGAGATATATGTACAAATCCTAGAGGAAATGCTCTCAGAACGGCCAGTTCAATCACCCCCGCCGCATCTTGAGACTTTTCTAAAGTTTTTTCGATTTGTCGCTTCAAAGGAAATTGCCGTAGTTTACAATATGACGATTTCCCAGGTGGAAAAGGAAATGAAAAAATTACTCTTAAAACAGGTAGTTGAACAAATACCAGCTAAATACGGGACATTTTGGCGATATATTGAAGAATAAAAGGGTGAAATCACCCTTTTTTTCGGGTATTGCCACCTTCATGAAAAGACCTTGCAGCTCCGGTTCTGCAAGGTCTTTTACTAATACGAACAAAAGGGGATGGGAGAAATCTTTCACGGTCAAACAAAGGGGTTTATGTTTGTTGTGATCAACTTCACGAGTTAAATATACCATGGTGTTGTACCTTAAAACAATGACTTTGTGCTTTATTTCACAATATTGTCAAAAAGTCATATTTTTCGAATTGGACAATAAACTTATAGTGAGATAAAGCAAAAGTAGGTGGAATTTCCGATGAAGAAGCTTCCTATTTTCTTAATGATTCTTTTTTTTATCCTTGCCTTTTTTCTTCACTTGCTTGCACTACTTAAAATTTTCCCATTATGGATCAGCATTCCCCTGTTGTTCCTATCAATTTTCACCATTTTATTCTTTGTAAATGAAAGGAAAAGATTTCGAGGGTTTTAAAAAGGGATGACGCATTTTTAAGCGCCATCCCTTCTCTTATGACAACAACTGTTCGAGCTCGTTCAGTTTTTCTTCAAATACCTTGCAGGCATCCTTTATTGGCTGGGAGCTTGTCATGTCCACTCCTGCCTTCTTAAGGACTTCAATTGGATAATCAGAGCTTCCTGCACTAAGGAACCCAATATAGCGCTTTACAGCAGGCTCCCCTTCCTCTAAAATTTGCTTGTTTAATGCGGTTGCTGCACTAAATCCAGTGGCATATTGATAAACATAATAATTGTAATAGAAATGAGGGATTCTTGACCATTCTAAGCCAATTTCTTCATCAATGACAATATCCTCTTCTCCAAAATACTTTTTGTTTAGTTCAAAGTATTCTTTTGTCAATAATTCAGCCGTTAACGCCTCGTTATTTTGAAGTTTTTGATGTATAAGGTGTTCAAATTCTGCAAACATGGTTTGCCGGAACACAGTTCCTCTAAATCCTTCTAAGTAATGGTTTAACAAGTAAATCCGTTTCTGTTCATCATCAATGGTCTTTAATAAATAATCATTTAACAATGCCTCATTACAGGTCGATGCCACTTCGGCAACGAATATTGAATAGTTCCCATATGGATAGGCTTGTGATTTCCGTGTGTAGTAGCTATGCACGGAATGCCCCAATTCATGCGCAAGTGTGAATAGATTGTTCACATTATCCTGCCAGTTCATGAGGATATAGGGATTCGTCCCATAGGAGCCAGAAGAATACGCGCCGCTTCGTTTCCCTTTATTTTCGTGAACATCTACCCAGCGGTTTTCAAAGCCTTCTTTTAAAACTTTAGCATACTCTTCCCCTAATGGTGCTAGTCCTTTTAAAACAATATCCTTTGCTTCCTCATATTTAATCTCCATTTTTACATCTTTTACAAGTGGTGTATATAAATCGTACATATGCAGTTCACTTAGCCCTAGAACCTTCTTACGCAGCTTTATATATCGCTGCAGTAAATGCAAGTTTTCGTTTACTGCTTTAACCAAATTATCATATACACTTTCAGGGATATTATTGGCCGCTAATGCTGCTTGCCTTGCTGATTCATACTTTCTAATTCTTGCATTAAAATTATCCTTCTTCACATTACCACTAAGGGTGCTTGCGAATGTATTGCGGAAATTACCATAGGTTTCATACACCGCTTTAAAGGCATCCCGGCGGACGCGCTGGTCAGAGCTTTCTAAGAATCGTATGTAGCGGCCATGGGTAATTTCAACCTCTTCCCCATTTTCATCTTTAATTGATGGAAACGTCAAATCAGCATTGTTCAGCATCCCAAATGTATTGCTCGAAGCATCCATCACCTCGCCTGCTTCGGCTAACAATGCTTCCTGTTCAGCTGAAAGAACATGCGGCCTTTGCAGATTAATTTCCTCAATTGCATGCTCGTAAAGCTTTAACTCAGGCTTCTCCGTTAAAAAGCCTTTAAGTTTACTTTCATCAATCGATAATAGTTCCGGAACAATAAAAGCAAGCGCACTACCCGCTTGAGCGTAAAGATTTTTCATCCGATCATCTAAGCCTTGATAAAATGAATTCGTTGTATCTTGATCATATCTCATATGGGAATAGGCATAAAGCTTTCCAAGGCTTTCAAGAAGCTGATCCTGATACTGAAGGGCTTTAAATAGAGTTTCCGCACTCTCTCCAAGTTTTCCTTCAAATTGTTTTGCTCCAGGGATTTGGCTTTTTACCTCCTGGAATTCCTTTTCCCATGCCTCATCATTTGCAAATATATCTTCTAATTTCCAGGTTTCTTCAACAGGAATTTCACTTCTAGCCGGCAGCGTTTTAACTGCAGTTTCATTTGCCATCTTTCATCCTCCATTCTATTTTCCAAATTACCAAAAGAACCCACTATACATATTTCTCCTTTTCCTTCCAAATTCCTTCATTCTCTATTATTATGCCCTTCATTAATATTTCATTTATCGTTTTGAAATCATTCGCTGATATTTTTGAAAAAATACCTTCTTTCGATCTTCCCTTTCGCGATTTGATTGTGGAAGGGAGATATTCCTATTTAGTTGAAAAGACGCTTTTCCCTTTTGTGCCACAATCCCAAGTTTGTCCAACAGAAAAAGATATTCCATCACCGCAGTAAAAGGATGAACCTGCTTGATTAACGGGAGGTCACGGATGATAATTTCCTTTTTCCCTATTCTCTTATAAAAACTCCTTTCTACCTCTTGAACTGTAATTATGTCCATTGGCTGTTTTTGAGCCAAGATATCAAGATACAAATAGGTTTGCCAAATGATTGGTGAAGATTGAATCAATAGTGAAGAGTGAACTGGTAGGCCAATTTCCGGAGGTAATAGAAAAAGATTAAGATTGTGCTGATAAATCTCATGAAGGAAGGAATTTTGCCTCGGATTTGGGTGAAGCGCCCAATTCATATTGGCTTTCTCTAATTCATAATTCCAATGTGAAAGATTAATTTGACCCAGACATTCCGGATTCAATAAACAATTGATTTCTACTTTGCCAATGGGATAAAAGTGGTTTAGTATAAAGGCATTTTTTATGGAATAAGAGAAGATTGAATCTAGTAGGTGAAAGTGCTTTTTTTCGGGGCAATAGGAGGGCAGGTAATAGCTACCTTCTACTGTCTGTTGTATAAATAAATAGTGGAAATTTGAAAGTGAGAGAATATTTTTCTTTTTTTGATGGATTTGTTCGTTCCCCAAAATCCAGAGTGGAACATATCCGGCATCAACATAGCTTCTTGTTCTTTTCTGAAAGATTTCATCAGCGATTGGGGAGCATTGAAACTCTAAAGCATATTTTTGATTTTCATAAGTAAACTTTATATCAGGCCGCTGCTGGATTTCCTTATCATAAAATTCAAGGACCGCAGGAATTTTTTGACGTAACAGCCAATGATAAAGTTGGAGTTTTCCTTCCATATGATAAACCGACTCATTTTCATAGGAGTTCCTGCATTCTCCCCCCTTTATATGAGAAAAATGATACATTCTCTGATCACCTAGCTTTAGTAAAACTCTTTCACCACAAACTGGACAGAAGAATTCTTCCCTGCTTCTAAAGTATAATAGCGTTTCTTTTTTGTAGTTATAGCCCAGACATATTTTTTGACCATTTTTTGTGCGTGCTGTTAGCATGCCATTCACCTCCACCTATATAATTCGATTGATTATTTAAAAGTCCTTTTTTTATAAAAAAAAGCAATCAGCCAATTGCCGATTGCTTTGGTTATAGTAACGGGGACATCAGCCTTGCTGTTGATTCCAATAATCGCAGGCCAAAATGTCTTTTTTGGAACGTTTTAAGTTCAAGTAACTTAGCAAAGTTTAAATCATTTTCGTATTCGTCGACAAGCTTTTGTACGCTTTTCGTTCGGAATAAAAAGGCATTAACTTCAAAATTTAAATGAAAACTCCTCATATCCATATTGGCAGTTCCAATCGAAGCGAGTTCTTCATCTACAATGATAATTTTGCTGTGCATGAAACCACGTTCATATTCATACACCTTCACCCCCGCTTCCAAGAGTTCTGGAAAATAGGAACGTGACGCATGAAAAACGATTCGTTTATCCGGGCGGTTGGGCACCAAGAGCCGAACATCAATCCCGCCTAAAGCAGCCACCTTAATCGCCGAAAAAATGTCTTCATCAGGAATAAAATAAGGGGATGCAATCCAAACCGATTTTTCAGCTGAAGCAATCATTGAAAAAAAGATATTTTTAATCACACTCCACTCATTATCCGGTCCTCCTGCAATCAGTTGAACCCCGCCGTGACTTTTATTATCAAGTTGTGGGGATAAATATTCGGCAGTTAAAAAACTATGGTTGGTCATATAATACCAATCCTGTAAAAAAATTAACTGAAGGGTCCTTACGGCTTCCCCCTTTACCATTAAATGAGTATCACGCCAAAATCCGATACTTTTTACTCTTCCTAAATATTCATCGCCAATATTTAAACCGCCTACAAAACCAATGGTACCGTCAATTACAATAATCTTTCGATGGTTACGGAAGTTGAATTTATTATTTAAAAATGGAAGTTTTACCGGACCGAAAGAAACCGTTTCAATTCCTGCATTTTTCAAATCTGCAATATACTTCTTAGATAATTGCCAGGAGCCGACCGCGTCAAAAAGAAAACGAACCTTGACCCCTTGCATTGCTTTTTCTACTAATATCTCTTTAATTTCTTGTCCAAGAGCATCATTACGAACAATATAATATTCAAGATGAATATGATGTTTGGCTCTTCTTAATTCTTCTAAAATATGTTGGAATGTTTCTTCTCCATTGGTTAAAATTTTGGTCGAGGTATCAAAAGAGATTGGACTGTTCCCAAGCTTTTGCGCCAACCTGAATAATTTCCCTTGATGTTCTCTCATTAAACTTAACTTTTCCCTGCTTCTTGGATCACTTTCCCCTTCGACATTCAAAAAGGCTTGTTTATCTAGAAAATACTTTTTACGGAACATTTTTTCCTTTCGATAATTCCGTCCGAAAAGAAGATAAAAAATAAAGCCAACAAGCGGAAACCCGCCTAAAACAACCAGCCAGGTAATTGTTTGCGTGGGGTGACGATTCTCAAGGAAAATCACAAATCCAATGAAAATAACGGACAAGGAAATAAATAGGCTAAATACCCCGAAAAGGCCACCCTTAATATGATCTTTAAAGATCAGCATAAGTACGGATATGACTATAACAAATAGAACAACCCTAACAGTGTTTTTCAGTGTCCTCACCTGCACTTTAAAAGTATATAAATACTAAAAAATACCGATTTCAATAGTGAAATCGGCTCTAATTTTAGTGAAAATGCTTTCTAATTTCAGAAAACACATTTTCGGAAATTATTTCTTTTCCGTATTCCTGAACACGATGGATGGTAACTTGTGTTTCAGTACCGTATTCCAAAAGGATACTTAAGATATCGTCTATTTCATCTTCCTCAAATACATCCTCTAGAAATTCGGTATAGAGATAATATCTTCCTTCAAAATGATAAAGAGTCGTTTTTAATTCATCCAGACCTTCGCGCTTCGACAACATAATAACATCCTCAAAATCCTTAAAGGCAAGCATAAATTCAAGGGGATCGTCATCGAGCAGATAGTCTTCCTCAACCTCATGCTTTGGATTGAAATGTTGATCAAGAATATCTTCAATATTCTCATCAACCGGTATATCCTTTACCTTATCACCCGGAATTGGCAGTTCGAATTTTTGGCCATCTTTAGAAAGTTGGGCTTTGGTAACAAGAATTTCTAAGCCTTTTTCCAATGCCTGAACTTGGATCCAAAGTGGACCTTCCACAACAAACTCTTCTTCCTGATGAACCTCATCCATCATTTCCCAGAAAAGTTCTTCGCTGCGCTCACGATTGTACCAAATTTCCTCCCGGTCAAAACCTCTGTCTTCTATATCACCATATGAAATGTAGAACTTTACAGTATTCTCATTTATTCTTTCAATCTCCATTTTTACCTCTCCCTTCCGTTTTCCATATTGAAGGGACTAAATACCCCCAAGCAGACAGTGCCAAAAGCATTTACCCAATTTAGAAAGGACTATTATTAGTGAGATTTGTTAAAAAAAGGACATAAATCCTTGTACTTTTATTTTATGACAAAAGCAGCAATAAGGGAAATAAAATTAATCAAATAATCAAAAACCATCAATACGCCTATTTTCCCGCATTAGCTGGCACTTAAAATATACAAACGGAAGTTTCACTTATTATTAGATATTCATTTTATTGTACCAAAATGCCTTTTAAATCACAAATGAAAAAGACCTTCTGCTTTCAGAAGGTCTTGGCTTTTAATTTACCATTCGCTGTGCTTCACGCAATTGGAATGTTCTCACTCTTCTTGGTAAAAACCGGCGAATTTCATCTTCATTATAACCGACTTGTAAACGCTTCTCATCAATAATGATTGGACGGCGTAATAGTCCTGGATTTTCCTTTATTAATTCGAATAAATTCTGAAGAGGCATTGTATCTAAATTTACATCCAATTTTTGAAATGTCTTGGAGCGAGTGGATATAATTTCATCTGTCCCATCTTCAGTCATACGAAGTATTTCTTTAATCTCTTCAATAGATAACGGCTCTGAGAAAATATTTCTTTCCTTGTAAGGAATCTCATGTTCTTCAAGCCATGATTTTGCTTTCCTGCATGATGTGCAACTTGGTGAAGTGTATAGTGTTACCATTCGTCTTCACACTCCTCTTTAATTAACTGTCTGTTTATAAGAAAAACGAAAATCTGTTTAATAACTTATACCCTAATTTAAAAAATTATAAACAAGTAAACTTACACCATAATTAAAATAATTATAAACAAGTAATTTATATCATCAATTATACACCACTGATTCTGAAAAAGGTATCCTTTTTTCAAAAATTCTCATAGGGTCAAAACTTAAAGAATTTTTTTAAACTACACTATATTAGACGAATATTTACGTAAAAAGTTTCATGGTTTATCAATTTTTTTCGTTAAAATTTTGTAATACTTTGAGATTTACTGTAAAATTATTCGTTTACTTTCGGCAGTTTTTGTAGGTTTAAAAAAATATTATTTTCGTCCCTTAATGCTTGTTATTCTAACAGATTATTCTTAAGTATTTCTTAACCTTTTATTAAATTTATATTCTCAATTAAATGAAGCAGAATGAAAACGCATACATCAAGCTGTGAAATAGTCACAAAAATTCCCCCAATTCTAAAGGAAATAATGAAGAATGTCTTTTAATTCCCCCTAAGTTCTTTTAATATATAAATAGGGGATTTTCAAAAGCATTCATCATGCTGACATTTGAAATAAAAATGGAGGGTTAACGATGATTGGTGGTTACATAGCAGATTTAACCATTGTAGCCGTTCTTGTTGTGGGTATTACAGCATTAATGGGTGTCATAACAAATGGTGTTGGTGAAAGAGTTTTCGGAGGAAAGAAACGGACTGAATTTACCGACCGTGTTTCAAAATATCAAACAAACTGGAAACAAGTTGGCGGAAGTCGGAAATAAATGACTATAAAAAAACGATCTCTTATTTGAGATCGTTTTTTTATTTACTTTTTTAACAATATTATTATTTTTCTTAGAGTTTTGTCTGTAAGGATAAGTCTGTTGATTTCGCTTCAGTCGCTCCACTTTTCTTTTCCCTTTTCCTTTTTAACAGGATTACATGCCCCTTTGGGCAATGAAACCACTTTTCTTTTCCCTTTTTACAGGATTACAAGCTCCTTCGGGCAATGAAACCACTTTTCATTTCCCTTTTTACAGGATTACATGCCCCTTTGGGCAATGAAACCACTTTTCTTTTCCCTTTTTACAGGATTACAAGCTCCTTCGGGCAATGAAACCACTTTTCATTTCCCTTTTTACAGGATTACATGCCCCTTTGGGCAATGAAACCACTTTTCTTTTCCCTTTTTACAGGATTACAAGCTCCTTCGGGCAATGAAACCACTTTTCTTTTCCCTTTTTACAGGATTACA
>NZ_JBHTHD010000007.1:24551-32563 GCF_042675345.1 Neobacillus sp. GCM10027624
GGGCAATGAAACCACTTTTCTTTTCCCTTTTTACAGGATTACAAGTTCCTTCGGGCAATGAAACCACTTTTCTTTTCCCTTTTTACAGGATTACAAGCTCCTTTGAGCAATACATAAAAGAGCAAGAAAAAGGTCAAATTGCTTTTCTAAATTGAAAAAATATTTTATCAATTTAGAATCTCCTGTTGATTCGAGTGGAGGGCACTCGAATCCTGCGGGATAGAGAGGTCACTGTAGACCTCACAGGCGCAAGCGCAGAGGAGGCTCCAGGACCTCCCCACGTAAAGCGAGTGACCGGAGCGGAAATCAACAGCCCCTTTTTCAGGGGCTACTTAATAAAATTGGTATTTAGATTTTACAAAGAAAAAAATTGCCGAGAAAAATACCCTTTCTCGACAATCTGATAATCTTATTTGAGATCGTTTCTTATTGGTTATTTTGAAGCTTTAAATTGTGCAAACTCTTTTTCTGAGCAAAGGACAAAATGTCCTGGAGTTACTTCACGGAATTCAATCTTATCATTTTCATTATAATGATGACTTGCCGGATCATAGGTTTTCCTTTTTCTCATCCGCTCACTAATTGGGTCTGGTGCAGGAATTGCTGATAACAATGATTGAGTATAAGGATGAAGTGGGTTTTTATACAATTCATCAGCTGGAGCAAGCTCCACCATTTTACCAAAATACATAACTCCAATTCGATCACTGATGTATTTTACCATGGAAAGATCATGCGCGATAAAAAGGTAAGTTAAGCCCTTTTCATGCTGCAGTTTCTTCATTAGATTTACAACCTGTGCTTGAATGGATACATCCAGGGCAGAAATTGGTTCGTCGGCAATAATGAATTCCGGCTCGACCGCTAGTGCACGAGCTATTCCAATCCGTTGACGCTGACCACCGCTAAATTCATGAGGATATCTATTTGCATGTTCTCTATTTAACCCAACTGTTTCTAATAGCTGATACACACGTTCCATACGCTCTTGTTTTGATTTAGCAAGACCATGGATGTCAATTCCTTCGGCAATAATATCGGCAACTTTTAGTCTTGGATTTAATGATGCATGTGGGTCTTGGAAAATCATTTGCATTTTACGGTTAAAAGCTTTTAATTCACTTTTCGACTTTTTCCCATGGACATTTTCACCGTCATACAATACTTCCCCGCCGGTAGCATTATATAATCGGATAATGGTCCGGCCGGTTGTAGATTTTCCACAGCCAGACTCCCCAACTAACCCTAATACTTCCCCTTTATAAATATCAAAGGAAACATTATCGACGGCACGAACTTCATTTGCTTTTCCAACATTAAAATATTGTTTTAAGTTTTTAATCTCAAGTAATTTTTCATTTTGAGCCATTTACTTTCCCTCCTTCATTTCAGGGAATTGATGCTGACGTCTTTTTACAGCTTCCGGTGGTTCAACTTTAGGAGCATCCGGATGTAATAGCCAAGTTGCTGCATAATGAGTGTCAGACACCTTAAAGAATGGCGGCTCTTGCTCTAAATCGATTTTCATCGCATAAGGATTACGCGGTGCAAATGCATCCCCTTTTGGCGGTTCTAATAAATCAGGTGGTGTTCCCGGTATAGAATACAATTCTTCATCATCCGTATCCATATCCGGCATTGAACTGATTAATCCCCATGTATAAGGATGTTTGGGATTATAGAAAATCTCATCTGCTGTACCAATTTCGACAATCTTCCCACCATACATTACCGCAACACGGTCCGCTACATTTGCAACTACACCGAGGTCATGTGTAATAAAAATGATCGAAGTATCAATTTTCTTTTGCAAATCCTTCATCAATTCTAATATTTGTGCCTGAATGGTCACATCCAAGGCGGTTGTTGGTTCATCTGCAATTAAAACTTTTGGATTACATGCTAAGGCAATCGCAATTACGACCCTTTGTCTCATCCCACCGGAAAATTGGTGAGGATATTGATTGATACGGATTTCCGGCTTAGGAATCCCAACTAGCTTTAGTAAATCAATGGCTCTCGCTCTTGCGTCATGTTTGCTCATATTTTGATGCTTAATCAGAGGTTCCATAATTTGATTGCCAATTTTCATTGTTGGATTTAATGAAGTCATTGGGTCTTGAAAGATCATGGAAATATCATGACCCCGGATTTTTTGCATCTCTTTATCTTTAAGTTTGGTTAAGTCCTTATCACCAAAAAGGATTTCACCTTTTTTAATTTCTGAATTATGTTCAGGAAGGAGACGCATAATTGATTTTGTTGTTACAGATTTTCCGGAACCCGATTCTCCAACAATTGCCAGCGTTTCTCCCTTATATAAATCAAAGCTCACACCTCGTATTGCTTGAACTTCCCCTGCAAAGGTGTGGAAGGATATATTTAAATCTTTTACCTCTAAAATTTTCTCCACTACCATTCACCTGCCTTCTAATCACGCATTTTTGGATCTAGAGCATCTCTAAGACCGTCTGCAATTAAGTTAAATGCTATCATAATAAGGGAGATCATAATAGCTGGTATAATCATCTGATATGGAAACGCAATCATTCCCCTAAATCCATCATTGATCAATGTACCTAATGAAGCGTGAGGGTCCTGCAAACCTAATCCGATGAAGCTTAAAAATGCTTCAAAGAAAATCGCATTCGGAATCGAAAACATTGTATTGATGATGATGACACCAAACATATTTGGAATCATATGTTTAAAGACAATAGTTGAATCTGATGCCCCTAATGTTTTCGCAGCCAATACGTACTCCATATTTTTATATTTAAGAACCTGCGCACGTACAACACGCGACATACTTACCCAACCGGTGATACTTAAGGCTAAGATAATCGGGATAATCCCTGCTTTTAAAACGAGAATCATCAGGACAACGACGATAAGGTTTGGAATTCCCATAATGATTTCGACAATACGTTGCATAATACTATCCGTTTTTCCACCGATGTAACCCGAAATCGCCCCATAGGTAACCCCGATTAGCATATCAATTAAAGCTGCAAAAAAAGCAATTAATAAAGAAATTTGGGTGCCCTTCCAAACCCTAGCAAACAAATCTCGTCCTAATCCATCCGTACCAAACCAATAATATTCTTTAACATTTCTTGTTTCATAAGGATGTAATTCTACGCCCTGTCTATTTTTCAATGTACCATCAAATGGAAGCCAGTGAATATTTTCTAAACCTTGAATCCTTGGTGGTAAATTAGCATGTTTAGTATTTTGGAAATCATACGCATACGGTGTGATTAATGGCCCAACAAATGCCATGATAATTAATAATACAGTCACAATTAAACTAATCACGGCACCTTTATTTTTTCGGACCCTTAACCATGAATCCTGCCAAAAAGTCAAACTTGGCTTTGCAATTTTCTCGCTTTTAGATACATCCACATGGGCGGGCTCAAATAACTCTTGTGAAATTTTTTCATGATTGGTAATCATTTAGATCGCCCCCCTGAAATTCGAATCCTTGGGTCAATAATTCCATACAGAATATCCACCACTAAAATAATCACTACGAATGCGGCCGCAAAAAGAATAGTTGTTCCCATAATAACCGGATAATCATTTACGGTAATGGCCTTAACAAATTGTTCTCCTAGACCTGGGATAGCAAAAATCTCCTCAATGACAAGTGAACCTGTCATTAAGCTAACTGCCAAAGGTCCTAAAACAGTGATAACAGGGATTAAAGCATTTCTTAATGCGTGCTTTACGCTAATTTGAAAATAGCTTGCTCCCTTCGCCTTCGCTAAAGTAATGTAATCCGATCCTAATACATCAATTAGCTCTGTACGCATGAAACGGGCAGCAATCGAAATTGGAAACATTGCCAAGGCAATGGTTGGCAGAACGGTATATTCTGGTCCCCGCCAAAACATTACTGGAAACCATTCTAATTTTACTGCAACATAGTACTGAAGTAGTCCGGCAAATATAAAACTTGGTATCGATTTCCCCGCAACTGCAATAAAGGTAGCACTATAATCCACCCAAGTATTTTGTTTTAACGCGGCAATAACTCCCAATAAAATCCCAAAAATAGAGCCAAATACCATTGCCTCTAAACCTAATGTTGCTGAAGGTCCGATACGAATTGCTAGAAGTTTGGTAACAGGGGTATTATTAAATTGAAAGGAGATTCCTAAATCACCTTGGACCATGTTCTTTAAGTAATTAGCATATTGAACAGGTACTGGGTCAGTTAAGTGGTATTTCTCTTGCATAATTGCTAATTGTTCGTGTGTGAGTTTTCCAGCATTACTAAACGGAGTACCAGGAACTAACTTCATTAAGAAGAATGTAACTGAGACAACGATAAACAATGTAAGAATCATGTATATTACACGTTGTAAAATGTACTTCGCCATGCCTCCACCTCCTATTTGATTAAAGATTCATCATTTTTCGACAATTCTTATACAGGTAAAAAGAGAGTATACCTTAATATACTCTCTTTTATATACGTTTACTTACCAATTACTACTTAACAATTTTAATCCATTGATAGCTATAATCAGGACCAAATCCATGGTGTGCTAAACCTTTAACTTTATCAGCAACTAACAAGTTAGCAGAACGTTGGTATAGAGGTGCTAGAGCAGCATCATCTTCTAACACAATTTTTTCAGCTTCTTGTAATGCTTTCCAACGCTCATCAGGTTTAGTAGCTAAAGTAGTTGCTGCATCTTTGACTAACTGATCAACTTTTGGATTTTTGTAGCTCATATGCTGTTGGCCGCTAGTTGATGGCCATAAATCCATGTAAGTCATTGGGTCAGCATAGTCAGGACCCCAACCACTGAAAAGAATATCATATTGTTGTTTATCTTCTCTATCAAGTTTTGTAGCAAATGGAATGTTGTGAAGTTCAACTTTAATTCCTGGTAAAGTTTTCTCTAATTGGTCTTTGATAAATGCATCAGTATCCTTTGCAGCTGCAGTATCTTGACCAACATAATTGAATGTTACTTCCTTCTTACCGATTTCAGATAAACCTTTTGTCCATAATTCTTTTGCTTTTGCTTTATCTGATTTTAAATATTCGCCAGTATCAGCACGGAAGTCTTTACCATTATTGAACGCGAAATCTTTCGCAACGATAAAGTTAGCAGGAATTGAACCATTTGCTAAAACATCATCAGCTAAAGCTTTTTTGTCAATTGCTAAAGCAATAGCTTTACGGATATTAGCATTTGCTAATGCTGGGTTTTTCTCATTAAACTTCAACCAGAAAATGGATGGTTCAGTGTAACGAAGAAGATTTTTTGAACCTTCATATTGTTGAATGATTGCTGGTTGTGCAAGTTTTGGTGTAATGTCTGCTTCGCCAGCTTCAAAAGCATTTGCAGATGCCTGTCCGTCTTTTTGTACGTTAAAGTTGATTTTCTTTAAAGAAACTGTATTTGCATTCCAATAAGTATCGTTTTTCTCTAGTACCCATTCAGTTGCCTGTGGGCCATCCCATTTAGTCATTTTGAATGGACCATTATAAAGAATGTGGGAAGCATCCTTCGCATAATCTTTCCCTTGAGACTTAACATACTTTTCATTTTGTGGATAGAATAATTGGAACGTAATATATGACTCAAAGAAAGGAATTGGCTGCTCTAAGGAAATTTCTAGAGTATAGTCATCCACAGCTTTAATTCCTAAATCAGTTGCAGGTTTTTTCTTAGCTACGATATCGCTAGCATTTTTGATTTTGCCTTCCATGAAATATGGACCATATGGAGAAGCAGTTTTAGGATCAATTGCACGTCTCCATGCAAATACGAAGTCATTAGCCGTTACAGGATCACCGTTTGACCATTTTTGATCCTTTTTCAACTTAATCGTGTAAACGGTTCCATCGGCATTCGCGACAGGTTTACCGTCTGCAACACCCTCGATTACCTTTTGGTCTGGGTCTAAACGATATAATCCTTCGTTTGTTGCATTTAACATGGTGAAACTCATAACGTCTTGAGCCATAACACTATCCATTGTTGGAACTTCTGCTGACTCTAAAACATTTAGTACTTGTTCAGGTGCTTTACCATTAGAAGTACCACCATTGTCCTTTTCTTTTCCAGTGTCTTTTCCACCAGAACAAGCTGCTAAGAACATGCTAAGAACTAGTGATAAAACTAAAAGTAGTGAAAGTTTTGATTTCTTCACTAGTAGACCTCCCTTTTCTATTATTCTGAAAAATTACTACATTCCCTATTATACATTTTTTCAACAAATTGTACATTACTTTTTGAAAATTAATTTGCATTTTCATAACATTTTAAACATTTGGGTTACTGGAACCTATGTTATCATTTACTCTCGCACTGATTTTTTGTATAATATTTAAAATACTTTTCCTTATAAATCAAGGTTTTGGAGGATAAGAAATGAACTTTCGTTTTAAAAATACTCTGATAATTTCATTGGGTTTTCAGTTGTTAATTATTTTCCTATCACTCATTTTTTACCAAAAGATTTCTTTGTTAAGCTATATCAATATATCTTTTTACATTTCATTTGCCTTACTTCTTTTTTCTTTATTATTATTTACTGTTAAAACTGGTTTTTTTGACGCTATAGCTAAGTCATTTAACTTTGCTGCAACAAGAGGAAAGGAAAAAAGAAGTCTTGCCGAAATTCCCTCTCTTTCTGAAATGGTGACAATCAATCAAAAGCCTTTTGTTTTCCATGGAATCATTACCGGCTTTCTTATGTTAATCGCCCTTGGCTTCTATTATGTTTAACGGACTTGATTACGATTATTCATTTCATTATAATATGATTATAAATAGTCACTAAAAGCGTTGAACCATTCTTCCCTATATGGATTAGGTGACGAATGGTTTTTTTATTTAAATGCTTATTAGCAGGAGGAAAAAATACTATGAAAACCATTTTTTCTGGCATTCAACCAAGCGGAACCATTACACTTGGCAACTATATTGGAGCAATGAAGCAATTTGTAGAACTGCAAAATGAATATAATTGCTTCTTTTGTATCGTTGATCAGCATGCCATAACCGTCCCACAAGATCCGCAAGTTTTAAGAAAAAATATCAGAAGTCTTGCTGCACTGTACATCGCAGTCGGTATCGATCCAGAAAAAGCAACGCTCTTTATTCAATCAGAAGTTCCTGCGCATGCTCAAGCCGGGTGGTTGATGCAATGTATTTCCTATATTGGTGAATTGGAAAGAATGACACAATTTAAGGACAAGTCTGCTGGAAAAGAAGCCGTATCTGCAAGTTTATTGACCTATCCGCCACTTATGGCTGCTGACATTTTATTGTATAACACAGACCTTGTCCCAGTCGGCGAAGATCAAAAACAACATTTGGAATTAACCCGTGATCTTGCAGAGAGATTTAATAAGAAATACGGGGAGGTTCTTACTATTCCTGATATAAGTCTTCCGAAAGTCGGCGCGAGAATTATGTCACTTCAAGAACCTACCAAAAAAATGAGTAAATCCGATCCAAATAAGAAAGCTTTTATCACCCCTCTCGATGACCTGAAGCAAATTGAGAAAAAAATTAAAAGCGCTGTAACAGATTCTGAGGGCATAGTTAAATTTGATAAAGAAAACAAACCAGGAATATCTAATTTATTGTCTATTTACTCAATTCTAGACGGTAAATCGATTTCTGAAATTGAAGAAATGTATAGTGGCAAAGGGTACGGTGAATTTAAAGGAGATTTAGCTCAGGTAGTAATCAATGTGATTAAACCGATTCAAGAAAGATACAATCAACTCATTGAATCAAAGGAACTTGATGATATCTTAGACCGTGGTGCAGAAAAAGCGAATAAAATTGCCTCGGAAACACTCAAAAGGATGGAAAATGCAATGGGCCTTGGAAGAGGTCAGGGAAGGTAGAACCCCAAATAATAAAAGCCTGACCCATAAAGGTAGTGACTATGATCTGACCCAATAAAGTTAGACAAATATTTTAGGCTACTTTGAGGACCTGAGCTCGGTATTCTACCGGACTTAGGTCTTT